>NZ_JBIWKU010000006.1:404508-548599 GCF_044765825.1 Streptomyces flaveolus | reverse complement strand
GTTGATAGGCCGGATCTGGAAGCACCGTGAGGTGTGGAGGTGACCGGTACTAATAGGCCGAGGGCTTGTCCTCAGTTGCTCGCGTCCACTGTGTTGGTTCTGAAACCACGAACAACCCCATGTGCCACACATGGTGCGGTTGACAGTTTCATAGTGTTTCGGTGGTCATAGCGTTAGGGAAACGCCCGGTTACATTCCGAACCCGGAAGCTAAGCCTTTCAGCGCCGATGGTACTGCAGGGGGGACCCTGTGGGAGAGTAGGACGCCGCCGAACAATTTTTGGGAAGACCCCGCACCTTACGGTGCGGGGTTTTCTGCGTTTCAGGTCCTTTTTCAGGACGGCTTCACCAGCTTCGTGTCGTACGCCAGGATGACCGCCTGGACGCGGTCCCGGGAGCCCGTCTTGGCCAGGATGCGGCCCACATGCGTCTTCACTGTCGACTCGGCGAGATGAAGGCGCTGCGCTATCTCCGTGTTGGTCCAGCCCTGGCCCATGACCGTGAGGATCTCGCGCTCGCGGTCCGTGAGCGAGGCCAGACGCGAGTCCGGGGAGCCGTCGGAGGGTTCGTCGGCCGCAGAGCCGGCCGGGAGATGGTGGACGTACGCGTCGAGGAGACGGCGGGTCAGGCTCGGGGCCACCACCGCGTCTCCCGTGGCCACCGCGCGGATCCCGGAGAGGAGCTCCTCCGGCTGGGCGTCCTTCACCAGGAAACCGGAGGCACCGGCGCGCAGGCCGGCGTAGGCGTACTCGTCCAGGTCGAAAGTGGTGAGGATGAGGACCCGGCTGCGGTGGCCGGCGGCGATGATGCGGCGGGTGGCCTCGATGCCGTCCAGGCCGGGCATGCGGACGTCCATGAGGACGACGTCGGGGTGGAGTTCGGCCGTCATGCGGACGGCCTCGGCGCCGTTCGCGGCCTCGCCCACCACCGTCATGTCGTCCTGGCTCTCCAGGAGCATCCGGAAGCCGAAACGCTGCAGGGGCTGGTCGTCGGCGATGAGGACGGTGGTCACTGCGCGGGTTCCTCCGGTAGATACAGATGGACGCGCCAGCCCCGGTCGGGCCGTGGGCGCGGGCCGGCCTCAAGTGTGCCGCCGTACAAGAATGTTCGCTCCCGCATGCCCGGCAGGCCCCGGCCGTCGGAGAGCGCGGGGGCCGGACCGCCCCGGCCGGTGTCGGTGACGGTGAGCGTGACGGCGCCACCGGCCTCGTAGGAGAGGTCGATCTGGGCGGTGGCGTCGGGGCCCGCGTGCTTGAGGGTGTTGGTGAGGGCTTCCTGGATGACGCGGTAGAGCGCGAGCTGACGGCCCGGGGGGAGTGCTGCGTCGCCCCTGATGGCCGTACGGACGGGCAGACCGGCCTTGCGGACGCCGTCGACGAGCCGGTCGAGGTCGGTGAGGGCCGGCTGCGGGGCGAGTTCGGCCTGCTCCCTCTCCTCGTCGCGCAGGACGTCGAGCAGGCGCCGCAGTTCACCCAGGGCCTGGCGGCTGGTCGTGCCGATGGCGTCGAGGGCCTGGGCGGCGCGTTCCGGGGACTTGGCGGCGGCGTACCGGCCGCCGTCGGCGAGGCCCGTGATGACGGAGAGGTTGTGGCCGATGATGTCGTGCATCTCGCGGGCTATGCGGGCCCGTTCCGCGGCGGCGGCGAGCTGGGCCTGCTGGTCGCGTTCGATCTCCAGGCGACGGGCGCGGTCCTCCAGGACCTCGGTGTAATTGCGGCGGGTGCGGACCGTGATGGCGATGAGGGCCACGATCCCCATGGACAGCACCTGCGAGCCGATCTGCTGGTTCCACGGGCCCACCTCCTCTCCGTAGCGGGCCAGCGTGACGCACGTCGGGACCGTCATCAGCGCAGTCGCCCACCACAGGTTGCGCAGGGGCAGGCGCAGGGTGATGTGGAAGAAGAGGACCAGTTGGAGCAGGGAGACCTGGAGGGCGGCGCCCGTCCAGACGTTCGCCACGGCGACCGGCGCCATGGCGAGGAGGGCGGCGCGGGGGTGGCTGCGGCGCCAGAGCAGAGGGACGGAGAGGCCGAGGCTCATGGCGAGGACGAGTCCGCCGGGGACGCCGGGGTCATGGGCGACGCTGCGCCAGCCGCCGCCGGCGTAATCGATCAGGGCGGCCGTGACCCAGAAGGCGGTGAAGTGGAAGTCCCACACGAGTGGCCGGCGCCGGTCGAAGGCACGGACCCGCCGGTTGACGCGCTGTACGTACTCGGTGAGGGGCTCGGCCGCTCGCTCTTCCACCACGGGCTCCATCCGACCATCTTCGGGCGTGCCGGGGCGGCGGACGTCCGTCCCGGAGCCGTATATGAGATGAGGGGCGTAGTACCGGGGTACTACGGTGGCCCGCATGAGTGCCTCCGTACCCGGTGACTACGTGATCCGGTCCATACGTGCCGACGAGTGGCCCGCCGTGAAGGAGCTGCGGCTGCGCGCGCTGCGGGACCCGATCGCGCACCTGGCCTTCCTCGAGACCTACGACGACGCCGTGGGCCGGTCCGACGCCTACTGGCAGGAGCGGGCGGCCGGGGCCGCCGAGGGCGCGTCCGGGGCCCGGCAGATCGTCGCGGAGGGGCCGGGCGGGCAGTGGCTCGGCACGCTGACGGTGCTGATGGAGGAGGCCGGGACGACGGACTGGGCCGGTTTTCCCGTGGACCGGAAGCAGGGACACGTCGTCGGCGTGTTCGTGCGGCCCGAGTGGCGGGGGAGCGGACTGACCAAGGCGCTGTTCGACGCCGGGCTGGAGTGGGCGTGGGCCGCCGGGGCGGAGCGGGTGCGGCTGATCGCGCACGAGGACAACGGACGGGCCCAGGGCTTCTATCTCAAGGCGGGGTTCGCGCCGAGCGGACGGACCGTGCCGCTGGCGGGCAAGCCGGAGGAGATGGAGCTGGAGTTCGTCGTCGAACGCTGACCCCTCGTCCCCCACCTCGCGTCCTCGCCCCGGCTACACCGGCAGCTCGTCGTGCGGCCAGCGGGCGCGGCCCTGTTCGCGGGACCGGAGCAGGGCCAGGGCCGGCATTCCCCGGTCCGCCCCGGTGGCCAGCAGCTCCGGGAGCTGGGGAAGCGGAGCCACGGCGGCGACGTCGTCCAGGACGAGCGTCAGTGGTGGGTCGAGCCGACCGGAGGATGACCGTTCGGCCATGCGCCGGCCGCGCTCGACCACGCTGGAGACGAGCGCCGTCAGCAGCGGCATGGCGCCGGGGCTCGTCCGGGGGTCCTCGATGGATTCCCCCACCACGTAAAGGGTGCCCTGTTCGTGGACGAAGGAATCCAAGGTGAGGGCATCAGTTCGGTTGGGAGTGCACGCCTCCCGGATATTGACCACGGAGAGGGCGGCCAGGGCACGGGTGGTCAGCTGCTGAGCCATGTCCCGGCGTTCGGGGTGGGCGGTGAGGGCTGCTTCGAGTTCGCCCGCGGCGCCGGGGGCGGCCTTGGGGTTGGTGCGGAGGATGCGTACGGCGTCCTGGATCTGGCTGCCCTGGGACCAGCGGTGGACGTGGCGGATGGTGCGGCCGTCGATGGCGGCGGCGTGGAGGTAGCTGCGCAGGAGCGTGGTGGCGGTGTCGCTGACGGCCTGGTCGAGGCGGGCGGTGGGCCGTACGGGGGTGAGGAGCGCGGTGGCCCGGGCGACGGCCGTCGGTTTGTCCTCGCAGCCCGCGGTGGGGGACCAGTGGAGGCGGGCCGGGGTGTCGCAGAGGTGGGCGGGGTCGTAGAGCAGGACGGGGCCCAGTTTGGAGCGGGCGTCCTTGGTGTCCTGCCACAGGGCGGGGTTCGACGTGACGACGAGGGCGGGGCCGTCCGCGTCGCTCACGGCCTGCGTCGCGGTGGAGCGGCGGCTCTCCCTGGTGCCCAGCAGGATTTTTTCCCGTCCGCCGCGGCTGCCGCCCAGGGGGGAGGCCGAGGGCGCCTGTTCCGTCGCCGGCTGCGCCTGGGGTTCGGCGGCCGGTGCGGGTTCCGGGGCGGTCCTCGGGGTCGGCACCTCGTGGCGGGGTGCGACCGGTGCCGGTTCCGGTTCCGGGGGTGCCTGTGCTGCCGGGGGCGGTGTCCAGGCCGGTTGCGTCTGGGAGGGCGGCGGGGTCTGCGTCGTGGCGGGCGGGGGCGGCGCGTGCCCCGCCGGTGACTGTGCGGCCCGTCGCTGGAGCCGTACCGCCTTCCAGCGGGCCACCGTGCCCATGACGAACACCGCCAGGACGACGAGCACCATCAGCTGGCCGATGAACAGCCCCCAGAACAGTCCGTACCCGGAGAGTTCCGCCGCGGGGGCGTCCGGCCAGGCGCCGGCGATGTCGTGGGGGCGGCCGATCAGGTGGCGCATGGCCAGGGGGGTGCCGGCGAAGGTGATGCCGGCGGGCCAGGAGCCGTGGGAGAACAGGCCGGCGAGGCCCGTCGCCGTCCACACCAGCAGGGTCATGCCGAGGAGGAACGCGAGTATGCCGATCAGCAGGCCGTCGGGAATGCCGCCCTGCTGTCCCGGCCGCTGGTCACGGCGGTCGTCCGGTCTCATGCGTCGCTCCCGCCGCGCCTACGCCACCGTCGATTCGGACGAGTCGCCGATGTGCTGCTCCATGAAGGCCGCCGCCCGCTCCTCCGCCTCCAGTTCGGCGGCGCGCAGGGCGTCGTCGTTGAAGTCGGCGGAGGACTCGGTCATCGCGCGGTCGGTGAAGACCAGGGGGCGTTCGGTCTCGGTGATCAGGTGCTTGACCACCTGCACATTGCCGTTGACGTCCCACACCGCGATGCCGGGCGTGAGCGACGGGATGATCTCCACCGCCCACCGGGGCAGGCCGAGCACCCGGCCGGTCGCCCGGGCCTCGTCGGCCTTCTGGGCGTAGATCGTCCGTGTCGACGCCATCTTCAGGATGGCCGCGGCCTCCCGCGCCGCCGCCCCGTCCACGACGTCCGACAGGTGGTGCACCACCGCCACGAACGACAGACCCAGCCGGCGCCCGAACTTCAGCAGCCGCTGGAACAGCTGCGCCACGAAGGGGCTGTTGATGATGTGCCAGGCCTCCTCGACCAGGAAGATGCGCTTCTTCCGGTCGGGGCGGATCCAGGTGTGCTCCAGCCACACGCCGACGATGGCCATGAGGATCGGCATGGCGATGGAGTTGCGGTCGATGTGGGACAGGTCGAAGACGATGAGCGGCGCGTCGAGGTCGATGCCGACGGTCGTCGGGCCGTCGAACATGCCGCGCAGGTCACCGTCGACGAGGCGGTCCAGCACCAGCGCCACGTCCAGACCCCAGGCCCGTACGTCGTCTATGTCGACGTTCATCGCCTCGGCCGACTCCGGCTCGGGGTGGCGGAGCTGCTCGACGATGTCGGTGAGGACGGGCTGGCGCTCGACGATGGTCTCGTTGACGTAGGCGTGCGCGACCTTGAGCGCGAAACCGGAGCGCTCGTCCAGGCCGTGCCCCATCGCGACCTCGATGATCGTGCGGAGCAGGGCCAGCTGCCCCGTCGTGGTGATCGCCGGGTCCAGGGGGTTGAGCCGGATGCCGTGGTCCAGGGCGGCCATCGGGTCGAGGCGGATGGGCGTTATCCCCAGCTCCTGCGCGATGAGGTTCCACTCGCCGACGCCGTCCTCGCCCTGGGCGTCCAGGACGACGACCTGGCGGTCGCGGAAGCGGAGCTGGCGCAGGACGTACGTCTTCTCCAGGGCCGACTTGCCGTTGCCGGACTCGCCGAGGACCAGCCAGTGCGGGGCGGGGAGCTGCTGGCCGTACAGCTGGAAGGGGTCGTAGATGTAGCCCTTGCCGGAGTAGACCTCGCGGCCGATGATCACGCCGGAGTCGCCGAGGCCGGGTGCGGCGGTGGGCAGATAGACGGCCTGCGCCTGGCCCGTGGAGGTGCGGACCGGGAGGCGGGTCGTCTCGACCTTCCCGAACAGGAAGGACGTGAAGGCGTCGGTGAGGACGGACAGCGGGTCCCGCATCAGGCTCAGCCCCTACCTTCGGATGCCGGTGGCGAACGGAAGTGTGTTCACGAAGGCGCGGTGGTGCTCACGGTCGCACCACTCCAGTTTCAGGTACGACTTTCCGGCCGAGGCCCTTATCGTCCGCTTGTCGCGGGCGAGCGCCTCGGGGGAACGGGAGGAGACGGTGATGTAGCCGACCAGGTTGACGCCGGCCGCGCCGCTGGCGAGGTCCTCGCCGCGCTGGTCCAGCCGGCCGTGGGCGGCGATGTCGCGGGGGTCGACGGTCCGGTTCATCTTGGCGGCACGGGAGGCCTCGGCCTCGTCGTTCGTCTTCTCGGTCAGCATGCGTTCGATGGCGACCTCGGTGGGCTCGAGGTCCATCGTCACGGCGACCGTCCGGATGACGTCCGGGGTGTGGACGAGCAGCGGCGCGAGGAAGTTCACGCCGACGGGGGTCATCGGCCACTCCTTGATCCAGGCGGTGGCGTGGCACCAGGGGGCGCGGGTGGACGACTCGCGGGTCTTGGCCTGGAGGTAGGTGGGCTCCATGGCGTCCAGCTCGGCCGGCCACGCGTTGCGCTTGGTCATCGCCTGGATGTGGTCGATCGGGTGGTCCGGGTCGTACATGGCGTGGATCAGCGAGGCGAGCCGGCCCTGGCCGAGCGGCTGGCGGACGCGGATGTCGGCCTCCTGGAGGCGCGAGCAGATGTCGGTCAGCTCGCGCGCCATGACCACCGCGAGACCCGCGTCCCGGTCGACCTTGCGCCCGTTCTGCGGACGGGCCGCCCGGGCCATGGTGTGGGCCTCGGCGGCCAGTTCGCGCGTGTAGTGCATGCAGGCGATGAGATACGCGCGGTGCTGCTCGCTGCTGGTGGACACCATGGACTGCAACTGGTCGTACGACTGCTGCAGCCACGGCAGCGCCTTGTCGTCGCCGCGTACGGCGACGTCCTTGGCGTGCGCGTCCGGGTCGGCCGGGAGGGTGCGGGCGAGCATCTGGATGCGGGTGACGAAGCCGTCGCCGTTGGCCACGTGCTTGAGCAGGGTGCCGAAGCGGTCGACGAGGGCCTCCTGGTCCTCGGAGTCGCGCAGGCCGACGCCGGGGCCCTCGATCTCGATCGCGGCGGTCACGGTCTTGCGGTCGGCGTGCAGCAGTACGGCGATCTCGTCCGGCCCGAAGGGCGCGGCCAGCCAGGTGATGCGGCCGATGCCGGGCGGCGGGCCGACCTCGATCTCCCGGCCGTCGAGCCGGGTGCCGGCCTCGATGACGCCGGAACGGTAGGTGGTGCCGTTGCGCAGCGTCCGCTTGTAGCTGCGGTTGATCTCGAACCACTTGTAGAACGTGCGGTGCTTGTACGGCACGTAGACCGCCGCCAGCGCGAGCAGCGGGAAGCCCATGAGCAGCACGATGCGCAGGGTCAGGACGGGGACGAGGAGCCCGCACATCATGCCGAGGAACGCGCCCACGATGATCAGCGCGATCTCGCCGGTCTCGCGGTTGCGTCCGACGATCGCGTTCGGCCGGGCGCGGCCGATCAGATACGTACGGCGGGGCGTGACCGGATGGGACATGTGGGACTCGGTCGTCAACGCCCGTCACCTCCTGAGCTGTTGCTGGTTCCGCTGTTGCGGGTGTTGCTGGCATGGGGCGTGTTCACCGGGCTGCCGGAGCGCGGTGCGGGTGCGGCGGAGGGGACATTTCCGCCGCCGCCGTTCGAGGGGCGCGAGCTGTGCGCGGCGACCCCGCCGGAGGCGGGGTTGGAGGGGCGGGACGCGGAGGAGGAGCTGGACCGGCCCCCGCCTCCGCCGTCGCCGTTGTGGCGGGTGCTGTGGGTTCTGATGCCCTGGGCGACGAGGTTGGCCGGGGAGCTGATGACGGCCGCGGCCTTGCCTTCGGCGCCCTGCATGATGCGGTTGTTGCGGGAGCCGGCGATCTCGTCGCCGAAGCCGGGGACGAAGCGGTAGATCATCGCGGACGCGAAGATGGCGAGCAGGATGATCGCGAG
Organism: Streptomyces flaveolus; assembly: GCF_044765825.1. Lineage (NCBI taxonomy): Bacteria > Bacillati > Actinomycetota > Actinomycetes > Kitasatosporales > Streptomycetaceae > Streptomyces > Streptomyces flaveolus. Next base: position 540,677 of record NZ_JBIWKU010000006.1, on the reverse strand, counting down.
GCCGGAGACGACGGCCGAGAAGGCGTCGGGGCCGTCGTCGGCGGAGAGCGCCCCGGCGAGGCCGAGGACGATGACGATGACGGGCTTGACCAGGATCACGGCGATCATGATCCCGGCCCAGCGGCGGACGTGGCCCCACAGGTTCTTGTCGACCAGTCCGGCGTAGACGACGGTGCCGAGCAGGGCGCCGACGTAGAGCAGGGCGGCGCGGATGACGAGCTCCAGCCACAGGACGCCGGCGGCGAGGATGGAGACCAGGGAGACGACGATCAGCATGATCGGGCCGCCGCCGATGTCCTCGCCCTTCTCCAGGGCGCCGGAGAACGTGCCGAAGAAGGTGTCCGTCTGATCGCCGGTGGCCTTGGCGAGGACGTCGGTGACGCCGTCGGTGGCGGAGACGACCGTGTAGAGGATCAGCGGCGTGAACGCCGACGCCAGGACGGTGAGCCAGAGAAACCCGATGGCCTCGGAGAGCGCGGTGGTGAGGGGGACGCCGCGCACGGCTCGCTTCGCGACAGCGAGGAGCCAGAGGAGGAGCGTGAGGATCGTGGACGCCGCGAAGACGACGGCGTACTGCTGGAGGAACTTCTGGTTCGTGAAGTCGACGTTCGCGGTGTCCTGTACGGCGGCGCTGAGCTTGTCGATCGTCCAGGACGCGGCGTCGGCACAGCCCTTGGCGAGGGAGGAGAGGGGGTCGAGGGTGGAGGTGATGCCGGGGGCGTCCCCACCGGTACCTCCGGTGGATCCGCCGCCGGATTCCCCGCGCTCGCAGTAGTCCTTGGCGGGGCCGACGATGAGGTCGCAGTTGTCGTCCGACGGCGTCGGTGACGGTGTGGGGGCTGCGACAGCACGGGTGGCCAGCAGTACGGCCGCGGTCTGTACGGCGGTGACGGCGGCGGCGACCTTGAGTACGTGGCGCGGGCTACCGGGCATACGTGAACCCTCCGTACTCCTGGACGGCCTTGGCCATCTCATCGGCGTTGGACGCCTTGTTGTCTCCGGGAACTGGTGCGGGTCCGTCCTGCTGGGAGAAGCTGTCGACCTTCCAGTCGTCGTTCGCCCAGCGCAGCTGAAGCGTCATGGTGAACCAGTCGCTGCTGACCGGGTTGGTCGACTCTGCTCCGGCCGTGCCGAAGACCCCGGTGCACCAGACATCGACGGATGCGGCGGTTTCGGAGTAGCTCGTGGTCTTGGTGCCGATGGGCAGGGTGCGAGAGACGTAGGTGTTGCCACCTGTCGCATTGCCGTTCTGGTCGAGACCGATGTTTCTGAGGAACTCTTTCGTATAGGCCTTGGCGAACTTGTCCGAGAGGGCAGTCTGTTTGTCGGCTACGAAGACCTGCTGGATCATCTCGGCCCGCCGGGCGGGCTTGAGGATGTCGGCCGAGACCAGCGCCACCGCGTAGTTCGCCGCTGCGCTCTGTGCGCCCTGTTGGTCGTGGGGGAAGCCCGAGGGGATGCCGGCTGCCTTGGTGGTCACCGGCCGGTCGCCGGACGGTGCCGTCGCCGAGGTGTGCGGCTTGTCGCCGGTCGCCGCCTCGCCGGACGTTGCGGAATCGTCTCCTCCACGGTTCGCGAAGGCGATCGCGGCGATCAGCAGGACGACCACGCCGACCACGGTGACCAGGCTGCGCGAGGACGAGCGCCCGCCGCGGCGCGCACCTCCGTACGCGTCGCCGCCGTTGTCGGGCAGCCGCGTCCGCGTCTGGCCCGTGCCGCCGTAACCGCCGGAGGACTGGTGGTCGTCTCCGAGACTCATGCCGCGTACGCCCCCTCGACGTCGTGCGGGAACACCTCGTACACCATGCCGTAGAAGTATGACGGTAGCGGTGCTGGCTCCCGCTCGGGCGCGGTGTGGTGACTGGACATCAGGGAAACGCAACCTCAGCCGGTGGGCACGACGGGCGGGTGGGATGGAGGGGGAGCCGGGCGCGCCCGGCGGGGCCGGTGGACCGCGCGCCCGCCTACACGGCCATGCCGTACACGATGGTGAAGAGCGTGCCGAGCGAGCCGATGATGAACACGCCCGTCAGGCCCGCGATGATGAGGCCCTTGCCCTGTTCGGCGCTGAAGGTGTCCCGGAGGGCCGTCGCGCCGATGCGCTGTTTGGCGGCGCCCCAGATGGCGATGCCGAGGCAGAGCAGGATGGCGACGGCCATCACCACCTCGATCATCACCTTCGCCTCGTTGCCCAGGCTGCCGAAGGGGCCCCAGTCCGGAGCGATCCCTCCGATGATGGTGTTGATGTCTCCCTCGTCGGCCGCAAAGAGCATGTAAGTCACCGCCCCTGTTGGGTAGTTCCGCGCCCTCTGCGTTCGTGCAGAGGTCAGGCCTCATTGTCGCCGACAACGGCGCCGTCGTATGTCGACTTGGCGTCATCCATTGGCGGGTTTCGTACGAATAGCTTGCCACCGGTCCCCGCCGTTCCCTCGTAAGGTGGCGCTGACCGGTATGCAAAGATTCGTATCGTCACTCTGTGTATCACGGAGCGTCACGGTGGGCAATGAGGTGGGTCCGCAACTTGCCGCGTGGTTCGTCGTTGGCCACTCCTGCGACTCCGCCTCTCCGGTGGGCGCGCGCCCGCGTCCAATCGGTTGCCACGAAGCTCCGGTGAAATACCGTCACACTTGCTGGACGTGGCCTGGGTAGCAGCTGGATGGGGAAGGGTTGGGCCGTGCGTAAAGTGTGGTTCATCGGCGGTGCCGCGGTCGGACTGGGCGTCAGTTTCGTTCTGCTGCTGGTCGTCGGCGTCTACATCGTTGCCGGGAACCTCGCGGGCGGTGTGGGCGGCGGGGCCAAGAAGCTGGCCAAGGGGGCCGTGCCGGCGGCGTACCAGGGGCTGGTGCAGAAGTGGGGCAATCTGTGTCCCGCGATCAACCCCGCGCTGCTCGCCGCCCAGCTCTACCAGGAGAGCGGCTTCAATCCCAAGGCGCGGAGCGCCGCGGCGGCGCAGGGGATAGCGCAGTTCATTCCCGGGACGTGGGCCACTCACGGCATCGACGGGGACGGGGACGGCGACCGTGACGTGTGGGATCCGGCGGACGCGATCCCGTCGGCGGCGTCGTACGACTGCTCTCTCGCGTCGTACGTGAAGGACGTGCCCGGGAACGCGACCGAAAACATGCTGGCTTCCTACAACGCGGGGGCCTACGCGGTCATCAAGTACCAGGGCGTGCCGCCGTACAAGGAGACCCAGAACTACGTCAAGGTGATCACGACGCTGGAGAAGAGCTTCGCGGCGCCCACCACGCGGGTCGATCCGTCCGAGCAGGCCGCCGGGGCCATCGCGTACGCGCAGAAGAAGCTGGGGACGCCCTATCTGTGGGGTGGGAACGGGACCGCCGACCAGGGAGGGCGGTTCGACTGCTCGGGGCTGACGAAGGCCGCGTACGAGAGTGTCGGGATCAAGCTGCCCCGGGTCGCCAACGACCAGTACAACGCGGGGGCGCATCCCGCGCGGGACGAGCTGCTGCCGGGTGACCTGGTCTTCTTCTCCGACGACCTGACCAATTCCCGGGCCATCCGGCACGTGGGGATCTACGTCGGCGGCGGGTACATGATCGACGCGCCGCGGCCGGGGGCCGTGATCCGGTTCGATCCGGTCGACACGCCTGACTACTTCGGGGCCACCCGGGTGACCGAAGATGGCGCGAAAGCATTGCCCACAGCGGTGTGAACCGAACGTGAACCCATCCCCTGAGCTGCGACGACGTATCTCTCTTCGATAACGTCTGCGTGATCATTCGGTGGAGTGTGGAACGTATCAACGGGGACCGTGCGTTCCTGTTGTCGTGTAGGTGTGCGGCACATGAGGAGCCGGCGGATCTACGACCACGGGGGTGGCAGGAGAGGCGTGCGCAAGGTGCGCCGGAGGACATGACGAAGGGGCCGCTGCACCATGGCTGGACTCGCCGAATCCGGGTCGAACCCCGACGTCGAGCTGCTCTACGACATCAACGGACTGGCCAAGGACGCGCCGCACTGGTTCGACCGGGTCATGGAGTTCGTGGGTGAGTACGGACTGCTGTTCGCGATCGTGCTGCTGGTGCTGTGGTGCTGGTGGGGTGTGCGGCGGCGGGGCGGTGCGGACGCTGCCGCGTCCGTGGCCGCGCTGGTGTGGGCGCCGTTGGCGGCCGGCATCGCCGTCCTCGTGAACGTGCCGATACGGGGCTTCGTGGAGCGCCCCCGGCCGTTCAAGGACCACGAAGGGCTGGAAGTGCTCGTGTCCGGCAAGGACGACTTCTCCTTCGTGAGCGACCACGCGACGCTCGTCATGGCACTGGCCGTCGCGCTGTTCGTCGCCAACCGGAAGTTCGGGATCGGCGCGATCGTGCTGGCCCTGTTCGGCGGCTTCGCCCGGGTCTACATGGGCGTGCACTACCCGACGGACGTCATCGGCGGCTTCGCCCTCGGCACGGCCGTCGCGCTGCTGCTGTCGCCGGTCGCCATGGCCCTGCTGACGCCGCTGGTCAAGGCCGTCGAGCGGTCGCCGCGGGCGGGATGGCTGGTCAGCGCGCGGGGGCGGGCCGAAGAGGGGCGGGGCTCCGTGATCCCGGGCGCCCGGCAGGAGAACGCCGGGGCGGAGGAGCGGGACCTCGCCGCCTAGGCCTACAGGGCCTGGGGGAAGGTGAAGACGCGGTCCGGGTCGTACTGGCTCTTGAGTTTCGCCAGGCGCGGGGCCGCGTCTCCGTAATGGGCCCGTCGCCAGTCCCTGAGGGCCGGGTCCGCGTAGTTCTGGTACGCGGCGCCCGAGGCGTACGGGCGCATGGCACCGTACGCGGACGCCAGCCAGGACTGGGCCGTCGCGCCGCTCGTGCCCGGCCGCCAGGCGGCGAGGTACTGGGCCAGCATCCGGGAGCGGCGGTGCACGAACGCGGTGGCCGTCGGCGCGACGCGGTTCACCGCACCGCCTAGCGCCGTGAACGCGATGCTGCCGGCGCCGCCGCGCACCGAGCGGACCTGGGCCAGGAGGGCCCGGATGCCGGCGGGCGGCAGGGAACGGTCGTAGAAGTCCGAGCGTGCCGCGTACGTCTCGCGCCCCAGCGCGCCCTGCGGTGACCGGCCGGGCGTGGTGCCGGGGAGATGGCACCGGGCGTCCGTGGCGAACGACGAGCAGCCGGCGTACACCTCCATCGACGCCTCGTACGAACGACGCTTGAGGGAGACGCTGCTCGCCGAGGCGCCGATACGGCCGGCGAGGCGGTCGACCGCGTTCTGCAGCTCGCCGTAGGTGCCGAGGGAGAAGGCGGCGACCGACACGGTCGGGGTGCCGCGGGACCCGGCCTCGAGGTGGAGGGACGACCAGATCTCGTCGGGCTGGTCCGGGCCCCACTCCTGCCAGGCGCGGACGACCGCGGCGGCCTTCGCCCAGGGCCAGGTCAGGTACGCCGATACGGCCTGGGGTGCGGGGTGGGTGCGGAAGCGGAGCTCCGTGACGATGCCGAAGTTGCCGTTGCCGGCGCCGCGCAGGGCCCAGAACAGGTCCTTGTGGTCGGTGGCGTCGGCCGTGAGCTGCTTGCCGTCCGCCGTGATCAGGGTGGCCTGGGTGAGGCTGTCGCAGGTGAGGCCGTAGGCGCGGGAGACGACGCCGTGGCCGCCGCCGAGGGTGAGGCCGGAGATGCCGACGGTGGGGCAGGAACCGGCCGGGATGGTCACGCCCTTGGCGGCCAGGGCCCGGTAGACGTCGATCAGTTTGGCGCCGGCGCCGACGGTGGCCTGGTTGCCGCTCGCCCGGACGCGGTTCAGTTTCGACACGTCGATGATCAGGCGGCCGTTGCCGGAGGACCAACCGGCGTAGGAGTGGCCGCCGTTGCGGATCGCGACGGGAACGCGGTGGGCGCGGGCGTAGGAGAGGGCGGTGCGGATGTCGTCGGGGTGGGCGGCGTAGGCGACGGCGGTGGGGCGGAGGGCGTCGAAGCGGGTGTTGTAGAGCTGGTGGGCTGTTCGCCAGGGCTGGTCGCCGGGGCGGACGAGGGGGCCGTCGAGGGATTTGGCCAAGGCGGTCCAGGTGGCAGGGGTGGCGGCCGGCCTGGTGGAGGTGGCCGTGCGGGTGAGGCGGGGGGTGGGGGCGGGGTTCTTGCCTGCACCGGAGGAGGTGTCAGGGGGCGCGCCCGTGCAGGCGGTTGAGGGGGTGAGGGAGAGGGTGGCGGCTGTGGTGCCACCCAGGAAGGTGCGCCGGTTCATGTGCGTCTCCTCGTCCCGTGGGGGGTCTAGGAGGGAGACGGGGCGGTGGGGGTGGGGGTTCCATGGGTGGGGCCGTCCGGGTGCCCGGCGTGGCGTGCGGGGGCGGGCGCGCGGGCCGGGGGTGGATGGCGCGGCCCGGCGTCGGCGGGGTGCCGCCGCGCCCACCCGTGCCGGCCTTGGCGGCACGATTGCCCGCGGTTCGCGGCTTGCGCGGTGCGCGTTGACGGGGTGTCGGTGTGGCCTGCCGTGCTGCCCTGCACGATTGCCCGCGGTTTACGCGGGCGTGGGGTGGGACTGGGCGTCTGTGCGGGCCTGGCTTCTGGCTCTGCGGGCCGGGCCTCGCCAGCCGCAGGTGCAGCGGGCCACGCAGAAGGCGCCCTGTTCGACCGTGGTCGTGCTGTGTTCCGGGATGTCCTGGGGAGCTTCACGAGCGTCCTGCTGAGCCACGGCCACAACGTTACCGGCGTCGCCCACCCGTCGTTAACCGGGACGACAGGGGGTCCGGGACGGGCCGTGTCGGCTGGGGTAGGTGGCGGATGGTCGGGCGGGAGAGGGAGCGGTGGGGCAGGAGGGCGGGGGCGGTCTCCGTCGTCGGGGCCGTGGTCGGCGCGGGTCTGGCCGCGGCCGGGTGCTCCGGGCAGGGAGCCGCCGTGGAGGACGCCCCGCCCGGGGATCCGGTCCGCGTGCTGCACCGGGCCGCGGACCAGCTGGTGGCCGCCGGCAGCTCCAAGGCCCGCACGGCCATGGAGATGGCCAGCGGCGGCACGCGGGTGACCATCCGCGGCGAGGGTGTGTACGACTTCCGCGAGCGGCTCGGCGAACTGAAGGTGAGGCTGCCGCAGGACCCCGCGGGCACGAGTGGGCACCGGCCGATCACCGAGCTGCTGGCGCCCGGCGCGCTGTTCATGAAGAACCGGGGCGCCGGCGTGCCCGACGACAAGTGGGTGCGGGTGGCGACCGCCACGCTCTCCGACGGGAATCTGGTGACCGGCGGGGCGACGGACCCGTTCGCCGCCGCCGAGGTGCTGCGGGGGACGCGGACCGCGACGTACGTGGGGCGCACCGAGGTCGCGGGGATCGCGGTGCGGCACTACCGGGGGACCGCCGACCTCACCCGGGCGGCGCGGGACGCCTCGGACGGCAACAAGGCGGCGCTGGCCGCGGCCGCCGAGGGCTTCGCCACCACCGAGGTGCCGTTCGACGCCTATCTCGACGACGCGGGCCGCATCCGCAAGGTCCGGCACCGGTTCAGCTTCGCCAACGGGCAGAGCGAGGGCACCGTGGCCGTCGCCTCGACGACACTGCTCTACGACTTCGGCGCCGCCGTGCGCGTACGGCTGCCCGAGGAGGACGACATCTACGCCGGGAAGATCGCCGAGGGGCCGGGAGAGGCCGCGGGCGGAGGACCGGGCGAGGGCGCGGACGGCAAGAACTAGCCCTTCCGTGCCATGCGCGGTGCGTAGACCGCTCCCTACTCTAGGAAGCTGGTGACGGCAGAGACGAGGTGACGCGCGTGGCTCCGGTCGGCGGTACGGCAGTTCAGGACCACGTGGCGCTCGCCGAGATAGAACTCTGCGGAGAGCTGATCATCGCGGCCTCGGCCGCCCGGGAGCGGCTCAGCCTGGAGAGCATCGACGAGGTGCTGAGGGTCGCCGAGGAGCGCGGCGCCGGCGCCGACCAGTAGGCCCCGCCGGCTCAGGTGCGCAGCAGGCGGCCGATCGCCTTCGTCGCCTCCTCCACCTTCGCGTCGATCTCGGAGCCGCCCTTGACGGCCGCGTCGGCGACGCAGTGGCGCAGGTGCTCCTCGAGGAGCTGCAGGGCGAAGGACTGCAGGGCCTTGGTCGAGGCGGAGACCTGGGTGAGTATGTCGATGCAGTAGACGTCCTCGTCGACCATGCGCTGCAGGCCGCGGATCTGGCCCTCGATGCGGCGCAGGCGCTTGAGGTGCTCGTCCTTCTGCTTGTGGTAGCCGTGCACGCCGCGGTCGTGGTCCGTGACGACGTCCGTCCCGTCCGTCTCCACCGTGTCCACGGTGGAGGAGGGCGCGCCTGCGCCGGCCTCGGTGGTCGTCATCGCGTCCTCCTGTTGGGCAGTTTGCCGACAGATACCCCTAGTGGGTATATGGTACCGAATTTTCCGGGGTAGGGGGCCCCTGGAGGCAGCGCGGAGCAAGGCCTCGGGTCGCCCCCCTGCTCATCACTCTGCATCATGGGCGACACTGGGGGACGGCCCGTTAGCCGTGGCCGGATGATGCGCCTAGCATCAGCCTGACCGAAACCGATGCATCCCGAGGACCCCACGTGCGCTTTCGTCTGACCCCCAGGGAGACGAGCTTCTACGACATGTTCGCCGCGTCCGCGGACAACATTGTCACGGGCTCCAAGCTCCTGATGGAACTGCTCGGGGCGGACGCACCCGCCCGGGCCGAGATCGCAGAGCGTATGCGGGCCGCAGAACACGCGGGTGACGACGCCACGCACGCGATCTTCCACCAGCTGAACTCCTCGTTCATCACGCCGTTCGACCGCGAGGACATCTACTCCCTCGCGTCGTCCCTCGACGACATCATGGACTTCATGGAGGAGGCCGTCGACCTGGTCGTCCTCTACAACGTCGAGGAGCTGCCCAAGGGCGTCGACCAGCAGATCGAGGTGCTCGCCCGGGCCGCCGAGCTGACCGCCGAGGCCATGCCGAACCTGCGGACCATGGACAACCTCACCGAGTACTGGATCGAGGTCAACCGGCTGGAGAACCAGGCCGACCAGATCCACCGCAAGCTGCTCGCCCACCTCTTCAACGGCAAGTACGACGCCATGGAGGTGCTGAAGCTGAAGCAGATCGTGGACGTGCTGGAAGAGGCGGCGGACGCGTTCGAGCACGTGGCGAACACGGTGGAGACCATCGCCGTCAAGGAGTCCTGACCCCTTCATGGACACCTTCGCTCTGATCGTGACCATCGGGGTCGCGCTCTTCTTCACGTACACCAACGGTTTCCACGACTCGGCGAACGCGATCGCGACGTCCGTGTCGACGCGGGCGCTGACCCCTCGGGCGGCGCTCGCGATGGCCGCCGTGATGAATCTCGCCGGTGCCTTTCTCGGCTCCGGGGTCGCCAAGACCGTCAGCGAGGGGCTGATCGAGACACCCGAGGGCTCCAAGGGGATGGGGATCCTCTTCGCGGCGCTGATCGGCGCCATCGTGTGGAACCTCATCACCTGGTACTTCGGCCTGCCCTCGTCGTCCTCGCACGCGCTGTTCGGCGGCATGGTCGGCGCGGCGCTGGCGGGCAGCACGACCGTGTACTGGCACGGAGTGGTCGACAAGATCGTCATCCCGATGTTCGTGTCGCCGGTGATCGGTCTGGTCGTCGGTTACCTCGTCATGACGGCGATCATGTGGCTCTTCCGCCGGTCCAACCCCCACAAGGCGAAGCGCGGCTTCCGTATCGCGCAGACGGTGTCGGCGGCGGGTATGGCGCTGGGCCACGGTCTGCAGGACGCGCAGAAGACCATGGGCATCGTGGTGATGGCGCTGGTCATCGCCGATGTCGAGGACTACGGCGATCCGATTCCGGTGTGGGTGAAGATCGCTTGCGCGTTGATGCTGTCGCTCGGGACGTACGCGGGCGGCTGGCGGATCATGCGGACGCTGGGGCGGAAGATCATCGAGCTTGATCCGCCGCAGGGGTTCGCCGCGGAGACGACGGGGGCGTCGATCATGTTCGGTTCGGCGTTCCTGTTCCACGCGCCGATCTCGACGACGCATGTGATCACGTCGGCGATCATGGGTGTGGGGGCCACGAAGCGGGTGAACGCGGTGCGCTGGGGCGTCGCGAAGAACATCATCCTGGGGTGGTTCATCACGATGCCGGCGGCCGCGCTGGTGGCGGCGTGTTCGTACTGGCTGGTGGATCTGGCGTTCCTGTAGCCGGGTCGCGGCTGCAGGCATGAGCAAGGCGATGGGCCCGCCCCCGTTCCGGGGGCGGGCCCTTGTGCGCCTCGCGGTGGCACCGCCATGCAGCACCGCGAGGGGATCGGATCCGGCCTAGCCGAAGCGGCCGGAGATGTAGTCCTCCGTGGCCTGGACCGACGGGTTGGAGAAGATCCGCTCCGTCTCGTCGATCTCGATCAGCTTGCCGGGCTGGCCGACGGCCGCCAGGTTGAAGAAGGCCGTACGGTCCGAGACGCGCGCCGCCTGCTGCATGTTGTGCGTCACGATGACGATCGTGAAGCGCTCCTTCAGCTCGCCGATCAGGTCCTCGATCGCGAGGGTGGAGATCGGGTCCAGGGCGGAGCAGGGCTCGTCCATGAGCAGGACGTTCGGCTCCACCGCGATCGCGCGGGCGATGCACAGACGCTGCTGCTGGCCGCCGGAGAGGCCGGAGCCCGGCTTGTTCAGGCGGTCCTTCACCTCGTTCCAGAGGTTGGCGCCGCGCAGCGACTTCTCGACGATGTCGTCCAGCTGGGACTTCTTGTACTTGCCGTTCAGCCTGAGGCCCGCCGCGACGTTGTCGTACACCGACATGGTCGGGAACGGGTTCGGGCGCTGGAAGACCATGCCGACCTCGCGCCGCACGGCCACCGGGTCGATGCCGGCGCCGTACAGATTCTCGTCGTCGAGCATGACCTTGCCGTCGACCCGGCCGCCGGGGGTGACCTCGTGCATGCGGTTGAGGGTGCGCAGGAAGGTGGACTTGCCGCAGCCGGAGGGGCCGATGAAGGCCGTCACGGATCGGGGTTCGACGGTCATCGAGATGTCCTCGATGGCCAGGAAGGAGCCGTAGTAGGCGTTGAGGCCGCTGACATCGATGCGCTTGGCCATGTGAATCACTGCTTCTTTCGGTCCGGGGCCTTAGCGACCGGTCTTCGGTGCCTTCCAGCGGGCGATGCCGCGGGCCACCAGGTTGAGGATCATGATGAACGCGATGAGCGTCAGGGCCGCCGCCCAGGCACGGTCGTACGCCGCGTCGGAGCCCGCGCTGTACTGCAGGTAGATGTACATCGGCAGCGACTCCTGCGGGTCCTGGAACGGATTCGCGTTGATGAAGTCGGTGCCCCAGACCAGCAGCAGCACGGGGGCCGTCTCGCCGGTGATGCGGGCGATGGCCAGCATGACGCCGGTGATGATGCCGCCGACCGACGTCGGCAGGACCACCTTCAGGATCGTGCGCCACTTCGGCACGCCGAGCGCCAGTGACGCCTCGCGCAGCTCGTTCGGGACGAGCTTGAGCATCTCCTCGGTGGAGCGGATGACGACGGGGATCATCAGGATGCACAGGGCGAACGAGCCGGCGACGCCGGACGGGCCCATGTCCAGGATGAGCACCCACAGGCTGAGGACGAACAGGCCCGCGACGATCGACGGGATGCCCGTCATGACGTCGACGAAGAAGGTGACGGCCTTGGCGAGCCGGCCGCGGCCGTACTCGACCAGGTAGATCGCGGTGAGCACGCCGATCGGCACGGAGAACAGGGTGGCGAGGCCGACCTGCTCCAGGGTGCCGAGGATGGCGTGGTAGATGCCGCCGCCGGGCTCGCTGTCGGCGACCACACCCATCGAGTGGCTGAGGAAGTAGCCGTCGAGGACCTTCACGCCCCGCTTGACCGTCTCCCAGATCAGGGAGAGCAGCGGGATCAGGGCCAGCAGGAACGCGACCCAGACCGTGCTGGTCGCCACCCGGTCCTTGGCCTGCCGGCCCCCCTCGACGCGGGCCGAGATGGCGTACGTGCCGCCGACGAAGAGGACCACGGCGATCAGGGCCCACTGGATGCTGCTGTTCAGCCCGGCCGCGGTGCTGATGCCGAGGCCCGCGGCGACCGAGCCGGCCGCGACCGCCCAGGGGAACCACTGGGGCAGCGTGGCGCCGCGCAGGGAGCTGCGGCTCTTGGGGGTAAGGGTTGCGTGGCTCATGCGTTGGCCCCCGAGTACTCCTTGCGGCGGGCGATGATCATGCGTGCCGCGCCGTTGACCAGCAGCGTGATGACGAAGAGCACCAGACCGGAGGCGATCAGCGCGTCCTGGCCCATCACGGTCGCCTCGTTGAACTTGCTGGCGATGTTCTGGGCGAAGGTGCCGCCGCCCGGGTCGAGCAGGCTGGCGTTGATGTCGAAGGTCGGCGAGAGCACCATGGCCACGGCCATCGTCTCGCCGAGCGCGCGCCCGAGGCCGAGCATCGAGGCGGAGATGACGCCGGAGCGGCCGAAGGGGATCACCGACATCCGGATGACCTCCCAGCGCGTGGCGCCGAGGGCCAGTGCGGCCTCCTCGTGCATGCGCGGGACCTGCCGGAAGACCTCGCGGCTGACGTTGGTGATGATCGGCAGGATCATGATCGCGAGCAGGACGCCCACGGTGAGCAGCGAGCGCGGCGCTCCGCCGTTCCACTCGAAGATGCCGGTCCAGCCGAGGTACTCGTCCAGCCAGCCGAAGAGCCCGTCCATGTGCGGCACCAGGAAGAGCGCGCCCCACAGGCCGTAGACGATCGAGGGCACGGCGGCGAGCAGGTCGATCACGTACGCGATGGCGCCGCCCAGCTTGCGCGGCGCGTAGTGCGTGATGAACAGGGCGATGCCGACCGAGACGGGGACCGCGATGGCCATGGCGATGATCGACGACACGACGGTGCCGAAGGCCAGGACCGCGATGCCGAACTCCGAGGGGTCGCCGCTCGGGTTCCAGTCGAAGCTGGTGAAGAAGTTGGCCTCGTCCTTGCTGATCGCGAGGGAGGCGCGGTACGTGAGGAAGGCCGCGATGGCGGCCATGATGACCAGCACCAGGATGCCGGACCCGCGGGAGAGCCCGACGAAGATCCGGTCGCCGGGCCGGGTGGCGCCGCGTGCGGCGCGCTTGGCCTCGGGGCCCGGGGGCTGTTGGGGTACGGGGGCTGCTGCTGGCTTCTGGGGGTCAGTGGTTATGTCCATCGGGTTCTCCGGTCTGCGGAGCCGCCGTACGCGGCGGCTCGGGCGGAGCCGTCCGTGCGGGGGCTCCTGGCGGCGGTGCACCGGACGGTGCGGTCCGGCCCCGGGCAGGGACCGGACCGCACTCGGGTCAGCTCAGGCTCGCGATGTTCTCGCGGACCTTGGTGATGATCTCGGTGGGCATCGGGGCGTAGCCGGCGTCCGCCAGCAGGCCCTGGCCGTCCTCCGAGGCGATGTAGTTCAGGAAGGACTTGGTGGCGGGCAGGGTCTCCGCCTTGTTGCCCTTGTCGCAGGCGATCTCGTAGGTCACGAGGACGATCGGGTAGGCACCGTCGGCGGTCGGCGTGTAGTCCAGCTTCAGCGCGAGGTCCTTGCCGGTGCCGACGACCTTGGCCGCGCCGATGGCGGCGGTGGCGTTGTCGACGGTGGCCTTGACCGGCTCGGCGGCCTCGGTCTTCACGTCGACCGTCTTGATGCCGTCCTTGGCGTACGACAGCTCGAAGTACGAGATGGCGCCGGACGTCTGCTTCACCTGTGCGGCCAGGCCGGAGGAGCCCTGCGCGGACTGGCCGCCCTTGGCCTCCCAGGACTTGCCCGGCTCGTACGACCAGTCCTTCGGCGCGGCGGCCTTCAGGTACTTGGTGAAGTTGTCCGTGGTGCCGGACTCGTCGGAGCGGTGGAACGCCTGGATCTTGAGGTCGGGGAGCTTGGCCCCGGGGTTGAGCTTGGCGATCGCCGGGTCGTTCCAGTGGGAGATCTTGCTGTCGAAGATCTTCGCGAGCGTCGGGGCGTCCAGGACGAGACTGTCGACGCCGGGGACGTTGAAGCCGACGGCGATCGGGCCGCCGACCATCGGCAGGTCGATGGCCTGGCCGTCCTTGCAGACCTTCTTCGACGCCTCGATCTCGTCGGGCTTCAGCGCGGAGTCCGAACCGGCGAACGCGGTCTGGCCCTGCGTGAACGCGGTGATGCCCGCGCCGGAACCGGTCGGGTTGTAGTTGATCTGCACGCTCTTGCAGGCCGCGACGTACTGCTTGACCCAGGCGTCGATGGCGTTCTTCTGGGCCGAGGAGCCGGAGGCCTGGAGCTGGCCCTTGGCGTCGTCGCACTTGATGTTGCCGGCCTGCGTGCTGGCGGAGGCTCCGCCGCCGTTGCTGTTTCCGCCGGTGTCGTCGGAGCCGCACGCCGTGAGGGCCAGGGCGCCGGAGACGGCGAGAGCACCGAGAGCGAGGGCCCGCCGGTTCATGCGCTGAAGCTTCACTTGAGGGAGTTCCTTCCAGGAGCCGCCGTCCTGAATCCGGCGGCGTGCGAGGACTGTCTACGGCCGAAATTAGGCAGAACAGGTGAAGCCGCCGATGGGCGTGAATGAACGAGGGGTGAACCCCTGTGGACGGTGCGGTGAGGTCACGGAATGCTTACGTCGATGACACGGCGCGGTCTCCGGGTCACCCGTCGTACGGATCGTCCCCCTAGGGGCGCAGCTCGGCCGGGAGCGCGTCGACGAGCGCCCGGTCCCTGGGCTGGGTGAGACGGGCACGGGCGGCCGGGACCGGCAGCCAGAGGATGCGGTCGACCTCGTCGTTCGGGGTGAAGCCGCCCGAGACGGCCTCCGCCGCCCAGTACCGGACCTCCTTGGGACGGCCGTCCACCAGGTAGCGCACGGTGGGCAGCTCGACGCCGGGCGACGCGGCGTACCCCGTCTCCTCCGCCACCTCGCGCAGGGCGCCGGCGAGCGGGTCCTCCCCGCGCAGCAGCTTGCCCTTGGGGTGCGACCAGTCGTCGTACTTCGGCCGGTGGACCAGGCAGAGCTGCGGCTCGCCGGCGCCGGGGGCGCGGCGCCACAGCACGCAGCCGGCCGCGCGGACGATGGTGTCCTCGGGAGTGCTCATGCGGGGTTCGCCGTCCCTTCGCGGGTCACTGTGCCGGTGCCGGGCGGGCGCCTCTGTGCTGCCAGTCGTGCTGAAACGCGTACCGTGCCGCCTCCACCTCGTGGCGCTGGTCGGCGTGGAGCACGCCGAGGGCGTACGCCGTCGCCGGGGCGATGCGGGGCGTGCGGGCGGCCTGGGCCGCGGCGGCGGCGGCCTCCGACGCGTCGCGGTGGCGGTCGAGGGCCTCGCCCGCGGTGAGCAGGCGCGCGTCCTCACCGCCCGGGCCGTCCTCGCCGGCCAGCACCTCGCGGGCGTACCGGTGCAGGCGCAGCAGCAGGCGTACCTGGTGCCAGGGGGCGTCCTGCGGGTGAGGTGCCGGGTCCGGGGACAGGCCGTGGATCAGCGCCTCCGCGTTGTACGGGTGGCCCGCGGTGACCAGGGGCAGCGCGGCCACCGCGTCGGCGAGGCGGCCCTCCGCCGCTCCGGCCAGCGAACGGAGGTCGGCGGTGACGTCCGCGGTCGCCCGCAGGGGCACCTCGCTGGCCAGTAACGCGACCTTGTCGGCGACCGCGTGGAAGCGGCTGCTGCCCAGGGCCTGCAGGGCGGTGGAGTGGGCCCGGGTGCGGGCCAGGGTGAGCTGGCGGTCGAGCAGGGCGCCCGCCTTGGCCGCGCCCACGGTGAGGTTGCCGCGGTCCGGGGGCGCGGGGGCCGCGGGGGGCGCGGGGAGGGTGGCCGACACGGCAGCGGCCGCCACCTGCCGGCGGGCCGGGAACGCCGACGAGCCGGACAGCCGGTGCAGCGCCTGGAGCAGGCGTTCCAGGCGCGAGGCGTAGGCGTGCTCCATCGCCAGCGTGCCGGACAGCCAGGCCAGCTCGGGGCGCATGCCCTCCGCCCAGTCGGCGTCGAGCAGCGGCTGGTAGGTGTGCAGGGTGCCGCTGAGGCGGCGGGCCGCGCGGCGCAGGGCGCGGGCCGCGTCCACGGGGCCCGCGGAGCCGTCGCCGACGCCTGAGCCGGACGAACCGTTCGCGCCCGTGCCCGACTCGCGGTGCAGGCGCAGGGCGCGGAGGAACTCCGTGGCCTGGGCACGCAGGTAGCACGCGAGGGCTTCCGCGGGAACCGGTCCGGCCGCGCTCGCCGGTTCGGCCGGCTCGGCCAGGCGGTTCGTCGGGTCAAGGTGTTGCTGTGCCACGCCGGCGCCTCCGGGCGTCTATGAGCATCTCCTGGACGTTGCGCAGGGGCTGGCCGTCCGCGTCGGTCGCGTGCCGGGTCCACTCGCCGTCCGGCCCGAGGTGCCAGGAGGCGGTGCCGTCGGACATGCCGGTCTCGAGGAACCGGTTCAGGGCCGCCCGGTGGGCCGGGTCGGTGACCCGGACGAGCGCCTCGATACGGCGGTCGAGGTTGCGGTGCATCATGTCGGCGCTGCCGAACCAGACCTCGGGCTCACCGCCGTTGCCGAAGGCGAAGACGCGCGAGTGCTCGAGGAAGCGGCCGAGGACGGAACGGACCCGGATGTTCTCCGACAGGCCCGCCACGCCCGGGCGGAGCGCGCAGATGCCGCGTACCCACACGTCGACCGGGACGCCCGCCTGGGACGCGCGGTAGCAGGCGTCGATGACGGCCTCGTCGACCATCGAGTTGACCTTGATGCGGATGTGGGCGGGGCGGCCGGCGCGGTGGTGCTGGATCTCCTTGTGGATACGGGAGACCAGGCCGTCGCGCAGGGACTTGGGCGCGACGAGCAGGCGGCGGTAGGTCTCGCGGCGGGAGTAGCCGGAGAGGCGGTTGAACAGGTCGGAGAGGTCCGCGCCGACCTGCGGGTCCGCGGTGAGCAGACCGAGGTCCTCGTAGAGGCGGGCCGTCTTCGGGTGGTAGTTGCCCGTGCCCACGTGGCTGTACCGGCGCAGGGTGTCGCCCTCCTGCCGGACGACCAGGGACAGCTTGCAGTGGGTCTTCAGACCGACCAGCCCGTAGACGACGTGGCAGCCGGCCTCCTCCAGCTTGCGGGCCCACTTGATGTTGGCGTGCTCGTCGAAGCGGGCCTTGATCTCGACCAGGACGAGGACCTGCTTGCCGGACTCGGCCGCGTCGATGAGCGCGTCGACTATCGGGGAGTCGCCGGAGGTGCGGTACAGCGTCTGCTTGATCGCGAGGACGTCCGGGTCGGCCGCCGCCTGCTCCAGGAAGGCCTGCACGGAGGTGGAGAAGGAGTCGTACGGGTGGTGGAGCAGGACGTCGCGGCTGCGCAGGGCGGCGAAGATGTCCGGCGCCGAGGCGGACTCGACCTCGGCGAGGTCGCGGTGGGTGCCGGCGACGAACTTCTGGTACTTCAGCTCCGGGCGGTCGATGCTGTGGATGCGGAAGAGGCCGGTGAGGTCCAGGGGGCCGGGCAGGGGGTAGACCTCCGCCTCGCCGATCTTCAGTTCGCGGACGAGGAGGTCCAGGACCTCCCGGTCGACGGACTCCTCCACCTCCAGGCGGACCGGCGGGCCGAAGCGGCGCCGCATGAGCTCCTTCTCGAGCGCCTGGAGGAGGTTCTCGGCGTCGTCCTCCTCGACCTCCAGGTCCTCGTTGCGGGTGAGGCGGAAGGCGTGGTGCTCCAGGACCTCCATGCCGGGGAACAGCTCTTCGAGGTGGGCGGCGATGACGTCCTCGATGGGGACGTAGCGGCCGGGGGACGCCTCGAGGAAGCGGGACAGCAGCGGGGGGACCTTGACGCGGGCGAAGTGGCGGTGGCCCGTGACGGGGTTGCGGACGACGACCGCGAGGTTGAGGGAGAGGCCCGAGATGTACGGGAAGGGGTGCGCCGGGTCGACGGCGAGGGGGGTGAGGACCGGGAAGATCTGGTGCCGGAAGAGGGTGAAGAGGCGGGCCTGCTCCTTCTCCGCGAGCTCGTTCCAGCGGACCAGGTGGATGCCCTCCTCGGCCAGGGCCGGGGCGACGTCCTCGTGGAAGCAGGCGGCGTGCCGGGCCATGAGCTCGCGGGAGCGGGCCCAGATCATCTCCAGCACCTCGCGGGGCTGCAGGCCGGAGGCGGAGCGCGTGGCCACACCGGTCGCGATGCGGCGCTTGAGGCCGGCGACGCGGACCATGAAGAACTCGTCCAGGTTGCTGGCGAAGATCGCGAGGAAGTTGGCCCGCTCCAGGAGCGGGGTGTTCGGGTCCTCGGCGAGTTCGAGGACCCGCTCGTTGAACGCGAGCCAGCTGCGTTCGCGGTCGAGGAAGCGGCCCTGGGGGAGGGCGGCGCCCGTGCCGGTGCCGTCGCCGCCGGGCGCCGGCGACTCCTCGTACGCGTCCAGGTCCGCGTCGATGTCCGGCTCCAGGTCGGAGACCGTGGCGGCCACGGTGTGCGGGCGGTGCGCGGCGATGGAGCCCACGGAGGGCTGCGTGTGCTGGACCTCGGCCTGGCTGTTCGGCTGCCTCATGAACCCATTCTTCCGCGCCGCGCGCAGGACAGGCGCGTCGGACGGCGCGGAATGCTCTGCTCCTGGTGGCACGGTCGGCTTCATTCGGTGAGGGTCGCAAGGCTGTCTGAATCGATGGTTACGGGGACATGACGTGTGGGATAGCGGGGGGCCTCCGGCAGACCGCGTCACGTCGGACGCCCCGCCCGGGACCTGGTCGGAAAACCGGCCCGTGATCGTGTGAACCGGACGCCCCGGCTCGTCCGATGAGGAGATGTGAGCGAAACGAGAACCGACGGTGAGCTGCTGCGGGCCGTCGCGGCGGACGCCGACCGGCGCGCCTTCGAGGAGCTGTACCGGCGGTACGCCCCCTGGCTGACCGCCCGGATGCGCGGCCGCTGCGCCGACGCCGGTGTCGTCGACGACGTCGTGCAGGAGACGTTTCTCGCGGTGTGGCGGGGCAGCGCGCGCTACCGGGAGGACGGGGACGTGGCCGGCTGGCTGTGGCGGATCGGATCCCGGCGGCTGGTCGACGCGCTGCGCGGCGACGGCGCCCGGGGGCGGCTGCGGCAGGCGCTGGCCCGCCTGCGGCACCGGGACGAGGCATCGGCCGAGGAGCGGGTGCTCGCCGGTGTCGAGCACGGGGACCTCGCCGGCGCGCTCGTCCGGCTCTCGCCGGAGCTGCGCGCGGTGCTCCAGGCCACGGTCATCGACGGGCTGACCACCCGCGAGGCGGCCGTCCTGCTCGGCATCCCGCCGGGCACGGTCAAGACGCGGGCGATGCGGGCCCGCCGGCAGTTGCGGGAGGCGCTGGCATGAGAATCGACAACGGCTGGCACGTGGACGAGGACGACCTGCGGGCGTACGCCCTCGGCGAGCTCGCGGCGCCCGTGCTCTGGTCCGCCGATGCCCATCTGACCGCCTGCGCGCGGTGCCGGGGCGTCCTCGCCGAGGTGAGCGACGCCGCCGCCCTGGAGGCGGGGTGGGAGCGGCTCGACGCCGAGCTGGACGCACCCCGGCCGGGGTGGCTCGAGGGCCTGCTGGTGCGGTGCGGGGTCGCCGACCACACCGCGCGGCTGCTCGCGGCCACGCCCGTGCTGCGCCGGTCCTGGCTGGGCGCGGTCGTCGCCGTGCTGGTGATGACCTTCGTCGTCGCCTTCACGTCCGGGGCCACCGACCGGCCCACGGTCTTCCTCGCCTTCGCGCCGCTGCTGCCGCTGGCCGGTGTGGCGCTCGCCTACGGGCCCGCGCTGGATCCGACGTACGAGATGGCGGTCGTCTCGCCGGTGCACGGCTTCCGGCTGCTGATGATCCGCACGGTCGCCGTCCTGGCCGTCGGCCTCGGCGTCAACGGCCTCGCGACGCTCGCCCTGCCGGGATACGGGCTGCGCGCACTGGCCTGGCTGCTGCCCGCGCTCGCCCTCACCGCGTCCGGGCTGGCGCTGACGCCCCGGCTGGGACCGGTGGTCGCGCCCTCGGTGGTCGCCGGGGCGTGGGGCGCCGTGCTGTTCGCGGCGGACGCCGCGCAGGCCGCCGAGGGCGGTCCGCTGGCGCCGTTCACCGCGGCCGGGCAGGGCGTGTCCGCGGCCGTGGCCGTGCTGGGGACGGGGCTGCTGGTCCTGTTCCGCGACCGGTTCGACGTCTTCCCGCGGGGTGCCGCGTGAGTCCTTCCTTCTCCTCCTGCTTCTTCTTCTCCTTTCGACCTGTGTACGGGAGCGCCGTATGACCTCCACCGTTTCCGCCTCCGGGCTCAGCCTTCACTACGGGCGCACCCGGGCCCTGGACGAGGTGTCGCTGCGGCTGACGCCGGGCGTCACCGGCCTGCTCGGACCGAACGGGGCCGGGAAGACCACACTGCTGCGGGTGCTGGCGACCGCCGTGCCCGCCGACCGGGGCACCTTCACCGTGCTGGGGCACGACCCGGGCACCGCGCGGGGACGGCAGGAGGTGCGGCGGCGGCTCGGGTATCTGCCGCAGACCCCCGGCTTCCACCCGGACTTCACCGCCTTCGAGTTCGTCGACTACGTCGCGATCCTGAAGGAGCTGACCGACCGGGCCGCACGGCACCGCGAGGTGCGGCGGGTCCTGGACGAGGTCGCTCTGGGCGACGTACGCGGCAAGCGGATCAGGAAGCTGTCCGGTGGCATGCGGCAGCGGGTCGCGCTCGCGGCGGCGCTCGTCGGTGACCCCGGGTTCCTGGTCCTCGACGAACCGACGGTCGGGCTCGATCCCGAACAGCGGATGCGCTTCCGGGAGCTGATCGCCGGGGCGGGAGAAGGGCGGACCGTGCTGCTGTCCACCCACCAGACCGAGGACGTCGCGATGCTCTGCCACCGGGTGGTCGTCATGGCCGCCGGGACCGTGCGCTTCGACGGGACACCGGCCGAGCTGACCGCGCGGGCCGCCGGGCGCGTGTGGAGCAGTACGGAACGCGATCCGCACGCGATGGCCGGGTGGCGCACCGGCACCGGTTCCTTCCGGAACGTGGGCGACCCGCCCTCCGGCGCCGAGCTGCTCGAACCCACGCTGGAGGACGGCTACCTGCTGACCCTCGACGGCGCCGGCGCGGAGGTGGCGGCATGAGCACCGTGCGGACGGCTGCCCCGCCCGCCGTGGACGCCGGGCCGCGCGGCGGCGCTGCCCGGGCCGTGCCGGCCCTCGCCCGGTTCGAGGCACGCCGGCTGCTGCTGAGCATCCCCGTCGTCGTCGCCTTCCTGGCCTACGTCGCCTGGATCGTGTGGCGCACCCGGAGCTCCTGGGACGGATACCCGGCCCTCCAGGACGCCGACCGCTCCACCCAGGGCGGGCCCCTGCTCGTCGGCCTCGCCGTCCTGGTGTCCGCCAACTTCGCCGTCCTGCGCTCCGCGCGCCACGGCACGGAGAGCCAGTTCGCGATCCTGGTCGTGGCGCCCTGGCGCCGTACGGTGGCGCACGCGCTCGCCGTCGTACCGGCCGCCGCGCTCACCGCGCTGTGCGTGGCCGGGCAGTTCGCGTGGGAGGCGGCCAAGGACGGAGCGGTCGGGGGCGGTTCACCGGCCGAGCTGCTCGTGGGGCCGCTGACCGTGCTGCTGTTCGGGGCCCTCGGTGTGCTGCTGGCCCGGGTGCTGCGGTCGCCGCTCGCCGCGCCGCTGCTGGTGGTATGCCTGCTGTTCACGCTCGTCCTCGGCACCGGTCCGGGCGGCACGGGCGGCCTGTCGTGGCTGTCCCCGGTGGTCGTCGAGGGCAGCGCCAAGTCCCTGCCCTCCGACCTGCTCGGGCGGCCCGCCGCCTGGCACGCCCTGTACCTGGCGGGCGCCGCCCTGTGCGTGGGCTTCCTCGCGGTCCTGGTCGCCGGCGGACGCGGGCCGGCCGTCCGGGCGGGCGTCGCGCTGACCCTCGCGCTGGCGGTGGCCGGCGGGATACTGCAGGCCCGGGGCGTGGACCCGTCGCCCGAGCTGACCGCGGCCCGTGAGCGGGCCTCGGTGAGTCCGGAGAAGGAGCAGACCTGCGTCGAGCACGGCCCGTCGACGTACTGCGCCTTCCCCGAGTGGGAGACCCGGGCCGGCACCTGGGCCGGGGTGGTGGACCGCGTCCAGTCCCTCGCGGGCGGCACCGCGCACGATCAGCGGCTCCTCGTACGGCAGCGCATAGACGCCCGCTACGGGCTGGGAGGCGACGCCGCGATCCCCCCGCTGACCGCACCGCACCAGGTGACCGTGGGCACCGCCTGGGGCGGCAACCGGGTCCCGGAGTTCTCCACCGCCGTCGCCGCCGTGCTGGTCACGGGCAGCGAGGAGGCGGGGAGCGCGGTGTGCGACGGGCGGATGGTCACCCTCATGTGGCTCTCCCTGAGCTGGCAGGACGACCCGGTGAACGCCCTGCGCCGGGTCCGTCTCGACGACAGCGTCGAGGGATCCGCGGTGGTCCTGTCCCCGACCGACCCGCTGACCATGACGGAGGGTCAGACCGACGTCGTACGGCGGCTGCTCCAGAAGCCGCGCCCCGGTGTCGCCGAGCGGGTGAAGGCGCACTGGGCCGAGCTGACCTCCCCGGGCGTCACGACGGACGAGGCCGCCGGGCTGCTGGGCGTGGCCGGGCCGAAGAAGGCGGACTCGTGCGAGTGACCCGCGCGCTGGTCCGCCCCGTGTGGCGCACGCTGCCGTGGCGGACCCTGGGCTCCGCGGGCGCCCTCGGGCTGCTGCTCGCCGGGACGCCGAGGATGGCGGGTGCTGAGCCAACCCCTTGGCAGGCGCTCACCCTGCTGCGGGGCGTGGCCCTGGTCGGCGCGCTCGGCCTGGTCTTCCTGCTGGACGACCGGGCCCGGCACCTCACCGCGCCCGTCCCGACCCGGCGCCCCCTCCGGCAGGCCCTGCGGGTGGCCCTCGTCGCACCGCCCGCCGCGCTGTGGTGGACGGCGGTGCTGCTGCTCGCGCCCTCCGGCACCCGGCCCCCGGTCGGCGACATCACCCTGGAGGCCGCGGCGATGTGCGTGCTGGCGCTCGCCGGTGCCGCGGCGGCGGTACGGCTGACGGACGAACCGCGCCCCGGCCCGGCCGTCGCGGCGGCCCTGCTGGTCGTCGCCGTCCTCGCGCCCCTGCTGATACCCGGCGACTGGGCGCTGTTCGTGGTGCCGGACGACCCGCGGTGGCCCGCGGGGCACGACCGGTGGGCGGTGCTGCTGGCCGCGGTCGCGGTCGCGTGGGCGGTGTGCGGGCCGGAGCCGGTGGGCCGGCGTGGGCGGCGGGGACGGCCGCGTGCCGTCACCCTGCCCGGGCCGCCCCGGGCTCCCGGCGGACAGGCGTAGGGCGCGGGGGGCGGCTCACGTCTCCGGCAGGCGTGGCGCGCCGGTGACGGCTCACGTCTCCGTGCGGTACATCAGGTCCGTCTCGTGCGTGACGAAGCCGAGGCGCTCGTAGACGGACACCGCCGCCTTGTTGTCGGCGTCGACGTACAGCATCGCCGTGGGCAGGCCCTGCTCCGCAAGGTGCCGCAGGCCGATGGTGGTCAGGGCCTTGCCCAGGCCGCCGCCCTGGGTGTCGGGGCGGATGCCGAGGACGTACACCTCACCGAGCCGTTCCTCGGCGTGCACCTTGGTCCAGTGGAAGCCGATCAGTTCGCCCCCGCGTTCGGCCAGGAAGAACCCCGCCGGGTCGAACCACGCCTCGGCCTTGCGGTCGTCGAGGTCCCGCTGCGTGAGGGAGCCCTGCTCGGGGTGGTGGGCGAAGGCGGCGGCGTTCACGGCGAGCCAGGACGCGTCGTCCTGACCGGGTACGAAGGTGCGCACGCTCACGCCCTCGGGCAGGCGCGGGTCGGGCAGGTCCAGGCCGGCCAACGGGCGGCGCATCTGTCGCAGTTCGCGGAAGAGGGTCAGCCCGAGGACCTGCGCGAGATGCCGGGCGGCGGAGTGGCCGCCGTGCGCCCAGATCCGCAGCCGCTTGCCGGAGGCCGCGAGCAGCGCGGAGCCCAGCGCCCGCCCGTGTCCCTGCCCCCGGTAGGAGGGGTGGACGACCAGTTCGGCGGCCGGCGGCTCCACCGGGTCGGTGTCCTCCAGCTGGGCGTAGCCGACGAGTTCGCCGTCCACGGTGAGCAGCAGGTGGGCGACACCCTCCCGCGCGCCGCCGCGCAGCTGGAGGCGCCCCTGCTCGGACACGGCGTGCTGCCCGTCGTTCCGGGCGGCCGCGCCGAGCAGGGCGAGCACGGCTTCGGTCTGTTCCGGGGTGAGTGCGGCGAGGGTCTCGATCGAGCGGGGGCGGCCGGGTCGCACGGTGTCGTCGCTGGTCATGCGTACGAGGGTAAGGGGCTGGCCCGGCAAAGTGGCGGTACAGGACGACGAAGGTAAACCAGGCTGTAACCCGGAACCCCCTGTCGCGCTACGCGCGTTGACTCTAGGCTGCGCCGACGGGCCGTCCTTCTCCTCGACGGCTCGCACCAGGCAGATCCGCAGGCAGACCCACAGGGGGGCGCATGCCAGCCACAGCACAGTCGTACCAACCGCGCCACAGACGCCGCGTCAACCGCCTGCTCGCGGTGACCGCCGGTGTCGTCACCGCCGGGGCGCTCGCCGCCGCGGCGCTGCCGGCGTCGGCGACCGCGGGCGAGAGCCACCGCGGTCACCAGCCCGATCACCGGCCGGGCCGCTACCAGGACGTCCAGCTCCTCTCCTTCAACGACCTGCACGGCAACCTGGAGCCCCCGGCCGGCTCCTCGGGCCGGGTCACCGAACTCCAGCCGGACGGCACCACGAAGACGATCGACGCGGGCGGTGCCGAGTACCTCGCCACCCACCTGCGCCAGGCCCGTAAGGGCCACCCGTACTCCATCACCGCGGCCGGCGGTGACATGGTCGGCGCCTCCCCGCTGCTGTCCGGTCTCTTCCACGACGAGCCGACCATCGAGGCGCTGAACAAGCTCGACCTCGACGTGACGTCCGTCGGAAACCACGAGTTCGACGAAGGCGCCAAGGAGCTGGCCCGCCTGCAGAACGGCGGCTGCCATCCCACCGACGGCTGCTACGCGGACAAGGAGTTCGAGGGCGCCGACTTCCCGTACCTGGCGGCCAACGTCCTGGACGAGAAGACGAAGAAGCCCATCCTGAAGCCGTACTGGGTGTGGAAGCAGAACGGCGTCAAGGTCGGCTTCATCGGCGTGACCCTGGAGGGCACCCCGAACATCGTCTCGGCGGACGGCGTGAAGGGCCTGCAGTTCAAGGACGAGGTCGAGACGATCAACAAGTACGCCAAGGAGCTGCGGCGCCAGGGCGTGAAGTCGATCGTCGCTCTCATCCACGAGGGCGGCTTCCCGGCGTCGACCTCCTACAACTACGACTGCGACTCCCCGGGCGCCGGCGACGGCATCTCCGGACCGATCGTCGACATCGCCAAGAACGTCACGCCCGAGGTGGACGCGCTGGTCACCGGGCACACCCACAACGCGTACGTCTGCACGATCCCCGACCCTGCGGGCAACCCCCGCATGGTCACGTCGGCCGCGTCCTTCGGCCGCCTCTACACGGACACGACGCTGACGTACGACCGCGCGACGGGTGACATCGCCCGTACGGCCGTGAAGTCGGCGAACCACGTGGTGACGCGGGACGTCCCGAAGGCGCCGGACATGACCCGCCTGATCGACCGGTGGAACACCCTGGCCGCCCCTATCGGCAACCGACCCATCGGCTACATCTCCGGCGACATCAACCGCGACGGCACCGAGTCCCCCCTCGGCGACCTGATCGCCGACGCGCAACTGGCCTACGGCAAGTCCCTGGACCCGGAGACCGACCTGGCCCTGATGAACCCGGGCGGCATCCGGGCGCCGCTCACGTACGCGGCGAAGGCCGGTGAGGGCGACGGCGTGGTGACGTACGCCGAGGGCTTCACGGTCCAGCCCTTCGCCAACACGGTGAACCTGCGCACCTACACGGGCGCCCAGCTGATCCAGGCGCTCAAGGAGCAGGTGACCGGCGGCAACGAGGCGGCGCCGAAGATCCTCCAGATCTCGTCCGGTCTGACGTACACCCTGGACCTGACGAAGACGGGCGCGGACCGGGTCGTCACCGGCTCCATCCGCCTGAACGGCGCCCCGATCGACCCGGCGGCCACCTACCGCGTCGCGATGAACAGCTTCCTCGCGGGCGGCGGCGACGGCTTCACCACCTTGGGCCAGGGCACGGACGAACTGGTCGGCACGGACGACCTGACGGCCCTCGAGCAGTACCTGACGGCCAACTCGTCGGCGTCGGCCCCGATCGCCCCGCCGGCCGCGGACCGGATCACGGTGGTGCGGTAGGCGGCTTCCGGCACCTGCGAGGCCCGGGACGCGTTCACCCTGTGACGCGGCCCGGGCCTCGTGCCGTGTCAGTCCTCCCCGTCCGCCGCGCCCAGATCCGGCGGGGGCACAGGTGCCCCCGGCAGTCGCACCGTGACCGTCGTGCCGCCGCCCTCCGCCGGGGTCAGGGTCACCTCGCCGCCCGCCTGCTGGACCGTCCGGGCCACGATCGACAGGCCGAGGCCCGAGCCGGGCAGCGCGCGGGCCGACGGGGAGCGCCAGAAGCGGTCGAAGACGTGCGGGAGTTCCTCGGCGGGGATGCCGGGGCCGTGGTCGCGGACGGTGAGGACGCCGTCGGCGAGGCGTACGTCGACGGTGCCGCCGTCCGGGCTGAACTTCACCGCGTTGTCCAGGATGTTGACCATCGCGCGCTCCAGGGCGGAGGGCTCCGCCCGTACGTACCAGGGCTGGACGTCGGCGGTGATCGTCAGCTCCGGTCCGCGCAGGCGGGCCCGGCGCAGCGCCGACTCGACGATGTCCTGCCAGGCGAGGATCTGCGTCTTGCCCGCGTGCTGGCCGGTGTCCGGGCGGGACAGCTCCTGGAGGTCGCCGATGAGCGCGGCGAGTTCCGTCATCTGCGCCTTCACGGAGGCGAGGAGCGCCTTGCGGTCGGCCTCGGGGATCGGGCGGCCGGTCTCCTCGCTGCGGGAGAGCAGCTCGATGTTGGTACGCAGGGAGGTGAGGGGCGTGCGCAGTTCGTGGCCGGCGTCGGCGATGAGCTGCTGCTGCAGGTCGCGGGAGCTGGCCAGGGAGGAGGTCATCGAGTTGAAGGAGCGGGAGAGTCGGGCGATCTCGTCCTCGCTGTCGTCCTCCACGGGGATGCGGACGTTCAGGTCCTCGGTCCGGGCGACGTGCTCGACGGCCTGGGCCAGGTCGTCCACCGGACGCAGACCGGCGCGGGCGACGGCGAGTCCGGCGGCCCCGGCGCCCACGACGCCGATGCCGGAGACGAGCAGGAGGACCCAGACCAGCGAGGACAGCGGCTCGGTGACCTCCTTCACCGGTTTGGCGACGGATACGGCGATGCCCGGCTGCACCTGCTTGGTGAGCCGGTCGACGACCGGGCGGGTGTAGACGCGGACCGTGGTGCCGTCCGTGGTGCTGCCGGTGTGCAGCGTGCTATCCGCCAGGCCGTCGGCGACGGCCACGTCCGCGGCCTGCACGCGCATCTCCTCGCTGCCCGGATCCACGCACGTGGAGCCGTCGGAGTAGAGGATCGTCACGATGGGGGCGTTGGGTGCCTGAGGCAGCTCCTGGGGGTCGGCCGACCGGCAGTTGGCCAGCATGCTCTGCAGAAGCTGGCTGGAGACCTGCTCGCCGCGCAGCTGGTCGTCCAGCTGGTGGTACAGCTGGTTGCGCACCACGAACCAGCACGTCACCGAGACCGCCGCCACCGCGAACGCCACCGCCGCCGCGACCAGCAGGGCCAGGCGGGAGCGCAGGGGCAGGGTGCGGAACCGCTTGATCACTCCGCGCCGCCCTGCCGCAGGACGTAGCCGACGCCGCGGACCGTGTGGACGAGGCGCGGTTCGCCGCCCGCCTCGGTCTTGCGGCGCAGGTACATGACGTACACGTCGAGGGAGTTGGACGACGGCTCGAAGTCGAAGCCCCAGACCGCCTTCAGGATCTGCTCCCGGGTGAGGACCTGGCGCGGGTGCGCCATGAACATCTCCAGGAGGGTGAACTCCGTGCGGGTCAGCTCCACCGGCCGCCCGGCCCGCGTGACCTCCCGCGTCGCCAGGTCCATGGTCAGGTCGGCGAAGCCGAGGGTGTCGTCGTTGTCGGCGGTGGCCTCGAGCGCCGCCGCGTAGGAGCTGCGGCGCAGCAGCGCGCGGATGCGGGCGAAGAGTTCGTCGAGCTCGAAGGGCTTGACCAGGTAGTCGTCGGCGCCGGCGTCCAGGCCGGTCACCCGGTCGCCGACCGTGTCGCGCGCCGTCAGCATGAGGATCGGGGTCGTGTCGCCCGCCCCGCGGATCCGGCGGGCGGCGGTCAGGCCGTCCATGCGGGGCATCTGGATGTCGAGGACGACGAGGTCGGGCCGGTACGCCGCCGCCTTCTCCAGGGCGTCGGCGCCGTCGACGGCGACCTCGGTGCCGTACCCCTCGAAGGCGAGGCTGCGCTGAAGGGCTTCGCGGACCGCCGGCTCGTCGTCGACGATCAGGATGCGCTGGGTGTCACGGTCGCGGTCGCCTTCTGCGGGGCTCATGGGCTCGGGTTCCTCGGGTGCGGTGGGTACGGGCTGCCAACGCCTTCAGCGTCGCACGTCCGGGTCGGCCCCGTGGGCGTCGTAGGCCGGGGCCGGCGCCCTGCGGCGCGGTGCGTGCGGGTCAGCCCCGTGCGGCGCGGCGACGGGGTGCGGGACGGTGCGCCGCGGGGCGGGCGGGGGCATGGGTGGCGGCGCGGGCCGACACCTCCGGCGCCCGGGGCACCGGAGGGTGCAGCGCGGAGGCGACCTCCAGGGCGAGGACGACTCCGGCCGGGCCGTCGCCGAGGGACGTCGCGGCGTGCGCGATCCGCTGGATCATGGGGTGCTGCGCTCCTTCGCTCAGCTGTCCGCGCCCGCCCGCAGCGTGGCCAGGTCCGCCTTGACGGTGTTGATCGGGATGGCGAAGCCGAGACCGACGCTGCCCGCGTCCGCCGACGAGGACGAACCGGCCGCCGAGTACATCGCGGAGTTGATGCCGACGATGTTGCCGTTCATGTCGATCAGCGCGCCGCCGGAGTTGCCCGGGTTGAGGGAGGCGTCCGTCTGGATCGCCTTGTACGTCGTCGTGGACGAGCCGGTGTCGCCGTTGAACTCCTGGCCGCCGAACTCGAACGGCCACTGGCCGCCCTGCCGCTGCTGCTCCTGCTGCCGGCCCTCGTCCGCCGACACGGTCACGTCACGGTTCAGGGCCGAGACGATGCCGCTGGTCACGGTGCCGGTCAGGCCCTCGGGGGAGCCGATCGCCACGACCTGGTCGCCGACCTGGACGCCGTCGGAGTCGCCGAGGGTGGCGGTCTTCAGGCCGGAGGCGTTCTCCAGCTTGATCAGCGCCAGGTCCTTCTTGCTGTCGGTGCCGACGACCTGCGCGCTGTACTGCTTGCCGTCGCTGGTCGTCACCTTGACCGACGAGGCGCCGGACACGACGTGGTTGTTGGTGATGATCTCGCCGTCGCCGGTGATGACCACGCCGGAGCCGGTGGAGGAGCCGGCGTTCGAGGTGGCGCTGATCTCGACGATGCTCGGGCTGACCGCCCGGGCCACACCGGCGACCGTGCCCTTCTGGCTGGAGGGCACCACGGTGGTGCTGGTGGAGCTGGAGGCGACGGTGTCGCCGCCGGTCAGCTCCTGGATGCCGAAGGCGGTGCCGCCGCCGACGGCCGCCGCGACGATCGCCACGGCCGCGAGCAGGGCGACCGGACCGCGCCGGGTCCGCCTGCGGGGCGACCGGGCGGGATCACCCGGCCCCGCGGCCATCGGGGGGTGGGGCGGCTGGGCCGGCGGAGGCGGCCACTCCGGGTTCACCGGGCTCGCGTGGCTCTCCGGGCTCGCGTGGCTCTCCGAGCTCGCGTGGCTCTCCGGGGAGGAGGCGTGCTGCTGGGCGCCCTCGTAGGGGGTCACGTACGGATTCGCGTTCTCGTACTCGCCGCTGCGGCGGAAGCTCTCGGTCATGTCCATGAGCTTCGCGCCCGCGGATGAGAGCTTCCTGAGTCCTGCCTGAGAAGCCCGGCAGAACCTCGTATGCCCGTTATAAAGGCACCCGGCTCCAGCGACTGCCGGAGGCTACTCGCAGCCGCAGGACCGCCGTACCACCAGCCGCGACGGGAAGACCTTCAGCCGCTCCCGCCGCGAGCCCGCGACCCGCAGCCCGTCGTCCAGGACCAGGTCGACGGCGGACCGCGCCATCGCCGACCGGTCGGAGGCGACCGTCGTCAGCGGCGGGTCGGCCAGGTCCGCTTCCTTGATGTCGTCGAAGCCGGCCACCGCCAGCTCGCCGGGGACGTCGATGCGCAGCTCGCGGGCCGCGCGCAGCAGGCCGATCGCCTGGTCGTCGGTGGAGCAGAAGACCGCGGGCGGGCGGCGCGGTCCGGCGAGGACCTCCAGGGCCACCTTGTACGCGTCGTAGCGGTTGTACGGCGCCTCGAAGAGCCGGCCCTCGGTGGAGAGCCCGGCCTCCTTCATCGCCCGCCTCCAGCCCTCGACGTGGTCGGAGACCGGGTCGCCGACGGACGGGGTGTCGGCGGTGCCGCCCATACAGGCCACGTACTCGTACCCGTGTTCCAGCAGGTGCCGCACGGCGAGCTGGGCGCCGCCCAGGTCGTCGGTGACGACGGCGACGTCGTCGATGGCCTCGGGACGCTCGTGCAGCAGCACCACCCGGGCGTCCCACGCGTCGATCTCGGCGGCGGCCAGGTCGTTCAGGGCGTGGCTGACCAGGATCAGGCCGGAGACCCGCATGCCGAGGAACGCACGCAGGTAGTGGACCTCGCGCTCGCCGACGTAGTCGGTGTTGCCGACGAGGACCATCTTCCCGCGCTCGGACGCGGCCTGTTCGACGGCATGGGCCATCTCCCCGAAGAAGGGCTGGCGGGCGTCCGGGATGATCAGGCCTATCAGGTCCGTGCGCCGCGACGCCATGGCCTGGGCGACCCGGTCGGGCCGGTACCCCAGCTCCTTGATCGCGGCGAGGACACGCTCGCGCGTGGCCGGGGCGACCGGCCGGGGTCCGTTGTTGATGACATAGCTGACGACGGCGGTCGAAGTCCCCGCCAGTCGCGCCACATCATCCCGAGTCACCTTGGCCACGCGCGGAGTCTACGCGGATGGACCGTCTCCGGGCAGGGCGTATCGGCCCTCGGTCCGCCCGGTGGCGCTCAGGCCTCGGCTGCGGCGGGCGTCGCCTCCGCCGCGTCCGCCTCGGCCGTGGACCCCGACTTCGCCGTGGACTCCTCCGCGGCCCGCTCCTTCTTCTCCGGTTTCTCGGGCGTGACGAAGCGGTAGCCGACGTTGCGGACGGTGCCGATCAGCGACTCGTGCTCGGGGCCGAGCTTGGCGCGCAGCCGCCGTACGTGCACGTCGACGGTGCGGGTGCCGCCGAAGTAGTCGTAGCCCCACACCTCCTGGAGCAGCTGGGCGCGGGTGAAGACCCGGCCCGGGTGCTGGGCGAGGTACTTCAGCAGCTCGAACTCCTTGAAGGTCAGGTCCAGGACCCGGCCCTTGAGCTTCGCGGAGTATGTCGCCTCGTCCACCGACAGGTCGCCGTTGCGGATCTCCATCGGGGAGTCGTCGCCGACGATCTGCTGGCGGCCCATGGCCAGCCGCAGCCGGGCCTCGACCTCCGCCGGACCGGCGGTGTCCAGCAGCACGTCGTCGATGCCCCAGTCGGCGGTGACGGCGGCGAGGCCGCCCTCGGTGACGACGAGGATCAGCGGACAGCCGAGGCCCGTGGAACGCAGGAGCTGGCACAGGCTGCGCACCTGGGGGAGATCGCGGCGTCCGTCGACGAGGATCACGTCGGCGCCGGGGGTGTCGACGAGAGCGGGTCCCTCCGCCGGAGCCACGCGGACGTTGTGCAGCAGCAGGCCGAGGGCGGGAAGCACCTCCGTCGACGGCTGGAGGGCGTTGGTCAGGAGCAGCAGAGAACTCATCGCGCCCCACCTGCCTGGGTCGTCCTACGGTCGTGCACGTTTCGCTCGCCCATAACGTCTGGTTCCTCCTCGGTCCCTGCGAGGACGTTTACGGCACTGCTTCGTACGGTGCGGGCCCCGCGCCCGTGAGGTCCGCTGCGAGTCCGGGAGGTGAACGCTGGTGAACGCTCCCGAAAGCACAAAAGGACCCGGGGGCTACGTTGCCCGAGTCCTCTGCCCAGCAGAATAGCCGACATGAGCGACGGTCGGGCAGGTCATGTGGCGCGTTCCACCATTCGTCCGCATGCTGGGACGCCCCGGGGCACGGCGGGGCGGACACCTCGCCGCACGCCCGCGCGAACGTTTCTGCGCACGTCGGACGGGGTGCGCATCGACGCCGTGTACGGCCCCGGCCCGGCCCGCGGGGACGCCGCGGACCCGGTGTTCGTCGTCGCGCACGGGTTCACCGGCGACGCCGACCGCCCGCACGTGCGCCGGATCGCGGAGGCGTTCGCGCGCCACGGGGCCGTCGTCACGTTCTCCTTCAGGGGCCACGGTGCCTCCGGCGGGCGTTCGACCGTCGGCGACCGGGAGGTGCTCGACCTGGCGGCGGCGGTGGCCTGGGCGCGCGGCTTCGGCCACGCGCGCGTGGTGACCGTCGGCTTCTCCATGGGCGGCTCGGTGGTGCTGCGGCACGCCGCGCTGTACGGCGACGACAGTGCCGCCCGCGTTGACGCCGTCGTCTCGGTGAGCGCCCCCGCCCGCTGGTACTACCGGGGTACGGCCCCCATGCGCCGGCTGCACTGGCTGGTGATGCGGCCCGCCGGGCGCCTGGTCGGCCGCTACGGCCTGCGCACCCGCATCCACCACCGGGACTGGGACCCGGTGCCGCTGTCGCCGGTGGAGGCGGTGCCGCGCATCGCGCCGACGCCGCTGCTTCTCGTGCACGGCGACCGGGACGGCTACTTCCCTCTCGACCACCCCCGGATGCTGGCCGAGGCGGCCGGTGACCACGGCGAACTCTGGGTGGAGCCCGGCATGGGCCACGCCGAGCACGCCTCCGGCGAGGAGCTGCTGCGCAGGATCGGCGACTGGGCCGTGGCGCGGGCGGGCTAGCCTGACGGTGTTCACCGCCGATCGGCACGGACGCCGATCGGCACCGGCGACGAAGGATCCAGATGGCAAAGGTCACGGTGCGCTACTGGGCCGCCGCGAAGGCCGCGGCGGGAGTGGCCGAGGAGCCGCACGAGGCGGCCACGCTCGCCGACGCGCTCGACGCGGTGCGCGAGAGCCACCCCGGCGAACTCACGCGCGTGCTGCTGCGCTGCTCGTTCCTCGTCGACGGCGACCCCGTGGGCACGCGCGCGCACGAGACGGTACGGCTGGCCGACGGCGGCACGGTCGAGGTGCTCCCGCCGTTCGCGGGAGGGTGACGATGACCGATCAGCCGTATCAGGGGCAGCAGCCGCATCAGCCGTACGAGGGACACGAGGGGTACGACGCCCAGGTGTGGCCCGGACAGCACCAGCAGGGCGAGCACACGCAGCAGTGGCAGGGCCAGACCTGGGAGACCCAGCTGCAACCGCCCGTCCCGGCGGAGGAGACGGCGTACCTGCCCCCGCAGGGGGACGGCGCGCACGGCGGTGGGTACGGGGGGCAGGCGTACGGAGCGCAGCAGTACCAGCCGCAACCGCAGCCGCAGCCGTACCAGCCACAGTCACAGCAGTACCAAGCGCAGCCACAGCCGCAGCCGTACCAGCCACAGTCACAGCAGTACCAAGCGCAGCCGCAGCCGCAGCCGTACCAAGCGCAGCCGCAGCCGTACCAGCCACAGTCACAGCAGTACCAAGCGCAGCCACAGCCGCAGCCGTACCAGCCGCAACCCCAGACGTACGCCCCCCAGGCTCAGCCCCAACCGCAGCCCTACGCCCCCGAGCCCTCCACCGCCCCCGCCGCCCCCGAGCCTTCGCCGGCCACGGCCGCCACCGCGCCTCCGGCGGCCACCGCCTCCACCGACGCACCCGAGTACGGCCCGGCCACCCTCGCGGGCAACGCCCGGATCACCGACGCGCAGCGGGCCCGTGCCGAAGGGCGTTCGCCGATCATCGATCCCGGGATGCAGCCGGCCGCGCTCACCGCGCTGCTGGGGCTGCTGCTGGCCGGCGCGGCCGCGGTCGGCACGTACGCGCTGCTCGTCCCGCTGATCGTCCTCCAGGCCGTCACCGCGGCGGGCTGGTTCCGGCTGAACGGCATGTGGCCCGCCCGGCAGGGCATCGCGCTGGGCTTCGCGGGCGCGCTGGCCGCGGACGCGGCGATGCTGGTGTCGGACCGTTCCCCGGCGGCGCTCCTCGGCACGCTCGGCGTGTGGGTGCTGCTGTCCCTGGTCCTGCAACTGCGGTCGCACGCCGACCCGGACGAGCGGATGTACGGCCTGATGGCGACCGTCGCCGCGACGGCCCTGGCCGTCGTCGCGGGCGGCTATCTCGCGGCCGACGCGGACGCGGTGACGGTCGGCGCGGTCGCCGTGGCGGTGGCCCTCGTGGCCCGCGCGCTGCCGCTGCCGACGCCCGTCTCCGTGGTCGTCGCGCTGCTCGCGGCGGCGGGTGCCGGGGTCGCGGCCGGCGCGGTGACGGACATCGGCACGTCGGGTGCGCTGCTCGGCGCGGGCGCCGCGGTGTGCGCGCTGATCGGGCACCGGGTCGCGGCCTACGACTACCCGTCGCGGTTCGTGCACTTCACGGCGGGCGTGGCGCTGCCGCTGGCGGCCTCCGCACCGGCCGTGTACCTGCTCGGCCGCGCGCTCGGCTGAGCAGCCCCCGGGGCGCACCGACCCCGCCTGTCACAGGTGATCGACAAAAATCCGGCGGCCGTCGCCCACCGCGTTACGCTCGCGCTGGACGGCCGCCGGCCGTCGGGGGACCGCTGTCGTTGACGCCTACTGGTGGGGAACGCTCGCATGCGCGCACTGCGGATACTGTTGGTGGTCGTCGTGATCCTGGGCGGGCTCTTCGTGATCGCCGACCGGATCGCGGTCAACTTCGCGGAGGACCGGGCCGCGGACAAGCTGCGCACCACCGAGAACCTGGCCTCGACGCCGGACGTGTCGATCAACGGCTTTCCCTTCCTCACGCAGCTCGCCGGCGGTGAGCTCGACGAGGTCGAGGTCGGCATCCACGACTACGAGGCCACCACCGGCGACGGCGCCGAGAAGATCCGTATCGACGATCTGCGGGCGGACATGAGGGGGGTCGCGTTCTCCGGCGACTTCAGCTCCGCCACCGCGGCCACGGCCACCGGCACCGCGACGATCGGCTACGACGAGCTGATGAAGGCCACCAAGTCCGAGCCCACGGACATCGGGTTCGGCATCACCGCCAAGGTCGTCGGCCTCTCCGACGGCGGCAACGGCAAGATCAAGGTGTCGCTCCGCGCCACGATTCTGGGCGTCGAACTGCCCGAGCCGGTCGACGTGCTCAGCTCGGTCAAGGTCAAGGACGACAACGTCGAGGTCGTCGCCGACGGCCTGCCGACGATAGGCGGCAAGCAGTTCGCCGAGTCCCGGATCCGGGCCATCACGGACTTCCAGCAGACCATCGACGAGCTGCCCGGCGGGATCGAGCTGGACAAGGTCGAGGCGGCGAAGAACGGCGTCGAGATCACGGTGAAGGGTTCGGACGTCGAACTGGCCGGGTAGGACGACGGTCGGCATCCTGGGAGAGGCCGGACGGAACGCCCGCCGGCCGGCCGGTGACGCATCGACGTCCGACAGGCGAGACGTCGACGTCCGCACCGCAGATGTGACGGCGGACGCGACGAGCCGCGGACCCCTCGGCGGCACCCCGGGAGCCTCGTCGATCTCACATGACGGACGGTCGCGTCTCATCATGCGACACGCCGGTGACATGGCCCCGTATCCGTCCCTACGATCGAGGCTATGAAGCGACAGGCGGATCTCACGAAGCGGCGGGCAGTGGACCTGTGCCGCGTTGCCGCCATGCTCTGTCGCACCTTCTGAGCGGACGGCGTCGCCGCCGTCCGGTTCCCCTCACCGCCCTGCTCAGGGCACCCGCGCGCCGCTCCGGCATGAGCGCGCACACCCTCTCACCCGTACGCCCCGCCGCAACTGCCCCGGAGGAGAAACCATGAGCCGCAGCGACGTCCTGGTCGACGCCGACTGGCTTCAGGACCACCTGGACGACCCGACCATCGCGATCGTCGAGGTGGACGAGGACACGTCCGCGTACGACAAGAACCACATCAAGAACGCGATCCGGATCGACTGGACCCAGGACCTCCAGGACCCGGTCCGCCGTGACTTCATCGACCAGGAGGGCTTCGAGAAGCTCCTGTCGAAGAAGGGCATCTCCAACGACCACACCGTGGTCCTCTACGGCGGCAACAACAACTGGTTCGCGTCCTACGCCTACTGGTACTTCAAGTTGTACGGCCACGAGAACGTCAAGCTCCTCGACGGCGGCCGCAAGAAGTGGGAGCTGGACGCCCGCGAGCTGGTCGACGGCACCGAGGTGCCCGAGCGCCCGGCGACCGACTACAAGGCCAAGCCGCAGGACACCTCGATCCGCGCCTTCCGCGACGACGTCGTCAAGGCGATCGGCGCGCAGAACCTGGTCGACGTCCGCTCGCCCGACGAGTTCTCCGGCAAGCTGCTCGCCCCGGCCCACCTGCCGCAGGAGCAGTCGCAGCGTCCGGGCCACGTCCCGTCCGCCCGCAACATCCCGTGGTCGAAGAACGCCAACGACGACGGCACCTTCAAGTCGGACGAGGAGCTCAAGCAGCTCTACACCGACGAGCAGGTCGACCTGGCGAAGGACACCATCGCCTACTGCCGCATCGGTGAGCGCTCGGCCCTGACCTGGTTCGTGCTGCACGAGCTGCTGGGCGTGGAGAACGTCAAGAACTACGACGGCTCCTGGACCGAGTACGGCTCCCTCGTCGGCGTGCCGATCGAGCTCGGCGCCAACAAGTAAGCGACCCGACCGACCTTTTCCAACCCCTCAGGAGTACGACATGTGCGGAGCGAAGGCCGGCGGCCCCGACGCCTCGACGATCAAGCCCGGTGAGACCACCATCCAGGGTCAGGTGACCCGCGACGGCGAGCCGGTGACGGGCTACGTCCGTCTGCTGGACTCCACCGGCGAGTTCACGGCGGAGGTCCCGACCTCCGCGACGGGCCAGTTCCGCTTCTACGCGGCCGAGGGCACCTGGACCGTACGGGCGCTCGTCCCGGGGGCCAGCGCCGACCGCACGGTCGTCGCCCAGCAGGGCGGGCTGGCGGAGGTCGCGATCGCCGTCTGACGGCAGACGCGCCACGCAACGGCCGAGGGGCCGCACCCACCGGGTTGGACGCCTGGGGTGCGGTCCCTTCGGTGTGCGCGGACCTACTCTGGACGTATGTACGCACGGCGGCGGCACGTCTACTTCGTGATGATGGGCACCTGCATCGCGCTGTTCGTCCTGGCCTGGGGAGTCGTCCGCCTCTGGTCGGTCCCCGCGGCCGTGGGCATGTGCGTGGTGGCCATGGTCATCCCCCCGGTGGCCGCGATGGTCGCCAACCGCCGCGGCCCCGACGACCGCTGGTGGGACGACCCCTCGGGCGATGAGAAGTCCGACGAGTGGTGGGACGAGCTGGACGGCAAGCGCCGACGCTGAGGGGGACGCCCGGCGGACTCAGTAGACGAGCGCCTGCGTGTCGTCGGCGAGAGACTCCTGCACGAAGACCTGGGCCCCCGCGATCCGCACGCCCTCGAGGACGTCCTTCTCGGTGATGTCGCGGCGGGCCGCGCACTGGGTGCACAGGGTGACCCGGCCCCCCGCCAGCAGCGAGTCGAGCAGGTCGGG
The DNA here is from genome assembly GCF_044765825.1 of Streptomyces flaveolus. Lineage (NCBI taxonomy): Bacteria > Bacillati > Actinomycetota > Actinomycetes > Kitasatosporales > Streptomycetaceae > Streptomyces > Streptomyces flaveolus. The sequence goes on along the minus strand of NZ_JBIWKU010000006.1, from coordinate 503,033 downwards.
CAGCGGCGCGGCGTGCGGCAGCTCGAACTCCGCCGCCCGGCCCGGCAGGGCGAACCAGGCGGACTCGCCGGTCAGCCACAGCGAGACGTCGACCCCACTGGCCACGGCCACCGCCGCCACCGTGAACGCCTGAGAACACCGCTCGGGCGCATCGGCCCCGGCCGTCACCTTGATCACGAGCTTCTTCGCCATGGCGGAATCGTACGGCCGCCGCGAGGACGCACCTCACCAAGTGCCGTCCGGTCCGGCCGCGTAAGCTGGGCACCGGCCCTTGTGCACACAGCGCACGCACCGCACCCCGCTCAATCGAGGAGCACCCGTGGAGATCTTCTTCGAAACCCTGCTGGTCCTGGTCTGCGTCGGCGTCCTCGCCTTCGCCGGACTGACCGTGAAGAAGCTGTACCAGGGCCAGCGCTGACCCCCCACGCCAGGAAGTTCTGCTCATGATCGAGATCCCGTCCGACCTCCACAAGGACCTCGTCCCGCTCGCCTTCCTGCTCGGCAACTGGGCGGGCGCGGGCGTGCACGACTTCCCGGGTGCCGAGAAGTGCAACTTCGGGCAGGAAGTCACCTTCAGCCACGACGGCCGTGACTTCCTGGAGTACCAGTCCCACACCTGGGTGCTGGACCAGGACGGCAACAAGGTCCGCCCGCTCGAGTCCGAGCACGGCTTCTGGCGCATCGACGGCCGGCGCAAGGTCGAGGTCACGATGACCCGCGACGACGGCGTCATCGAGATCTGGTACGGCGAACTGGCCGACCAGAAGCCGCAGATCGACCTGGTGACCGACGCCGTGGCCCGCACGGCCGCCTCGCGGCCCTACACCGGCGGCAAGCGGCTGTACGGCTACGTCAAGAGCGACCTGATGTGGGTCGGCGAGAAGCAGACCCCCGAGGTCGAGCTGCGCCCCTACATGTCGGCGCACCTGAAGAAGGTCGTCACCCCGGAGGACGTCGAGCGCTGGGCCAAGGCCCTGCCGGACGACATGCCGGACGACGGGATCGCTTTCTTCAAGTAGTCCTAGACTCAGGGGTGTGGTGAGCACCGACTGGAAGAGCGACCTCAGGCAGCGCGGCTACCGGCTGACCCCGCAGCGGCAGCTGGTGCTCGAAGCCGTCGACACCCTGGAACACGCGACCCCCGACGACATCCTCGGCGAAGTGAGGAAGACGGCGTCGGGGGTCAACATTTCCACCGTGTACCGCACGCTGGAGCTGCTGGAGGAGCTCGGGCTGGTCAGCCATGCCCACCTCGGGCACGGGGCGCCCACCTACCACCTCGCCGACCGGCACCACCACATCCACCTGGTCTGCCGGGACTGCACCAACGTCATCGAGGCCGATCTGTCGGTGGCCGCCGAGTTCACCGCCAAGCTGCGCGAGCAGTTCGGCTTCGACACCGACATGAAGCACTTCGCCATCTTCGGCCGGTGCCGGGACTGCTCCCTGAAGGGTTCAACTACCGAGTCGTAGGCTAGGCATATGAAGAGCCCTCTGCTGTCCCTGCCCGGCGCCGTCCCCGCCGAGGGCGTGGACGAAGGCGTCGCCGCCCACTACGGCGACCTGTTCCGCGAGCAGCGTGCCCTCGCCGACGGCACCGGCTTCGTCGACCTGTCCCACCGCGGTGTCGTCACCGTCAGCGGCGACGACCGGCTGGCCTGGCTGCACCTGCTGCTCACCCAGCACGTCAGCGACCTCCCCGCCGGCCAGGCCACCGAGGCGCTGATCCTCTCCGCCAACGGCCACATCGAGCACGCCCTGTACCTCGTGGACGACGGCGAGACCGTCTGGGCCCACGTGGAGCCCGGCACCCAGGAGGCGCTGATCGCCTACCTGGAGTCGATGAAGTTCTTCTACCGGGTCGAGGTCGCCGACCGCACCGCCGACACCGCGGTCGTCCACCTGCCGGCCGGGTCCATCGCCGCGGCCCCCGAGCGCGCCGTCGTGCGCGAGACGCCGTACGGCCGTGATCTCTTCCTGCCGCGCGAGGAGCTGGAGGCCTTCGCCGCCGAGACCGGTCCGCCGGTCGGGATCCTCGCCCACGAGGCGCTGCGCGTCGAGCAGCACCGGCCCCGCCTCGGCTTCGAGACCGACCACCGCACCATTCCGCACGAGCTGGGCTGGATCGGCACGGCCGTGCACCTGCAGAAGGGCTGCTACCGGGGGCAGGAGACCGTCGCCCGCGTGCAGAACCTGGGCAAGCCGCCGCGCCGGCTGGTCTTCCTGCACCTGGACGGCAGTGACGTCCACCTGCCGCCCGCCGGGGCCGAGGTGCGCCTCGCCGACGACGGACCCGACGGCCGCAAGATCGGCTTCGTCACCACGTCCGTACGCCACCACGAACTCGGCCCGGTCGCCCTCGCCCTGGTCAAGCGGAACGTGCCGGTGGACGCCCGGCTGCTCGCCGAGACCACGGCGGCGGCCCAGGAGACGGTCGTCGAGCCGTAGGGGTCCTAGACCTCGATCAGCACCGTGAACGGGCCGTCGTTCGTCAGCGACACCCGCATCCGCGCGCCGAAGCGGCCCGTCGCCACGGTCGCGCCGAGCGCCCGCAACTGCGCGACGACCTCGTCGACGAGCGGCTCGGCGACATCACCGGGAGCGGCGGCGTTCCACGTGGGGCGGCGGCCCTTGCGGGCGTCGCCGTACAGGGTGAACTGGCTGATCACCAGGAGCGGGGCGTCGATGTCGCTGCACGACTTCTCCTCGTGCAGCATCCGCACCGACCAGAGCTTGCGGGCCAGCTGCGCCGCCTTCTCCTTGGTGTCCTCGTGGGTCACGCCGACCAGGACGCACAGTCCCTCGCCGTCGATCTCGCCCACCGTCTCGCCGTCCACGACGACGCTCGCGCCGTCCACTCTCTGCACCACCGCACGCATGCCGCCATGATGCCGTGCCGTCCCGGGAGCCCGGCGGGCGGGCCGTACGGGGCTTCCGTAACCCCCCATCTGGGGCCGATCGGGGGCACTCGGTCACATAGCGGCCACTTGGGGTGGCACGATGCTTGCCAGACGCCGGTCGAGGGGACGGTTGAGGGATATGAGCACACCGAGTACGGGACAGCCGCCTGGGACTGTCGCGTGGACCTGTCCGGGGGGCCTGGAGCCGCCCCGGCCGCCCGTGCAGCGCACGGACAGCCCGGAGCTGCCCGTGGGCCCGCCGGAGCACGACCTGCCCGTGCTGAGCCTGCCCGAGCTGCGCACCCTGCGGCGGGACGCCCAGCGCGAGGAGGCCGATCTCAGTTACGTACGGCGGCTGCTGCAGGGGCGGATCGACATCCTGCGGGCGGAGCTGGCGCGGCGCGGGCCGGGGCCCGCGGTGGATCCGGGCGTGACGGCCGCGGAGTCGGTCGCGTCCGTCGTGGCGCGGCTGTCGGAGATCCTGACCGACGCGCCGGCCCGGCAGCGGTCCTCCGCACGCCATGTGACGCTGGGCACACCGCGCAGCGAGGAGGGCCGGAGGCTGGCCGCGGAGATGCTCGGCGAGGTGGAGCTGTCCGACCTGACGGCCCGCACCGATCTGGAGCTGAACGCCGCGATGGGCCGCCTCGTGCGCTACGAGCAGCAGGTCTCCCGTCGTCGGCAGCGGCTGCAGCGGACGGCCGACGGCTGCAGCGCGGAGATCGCACGCCGGTACCGTGAGGGGGAAGCACAAGTCGACGACCTGCTCGTGTGACGCCGGGAGCGGCCTACGCCGGCCGCCCCGCAGGGCCCGGTGAACCCGGGCCGTCACGGCGGCGGGTCACCCGTCCGGAAGGCCACCGCCGATGCCCGCGTCCCCGTCCGCGCCCACGTCCGCCCTCTCGCCCGTCGTGCCGCCCGTCCTCGCCGAGGTCGTCCGGTCCGGCTTCGTCGAGGGGCGGCACCGGGGCAGTCTGGTCGTCCTGGCCGCCGACGGAGCCGTGGAGCTGGCGCTGGGGGACGTGACGGCGCCGGTCTTCCCGCGCTCCTCCAACAAGCCGATGCAGGCGGCGGGCGTGCTGCGGGCCGGTCTCGACCTCGCGGGGGAGCGGCTGGCGCTGGCCGCCGCCAGCCACTCCGGGGAGCCCTTCCACCGCGACCTGGTCCGCAAGATGCTCGACGAGTACGGCCTCGACCCGGCCCTGCTCCAGTGCCCGCCCGACCTGCCGCTGGACCCAGAGGAGCGGGACACGTACCTGGCCTCGGGCGCGGGGCCCGACCGGGTCACCATGAACTGCTCCGGCAAGCACACCGCGATGCTGGCCGTCTGCGCCCAGCGGGGCTGGCCGCTGGAGACCTACCTCGACGCGGACCACCCGCTCCAGCGGCTCATCCACAGGGTTGTGGAGGACGCGGCGGGCGAGCCGGTCGCCGCCGTCGGCACGGACGGGTGCGGGGCGCCGCTGATGGCGATCAGCCTGGTCGGGCTGGCCCGCGCCTTCCGCAGCTTCGTGGGCGCCGAGCCCGGCACCGCGGAGCGCCGGGTCGCCGACGCGATGCGCGCCCACCCCGAGTACGTCGCCGGCACCCGCCGCGCCGACACCTGGCTGATGCGCGAGGTGCCCGGCACGCTCTCCAAGATGGGCGCGGAGGCCGTCCAGGCGGTGGCCCTGCCCGACGGCCGCGCGCTGGCCTTCAAGGTGGAGGACGGGGCGAGCAGGGCTCTGGGCCCGGTCCTGGCCCGCGCGCTGACGCTGCTGGGCGTGGACGCCCCGGTGGTCGAGCGCATCGGCCGGGCCCCGCTGCTGGGCGGCGGCCACGAGGTGGGCGAGATCCGGGCGGCCTTCTGACGCCGGGGAGTACGCGGGGGCGCGCTGCGCGGGAGTGTGCGAGGCGCCGCGGGGCTGCGGGGCGTGAGGCTGTCGGTGGGCCGGTGAGACGCCAGGGCTCGCGAGACGCCACGGCCGTCCGCGCGGGAACCCCCGTCCCCGCGGCCGACGCGCCGACAGGCATCCCGAAGGCGGGGGGGCATACGAGGGCGCCGGGAGCTGCGGCGGGTGTCGTCGCAGGGCGGACAAATACCCGCGACGGCGGAGCGGTCGCCGACCTACCGTGAGCGCATGACCCGCCGCACCGACATCGACGTACGTCCCATAACCGAGGCCGAGTTCCCCGACTGGAACCGTGCCCTGAACACCGGGTTCCTGCAGCCGCCCGCCGTCGGCGCGGAGCAACTGGAGGCCCGCCGCAACCAGTTCGTCCCCGGCCGGCTCCTGGGGGCCTTCGACGGCGACCGCTGTGTGGCCACCTTCCGGTCCTTCGACCAGCAGGTCACCGCCGTCGGCGGGGTGCCCGTCCCGGCCGACGCCGTCTCCAACGTCACCGTCAGCCCGACCCACCGCCGCCGCGGCCTGCTCACCCGCATGATGGCGCAGGACCTGGCGGCCGCGAAGGAACGCGGAGACGTCGTGGCCACGCTGATCGCGGCGGAGTACCCGATCTACGGCCGCTACGGCTTCGGCCCCGCCACCACCATGACCGAGTGGACCGTCGACGTGCCCCGCGCCGGTCTCGACCCGCGCCGGGACGCCCCGGAGGACGGCGGCCGGATCGACCTCGTGGACGGCGAGGACGTCCGCAAGCTGGGCCCCGAGCTGCACGAGCGGCTGCGCCGGGTCCAGCCGGGCGCGGTCAGCCGGGCCGAGCTGTGGTGGCTGGCCAGGACCGGCGCGGTGCGCATGGACGGCGCCCCGTGGACCGAGCCCTTCTACGCCGTGTACCGCTCGGCGGGCGGCGAGGTGGAGGGCATGGTCTCCTACCGGGCGGACGACAGGTGGGGCGACGCCAAGCAGCCGCTGAACACGGCGACCGTCGACTGGCTGCTCGGCGTGACCCCGGCCGCGGAGCGGGCGCTGTGGCGGTATCTGTGCTCGATCGACTGGATCACCACGGTGAAGAGCGGCTGGCGGGCCCCCGACGACCTGCTCCCGCACCTGCTGCCGGACCCGCGCGCCGCCAGGATCGTCACGCAGGCGGACTGGCTGTGGGTGCGGATCCTGGACGTCGTGCGGGCGCTGGAGGCCCGCACGTACGGGGCCGCAGGAACGCTGGTGCTGGAAGTCGTGGACAGGTGGGGGTCCCCCCGCTCGAGCGGAGCCGGTAGTGGGGGAGGGCCGGCCGGCGGGCGGTGGCGGCTGGAGGCCTCGGAGACCGGGGCGTCCTGCACGCCGACCACCGAGAGCGCCGCCCTGGTGCTCGGCGTCGGCGAGCTGGCGGCGCTGTGGCTGGGTGACGAGTCGGCCGTGCGGCTGGCGGCGCTCGGCCGGATCCGGGAAGAGCGAGCGGGCGCCGCCCGGCTGGCCGACGCCCTGCTGCGTACGCCCAGGCGGCCTTGGTGCCCGGACATGTTCTGAGGTCGCTCCCTTCGGCCGGCGACGGGTGGACGCGCTGTCCGTAGTCAGCGCCTGCTCTTCGGTTGTGGTTGTTGTGCGGTGGTGCCGACCGGCTGTCCGGGCTCCCGGCTCCCCTCCGGAAGGGGGCCCGGACAGCGGTACGCCTACTCAGCCGGACTGGGCGAGCAGCATCACGAGGATCACCGCGCCGACCCCGCCGATCGCGGTGTTCTTCGCCTTGATGCCGATGGACAGGGCGACGAACGCGATGATTCCCATCGGTCCGTACCTCCACTGCACCAGCTGCTCGAACCCGATGGCCAGAGCGGCGATGACGATGGCGATGAGCGGCATGGCGGTCCCCCTTCGGGCCGTCCCGCGCGGGACGTGTCCCCTTCTGCTTCACGTGGTGGCCAACCCCCTTGAGGGTCCGACCACGTTGCCCAAGTTGGCAGCCAACTTCTCTGTAGTTATCTCCGCTTGGGAGCGACTCATAACCACCTTTCCGTGAACTGCCCAAAGATGGCGGGAAGTTGTAGTGTTTGGTCGTGGAGCGGGAACATGCCTCCGTCAATGGGCGGAAGAAGCCTCAGGAGCCTGCGAGAACCCATCGCGAGGTGGCCGACGAGCTGCGGGCCCGGATCAGGTCCGGGACGTTGCAGTCGGGCCAGCGCATGCCCACGCAGGCGCAGTTGGCCGACGAGTTCGGTGTGGAGCGCGGCACCGTCCGCCAGGCCCTGCGCATCCTGCAGTCGGAGCAGCTGCTCACCAACGTCTCCAAGGGGAGCCCGGCGACCGTCGCGCCCGACCCGGGCAAGGTTCTGACCGGGCCGGACGCGCTGCCGCTGCCGACCACGGTGGCCCTCGCCCCGCGGATCGCGGACGCCTTCGCCGCCCCGCACGTCACGATCGACGCGCTGTGTCTGACCGCCGTCTCCCTCACGCTCGCCATCGGCGAATCGCTGCGCCAGATCCACACCGGGCGACGCAAACCGGCCAAGGTCGACGTCCGTGTGCTGCTGCCGGGCCGGGACATCGACCTGGCGTTCCCGGTGCCGGTGGCGGGCCGCGGCGGCGCCGGCCCGGTGCACGAGCGGTGGCTGGCCATGCGCAACGCCCAGGGGCAGGTGCTCAAGCACAACCTGCTGGCGCTGCGTGCCACGCACGGCATCGACGTGAGCGTCTCCTTCCGCGCGCTGCCCTTCACCCCGCCGGTGAAGCTCTACCTGCTCAACGGCACGGAGGCGCTGTTCGCCTACTACACGCTCACCCGGCGCGAAGAGCGGGTCGGCGAGGAGCAGTTGGAGATGTACGACGCCGAGGGCACCCGCTCGACGCTGTTCGCCTTCGAGCAGGGGGCCGGGCCGCGCGACACGTCGTTCGTGCGGCAGTCGCGATTGTGGTTCGACGCACTGTGGGAGACGATCAGTTCGGAGCTGGTGCTCACGGACTGACCGCCTCCCGCAATCCGGTGTTCCCCGTGCGGATCCGGGGGCCGGCCCCTCACAGGGCGGGCCCCGCGACCAGCAGGGCCAGCACCACCGCGCCGGCGGAGCTGACGGACGGGCTCTTGGCCTTGATGCCTATGGTGAGCAGGAGCAGGCCGACGACTCCGGTGGCGCCGTACCTCCACTGGACGATCTGCTCGAAGGTGACGACGAGGACCGCGGAGACGAGGGCGAGGACGGGCATGGTCTTTCCCCCTTCGGAAGCTTCGGGACGTAAAACTTCCGCCAACTCGAATAAGTTGGCAACCAACTCTGCCTATGTTGTCCCCACTTGGCTACTAGTTATAAACAAGTTTCAAACAACTCCCGCTAGGTAGGTCGGAGTTGTAGCGTCTGGTCGTGACTCAGGAGAACGTGTCCGTGAACGGCAGCAGAAGGCTCTCGGCCCAGGAGATCGCCGACATCCTGCGGGAACGGATCCGCGGGGGCGACCTCAAGGCGGGCGACCGCCTGCCCACCCAGGCCGAGCTGGCCGACGAGTTCAAGGTGGAGCGCGGCACCGTCCGCCAGGCACTGCGGGCCCTCCAGGAGGACGGCCTGCTCACCAACGTCAGCAAGGGCAGCCCGCCCCGCATCGCCGAGCCCCCTCCGGCCCGGGGCGAGCCCCAGCCGACGATGGTGGCGCTCGGGCCCCGGCTGTCGGAGGCGTTCTCGGCGCCCCACGTGCGGGTGGACGTCGTGTGCCACACCTCGGAGACGCTGATGCTGGCGCTCAGCGAGCCGCTCCGGCTGATCCACGAGGGCCGGATCCGCCCGGAGTCGATCGACTTCCGCGTGCTGATGCCGTCACGGGACATCGAACTGGCCTTCCCCGTCCTGGTCGAGGACGAGGAGGACGACCCGGTCCACCAGCGCTGGCTGCAGATGCGCAACGCCCAGGCCCGCGTCCTCCAGCACAACCTGTACGCCGTGCGGTCCACCCACCGCGTCGACGTGCGCATCGCCTTCCGCGCCCTGCCCTTCACCCCGCCGATGAAGCTGTACCTGCTCAACGGCGAGGAGGCGCTCCTCGGCTACTACATGCTCACCCGGCGCGAGGAGGAGTACGAGAGCCGGACGCTGGAGATGTACGACGCCCTCGGCTCCCAGTCGCTGCTGTTCTCCTTCCTGACGCGGACGGGGCAGCGGGACGCGGTGTTCGTGAAGGAATCACAGAAGTGGTTCGACGCCCTCTGGGAAACCATCACCACGGACATGACACTCTCCTAGTGACTTCTGATACGACGCAGACCGAGCCGGTGGCGGCGGACACGGAGAACCTCGGACGGCTGGTGCGCGGCGCCCGGTTCGTGCTCTGGGACTTCGACGGGCCGATCTGCCGGCTGTTCGCCGGGCACACGGCGGAGCGGGTGGCGGCCGACCTCGTCGACTGGCTCGAGGAGCGCGGGCTGCGCGGCCTGCTGACCCAGGAGGAACGGGAGTCGCCGGACCCGCACGCGGTGCTGCGCGCGGTGGACCGCCGGCATCCCGACAGCGACCTGGTGGCGGAACTGGAGGAACGCCTCACCCAGGAGGAGCTGCGGGCCACCGCCTCCGCCATGCCGACCGCGTACGCCGATCCGCTGATCCGGACCTGGACGGCCGTGGGCGTGCGGCTGGCCGTCGCCACCAACAACGCCCCGCGGGTCGTGCGCACCTATCTGACCGGCCGGAGCCTGCTGCCGTGCTTCACCCCGCACATCTACGGCCGCACCCAGGAACTGAGGCTCCTCAAGCCCGACCCGCACACCCTCGTCCGGGCGCTCAGCGCGATGGGGGCCGCGCCGTCCGCCTCCCTGTTCATCGGCGACTCCCCCTCGGACTGCGAGGCCGCCCGGCTGGCCCAGGTCCCCTTCCTCGGCTACGCCCGCAACGAACGCAAGGAGAAGTCCCTGCGGGACGCCGGCGCGGACACCGTCATCGGCTCCTTCGAACCGCTGCTGGCACTGCTCCGCACCGGCGGGGCGTCCGGCGGCTGACTCCGGCGTTCGGCGGACACCCTTCGGACGCGGCCGCCGGTGACGGACCGGAGGCGCTACTCTCCGGCCATGCACCGTCTGCCACACCGAGCGCACAAGGCGCTTGTGCGCCATTTTGTGGAGTCCCGGAGGCTCCGTGGCAGGGTCGAGGTGCTGCGTGGGCACCACAACACCAACTACGTGCTGCGCGCCGGACCGGTGCTGGCGCTGCTGCTGGGTGCCGTGCCGTTCACCCGGTTCAAGTACCGCGTCCCGCTGACGACCGTCGAGGTCGTGCCGCGCATCTGGCCGCGGGAGTCGGAGGTGCTCCGCGTCGTGTGCCGGCACCTGCGCGAGGTGCCGCCGTGCCTCGCCGACCTCGGCGACCGCTCCGTGCACCGGTACCGGATGGGCCGGGCGCTCAGCGAGCTCCGGACCGAGGAGGCCGGGGGCGCGGACGAGACGCTCATGCGCGAGTTCGCCGCGTTCTTCGTCAGGACCGCGCGGGTCCCCGTGGCGGAACTGCCGGACCGCCCCGGCGACTGGCCCGAGGACGGTGACACGCAGGGCTTCCTGGACTGGCTCGTCCGCTTCACCGAGGAGCGGGTGCACCGCCCCAACCGGGACCGCTTCGGCGCGCTCTTCGACGCGGTCGGCGTCCCCCAGGACGCGATGGCACGGTTCGCGGCGCACCACCGCTGCCGGACGGCCAGGCCGTTCCGGCTGCTGCACACGGACGTCCACCGTGCCAACGCGGTGCTCCGGGGCAAGCGGCTCACGGTGATCGACTGGGAGCTGGCGATATTCGGCGACCCCCTGCACGACCTCGCGACGCACCTCGTCCGCATGGGGTACGAGAAGCACGACCAGGTCCGCATGACGGAGCTGTGGGCCGAGGCGATGGAGGAGGCGGGTCTCGCCGAGCTGACCGCCGGCCTGGACGACGACCTCCCCGTCTACCTCGCGTTCGAGCACGCCCAGTCCGTCTTCCCCGACGTGATGCGCGCGGCCCTCGACCTGCCCGCCGACGCGGGCCCGGAGCACTTCGGCCTCGCCGCCGACCGCGTCCGGCGTGCGACGCGGCGGGCCCGCGAGCCGCTCCAGCTGGTCGACGTACCGGGCCGGGAACAGGTCCTGGACGCGCTGCGGGCCTGGCACGGTGAACACGGCCGGCCGGACGACGTCCCCTCGCACCCGGCCCGACGGCCCGCATAGGCCCGCGCCGCCCTCTTCCGGCCGGCACCGGTACCGGGCACCATGAGTGGGCGCGGTGAGAACTCATGCGTCCACGGGGGGACTTGGTGCCGGAGCGCGGACCGTCGCTGGGCGGCAGAATGGCGGCGCGGTGGAGTCGTGCCGAGCCGGCGGTGACCAGGGTGCTGCTGCTGGCCGTCTTCTGCGTCGGCCTCGTGGCCCAGTTCGTCAAGCCGGTGGGCGACGCCCTGCAGGGCAAGACCTACATCGGCGGAGCACTGCTCAGCATCGTGGGCTACGTGCTCTACGCGGAGGTGCTGCGGCTGAACACGGCGCACGACGCGCAGCGGGAGCAGACGCGGCGACTGGACGAGACGGTCCGGCGGCTGGGCGAGGAAGTCCGGGACCTGACGGCGCGGCTGCGGCCGCAGTCGGGCGAGCACGCCACGACGGACCAGTTGGTGCGGGAGTGCGCCGAGGCGCTCCGGCGCGGCGGCGACGTCCGGCTCTGGGGGATGTGCTTCACCGGGGAGACCTTCGCCGACCCGATGAGGAGGGTGCTGGAGGATCTCCCTCCGGACCCGTCGCGGTCGGTGGACGTCCGCATCCTGGTACCGGACTTCACACGGCCGATGGAGGTTCCCGGCCTGGTGCGGGACGCGGACGGCAAGCTGGCGGACGCCCCCGGATTCCGCCGGTACCTGGTCGGGAAGATCGCGGGGTACGAGCGCGACCTGCGGATGATGCGCGGCCGGATGCTCCGCAGGGGACAGGGCGCGCTGTCGGTCGAGTTCCGGGTGGTGCACATGTCGCCGTCGCTGAAGCTCTACGTCATCGACGACGACGTGGTGTTCGAGGGGATCTACGACAAGATCGACCTGAGGCCGGACGAGTACCGGTCCCTGGTCCCGGCCCCGTCGCGGTCGCACGACGACGACCAGCTGCTCGACCTCATCGGGCACGGCTCGCTGCTGACCCGCTGGTGCCGGGACGACAGCGAGCGGGGGCGGGACGTGGTCGCTCGCAGGCGGGCGTTCTTCGGTGTCCTGTGGGACGCGGCGAGTGCCCTGGAGCCGCTCTCCGCGGCCGACGGGAGCGGCGCGTAGACCCGCGCCACGAGCGTGACCGGCCTGCGTGAGCGCAGGAGACCGCCGGGCGGTGTCCCGGCCGGACGTGGCGCACGCGCGGCGGCTGCCGCTCTGAAGGACAGGTCCGAAAGCCATGGACGCGCCCCGCACCGGATTCGCTAGCATGTCCGAACTTGCGGTGATCGCCCATCACTCGTTCGTGTTTCCTTAACCGCCTGTTCCTCACAAATCGGCCGAAAATTGATATCTGCAGCGTCGCGCCTGTTGTCGCGAATAAGCGTCAGAAGCACGTTCACCGCGTGGCGTCGGCCACGGGTGATGCTGTGGACCACGGCGGGTGTGGCGGTCCTCGGGTTCCTCGTCGCACTGGAGATCGCCGCGCGCCACTACGGCGAGCCGGGACCGATCACCAACCAGGCGCGTGAGGTGGTCTTCGCTCCCGCCTCCGGGCCGCTGTTGTACGCCAGCATGGCGTTGATGATGGTGGTGCTCACCTGGCGGCAGCGGTTCGTCGCGGCCGGCGTCGCGGTCGGCATCGACGTCGTCTTCGCCCTGGTGCGGTGGGCGGCCGGTGCCGAGATGAACTTCGGCAACGGCGCGCTGTGGGTGATCCTGGGCGGCGCGGTGGTCGCCGTCACGCGCCGCACCGGGCCGGAACGCGTCCTGCTGCTGAAGGGCGTCGGGCTGGGGCTGTTGCTGGTGGCCGGCCGCAAGACCGGCGACGCCTGGCTGCTCATCACGTCGAAGACCCGCCCGACGGTGCTCGACCAGTACCTGGCGAGCGCCGACCACGCGCTGGGCAACCCGTCGTGGGTGGCCGGCCGGATCGTCGGGGCCACCGGCTCGGTCGGCCACCGGATCCTCGACTTCGTCTACGTCATGCTCCCCGTGGCCGCGGTCGTGATCGCCGTGTGGCAACTGCGCAAGGTGGCGGCCGAGCGCCGCTTCCCGCGCCACCACCTGGTGCGCACCTTCCTGGCCGTCGGCCTGCTCGGGCCGGCTGTCTACATGGTCTTCCCGGTGGTCGGGCCGATCTTCGCCTACGGCGACGGCGCCTGGGGCACCGGTGGCGGGCCATGGGCGGTGGCCCACCTGTGGCCGCACACGCTGCCGCCGGCCGGCGCCCCGCAGGACATGCCGTACGACGCCTTTACCCCGCGCAACTGCATGCCCAGCCTGCACACGGCATGGGCCGTCGTGATCTTCATCCACTCCCGCACCGGCCCCCGCGTCCTGCGCTGGGCGGGCGCGGTCTGGCTGGTCGCCACGCTCACCGCGACGCTGGGCTTCGGCTACCACTACGGCGTGGACCTGGTGGCCGGCGTGGTGTTCGCGTGCACGGTCGAGGCGGGGCTGCGCACGTTCGACCGCGGTCTGGACTGGCCGGGCATCCGGCTGGTCGCCTACGGCGCGACGGTGTTCGCCGCGCTGCTCGTCTCGTACCGCTACCTGCCCGTGGAGATGGCCGCGCACCCGTGGGTGGCCGGTCCGCTTCTGCTGCTGGCGATGGCCTCGGTGGTGTACGGGTACACGCGGACCACCGGGCTGTGGGACCCCGAGGCGGTGCCGGTACCGGCACCGCAGGCGCGTCCCCAGCCCGAACTGGTGTGAGCCCGGCGGCGCCGGGCAGGCGCACTCTTGCAAGCGGCTGCTTGCAATAGTTAGCACGCTGGTGCATGGTGGAGTCATGGCTTCGCTCAACGTCGGCAATCTCGGTGAGTACCTGCGCGAGCAGCGGCGCAACGCGCAGCTGTCGCTGCGGCAGCTCGCCGATGCCGCCGGGGTGTCGAATCCGTACCTGAGCCAGATCGAGCGCGGGCTGCGCAAGCCGAGCGCGGAGGTGCTCCAGCAGGTCGCCAAGGCGCTGCGGATCTCCGCCGAGACGCTGTATGTCCGTGCCGGGATTCTTGACGCGGAACGGGACCGGGACGAGGTGGAGACGCGTGCGGTCGTCCTCGCCGATCCCACGCTGAACGAGCGGCAGAAGCAGGTGCTGCTCCAGATCTACGACTCCTTCCGCAAGGAGAACGGGTTCGGTACGGACGACGTCGCGGGCGAAGTCGCCGACGACGCCCCCGAGGGCGGCCTCGGCGGTGGCGGCTCCATACCCGGCCGCCGCCTCCGTACGAGCGGCGGCAGCGACGCCGACCCGCAGCAGACGGCCGGATGAGCAGGAGCGAGCAGCCGGCCGGCCGGGCGCGGGACCACCAACCCACCCTCAGCCGAACGCATTCCGGGAGGACCAGCACCATGGCCATCACCGACGACCTGCGCAAGACCCTCAGCGACCCCACCCCGCTCTACTTCGCCGCCGGCACCGCCGACCTCGCCTTCCAGCAGGCCAAGAAGGTGCCGGTGCTGGTGGAGCAGCTGCGCACCGAGGCGCCGGCCCGTATCGAGGCCGTGCGCAACACCGACCCGAAGGCCGTCCAGGAGAAGGCGACGGCCCGCGTCAAGGAGACGCAGGGCACCCTGCAGACCAAGGTCAACGAGCTCCTCGGGTCCCTCGACGCCGACTTCAAGAAGCTCGGCGAGACCGCCCAGGACCTCGCGCTGCGCGGTGTCGGCGTCGCCGCCGAGTACGCCGTCAAGGCCCGGGAGACCTACGAGAAGGTCGCCGAGCACGGCGAGCAGGCCGTGCGCACCTGGCGCGGCCAGGCCGCCGACGGCATCGAGGACCTCGCCGAGGGCGTGGAGGAGGTGGCCGTGGCCGTCGAGCCGAAGCCCGCACCCGTCACGGTCACGGAGGACAAGCCGGCCGCGGAGAAGAAGACCCCGGCGGCCGCCCGCAAGGCTCCGGTGAAGAAGCCCACCCCCACCCCCACCCCCACCACCGTCGCCAAGAAGACGACGCCGCCCGCCAAGTAGGAGAGCGGAAGCACATGCGGGCCGGGCACCCTTGGGGTGTCCGGCCCGTTCTCCGGGTACGGTGACCGCGTAATGACGACCCGAGTCTGGTGGTGGACGTTGTGCTGATGCAGGGGTTCGCAGGCTTCATGTGGCTGCTGAGCACCGCCCTGATCGTTTTCAGCGGCTTCGCGTTGATCGACGCGGCCACGCGCCGGGAGGACGCCTACCGCGCGGCCGACAAGAAGACCAAGCCGTTCTGGCTGATCATCCTCGGACTCGCGTTCGTGGTGAACCTGCTCTTCCCGATCCTGTCGTTCCTGCCGATCATCGGTCTCGTCGCGACGATCGTGTACATGGTCGACGTACGGCCCGTGCTGCGCGGCCTGCCGGGCGGCGGCCGCAACAGCCGCCGCGGCTCCAGCAGCGACGGCCCGTACGGACCGTACAACGGCGGACGCTGACCCCCGCGCCGCCCTGCGGGGCGGTCAGGGAGTCCGGTCCAGCAGCAGGACGGCCACGTCGTCCGTCAGCTCGCCGCCGTTGAGGTCGCGGACCTCGTTCACGGCCGTCCGGATCAGCTCCTCGCCGCGCAGGCCGTCGGCGAAGCGGCGGCGGACCAACTCCACCATGCCGTCCTGGCCGAGCCGCTCGCGGCCCTCGCCGATGTGGCCCTCGATCAGGCCGTCGGTGTAGAGCATCAGGCTCCACTCGGCGCCCAGCTCCACCTGCATGCGCGGCCAGCGGGCACCCGGCAGCAGTCCGAGCGCCGGGCCGTTGTTGTCGTACGGCAGCAGACGGGCGGGCATCCCGGGGTCGGCGATCAGCGGCGCCGGGTGTCCGGCCAGGCACAGGCCCGCGCGGCGCCCGTCCGGCGCGATGTCCACGGTGCACAGCGTCGCGAAGATCTCGTCGTCGGAGCGCTCGTGCTCCAGCACCTGCTGCAGCGTGCCGAGCAGCTGGTCCCCGCACAGTCCCGCCAGGGTCAGCGCACGCCAGGCGATCCGCAGCTCCACGCCGAGCGCCGCCTCGTCCGGGCCGTGCCCGCAGACGTCGCCGATCATGGCGTGCACGGTGCCGTCCGGGGTGCGGACCACGTCGTAGAAGTCGCCGCCGAGCAGGGCGCGCGAACGGCCCGGACGGTAGCGGGCGGCGAACCGCAGCGGGGAGCCCTCCAGGAGCGGGGTCGGCAGCAGACCGCGCTCCAGGCGCGCGTTCTCCTGCGCGCGCAGCCGGCCCTCGGCCAGACGCCGCTCCGCCGAGTCGGACCGCTTGCGCTCGACGGCGTAGCGGATGGCCCGGCTCAGCAGCCGGCCGTCCAGCTCGTCGCGGAACAGGTAGTCCTGCGCGCCGACCGCCACCGCCTCCGCGCCGCGCTCGGCGTCGCTGGAGGAGGTGAGCGCGAGCACCGCGTGCCGGGGCGCCAGCTCCAGTACGTGCTTGAGCACCGCCAGCTCGTCGTCGCCCTCGCCGTCGCCCGCCCGCGCCGGGGCGGACAGGGCGAGGTCCAGCAGGATGCAGTGGACGTCGTCGGTCAGCAGCCGCTCGGCCTCGGTGAGGTTGCGGGCGGTGCGGACGCGGATCGGCTTGCCGGCCTGGTCGAGCAGGTCCGGCACGATCGGCGAGCCGGCCGGATCGTCCTCGATCAGCAGCAGCGTCAGGTTCGTGGGAGGGGTGCTCTCTCGCTGGTCCGTGGTCTTCTCGCGCTTCTCCGTCGGGGTCTCTCGCTGACTGGTGGGGTTCTCGGCCGGGTTCGTCCCGAGCGGGGCCTGCTCCTGGGAACGGCCGCTCCGCGGGGACGCGGCGGGCGCCTGACCACACTCCACGGCCGGGATCGCCCTCTGCCGCGGTACGGGTACGGGCATCGTCTGGGTTCCTTCCCTCCCCCCGAGGGCATGGCGGGGCGAGGGACCTCGACCCACCGACGGGGACCATAGCGGGTGACGGCGCCGCTGCGGAATGGTCCACAACACGTCGGACGGCCATCGGCCACTGTCATATGCCGCGATCCGTACCGCAGTTGGACACGTCGACCGCGGCACGGGGATGACGAACGTCACGCGGGGCGGGCGTCCGGCGTGGACTGGGTCACGTGGGCGGCGTCACGCCCGGGGCACGGACCGAGTGGCCCGCGTCACCGCGGGGGCGCGGTCGCCGTGTCCGGCCGCACCACGCCGAGGATCGGCATCGTGCCCGCCCCCGTGATCGTCACCGTGCGCCCGGGACGCGGGGCGTGGACGACCTTGCCGTCACCGACGTACATCCCGACGTGGCTGGCGTCGTCGAAGTAGATGATCAGGTCGCCGGGGCGCATGTCCTTGATGTCGACGTGCCTCAGCTGCTGCCACTGCTGCTGCGAGGTGCGCGGGATCGTCTGCCCGGCCGCCACCCACGCCTGTGAGGTCAGGCCGGAGCAGTCGTACGCGTCCGGGCCCTCGGCGCCCCACTGGTACGGCTTGCCGAGCTGGGCGGTGGCGTACTCCACGGCCTTCCTGCCCTGCTCGGTCGCGGAGGCGTCGAGGTCCTTGACGACGCCGGAGCCGAGCCAGGCGGCCTGGGCCTTCTCCTGGGCCAGCCGTTCCAGCCGGGCGAGGCGCTCCTTCTCCTCCTGCTCCAGCTCGGACTCGAGCTTCTCGGCCGCCGCGATCTGCTCCTCGATCTTCTTCTGGGCCTTGGCCTTGGCCTTGCGGTTGCCCTCCAGCTTCCTCCACTGGGCGGAGGCGTCCGCCTGGTAGGCCTTCAGGTCCTCCTGGGTGCGGGCCATCTCGCCGAGCAGGCCCTTGGTGGCGCGCTGGCCCTGCATCACCCGGCCGGTGCTGTCGAGGAACTCCTCGGGGTCCTCGCTCAGGATCAGCTTGGCCTCGTCGGACAGCCCGCCGGTGCGGTACTGGGCGCGGGCCGCGGCACCCGCCCGGTCCTTGAGGCGGTCCAGCTCCTCCTGGCCCTCGACGATCTTCTTGGCCAGAGCGACGATCTCGGCGGACTGCTGCTGCGCCTTCTCCTCGGCGGCGTTGTACTCGTCCGTGGCCGAGGCCGCCGCGCGGTAGAGCTTGTCGAGCTTCTTGCGCACGGCCTCCAGATCCTTGCCGGGAGCCGCCGTGGGCGGTGCCGTCGAGGAGGCCGTCGGTGACGGGGTGGGGCCTGGGGCCGCGAACGCCGTGCCCGGGGCGGCCAGCACGGTGACCGCGCAGACCACGGTCACGGCGGCAGTCGTCAAGCCACGCTTCCCCGTACGCATACCTCGCCCCCACAACTGATTTACCGTCAGTAACTTCGGTCGTTCGAGGGATCGTGCCATGCCGGCGCGGAAAGCGACAGAGGGGCTGCTTCCGGGGCTTGTGGAGGGCTTCCCCCCGCTTGCCACGGCTTTGCCGCAGCTTCTCCCGCTGTTTCTCCGCCCGTATCTCCCGCTGTTTCCCGCCCGCTTCGCCACCGCTTCCCTCCCGCTTCCCTCCGTCTTCCCCCGCTGTGCCGGCGCGGCGTTTCCCGTGCTGTGTGACGAACACCTCACGGAGATCGTTCCCGTGTCGCGGCTGCCGCTCAGCCGCGCGGGGCCAACGCTTCCCAGCGCACCGTCACTTCGCCCTGCCGCCACCGCACCGGACCGTCACTCACCGGCCAGTCGGCGCCCAGGTCCCGCACCGCCCGCATCCAGCGCTGGCGGGCCCCGTAGGCGGCGTAGGGCGCGGCAGCGGCCCAGGCGCGGTCGAAGTCGCGCAGGAAGGCGTGCACCGGCTCGCCGGGGACGTTGCGGTGGATGAGCGCCTTGGGCAGCCGTTCGGCCAGGTCGGAGGGGCGGTCCAGCGAGCCGAGCCGGGTGGCGAAGGTGACCGTGCGCGGCCCCTCCGGTCCGAGTGCGACCCACACGTGCCGCCGCCCGATCTCGTCACAGGTGCCCTCGACCAGGAGTCCGCCGCGGGAGTGCGGTGACGCCGGCGCGAGCCGCGCGCACAGCCGCTGCCAGACGGCGGCGACCTCGTCCTCGTCGTACTGGCGCAGCACGTTCGCCGCGCGGATCAGCGACGGGGGCCGGGGGACGGGGACCTCGAAGCCGCCGTGCCGGAAGACGAGCCCCTCGCGCGCGTACGGCTCGGCCGCCGCCACCCGCGCCGGGTCGATCTCGACGCCCACCACGCGCGTGCGCGGCGCGACGGTGCGCAGGCGGTGCAGCAGCTCCACGGCGGTCCAGGGGGCCGCGCCGTAGCCGAGGTCGACGGCGACGGGGTCGGCGGCGCGGCGCAGTTCGGCACCGTGCGCGGCCGCGATCCAGCGGTCCATGCGGCGCAGCCGGTTCGGGTTCGTCGTCCCGCGCGTGACCGTCCCTACGGGGCGGGGGGTGGCGCGGGCTGTCATGCGTACGAGGGTATGCGGCCGCTCCCGGCCGAGCCGGGTCGGGGACGCGCGCTTGACGGCTAACGTCGTTAGCCCTACGGTGGAGCTAACGACGTTAGCCTACGTCGTCCCGCCCGGCAGGAGGGGAACGAACCCATGAGCACGGTCACCGCCACCCCACGTCCTTGGCGCGCACTCGCCGTCGCCCGACGCACCGCCTGGCTGCTGGGCGCGCTGTTCTGGTCCGCGTTCGCCGTCCTGGAGGCCGTGAACCACGGCTGGACCGCGGGACTCCTGGCGTTCGCCTTCTTCCTGGCGCCCGACCTGACCTTCCTGGCGGGCCTGTCCGACGCGCCCCGCATGGAGAGGGGGCAGCTGCCGCCCCGCGCGGTGCCGTACTACAACGCCGCCCACCGCGCCCTGATCCCGCTCGCGCTCGTCGTGATCTCCACCGTGACGCCGCTGACCTGGGCACCCGCGTTCGCCGCGCTGTGCGGGTGGCTCGCCCACATCTCGTACGATCGCGCCTTCGGCTACGGACTGCGTACGAAGGAGGGCTTCCAGCGTGGCTGACCGCCTGTCCCCCCGGGCCCGTGAGATCGCCGCGGCGGCACGCGCCCTCCTGGAGGAGTCCGGGCCCGCCGCGCTCACCCTGCGGGCGCTCGCCGACCGCATCGGCATCAAGGCCCCCTCCCTCTACAAGCACTTCCCGGACAAGAAGGCCGTCGAGGTCGAACTGGTCGCACAGTTCCTCGCCGAGGCCGCCGAAGCGATGGAGACCGCCGTGGCGCGGGAGCCCGGCTCGCCGATGGCGCTGGCGCGGGCGTACCGGGCCTACGCGCTCGCGCACCCCCACCTGTACTGCCTGGCCAACGAACGCCCC
Source organism: Streptomyces flaveolus (assembly GCF_044765825.1). Lineage (NCBI taxonomy): Bacteria > Bacillati > Actinomycetota > Actinomycetes > Kitasatosporales > Streptomycetaceae > Streptomyces > Streptomyces flaveolus. The sequence continues at coordinate 482,952 of NZ_JBIWKU010000006.1, read as the reverse complement.
CTGCCCCGCGAGTCCCTCCCGGCCGGCCTGGAGGACCGGGCCGCCGCACCCGTACTGCAGGCCTGCGCGGGGGACGGGGACCTGGCGCGCTCGGTCTGGGCGTTCGCGCACGGGATGGTGATCCTCGAGATCCACGGCCGGTTTCCCGCGGAGGCGGACCTGGCGGAGGCGTGGAGGAAGGGCATGGAGGCCCTCGTGCGCGCCGTGTCATCGAACGGTTGAGCGACAAGCGGTAATGATTCGGTAAAGGGCGGCGAACCGGAAATGGAGCACCGTCATCCGGTGTTCCCCCTCCTTGGAGGGCGGCGCCTGTCCTCCGACCGGCATGCCCGCAGCGAGGAGGAACGGCTCGTGAGCCAGTACGTCAGCAGGCTCGGGCGTCGCTCACCGGCGGCCTCCACGCGGCTGCGGCTGCATCGCAGGCCCCGCCGCGTCGCCATGCTCTCCGTGCACACCTCACCGCTCCACCAGCCCGGCACCGGCGACGCCGGCGGCATGAACGTCTACATCGTGGAGCTCGCGCAGCGCTTGGCCGCGATCAACATCGAGGTCGAGATCTTCACGCGCGCGACCACCGCCGCTCTCCCGCCCACCGTCGAACTGTCCCCCGGCGTCCTCGTCCGGCACGTCGACGCCGGCCCCTACGAGGGGCTCGCCAAGGAGGACCTGCCGGCCCAGCTGTGCGCCTTCACCCACGGAGTGATGCAGGCCTGGGCCGGACACCGCCCCGGCTACTACGACCTCGTGCACTCCCACTACTGGCTCTCCGGCCACGTCGGCTGGCTCGCCGCCCAGCGCTGGGGCGCCCCCCTGGTGCACGCCATGCACACCATGGCCAAGGTCAAGAACGCCAACCTGGCCGACGGCGACACCCCGGAACCGGCCGCCCGCGTCATCGGCGAGACCCAGATCGTCGCCGCCTCCGACCGGCTGATCGCCAACACGGCCGAGGAGGCCGACGAACTCGTCCGGCACTACGCCGCCGACCCGGCCAAGGTCGCCGTCGTCCACCCGGGCGTCAACCTCGACCGGTTCCGCCCCGCCGACGGCCGCGCCGCCGCCCGCGCCCGCCTCGGCCTGCCGCAGGACGCCCTGATCCCGCTCTTCGCCGGCCGCATACAGCCCCTGAAGGCCCCCGACGTCCTGCTGCGCGCCGTCGCCGTCCTCCTCGACGAACGCCCCGAGCTGCGCTCCCGCATCGTCGTCCCCGTCGTCGGCGGGCCCAGCGGCAGCGGCCTCGCCAAGCCGGAGGGCCTGCAGAAACTCGCCGCGCGGCTCGGCATCGCCGACGTCGTACGGTTCCGCCCGCCGGTCGGGCAGGAACAGCTCGCCGACTGGTTCCGGGCCGCGTCCGTACTGGTCATGCCGTCCTACAGCGAGTCCTTCGGCCTGGTCGCCATCGAGGCCCAGGCGGCCGGTACGCCCGTGCTCGCCGCAGCGGTCGGCGGCCTCCCGGTCGCCGTGCGCGACGGGCACACCGGCCGGCTCGTCCAGGGCCACGAACCCGCCGCCTACGCGCGCGTGCTGCGCGACTTCGCCGACCAGCCGGACCTCGTGTCCCGCATGGGCGACGCCGCCGCCCGGCACGCCCAGTCCTTCGGCTGGGACAGCGCCGCCGCGGCGACGGCCGACGTCTACACGGCCGCGGCCCAGTCCCACCGCCGTCGCGTACGCTCCCACCATGGCTGAGGGACAGAAGGCAGCGCAGATCCTCGAGGGCGCCCTGAAGAACGCCGAGCTGGAGTGGGAGAGCCCCGAGCCCGGCAACTACGTCGTGAAGCTCCCCGGCACCCGCAAACTGTCGACCACGGTCTCCTTCCTCCTGGGCCGGCACTCCCTCTCCCTGAACGCCTTCGTCGTCCGCCACCCCGACGAGAACGAACCGGCCGTCCACCGCTGGCTGCTGGAGCGCAACCTCAAGCTGTACGGGGTGAGTTACGCCGTCGACCGCCTCGGCGACGTCTACGTCACCGCCAAGCTCCCGCTGTCCGCCGTCACCGCCGACGAGATCGACCGCCTCCTCGGGCAGGTCCTGGAGGCCGCCGACGGCGCCTTCAACACCCTGCTGGAGCTGGGCTTCGCGTCCGCCATCCGCAAGGAGTACGCGTGGCGCACCTCGCGCGGGGAGTCGACGCGGAACCTGGAGGCGTTCCAGCACCTGATCGAGCGCTCCGAGGACTGACGCCCCGTCAGCGCCGCTGCGCTCCGGTGCGGTAGCGCCCCGGCGTGACCCCCACCAGCCGCTTGAAGTGCCGGGTCAGATGGGCCTGGTCGTAGAACCCGGTCGCGCCCGCCACGTCGGCCGGCGCACGTCCCGCGAGCAGCAGCCGCCGGGCCAGATCCACCCGACGGGACATCAGGTACTGGTGCGGGGCGATCCCGTACGCCGTGCTGAACGCCCGCACCAGATGGGCCGGATGGGCGGACACCAGCCCGCCGGCCTCCTCCAGGCCGACGCCCTCGACGACCCGCTCGTCCAGCAACTCCCGCAGCCGGCGGGCGAGGACGGGGTCGGGGCGCGCGGAACCGGGCGCGCCCCGGGGCCGCAGGTGGGCGTGCAGCCGCTCCCCGATCAGCGTCAGCCTGCTCTCCGCCTCCAGCTCGTCACCGGGCCGGGCGAGCGCGGCATGCACCTGCCCGACCCGCCGCCGCAGCACCGGGTCACGCAGGTCGGGGGCGTCGACCGCGCGCCCGATCAGCTCCTCGCCGAGCCGGGAGGCGTCCAGGTACAGGACGCGCTTGCGGAAGCCGTCCGGGGTGGCGGGGGAGCCGTTGTGCGGCACGTGCGGCGGCAGCAGCGACACCGTGTCGTGCGGCGTGCCGTGCTCGTGCCGGTCCAGGTCGTAGCGCACCGCCCCGTCGTCCACGATGAGCAGCGTCCAGGCGTCGTGGACGTGCATCGGGTAGCTGTACTCGGTGTAGTGGGCGTGGAAGACCTCGACGACGCCCGGGACCCGGGGACGCCAGGCGGACACCTGCCGCTGGTCGGCCATGCAAAAAACGTACAAGACCGCGCCCCGCGCCGACCGGCAGTCTCACGGTATGAGCACGCACGACACCGAGAGCCCCGTCCGCTTCGACACCAAGATCGCCGTCCTGCTGCGCGAGGACCTGGAGACCTGGCAGCGCCTCAACGTCACCGCGTTCCTGGTCAGCGGCCTGGGCGCCCAGATCCCCGAGGTGATCGGCGAACCGTACGAGGACGCCGACGCGACCGCCTACCTGCCGATGTTCCGGCAGCCGGTGCTGGTCTTCGAGGGCACCAAGGAGACGCTGACCAACGCCCACGCGCGTGTGCTGTCCCGCGCCCTGCCCCGCGCGGTGTTCACCTCCGACCTCTTCACCACCGGCAACGACCGCGACAACCGGGCGGCGGTGAGGGCCGTGCCGACCGCGGAGCTGGACCTGGTCGGACTGGCGGTGTACGGCCCGAAGAACGCGGTGGACAAGGTGCTGAAGGGGGCGCGGATGCACCCGTGACGGGCGTCAGGCCGCGCTGACCTCGGGCTTCGCGACCAGGGACGTCTCGGAGGCCGTCGGCTCGTCCTGCGGCAGCCGCCGCATCAGCGCCCCGTAGCCCACGGCGGCCACCGTGCCGACGACCGCGCACATGCCCCACAGCCACTCGGCGCCCCAGTGGTCGATGACGAAGCCCGACATCAGCGGGGCGACCAGCGAGGCGACGGCCCAGGACATGGTGTACATGCCCTGGTAGCGCCCGCGCCCGCGCACGGGGGAGAGGCGCACGACCAGCCCCGTCTGCGTCGGCGCGTTGACGATCTCGGCCAGCGTCCACACGCACACGGTGAGGGCGAACACCCCGACCGACCCGGCGAAGGCGGTGAGCCCGAAGCCGTACCCGGCGAGCAGGGACGAGGCGACCAGCAGCCGCCGGGGGTCCCGGTGCTCGATGAACCGGGTGACCGGAATCTGCAGGACGACGATCAGCACGCCGTTGACGGCGATGGCCAGGCCGAAGTCCGCGGGCGTGAACCCGGCCTCGCCCATGGCGACCGGCAGGCCCAGGTAGCCCTGCTGGAAGATGAGGGCGACCAGGAAGGACAGCCCGACGACGCTCATGTAGCGCCCGTCGCGCAGGACGGTCATCAGGGAGACGGGGGGCTCGCCCGCCGGGCCGGCGTCCAGGGAGGTCTTCTCGGGCCGCGACTCGGGCAGCTTCACGAAGACGAGGACGGCGCAGACCAGGGTCATGCCCGCCTCGATCAGGAAGCCGGCCAGGTAGCTGAACTCGGCGATGAACCCGGCGCCCATGGAGGAGATGGCGAAGCCGAGGTTGATGGCCCAGTAGTTCAGCGAGAAGGCGCGGATCCGGTCCTCGGGCCGCACGATGTCCGCCATCATCGCCTGCACGGCCGGCCGGGAGGCGTTGCTCGCCATGCCGACCAGGAAGGCGACGGCCGCGATGGCGACCGGGTCCCGCATGAAGCCGAGCAGCGCGACGGACGCAGCGGTGGAGGTCTGCGCGACGAGCAGCGTGGGCCGCCGCCCGAGCCGGTCCGTCATCACCCCGGCGCCCAGCGAGGACACGACCCCGCCGAGCCCGTGCAGGGCGGCGACCAGACCGGCGTACGAGGCGGAGTAGCCGCGGTCGAGGGTCAGGTACAGCGCCATGAAGGTGGCGACGAAGGCGCCGAGCCGGTTGACCAGGGTGCTGGTCCACAGCCACCAGAACTCGCGCGGGAGCCCGGAGACGGACTCGCGCGCGGCATGTCTCAGCCCGGCGACGGACATGGGGACCCCCGATGGCATGTAAGCGGCTCAAGTAGTGAGCACAACTTACGAGGGGGAGGTCGCCGCAGGCCACTCGATTAACACTTCCCGTCAACCGTCCGCCCACCGGGCGCGGCGCGCGGTCGGTCAGGGGGGTCGATTACGCTCGGAGCCATGGCCGACGCACCGTACAAGCTGATCCTCCTCCGCCACGGCGAGAGCGAGTGGAACGAGAAGAACCTGTTCACCGGCTGGGTGGACGTCAACCTCACCCCGAAGGGCGAGAAGGAGGCGACGCGCGGCGGCGAGCTGCTCAAGGACGCCGGCCTGCTGCCCGACGTGGTCCACACGTCCGTCCAGAAGCGCGCGATCCGCACGGCCCAGCTCGCGCTGGAGGCCGCGGACCGTCACTGGATCCCCGTCCACCGCCACTGGCGTCTGAACGAGCGCCACTACGGCGCCCTCCAGGGCAAGGACAAGGCCCAGACCCTCGCCGAGTTCGGCGAGGAGCAGTTCATGCTGTGGCGCCGCTCCTACGACACCCCGCCGCCGCCGCTGGACCGCGACGCCGAGTACTCGCAGTTCTCCGACGCGCGCTACGCGATGCTCCCGCCGGAGCTGCGCCCGCAGACGGAGTGCCTGAAGGACGTCGTCGTCCGCATGCTGCCGTACTGGTTCGACAACATCGTCCCCGACCTCCTCACCGGCCGCACGGTCCTGGTCGCGGCGCACGGCAACTCGCTCCGCGCCCTGGTCAAGCACCTCGACGGCATCTCCGACGCCGACATCGCGGGCCTGAACATCCCGACGGGCATCCCGCTCTCCTACGAGCTGGACGCCGACTTCAAGCCGGTCAACCCGGGCGGCACGTACCTCGACCCGGACGCGGCGGCGGCGGCCATCGAGGCCGTGAAGAACCAGGGCAAGAAGAAGTAACGCGGCACGAACAGCCCCCGGCCTGCGTCCTTCCGGCAGGTCGGGGGCTTTTGCGCGGGCGGGACGGGACTCCCCGGACGTACGGGTCGGCGAGATCTGTACGCGGCGATCACCACCTGCGCTCACGCTCGCCAGGGCGCGAGCCCACGGGGCTGGGGTGGTTCGTCGCGCAGCTCGCCGCGATCGTGGTCGTGATCCTCCGGTACGTGCGGCAGAGGCGCCTCGGTCGGACGCTGTCCCAGCCGCAGGGCGAGAAGAAGGCCGTCAGCGTCCTCCGGCCCGGGGCCTGCCTATCGCCAGGTCCGCCCGGGCCGCCTTGTGCAAGGTGTTCATTGCGTCGATGAGCGTGGAGCCGAGCTCGGCACGGCGGGTGGGGGAGGCGCTGGACGCGTCACGGGCGTGGATCAGCAGGTCCCAGAGGCGCTCGTTGACCTTCCACGCCGCCTGCGAGGCGGTGTCCTCCGCGAGCAGCACGAGCCCCTCGAACAGTAAGGAGCGCCGGTGCTCCGCCGTCTCCATCTCCGCGAGCGCCCCGGACGGGTCGTCACCTCGCTCGCGGGCCTCCAGAGCTGACTGCGCGGCTCGTGCGGCCTCCTTCACGCAGGAGACGTACTCCACGTAGGCGTCGAGCTTCCGCTCGTCCCACCGCGTGGCCAACGCCTGCCGGAACTTGGCCCGTTCGGCCAGCGTCGCGGCGAAGAACGACGTGACCGCGCCCAGCAGGACACCGACCAGGGTGATGATCTGACTTGCCATGGGGCCAAGTTAGCGATCAGCGCGGGACTCGCCGAGCCGGACTCAGCCCGCCGTCGGCACCCGGCGGCGGCCTCGCAGGGTCTCCAGCGTCGCGCCCAGCGCCAGGGACTGGACCAGCGCCGAGGCCGCGATCCCGCCGGTGAAGAACCACGTCGGCGCCTCCCCGCCCCAGACCGCCCCGCCCAGCCACGCCGCGAAGCCCAAGGTGGGGAAGGTGAACAGCGCCGGCCAGACCCAGATGAACGAGGCGTCCGCGTCGGGGGCCAGCAGCGGTTGCGTCACGGCGACGGCGACGGCGCCGCCCACCAGTGCCAGGTAGACCGCCGAGGCGGGGTTGGCGAAGGTCATGCGGGTCAGCGTGCGTATCCGGCCGGATTTCATCGGAATCTCCCCGTGGGTCGTCGTCCTGTTCCCAGGGTCGGACGGGGAGCGCCTCCGCGTCCTGAGTACCCGTACTCACTCAGGGCGTCGCGACGGCCTACGGGGAGACAGGAGCCGTCATACCGACAGCGAGACCTCGTGGATCTCGTCCGCCTTGTGTCCCGTGCGCTCGTGGACGCGCTGGACCGCCTCGGCCGTCGGGCCCTCGGAGAGGCAGTAGATCGTGCCGGAGTCCGGGTCCGCCCACGCGTGCTCGAAGTGGACGCCCTCGTCCTTCTCCAGCGCCAGGTCGGCCTGGTGTGCCCGGTGGAGCTGGTCCGCCGTGATTCCGTGCATGCCGTGGTGCACGTCCATGAAGTGAGCCATGGCCTCGCACCCCCTTCGGGATTCTCCCTTCCAGGGTGCGCCCGTACGGCGGCCGGAGCGAGCCCGGCCGCCGTACGCGTCACCGCGTCATCGTCCCGTCAGCCGCACTGGCACGGGTTGCCCGACTGACAGCCGCAGCCGCAGCCCGAACCGCAGCCGCAGGCGGCGATCAGGGGCAGGTTGCGGAGGTCGGTGGGCTGCTCGGTCCGGCGTTCCTGCGCGGGGTCGGGTGTCGTGCTGGGGGAATCGGCCATGGGTTCCTCCTAGAGGCTGGTGCCTGAGCCCATTGGAAGCCCGGAGCCCTGGTCGCATCAACGGCGCACTGAGGCGCTTCCGCGCGCCCCCCAGGAGGCCACTCGATGCGCCCCAGGCGTCGACTCGCTGCGCCCCGGGCGGGGGCCGGCCGGCATTCGCCGGCACGGCCCGCCGCCCGGCGACACCGCCGTCAGGCCCCCTCGACCCCCGTCACCGGCTGGATGTCCGCTTGGAGCTCGTCCGCGTGCTCGCCCGTGACCAGGTAGACCACCCGCTTGGCGACCGCGACGGCGTGGTCGGCGTAGCGCTCGTAGTAGCGGCCGAGCAGGGTCACGTCCACGGCCGTCTCGATGCCGTGCTTCCAGCGGTCGTCCATCAGGTGCTGGAAGAGGGTGCGGTGCAGGAGGTCCATCGCGTCGTCGTCCTGCTCCAGCTGGAGCGCCAGGTCCACGTCCTTGGTGATGATCACCTCGGCCGCCTTCGCCATCAGGCGCTGCGCGAGCTGGCCCATCTCCAGGATCGTGGCGTGCAGGTCGTGCGGGACCGCACGCGCCGGGTAGCGCAGCCGGGCCAGCTTGGCCACGTGCTGGGCCAGGTCGCCCGAGCGCTCCAGGTCGGCCGACATCCGCAGCGACGTGACGACGATGCGCAGGTCCGTCGCCACCGGCTGCTGCCGGGCCAGCAGGGCTATGGCCTTCGCCTCCAGCTCGTGCTGGAGCTCGTCGACCTTCTGGTCGCCCTCGATCACGTGCTCGGCCAGCTTCAGGTCGGAGTCGAGGATGGCGGTCGTGGCGCGCCCGATCGCCGACCCGACCAGCCGGGCCATCTCCACCAGACTGTCGCCGATCGAGTCCAGTTCCTCGTGGTACGCGTCCCGCATCAGGTTCCCTCTCGTACGTCCTAGGAGGGGGGCTCGAACCCCTCGCCGCACCCCCACGCTTACACCGTCCGGCCCGTACGCGTCCGTTTCCGGCACCACAAGTGAACCGACCCTGGCTCCAAGGTGAACTCTGGGCGACGAGTGTTCGAGGTCGCACTCCGATGGCTGCTGCCGGGACGTTCGCCATGCCTAACCTGGACTCATGGACGTGAACGCGGCGGTCGCCGCAGCGGCAGCGATCGCCGGAGTGCTCACCGGCGTCATCGCCATGCTCGCGTTCCGCTGGAGCGAGCGCGACCAGAAGCGCCCCACCCGCACCTCCCTGCACACCGACCCGGTGCTCCCGCCCGGCGTGGACACCGTCCTGTCGGTGCTGCGGTCCTCCGCCGTCGTCCTCGACGAGGCCGACGGAGTCGTCAAGGCCAGCTCGGCGGCGTACGCCCTCGGCCTGGTCCGGGGCGGCAAGCTCGCCGTCGACCCGATGCTGCAGATGGCCCGGGACACCCGGCGGGACGGGGAGATACGGCAGGTCGAGCTGGATCTGCCGAGGCGGGGCACCGGGCGCGGCGAGCCACTCGCCGTGTCCGCGCGTGTGGCGCCCCTCGGGTCGCGGCTGGTGCTGCTGCTGGTGGAGGACCTGACCGAGGCCCGCCGTATCGAGGCCGTGCGGCGCGACTTCGTCGCCAACGTGAGCCATGAGCTGAAGACGCCGGTCGGCGCGCTCTCCCTGCTCTCCGAGGCCGTCATGGACGCCTCCGACGACCCGGAGGCCGTGGAGCGGTTCGCCGGGCGCATGCAGATCGAGGCGACCCGGCTGACCAACCTCGTGCAGGAGCTCATCGACCTGTCCCGGGTCCAGAACGACGATCCGCTGGACGACGCCGAGCCCGTCCGGGTGGACGAACTGGTCGCCGAGGCCATCGACCGCTGCCGGCAGGCGGCCGGCACGAAACAGATCACGATGGCCGCCGGAGGCACCGCGGACCTGCACGTCCGCGGCAACCGCGGCCAGCTCGCCGCCGCTCTCGGCAACCTCGTCGAGAACGCCGTCAACTACTCGCCCGCCCGCACCCGCGTCGGTATAGCGGCCCGGCGCGTCAGCGCTCCCGGCGGCGACCTGATCGAGATCGCCGTGACCGACCAGGGCATCGGCATCTCCGAGAAGGACAAGGAGCGCGTCTTCGAGCGCTTCTACCGCGTCGACCCGGCCCGCTCCCGGGCCACCGGAGGCACCGGCCTGGGTCTCGCGATCGTCAAGCACGTGGTCGCCTCGCACGGCGGGGAGGTCACGGTGTGGAGCGCCGAAGGCCAGGGCTCCACGTTCACCCTGCGACTGCCGGAGTCGGGCACCGCCCGCGACCGCGCAGCACGGCGGACCGCCCACGACGCCGACCACATGGACCAGGTGGAACAGATGGACCTGGGACACGTGGAGCACGGCGAGATCGCCGGCGACGGACGGTCCGCCCCCAGCACCCCCCCTACATCCCCGTACGAAACGCTTCCCGCCCCGGAGGTCCTTCCGTGACCCGTGTGCTCGTCGTCGAGGACGAGGAGTCCTTCTCCGACGCCCTGTCCTACATGCTCCGCAAGGAGGGCTTCGAGGTCGCCGTCGCGACCACCGGGCCCGACGGACTCGACGAGTTCGAGCGCAACGGCGCCGACCTCGTCCTCCTCGACCTGATGCTGCCCGGCCTGCCGGGCACCGAGGTGTGCCGTCAGCTGCGCGGCCGCTCGAACGTTCCCGTGATCATGGTGACCGCCAAGGACAGCGAGATCGACAAGGTCGTCGGGCTGGAGATAGGGGCCGACGACTACGTCACCAAGCCCTTCTCCTCGCGCGAGCTGGTCGCCCGCATCCGCGCCGTCCTGCGCCGTCGCGGCGAGCCCGAGGAGGTCACCCCCGCCGCGCTGGAGGCCGGGCCGGTCCGCATGGACGTCGACCGGCACGTGGTGACCGTCGGCGGCACCAAGGTCGACCTGCCGCTGAAGGAGTTCGACCTGCTGGAGATGCTGCTGCGCAACGCCGGCCGGGTGCTGACCCGCATGCAGCTGATCGACCGGGTGTGGGGCGCCGACTACGTCGGTGACACCAAGACCCTCGACGTCCACGTCAAGCGGCTGCGCGCCAAGATCGAGCCCGACCCGGGCGCGCCGCGGTACCTGGTGACGGTGCGCGGGCTCGGCTACAAGTTCGAGCCGTAGCCGGACCGGCCTCGGCCCCCTTCCGGACAGCAGGACGGTACGCCGAAGGGCGGGACTCCCTCTCAGGGGTCCCGCCCTTCGGCGTACCGCGTGCTGCGCCGTACGGGGCTCAGTGGCCGGCCGTCTCCTCCTGCGCCTCGGAGCCGGTCGCCGTACCGGTGGCGTCCGCCGAGGCACCGTCGGTCGCGCCGGCCGACGCGCCGTCGGCCGGGGCGCCCGAGGTCTCGCCGGCGGCCGGCTCCCCGGAGGTCTCCGCGGACGGCTGCGCCGACGCGCCCGGCGCCGCCGGGACGTCGCTCGGGCCCCACGAGGAGAAGTAGCTCTCGGCCGGGACGACGAAGGCGCGCAGGCTCACGTCACCGGTCTCGCTGAAGGCGAAGGTGACCTTCTGCGCGTTGCCGTCCTGGATGGCCTCGCGGCTGCTGGGCAGCACCGCGGAGGCGTTGTCCTTGCCGCCCAGGATCAGGGAACCGCCGGCCGGGACGGTCAGGTTCTTGCCGCCCTTGGCGGGCTTGAGCTCGGCGGACTTGCCGGCCACGGTGATGGAGTCCAGCGTCTGGTCCGTCGAACCGCTGTTGAACAGGGTGGCGGAGACCACGGCCGGGCCGGTCGACTCCAGGTCGGGCTGCGTGATGACCAGCGCGTTCTGGATCTTGAGGTCACCGACCGAGGTGGCCGCGTTGTCCGGCTTGATCTCCAGGGTCTGGGCGTTGTGACCGGCACCGCACGCGGCGAGCGAGGCGATCGAGAACGCGATGGCGGCGGCGGCGAGGGCACCGCGTCGAAGGCTGCTGCTCACGGCGGCGGCAACTCCTTGGACTCGAGCGAGGCGGCGGCAACGGATAAAGCCGCCCTAAGTGACTGTCAGCGGCCTTAGGTTACCGAGCCGTTCCCGGGCCGCCGCACCCGACCCTCCCCGGAGGGGCTCGGCTTCGCCCGGCAGGCGGCAGTTCCGGGCCGGCCGGTCGCACCAGGAGGGCGTCCAGCGCACTGGCATCAGGGGCCACATTGGTACGCAGAGTCAACACGCACTCATCCGCCATTCGGATAAGAAGCGCCGTCATACCGGCGCCCCGCCGGCGCACGAATTTTGCGTGAAGGAATGCGCGGACGGACCCGGAATTGATCACCGGCGGGGCCGGCCGGACGCGCCCGTGATCAATTCCGGATTCGTCCGGAAGCCCGCGCCGGACACCGAACGGAGTAGCGGAAGTCGCACGCATGGAACCGGACATATGGGGACCTTCGGGCGTTCGAGGGGCCCTCCCGGCGTGTGTGGCGTGCACGTTTCGCCCGGCCGTAAGAGCCGCTCCGACCTGCGAATACCTTCTTCCGCTCACCCGGCGCAGCACGTTCGTGTTGCTGTTGTCAAGCCCCGAGATATGCCCTGACCTGCGAAAACGCCATTCAGAAGACGCCGTATCCGTGTTACCCTGGATAGCCACGGAAGGGGTACCTGTCACATGACGTTCAAGGTTGGCGACACCGTGGTCTATCCCCATCACGGGGCCGCGCTGATCGAGGCTATCGAAACTCGCCAGATCAAAGGCGTGGACAAGACCTACTTGGTGCTGAAGGTCGCCCAGGGTGACCTGACGGTACGTGTGCCAGCGGACAATGCGGAGTTCGTCGGCGTGCGTGATGTGGTCGGTCAGGACGGGCTGGACCGGGTCTTCGAGGTGCTGCGCGCGCCGTACGCCGAGGAGCCCACGAACTGGTCGCGTCGTTACAAGGCAAACCTGGAGAAGCTCGCCTCCGGCGACGTCATCAAGGTCGCGGAAGTCGTACGCGACCTGTGGCGGCGTGAGCGCGAGCGCGGACTCTCCGCAGGTGAGAAGCGCATGCTCGCCAAGGCCCGCCAGATCCTGGTGAGCGAGCTCGCTCTCGCGGAGAACACCAACGAGGACAAGGCGGAGGCCCTGCTCGACGAGGTGCTCGCCTCCTGAGGCGAAACCCTCGCGGAACCTGACGCGAGACATGGCCCACCGGCCGCTCGCATCAGGCCCACTCGGTTCAGCGCACGGAAATGCCGCGGTGCCCGATGACATCTTTGCTGTCGCCGGGCGCTGCGGCATCTTCATACCCTGACGCCGTACGCCTTCGTACGCTCATCCCGGGAGGCTTCCCCCCGGTCCTGGCGTGCCGGGCCCGGGCAGCAGGCTCGACCAGGGTCACGGAAGGGTCCGGTCAAGGCGTCGCGCCCGGCACGGTGAGGCCATACCCAACTAGGTCGAGCACACAAACCTGACAGGAACCGATGTCTGACGAATCGCGCCCCTCGCCCGCGCAGCCGCCCGCCGGGGCCCGTACGAACGCCCGGACCGCGGCCGTGATCCCGGCCGCCGGCCGCGGCGTACGCCTCGGCCCGGGCGCCCCGAAGGCCCTCCGCGCGCTGGGCGGCACGCCCATGCTCATCCACGCGGTGCGCGCGATGGCCGCGTCCCGCGCGGTCTCCCTGGTCGTCGTCGTGGCCCCGCCCGACGGCGCCGCCGAGGTCAAGAGCCTCCTCGACGCGCACGCCCTGCCCGAGCGGACCGACTTCCTCGTCGTCCCCGGCGGCGAGTCGCGGCAGGAGTCCGTACGGCTCGGCCTGGACGCGCTGCCGCCGGAGTACGACATCGTCCTCGTGCACGACGCGGCCCGGCCGCTGGTGCCGGTGGACACGGTGGACGGCGTGATCGAGGCCGTCCGGGACGGCGCGTCCGCCGTGGTGCCGGCGCTGCCGCTCGCCGACACCGTCAAGCAGGTCGAGCCCGCCGCGGTGCCGGGCGAGCCGGAACCCGTGGTGGCGACGCCGGAGCGGGCACGGCTGCGGGCGGTGCAGACGCCGCAGGGCTTCGACCGGGCCACGCTGGTGCGGGCCCACGAGACGGTGACCGGTGACGTCACCGACGACGCGAGCATGGTCGAGCAGCTGGGACAGACGGTGATGGTCGTGCCGGGGCACGAGGAGGCGTTCAAGGTGACGCGGCCTCTGGACCTCGTGCTCGCGGAGGCGGTCCTGGCGCGCCGGAGGCTGAACGATGGGTTCTGAGGCGGACGTTCCCCTGGTGCTGCCGCAGGTCGGGATCGGTACCGACATCCACGCCTTCGAGGACGGGCGCGAGCTGTGGTGCGCGGGGCTGAAGTGGGAGGACGAGGGGGCCGGGCTGGCCGGGCACTCCGACGCGGACGTCGTCGCGCACGCGGCGTGCAACGCGCTGTTCTCCGCGGCCGGGCTCGGTGACCTGGGGCAGCACTTCGGCACCGGGCGGCCGGAGTGGTCCGGGGCGTCGGGGGTGACCCTGCTGACGGAGGCCGCGCGGATCGTGCGGGCGGCGGGATTCCGGATCGGGAACGTCGCGGTGCAGGTGGTGGGGCCGCGACCGAAGATCGGCAAGCGGCGGGCGGAGGCGGAGAAGGTGCTGTCCGAGGCGGTGGCGGCGCCGGTGTCGGTGTCGGGGGCCACGACGGACGGGCTCGGCTTTCCCGGGCGGGGGGAAGGGCTGATGGCGATCGCGACGGCGCTGGTGGTGCGGGTGGGGTGACGGGTGCGGCCCGTGCCCCTGTGGCCGTGGGGGCTGGGGGCTCGGCCCGTGCCCGGCAGCGGCGGGGCTCCGCCCCGCACCCCGCCAGGGGCTCCGCCCCTGGACTCCGGCCTGCGCCCACCCACCACCCGACTCGGTCGGCCAAGCGGTGGCCGTCGCCTCCGGGCCCGGTCGCCGCTCGGCCGGACAGGCCGTGACCGGCGCCCTCGTGTTCGGCCGGTTGAGGGGTGGGCGTCGTCCTCAAGGATTCGGTGTGGTGAACAAGCGGGCCGTGCGCCCGTGGCACTGCCCGGGGGCCACTACCCTGGACTCGTGACTATTCGCCTGTACGACACCAGCGCCCGGCAGATCCGTGACTTCGCCCCCCTCACGCCCGGGTGTGTCTCGATCTACCTGTGCGGTGCCACCGTGCAGGCCGCCCCGCACATCGGGCACATCCGCTCCGGCCTGAACTTCGACATCATGCGCCGCTGGTTCGCGTACCGCGGCTACGACGTCACGTTCATCCGCAATGTCACGGACATCGACGACAAGATCATCAGGAAGGCGGCGGAGCAGAACCGCCCCTGGTGGTCCATCGGGTACGAGAACGAGCGGGCGTTCAACGACGCCTACACCGCCCTCGGTTGCCTGCCGCCCACCTACGAGCCCCGTGCCACCGGCCACATCACCGAGATGGTCGAGATGATGCGCGGCCTCATCGAGCGCGGGCACGCCTACGAGGCCGAGGGCAACGTCTACTTCGACGTACGGTCCCTGCCCGGGTACCTGTCGCTGTCCAACCAGGACATCGACGAACTGCGCCAGCCCGCGGGTGAGGGCGAGACCGGCAAGCGGGACCCGCGGGACTTCGCCATGTGGAAGGCGGCCAAGCCCGGGGAGCCGAGCTGGGAGACGCCCTGGGGACGCGGGCGGCCGGGCTGGCACCTGGAGTGCTCCGCCATGGCGCACAAGTACCTGGGCACCGAGTTCGACATCCACGGCGGCGGGATCGACCTGATCTTCCCGCACCACGAGAACGAGATCGCCCAGGCCAAGGGCTTCGGCGACGCCTTCGCCCGGTACTGGGTGCACAACGCCTGGGTCACTATGAGCGGCGAGAAGATGTCGAAGTCGCTCGGCAACAGCGTGCTCGTGAGCGAGATGGTCAAGCAGTGGCGCCCGGTCGTGCTCCGGTACTACCTGGGCACGCCGCACTACCGCTCGACCATCGAGTACAGCGAGGAGTCCCTGCGCGAGGCCGAGTCGGCGTACGCGCGGATCGAGGGCTTCGTGCAGCGCGTCACCGAGCTGGCCGGCGGGACCGTCGAGCCGGCCGCCGAGGTGCCGCCCGCCTTCGCCGAGGCGATGGACGACGATCTGGGCGTCCCGCAGGCGCTCGCCGTCGTGCACACCACCGTCCGGCAGGGCAACAGCGCGCTGGCCGCCGACGACAAGGAGGCCGCCGTCGCCCGCCTCGCCGAGGTCCGTGCGATGCTCGGTGTGCTGGGTCTCGACCCGCAGGCGCCGCACTGGGCCGGCGAGGGCGAGAAGGGCGAGGACCTGCACGACGTCGTCGACAGCCTCGTACGCCTCGTCCTCGACCAGCGGGAGGCCGCCCGGGGACGGAAGGACTGGTCCACCGCGGACGCCATCCGCGACCGGCTGAAGGAGTCGGGGCTCGCCATCGAGGACGGCCCGCAGGGGCCCCGCTGGAGCCTCGGCTCCCGCTGAGCTCCTCGGTCCCGGAAGATCGACTGTGCCGCCCGGCCTCCCGGGCGGCACACTGCATAAGACGCAAGCACCACCCACACTCCCGTGAAGACGCAGAGAGCGAGACAGGTAACTCATGGCCGCGAACAACCGCCGCATGTCCGGCAAGAAGGGCGCGCAGGTCGGCAGCGGCGGCAAGCGACGCCGGGGCCTGGAAGGCAAGGGGCCGACGCCTCCCGCCGAGATGCGCAAGGGGCACGCCAAGCAGCGCGCCGCGAACGCGAAGGCCCGCCGTGCCACGGGGCGCCCCCAGCAGCGACGCGGGGGCGGCCGGTCGACGTCCGAACTCGTCGTCGGCCGCAACCCCGTCTACGAGGCGCTGCGCGAGGGCGTGCCCGCCACGACGCTCTACGTCCAGCAGTTCATCGACAACGACGAGCGGGTGCGCGAGGCGCTCCAGCTCGCGGCCGAGCGCGGCGGCATCAACCTCATGGAGGCGCCGCGGCCCGAACTGGACCGGATGACCAACGGGCTCAACCACCAGGGCCTCGTCCTCCAGGTCCCGCCGTACGAGTACGCCCACCCCGAGGACCTGGTCGCCGCCGCCCACGACGAGGGCGCGGACCCGCTGATCGTCGCTCTCGACGGCGTGACCGACCCGCGCAACCTCGGTGCGGTCGTCCGCTCCGTCTCCGCCTTCGGCGGCCACGGCGTCGTCGTGCCCGAGCGGCGCGCGGCCGGCATGACGGCGGGCGCCTGGAAGACGTCCGCGGGTACGGCCGCCCGTACGCCGGTGGCCCGCGCCACCAACCTCACCCGGGCGCTGGAGTCGTACCAGAAGGCCGGGATCACGGTCGTCGGCCTCGCCGCCGACGGCGAGGTCGAGCTCGGCGACCTGGACGCCCTGGGCGGACCCGTGGTCATCGTCGTCGGCAGCGAGGGCAAGGGCCTGTCGCGCCTGGTCGGCGAGACCTGCGACTACCGGGTGCGGATCCCGATGCCCGGTGGCGCCGAGTCGCTCAACGCCGGTGTGGCGGCGGGGATCGTGCTCTACGAGGCGGCGCGCCGACGCGCCTGACGACGGTCGGGGGATCGCGTGTTCGATGCGGTCCCCCGAACGGGGTGTTCCGGGCGGTCCGGACAAGCTTGACGCGGTCCGGACAGATCCGGCGGGCCGAGGCAGTGTCCTAACGACACATCACTCGGTTAGATGAGCGTGGACACCAGAACACCCCGCACTCCCACGGGGGACCGCTCGTCGGGCTACGACGAAGCTCCCGCGCTGAGCATGGTGAAGGTGCCGAGCGATCCGGCCCAGGTCATCGTCAATCACGCGAGCTTCCGCGTGCAGCTCGGTGCCTCCGCGCGACGGACCCGGTCCCCGCGGATCGCGCGGCACTTGAGCGCCACCCAGGACACCGCCCGCATGCCCGTCGCCGGAACCGGGGTCCCCACGCCCGCCCGGCGCCGCCCCGTCGTCTGGAGCGGCCGGTCCGACCCGGACGACACCGGCGCCCACCGACTGCTCCAGGCAGTGCGGGCCGGAGCGGGCCGTCACACCGAGGACCCGGTCGCCGACACCTCCGCCGACGCCGGCGCCACCCAGGTCATCCCGCGCGCCGGCGAGGGCGGGCGCCCCGGTTACGACCCGTACGACGACTTCGACGACGGCCCCGACACCCAGCCCCTCCAGACCCCCCTCGTCGGCGCCCAGCGCGGCCCCGTCCGCGACGGCACCCGGCTGCTGCCCGCCATGCGCACCGTCGGCAGCGCCTACGACGAACCGGCCTACGGCGACGACGACTTCGGCCCGTCCCCCGCCGGTCACGACTACGGCGACGGCACGGACACGGAGCCGCGTACCAGGCGCCACGCCGACGACCCGGCGCGGCACGCCTACTACCCCGGCCGCCGCATCAACCTCGGCGTCGTGCTGCTGCCCCTGCGCGTCTTCCTCGGCTTCATCTCCGTCTACGCCGGCATGGGCAAGCTCTGCGACCCCGTCTACTTCGACGGCGGCGAGCGCGGGTCCATGGTCAAGTGGCTCAACACCCTGCACCCCTGGGACGTCGCCGAACCGCTGCGCCAGTTCGCCCTCGCGCACCCCGTCGGCTCCGGCCTGGTCATCGCCTTCCTGCAGGTCATCGTGGGCGTCCTGACCGTCCTGGGCTGCTGGCAGCGCGTCGCCGCCGTCATCGGCGCGATCCTGTCCGCCGCGCTCCTGGTCACCGTCAGCTGGAAGAGCACCCCGGTCTACGACGCGCCCGACATCATCTACCTCGCCGCCTGGTCCCCGCTGATCATCGCCGGCGCGCCCGTCTACTCCGTGGACGGCCGTCTCGCCGGCGGTGCCTGGCGCCGCCTCGGCCCCCGCGCCGACATCTGGGACCTGCGCCGCTACGTGCTGCGCCGCGGCGCCCTCCTCACCTTCCTCGTCGGCGGCATCACCCTCCTCGTCGGCTCGCTGCTCGGCGGTGCCGTACGCGACGCCGACCGCGTGGTCGTGCCCGGACCCGGCGAGGGCCCGCGCAACGAACTCCCCGGCTCCCCGCTCCCCCAGGAGCCCGGCGAGCGGAAGGAGAAGACACCGGAGGCCTCCTCCTCCGCATCCACCGAGGGCGCCACCTCCGGCGCGGCCACGCCCTCCGAGGGCGAGGAGACCACGCCGGGAGAGCCCGGCGACGGCGGCACCACTCCCGGCGGCGCCCCCAGCCAGACCCAGGGCACCACGGGCCAGGCCCCGCCGCAGCGGACCTCCCCGGCCGGAGAGGCGCCGAGCACCACCGCCGGTCCGACCTCCGGCGGCACCGCCACCGGGGGCAGCGGGGACGGCTCCACCGGCTCCACCGGAAGCGGCGACGGCGACGGCGGCTCCTCCTCCACGGGCCAGCCGGGCGGCCGTCTGGTGGGCGGCCTGCTGGGCTAGGCCGGGGCCGCCGCACCGGCACAGGGCACGTACGACGACGGGTCCCGCACGGATGACGTGCGGGACCCGTCGACGTAGGGGCTCAGCGGCTCAGCGCCGCCAGCTCGCGGGCCGCCTCCGTCAGGTCCTTCGCGGTGTCGATCGCCCGCCAGTAGGAGCCCTGCGGGATCGGGAAACCGGCCAGCCGGTGCTCGCGGGCCAGCCGCGGGAACGTCGTCCGCTCGTGGTCACCGCGCTCCGGGAGCATCTCGGCGAAGGCGGGCGAGAAGACGTAGACACCCGCGTTGATCTCGAAGGTCGACGGGGGCGCCTCTATGAAGTCCGTGATGTGCCCGAAGCCGTCCGTCTGCACGGCGCCCCAGGGCAGCCGGGGGCGGGCCAGGGCGAGGGTGGCGACGGCGTCCCGCTCGGTGTGGAAGTCGGCCATGTCGCGCAGCGAGAAACGCGTCCAGATGTCGCCGTTGGTGGCGTACCAGGGCCGGTCCGGGTGGGGGAGACGCGCGGCGGCGTACTTGAGGCCGCCGCCGCGGCCGAGGGGCTCGGGCTCCACCACGGTGGTGACGGAGAGCGGCAGGTCGGCGGTCTCCAGCCACTTCTGGAGCACCTCGGCGAGGTGGCCGCAGGAGACCACCACGTCGGTCACGCCCTCCTCGGCGAGCCAGGCGAGCTGATGGCCGATGATCGGGGTTCCGGTGCCCGGTATCTCGACCATCGGCTTGGGCCGGTCGTCGGTGTACGGGCGCAGGCGGGAACCCTGCCCGCCGGCCAGGACGACGGCTTGAACGGGGCGGCGGGACGCGGCGTTCGGATCGGTCATGACCCGAACTGTACGTGGCGTCCCGTCGGCCCCGTGGGGGTGTTCGGCCGTGGGCGTTCAGCGGTGCGCGGCCAGCACGCCCGAGGCGAAGGCGGTGTCGCAGACGGGGCGCGCGTAGGACTGGGCGCGCGTGGGGCCGTAGACCTTGACGGCGGCGCGGCCGAGGGCGCGGGCGATGGACGCACAGTGCTTGGCCAGGGACGGGCGGTCGTCGACGGCCTGCTGGAGGTGGGTGAGGGCGACCCCCGGGTCCTCCTCCTGAAGCTCGGTCAGCAGCCGGTCGCGCAGCACCTCGTGCGGAGCGCGGGCCGCGGCGCGCGTGGAGGCCCCGGCGGCGGAGGCGTCGGACGCGGTGAGCACCGAGTTCGAGGGGTCCCCCGACCAGTTGACCCGGGTGACCGCGAGGGTCCCGGAGAGCACCAGGACGACGGGCAGGACGAAGGCGAGAGAACGGCCGATCCGGCGGGCGGGGCCCCGGCCGCTTCGCGTCTGCTGGGTGGCGGAGTGCTTCACGGAGTGCTTCACGCGAGTGAGGGTAGCGCCCGGTGATGATTTGGCGACATTTAGTCACCGGTTCGGGTGACATAGCAGGGCCCGAAAATGGGTAACGGGTTGACGCACATTGCTCGAAACGTCCGTTGTGCCGGGGTATTTGTCGACAACGAAAAGGGCCCCGCAGCAGGTTGCGGGGCCCTTCTCGTCAATGCGGGGGGAATTCACCCGTGCCGGGGACGTCCGCCCCCGGCACACACCGGTCGGGTTCTCAGTCGGAGAGGCGCTCGCCCGAGGAGGACGAGAACACGTGGAGCTCGCCCGGCCGCGGCACGACGTGCACGGTCGCGCCCTTCTCCGGCACCGCACGGCTGCTGACGCGGACCACGAGGTCCTTCGTCTCGCCGCCGACCTCGACCGTGCCGTAGATGTAGCCGTCGGCGCCGGTCTCCTCGACGACGTTGACCGAGACCGCGAGACCGGCCGGGGCGTCGGCGGAGTCCTTGGTCAGGGACGCCGCGGCGCCGCCGTTCAGCTCCACCACGTCGAAGTGCTCGGGGCGGACGCCGACGGTGACCGTGCGGTCGCCCCGGTCGGACGCGGCCTTCAGGGCGTCGCGGCTGACCGGGACCACGCTGTTGCCGAACTTCACGCCGCCGTCGGTGATCGGCACCTCGACCAGGTTCATGGCCGGGGAGCCGATGAAGCCGGCGACGAAGAGGTTCGCGGGCTTGTCGTACATGTTGCGCGGCGAGTCGACCTGCTGGAGCAGACCGTCCTTGAGCACCGCCACGCGGTCGCCCATGGTCATGGCCTCGACCTGGTCGTGGGTGACGTAGACGGTGGTGATGCCCAGCCGGCGCTGCAGCGAGGCGATCTGGGTGCGGGTGGAGACACGGAGCTTGGCGTCCAGGTTGGACAGCGGCTCGTCCATGAGGAACACCTGCGGCTCACGCACGATCGCGCGGCCCATCGCGACACGCTGGCGCTGACCACCGGAGAGCGCCTTCGGCTTGCGGTCCAGGTACTCGGTGAGGTCGAGGATCTTCGCCGCCTCCTCGACCTTCTGCCGGATCTCCGCCTTGTTGACGCCGGCGATCTTGAGCGCGAAGCCCATGTTGTCGGCGACCGTCATGTGCGGGTACAGCGCGTAGTTCTGGAACACCATGGCGATGTCCCGGTCCTTCGGCGGCAGGTGGGTGACGTCGCGGTCGCCGATGCGGATGGCGCCGCCGTTGACGTCCTCGAGCCCCGCGAGCATGCGGAGCGAGGTGGACTTGCCGCAGCCGGACGGGCCGACCAGGACGAGGAACTCGCCGTCCGCGATGTCGATGTCGAGACCGTCGACGGCGGGCTTGTCGGAACCCGGGTATACGCGGGTCGCCTTGTCGAACTGGACTGTGGCCATGGTGATGGGCCCCCTTCTACCGGCAGGAACGTGCCGGACGATCCGTTGTAGGAAGGTGGTTGGTGTAGTCCACGCGGGTGAACTGGCTCAGGACGGTACCCGGCGTTCATGTGATCTGTCAGTACCTGTGGCCCTGTGAACTTCGCCGAAATTTTCGAATCCCATCGTTCACCGGCTCTGTGTACAGTGGAGCAGCCTCCGCGCGCGCCGCCGCGCGATGCCTGCCTCCTTAGCTCAGCTGGTCAGAGCGCCGCTCTTGTAAAGCGAAGGTCGTCGGTTCGAATCCGACAGGGGGCTCTGTCGCTGAACAGCGAGAACGCCCCGGCCGATGATCGGTCCGGGGCGTTCGACATCCACGGGTGACATCAACGCGGGCGGTCACTCACGGTCGACGCGGCGCCTGAGCAGGCGGTCCATGTGGCTGATGGGCTCGCGCTGCGTGTCGGACGTCGCGTGCGTGCAGACGTCCATCGTGATGCTGATCTGGCTGTGGCCCAGGATCTCCCTCACGATGCGGGGCGCGACACCGGCAGCGGTGAGGAGCGTGGCGCAGCCGTGCCGGGCGTCGTGCAGACGGATGCGATGCAGGCCGGCGGCGTCGGCGATGCGGAAGAACGACCGGTTGATGTTCTGCGGCTCGATCGGGCGGCCGGTGCGGGTGGTGAAGACGTACGCGGACGGGGACAGCTCGACCCCGCCCGGCCGCTCATGGTGGTGTCCTCGTAGAGCTCCCCGCCCACGCGCTGCACCTGATTGCTGATCCGCAGCACCCGATGCTCAAGGTCCACGTCCGACCAGCGGAGCCCCATGCCGACAGTCGACCACGGCTCTTCCCCTGCTCGGAGACGATGCTTCAGGTACCGACGCAGGCGCCGATCAGTGGAGCGGAGTTGAGGTGGCACGCATGCCCGAGCCCTGCATGCGGGTGTCCCGCGTGCAGGGCTCGGGAGTGCCGGGCAGGCTTCACGACCCTGGGGTGTGGCCGGCCCGCCTGGCACTCAGAGGTCGGGAAGTCCCGTCAGGGCGGCCATCTGCTGGAGCATGGTCGGGCTCGCGACGCCGGAGTAGGCACGCACCTCGTCCACGGTGCCCTTGAAGTACTCACCGCTGTGCGCCGAGCGGCCCACCTGAAGGCCGCCCGAGGCAGTCCACGAGGTCGTGTCCACGGCCGTGGAGGTGTTGGCCAGCTGCCCGTTCACATAAAGGCGAAGCTCATGAGCAGGGGCGTCGAAGACGACGGCCAAGTGATCGCCCACGCCGTAGGGATTGTCGTCGGGCAGATCCTGTTCCTCGGTGATGACGACGTGCGGAGCGTTCACCTTGTCCTTGGTGGACACCACGACTTCCCACTTCCCGCTTGCCGCCTGGTACCGGATCGCGATGCGGTCGGCGTCGGAGCCCGGAAGTGACAGAACGGTCTGCGTCCTGTTGTCGGCCGCGGCCAGGCGAGCGCGGGCGCCGAGAGTGAAGCTCCCGTCCCCGCCGACCGGTGCCGCGGACGTCGCCGCCCAGTCACCGTCACCGTCGAGCCGGAGGTCGCCCTGATCAACCAGGGCGGGATCCCCGAAAATGTCCTCGTTGTGGTAGATCCAGGCATCGCCGTTCAACATCAGCGGCAGGCCCCCGGGCTCCACATTCGGAGCGACTCCGCCGGGCGCTGCCTCCAAGGGCCAGTAGCCCTCCCGACTCAGCGGCGTCTCTCCAGCCCGGGGGCCGTGTTCCTTGCCGGCTGCGTAGGCGGTGCCAGGGAACGCGCCGAGTGTGAACGAGAGCGCGACGGCGCCCAGCGCCACAGCCGTGGCGCGGTATCTGTCGTGCATGACCCCCCTTTTAAAGATCCGGTCAAAATGCTGAAGTGATCCTCCAGCCCCGCTCCTTCGGGCGCAAGGAGTTTCGGTCGCCCGGCTCACGTATCGGCCTGCCGTCGACGCAGCCGAGCACGATCACTCAGAGCACTGCGCTGAGTGGTGCGGTACAGCAGCGGACGGCAGCGGCTTTCAGCACTGCAACACGGTGCAGGCGATCCGACAGGGGGCTCCGGTCCCGTCAGGGGCGACGCCCCCGTGATCTCGGATCGCGGGGGCGTCGACGTTGCTGCTCGCAGTTCGGGTCAGGTGCGGTTCGCGCTGGACGGGCCGAAGAACTCGATCTCCGCGATGGCGACCTGCTTGTCGGCCGAGGCCGCGTGGGCCGACTCGACGGTGAAGCGGACCTTGGTGACCTCACCGACCCTGAAGGGGCGGCGCTGGCCGCCGGCGCCCTGGTCCAGGGTGAGGTCGCGGGTCGTGGTGCTGCCGTCCTTCCTGGTGATCGTCGCCTTGATGCGGTGCGGCAGAGCCGACTCGCCGAGCCGGTCGGGCTGGGTGGAGACGCCCGGCGTGATGATCACGTCCAGCAGCCGGGTCGGCTCGGTGAAGCCGACCTCGATCCACTCTCCCCGGCCGGACTGCGAGACGCCCGGGCCCCACCAGGTGTTGCTGCGCTTGTCGAAGGCGAGCTGCGGTGAGTGCCCGGGGAAGGAGCGGGAGGCCGTGATCCTGTCCGGGGCGACCGGGGCGCGCTTGGCGAAGTGGTCGCGGGTGGCCTGGATGCCGTCGGGGATGTAGACGAAGCCCAGGACCGCCAGGGTGACGACGACGGCGAGGGTGACCCAGGTGCCGATGCGGTCGAACACGCGACGCAGGCGGGGCCGGTCGCCCGCCCAGGGGGTCTCACGGCGCCGGCCGCCGAAGAGGCGGCGCCACCAGGGGGCCGGCCCCGGTGCGTTCTCGCCGGTGGCGGTCAGGGGCATCGCGCAGCGGACGCAGTAGTGGCGGTCGGGCCGGTTGGGCGTGGAGCACCACGGGCAGGGCGGGCCGTCGGCGATGCCGGGCTGCCGGCCCGGGGCGCGTACCTGCGGCCGGTCGGCGTCGGGGCGGCCGGGCAGGACCGGGGCGACGGCGGGCGGCGGGGCGGGAGCGCGGGCTTCCGGGTCGGCGACGGGGACGAGCAGGGACCGTGCGCGGTGGTTCATGGTGTCGCCGAGGCCGTTCGGCCGGGCCGGCTCGGGCGCCGAGGGGATCGGGGCGGTGGGCGCGGTCTCGTCCACGTCGCGGGTGCGGGGGGCCGAGGCATCGGCGGCGGTGTACGGGTCGGGCGGGTCGCCGTCCGCGCGGGCGGGTGTCGCGGGGTGGGCGGGGCCGGTCGTGGGTGCGGTCGGTTCGGGTGCCGGGGAGTGTGCGGCGCCGGCCTGCCAGGAGGGTGCGCTCGGTCCGGTGGGCGTCGCCGGTGCTGTGGTGCCGAGGACTCCGGGCGCCGGGGAGTGCGTGGCGCCGGCCTGCCAGGAGGGTGCGGGGGCGGAGGGCTGGGGTGCGGTGGGGCCGGTGGTTCCGGCCGGTGCGGTGGTGCCCGCGGCCGGTGCGGTGGATGCCGCGGCGCCTGCCGTGATTCTGGCGGTTCGGGCCGCCCTCGCCGCCCTGGCGGCTCGCGCGGCGCTCACGGTGTCGGCGGTGCCCGCGGGTGCCGGAGCACTCGCCGCCTCTCCTGCCGCTCCCGCGGGCGCACCGGTGACGGAGCCCTGCGCGGTCCCCGGGGCGCCGGCGCCGGCCCCCGGGTGGCCCGTATCGGCTCCCGCGTGACTCGTGCCGGGCGTCGGGATGCCTCCGCCGGCCCCCGGGGCGCCCGTGCCGGCCCCTGCGGCGTGCGTGACGGTCGTCGGGCTGTCCGCGACCCCCGAGGGGTGCGTGCCGGCCCCAGGGGTGTCCGTGACGGTCCCCGAGGCGTGCGTGCCGGGCTCCGGGATGCCCGTGGCGGCTCCCGGGGCCGTGTTCCGGGTGTCCGGGTGCCGCGGGGCGGGGGTGTCGGTGGCGGGCGGGGGCGCCCAGCCGTCGCCGGTGCCGTCGGCGCCGGGGGTGGACCGGTCGGCGTCGGCCGGTGCGGTCGTGGCGGGCGTGTCCGCGGCGCCGGAGGCGTCCCCGGCGGCGGGACGGGCGGCGCGGGCCGTGCCGGCCTGTTCCCAGCGGAGTACGGCGCCGCACGCGTCGCAGAAGGACTGGCCCGGTTCCGCGCGCGTTCCGCACTCGGCGCAGTTCTGCGTGGTCATCTCTCCGGGGTCCTTTCGGAGGCGGTCACTTCGACGGTGTAGGGCATGTGGGCGGGGCGGGCTGCCGCGACGAGGGTGTCCAGGCGGTGGGTGTCGGCCGGGGACGGGTCCGGCAGCCGCAGGGCGACGTGGAGGTGGGGGCGGGCGGCGCCGGGGAACGGGCCGAGGGGGCGGGCGTTCCACGCCGCACCGCCGCTCTCGGTGATGTCCGGGGCGACGCCGAACGCGAGCCGCACCGCCTCGGACAGGCCCTGCCGGGTGCCGCGCACGCGGTGCAGGCGGGCTGCCGCCGCGACGGCGGCGCGCAGCCGGGGTTCCGGTTCGGTGCCGTCGGTCTCGGCGCCGACCCAGGTGCCGAGCCACTGGGCGAAGTCGGCCGGGGTGAGGGCCGGATCGAAGTAGGTGTCCAGGCAGTCGAGGACGTTGAGGATGGGGGCGAGGACGTCGTCGAGACCGCCGACGAAGCGCTGGGCGAGGTCGTCGTCGGCGAAGACGGCGGGGAGCATCGTGCCCAGGGGGAGGGACGAGCCGAGCCCGTCGACGGAGCCCCGGTACGCGGTGGTGGTCACGTGCCGTCTCCGATCACGCGGACGCGGTGGTCGAAGGAGAAGACCAGCGAGGGCGGCTGGAGGTCGATGCGGTCGGTCGGGTCGCCGCGCTTGCCGGTGAGGGGGTCGGCGGGGTGCAGGACGACCTCGTCGACGAGCTCCACACCGGGGACGCGTTGCAGCACGGCGAAGACCTCGCCGCTCTGCACGGGACGGCCGAAGGGCCAGCCCCTGCCGTCGGCGCCGCCGGTGAGCGGGTCGAGGTGGCGGTAGAGGGCGTCGTGGGCCTGGCGGCGCACGCGGTCGGTGTCGACGCCGCGGAAGGCGTGGACGGTGGCGACGACGGTGACGCCCTGGTAGTAGGGCGGGCCGACGGCGAGGCGGGTGCCGATGAGGCGGCGTTCGTCGAGGTGGCGGGTGATGCGGGCCAGGAGGGCGTCGCCGGGAACCAGTTGCTCGAAGCGCAGCCGCCCGCCCGGGTCGGGGACGGCCTGCGGGACGACCAGGACGCGGACCGCGTAGGCCCCGTGGTCGCCCTCCTGGCCCTCCAGACAGGTGATGCGGGCGGTCTCGGGGGCGGCGCGGCGGGCGAGTTCCTCGTAGTCGCGCAGGGTGACGGCGCGTTCCTGGGCGCGCAGCGTGATCGGCGCCCGGAGCTTCGCCTCCTCGACGGTCTCGCCGTCCACGCCGCCGCGGGCGGCCTCGCGGTTGACGACCTCGGAGACGTACGGGATGGAGGTGCGCAGGACCTGTACGGCGCCGCGCGCCACGTTGCCGGCCCGCCCCCCGCCGGTGCGGTAGCGGCGCGCGCGGACGACGGCGCCCTTGGGGGCGACGGTGCCGTACTGGCGCAGGGTGCCGTCGGGTTCGCGGACGGCGGGGCCGAAGGCGATCTCGCCGGTGGCGGCGTCCAGGGTGATGTGGTGGTCGTCGGGGCGGGAGGCCGCGAAGTGCGGGACGACCTGCCAGTCCTGCCAGCCGGCGTCGGCGGCGGTCTGCAGGAGGAGGGGCGGGTCGTCGGCGACGACGGGGGCGTGGGCGAGCCGCAGTCGCTGGCCGGGCAGGCCGGTGGACTCGCCGAGGGCCTCGTCGTGGACGGTCTCCGCGTGGACGGCGCGGGTGGTGCCGCCGATGGTGAACGCCTCGGCGGAGCGGATGGTGGGCGAGGTGGTGTAGAACGGCTGGCCGGGCAGCGGGTCGGTGACCCGGCAGCGTATCCAGCCCGCCTCCTGGCCGCCGTTGCGGGACAGGACGTGGCCGCCGGGGACGTGGAGCACGACGTCACCGGGGCGGTTGAGGCCGCCGGTGCCGTCGCGGTCGACCTCGCAGGGCTGCCAGCCGTCCTCGGTCCAGGCCTCCCAGACGAGGGGCGGCTGGCGGGGGTCGACGCCGACGCCGTCGACGCGGCTGTCGAGTTCGAGGGCGAGGGCGCAGTCGGGGGTGGCGGCGGTGAGGCCGATGAGCATGCAGTCACCGGGGTTGGGGGCCTCGGCGAAGCACGACAGGTCCTTGCCCTCGGCGAGGTCCGTGGTGCGGTCCGTGACGGGTTCGCCGCGGTGCTGCACCACGAGGTGGCGCAGTGCGCACGGTACGACGGTCAGGTCCTCCTCGGTGGCGAAGACGACGGCGTCGTCGCGCTCGGTCCGCAGGGTGGCGACCTCGGCACCGGCCGGGACGAGGATCGCGTCCTCCTGGGGCGCGGACAGCCAGAAGGTGACGTCCGTGCGCGCGGCGGAGGGCGGGAAGAGGGTGATGCCGACCAGGTCGAGGAAGGCGAGGTGGTTCTTCTCGGGGACCCGGTTGAGCCGGTAGACGATCTGGTCCGCCATGTGGGCGACCGTCTCGACGAGGGTGACGCCGGGGTCGGAGACGTTGTGGTCGGTCCACTCCGGGGCGCGCTGCTGGATGTAGCGCTTGGCGTCGTCGACGAACTGCTGGAAGCGGCGGTCGTCGAGGTTGGGGGAGGGCAGGGACATCAGTGGTCGCTTTCGGGAGAGCCCGGGAGGCCTGTGGGGCCGTCGGTGAGGTCCGGCTCGTCGTGGGAGGGGATGACGTAGAACGGGAAGACGAGGCTGCGCGGGTTGTTGGTGCCGCGGATCGAGTAGCGGACGTCGATGTAGAGGACGCTCTGGTCGGTGCCGGTGCTGACGTCGACCTCGTGGACCTCGATGCGCGGTTCCCAGCGGTCCAGGCTGATGTACACCTCGTGCTGGATGCGGCCGGCGGTCTGTTCGTTGACCGGGGCGAAGACGAGGTCGTGGATGGCGCAGCCGAACTCGGGGCGCATCGGCCGTTCGCCGGGCGCGGTGGCGAGGACGAGGCGGATGGCCTCCTCGACCTCGCGTTCGCCGCTGACCAGCGCGATGCCGCCGGTGGGTCCGATGCGCATGGGGAACGCCCAGCCGGCGCCGACGAACTGTTCGGCCATCAGGGAGCCACCTGCCTTCTTCTTCCTGTTCCCGCGGTCCGGGCGTGCCGGTGCGGTCGTCCGGTCGTGCGTCCGGTCATGCGGGGAGGGGGTATTTCACGGTGTTGACGAACACGGCGCCGAAGAGATCGACCTTGAGGCCCTTGATGTTCACGTTCGCCACGGCGTTGACCGAGACCATGCCGGTGGCGTTGATCGACGTCATGCCGCTCGACGACAGGTTCATGGCGCCGCCCATCGCGTTCACGTCGACCGCTCCGCCCAGTGACGTGAGACTGACCAGGCCCTTGCCCTTGAGGGTGAGCGGCCCGCCGCTGTCGATCAGGACGGACTGGCGGCCGTGCAGCCTGAGGCTGGTGCCGGCCTCCACCGACACCGAGCGGCTGCCGGTGATGCTGACCGAGCCCTTGCTGTCGACGGTGATCTCGGTGCGGGTGCGGTCGAGGTTGATGATCAGCTTGTCGTTGCCGCTGGCGATCCGCACGCCCTGCTTGCGGCCGCCGGTCTGCTGGCTGAGCAGGTCGACCCGGTTGCCCTGGCGGTCGGACAGGGTGTGCCGGGCGGCCTTCTTCCGCAGCCCGTCGTGCAGGGGGACGTCGGGGACCTTGGTGGGCAGGTCCCGGCCGTTGTAGAGACCGCCGATCACGAACGGGTGGTCCAGCGCGCCCCGGTCGAAGGCGACCAGCACCTCGTCGCCGACGTCCATGGGGAAGACGCCGCCACCCCCGACACCCCCGAGCTGCACGCTGCGCGCCCAGTCGCTGACGTAGGTGTCGTCGAGCCAGGGGAACTGGAGCTTGACCCTGCCCTGTCTGAGCGGGTCCTGGACGTCGGTGACGACGGCGTTGGCGACGCTGGGCAGCCGGGCGGCGCTCGCGGCGTCCCCGCCGCCGCCCCCGCCGCCCGAGGCCAGCCCGTACAGGGAGCGCCACTGGCGTCCGCTGACCGTGATCCAGGACTCGTAGTGCTTGCCGTCGCCGAAGACGTGGCGCACCGAGGTGACGGTGTACTTGCCCTCGAAGGGCTTGCCGACGTCGGAGAGGGCCACCGGGACGCCGGGCCGCAGGTCGGGATGGCCGTAGACGGCGACCTCCAGTTCGGCGAAGGAGGAGGTGACGTCGGCGGCCAGGGCCTTCGCGGCGTGCTGGACCTCGTCCTGCCGGTCGTAGGGGTTGGCGGTCTCGACGAGTTTGGCGGAGGTGAACTTCCCGGCGGCCTCGCCGGGTGTCGAGCCGATGCTGATGCCCGGGTCGGTGACGGCGGGCGCGATCTCGGTGATCTTCTTCTTGGTGGTGACGTTCCAGCCGCGCGACTCGACCCTGCCCACCTGGTCGGCGGCGGTGACGGCGGCCCGCAGCCGCAGGATGTCGTGGCCGGCCTGGAGCACGAAGGTGCTCTTGTCGCCGTCCGTCTGCGGCGAGGGCGCACCGGCCGACGGCTGCGGCGTGACGAACCGGAACTTCCCCTTGGCGTCCAGGGACATGACCATGTTGTTCTCGTCGGCGAGCCGGGACAGGAAGTCCCAGTCCGTGACGTTGGACTGGCTGATGAACGCGTACATGCCCTTCGTCGGCTGGATGCGGCCGATGGACACGCCGTCCATGGCGGCGAGCTTGCGGGCGATGTCGGAGGCCTTCTGGTTGCGGTACGCGGCCACGCGGCGCTGGCGCATCATGCGGTGCCCGTAGTCGTAGCCCCGGATGACGGTGAAGCTGC
Organism: Streptomyces flaveolus; assembly: GCF_044765825.1. Taxonomy (NCBI): domain Bacteria; kingdom Bacillati; phylum Actinomycetota; class Actinomycetes; order Kitasatosporales; family Streptomycetaceae; genus Streptomyces; species Streptomyces flaveolus. The sequence goes on along the minus strand of NZ_JBIWKU010000006.1, from coordinate 452,807 downwards.
CGGTCCCGTCGTAGTCGGCCTCCAGGCCGGTGACCTCGCCGGTGAGCAGGGGGTTGCCGACGCCCTGCCCGTCGGCCACCGGGGTGATGACGATCTTGGTGCCGAACTGCACGTTCAGCTTGCCGAGGACCAGACGGTAGGGGTCGCGGAAGGTGAGGCGGAACGCCGCGGGTACGCCGACGCCCTGATCGACCCAGCCCTCCACGAGCATGGGGGCGATGTCGGCGGGCAGTTTGGCGCCGCCGATCCTGACCTCGACGATGCTGGAGAAAGCGTGCCGCACCATCAGTGAGGCACCTCCTCGGCGGCGGGCAGCATGAGTTCGGTGCCGGGCGCCAGGCGGGACGGGTCGTCGATGCCGTTGGCCTCGGCGATCGCCCGCCAGGCCTGGGCACGGCCGTACTCGCTCCACGCCAGCGACTGGAGCGAGTCCCCCGCGACGACCCGGTGCACACGCCGGGCGGTGAGGGCGCCGGAGGTCGGGTTCTGGCCCTCGGTCGGGCCGGGGATCTCCACCAGCGACACCTGGCAGGTGGCGCGGATGGGCACTCCGGTGGTGCCGAAGAGGGTGTACTGCGCCTCGACGGAGGAGACGTACGCGGTGAATCGCGCCGTGGAGAACGAACCCCACTCGAAGACCACCCAGGGCGGTGACGGCTGCTTGGCGGCGATGCTCTTGACGGTCACGTCGCAGCAGCGCAGCAGGGACTCGACCTTCTTCATCACGGTGTTGCCGTTGGGCTTCATCGAGGAGTCCAGGAAGATCTCCAGGGTCATCTCCCGCGGGTCGGCACCCATGAACTCCGGCTTCGAGCCGTCCCGTACGGCCATGGTCGGCGTCGCCTTCCACTGGGCGCGCTGCGTCAGGGACAGGTGCGCCGGGTTGAACTCGAAGCCGAACGTCCGCATCAGCGCGCCCGGCGTGGTGGTCGTACCGGTGGGCGGCTCGTGGATGGCGAGGTTGGCGCGTACGAGGCTCTTGCCGGCGCCCTTGCTGCTGGTGGCCATGGGTTCTCCTCTCTGCTCCGCGGCGCCGTCAGTCCGTGAACCCGTGGTGGGCGATCTCCAGGACCTCCGTGGCCACGGCCGGGCTCGCGGGGTCGAGGCTCGGGCCCTGCCAGCTGACGGGCAGTACCTCGATCAGGCCCCAGCGGGCGACCAGTGACCCGTCCGCGCGCAGCGCCGAGATCTGCGCGGTGGGCCGCTTGATGCCGGTCTGGACGGAGGAGATCCACTTGGCGACCTTGGCCGTGTCCGGGGTGAGGGGGCGGGTCAGCCGGATGGTGGAGAAGGTGACGCGGGTCGGCAGCTGCCAGACGAACCCGTTGTTGCCGCCCTCCTGGCGCTGCTCGACCTCCACCTGGGACGACAGGCCTTCGCACCCGTTGAAGTAACCGAGGCTCTCGCCGTCGATGGTGAGGGTGAACCAGATCGTGGAGCCCGGGTCCTGGCGGGGCATCGGGATGGCCTTTCTGTCGGGTGAGCCGTGGGGCGCGAGGGGTGGCCGGTCAGGCGCGGGGGTCGCGGAGCCTTCCGATCCGCTCGCGGTCCATGCGCAGTTCGGTGCGGACCAGGCGGGTGACGCGGCCGATGATCCGGTGCACCAGCTCGTCGAGCTGGAAGTCGGTGAGTTCGCGCGGGTCGAACCCGCCCTCGGGGACCGCCGTGTACGCGGGCGGCGGGCCCGCCGCGGGGCCGGGCGGCGCGGAGGGCGGACGGCCGCCGGGCGGGGCGGTGGCCGCGCTGTACGACGGGGGCGGCTCGTGGGGCGGCGGCGGGTCGTTCACCCGTGACTGCTGGGACGAGGGCGTCCGGAAGTGTCCCAGGGTGGAGGCGACGGTGGCCGACGCCGCGGCGGCGAGGGCGCCGATGCTGCGACCGGGAACACGCTGGACCGTGTGCGCCGGTGCGGTGTCCGCGGCGGGCCTCGCCGGCGCCGTGCGCTGGAGCGGGGGGTGCGGGGCCGCCGAGGGAGGGGTCAGGGGCGCCACGGGCAGCGGACCGCCGGCGGCGGTGAGCGGGGCGGGCCGGCGCAGCGGTACGGCCCTGGCGGCCGCGCGCTGGACCGTGGGCGCGGCGACGTCCGGGACGGCGGGCGGAGGCGCAGGGGGCAGCGGTGCGGGGGGCATCGGCAGGGGCGGCGGGCCGGCCGGGGTGGCGGGCGCCACGGATACCGCCGGTGGCGGGAGAGCCGGGGTGGCGGCGTGCCGGGCCGGCGAGGGTGTGGGGGCGGTGGCGCGCTGGACCGGGAGCGCGGGGTGGCCCGTGACGGGCGTGCCGGGGCCGGGGGTGGCCGGGTGGGCCGGTGGAGGTGCGGAGGCGGTGGCGCGCTGGACCGGGGGTGCGAGGGGGCCCGTGAGGGGTGTACCGGGGCCGGGGGTGGCCGGCGGGAGCGTGGAGGCGGGGGTGGGGGAGACGTCGGCGGTCGGCACCGGGGTCCGGAGCCCGGGGATGAAGGGTGCGGTGGCGCGCTGGACCGGCGGGGACGTGGGCGTACCGGTGCGGGGACCGGGGGCCGCCGTGGTGAGCGGCGTGCTGTCGGCCGGCGCGGTGGTGAGGGGCGCGCCGAGCGGGGGGCGACGCCGGTCGCCGGGCAGGGCCGCCGTGCCGGGTGCCGGGCGCGCGGGCTCGGATGCCGGGGCCGGTGCCGGTGCCGGGCGTACGGGGGCCGGTGCGGAGGTGGGGGTGCCCAGGCCCGGACGGCGTGCGGCGGTGCTGCGCTGGACCAGGGGTGCGGTGCCGGGGGCCACCGGGCCGGGGCGTACGGCCGTGCGGCCGGCGGAGTGCGAGGAGGTGGCCGCGTCGGCCGTCGGACGGGCCGGGCGGTCGGAGGCCCCCGGAGCGGCAGCCGACGGCGACCGGCGGACGGGGGCCGGCGCCGTGGCGGGCGCCGGAGCAGGCCCGGACGCGGGTGCTCCGTCCGTGGCGCGCTGCACCGGGGGTGCCACCGTGCCCGGGCGTACGGCGGAGGTGCCGGTGGGCGTCGCCGGGGCCGGGGTGCCGTCGGCCCGGTGCGACGGCGAGGTCTTCGCTGCGGGCGGCCCGCCGGGCGTCGTCCGCCGTTGGGCGGGGGTTGTGGCGGCGCCCGCGTCGGCGGGGCGGTTCGCGGCCGCGCTGCCGGCGGTGCGCGGTGACGTGGAGGTGGCGGGCGGCGCGGTGGCGCCGGGGTGGCGTCCCGCGGTGGAGGACTCCGCCGGCGGCCGGCCGGTGGCGGCCGGCCGGGGTCCGACCGCTGCGGGGACGGTCCGGGAGACGGCCCGCTGGACGGGCGGGGCCGAGGCGTCGGGTGCCGTGCCGGTCGCCCCGCCGCCGCGGTTGCCGTCGGGCGTGCGGGGGGCCGCGGCCGGGCGCACGGTGCCGGGCGCGGACCGCTGGGCCGGGGTGCTCGTCGCGGGGGTGTCGCCGGTGGCGGGCGTCGCCGGAGCGGCGGGCGCGGAGGGCCGGCTCCGCGGGGGTGCCGCCGGTGCGGACGTGCCGCTGCCGGGCGCGGTGCCGCCCGGGGCGACGGCCCGCTGTACCGGGAGACCGGTGGCCGGGTGGTGAGGTACGGGTGCAGGTACGGGGGCCCGGAGGTCGCCCGCGGACGGCGCGGAGCCGGACACGGCCCGCTGCACCGGCGTGGTGGGCCGTGTGCCGCCGGGAGCGGTGCCGGAGGCGGGCGTGGTGTTCGGCGCGGAGCCGCGCGGGGGCACGGGTGCGGCGGGCGGCGTGCTGCGGGGGGCGGACGAGGACCGGTTGCCGGCGGGGGCGGGACCCGTACGTGTGCGGGCGGACTGCGGGCCCTGCGGCGACACCGCACGCTGCACCGGGAGGTCGGTCGCCCGGCCGCCGGGGGCGCCTTCGCGCGCGGGGGTGCCGGCCGCCGGGGTGGTGCCGTCGCCGGTCGGGTCCGTGTGCGGGGCGGAGGTGGCCCGCTGGGCCGGTGTGCCGGGCGCCGGGGTGTCCTCCGTGGTCCGGTTGCCGGCCGGCTTCGGGAGCGGGGCGGGCGTCGCCCGCTGGACCGGAGTGCCGGCCGCCGAGGCGTCGCCGGTCGGGTTCGTGTGCGGGGTGGGCGTCGTCCGCTGGGCCGGTGTGCCGGCCGCCGGGCTGTTCGCGGCCGGGCTCGTGCGTGGCGTCGACGGCGTGCCCCGGGCCGGTGCGCCGGGCGCGGCGGGGCTGCCCGCCGGGGTGTTGCCGTTGCCGGTCGGGTTCGTGCGCGGGGTGGACGTCGCTCGCTGGGCCGGAGTTCCGGGTGCGGGGGCGTTCGTGGCCGGGCTCGTGCGCGACGTCGACGGCGTACGCGGGGCCGGTGTGCCGGTCGGACCCGTGCGCGGGGTGGACGTCGCCCGCTGGACCGGTGTGCCGGCCGCCGGGGTGTCCGCCGCCGGGGCGTTCCCGGGCCGTGCGGCGGTGCGCGGGGTCGGGGTGCCGCGGGGTGTGGGCCGCGCGTCGTGGGCCGCCCGCTGGACCGGGGTACCGGGAGCCGGGGCGTCGCCCGGTGCCGGGGTGCCGGTCGTGGGGCCGGGCAGGCGGACGGGGCCCGAAGACGCGTCGGCGGTCGCCGGGCCGTCCGGGGACGCGGCCGTCGCCCGGGGACCGGAGGTGGGCGTCCGTGGTGCGGGCGCGGTGCCGTGCGGGTGTGCCGCACGCTGGACGGGCGCCGCGGCAGGCGCGGGCGCCGGGCCGGCGGACCCGGCGGGAGGCGTGCCGGGGCCTCCTCGGTCACCGTCCGCCGACGACGGAGCGGTGCCCGAGGAGGCGGGAGCGGCGTCGGGCGTGCGCCGGGTCGCGGGCAGGGCACGTCGCTGCACGGCCGCCGGCGCGGACGGAGCCCTGGTGAGCAGGTCCCGCGTGCGCGGCGCGGCGGGCGGCACGGGAGTCGCGCGGACGCCGTGCGCGCCCCGGGCCGGGGGTCCCGCCGGAGCCGGCGGCGACGCCGGCCCCGTGGAGCGCGACCGCTGGACCGGCGTCCGGGACGCGGCCGGCGCGGCGGCGGACGGCGCAATCCCCGCCCGCGCCGACGGCGACGCGGCCGGGGCCGAGGCGGGCGCGGCCGGGGACGACGCGGGCGTGCCCGGTATCGCCCGCAGCGGCGCCACCGGCATGCGCTGCACGGCGGGAGCGCCCGCCGGGGACGCCGGCGGCAGCCCCCGCGTACGGGGCCCGGACTCCGCGCCCGGCCGCGCCGGCTCGGCGAACGCCCCCGAGAGCAGGCCGTGGCCGGCCGCCGGGTCGAGGACCGCCGGGGACGGCGCCCCGCTGAACGACGGGTTCTGCCAGGTCGGCAGCCGTCCGCCGAACCCGGCGTCCGCGACGCCGGGACGCCGGCCGCCCGTCGACCGCTGGATCGGCGGCAGGGCCGTCCACGCGGCGACGGCCACGGGCGGCGCCGGGACACCGGCCGTGGCCGGCACCTCCGCCGGGCTCGCCGTGCTCGGCGTGCCGGCCGTGCTCGGCGCGTCCCCGTGCGGGGCCGGGCTCTCGGAGTCCGCCCCGCCGGTGCCGCCCTGCCGTCCCCGCAGCCGGTCCAGGAATCCCACCGCTCAGCCCTCCGCCGCGCCGCGCGTCACGAGGGACGCGATCTGCTCCGTGTACCGGCGCCGGTCCTGGTGCTCCAGGTCCAGAATCGCGTCCAGGCCCCAGTGGAAGTGGTAGGCGACGTACGCGATCTCCTCGTGCAGCCGGTCGGTCGCGTACGTCACGATTCCCCCAGGCGGCTCCCGCCGAGTTCCACCTCGAAGGGCTCCGAGCAGTGCGGGCACTGCACGGCCGCGCGGGTGTGCCCCTCCGCGTTGATCTGACGGTAGAAGTCCTGGAGGAACGCCAGGTCGGAGGCGAACATGTTCTCCACGATCCCGTCGTGCACCATCGGCAGCGTGCCGAGCCGGGTGATGACCCGGCCGAGCAGCACCACCGACAGGTACGCGGGGTTCTCCTGCACGCGCACGTCGCGCAGCGGGACCAGCTCGTCCCGGGCCGTCGACAGGCGCATCACACCGTCCCGGTGCACCGTGCCCGACTCGTCGACGTAACCGCGCGGCAGTTCGAAGGGGAACTCCGTGACGAGCTGCTGCCGGGGCCCCGGGTCGGCCGGGACCTCGGCGGGCGCGGCGGCGGGAGCCGAACGGGGGAAGTCCGCTCCCGCCGCCGCAGTCGGGGGTGCCGCGGCGGGTGCCTTGGCAGCCGTACGCCGCATTACTCGATGACCAGTTCTTCGAACACGATGGTGACGGTCTCGGTCAGGGCCGCCGCCTCGCCCGCCTTCACCGTGCTCGTGTCGATCTTGCTGCACCAGGCGTTGCGCAGGTTGTACCGCTTCACCGGGTTGTCCTGGTAGTCCATCATGATGATCGACGCGTTCTTGCGGGCCGTGCTCATCTGGCCGCGGATCGAGTCGTTGATCCACTGGGTGAACGACGCCGACTGGGTCATGCCGCGCACGACGGTGCACTGGCCGTTCTTCTGCACGCCCGGCAGCAGCGCCACCTCCGCCCGGCCCTGCGCGCTGTTCTGCTGGTAGGTGATGACGTCCTGTTCGAGGGTGAGGCCGCTGACCTCGGCGAGATACTCGACCATCACACCGTCGATCTGGAGACCGAAGTTGTGTGATGTGAGGGCGTCACCCGGCTGGAGACTCATGTGTTCGCTGTCCTTCTGGGGATGGGAGGGGGCTTACGGGGAGCGGGCGGGTGCCGCCTACTCCTCCAGCTCCCCGCTGCCGCTGGAGAACTGGGCCAGCCGGAAGATCACGAACTCGGCGGGCTTGACCGGGGCGATGCCGATCTCGCAGATGACCCGGCCGAGGTCGACGGACTCCGGCGGGTTGGTCTCCTCGTCGCACTTGACGTAGTAGGCCTGCTCGGGGCTCTGGCCGAACAGGGCGCCGTTGCGCCACTCGTTGACCAGGAACGCCGAGACGTTGCGGCGGATGCGGGCCCAGAGGTTGTGGTCGTTCGGCTCGAACACCACCCACTGGGTGCCGATCAGGATCGACTCCTCCAGGTAGTTGAAGTACCGGCGGATGTTCAGGTAGCGCCACGCCGGGTCGGAGGAGAGGGTGCGGGCGCCCCAGACGCGGATGCCGCGGCCCGGGAAGGCGCGGATGCAGTTGACGCCGATGGGGTTGAGCAGGTCCTGCTCGCCGCGGGTGATCTGGAGTTCGAGGTCGACGGCGCCGCGGACGACCTCGTTGGCGGGGGCCTTGTGCACGCCGCGCTCGGAGTCGTTGCGGGCCCAGATGCCGGACACGTGACCGCTCGGCGGGACCAGGCGGGACTGGCCGGACGCCGGGTCGAAGGTCTTGATCCAGGGGTAGTAGAGGGCCGCGTACTTGGAGTCGTAGCCGGCCGTCTCCTGGCGCCAGACGCGGATCTGGCGGGCGTTCAGGCCGGGCGGCGGGTCGATGACCGCGACGCGGTCGCCCATCAGCTCGCAGTGGGCGATGAGACCGAGCTGGACGGCCTTGACGGCCTCCAGGTCGATCGCGCCGCGCTGGTAGGCGGCCATCAGGTCGGGCACGGCGACCATGGAGACCTCGTCGACGGCCTCCAGGCCGCCGAAGCCGGTGCGGTCCGCGGAGTCGCCGAGGTACTGCGCCGGGCCGGGGTGCGCGACCTCGCCACGGGGGGCGGGCGCGGCCTTGCCGGCCGGGGCGGCGGGCGGCGCGGGCAGGGTCACGGTCTGGTTCTCCGGGCGGGCCAGCTGCGCGGACGGCGCGGCCTCCGTCACGGTGATGAGCTTGGAGCGCTCCTTGACCTGGGTGACGACGTAGGCGCGGTTGCCCTTCTTGGCGCTCACGTCGAAGGTCTCGACCGGCCGGTCGCCGTCCTTGACGATCAGCTTGAAGCGCTCGGCGGGGCCCTCGCCCTCGGGGTCGGCGACCTCGACGGACAGCGGGCCGTTCTCGCCCGCGGCGGTGGCGGTCACGGCGAACGTCCCGAGCTGCCGGGGTTCGGCGGCGGGCAGCGCGGCGGGAGCGGAGCCGCCCGTGACCGAGGGGGCGGCGGCCGTGCCCGGGCCCTCACCGGCGGCGTCCTCGGCGGAGCCGCCCACGCGGACGACGTAGGCCGCGCTGCCGCCGTTGTTGAAGAACCCGTAGACGGAGTGCGCGAGGTAGTACCCGTCGGTGAAGTCACCGAACGCCGCGACGTACTGGGTCCAGTTGGTGACCAGCGTGGGCTCGTTCAGCGGTCCGGTCGGCGCGAGTCCGACGAAGGCCGCCACCGAGGTGCCCACCCCCTCTATCGGGCGCGAGCCGCTGGCCACCTCCTCGACGTAGACGCCGGGCGACAGGTAGGACGGCATGCTCTGCTCTCCTCGGGGTACGAGACAGGACGCCCCTCAGCCTCGCGCGCGCGTTGCCCCCGCCGGAACGACCCGGGGGGCCGGAGCGGGGGCACCGACACTGCCCCCGGCTGTGCCCGTAGGGGCAGGCCGGACGGCTCAGCCGCTGGTCGCAGGCCCGGCATCCGGCCGGCGCGCCCCCGCGCGGGCTCCGTTCCCCCGTACGTCACCCTGTGGCCCACTCCGGTCATGGGTTAGCCTCCCCGCCTGGCCGGGCTCCGCACCACGCCGAGCCGGTGACGAGGACGGGACGGGGCCGGCGCCTCGTCGGGCGGGGGCGTGCGATGCGGGGACGGCGGGACGAGTCCGGCACGAGTGGGTCCGCGGCGGACCGGACGGGCCCGGCGGCGGTGCCCCCGCGGACCGTGCCCGGCGACGCCGGCGCCGCACACCTCCCGGCCGGCGTCCCCTCCGCCGCCGCGTCCGCACTCGGCCCGCGGGCGCTGTGGGCCGTGCAGGGTGCCGCCGGCAACCGCGCGGCCGCCCGCCTCCTCGGCAACCGCACCGCACCGCCCCCGGCGAGCACGCCGGGACCGCCCGTGGTGGCGCGGGCGCCCCTGGCCCCGATCGCCGAGGAGGAGGCGCCGCCGGGACGGCAGGGCGACACCGGCGTCCCGCGGCCCCGGCGCCCCGCCCGGCGCACTGCGCCGGCGGCCGGCCCGGGCGGGGGACCGACCGAGGCGGGCCGGGGCGACGGCACGCCGCCGCCCCTCCTGGTGCTGCCCCCGTACCTGCGGGACATGACGTCGGCGGGACTCTCCACCGCCGGCGGGCTGACCGGCCACGAGTTCGTCGGGCACGTCCTCACCCGGGTCACCGGACGGACGGACGGCGACGTCGCCGCCGTACGGCGGGAGCTGGCCGGCCGCCCGGAGTCGTTCTACGGCCGAGGCCGCGCGTTCTCCGTGCGGGGCGCCGACGCCGACTACGACGTCACGGTCTCCGTCGGCCCCGGCTCCGGCGCCGGCCCCGGGCCCTCCGTGTTCCCGAACCCGGCGGCCACCACGCCCCGGCTGTCGGCGACGCGGACGGCGGCCGCGGAGGCCGCCACCGACCCGGCCACCAAGGTGGACCAGCAGCACAGCGCGGCGGCCACCGTGGCGACCGACGCCGTCCGCTCCCGGCAGTTCGGCCTCAGCGGCTCCGGCACGGTGCTGGCCCCCACACCCGCCCCGGGCGTGTGGGCCGGTGCCGAGCTGGCAGCGGGCGCCGCCCTGCGCACCGACCGCGACGTGCACACCACGCGGACGGTGTCCGAGCCCCGGACGGTGCGCAGCGCGGGCGGCACGGTACGCAGCACGCGCCGGGTGACCTACACCGTCCGCGTCGACCGGCAGGGCCCCGGCACGGCACCCCAGGAGTTCCACGGCGCCGGCACCCTGACGATGCGGGTGCCGAGCGAGCACCTGGTGCCGATGGGCACCGTCCCGCCCGCCCACGGGCCCGAGCTCGGCGCGCGGCGGCGGAAGGCGGTGCGGCAGGCCACCTCCATGGCCGCGATCTCCGTGGAGGACGGCGCGGCCCCGCACGCGGGCGGCGGCGGGCTGTTCGACACGGTCGCCTCCGTGCTGCATCCCGCGGCGGTCGCCCCCGGCTCGGCCGGACGCGCCCGGCTCTACGAGGCCACCAGCACCACGACCGTCCTCCAGGACCTGCCCCGCATGCTCGCGGGCTGGGTGGCGAGCGAGGACCTGGACGCCGGAGCGGCCGGGGCGGCGAGCGCCTACCGGATGCGGGCCGACATCGTCTCGCTGGTCCCCGGCTGGGGAGCCGGGCAGACCCAGTTGCGCACCCACCAGCAGGTGTCCCACGGAGCGGGCGCCACCGTGGGCAAGGGATCGAACGGCACCGCCGGCGCCGGCCCCGCCGTGGGCCTCGGCGCACCGGGCGCGGGGCCCGCCGTGCGCTTCTCGGGCATGGGCGTCGCCGGGTACCGGCGCATGCGGTTCACCGCCGCCGACCAGACCGCCGCCACCCGGCAGGGCGCCGAGGTCCGCGGCGGCAAGGTGCTCTACCGCGCCCGGGTGCGTCTCACCGTGCAGGGCACCGGGCCGGCCGCCCCGGGGCACACCGCGCGGCCCGCGCGCCGCGGCGCGGAGCACGTCCTCGACGCCTGGGTCACCCTGCGCGCCGAGGAGGCCCACCACCTCGGGCTGCCGCTGCCGGCCGGCACCGAGCCGGGCGAGCTGTACACGAAGCCGGACCGGACCGGGCCCGACGGAACGCCCGTGACCGGGCCGGACGGCCTGCCCGAGAAGACCGAACGACGGCTGCCGTTCGACGCGGCCGGATCCAGCGTGGCCCTCACGCACCTGGACACCCGGCCCCTGATCGCGGCGGTGACCCGGCTGTTCGCCACCGAGCCGCGGCTGGCCGGCTATCTGCCCCCGTTCGGCGCGCAGGCGACGGGCCGGGACGCGGGCCGCGCCGACGCCGAGGCCCAGCGGCGCAACTACCGGGAACTGGTCACCGTCCTGTCGGAGACCAACCTGCGCGCCAACAAGGACCAGTTGCTGTCCACCGGCGTCCCGGTGCGGCTGCGCCGCAAGACGGCCCTGGCCTCCCACGACGTACAGGTCCGGGTGCGCGGGCAGATCGGCGCCCTGACCTACCTCGGCGACACCGCCGACTGGCTGGTGCGCAGCAGCGCGGGCGTCGGGTCGGGCGGCCAGAGCGGTGCCGCCACCTCCCGGCGGGCCGGCGCGCAGGCGGGCGTCCGGGGCTCCCTGGTGCCGGGCGCGCTGAGCGTGGGCGCCGTGGCCGACGCGGCGGTGGAGTCCAGCCGCCGCTCCCAGGGCGGCCCCGTCACCCGTACCGACTCGCTGAACAGCGGCGACGTGTCGACCAGCACCTTCGGCACCAAGCTGTGGCTCGGCGTCGACGTCACCATGACCAGCCGGGAACGCACCGCCAAGCGCGCCGTCACGCCGGGCCGCCCCGGACGGCACCGGCCCGAGGCCGAGCGGATCGCCTCGTCCGACGACCGCGGCCTGCGGGACAACCCCCTGCGCTTCGACGAGGAGGGCCAGGACGTGCGCCTGAGCACGCCCACCGCCTTCACCGTCGACGAGGAGACGCACGCCCGGCTGGACCGGCACCGCACGGCGGGCCGGACGCGGACCGGGCCCCTGGACGCCTCCGGCATCGGCGACCTGACCACCCGGGCACCCGGCCGCGGCCTGCGCGACTGGGACTTCGTGGAGACCGTCGGCGACGCCAAGCCGGTGCGTGACCTGGCGTTCCAGCTCCTGGCGCAGGCCGCCCGCCGGGGGCGCAGCGACGCACGCGGGGACACCGCCTTCGAGACGGAGGGGCTGGCCCCGCGGCTCGCGGTCGAGGACCGCTTCGCCCCGCAGGCGGTCACCGCGGCCCTGCGGCAGGGCGTCACCTCCGGCTGGGTCGTCGCCGACCTGCGGCACCCCCGGCGGCTCACCGCGCTGGACGGCGCGGTCGGCACCCGCTTCGCCCTCACCCGCCCCCGGGTACGGCACCGCTCCACCGGCGCCGGCATGGAGAACATGGCACTGGGCGGGCACCAGGGCTCGGGACAGCGCGCCCGGACGAAGAGCACGGGCTTCACGGTCTCGGGCCGGGGCGCCGAGGGCGGCGACGGCTGGGGCCTGGCCGAGTCGGCCTCCTACCGGGGCGCCACGGCGACCAGCGACGCGGCGGCCGGCACGCTCAGCGGCACCGTGGAGCGCAACGCCGTCAACCCGCGCTCCCGCCCCCTCTACCTCGTGCAGTGCGACCTGGACGTCAGCATGGTCGCCGAGGTCACCGTCAACGGCTCGGGCCCCTACGCCGCCGCCGGGCACCGCACCGTCCCCGGCGCCGTCGGCCTGTGGCTCACCGCCGCCCAGCTCGCGGCGGCGGGCCTGCGCGACCCGGAGGAACGGGCGCGGGAACAGCGGGACGCGCTCGCCCTGCTGGGCCCGGACGGGCTGTTCGGGTCGGCGGCACCGGAGCCCGGCGGGAAGGGGAAGCAGCCGGACCGCGAGGACGGCCGGGACGCCGCGTCCGCGTCCGGCTCCGGCGACCCCGGCACGGCGCGGGGCGCGGCACCGGGAAGCGCCCTGCCCGGACACGCCGGGACGCTGCCCGTCGGCTTCGGCCTGATCGACGAACTCCCCGACTTCGTCCCGCTGCTGAACCGGCTGCGCGCGGCCGTCGACGACCGGAGCCTCGCCGACGACCTGCTGCCGCGCCGCCGGCTCGACGACACCTTCGACAACGTCCAGCGCCTGCTGCGCGTCCTGGACCGGGACGGCGCCACCGGCCTCCTCGCCGGCGCCATGGACGGCGGCGTGCCCGTGGAACTGCTGCGCAACAGCAGCACGCCCGGCCGCCGGGCGACGCCCTACTGGGCCGTCTTCCACGTCCGGCGCACCGGCCCCGGCACAGTCGTCGGACCGTCCGCCGGCGACCGGGAGATGGAGTACGCGACGGTCGCCGCGGCCCAGAGCGCGCACGGTCACCAGGAGAGCCGGACCGACGGCCTCGCCGGCGGGCTGACGGGCGGCGCCCGGTCCGAGGACGGTGCCGTCGGGCAGGCCGACGGCACCGCGGGCCCCCTCGCCGGCCGGACGGAGTCCACCGGCCGGTCCCGGACCTCCCGGACCCAGACCGGACTCCGCGCCATCGTCGGCGACGCCCCGTCCACGAAGGTGAGCATCCCGGTCCGGGCCGAACTCGAACTGCGCTCCGCGGGCGGGCGGCTGGCCACCGTGGGCTTCGACGCGAGCCTGGTCCACCGCGCGCTGGAGAAGGACCTCGCGGCCCTCGCCCGGATGGGCCCGGTGCCGCAGGAGCGCGCCCCCGGGCAGTACCCGGCGGTCGCGGCCGGCGCCCACGAGGCCTCCCCGGGGGGCCTGAGCGCCTGGCGGGCCGCCGGGGCGACGCTCCCGCTGGAGGCGCAGGCCGACGGGTTCCGGGGCGCACCGCAGGTCAGGGCGCTGATCGGCGGGGCGATGGCCGACGCGCACGCCGACACCCGCTTCCGCAGGCCGGGGAACGCCGCGTACTACGCGCACCGCGAGGCCGTCTCCACGGAGTGGCTCCAGGCCGCGCTGCCCCTGCTGGTCGCGGGCGGAGCCGAACTGCCGCCGGTGCACGCCTCCGGTCTCGAGGGGCAGGACATCGACTGCTCGCTGCACGCGCGGCTGCTGGACGGCCGGCTGCTGGGCGAGAGTGAGGAGATGACCTTCGAGACGGTGGCGCAGAGCACGCCGGAGGACGGCCGGCCGGCGGGTGTCGAGCATCGGCAGGCGGGCCGGCGCGGGCGCGCGGGCGGCCTCGGCGGAGGCGCCGGTCCGGTCCGGGTCGACCAGTCCGGCATGACCAACACGCCCGGCGCCTTCGGAGCCGAGGGCGGTCCCACCGGCACGGCGGGCAACGCGGCCGGCACGGTGCCGCTGCAGAAGCCCAAGGAGGCCTCGGCGCTCGTCCAGTTCACCCTGGAGTTCCGCGCCGTGGCCCGGGTCCGGCACCGGCACACGCAGCGGCTGCGCGGCCCGGCGGCCGTGGGGGTGCGGGACGGCGTCCTGGTGACGCCGGTGGTGATCCGGATGCCGGCGTCGCAGGCGCGGCGGTTCGCGGACGGGTAGGCCGGGCCGGACCGGCTGCCCCCATGCCTGCCCTCGCGGACCTGCCGGCGGCGGGGGCGGACCGGTCAGGCTGGGGGGTCAACCGTCCGGTGTCGAAGGGAGCATCGTGCGCGCGCACGGAACGCGGAGCCGACCGTCCGACGAGCGGGACACCCACCGCCCCGTGATCCGGCCGAGCGCGCCGGTCCAGCGGATGCTGGACCTCCAGCACAGGGCGGGGAACGCGGCCGTGGCCCGGGCCGTCGAGGCGGAGCGGCACGAACACGGACCCGGGTGCGGGCACGGGCAGGCGGCGGACACCGGCCCGACGGCCCAGCGCGGCCTCCTCGACGCCGCGATGGCGACCCCGAGCAGCCCCCTGCCCGGCCCCTTCCTCGCCAAGGCGAAGTCCTTCTACCAGAACGACAACCTCTCCGCAGGCCGCGTGCACGACAACCCGACGGCGCAGCGGGCGACCGCGGCGATGGGCGCGCAGGCCATGACGGTCGGCAGCCACATCTTCCTGGGGCCGTCGGCCGTCGGGAACACGGAGATCCTCGCCCACGAGGCCAGTCACCTGGACAAGAACCTCAGGGGCGTCCGCGAGACGGGCAACGACAACGGCGCGGGCGTCACCGTCACCGACCCGGGGCAGGGTTCCGAACGCGCGGCGGTCGCCGACGGCGCCGCCTTCGCCTCGGGCGCCGCCACCGCCCCCTCGGTCGTCGCGCAGCGAGCGGTCGACGCACGGGCGGGTGAGCGCGAGGACACCGTCCAGCGCGCCACGGGCGGCCTGACGACCGGTCCCGTGCAGCGGGCCCTGGACCCGGCGCTGGTCGAGTCGGCGACGACGGCGCTGGGCATCACCCGCGCCGTGAAGATCGTGGAGGTGCCGCCCGGCGTCCGGGCCGACACGCCCTTCGAGAACTACCCCGCGGGCAACGTGGTCGGCCTGACCCCCGCGGACGGCAGGCTGACCGTCCAGGAGGTCAACGGCTGGCACGACGGCAGCACGCCGGCCAGCGACGTCGTGGCCCAGGCGGGCGGCGGCGGTTACCTGGCCCAGTACGGGCTGATCCTGGTGAACAGCACCGCCGAGGGCGGCTTCACCGTCGCCCAGACCATCCAGCACGAGATGGGACACCTCAAGCAGCACCAGGACGGCTTCGACGTCGACATGTCGGGCGGGCGCCGGGCCCTGGTCGAGTACCACAACGTCCTGGTGAACGAGAACGCCCTGACGGGGCAGTTGCGCATGGAGTACACCAGCTCCGACAACACGATCTCCAGCGCCGTCCGGGACCGTGCCCGGGAGGAGGGCCTCAACCTGGGCAACCCCTGGCAGGCCCTCGTCAACTACGTCCAGGCGAGCGGCGACGCCGGGCAGCAGCGGCTGCTGGCCGCGATCGTGGCCGAGCTGGGCAACACCAAGTACGACGAGGAGGAGGGGCGCGGCTTCGCGAAGAAGACGAGGCGGGCGAAGATCCAGGACCGCGTCGGGCGGATGTACTTCAACGCGCTCTTCGCGGCCCCGCAGTCCTGACCCCGGCGGGCGGCGCTGCCCGGCCGCCCGCGGGGGGCGGACCGATGGTGCACCGAACTCTGCCCCGGAAGCCAGTGACGGCCGTGGGAGACGCCCGTAGCGTCGCGGCGTGAGCCTTTGGACTTCCCTGGAGCCCGCGTCCGTCACGGTCGATCCCGGCAGCAGCACACGGGTGCGGCTGCGGCTGCGCAACACCGGCGACGTCGTCGACGAGTACCGGTTCGAACCCGTCGGGGACGTGGCCCCCTGGACGACCGTCGAGCCGCAGACGCTGCGGCTGTACCCCGGTACGACCGGCACCGTCGAGCTGACGTTCGCGCCGCCGCGGACCCCCGACGCCACCGCCGGCCCGAATCCGTACGCGGTGCGGATCACGCCGACCGAGCATCCGGAAGCGGTGACGGTCCCGGAGGGAAACCTGACGATCACGCCGTTCACCGAGGTGCGGGCGGAACTGGTGCCGCCGACGGTGAAGGGCAGGTTCCGGGGCCGGCCGCGGCTCGCGGTGGACAACCTCGGCAACACCAAGGTGACGGCGTCGGTCGCGGGCAGCGACACCGGGGACCACCTGACGTACGAGATCCGTCCGGGGAACGTGCAGATCGAGCCGGGGCGTGCCGCGTTCGTGGACACGACGCTCAGGCCGCGCCGGATCATCTGGTTCGGCGCGAAGGAGGAGCGGCCGTACTCGCTGGCGGTGCGCCGGTCGGGCGTCGAACCGACGGCGGTCGAGGGGACGTACGTGCAGCGCGGGTTCCTGCCCCGCTGGCTCGCCACGTTCTTCGGCATAGCCCTGGCCCTGACCATCGCCTTCGTCATGATCTGGATCTCCTACAAGCCCCAGGTCCGCTCCAGTGCCACCGAGCAGACGGAGCAGGCGGGCGCCGCGCTCGCACCCAGGCCCAGTGCCCCGCCCGAGCCGCTGCCCAGCGCGGCCGCGTCGGCTCCCGTCGAGGCACCCGAGCCGCCGGCCGCCGAGGAACCGAAGGACGACGGCGGCGGCGGTGGCGGTGGGGGCGGCGCCTCGCCCTCCCAGAAGCCCAAGAGCGAGCCGCCCGTGGTGCCCGCCCGGAACGTCCTGCTGCGCAACACCGCCAGCGACATGTGCGCCGAACTGCCCGGCCGTGAGAAGGGGGAGATCGACGGCCCGGTCCAGCAGGCCGTCTGCGACGACACCGACGGGGACAACCAGATCTGGGACCTGGAGGTGACGGACGAGAAGGGCGGTCCCGGCGGGGCGGCTCTCTTCCAGATCCGGAACGTCAAGGACAAGTACTGCATGGACCTGGGCGAGTACGGTGCCCGGCCCTTCGGGACGCCCGTCGCCGAGTTCCACTGCGACGGCACGACCGCCGACAACCAGCTCTGGTGGCTCGACGAGCAGCAGAGCGGCGTCTACTGGATCCGCAACTTCGCCAGCAACAACGCGTGCCTGGACCTGGACGGCGTCGACGGGGGCAACCTCTTCGCCCGGTTGATGATCTACGACTGCGCCAGCTCCGACGACGCGGAGTGGCGGATCGTCCGGACGGACCAGGACTGACGGTCACCAGCCGCCCTCGCCCGGCACCAGCCGCCCCGCCTTGCGGTACTCGCGGCGGGCGCCCTCCAGCAGGTCGCCCGCCGTCACCTGGTCCCCGCGCCCGGCGGCCAGGTAGGCGGCGGTGACCACCGCGCTGCGGATCGAACCGCCGGCCAGCTCGAACTCCCGGGCCAGGGGCGCCGGGTCGATGCCGTCGGCGGACGGGACGTGCGCCAGGCCGTGCCGCCACAGCGCCAGCCGCTGCCCGGCGTCCGGGAACGGGAAGTCGACCACCAGGTCCAGCCGCCGCGTGAACGCCTCGTCGATGTTGGCCCGCAGGTTGGTGGTGAGCAGGGCGATGCCGTCGAAGGACTCCAGCCGCTGGAGCAGGTAGGCGCTCTCCATGTTGGCGTACCGGTCGTGCGAGTCCTTGACCTCGGAGCGCTTGCCGAACACGGCGTCGGCCTCGTCGAAGAGGAGCACGGCGTCGGTGCGGTCGGCCTCCGTGAAGATCCGTTCCAGGTTCTTCTCGGTCTCGCCGACGTACTTGTCCACGATCGAGGACAACTGGACGACGTACAGGTCCAGGCCCAGGTCGGCGGCGACCACCTCCGCCGACAGGGTCTTGCCGGTGCCGGACTCGCCCGCGAACAGCCCGAGGACGCCCCGGCCGCGGCCGCCGCCGGCGCTGAGCCGCCAGTCGCCGAGCACACGGTCGCGGTGGCGGGCGCGCAGGGCGAGTTCCCGCAGTTGCGTGAGGGGCTGATCGGGCAGGACCAGGTCCCCCCAGTCCACCGCGGGGCGGATGCGCCGGGCGTGGCTTTCCAGGCCGGAGGCCGACTGGCGGCGGGCGGCGAGCCGGACGTGGCCGGCGGTGACCGGGCCGGCGTCGAAGGCGGCCAGCGCGCGGGCGGCCTGCGCGGCCCGCCGGATGCGGTCGCCGCCCAGGCGGTACGGGGCGACGGTGGCGGCCAGGTCGAAGCCGTCGGCGTCCGTGCCGAGCGCGGCCCGCCAGGCGGGCGCCCCGCCGGCCCGGCGGCCCGGGGCGTCCAGGACCAGCGGATCGTCGGGGGACCAGTGCGGGTCGTAGGGGCGGGTGTCCGTCAGCAGGACGGTCACGTCGCTCGCGGCCGTCAGCGCCCGCACCAGCGGGCCCGGCTTCTCGGGCAGGCCCGTGACGACGACGGCCCGGCCGTCCAGGCGGGCCTCGCGCAACAGCTCGGGGACCTGGTCCCCGGGGTCCGGGCAGTGCAGCGCGTCGAGACCGGCGAGGCGCAGCGCGGAGGCGATCGCGGCCAGGCCGTCCCCCTCGTGCCGCTCGCGGAGGTGGACGGTGACCGGTCCGGCGAGCAGGCGGGCGGCGAGCCGGTGCGCGAAGTCCTCGGCGGCCGGGTCGGCGGGCAGCGGTTCCGGCACCGGGTGCAGCCGGCCGAGCAGCGCGGCGTCCGGGGTGTCGTCGCCGAGCAGGTGGCCGGTCAGCCGGTCGGGAACCCGCAGCGACCGGGTCAGGAACGGGCGTTCGGGCTCCTCGACCTCCAGCAGGCCGAGGGCGCGCAGCGGTGCGGAGGCGTGCAGGCGGGCGCGGGCCGCCGCCGCGTGCGCGGGCACGGCGCACAGCTCCAGGGCCAGGCCCGCGGTGGCCCGGCGGCGGCTGACGTCGTCGTTGAGGTAGCCGTAGAGCGGCTCGAAGGTGCGGTCGACGTCGGGGGCGAGGGCCACGAGCAGGACGGCGACGTCCAGTTCGGTCAGCGCCGCCCGTGCGGCCAGCCGGGCCAGCCGGTCGGCCGTCTCCCCGCCGTGGACGTCGCCGGGGCCTTCGCCGGGGGCGACACCGGTGGCCGTCCGGGGGCCGTCGTCACCGGTGTCCGGGGGCCAGGTGCGCAGCAGGTGCCGTACCGCCTCCTCGGACAGGTAGAGACCCCGCAGCGGGTCGTCGGCGGTGGGATCGGTGGCGGCCCGCTGCTCGGCGAGGACGGTCACCCGCTCCCGCAGCACGGCGAGCCGGGCGAGCAGCGCGTGGGCGGGGTCGCTGGGGGTGCCCGCGTGCGGCGCCGGGCCGTCCGCGGTGGTGTACGGGGCGTTCACCGCGGGTCCGTGGGCCGGCCGGACCGGGTCCTGCGGGCGGCCCGCGCCGCGGCGACCTGGTGGGGCCGGTGGGCGCGTCCGGCGGGCTCCGCCGTGTCGTCGGCCAGGTCGCGCACCCGGACCACGGCTCCCTCGGTGACCGGGGGACCGGCGTCGTACTCCGGGAAGGCGGGGAAGGGCGCGGTGACCACCAGGTCCAGGGACGGCTTCAGTTCGCCGCCCAGGGCGGACCAGATCTCGGCGAGGGACCGGGACTCCGTCTGGATGCCGGCCACCGTCAGCGGCACCGAAAGGCCCAGCGCGCCCAGGGAGCCGGGGAGTTCGGAGGGCGGCATGATCTCGCGGGGCAGCAGGGTCGCGAGCACGGCGGACAGCAGCCGGTGCTCGTCCTGCGGGGTCTTCGTCCAGGCCGTCACCAGGTACGACAGCCGGAACCAGCGCGGCGGCTGGCGGCGCCGCACCACGATGTCGTCCTCGCCGCGCACCGCCATCTGGCCGCGCTGGCGCCGGGCCACGTCCTCCCGGATGTCGTACAGGTAGGCGTTGACCACGGGGGCGTTGCGCCGGGCCGCCCAGTCACGCGTGGGTGCCTCGAAGGACACGTCGATGCCCGAGCCCGTCAACGCCCCGCCGCCGAGGAGGGTCTTGAGGACCTCGTCCACCTCGTGGATCACTCTTGCGCTCCCGCCCTGCCCGCACTGCCGTTCCGCCCGGCCTGCCGTCCGCCGTCGATCGTGCCCCGGGGGCCGTCCGACCCGCAGGCGCGCCGGGGACGGCGCCCGGGCAGGACGGTCTGCCCGCGCGGTCCCGTCGCGCCGCTTTCGATTGCCCGTTCGGTCAGATGTAGCCTTCCCGCAGGGCATAGGCCACGGCGTGCGCGCGGTTGCGCAGATGGAGCCGTGTGGTGAGTCCGTGCATGACGTTCTTGACGGTCCGTTCGGAGTAGGACAGCTTGCCGGCGATCTCCCCGGTGTCGAGGCCGTCGGCGACCAGTCGCAGGACGTCCACCTCACGGGGTGCGAGGCCCAGCGAGGGGGCGCCGGGGCGGCCCGCCGCCCCCCGATGCAGGGTTCCCACCTGGCTGATGAGCCGCCCGATCAGGTCCGCGGGCAGGTCGCCGTCGCCGCGGGAGGCCGCCAGGACCGCCTGCACCAGCCGGTGCGCGGTGGCCTCGTGGCGCCACACGATGGCGCCGACCCCGCACTCGACGACGTCCAGCAGTTCGGTCTCGCGGATCGCGCCGACCACGAGCACGGCGCGCGCGCCCTCGCTGCGCACGATCCTGCGCAGCCGGGTGAGCGCCGTCTCGTCCAGCGCGTCCTCGATGAGCAGCGCCACCGTGCCGGGGCCGGACTCCTCGCGCAGGTCGACCTCCGGGTGCCGGCGCAACTGGCTGATCGCGCCCTCGCGGCTGATCGGGTCCGGAGCGGACACCGCCACCGGAACACGCCCGTCGACGGCATGGGTGACCCGGCCGGCGCCGAGGGTGGCCGTGGTGGTGGTCCGGGGTGAGCTGAGCAACCGATTCCCCCCTGTTCAGGAGCCCGCCAACCTGCAGGGGCCGGTAGCGGATGAGCGTGTTCCACACTTCTTCGGCTGCCGCGGCCGCGCAATCGTGGAGCACCACGAGTCACACCACGAGACCAGGACGGGCACCGTGAGGGACACACCTCGGGTGGGCGTTCGGGCAGGTCAGGAGGGTCCTGCGCGCGGGTGCGCGGGTCCGTGGCCGGGGCCGCGCACCACCGTGAGCCTCGCCACAGCCACCGCGCGGGCCAGGGAACACCGTTCCCGCGCGTGGGCCACCTCACACCACCCGGGCCCGCGTTCGCCCGTCTCACAGGCCGGGGGAGCACCATTCACCACAGGAGGCACCCGATGACCGGACCGCTTCGTGAACGCGACGACGCCCGGGCGCTGTTGACGGCCGAGACCGAGCGGGCCCGGGCGGGCACCGGGGGCTTCGTCCTAGTGCGCGGCGCCACCGGAACCGGCCGCACCGCCGTGCTGGAGAGCGCCGTGCGCCGCGCGGCGGACCTCGGCATGCGGGTGCTGCGCGCGCGCTGTTCGCCCGAGGACACCGCGGTGCCCTTCGGGGCGGTCCTGCAACTCCTCGGACCGGTACCGGACTTCACCGACCTCTCCCCCGACGGTGACGACCGCGGCAGCGCGGCCCGGATGTGGCGGCTGCTGCGGTCGTACGCGGCCGAGGGACCGCTGCTGGTGGCCGCCGACGACATCCACCTGGCCGACGAGTCCTCGCGCCGCTGGCTGCTGGAGGCGGCCCGGCGGCTGGACCGATTACCGGTGCTGCTGGTGGCCACCGAGCGCAGCCAGTACGACATCGACCCACGGCCGGCCGGTCTCAGCCAGGCCCTGTCGCCCTCCCTCGTGCGCACCCACACCCTCGCCCCGCTCGGCGACACGGCGGCCGCCGCCCTGGTGCGGGCGGCCTTCCCACAGGCGGGCCCGCACTGGACGGCCCAGTGCGTACGGGCCGGAGCCGGCAGCCCGCTGCTGCTGCACGCCCTGCTGGACGACCTCGGCGGCACCCCGCACCCGGACCGTCCCGCACCCCACGGCGTCCCTCCCCTGCCCGGCACCTGCGCCGAGCTGTACCCCGGGTCGTACCCGGCGGCCGTCTCCTGGTGGCTGAACAGCGCCGGCGCCGCGACGGCCGACGTGGCCCGGTGCCTCGCGGCGCTGGAGCAGGCGTGGCCGCCGGCCGGGGACGACGACCCGGCGGGGCCCCCGGCCGGGGCGGACGCCGGTGAGCCGGTGGACCTGCTCGCCGAGGCCGCCGGAGCGGACCCCGCCCGGGTCGCCGGATGGCTCGCCGCCTGCACGCGGCTCGGGCTCCTGCGGCGGGACGGCGCCGGCCGCCCCCGCTACGCGCACCCCCTGCTGCGCGACGCCGTGCTCACCGGGTGGCCGAGACCCCGCCGGGAGGCCGCGCACCGGGCGGCGGCGGAGGCACTGCTGCGCCGGGGCGGACGGGTGGAAGCGGTCGCCCGCCACCTGCTGCGGGCGCCGGCCGTCGGGCTGCCCTGGGCCCTGCGCGTACTGCGGGACGCGGTGACGGTCGCCGTGCACGACGCCCGGCCCGGCGACGCCGTCGGCTATCTGCGCCGGGCGCTGGACGAGCCGCTCGACGACGGTCAGCGGCAGCGGCTGCTGACCGAACTGGGCTCCCTGGAGTACGCGTCGGCCGACGCACCCGCGGCCATCGCGCGCCTCGCGGAGGCCCAGCACCTGCCGGCCGACCCGCGCAACCGGGTGCGTACGGCCGTCGCCCTCGGCACCGCCCTCGCGGGCCGCGGGGAGATCCGTACGGCCATGGAGGTGCTGCGCCGCACCGAGGGCCGGCTGTCCGGCCACCCTGGCCTCACCCGCACCGTGCAGGCCGCGGGCGCGCTGCTGTCCGACGAGGACCTGGCGACCCGGCAGGAGGTGTACCGGTGGCTGTGCGAGACCGGCGAGCACTCCCCGGAGCTGGTGGGCACCGCCGGGCAGGCGCTGCTGGTCCGGTACGCGGCGACGGCCGGGCTGATCTCGGCCGGGGAGGCGATGACGCGCGTACGTGGCCTGCTCGCCCAGCCCACCGACCCGCTCGCCGAGCCCTTCCTGCTGGGCACGGCCGCCGCGGTGGCCCAGTGGGCCGACGAACTGGACGAGGCGGAACGGCTCGTGGAGCGCGGCCTGACCGGGCAGCACCCCGCACTGCTCCACCCGATGCACCACGCGCTCCTCAACACCCGCGCCGACATCACCGCGGCCCGCGGCGACCACGCTCGCCTCCTCGCCGGGTCTCCGCACACGGAGGGACCCCGCACCGGGCCCGCCAACCGGGACGCCCACACCCTGATGGCGCTCGTCCACACCGGCCGGGTCGACGAGGCCGGACGCCTCGCGGCCGCCTTCGACCTGCGCAGGGCCCCCGAGTCCTGGGAGCTCAACCGCTTCCTGTACGCGCGGGGTGTGCAGCGGGCCGCCGCCGGCGACACGGCGGGAGCGCTGCACGACTTCCTGGAGTGCGGACGGCGGCAGACCGCCCGCGAGGTGGTCAGCCCGGTCGTCACCCCGTGGCGGACGGCGGTCGCGGAGTGCCGGCTGGCGCTGGGCGGCGGCCAGGAGGCACTGGCCCTGGCGACGGAGGAACTGCGGCTGGCCCGCGTGTGGAACACCCCGCGCACGGTGGGCCGGGCCCTGCGCGTGCTGGGCACCGCGACCGGAGGGCGGCGCGGCCTGAAGCTGGCCGAGGAGGCCGTGAACACCCTGCGGGACGCGCCCGCCGGCGCCGCGACGGAGCTGGCCGAGGCGCTGTTGGCCCAGGGGCGCCAGCTCCTCGCCGCCGGGGAACGGGGCCGCGCCCGCGACCGTCTGCGCGAGGCGGCGGAACTGGCCGAACTCACGGGCGCCGCGCGGCTGCTCACCCTGATCGGCCAGGTCCTTCGCGACAGCGGCGCCCGCGGCCCGGCGACCGCACGTACCGGCTCCGGGGCGCTGACCGACAGCGAACGACGGATCGCCGAACTGGCCGCCGCGGGCCGGACCAACACCGAGATCGCCGAGCTGCTGCACCTGGCCCGGCGCACCGTGGAGACCCATCTGACCAGCACCTACCGCAAGCTGCGCATACGCCGCCGGACCGAACTGCCCGCCGCCCTGAGCGGAGACCGGCCCTGACCCCGGTCCTGCCGCGGCTCCCCGCTGCCGCACCACGCGGCGACGCACGGATGCCGACGGCTCACCAGGTCAGCAACTGCCGCCCGGTCTCCAGCTGCACGGCCTCGAGCGGGTCGCCGTCCTCCACGTTCCACAGGAGGTTCTGCAGAACGCGGCCGAGGGACCAGGCGCGGGCCCGTTCGCGGTCCAGGCCGAGGACGTCGGTCAGGGCGTCGAAGCGCCACCGGGTCTCGGCCGGGTCGTAGCGGTTGTCGAGGGCGGGGAGCAGGTCGAAGCCGGGGTCGCCGGCCAGCGGTTTGGGGTCGATGGCGAGCCAGGGGGCGCGGTCGCAGGCGAGGACGTTCTCGTAGTGCAGGTCCCAGTGCAGCAGCCGGTCGCCGGGCTCGCAGGCGACCTCGCGCACGGCGGCGGCGCAGTCGGTGACCAGGCGGCGGGCCTCGGGGTCGGGGATGTGGGCCAGGGCCCGGGGCGTGCGCTCCAGCATGGCCGCCGCGATGTCGCCGAGGCCGCGCAGGCCGGGCGGGGCAGGGGTGGCGGTGAGGCGGGCGAGCAGCCGGGCGACGACGAGGACCGCCGCGCGGGAGTCCTCGACGTGGCCGAGCGTGCGGGTCGGGTCGAGGCGCTCCAGCAGCATGGTGCCGGTGGCGGGATCGTGGTCGAGCAGGCGTACCGCCCCGTCGCCGTCCCACAGCCGCAGGGCGAGGGGCTCGCCCGCCGTCTCCTCGTCGAGGATCTGGAGCTTGAGCGCGGCCGGTGTGCCGTCGCCGCGCAGGACGGGCAGCACCAGGGCCGCCCAGCCGTGCATCGGGGGGCCGTCGAGGCGCAGTCGCCAGCGGTCCAGGAAGCCGGCCGCCAGCTCGGGCAGCGCGTCGATGAAGGCGCGGCCCGCTTCCCCGTTGTACTTCGCCTGGGATGCCGCGAGGGCGGCCGGAACGTCGATCACGTCCGGTGACGGTACCGGCGGGCGGCGGCCCGGTCATGTGCTTTGTCATCTGCCGAGGCGCCGTGCGGGCGCCGAAAGTCCACGGAATCCGAAGCAGACAACGGACCTTCACCAGGGTTAACGTCCTGCTCATGAGCAGCCCGAGCAGCGGCGTCGTGAACGGTGGCATCTCCTACTGGTACGCGGACGACGGTCTCCCGGCGGTGCGGGAGCCGCTCGCCGGGGACGCGTCGGCGGACGTGGTGATCGTCGGGGGCGGTTACACCGGACTGTGGACGGCGTACTACCTCAAGAAGGCGGCACCGTCCCTGCGGATCACGGTCCTGGAGCAGCGATTCTGCGGTTACGGCGCCTCCGGCCGCAACGGCGGCTGGCTGTACAACGGCATCGCGGGCCGCGACCGGTACGCGAAGCTGCACGGCCACGAGGCGGCGGTGCGGCTGCAGCGGGCGATGAACGACACCGTGGACGAGGTGATCCGGGCCGCCGCCGAGGAGGGCATCGACGCCGACGTCCACCGGGGCGGGGTGCTGGAAGTGGCGTGCACGCCCGCACAGGCGGCCCGGCTGAAGGCGTTCCACGAGGCCGAGCTGGCGTTCGGCGAGAAGGACCGGGAGCTGTACGGGGCCCGGGAGACGGCGGAGCGGATCAGGGTGGCGGGCGCCGTCGGTTCGACGTGGACGCCGCACGGGGCGCGGCTGCATCCCGTGAAGCTGGTGAAGGGGCTCGCGGCGGCCGTCGAGCGCCTCGGGGTGACGGTCCACGAGTCGACGCCGGTCACGGAGATCCGGCCCCGGCAGGCGGTGACGCCCTACGGCACCGTCCGGGCGCCCTACGTACTGCGCTGCACCGAGGGTTTCACCGCCTCGCTCAAGGGCCAGCGGCGGACCTGGCTGCCGATGAACTCCTCGATGATCACCACCGAGCCGCTCACCGACGAGCAGTGGGAGTCGGTGGGCTGGGCGGGCCGTCAGACCCTCGGCGACATGGCGCACGCCTACATGTACGCGCAGCGCACCGCCGACGGCCGGATCGCGCTCGGCGGGCGCGGGGTGCCCTACCGCTTCGGTTCCCGCACCGACAACGACGGCACGACGCAGGCGGCGACCGTCGAGGCGTTGCGGGAGATCCTGGTCCGCTTCTTCCCCTCCCTGGCCGGGCTGCGGATCGAGCACGCGTGGTCGGGGGTGCTGGGGGTGCCGCGCGACTGGTGCGCGACCGTCACCCTGGACCGGTCGACGGGGCTGGGCTGGGCGGGCGGCTACGTCGGTTCCGGTGTGGCCACCGCCAACCTGGCCGGGCGGACCCTGGGCGACCTGGTGCGGCGGGACTCGGGTGAGGGCGGCCGCACCGAGCTGACCGACCTGCCGTGGGTGGGGCACCGGGTGCGCCGCTGGGAGCCGGAGCCGCTGCGCTGGCTGGGCGTGCAGGGCATGTACGCCGTGTACCGGGAGGCGGACCGGCGGGAGCGCACGACGCACCGCGCGTCGTCGTCCCGGCTGGCGCTGCTGGCGGACCGGGTGGCGGGCCGCCACTGAGCGCTCCGCGCCGCGGCGTGGGTGCGGGCGGCCCGTGGAGCCTCAGCCCACCGGTTCCGGGACCGGGTTGTCGGCCGGGGTGCCGTGTTTCGGGGCCTTGGCCGTGACCATCAGGCCCGCGATCACGCCCGCCAGCAGCATGATGCCGGCGGCGAGCCAGATGGCGACCGTGTAGCCGTGGACGATGCCCTCCTTGATGATCTCCTCCCGCCGGGTGGGGTCGGTGAGGTGGGACGCGATCCAGGAGGCGCTGGTGCTGGTCGCGACGGTGTTGAGCAGTGCCGTGCCGATCGAGCCGCCCACCTGCTGCGAGGTGTTGACCGTCGCCGAGGTGACACCGGCGTCCTGCGGGGCGACACCGGCGGTGGCGGTGGAGAAGACCGGCATGAAGGTCAGGCCCATGCCGAGGCCCATCAGGAGCAGGGCGGGCAGGATGTCGGTGGTGTACTGCGAGTGCACGGTCATCTGCGTGAGGATCACCATGCCGCCGGAGGCGAGGAGCATGCCGGGGGCCATCAGCATGCGCGGGCCCACGCGGGGCAGCAGCCGGGCGGAGATCTGGGTGGAGCCGATGACGATCGTGGCGGTCAACGGCAGGAACGCCAGGCCGGTCTGCACGGGGGAGTAGTCGAGGATGACCTGGAGGTAGTAGGTCATGAACAGGAACAGCCCGAACATGCCGATGACGGCCAGCATCATCGTCAGGAAGCAGCCGGCGCGGTTGCGGTCGCGGATGATGTGCAGCGGCAGCAGAGGCACCGGCGCCCGGGTCTGCCACCACACGAAGATCCCCAGGAGGACGACGCCCGCGGCGAACAGCGCCAGGACGAGCGGGTCGGACCAGCCGCGCGGCTGGGCCTCGCTGAAGCCGTAGACGAGTGCCACCAGGCCGCCGCAGCCGAGGACCACGCCCGGGACGTCGAGGCGGACGTCGGCGTGGCCGGGCCGGTCGCGGAGCAGGACCAGGGCGCCGGTCACGGCGACGACGGCGATGGGGATGTTGACGAACAGGCACCAGCGCCAGTTCAGGAACTCCGTGAGCACGCCGCCCACGATGAAGCCGACGGCGGCGCCGCTGCCGGCCAGTGCGCCGTAGATGCCGAAGGCCTTCCCGCGTTCCCGGGAGTCGGTGAAGGTGGTCGTCAGCAGGGACAGCGCGGAGGGCGCGAGGACGGCGGCGAAGACGCCCTGCAGCGCCCGGGCGCCGAAGAGCATCGCGGGGCTCACGGCGGCGCCGCCGAGCGCGGAGGCGGCGGCGAAGCCGATCAGCCCGATGACGAAGGTGCGTTTGCGCCCCACGAGGTCGGCGATGCGTCCGCCGAGCAGCAGCAGACCGCCGAAGGCGAGGGTGTAGGCGGTGATCACCCACTGGCGGTTGGCGTCGGACATGCCCAGGTCGCGCTGCGCGGAGGGCAGCGCGATGTTCACGATCGTCGCGTCGAGGACGACCATCAGCTGGGCCAGGGCGATCACCACCAGCCCCCACCAGCGGCGGGGGTCGGCGTCCGCGGAGGCGGTTCCCTCACCTGTCCGGGTGGCACTCATTTGGCCAGAAGACCATGAATCGGGATGTAACGCATCCTGTTCCGGTCGTCCGTGGGTCCGTCGCCCGGTCAGGGCTCCAGAACCACCTTCCCGGTCGTCCCCCGGTCCTGGAGTGCGCGGTGCGCTGCCGCGGCCTCGGCGAGCGGGAAGCGGTGCACGGCGGGGGAGAGGCGGCCCTCGGCGGCCTCGGCGAGGGCGCGCAGTTCGAGGGTGCGGACGGGGTCGGGCCCGCCGGCCTTCTCCATCATCACCGGACCGAGCACCTGCTGGGACACGCCGTCGACGAGGTAGGGCCCGCCGTCGCGCAGGCCCTTGCCCGACCAGCCGAAGACCAGGTGCCGGCCGCCGGGTCCCAGGAGGGCGACGGCCTCCCGGGCGACGTCCCCGCCCACGCCGTCGAAGACGACGGTCGCCGCCCGGCCGCCCAGATGGGCGCGGACCTTGGCCGGCCAGTCCGGGTCGGTGTAGTCGACGGCGAGGTCGGCGCCGTTCGCCGCGACGCGGGCGGTCTTCGCCGGGCCTCCGGCCAGCCCTACGACGGTGGCGCCGGCGTTCTTCGCGTACTGCACCAGCAGCGTGCCGATGCCCCCCGCGGCGGCCGGGACCACGGCGACGGAGCCGGGGCCGAGGTCGGCGAACTGCAGGATCCCCATCGCCGTACGCCCCGTGCCGATCATGGCGACGGCCTCGGCGAAGCCCAGGCCGTCCGGGATCTCGTGGAGGCGGCCGGCGTCGACGGCGGCGAGTTCGGCGTATCCGCCGGGCGCGAAGCCGAGGTGGGCGACGACCCGCAGGCCGAGCCAGCGCTCGGGGGTGCCCTCGCCGAGGGCGTCGACGACACCGGCGATCTCGCGGCCGGGGACCGTGGGCAGGACGGGCAGCTCCGGCGCCGGCCCCCGCACGCCCTCGCGCAGGGCGGTGTCCAGCAGGTGGACGCCCGCCGCGCGGACGGCGACGCGGACCTGGCCGGGGCCCGGGCGGGCGTCCTCGACCTCTTCGAGGACGAGGTTCTCGGCCGGGCCGAAGGTGTGCAGACGGATGGCGCGCATGGCGGTCCCCCTTGTGAGGCTCGTGGTCCGGGCCCACTCAACGACCTCAAGCCTGCTTGAGGTCAAGCTCCTTCCGGCCGAGCGCCAGGGACACGGCCGTCAGGGCACTGTTGAAGGAGACCTCCGACAGCAGTCCCGGCGCGGCGACCTGGTCCCCGGCGAGGTAGACGCCGTCGCCGCGGTCGACGGCGGGCCGGTCACGCCAGGTGGTGCCGGGCGGGTCGACGGCGCCGGTACGGCCGTTCGCGACGGACTCGCGCCGCCAGGTGACGCGCTCGCGCCAGCCCGGGAAGCCCAGGTCGAGCAGGTGCTCCGCGCGGGCGGTGCCGTCGGCCTTCGACTCGTCCGGAGCGATCGGGATCTGCCCCTGGATCAGTTGCTGGCCCGCCGGTGCCAGGGTGCGGTCCTGCGCGGTGAACCGCTCGATCCAGCCCGGCGCGTCCAGGTCGGAGACCGCGAAGGCGTCGCCGCGCCGGGACCGCACGGCCAGGTCGATCAGGGTGGTGCGCCCGCTGGGCCAGGTCAGCGCGGGGTTGCCGAGCAGACGGCGGGCGGCGTCGAGGGAGGTGGCGACGACGACCGGGGTGTCCGCCGGGAGGGTGTCGACCCGGGACAGGGTCTCCATCCGGACCCCGAGGTTCCATGCCAGGGCGGCCATCCGGTCGATGACGCCGGCCCAGCCGCCGCGCGGGTAGTGCGCCTCGGGCGGCAGCTTGGCCGCCCGGCGCAGGCGTTCCTGCACGAAGGCGGCGGACAGCGAACCGGGGTCGTGGTGGAAGAGGGCGACGGCGCAGTAGTGGGCGGCGGCACGGGCGCCCTCCTCGCCCGCGACGCCGGTCGCCCAGGTGAGGAAGTCGGTGTCGACGGGGGCCGGTCCGATGCCCCGGCGCAGCAGTCTGAGCATGGCGAGGGGCGGGGTGCGGCGCAGTGCGCCCCGGTGGCGCAGCCGCAGCCGGGCCGCCTCCAGCGGCGGGAGGGGCGCGAGGGGGCCGATCAGATCGCGCTGCTTGAGCCAGGACCAGTGCGGGCCGCCGTTGTAGAGGGCGTGCGGGCCTTCGTTGGTGCGGTACGGGCCGTCGGCGGTGCGGGCCCGTCCGCCGAACGTGTGGTGGGCCTCGTGGACGGTGACCTCGGCGCCCGCCTCGGCGGCGGTGATGGCGGCGGTCAGTCCGGCGAAGCCGCCGCCGACGACGGTGATGCGGTGCATGGCTGGGGGCTCCCTCGGGTCGGGTTCGCCTGGTGTCGTGTCTTTCCGTGAGTACGACGGATGAGCGGCCGGGAAACGTGACACGCGGTCGGAGGAGATCACGAAGCCGCAGGTGGGGGCGGTTGTCAGTGGCGGGGTGCAGCATGGGGGCATGGCGAGGAGAGTGGCGGGCGGCAGCGGCGTTGCGGCGGCGGTGCGGGCGGTGCGGCGCCCCGAGGTGCGGCTGCCGGCGCTGGAGCCGTACGGCGGCGGAGGACTGGAGCCGGACGGCGACTACGACGGGCTGGAGTTCCTGGAGAGGGACTTCGCCGGACAGGACGGCGCGGGCGCCCGCTTCATGGACTGCGCGCTGACGGGGTGCGTGCTGGACGAGACGTCCCTGCCGCGCGCCCGGCTGCTCGACTCGGTCCTCACCGGCGTGCGGGGCGTCGGCACGGACCTCGCCGAGGCCACGCTGCGCGACGTGGAGCTGGTCGACGCCCGGCTGGGCGGCACGCAGTTGCACGGGGCGGCGCTGGAGCGGGTCCTGATCCGCGGCGGGAAGATCGACTGTCTGAATCTGCGCCGGGCCCGGCTCAAGGACGTCGTCTTCGAGGGCTGTGTCCTGGTCGAGCCGGACTTCGGGGGCGCGCGCCTGGAGCGGGTCGCGTTCGTGGGCTGCGCCCTGAAGGACGCGGACCTCAGCGCGGCGACCCTGACGGACGTCGACCTGCGCGGTGCCGCTCCGCTGGAGCTGGCCCGCGGCGTGGACCGGCTGGCGGGGTCGGTGATCAGCCCGGCCCAGTTGCTCGACCTGGCGCCGGTACTGGCGGCGGAGCTGGGGGTTCGGGTGCTGGCGGAGGAGTAGGGGGCGCGCCCAGGGCCCGGCCGAGCGGGTCGGGCGCGGTCAGGAGACGCGGGGGAAGCGGGCCTGGAGGGTCCAGATCGCCGGGTTCTCCGCCAGGGTCTCGTGCATGTCCGTGAGGTCCGCGATCAGGTCGTGGAGGAAGTCCCGGGCCTCCCGGCGCAGGGCGGTGTGCGAGAAGGACAGCGGCGGTTCGCTCGCCGGCAGCCACTCGGCCTCGATGTCGACCCAGCCGAAGCGGCGCTCGAACAGCAGACGGTCGGTGGACTCGGTGAAGTCCAGCTCGGCGTGCTGCGGCCGGGCGGCCCGGGAGCCCGCCGGGTCCCGGTCGACCTGCTCCACGATGTCGCACAGCGCCCACGCGAAGTCCAGCACCGGCACCCATCCCCAGGCCGTGGAGATCTCCCGGTCCTCCTTGGTGTCGGCGAGGTACACGTCCCCGCAGAACAGGTCGTGCCGCAGGGCGTGGACGTCCGCGCGGCGGTAGTCGGTCTGCGGCGGGTCGGGGAAACGGGTGGAGAGGGCGTAGCCGATGTCGAGCACGCAGGTGATGGTGTCATGCCCCCGCTTCCGGGCCACCGCAGGACCGGGGCGGGGTAGGTTGCCCCGCGTGATCATCACCCCGCTCACGCTCGCTCCCGACCACGACATCCCGGGCCCGCTCCTCACCGAGCTGACCGCCCTCTACGCGTCCCACCGCGCCTTCCACGCCCTCAGCGGCGACTTCCCGGACCCCGACGACATCCGTCCGGAACAGGTGGCGGCGGCGCTGGCCGACGAGTTGGCGCGGCCGGGCGCGGAGGTTCTGCTCGCCCGGGACGCGGGCCGGCTGGTCGGGATCGCGGTCACCCTCGCCCGGCATCCCGACCCGGCCGATCCCGACCCGTGGATCGGCCTGCTGATGGTGGACGCGCAGCGGGGCCGGAAGGGTCACGGCAGGCGGCTCGCGTCCCTGGTCGAGGACCGCTTCCGGGCCGCGGGCCACGCCGGTCTGCGGCTCGCCGTCCTCGACGGCAACAGCGACGCCCTCGCCTTCTGGGCCGCCCTCGGCTACGAGACCGTCGGTCACCGCCGGGACCTGCGAGCCGCCCGCCCCTGCACGGTGCTGCGCAAGCCGCTGCGCATCCCGCGCCGCGCGGCCCGCGTCGCCGTGCTCGACCCCGACGGCGCGGTCTTCCTCCTGCGGTACGACAACGTCGAGGTCGGCGTGCACTGGGCGATGCCCGGCGGCGGCCTGGACGAGGACGAGAGCCCCCGCGAGGGCGCCCTGCGCGAACTGCGCGAGGAGACCGGCTGGACGGACCTTGAGCCCGGTCCGCTGCTGTGCACCTGGGAACACGACTTCACCCACCTGAGCGTGGGCCCGGTCCGCCAGCACGAGCACATCTACGTCGCCCACGGCCCCCGGCGCGAGCCCACCGGCCCGCACCTCGCCGCCGCGCACGCCGCGGACGGCATCCTCACCTGGCGCTGGTGGAGCCGCGCGGAACTCGCCGAGGCGTCCGAGGCCCTGTGGCCGCCGGACCTGCCCCGGCTGCTCGACGCGTTCGAGGAGTGAGGCGGCGGCCGGCGCCCCGTCTCACGGGCGCTCCGGCTTCCCGCCCCCGTACAGCCAGTCGTCCCAGATCTCCGTGAAGTCCTTCCCGGGGGCCGACTTCTCCACGAACGCCGTGAAGTCGTCGGTGTCCGCGTTGCCGTGGCGGTGGGCGGCTGCCCAGTCGCGCAGCAGGGCGCGGAAGGCGTCGTCGCCGACCGTCTGCCGGATGCGGTGCAGCACCATCGCGCCGCGCTGGTAGACCGGGCTGTCGGAGATGTGGGCGGCATCGGACGGCTTGCCGGGCGGGAACGCCCAGACGGCCTGGTTCGCCGCCTCGTCGTCGAAGTAGTCGCCGTCGTAGAGCGCGTCGAAGGTCTCCTGGGCGGTGTCGCCGCCGTGGTCCTCCGTCCACAGCCACTCCGCGTAGGTGGCGAAGCCCTCGTTGAGCCACATGTCGCGCCAGGTCTTCGGCGTGA
Source organism: Streptomyces flaveolus (assembly GCF_044765825.1). Taxonomy (NCBI): domain Bacteria; kingdom Bacillati; phylum Actinomycetota; class Actinomycetes; order Kitasatosporales; family Streptomycetaceae; genus Streptomyces; species Streptomyces flaveolus. Next base: position 419,928 of record NZ_JBIWKU010000006.1, on the reverse strand, counting down.
CGGAGTCGCCGTACCACTGGTGGGCCAGCTCGTGGACGAGGGTCTCGGTGTCGGGGGCGCCGGGGAAGTAGGGCCGGGTCTGGGTCTCCAGGGCGTAGCCGGCGTCGTCCGGGCGGTCGACGATCGCGCCGGTGGAGGAGAAGGGGTAGGGGCCGAAGACGTCCCGCTCCCACTTCATGATCGCGGGGATCTGTGCGAGGACCGTCCGGCTCGCGTCGGCCTGCTCCGGGTCGACGGCCGTGTACACCGGCAGGCCGTCGTCGGTGACCGAGCGGCTGATCCGCCAGTCGCCGACGGCGACCGTGGCGACGTAGCTCGCCATCGGCTCGGCGGTGTGCCAGCGGTACGTCGTACGGCCGGCCTTGGTCGTCTCGCCGGCCGGCTGCCCGTTGGAGACGACCCCGTAGCCCTCGGGGACGGTGACCGCGAGGTCGTACGTCGCCTTGTCGGAGGGGTGGTGGTTGCCGGGGAACCAGGCCATCGAGCCGGTCGGCTCGCCGAGTCCGACCGCGCCGTCGTCGGTGGGCAGCCAGCCCTCCTCGGAGTCGTCCGGGTCGGTCACGGTCTCGGGTTCGCCGGAGTAGCGGACCCGCACCCGGAACGTCTCCCCGTCGTCCAGCTCGTCCGGCGGGCGGACGGTCAGCTCCTGCCCGGCCCGGTTGAAGCGGGCTTCCCGGCCCTCCACGGTGACCTTCTCGACGTCCAGGCCCTTGAGGTCCAGGTTGAAGGCGGACAGGTCCTGGGTGGCACGTGCCGTGATCGTCGCCGTGCCGGTGAGACGCCCGGTGCCCGGGTCGTAGTCCAGAACCAGGTCGTAGTGGCCGACGTCGTAGCCGCCGTTGCCCGCCTTCGGGAAGTACGGGTCGCGCACGCCCGAACCGCCGGGGGTGCCGTCGACACCACCGCCGCCACCACTGCTGCACGCCGCGAGGGCGGTGACGGTGGCGGCGGCTACGAGCAGACGGATGAGGCGCACGCCGTGATCCTAGGGGGCGTTTCACGTGAAACGCCCGCCGGATCCGGCCTGTGCGCCCGTCGGTCGGCAGGGCCTAGCCCAGCGCCTCCGCGCCCGCCTGCGCGAACTTCTCGTCCAGGGCGCCGGACGGGGCACCCGCGACGCCGATACCGGCGATCGGCGCCTTGCCGGCGGTGACCGGGACGCCACCGCCCAGGAACAGCGTGCCCGGGATGTCCTTCAGGTTGGGGGCGTTCTCCAGGCGGCCCTCCAGCTCGGTGGTCGTGGCGTTCCAGGAGACGGCGGTGTACGCCTTCTTCACGGCCGACTCGTACGACTGCGGGCCCGCGCCGTCTCCGCGCATGGTGAGGATCGTGTTGCCGTTGCGGTCGACGACGGCGACCGTGACGCGCTGGCCGTCCTTCGCGGCGGCCTTCAGCGCGGCCTGGGCGGCCTCGGTGGCGGCGCCGATCGTCAGGTGCGTGGAGGTGGTGGTGTCGCGCTTGCCGGCCGCGGCGGCGGGGGCGGCGGCCACCGCGGCGTCCGGGGCGGCCTCCGGCGCCGAGGCGTTGGCCGCCACCGTGCCGAAGGTGCCCGCGGCGACGGCGGCGAGGACGGCGCCGCCGGTGGCGATACGGGCGCGCCGGGAAAGGGACTTCTTCATGGTGGATGCTCCTCGGGGTCGGGGCGGACGGTCCGCGTCGAGGCCCCTGCGGGCCGCTTCCGTCCTTCTGCTCTCCACCCTCGGCTCCGCACCCGGGGTGTGCGGTCGCCGTTCCGGCTGCTCCCCCGCGACGGAACGGGCGACGGCGGGGTCGTCCGATCGGCTGACCCCTCCACCGTCCGGGCAGGTCACCATGGGAGTGAACGCACAGCTCAGCGTGGAAGGACACCACGGTGGAAAGGAGGCGTGCGCGGATGCCGAAGCCCTACGACCCGGACACCCGGTGGCTCGGTGCCGTCCTGCACGTGGCGTTCTTCCTGCTGCTCGGCGGCGCCCTCGCCCGCTTCCTGCTGCGTCACCCCGGCGAGCCCCGCACCCCCTGGATCATCGCCCTGTCCCTCGCGCTCGCCGCGCTGCACCTGCTCGGGCCCGTGCTCAGCGGCGCCGGGGCACGGCCCACGCGGCGGAGCCTGGCCTGGCTCGGTGCGGTGGTCGCGGTGTGGATGGTGCTCGTCGTCCTCGCCCCCAGCTTCTCCTGGTGCGCGGTGCCCCTCTTCTACACCGGCCTGCGGACCCTGCCGGCCCGGGCGGCGCTCGTGCTGGTGACCGTCCTGACGGTGTTCGTCGTCGCCGCGCAGCTCCGGCTCGCCGGGCGCTTCGACCCGAACCTGCTGCTCGCCCCGCCGGCCGTCGCCGCCATCGCCACGGCCGTGTTCCTGCACACCGAACGGCAGGCGGCCCGGCAGCGCGCCCTGATCGACGACCTGATCCGCACCCGCCGCGAACTCGCCGCCGCCGAACGCCGCGAGGGCACCCTCGCCGAACGCCAGCGGCTGTCCATGGAGATCCACGACACCCTCGCCCAGGGCCTGTCCAGCCAGCGGATGCTGCTCCAGGCCGCCGAGCGGGTCTGGGAGTCCGACCCGGGCAAGGCCCGCACCCACGTCCGGGGCGCCGCGTCCGTCGCCGAGCACAATCTCGCCGAGGCCCGCCGTTTCGTGCACGACCTCGCCCCGGCCGACCTCGCCCGCGGCGGCGGCCTGGTGGCGGCGCTCGGCGCCCTGGCCGAGCGGGAGTCCGGCGACCACCTCACCGTGCGGGTCCACGTGGACGACGGCGGCCGGGCCCCGCTGCTGCCCGATCGCGTCCAGTCGGCCCTGCTGAGGATCGCCCAGGGCGCCCTCGCCAACGTCCGGGAGCACGCCGGCGCCTCCACCGCGGCGCTCACCCTGACCCTCCTGGAGGACCAGGCCGTCCTGGACGTCACCGACGACGGCCACGGTTTCGACCCGGCGGCGCTGCCCGGCGCCCCGTCCGGGGTGCGCGGACACGGACTGCCCGCCATGCGTGCCCGGCTGCGCGGGCTCGGTGGCACCCTGACCGTCGAGTCCGCCCCCGGCGAGGGCACCGTCGTGTCCGCCGCCGTCCCCCTGGACCCGCCCCGGACCGACCCGGCCGACCCGCTGGAGGCACCCCGATGACCGAACCGGCCGCCCCGGACCCCGTGCGCATCCTCGTCTGCGACGACCACGTCGTCGTCCGCGCCGGACTGCTGGCCCTGCTCGACAGCGCCCCCGGCATCGAGGTGGTCGGCGAGGCCGGCACCGGGGAGGAGGCGCTCGCCCTCGCCGCTCGGCTGGCACCCGACGTGGTGCTGATGGACCTTCAGCTCGGCGAGGGCATCGACGGGGTGGAGACCACGCGCCGCCTCACCGCCACCGGCGGCCCGCCCCCGCACGTCCTGGTGCTCACCACGTACGACACCGACGCCGACATCACCCGCGCCATCGAGGCCGGCGCGACCGGCTACCTGCTCAAGGCCGAGCGCCCCGAGGAGCTGTTCGCCGCGATCCACGCCGCCGCGCGGGGCCGTACGGCGCTGTCCGGGCCGGTCGCCAGCCGGGTCATGGCCAACATGCGCAGCCCGCGCCCCTCCCTCACCGGCCGTGAACGCGACATCCTGGCGCAGCTCGCCACCGGTCTCGGCAACCGGGAGATCGCCCGGGCCCTGTTCATCAGCGAGGCCACCGTGAAGACCCATCTGCGCCGCATCTACGACAAGCTGGGCGTCGACACCCGCGCGGGCGCGGTCTCGGTGGCGAAGGAACAGCGCCTGCTGCCCTGACGCCGCAGGCCCCCCGGCACCGGGCCGGGGGGCCTGCGAACTGCCAACGGGCAGACGGACGTCAGACGTTCACGCCGAAGTCCTGGGCGATGCCCACCAGGCCCGAGGCGTAGCCCTGGCCGACGGCGCGGAACTTCCACTCGGCGCCGTTGCGGTACAGCTCGCCGAAGACCATCGCGGTCTCCGTGGCGGCGTCCTCGGACAGGTCGTAGCGGGCGATCTCGGCGCCGCCGGCCTGGTTGACGATGCGGATGTAGGCGTTGCGCACCTGGCCGAAGTTCTGCGAGCGGTTCTCGGCGTCGTAGATCGAGACCGGGAAGACGATCTTGTCGATGTCGGCCGGCAGGGCGGCCAGGTTGACGTTGATCGCCTCGTCGTCGCCGGCGCCCTCGCCGGTGCGGTTGTCGCCGGTGTGGACGATCGTGTTGTCCGGGGTCTGCTTGTTGTTGAAGAACACGAAGTGGGCGTCGGAGTAGACCTTGCCCTGCGTGTTGACCGCGATCGCCGAGGCGTCGAGGTCGAAGTCGGTGCCGGTGGTGGTACGGACGTCCCAGCCGAGGCCCACGGTGACTTCGGTCAGGCCCGGAGCCTCCTTGGTGAGCGAGACGTTGCCACCCTTGGACAGGCTTACAGCCATTGTTGGGAGTCCCTTCCCTCGTGTACGTACGGCAAGAAAGCTACAGCTACCCCCATGAACGCGAGAGGGGTACGCAAGGTTCCAGGTCTCTTTACTTTCTTTACCGAGTCCGGGGCCGAGGATATTCGGGTGACGTGGGCCGCCCCGGGACGGGAACATGGACGGCATGTCCGGTCCCCATGTCATCCGCGGCTCCGTCTCGCTTCCCGAGTCCGAGCTCGTCTGGCGTTTCTCGCGCTCCTCGGGGCCGGGCGGGCAGCACGTCAACACCACGGACACGGCCGTGGAGCTCCGCTTCGACCTGGCGCGCACCGAGGCGCTGCCCGAGGTGTGGAAGCGGCGGGCGCTGGAGCGGCTGGCCGGTCGGCTGACCGACGGGGTCGTCACCGTGCGCGCCTCCGAGCATCGCTCCCAGTGGCGCAACCGCGAGGCCGCCGCCGTGCGCCTCGCGGCGCTGCTCGCGGAGGCGACCGCGCCGCCGCCCAAGACCCGCAGGCCCACCCGCATCCCGCGCGGCATCAACGAGCGGCGGCTGCGGGAGAAGAAGCAGCGGTCGGAGACCAAGCGGGGGCGCTCCGCGCGGGACTGGGGGTGAGGGGGCGGGGGTGACTGTCGAGTGTGCCTGCGGGTTCGTCGTGGCTGAGCGCGCAGTTCCCCGCGCCCCTTCGGGGCGCGTTCAGGTCAGCGCCAGCACGCCCACCGTCTCCTCCTCGGCCTTCTCCCCGTTCGGGCGGAAGCCGAGGCCCAGGTAGAAGTTCTCGGGGCCGTTCTCGCCGGGGTGCCAGGTGACGAAGCACTCGTTGCCGCCGCGGCGCCGGATCTCGGCGGCCACCGACTCCACCGCGAAGCGGCCGTAGCCCCGGCCCTGCTCCTCGGCGGCGATGTTCAGGCGCCACAGGCCGGAGCGCAGCGCGCTGCCGTCGTCGTACCAGTCGATGCCGAAGAAGCCCATGACGAAGCCGACGGGACGGTCGCCGTCGAGGATGAGGCGCGGCCAGGCCTTTTCGGGGCGGACGTAGGCCTCGGCGAGCGACTTCACCACCGGGGAGACGGCGAACTCCTGCTCGGGGCGTACGCGTATCGCGAGGGCGGCCTCGATGTTCGCGGGGGTGATCCGCTCCAGGCGGAGCGTGGTGCTGGTCGTCATGCGGGCACCCTAGGAGGCGCCCGCACGCCGGACGAGCGAATTTAGCGCTCAGTCCAAGTGCCGGTACCGCCCCCGGAAGTACGTCAGCGGCCCCCCGTCCGCGCTCGGCAGGGCGGCGGTCAGGACGCGGCCGATCACCAGGGTGTGGTCCCCGGCCGGTATGCGCTGCTCGGTGCGGCACTCCAGGGTCGCCAGGGCGCCGCCCACCAGCGGGGACCCGGACACCTCGCCCCGCACGTACGGGATGTCCTCGAAGAGGAGCCGGTCGCTGACCCGCCCCTTCATCGCGAAGCGCCCCGCGATGTGCCGCTGGCTCTCGGACAGGACGGAGACCGCCCACAGCGGCTGCTCGTCGAGCAGGTCGTCCATCCGGGAGCCCTCCCGCAGGCTGACCAGGACCAGCGGCGGGTCCAGGGACACCGACATGAACGCCGTGGCCGTCATCCCGACGTCCTCGCCGCGCGGCGCCCCCGGATCGTCGGGGTCGAGCGGCGGCTCCTGGGCGGTCACCAGGACCACGCCCGAGGCCAGCCGGGACATGGCGGCACGGAATTCGTCGTTGCTCACCCCTTCAGCATGCCCGGAGGCCGGCGACGGCACCGAGAACGCGGAGGGTGCGGGGGACGCGAGGGAGGGAGTGTTCGGCACCCCGCCACGCTAATCGGCGGCCCGCCGGCCCGGCATCGGACCCCGGTCCGAACCGGGACCTAGGACCGGCCTAGGACCCCGGGAGGAGGCGTCCGGGAGGAGTCGTGCGCATACCTACAAATTTTGCGTTCGGTAAACACACGCGGAAAACGCAGAATCACCACTCAATTGTTCATCTTTGGCTGTGACTTGAGTCACAAGAGGAAGTAATTGTTGACCCTGTGTACCGAGTGGGCAGCGCGCTGTGATTCAGTGGCGGAAGCTGGTAAGGACGATACGCCGAAGAGAACCCTTGATTCGCTGCGAGGTCTCGGGGGGAGGGCGAGCATGGAGACCGAGTCGGAGCCCTACGTCCGCCTTGCGTCCCTGCGGCAACTGCACCAGGTCATGGCCGACATGAACACGGCCCGCAGCCTGGCGGACACCCTGCAGACCGTCGCCGACGGCGTCGTCCAGGCCCTCGGGTACGAGCTGGCGTGCGTCAACCTGGTCCGCCCCGACGGCGACCTCGTCGTCGCGGCCTTCTCCGGCAACCAGGCCGCCGAGGCCCTGATCACCGGCCGGGCCGGCTCCCGCGAGTCCTGGGAGCGCCGCCTGAGCATGGGCGAGCAGTGGGGCGACCTGATCTTCATACCCCACACCGAGGGCTGGATCCTCGACGACGACGACGTCCCGCAGTGGTACACCGACGGGCCCGCGCCCCGCTTCGAGGACGAGTGGCACCCCTCGGACCGCCTCTTCGCCCCCATGTACGCGCCCGGCCCGCGACGCGGCGACACCAGCGGCGAACTGATCGGCGTCCTGTCCGTGGACCGCCCGCGCAACGGCCGCCGGCCCGGCGCCTGGGGCCGCGAGGCCCTGCAGATGTACGCCTTCCAGGCCGCCATCGCCATCAGCAACGCCCGCCTCCGCTCCAACATGCAGCGCGCCCTGGTCCGCCTCGAACGCGACCAGCAGGCCCTCAGGGCGAGCGAGGAGAGCTTCCGGCAGGCCTTCGAGTACGCCCCCTCCGGCATGGCCATCGCCGAGATGGGCGGCGACCAGCACGGCCGCATCCTGCGCACCAACGACGCCCTGTGCCGGCTGCTGGGCCGCCCCGCCTCCGCGATGCGCCGCTACGCCTTCTCCGACCTCGTCCACCCGGAGGACATCGGCACCCTGCTGCGCACCTCCGCCGAGGGCGGCCGGGCCGAGCTGCGCCTGGGCCGGCGCGACGGCACGTACGTCTGGGTCTCCCTGCGCAACAGCGTCGTCGCCGATGCCGCCGACGGGCCCCGCTTCCTGCTCACCCACGTCGAGGACATAGAGGAGCGCAAGCGCCGCGAGCTCCAGCTCGCCCACCGCGCCTCCCACGACTCCCTCACCGGCCTGCCGAACTCCGCCGAGCTGCGCGCCCGGCTCGCCGCCCGGCTGTGCCGGCGCCCGCAGTCCCCGCACGCGGCGGTGGCCGACGCGATGGACGCGGCCTACGGGCACCCCGTGACCGACTCCGGGGGACACACCTTCGACTTCCGCTCCGGCGCCGATCCCTACGGGGTCTACGACCACCACGTCCACACCGTCGCCCCCGGCGACGGCCGGGACGACGGCACCAAGGGGCTCGCGGTCCTCTTCTGCGACCTGGACGGCTTCAAGTCGATCAACGACCGGTTCGGGCACAACGCGGGCGACGCCGTCCTCATCGAGGTCGCCCGCCGGCTCGGCGGCGGGGTGCGGGACGGCGACACGGTGGCCCGGCTCGGCGGTGACGAGTTCGTCATCCTCGCCGACGGACTCGGCCGGGCCGACGCCGAGGACCTCGCCGTACGGCTGCGCAACGAGATCATCCAGCCGATCCGGGCCGAGGGACGGGCCGTCCGCGTCGGCGCCAGCTTCGGCATCGGATGGGCCCACTGCGGCATGACGGCGGACGAAGTCCTCAAGTCCGCTGACGAACGGATGTACGTAGAGAAACGATCTCGTCCCAAACAGCACCGCCGTGCGGGATGATCCCCAGGTCAGCGTACTGATGCGGTCGGAGTCACCCGTTCGGGTCAGTCGGAGCGGGTAGGCTCGCCCTCTCACCACCTGAACCGCAAACGCACCGCACCTGGTTAGGAGACCTAGGGATGACGCCCGGCAACAACGGCGCGAGCACGCCCGAGGACGACGACCCGTTCGGCTACCTGTACGCCGACGGGCAGGCCAACGGAGCCCAGCCGCCGTCAGGCGGCTACGGCTACCCGAACTCCGTCAACCGGGTGCGTCCCGTCGGCACACGGCAGTACGGGGCACCGCAGGGCCAGGCCGCCCCGACCGCCGCGTACGGCCAGGCGGCCCCGCAGCAGCAGGGCGCCTACGGTCCGCAGCAGGGCGCCTACGGCCGGCCGAACGCGCACTACGCCGCGCCGGAGACGATCCCCGGCGGCGGTGCCCCCACCGCCCCGCAGCAGCCGTCCCGCGGCGGCGGTGGCGGCGGACGCCGCGGCCCCAACACCAAGGGCCTGCTGATCGGCGCGGTCGCGGTGGTCGCCGCGGTCGTCATCGGCATCGCCGTGGCCATGACCAGTAGCGGCGCGGACGACGACAAGGGCGGCAACGAGGCGGGGGGCGACACCGCCCCGACCCAGTCCCAGAGCACCGACCCGACCCCGTCGGCGAGCAGCAGCGCCGACGACGAGGTGAAGCTGCCGTCGGCCCAGGCGGGCCAGCTGCAGCTGTCGCCCGGCGTGGCGACGGCCTCGGACATCGAGGGCGCCGAGTCGGACGGCGGCGCCTACGTGACCAACCTCAACCAGCCCGGCGCCTCGGTCACCTGGACCGTCAACGGCATCCCCGAGGACGGCGCCTACACCCTCTTCGCCCGCTACAGCGCGGCCGGCGAGGACCAGTCGATGACGCTCACCGTCAACGGCAAGCCGTTCGGCAGCAAGATGAACCTGAGCAACTTCGCGCGCGCGGCGGACGGCGACTTCGCCAAGGGCTGGACCAAGACCTATGCCTGGCCCACGCTGAACAAGGGCACCAACACGATCTCGCTGTCCTGCGGCGACGGCGACAAGTGCAACGTCCTGCTGGACCAGCTCTCCCTGAAGAAGGGCAACGTCAAGGACTAGCGGGTCACGCGGCGCCGGCCTCCGCCGTCACCGCGACCCCCCGGCCCAGCAGCTCCTCGTACGTCGCCCGGTCGAACTCGCCCGCCACCGGCGCCAGTACCGTCGCCGCGGACAGGGCGACCGCGCGGGCCAGGCGGTCCGGCCAGGGCAGGTGCTCCACCAGGCCCGACAGCAGGCCGGCGACCGCGGAGTCGCCCGCGCCGGTCGGATTGCCGCGGACATGCGCGGGCGGTGCCGCCCGCCAGTGGCCCTCGGGGGTCACCGCGAGCAGGCCCTCGGCGCCCAGGGAGGCCACCACGGACCCGGCGCCGCGCCGCCGGGCCGCCTGTCCGGCCCGCAGCGGCTCGTGCGAGCCGGTCAGCTCGGCCAGTTCGTCGGCGTTCGGCTTGATCATGTCCGGGCGGGCGGCGACGCCCCGGCGCAGCGGCTCCCCGCTGGTGTCCAGCAGCACCGGCACGCCCGCCGCGCGCGCGGTGCGCACCAGCCCGGCGTAGGCGCCCACCGGCACACCCGGCGGCAGGCTGCCGCACAGGGCGACCGCCGAGGCGCCGGCGAGCAGGTCCGCGTAGGCCTCCTGGAAGGCGTTCCACTCGGCGGGGGCGACGGCCGGGCCCGGCTCGTTGAGCTGGGTGGTGTCGCCGGTGCGCTGGTCGACGACGGCGATGGTGCGCCGGGTCGTTCCGGCGACCGGCACGAGCGCGTCGGCCACCCCGTGGACGCCGGTCAGCCCTTCCCGCACGACGCGTCCGGTGAGGCCGCCCGCGAAGCCGGTCACCGTCACCTCGTGCCCGAGGGCCGCGAGCACCCGGGCCACGTTCAGCCCCTTGCCGCCCGGGCGTTCGGTCACGTCGGTGACCCGGTGGGAGCTGTGGGGCCGCAGGGACCGGACGCGGTACGTGATGTCGAGAGCGGTGTTCAGCGTGACCGTGAGAATCACCCGTGCCGACCTCCCCCGATGGTCTGTGTCCGCCATGTGTTCCGAAGACGTTTCCGGAGTCACGATCATGCCAAACGGACGGCCGTCGGCCCAGCCCCAGGACCGGCCACCGTCGGCCGGTCCGGAGGCGGACTCGGGACGGATCAGCCCAGTTGCGGACCGACCACCCATTCGCCCCGGCGCATCACGCCCACCACGTCGAACCCGGCGTCGAGGACCACCAGGTCGGCGTCCTTGCCGGGCTCCAGCGAGCCGACCCGGTCCGCGAGGCCGAGCAGCCGGGCCGGGTTGGCGGAGATCGCGGCGACGACGTCCTCGACGGGCAGCCCGTCCACCGTCACCGCCCGCTTGAAGGCGCGGTCCAGGGTGAGCGTGGAGCCGGCGATCGAGCCGCCCTCCACCAGCCGGGCCACGCCGTCGGCGACCTCGACCTCCATCGGGCCGAGCATGTAGCGGCCGTCGCCGAAGCCGGCGGCGTCCATCGCGTCGGTGATGAAGGCGACCCGGGACGCGCCCGCGTGGTGGAAGGCCAGCTGGAGCGCGGCCGGGTGCAGATGGGTGCCGTCGTTGATCAGCTCGACGGTGATCCGCTCGTCCTCGAGCAGCGCCGTGATCGGGCCGGGGGAGCGGTGGCCGAGCGGCGGCATGGCGTTGAACAGGTGCGTGGCGACGGTCGCGCCCGCGTCGATGGCCTGGAGCGTCTGCTCGTAGGTCGCGTCGGTGTGCCCGACGGCCGCGATCACGCCGTGCTCGGTGAGCAGCCGCACGGAGTCCAGGCCGCCCGGCAGCTCGGTGGCCAGCGTCATCATCTTCGCGTGGCCGTGCGCCGCGTCGATCAGCTTGCGGACCTCGGCCGGGTCGGGGTCGCGCAGCAGCTCCTCGTCGTGCGCGCCCTTGCGGCACGGGGAGATGAACGGCCCCTCGAAGTGGATGCCGGCGATGTCGCCCTGCTGGGCCAGCTCGGCGAGCACCCCGGCGTGCCGGGCGAGGAAGTCCAGGTCGCCGGTGACGGCGGAGGCGACCACCGTGGTGGTGCCGTGCAGGCGGTGGGTGTGGACGCCTCGGAGGATCTCCTCGGCGGTGCCGCCGGCGAAGGAGGCGCCGCCCCCGCCGTGGTTGTGGAGGTCGACGAAGCCGGGGACCACCCAGTGACCGGTGAGGTCGACGGTCTCCGCGTCCGGGGGCGCCGTGTCCGCGAGCCGCGTGCCGTCGACGATCACGCGGCCGTCGTCCACGGTGCCGGTGGGCAGTACCACCCGGGCACCGGCGAGAACCTTGCTTGGGGCCATCAGGTGGTTACCTCCGGGGGAGTCGCGGTCGTGGGAGTGGTGTCGAGCAGGTCCCAGGCCATGAGCCCGGCACCGAGGCAGCCGGCGGTGTCCCCCAGGGCCGCGGGAACGAGTTCCGGCAGCTTCTGGAAGGTGACGCGCCGCCGGACGGCGTCCCGCAGTGGTGTGAACAAGGTTTCCCCGGCCTCCGCGAGGCCGCCACCGATGATCAGGACGCGCGGGTCCAGCAGAGTGAGCGCGGTGACGAGCCCGTCGGCGAGCGCGTCCACGGCGTCCTGCCACACGCGGGCGGCGCGGGCGTCGCCCGACTCGACGGCCTTGGCGCAGTCGGCGGCGTCCGCCTCCGGGTCGCCGCAGGCCTCGGCCCAGGCCTGGCTGACGGCCGACGCGGACGCGAACCGTTCCAGGCAGCCGCGCTGCCCGCACGGGCACGGCGTGCCGCCGGGGCGCACGACGACGTGGCCGATCTCGCCCGCGAAGCCGTGGGCGCCCGCTTCCACCCGGCCGTCGATGCCGATGGCGCCCGCGATGCCGGTGCCCAGCGGCACGAACAGGAACCGGTCGGCGCCCCGCCCGGCCCCGATGCGGCCCTCGGCGAGCCCGCCGGTGCGCACGTCGTGGCCGAGGGCGACCGGGATGCCGCCGAGCCGTTCGCTGAGCAGCGCGCGCAGCGGGACGTCGCGCCAGCCGAGGTTGGCGGCGTACACGGCGGTGCCGTGCTCCTCGTCGATGATGCCGGGGACGGCGACACCGGCGGCGACGGCGCCCTCGCCGAACCGGTCGGCGCCCAGGGCGCGCAGTTCGGCGGCGAAGTCCAGGATGCCCGCGACGACGGCCTCGGGCCCGCGGTCGCGTCCGGTGGCGCGGCGGGCCTGGTGCAGCAGCTCGCCCCCCGGCCCCGCCAGGGCGGCCTTCATCCCGGTGCCGCCCACATCGAGGGCGATGACATGTTTCACGGGGGACAGTGTGGCCCGTACACCCGGGAGAGGTCTAGTCCACTCACGTGGTGTAGACCTTAGTCCGGTAAGCGGACGATCGAACCGATCGACACACAGCAGGGGCGGGGCAGGAACAGTGCAGCGGCGCAGGACTGGAACGATCGCGGCGGTGTCCGCCCTGGGGCTGACGGCGGTCCTCGGCGGCTGCGGGCTCACCGGCGGCTCCGACGAGGTGACGCTGAAACTGGTCGCCGCCGACTACGGCGACAGCAAGGACAACAGCTCCCAGGAATACTGGAACGAGCTGGCCAAGTCCTTCGAGGCCAAGCACCCCGACGTGCACGTGGACGTCACCGTCTATTCCTGGAACGACGTCGACCGCAAGGTCCGCGAGATGGTCGACGCCGGCGAGGCCCCCGACATGGCGCAGATCGGCGCCTACGCCGACTACGCGGCCAAGGACCTGCTCTACCGGGCCGACGACGTGCTCTCCATCCCGGTCCAGGCCGACTTCGTCTCCCAGCTGGCCACGGCCGGCCAGGTCCACGGCGTCCAGTACGGCCTGCCGTTCGCCGCCTCCACCCGCGTGCTCTTCTACAACAAGACCCTCTTCGACAAGGCCGGCGTCACCCCGCCCAAGACCTGGGACGACCTCGCCGAGGCGGCCGAGGCGCTCGAGGCGGACGGCGTGAAGTACCCGTACGCGCTGCCGCTGGGCGCCGAGGAGGCGCAGGCCGAGACGATGCAGTGGATGCTCAGCGGAGGAGGCGGCTACACCGACGACGTCGGCACCTACTCCATCGACTCGCCGCAGAACGTCACCACCTTCACCTGGCTCAGGGACGAGCTGGTCGGCAAGGGCCTCACCGGCCCGGTCGCCCCCGGCAAGCTCAACCGCGCCGACGCCTTCACCGCCTTCGCGAACGGCGACGTCGGCATGCTCAACGGCCACCCCTCGCTGATGAAGACGGCGTCCGCCAAGGGCGTGAAGTACGGCATGGTGCCCACGCCCGGCGCCGACGGCGAGAGCAGGAACACGCTCGGCGTCACCGACTGGATGACGGCCTTCAAGAAGAACGGCCACCAGGAGGAGATCGGCGACTTCCTCGACTTCGTCTACAGCGACGAGAACGTCCTCGACTTCTCCCGCGAGTACGACCTGCTGCCGGTCACCACCTCCGCGTCCGAGGCGATGAGCACGGCCGCCGAGGACAAGGACCTCAAGCCCTTCCTGGACGAACTGCTGCTCTCCGAGCTCTACCCGGTCGGCAAGACCTCCTGGGCCTCGGTCAGCGCGGACGTCAAGAAGCGCATCGGCCAGGCGGTCGTCCCCGGCGGCAGCCCCTCGGAGGTCCTCGGCCAGATCCAGGCGACGGCGATGCGGGCGGGCAGCGCCGAATAGCGCCGCTGTCGGTGGCGGGCGTTACGGTGCCGTACATGGACCTCGGAGCAAGGGAGCGCGGCATCCTCGCGCTGGAGCGCCGCGGCTTTCCGGGCCCCGGCGCGAAGGAACGAGCGATCCGTGAGGAACTGGGCCTGGCCCCCGTGCGCTACTACCAGCTCCTCAACGCGCTCCTGGACGACCCGCGCGCCCTGGCCCTCGACCCGGTGACGGTCAACCGGCTGCGCCGGGTGCGGGAGGCGCGGCGCGGCGAGCGCTGAGGTTGGTTCCCGCGCCTGCGGGATAGGTTCGCCGTATGGGCAGCCACAAGGAATCCACCCCCGACTCCCAGGTCCCCGCGGACCACCTGCCGACGCCCGCGACCGAGGCCGGCCGCGAGGGGCTCGACGCCCTCCTCGCCCGCCCGGGCCGCGCGGTGATCGCGCTCGACTTCGACGGGACGCTCGCCCCGATCGTGCCGGACCCCGACCTGGCCCGCGCGCACCCGGACGCGGTGCCCGCGCTCGCGGCCCTCGCCCCGAAGGTCGCCTCCGTCGCGGTGATCACCGGCCGTCCGGCCGAGGTCGCCGTCCACCACGGAGGTTTCGCGGACGTCCCCGGCCTGGACCACCTCGTCGTCCTCGGCCACTACGGCGCCGAGCGCTGGGACGCCGCCACCGGTACGGTCACCGCGCCGCCGCCCCACCCGGGGGTGGCCGCCGTCCGGGCCGGGCTGCCGGGTGTGCTGGAAGCCTCCGGGGCGGGGCAGGGCGTGTGGATCGAGGAGAAGGGCCGGGCGGTCGCGGTGCACACACGGCGGGCCGCCGATCCGCAGGCCGCCTTCGAGGCCCTGCGCGCGCCGCTGGCCGAGCTGGCCTCCCGCACCGGCCTGATCGTCGAACCGGGCCGCATGGTCCTGGAACTGCGCCCGCCGGGCATGGACAAGGGCGCCGCCCTGCGGGAGTACGTCCGGGAGGTGGACGCGGGATCCGTCCTCTACGCCGGTGACGACCTCGGCGACCTCCCCGCCTTCGCGGCCGCGGACCGGCTCCGCGCCGAGGGCATCCCCGGGCTCCTGGTGTGCAGCGGCAGCGACGAAGTGACGGAGCTGAGGAAGCGCGCCGACCTGGAGGTGGACGGCCCGGCCGGGGTGGTGGCGCTCCTGCGCGCCCTCGCCCGCCGCCTGACCTGAGACAACGTCACGACGAGGCTCCCCGCTCGTCACAGACGTGTCCTGACGCCGGCGCCGGGGCAACCCGCCCCGGCGTCCGGGCCCTCCTGGGAGACGTAGAGCGCCTGCTCGATGAGGCCCAGACCCGTGGAGGACAACGTCATGACCGCTCGCCGCACGTTCCCGGTACTCGCCCTCGCCGTCATGGCCGCCGGCCTGGCCCTCACCGCCTGCGACAACGGCGGTGGCGCCGACAAGGCCGCGCCCTCCACCACCACGTCGAACGTCGCCCAGTCCCCCACCGCCGGGCCGGACGCCCCCACCGGTGGGTCCGGCAAGAAGTGCACGGACCAGCGGGACTACGCGGGCGACCCGAGGCCGAACGCGGAGATCAACTCGATCGGCGAGGACACCGGCACGTGTCCCGAGCCGC
>NZ_JBIWKU010000006.1:0-404410 GCF_044765825.1 Streptomyces flaveolus | reverse complement strand
GCAGTCGGGCGGTGCCGCCCCGTCCGGCACTCCCGTGCAGGACGGCAAGAAGTGCACGGACCAGCTCGACTACGCGGGCGACCCGAGGTCCAACGCGGAGATCAACTCGATCGGCGAGGACACCGGCACGTGCCCCGAGCCGCAGTCGGGCGGTGCCGCCCCGTCCGGCACTCCCGTGCAGGACGGCAAGAAGTGCACGGACCAGCTCGACTACGCGGGCGACCCGAGGTCCAACGCCGAGATCAACTCCATCGGCGACAAGACCGGCTACTGCCCGCCCGTCCAGGGGCAGTGACCTCTCCTGCGTCAGCCCCGCAGCGCCGCCAGCTGATCCAGGAACCACCGGGCCGGCGGCAACGCGGTGGCGGCCGCGGACAGCCGCTTCGACCGCTCGGCCCGCTCGCCCGCCGGCACGGACAACGCCTCGTGCAGCGCGTCCGCCGTTCCGCAGATGTCGTACGGGTTCACCACCAGCGCGTCGTCACCCAGCTCCTCGTACGCCCCCGCCTCCCGCGACAGCACCAGCACGCACCCCTCGTCGGAGACGACCGGCACCTCCTTCGCCACCAGGTTCATCCCGTCCCGGATGGGGTTGACCAGCGCCACGTCCGCCAGCCGGTACGCCGCCAGCGACCGCGCGAAGTCGTCCTTCACGTGCAGCACGACCGGCGTCCACCCGGCCGTCCCGAACTCCGCGTTGATCTCCTGCGCGACCCGCTGCACCTCGGCCGTGTACTCCCGGTACACGGCGAGGTCCTGCCGCGACGGGTAGGCGAAGGCGACGTGCACGACCCGCTCGCGCCACTCGGGCCGGTCGGCGAGCAGCCGCCGGTACGCGA
Organism: Streptomyces flaveolus; assembly: GCF_044765825.1. Lineage (NCBI taxonomy): Bacteria > Bacillati > Actinomycetota > Actinomycetes > Kitasatosporales > Streptomycetaceae > Streptomyces > Streptomyces flaveolus. Next base: position 403,571 of record NZ_JBIWKU010000006.1, on the reverse strand, counting down.
GCATGCCCCGCACGATGTTCTTGGACAGCTCGGTCCGGTCCACCCGGACGATCGTCCGGCGCCCCTCGCCGATCTCGTCGCGCAGCGCCGCCATCCGTTCGTCGACGTCGGCCTCGTGCGACCGCTTCCGCAGGAAGTCCGCGTCGGCCCCCAGCCCGTGGACGCCGATCTCCGTGCCGCCGAGCCCGCCCACCAGCGCGTCGCAGCAGGCGGTGAACGCGTCGGCCCACCGCCGGGTGAGGAACCCGAGCCGGTCGGCGCCCAGCATCCCGCGCAGCACCTGCTCGGCGATGTCGTCCGGCAGCATCCGGAAGTAGTCGACCGGCGCCCACGGCGTGTGCGAGAAGTGACCGATCCGCAGGTCGGGCCGCAGCTCGCGCAGCATGCCCGGCACCAGTGTCAGGTGGTAGTCCTGCACGATCGCGACCGCCCCCTCGGCGGCCTCCTCGGCCAGCGCCTCGGCGAACGCCCGGTTGAACGCCTCGTAGGACGCCCATTGCCGCCGGAACTCCGCGTCGAAGACGGGCTCCAGGGGCGTCTGGTACAGCATGTGGTGCACGAACCACAGCACCGAGTTGGCGATCCCGTTGTACGCGTCCGCGTGCACGCCGGCCGGCACGTCCAGCATCCGTACGCCGTCCTCGCCCACTCCGCGCCGCACCGCCTCGCGGTCGCCGTCGCTCAGTGCGGAGCACACCCACAAGGCGTCCGCGTCCGGCCCGATGGCCGACAACCCGGAGACCAGTCCGCCACCGCCCCGTTTGGCATGCAGCGAACCGTCCTCCCGCACCTCGTACGAGACGGGCCCCCGATTGGAGGCGACCAGCACCTGAGCAGCACCGAAGCTTGAAGCCATACGCCTCAACCTAGCCCGGCCCCCAAATCCTCAAACGTGCCCGCGCGTCACCTCGGCAGCGATTCGGTCACGTGACGCTCAGGCCACCCGGCGGGACGCGTACTCCGCGATCTCCGTCATCGGGGGCCGTTCCTCGGTGTCGACGGCGTAGGTGCGCGGCTCGAAGCCGCCGGCGCCCCGCTCGAACTGGGTGAGGGCCGGCCGGAGCAGATGGCCGCGGGCCAGCCGGAGCTGGGCGGTGCGGTAGATCGCTGCGGACATGCGGCCCAGCGCCCGGCCGTCCTGGTGACGGTGCCGGCGGACGCCGACGTCCACCTGGGCGAGCGCGTCCAGGCCCACCAGGTGCAGCGAGTCGACGAGCATGCCCAGCTCCACCCCGTAGCCGACGGGGAAGGGGAGCTGTTCGAGGAGCGAGCGGCGGGCCGCGTACTCGCCGCCGAGCGGCTGGACGAAGCCCGCCAGCCGCGGCCAGTGCAGGTTGAGCAGCGGGCGGGCCATCAGCTCGGTGACCCGGCCGCCCTCGCCCGGGGCGGCGTCGAGCGGGCGGTCGTACATGGCCTTGACGAGGTGGACCTCCGGGTCGGTGAGCAGCGGGCCCACGATGCCGGAGACGAAGTCGGCGGAGAACTCGCGCAGGTCGGCGTCGACGAAGCAGACGATGTCCCCGCCGGTGACCAGCAGCGAGCGCCAGAGCACCTCGCCCTTGCCGGGCACGGCCGGGATGCGGGGGAGTATCTCGTCGCGAGGGACGACACGCGCCCCCGCCGCCGCGGCCACCGCCGCCGTGCGGTCGGTCGACCCGGAGTCGACGACCACGAGCTCGTCGACGAGCGGCACCCGCCGCATCAGCTCCCGGCGGATCACCGCGACGATGTCGCCGACGGTCGCCTCCTCGTCGAGCGCGGGCAGCACCACGCTGACCGACTGGCCCGTGGCGCGCTTGGCGGCCATGATCTGGGGAAGCGTGCGGTCTGCCACGGACCAGGAGCGTGTGCCAAGCCAGCGCTCGACTTCTTCCAGCACGGTCGGTGGGCTCCTTTGTGATCCATCTCGCGGTACGGACGACTATCTCAACCGTCCTGGCCTTCGGTTACAGTCTTGAACAACGCGGATGACCGGCGCATGCCGGGGTCGCCGTGTGAACCAGTGCAAAACAACCACATACCGCTCATCCAGAGGGGCAGAGGGATACGGCCCGATGAAGCCCCGGCAACCCTCCAGTCGGTTCTCGCAGATCACTGTCGATCGCAGCGCGAGGCTCCCGGCTAGGGAAGGTGCCAAATCCGTCTCACGGCGAGATGCGTCGTGAGGAAGATGAGGAGAAAGGGCCTCGCCTCACATGGCTGTGCAGACTGTCGCAAGCAGCACCGACACCACCGCTTCCCCCGCCTCCCCCGTGGACCTGGGCCCCGCCGCGGCGCTCTCCTGCCGCGAATGCGGTCACCGTGTGCCCCTCGGCCCGGTCTTCGCCTGCGAGGAGTGTTTCGGCCCGCTGGAGATCGCCTACGACTTCTCGGCCTACGACACCGAGGAACTGCGCAAGCGGATCGAAGCGGGCCCCGCGAACATCTGGCGCTACGCGCCCCTGCTGCCCGTCCCGGCCGACGTCGCGACCAAGCCGAACATCAACCCGGGCTGGACCAAGCTGGTCAAGGCCGAGAACCTGGCCCGCGAGCTCGGCGTCACCGGCGGTCTGTACGTCAAGGACGACTCCGGCAACCCGACGCACTCCTTCAAGGACCGCGTCGTCGCCCAGGCGCTGGAGGCCGCCCGCGCGTTCGGCTTCACCACCCTGTCCTGCTCCTCCACCGGCAATCTCGCCGGCGCCGTCGGCGCCGCCGCCGCCCGGGCCGGCTTCCGCTCCTGCGTGTTCATCCCGCACGACCTGGAGCAGGGCAAGGTCGTCATGGCCGCCGTCTACGGCGGTGAACTCGTCGGCATCGAGGGCAATTACGACGACGTGAACCGCTTCTGCTCCGAGCTGATCGGCGACCCGGCCGGCGAGGGCTGGGGCTTCGTCAACGTCAACCTGCGGCCGTACTACGCCGAGGGCTCCAAGACCCTCGCGTACGAGATCTGCGAACAGCTCGGCTGGCAGCTGCCCGACCAGCTCGTCGTCCCGATCGCGTCCGGCTCCCAGCTCACGAAGATCGACAAGGGTCTGCAGGAGCTGATCAAGCTCGGGCTGGTCGAGGACAAGCCCTACAAGATCTTCGGCGCGCAGGCCGAGGGCTGCTCGCCGGTGTCCACCGCCTACAAGGCCGGGCACGACGTCGTCCGCCCCCAGAAGCCGAACACCATCGCCAAGTCCCTCGCGATCGGCAACCCGGCCGACGGCCCCTACGTCCTCGACATCGCCCGCCGCACCGGCGGCGCGGTGGAGGACGTGAACGACGAGCAGGTCGTCGACGCGATCAAGCTGCTCGCCCGCACGGAGGGCATCTTCGCCGAGACCGCCGGCGGTGTGACGGTCGGCGTCACGAAGAAGCTGATCGAGAACGGCGTCCTGGACCCGTCCCTCACGACGGTCGTCCTCAACACGGGCGACGGCCTCAAGACCCTCGACGCGGTGGCCGGCACCGGCCTGACCGCGACGATCCGCCCCAACCTGGACTCCTTCCGAGAGGCTGGCCTCGCATGAGCGTGACCGTTCGCATCCCCACCATCCTGCGCACCTACACCGGCGGGAAGGCCGAGGTCGCCGCCGAGGGCGCGACCCTCTCCGAGGTCATCACGGACCTGGAGAAGAACCACACCGGCATCGCCGCCCGCGTCCTGGACGACCAGGGCAAGCTGCGCCGCTTCGTCAACGTCTACGTCAACGACGACGACGTCCGCTTCGAGCAGGGCCTGGAGACGGCGACGCCGGACGGTGCCGGCGTGTCCATCATCCCGGCGGTCGCCGGCGGCTGATCCGCCCGCCCGGTCGCCTCCGGTGACCGTGTTACGCAGAGTTCATGGAATTGCCCCCTCCGTCAGAGAAGCGGAGGGGGCAATTCCATGTGATTGAGCGCGGTAGAGTTGGGGAACGCGCTCCCGATCACCGAGACGGTGCTCCGGAATTCCCGCCGCAGGCCCGACAAGATGTAGCCAAAGTGTGGGCGTATTTCGCGGCTTTTGTTCGCTTTGTGTAGCCCGACTTGACCCGAATTCAGGCGAATTCTCGCCACATTCCGGACCGGCTACGTCCAGATTTCTCGTCCGATTGACCTGTTGCAGACGGCAGTTGGACAGATACATTCAGCCGCGGTCGACGCGTTCCGGCGCACGCCCCCACCCATTGGGGGGTGAGGTCTGACCCGGATCCGCGAAGTGCGGATCTGTGCAAGGGCCAGTAATAGGGGAGTTAGGCATGGCTCAGGGCACCGTCAAGTGGTTCAACGCGGAGAAGGGGTACGGCTTCATCGCGGTCGACGGTGGTGCGGATGTTTTCGTCCACTACAGCGCGATTCAGATGGACGGCTACCGCACCCTCGAAGAAGGCCAGCGGGTCGAGTTCGAGATCTCGCAGGGTCAGAAGGGCCCGCAGGCCGACATGGTTCGCCTCAGCGCCTGAGACGTGCGGCCGGCGCAAGCCAACGGTCTTCTCCGAAGGGCCCGTACCCCCTGGGGTACGGGCCCTTCGGCCTGCCCGGGACCGGGGCCCGCCGGTGTTCGCGGGCGGCTGAGCGACCGGCTCGATCCCCGAGAGGCGCTTGCACTCGACAGGGGCGAGTGCTAATCATTGGCGTTAGCACTCTGAAGGTGAGAGTGACAACGAAGGACCGGGTCGGTGAGGCCCGCAGGCCGGGTGGGGAAGGAACCCACGAGGCCGGCGAGCCGTCCGTCGCGGGCGCGGGCGCGGTCCGAAGGAATCACCCCCAGTCCTGGAGGGACCACTTCACATGGCCAAGATCATCGCGTTCGACGAGGAGGCGCGGCGCGGCCTCGAGCGCGGCATGAACCAGCTCGCGGACGCCGTCAAGGTGACGCTCGGCCCCAAGGGCCGCAACGTCGTCCTCGAGAAGAAGTGGGGCGCGCCCACGATCACCAACGACGGTGTCTCCATCGCCAAGGAGATCGAGCTCGAGGACCCGTACGAGAAGATCGGCGCCGAGCTGGTCAAGGAAGTCGCCAAGAAGACGGACGACGTCGCCGGTGACGGTACGACCACCGCGACCGTTCTCGCCCAGGCCCTGGTGCGCGAGGGTCTGCGCAACGTGGCCGCCGGTGCCAACCCGATGGCGCTGAAGCGCGGTATCGAGAAGGCCGTCGAGGCCGTCTCCGCCGCCCTGCTCGAGCAGGCCAAGGACGTCGAGACCAAGGAGCAGATCGCCTCCACGGCCTCCATCTCCGCCGCCGACACCCAGATCGGCGAGCTCATCGCCGAGGCCATGGACAAGGTCGGCAAGGAAGGCGTCATCACCGTCGAGGAGTCCCAGACCTTCGGTCTGGAGCTGGAGCTCACCGAGGGTATGCGCTTCGACAAGGGCTACATCTCGGCGTACTTCGCCACCGACATGGAGCGTATGGAGGCGTCGCTCGACGACCCGTACATCCTCATCGCCAACTCCAAGATCGGCAACGTCAAGGACCTGCTGCCGCTCCTGGAGAAGGTCATGCAGTCGGGCAAGCCGCTGCTGATCATCGCCGAGGACGTCGAGGGCGAGGCCCTGTCGACCCTGGTCGTCAACAAGATCCGCGGCACCTTCAAGTCCGTCGCCGTCAAGGCCCCGGGCTTCGGCGACCGCCGCAAGGCCATGCTCGGCGACATCGCCATCCTCACGGGCGGCGAGGTCATCTCCGAGGAGGTCGGTCTCAAGCTGGAGAACGCCTCGCTCGACCTGCTGGGCAAGGCGCGCAAGGTCGTCATCACCAAGGACGAGACCACGATCGTGGACGGCGCCGGCTCCGCCGAGCAGGTCCAGGGCCGGGTCAACCAGATCCGCGCCGAGATCGAGAACAGCGACTCGGATTACGACCGCGAGAAGCTCCAGGAGCGCCTGGCGAAGCTGGCCGGCGGCGTGGCCGTCATCAAGGCCGGTGCCGCCACCGAGGTCGAGCTCAAGGAGCGCAAGCACCGCATCGAGGACGCCGTCCGCAACGCGAAGGCGGCCGTCGAGGAGGGCATCGTCGCCGGTGGTGGCGTGGCCCTGCTCCAGGCCTCCCAGGTCTTCGAGAAGCTGGAGCTGACGGGTGACGAGGCGACCGGCGCCAACGCCGTGAAGCTCGCCCTGGAGGCCCCGCTGAAGCAGATCGCCGTCAACGGTGGTCTCGAGGGCGGTGTCGTCGTGGAGAAGGTCCGCAACCTGACCGTCGGCCACGGCCTGAACGCCGCGACCGGCGAGTACGTCGACATGATCGCCGAGGGCATCATCGACCCGGCGAAGGTGACCCGTTCCGCGCTGCAGAACGCCGCCTCCATCGCCGCGCTGTTCCTCACCACCGAGGCCGTCATCGCCGACAAGCCGGAGAAGGCCGCCGCGGCCGCTCCGGGCGGCATGCCGGGCGGTGACATGGACTTCTGATCGACCGGTTCCGGTTGATCGACCGTCCTTCACGTACCGAGGGCGGCACTCCTGGCCAAGGCCGGGGGTGCCGCCCTCGGGCGCGTCGCGGCCCGCGGGGGCCGCGGGCGGGTGTGAGCCGGGTCACGGATGGCGGACGGCCGGAATGACGGTGGCGGGCATGCCGGTTGCACGGGTGCAGGCATCCATGCGCATGCACATACTGACCGGTACCTCCTGAGGAGTTCCCCCGTGACCGTCACCGCCTCCGAAGCCGCCTCGCGCGCCGCGCAGATCCTCGCCCGCCCGGCCGTCATCAACGGCCTGACCGTGCCGAACCGCATCGCGATGGCGCCGATGACCCGCATGTTCTCCCCGGGCGGCATCCCCGGCGAGGACGTCGTCTCGTACTACGCGCGCCGCGCCGCCGCCGGTGTCGGCCTGATCGTCACCGAGGGGACGTACGTCGGGCACGACTCCGCCGGGCAGAGCGACCGCGTGCCGCGCTTCCACGGTGACGAGCAGCTCGCCGGATGGGCGAAGGTCGCCGACGCCGTGCACGCGGCGGGCGGCACGATCGTGCCGCAGCTGTGGCACATCGGCATGGTGCGCAAGCAGGGCGACCAGCCGTTCCCCGACGCCCCCGCCGTCGGCCCCTCGGGCCTGCGCATCGGCGAGGACGAGGTCACCGGCAAGGTCATGACCCAGCGCGACCTGGACGACGTCATCGGCGCCTTCGCCGAGGCCGCCGCCGCCGCCGAGCGCATCGGCTTCGACGGCGTGGAGATCCACGGCGCCCACGGCTACCTCCTCGACCAGTTCCTGTGGGCCGGCACCAACCGCCGCACCGACGCCTACGGCGGCGACCCCGTGGCCCGCACCAGGTTCGCCGCGGAGATCGTGGCCGCCGTGCGGGAGACGGTCTCGGCCGAGTTCCCCGTGATCTTCCGCTACTCCCAGTGGAAGCAGGACGCCTACGACGCCCGCCTCGCCGAGACCCCCGAGGAGCTGGAGGCGATCCTCGCCCCGCTCGCCTCGGCCGGCGTCGACGCCTTCCACGCCTCCACCCGCCGCTACTGGCGTCCCGAGTTCGACGACTCCGACCTCAACCTCGCCGGCTGGACCAAGAAGCTCACCGGCAAGACCGCCATCACCGTCGGCTCCGTCGGCCTCGACGGCGAGTTCGGCAAGGCGTTCCAGGGCGAGGGCGCCGGGCTCGGCAGCCTCGACGACCTCCTGGACCGCATGGAGCGCGACGAGTTCGACCTCGTCGCCGTCGGCCGCGCCCTGCTCCAGGACCCGCAGTGGGCCCGGAAGGTCCTGGACGGCCGCTTCGACGAGCTGACGCCGTTCGACGCGGCGGCGCTGAAGTCCCTGAGCTGAACCCCGGGCCGCTCCCGTCGCGCACCGCGGCATAGGGTCCGTGGGATCACCAACTACTGCCGCACGTACGGCCGGCGGCGACCAGTCAGGGAGTGATCGATGACGAACCCCGAGGCCCAGGAGTCCGTGGTGCGCACCGCCACCGGTGCGGTGCGGGGACGGCGGGAGGACGCTCTCACCGTCTTCCGCGGCATCCCGTTCGCCGAGCCGCCGGTGGGGGATGCCCGGTTCGCCGCACCGCGCCCGGCCCGGCCCTGGGACGGCATACGCGACGCGTTCGCGTTCGGGCCGCCGCCCCCGCAGGACCTGGGACTCGTGGGACAGGCCGGCGCACCGGGCGCACCGGGCGCGCCGGAGGGCGACGACTGGCTGACGGTCAACGTCTGGACGCCCGAGCCGGACCCGGCCGCCCACCGTCCCGTGATGGTGTGGATCTACGGCGGCGCCTACAAGCTCGGCCACGCCGGCAGCCCCGGCTACGATGCCCGCCGCCTGGCCGAGGACGGCGACCTCGTCGTCGTCACCTTCAACTACCGCGTCGGCATGGAGGGCTTCGCCCACATCGAGGGGGCGCCCGCCAACCGGGGCCTGCTCGACCAGGTCGCCGCGCTGGAGTGGGTGCGGGACAACATCGCCGCGTTCGGCGGCGACCCGGACCAGGTCACCGTCTTCGGCGAGTCGGCGGGCGCCGGTTCCCTCGCCGCGCTGCTGGCCATGCCGCGCGCGGCCGGGCTGTTCCGCCGGGCCATCGCCCAGAGCGTGCCGGGCACCTTCTTCTCCGACGCGCTCGCCCGGGACGTCGCCGGCGCGCTCGCCGCCGAGGCGGGCCTGCGGCCGACCGTCGCCGACCTGTCGGCGGTGGCGCCGGACCGGCTGGTCGCGGCCGGACAGACGCTGGCCGCCAAGATGCTCCAGCACGTGGACCGCTGGGGCCGGGCCGCGCCCACGGTCACCCCCTACTCGCCGGTCGTGGACGGCGAGGTCCTGCCGGTCACGCCGTGGCAGGCGCTGGCGTCCGGGGCCTCCCGGGACATCGACCTGATCGTCGGGCACAACCGCGACGAGTTCCGCCTGTTCAGCTCCATGGCCGGGACCTCGGACCGGATCACCGACGAGCGCGCCGCCTCGGCCCTGCGGATGTTCGCCCCCGGCCCCGACGGCGAGCGGAGCTACCGCGCCGCCTTCCCCGACGCGTCCCCCGGCGAGCTGTACGAACGCGTCCAGACCGACTGGCTGTTCGCCATGCCGTCGCTGCGCCTGGCCGAGGCCCACCTCGCGGGCGGCGGCCGGTCGTACGTCTACGAGCTGACCTGGCCGGCCCCGGGCAACGGCGGGGCCCTCGGCGCCTGCCACGCGCTGGACCTCCCGCTGCTGTTCGGCACCTTCGACGCCGACATGGGCGTGCTGCTGTTCGCCGGTGCGGAACCGTCCCCGGAGGCGCTGGCCCTCTCCGCCCGCTTCCGTGCCTCCTGGACGGCGTTCGCCCGCACCGGCGACCCCGGCTGGCCCGCGTACGACACCGGTCGGCGCCTGGTGCAGGTCCTGGACGCCGAGCCGGCCGTCGTGCCGTACCCGGAGGAGACCTCGCGGCGGCTGTGGGAGGGCCACGAGTTCGCCGCGCTGCCCCTGCTGGGCGCGGGGGTGTGAGGGTCCGCGGCGCGCTGCTGGGCCTGTTCCTGGTGCCCGTGGCCGTCGGCGCGTACTTCCTGTGCCGGGCGGCGACCGCGGACGGCACCCCGCGCTGCGACGGCATCATCGTGGAGTACGGCGACGCCGAGCGGTCCGGCCCCATGAAGCCGGGGGAGACGTGCGACCTCTACGACTTCACGGACGGCCGCTCGGCCGGCACCCGGACGTACGACCAGCAGAGGAAGGCCCAGGAGGAGCGGGCGGCGGACGACCGCCTGACCGGTGGTCTCTGGGCCGCCCACGGTCTGGCGGGCCTCATCGTCGTCGTCTCGGGCCTCGGGGTGACCCGCTCGGCCGCCGGCCGGGGCGGCGACCGATGAGTTTTCGCGAGCGCCGGGGTCGAAGAGGGAGAAGGCACCGCGTTACAGCGGGATCATGAGCCACCGGAACCACGAGCCAACCCAGGAGACCCCAGATGCGCACCCTGATCAGCACCGCCTTCGTCTCGCTCGACGGAGTCGTGGAGGCGCCCGGCGGCGAGCCCGGTTACCGGAACGCGGGCTGGACCTTCAAGGACCTGGAGTTCCTCCCCGAGGCGTACGAGATCAAGGGACGGGAGCAGAAGGAGGCCGGCGCGATGCTGCTCGGCCGGGTCAGCTACGAGGCGTTCAGCGCGGTCTGGCCGGACATGGAGGACTTCGCCGACTACAAGGTGATGCCGAAGTACGTCGTCTCCACCACCCTCACCGACGGCGACCTGGTGTCCGGCTGGGGCGAGACCGCGATCCTGCGCTCGCTCGACGAGGTCGCCGCGCTGAAGGAGACGGAGGGCGGCCCGATCATCCTGCACGGCAGCGCCACCCTCAACCGGGCACTCTCGGACGCCGGCCTCATCGACCGCTACCACCTGCTGGTCTTCCCGCTGCTCCTCGGAGCGGGCAAGCGGCTGTTCAGCGACACGGACAAGGACACCCAGAAGCTGAGGCTCGTCGAGCACGAGGCGTACGCCAACGGCATCCAGAAGAACGTCTTCGACGTCGTCCGCTGACGCCGCGGCGGTGCCGCCTCAGCCCATCGGCTCGATGTCCACCCGCACCGGCGTCCCCCACACCCGCAGCACCTCGTAGTCCGTGAACTCGTGCACCAGCCGGTACGCCATCGCCGCGCGCGGGGCGCGCAACTGGGCGGCGATGTACAGCTCGGCCTCGCGGCGGTCCCGGCGCGGGGTGCCGCACAGCTGCCACGCCTGGCCGGTCCACAGCTCCGGCAGCCAGCGCTGCTGGGGCTGCGGCCGGTCGCCGCGCATCCCGTAGCGGGACGGGGCCGGCTCGGCGGGCCGGGCCGGGAGGGGGCCGCCGCCGTACTCGGCGCGGCGGGCCGCGCGGCGGCGGGTCTCGCACAGGAGGCACAGGTCGGGGGCCGCCTCGTCGACCGGTCCGTTCGGATGCTCGGGGCAGCGGGTGCTGGGGGCCGTCGTGGTGACGCTCTCCTCCAGCCGGTCCAGCGCGCGCTTCAGGTCGGCGCGGATCTCGTGCACCTTGGCGTCGGGCGTGTCGGCGGTCAGGGCCTCGCCGTGCTCACCGAGGAGACGCAGGGCGCGGCCCAGGGCGGTCAGCTGGGCGTGGTTCATGCTCCTCAGGGTCGCACACGGCACCGACGGTCCCGCCCGCCTCCGCCGCGCGCAGGCTGTCGCCGAGGCCGAAGAAGTACGTCGCCGCGAACCCGACCACGTACCCGGTGAGCAGCCCGCCGCCGTACACGCCCGCCGTCGCCGCCCACCCTCCGGAACCCGCGAGCAGCGGGAACAGCGCCCAGCCCGACGGACCGATCGCCGTCGCCCCCACGTCGGTGCCGAGCATCGCGAACAGGCCGACGAACGCGCCGCCCGCCGCCCCGCCCACACAGGCGGTGAGGAAGGGGCGGCCGAGGGGGAGCGAGACGCCGTAGATCAGCGGTTCGCCCACGCCCAGCAGCCCGGCGGGGAGCGCCGACCTGATCGTCGTGCGCAGGGACGTGTCGTGGCGCAGCCGGACGTAGACCGCCGCCGCCGCGCCGACCTGGCCCGCGCCCGCCATGGCCAGGACGGGCAGCAGCACGGTGTTGCCCTGCTGCTCGATGAGCGTGGTGTGGATGGGGATGAGCGCCTGGTGCAGGCCCAGCATCACCAGGGGGAGGAAGAGGCCGCCGAGGACGAGGCCGGCCAGGGCGCCCGTCGTCGCCAGGAGCCGGTCCGCCGCCGTGCCGACGGCCGTCGCTACCTCGCCGGCCGCGTACATGAGGACGTACAGCGTGACCAGGCCGGAGAGCAGCACCGTCAGGGCCGGGGTGAGCAGCACGTCCAGCGTGCCGGGGAGGCGGGCGCGGCACCACTTCTCGACGTACGTGCCGAGCAGTGCCGCCGCCAGCGCGCCGAGGACGCCGCCCTGGCCGGGGGCGAGCGCGACGCCGAACGCGGTCACCTTCGCCACGCCGGGGTAGACGACGACGGCGGCGGTCGCGCCGCCCAGGACGGGCGTCCCGCCGAACTCCTTCGCGGTGTTGTGGCCGACGAACACCGCGATCAGCGCCATGAAGGCGGAGGAGACGGCGGCCAGGGCGGGGGTGAGGCCGGGCAGCCACCCCAGGTTGGTGAGCAGACCGGCGACGCCCGCGACGATGCCGCAGCCGATCAGGGCCGGGATGAGGGGGACGAAGACGTTCGCGACCCGCCGCAGCGCCGACTTCAGCGGCGTCGCGTTGCGCTGCTTCTGCCGGGCCTTCAGCTCGGCCCCGCGCCGGGCGAGGCCGTCCGCCGTGCCGCCCCCGGCCGCGCGTCGGGTGGGCTCGTCCGCCGTGCCGCCCCCGGCCGCCAGGAGGGCCTCGAACGCCTCCGTCACGCGCCCGACCACCCCCGGGCCCAGCACCACCTGGTACGACCCGTCGTCCTCCACCACCCCGAGCACACCGGGCAGGGCCCGCAGCGCCGCGTCGTCCACCCGGGACCGGTCGGCCAGGCCCAGGCGGAGGCGGGTCATGCAGTGGGCGACGGAGGTGACGTTCGCGGGGCCGCCGACCAGGGGGAGCAGCGCGGCGGCCGTGGCATGGGGATCCTTGTGCACCTGCCGAGCGTGCGCTCAGCCCTGCGCCGCCGCCAGCGCGGCACGCAGATGACCGTCGGAGTCCTCCAGAAGGCGGGCGGCCGTCGGGCCGTCGACATCGGCCAGCAGGGTCAGGATGGCGTGCTTGACCTCGCCGTCGGTGGCGGCCAGGGCGCGCTCGATCTCCGCGTCCCCGGCGCCGGTGGCGAGCGCGACGATACGGCGGGAGCGGGCGCGCAGCTTCTCGTTGGAGGCGCGGACGTCGACCATCAGGTTCCCGTAGGTCTTGCCGAGCCGGATCATCGTGATCGTCGACAGCATGTTGAGGACCAGCTTCTGCGCCGTACCGGCCTTCAGCCGGGTGGAGCCGGTGATCAGCTCGGGTCCGGTGACGACCTCGATGCCGTGCTCGGCGGCGGCGGCCAGCGCACTGCCCGCGTTGCAGGCCAGGCCGACGGTGAGCGCACCGAGCGCGCGGGCGTGCTCGACGGCACCGATCGCGTACGGGGTGCGGCCGGAGGCGGACACGCCGACCACCGTGTCGTCGGCGGTGAGGGCGAGGGCGTCGAGGTCGGCGCGGGCCAGCTCGGCGGAGTCCTCGGCGCCCTCGACGGAGGTGACCATGGCCTGCGGGCCGCCCGCGATCAGGCCGACGACCTGCCCCGGCTCGGTGTTGAAGGTGGGCGGGCACTCAGAGGCGTCCAGCACACCGAGCCGGCCGGCCGTGCCGGCGCCCGCGTAGACCAGCCGGCCGCCACGGCTCATCCGGGCGGCGACGGCATCGACGGCGGCGGCGATCTCGGGCAGCCGCGCGGCGACGGCGGCGGGCACGGCGGCGTCCTCGCCGTTCATCGCCCGCGCGATGTCGAGGGTGGACATCCGGTCGATCTCGGCCAGCTCGGGCCGGAACGCCTCGGTGGTCAACGTCTCCAACTGGGAACGGAGATCGGGGTGATGGGGCGTGGAGGTCATGGAGGAGCGGCTCTTTCCGACGTCGGTGCCTGTCTTGTCCTGAGGGGCGCGGGGCTGTATCGATGTGCGGCTCCGCCGCGTGGGCGCGACCAGCCACACTCGGCCGCCGGCCGCCCACGACGATCAAGTCCTACGGTCTACCGCGATGACCGTGCCGATGGGCCAACGCCTCATAGGACGCCGCCAAAGCCGGCGCAGCCGATTCGTACGTCCGCTGCGCCACCCCCACGAACAGACAGTCCACCACCAGCAACTGACTGGTCCGCGACGACATCGCCGCCGGCCGCAGCTCGCTCTCCCGCGCCGTGGACGTGGTCAGCACATGGTCGGCGTACTGCGTGACGGGACTGTCGGGGCGGCCGGTGATCGCGACGGTCGTCGCCCCGCGTTCGAAGGCGACCCGCAGCGGCTCGATGACGTCCCCGGTCGATCCGGAGTGGGTGATGGCGAGGGCGACGTCCCCGGCGCGCAGCTGCACCGCGTTGGTGACGGCGAGGTGCGGGTCGCTCGGGGCGTGGGCTATCAGCCCTATGCGCAGGAGTTTCTGGGTGAGATCCTGGGCGACCAGACCGGAGGCGCCGATGCCGTACACGTCGGTGCGGCGGGCGGCGGCGAGTGCGGCGACGGCCGCGCCGAGCTGGACGGTGTCCAGTCCGGCGGCGGTGTCGGCGAGGGTCTGCTGCTCGTCGTAGGCCAGCTTGGCGACGACGTCGGCGATCGGGTCGTCGACCGCGATGTCCGTCGTGATGGCGGGTGCGCGTCCCGACTGCTGCTGCGCGGCGAGCCCGGCGAGTGCGAGGCGCAGATCGCGGTAGCCGGGGTAGCCGAGCAGGCGGGCGGTGCGTACGACGGTGGCCTCGCTGGTGCCGGTGAGCTCGGCGAGGCCGGTGACCGTGAGGGCCGCGCAGCCGGCCGGGTCGCCCGCGACGGCCTCGGCGACCCGCTGCATGGAGCGGGTCATCGAAGGCGCCAGCGTGCGCACCTTGGCCGCGAGGGCGGCGGGCGCGGGCGGCGCGCTCCCGCCTCCGGTGGCGCGACGGCCGCCGGACGCACTCGCGAAAGTTTCCTTCACTTCATCGGTCACTCATGAAAGATATTTTCGTTTCGGTCTCCGGGTCAAGAGTGCGCACAATGGGGGCATGGACCCCATCAGCCCCCTGGAGCAGGCCCTGCACGCCGCACGCGCCCTCGTGCTCGCCGACCTGGTGGCGGGCCAGGTGGCCGAGGCGGACGTCGTGTCGCTCGTCGAGGAGTCCGTCGTGCAGCGGCGCTGGTGGGTCGAGCAGTGGCCCGAGGGCGCCCAGTTCGTGGCCGGGCTGGTCGCGCAGGACGTCCAGGACGCCCTGCTGGAGCGGTACGGCCGCTGGCCGCTGTGCCCGGTGTGCGGCTCCGGCGACCCGCACGCGCTCGACGTCGAACCGGAACTCGGCCCGGACCCGCACTGGGTGTGCGGCAAGGCCGGTGTGAAGGTCGCGGCGGTCGGCTCGCTGGGCCACGCCACGGGCGGCATGCAGTCGTCGTGAGGACGCCCCGGTGATCTACATCGATCCGCCGACCTGGCCGGGCCACGGCCGCCTGTGGTCGCACCTCGTCAGCGACACGTCCTACGCCGAACTGCACGCGTTCGCCGAGACCCTGGGCGTGCCGCGCCGCGCCTTCGAGCGCGACCACTACGACCTCCCCGCCCACCGGTACGCGGACGCCGTGTCCGCCGGCGCCCTGGAGGTCAGCAGCCGCGAGGTGGTGCGGCTGCTGCACGGGGCGGGGCTGCGGCGGCGCAAGGGCGCCGGTCAGGGGCGCGCGCCCCGCAACTCGTAGGCGAACTGCTCCTCGTCCTCCCCCGCGACCCGGGTGAAACCGGCGCGTGTGATGACGGCCTGGGACGGCAGATTGGCGGGCTCGGTCGTCGCGAACACCGACGTCACCCCGTCGCGCTCCAACGCCCAGGCGGACAGCGCGCGCAGACCCTCGGTGGCGTATCCGTGGCCCCGCGCGGCTTCGGCGAGGTCGTAGCCGATCTCCACCCGGCCGTCCTCGTCGGGCGCGCCGTGGAAGCCCATGCCGCCGACCGCACGCCCGTCCTCGGTGCGCACGAGCGTGAACACGCCCCACTCCGGCCGGTGTACGCCCGCCTCGTACGCCTTCAGCAGCATCCCGGCGGCGTCCCGCGTGCCCTGGTACGGCCCGCCGTCGACCCACACGAACCCGCCGTCGCCGCCCGCGGCCAGGTCGGTGGCGGCGGCGGGGGTGACGCCCTGGAGGGTGAGGCGTCCGGCGGGGATCACGAGGTTGTTGTTCCAGCGCCACGCGTCGAGCGGGGCGCGTCCGGGCAGCTCGCCGCGGCCGGTGGCCCACAGCAGGGTGCGCCAGTGGCCGGGGCCGGGCTGGACGTGCGGGAAGATCCGGGTCAGTACGTCCTCGCACAGTGCGGCGGGCGGCTCGTACGCCAGGCCCAGGCCCTCGGCGATGTCGTGCGTGTGCACCAGTACTTCGGCGACCCCCATCGCGGCGAAGCCCTCGCGGTTCGCGCTGCGGAACGGATACGGGTGGAAGGCGCGGACCTCGCGCGGGGTGGTGCGGACGGTGGCGGCGAGCAGCGCGCCCGTCGTCTCGATCACCTGGAGGACGCCCTCGTTGCCGGTGCCTTCGTCGAGGGTGATCTCGAAGGGGACGTAGGCGCCGGTGGCGCGTCCGGCGAGCTGGCCCGCGTACGCGATCAGGTCGCCCGCGACATGCTCCGCCGTGTACCGGCAGCTCCACTCCAGCCGCCCGGCCCGTACTCCCTCCCAGTCCCGGTCCGTCGCCGTGCGCAGCAGCGCCACCGCGCCCGCCACCGCCTCTTCCACCTGATCCCCGCCCATGGTCCGCATGCGGGGCACGTTACGGGGCCGGGTCACCGCCGGGCGACAGCATTTCCAGCTCGCCGGTGAGGTTGTAGCGGGCGGTCGCCTCCCACTCCCGCTGCCCGTACGGCGTGCGGAACAGCCGTGGCAGGCCGAGCAGTTGACGCAGGATCGCGGCACGTCCCTCGCGGAAGGCGTCGTTCGGCACGAAGTGGTACTCCTCGCGGACGGCGGCCGTGTAGGCGGCGTACGCCGACGGGGGCGAGGCGAGGACCGCCAGGTCGGCGTCGCACAGCACCTGGCCGTCGCGGTCGTCGTCGGCGGGATCGTGCGAGACGGTGAGCCGCACCAGCCGGGCCACCTCCGCGGTCCTCCGAGCCGGTACGCCGGCCTCGGGCAGGGCGCGCTCGGCCAGGCGCGCCGACCGCTCCTCGTTCTCGGACCGCTCGGGCAGGTACACGGCGTCGTGGAACCAGGCGGCCAGCCGCACGGCGTCCGGATCGTGCGCGTACTGCTCCAGCTCGTCGACGCGGTCGAGGACCGCGGTGAGGTGGGCGAGCGTGTGGTAGCGGCGCTGGGGCTCTTGCCAGCGGGCGATCAGGTTGTCGGCGTACGGCGCCGGGTCCGGCCCGGCGTCGGAGCCCCGGGCTCCGTTCAGGGCGCGGGCGAAGCGGGCGCGGAGGGCGTCGAGATCGGCCATGCCCACATTGTCCCGCGACCGGGCCCACCGGCAGGCCCTAGCGTGGAGGCCATGACGACTCCTGCTGATGTGAACGAGGTACGCGACCCCGAGCTGCCCGGGCGGCTGCTGACCGTCGAACGGGACGAACTGGTGCCGCTGCTGCGGTCCCGGGCGGACGGTGACTTCGCGCTGCCGGTGGTGGCGTGTCCGGGCTGGACCGTGCGGGACGTGCTGGCGCACTGCTCCGCCGCGCTGATGCGGGTGGTGGAGGGCCGCTTCGAGAAGGGCGTCTTCTCGCCCGCGTCCAACGACCGGGACATCGCCGAGCGTGCCGACTGGCCGAACGCCCGGATCGTCGACGAGCTGGAACGCGGCATGACCGAGGCCGGGCCGGTGATCGGCCGTGCGGGTGGCGTGCTGGACCGGGTCGCGCTGGGCGAGTGGGTGCACGCCGGCGATGTGCGGGTGGCCTTCGGCGAGCCGGGGGCGTACGCGGGGCGCGGGCTGCCGGACGCGCTCACGCTGCTGACCACGGTCACGCGGGACCTCGGACACGTCCCGCTGCACGCCGACCTCGACGACGTGGACGAGCCGCTGAAGCTGGGCGAGGTGAGCGGCGAGCGGCCGCCGGGGCGGTTCATCGGCGACGCGCCGACGTTGGTGCGGCTCTACGCGGGGCGGCCGGTGGACGCCGGGGCCGGGTACGAGCTCGCCGGGGTCGAGGCGGCGGAGCTGAACATCTTCGGCGACTGAGCGGCGGCGGGTCCGCGGTGAGGGGACCCCTGGCAGGCTGTCGGGGCGTACGCTTGAATTGGACTAGACCTGTAGCGGTCCGGACAGCCGAGCAAGCCCGACGAAGCCCGACGAATGGGGTCCCATGAGCAAGCGTGCAGTCCTGGAGGTGATCGCCCTCGACGTCGAGGACGCGGTCGCCGCCCAGGCCGGAGGCGCGGATCGCCTCGAACTGGTCACCGACATGGCGGCCGACGGACTCACCCCGTCGACCGGGACCGTCGCCGCGATCCGCGCCGCCGTCGACATCGACATGCGGGTGATGCTGCGGCTGGCGGACGGGTTCGCCGCCGGGGACGTCGAGCGGCTGGTGGGGATCGCCGGGGAGATGCGGGGGGCCGGGGCGGACCAGTTCGTGCTCGGCTTCCTCGACGCGGACGGTGACGTGGACCTGCGGGCGGTGGAGCGGGTCGCCGGGGCGCTGGAGGGATGCCGGTGGACGTTCCACCGGGCCATCGACCGGGCCGCCAACCGGGACGCGGTGCGCAAGCAGCTGGCCGACTTCCCCGGGCTGGACACGTACCTGACGGCCGGGGCGGCGGGGGGCGTCGGCGAAGGCCTTCCGACGCTGCTCGCGGAGGCGCGGCGGCGGGGCGAGCCGGGGTACGAGCAGCAGCTTCTGGTGGGGGGCGGGCTGGGACTGGAGCACGTGCCGACGCTGCTGGACGCGGGCATCGACGGTTTCCACATCGGCGGCGCGGCGAGGCCCTCCGGGTGGGACGGGCCGGTGTCTGCGGACGCGGTGGGGGAGTGGCGGCGGGTGCTGGGCGGGTAGCCGCACAGGCGTACCCGCATCGGCGCGCCCGCGCCGCAGCCGCATAGCCGTGGGCAGTCGTGCCTCCCCCAGTGCCTGAAGGGCCTGGGAGGTACCCCCAGGGGCGGCACGACTGCCCGCAGCTACGGGGGCGTGACGTGCGACTGTGCGCAGCTACGGGGGGCGTGACGTGCGGCTGTGCGATGCTGCGGGGCGGGGCGTGCGACGTCCGCAGCTATGCCAGTTGCGGCGGCAGTGTCGTCGCGTGGGTCACCAGGAGGCCCGAGACCGCTCGGGTCAGGCAGACGTACAGGCGGCGCAGGCCCGTGCGTTCGTCGGGCTCGCCGTCGACCACGGCCTGCGGCTCGTCCAGGACCACGTAGTCGTACTCCAGGCCTTTGGCCAGTGACGCCGGGACCAGGGTCAGGCGAGTGGCCCGTGTCGTCTCCTCGCCCGGGCCGAGGTGGCCGATCCCCGCGGCGGTGAGCGCGTCCGCCAGCCCCGGCACGCGCGCGTCGGCGGCGATCAGGCCGACCGATCCCTCCCGTGACAGCAGCTCGCGGCACGCCGCCACCACGTCGGCCGTACCGCCCGCGGCCGCGCGGATCTCGAAGAAGCCCGGGTTCTCACGGATCGACGCCACCGGCGTCAGACCGGGCGCGATGGACGGCAGCAGCCGCGAGGCGTACGTGATGACGTCCGTCGGCACGCGGAAACCGGCCGTCAGCTCCTCGATCACCGCCTCGTCCTTGCCCAAGTGGGCCAGCGCCTCCTCCCAGCTCCGCGTCGCCCAGGGCGTGGTGCCCTGCGCCAGGTCGCCGAGGACGGTCGCCGAGCCGGTGGTGCAGCGCCGGCCCACCGCGCGGTACTGCATGGGGGACAGGTCCTGCGCCTCGTCGAGGACCACGTGCCCGAGGGAGTGGGTGCGCTCGATCAGGTCGGTCGCCTCGTCGATCAGCACGGCGTCCGCGGGCGCCCACCTGGCGGACTTCACCGACCGGGCCGGCTTCACCCACAGGATCGTCTTCTGCTCGTCCTCGGTGAGGACGCCCTCGGCGTGCTCGGCGAGGAAGTCCGCGTCCGTGAGCAGGCGCAGTACCAGCTTCGCCGGGTCGACCTGCGGCCAGACGGCCTTGACCGCAGCCTTCACCGCGGCGTTGCGCGCCACCGCGTTCTGCACCCGGTCGTCCGGCGCCTCGCCCGCCCGCTCCATCTGCACCAGCACGGCGTGCGCGACGCGCTGCGGAAGGGCCTCGCGGGCGGCGCCGTAGCGGATGTCGCGGGCGAGCAGCTCGCGCACGATCTCCTCCAGCTCGTACGCCGCCACCCGCCAGCGGCGCGAGCCGCGCACGACCACGATCCCCTCGGTGGGCGGCGTGACGTGCGAGTACAGGGCCCTGCGCAGCACCTCCGCCATCCGCGCGTCCCCCTTGATCACCGCCGCCGCGGCGTCGTCCGTGCCGCGCACCTCGACGTGCGCGACCAGGTCGTCGACGGTGGCCTGCCGGACCGTCAGCTCGCCCAGCGCGGGCAGGACTTGCTCGATGTAGTGCAGGAAGGACTTGTTCGGCCCGATGACGAGCGTGCCGGTGCGGGCGAGCCGCTCGCGGTGGGCGTACAGGAGGTAGGCGACCCGGTGCAGACCGACGGCGGTCTTGCCGGTGCCGGGGCCGCCCTGCACGCAGACCGACCCGGCGAGCCCGGCGCGCACGATCTCGTCCTGCTCGGGCTGGATGGTCGCCACGATGTCCCGCATCGGGCCGACACGGGGCCGCTCGATCTCCTGCTGGAGCAGCTTGCTGGTGGTCGCCGCCTCGGCCGGGTCGGACAGGTGCTCGTCCTCGTACGCCGTGAGGTCCCCGCCGGTGTACCCGAAGCGACGGCGCAGCCCGACGTCCAGCGGGTCCTTCTTCGACGCCCGGTAGAACGGCTGCGAGACCGGCGCACGCCAGTCGATCACCATCGGGTCGCCGTCCGCGTCGTGCACGTGCCGTCGCCCGATGTAGAAGCGCTCCCCCTCGGCACCCTCCGCCCGCTCCGCCCCCGGTGCGTGCAGGTAGTCGAGCCGGCCGAAGAACAGCGGGGTGTCGCTGAGGTCGGCGAGCGCCTTGATGCGCTCCTCGATCTGGCTCTGCAGGACGGCGGCGTTGACCCAGTTCGCGGTGACGTCGGTGATGTCGAGGGACTCGACGTCCTCCCGCATGGCCCGCAGTGCGGAACGGGACGCGGTGAGATGGGCGCGCTCGCGGGACAGAGGGTCGTCGTGGACGGGCGTGGACAAGGGGGTGCCTCCGGATGACCTGCGGTTCAGTGGGCGCGGGCTGCGCGGTGGGCCGACCGGTTTCCGTCCGGACGGCAGCACTCCGAGGGGGAGGCGGGCAAGAGCGGAGATTCTAGGGGAAGGAGTGCGGCGCGGGCCAACGGCTTTCTCCGGCAGCCCCTAGGGGATCGAGTCCGCCGCACTGGGGGATGTACTCCCTCCACGGTCGTAGCGGACGGCGGCGCGGGGTCGGCCCGGAGACCGATGACAGCCGTATGTCCCGAATCGCACTATGGAGACATGAGCGCAGCAACCATCTCCCCCGCCCCGGCACCGGGCCGCCCGTCCGGCGCCACGCCCGTGGCCGGCAGCCACCGGCACCGGCTCGGTGACGCCCTGCGCGCCGTCAAGGTGTTCGCGGGCGCCGCCTTCGACGTGGTCGTCCTCGGCGAGTACGGCGAGGAGGCGGGCGTCCGCCGCCGGTGACGTCCGTACGCGCGTCCGCCGCCGGTGACGTCCGTACGCGCGCCGGCGGCCTGAGTACACCGACGCGCGGCGGCTGAGTACGTCCGCCGGTGCGCGGGCACCGGCCGCGCGGTTTCACTGGCCGCATGACCACACAGCACCGCACGGCGCAGCCGCCCGCGTACCTGCCGCGGCGGGCCGGCCGGGACCGGCGCGCCTGGATCGCCCCGGCCGTCGCGACCGGGCTCCTCATCGTCCTGGGCCCGGCGGCGCTGTTCCTCGGCGGACTGTCGGCCATGGCGACCGACAGCTGCGGCCCCGACGACTGCTCCGAGGCCCTGACGACCTCACTGTCGCTGATCTACGGGACCCTGTACTTCGGCGGCTTCCTCACCTTCGGCGCCTGGGTCGCCGCCTGGGTGATCCCGTGGACCCGCCGGTGGAGCACCCTGCGCGCCTGCCTGGCGTGCGCCTCGCTGCTGCCGCCCCTCTTCGTCCTGCTGCTGGTCTTCACCCTGCCCGAGCCGTGACCGTGACCGGGCCCGGTCACGGCGCGGCGGCCGTCAGCCCTCCGTCAGCAGCTCGTCCGCGTCCATGATCCGGTAGGCGTAGCCCTGTTCCGCCAGGAAGCGCTGGCGGTGGGCGGCGAAGTCCTGGTCGAGCGTGTCGCGGGCGACGACCGAGTAGAAGTGCGCCTGGTGACCGTCGGCCTTGGGCCGCAGCACCCGGCCCAGACGCTGGGCCTCCTCCTGCCGCGAACCGAAGGTGCCGGACACCTGGATCGCGACCGTCGCCTCCGGCAGGTCGATGGAGAAGTTCGCGACCTTCGACACCACGAGCACACTGATCTCGCCCTGCCGGAAGGACTCGAAGAGCTTCTCCCGCTGGGCGTTGGACGTCTCGCCCTTGATGACCGGCGCGCCCAGGTGCTCGCCCAGCTCGTCGAGCTGGTCGATGTACTGGCCGATGACGAGGATCTGCTGCCCGGCGAAGCGGCGCACGATCGCCTCCGTCACCTTCCGCTTCGTCGCGGTCGTCGCGCAGAAGCGGTACTTCTCCTCCGTCTCGGCGGTGGCGTACGCGAGCCGCTCGGAGTCGGTGAGGTTGACCCGGACCTCGACGCAGTCGGCGGGCGCGATGTAGCCCTGCGCCTCGATCTCCTTCCACGGCGCGTCGAAACGCTTGGGGCCGATGAGCGAGAACACGTCCGACTCGCGGCCGTCCTCGCGGACCAGCGTCGCGGTGAGCCCGAGCCGGCGCCGCGCCTGAAGGTCGGCGGTGAACTTGAAGACCGGCGCGGGCAGCAGGTGCACCTCGTCGTAGACGATCAGCCCCCAGTCCCGGGAGTCGAACAGCTCCAGGTGCGGGTAGACGCCCTTACGGCGGGTCGTCAGCACCTGGTAGGTGGCGATGGTGACGGGCCGGATCTCCTTCTTCGTCCCGCTGTACTCGCCGATCTCGTCCTCGGTCAGCGAGGTCCGCTTCACCAGCTCGTGCTTCCACTGCCGGGCCGAGACGGTGTTGGTGACGAGGATCAGCGTCGTGGACCTGGCCTGCGCCATCGCCCCGGCGCCGACCAGCGTCTTGCCCGCGCCGCACGGCAGGACGACGACACCGCTGCCGCCGTGCCAGAAGTTCTCCACGGCCTGCTTCTGGTACGGGCGCAACGTCCACCCGTCCTCGGCCAGCTCGATCGGGTGCGCCTCGCCGTCGACGTACCCGGCGAGGTCCTCGGCGGGCCAGCCCAGCTTCAGCAGCGTCTGCTTGATCTGCCCGCGCTCGGAGGGGTGCACGGCGACCGTGTCGGGGTCGATGCGGGTGCCGACCAGCGGGGCGATCCGCTTCGACTTCAGGACCTCCTCGAGCACCGGCCGGTCGGTGGTCGTCAGGACCAGTCCGTGCGCCGGGTGCTTGGAGAGGGTGAGGCGTCCGTAGCGGTCCATCGTCTCGGCGATGTCGACGAGCAGCGCGTGCGGCACCGGGTAGCGGCTGTACTGCACGAGCGCGTCCACGACCTGCTCGGCGTCGTGCCCCGCCGCCCGCGCGTTCCACAGGCCCAGCGGGGTCAGCCGGTAGGTGTGGATGTGCTCCGGTGCCCGCTCCAGTTCGGCGAAGGGCGCGATGGCACGGCGGCAGTCGTCGGCCTGCTCGTGGTCGACCTCCAGGAGCAGGGTCTTGTCGGACTGGACGATGAGCGGACCATTCACGGGCGGCACCCTTTCGCGTGCGTACGGCCGGACGACGGCTCGGCCAATCGTCCAGTGTGCCTGATCGCGGCGCGAGGGTGCCCGCTACCGCAGCGTGAGGTTGTCGACCAGCGGTCCCTCCGCGGTGATCCCCTCGGTGACCGGCTGCCCGCCGCCCGCCACCGGCAGCCCTGTGGCCTTCGGGGCGAGCGAGCCGAACAGGGCGGCCGCGGTGATCAGGGCGGCGATGGAGACGGCGACGGCGGAGCGGGCGGAATCGGGAAGCTTCGAGTACATGGCGCTGTCCGGCCTTTCGGAATGCTCAGCGGGGAAGCGGAGCGGGCCGGCCCCAGGGAGAGGACTGGGGCCGGCCCGCTCACGACACAGATGCGGGACGGACGGGTCAGAAGGTGAGGCCCCCACCCAGATCGATGCCGACCGCGGCGGCCAAGACCCCGACGGTGACGACACGACGAACCGCACGCATCGGAAACTTCCTTTCGGTTCGGCGGTAGGACACCCGGTGGCTGCCCCCGGCCCGACGGACCGATGCGGAATATGGAAAAAGCTCCCTCTCAGGTGGGAAAGCCTCGGCGTGGCGTGCATGAACCGTCCCGTACGCCCGAAAGTGCGCACCGAAGCGGAACCCGGTGTACGGGACCGCGGAGCGGAACGTGTCAGGTCGCGTCGTCGGCGAGCTCCGCCACGCCCGTGATCCGGTGCAGCGGATACGTGCGTACCTCGTCCGCCGTGTGGTCGTACGCCGTGACGAAACCGCCCTCCACGCGGATCGGGGCGATGACGCGCTGGCTGGCCGCGCCCTCGGCGTTCACATAACCGATCCACAGCGCCTCGCCGGTCAGCACGGCCGCCTGCACGGTGGCCAGGGTCTCGGCCGCGCCCGTGCGGGGCAGCTCGCCGTTCGCGGCCGGCGTGCCCTCGCCGCTGCCCGGGCCGGGCTTGCGCGGGGCCGTGGACGCCAGGTCACCGGCCCGGACGGCGCGGATCGCGGCCGTCAGCAGCGTGTCGTCGGGCACCGGCGGCCCGTCCGGGACCGGCTCCGGCGCCGAACGCGGCGGCGTGCGGTGGGCGTCGGCGCGGGCGATCAGCACGGCGCCCCCGGCGGACTCGGCGGCCGGCGCGAACCCCATCGCACGCAGCCCCTCCAGCAGCGCCGCCGGGTCGGCCTGCGCGGCCAGCACGGTCGGCGCGAGGCGGCGCAGACCGAGACCGGCGGCCCGCTTGTCGGCGAGGATCTCGTCCAGCGTCGCGTCGTCGTCGCACCGCACGTACGCCGAGGCTGCCCCGACCCGCAGCTGCCCGTGCCGGCGGGCCACGTCGTCGATCAGGTACGTCAGCGGCTGCGGCACCGGCGTTCTGGAGTGCCGGGCGAGGAAGGCGTGCAGGTCGGTGGCGGTCCGGCCGGCGTCCAGCGCCCGGCGCACCGAGCCCGGCGTGAACCGGTAGACGGTCGCCCCGCCCCGCGACTCCACGTCCGCGAGCACCCCGAGCATGTCCGCGAGCGGACGCTCCAGCGGCCCCGGTGCCACCGCCGTCAGGTCGGCCTGCAACAGCACGTGGTCCAGCGGCTCGGGCAGCAGGGGTGCGAGCAGCCGGGCGGCGGTCGCGGTCGCGGCGGCCCGCTCGGCGGCGCTCGGCGAGGGGAGCGCGGCGGGCGCGCGGTGGTGGACGGGGAGCTTGGCGCCCGGGCCGTCGGACTCCTCGGGCGTGTCCGCCGGCCGGGGCGGCTCGGGGGCGCCGATCAGTGCCCGCCCCGGCGCCGCCAGCGCGCCGCGTCCGGTGACGCCCAGCAGCTCCGCCTCGGACAGCGTCCAGCGGGCGAGTCGGGTGCGCAGGTCGTCGTCCTCGCCGTCCCGCCCGTCGCGACGCGGCCCCCGCAGCGGACGCTCCCAGCGCAGCCTCGCCAGCACCGACTCCTCGGCCGGCGCGGAACCCTCCGGCAGCCCGGCCAGCAGGGCCAGCACCCGGTGCCGCACCTCGGGCGCGGCCGACCGGTCCAGGTTCGGGCCGAGCGCCGACAGCGCCCGGTCCTTGGCGTCCCGCCCGCCGACCAGCCCCGGTGTCCGGGTGGCCGTCAGCCACGCCTCGGCGAGCCGCGCCCAGCGCTCGGCGGCGGGCAGCTCGCGCCAGTCGTCGTACGCCGGGGTCGCCGCGTACCGCTCGTCCGCCTCGCCGTCGGACGCCAGCAGCCCGGCCGCGTAGGCCAGCTCGACCCAGAACGCGGCGACCGGCTCGGGCACGTCCAGCGCGACGGCCGTCCGCTTGAGGTCGCGCACGCTCAGTCCGCCGGCCCGCAGCACCGCCGGGCCGCCCTCGTGCCAGTCCTTCAGCAGTTCCTCGACGGTCGCCAGCGCCGCGAGGGCCTGGCCGGCCGCGGTGGCGTCCACAACCTGTGGACGGTGCGTGGCGGCGGCCTCCACCACCGGCGGCACCGGCTCGGGTGCGCGGTGCGCCCGGCCGGCGCGCAGATGCAGGGCCACCTCGCGGGGCAGGACCACCGTGCCGGGCGCGGTCGGCAGCAGCAGGCCGCGGTCCAGCAGCCGCCGCAGGTGGGGCGCCG
This sequence comes from Streptomyces flaveolus, assembly GCF_044765825.1. Lineage (NCBI taxonomy): Bacteria > Bacillati > Actinomycetota > Actinomycetes > Kitasatosporales > Streptomycetaceae > Streptomyces > Streptomyces flaveolus. Next base: position 377,605 of record NZ_JBIWKU010000006.1, on the reverse strand, counting down.
GATCGTGGGTGACCTGGCCGTAGGGCGGGCCCCAGACCAGGCGGTCCAGCACCTCGACGGAGCCCGCCGGCAGCTCGGCCAGCAGGGCCGCCATCCGCTCCCGGTCGGTGAACAGGGCGCTGAGCCCGGCCAGGGCGGTCACCGAGTCGTGGGTCGAGGGCAGACCGAGGGTGGTCAGGATCTCCTGGACGCGGCCGGGCGACATCCCCGCCGCGGCCTCCCGCACGGTGGGCCCCAGACCGGTCGGGGACGGATGCTGCGGAGAGGGCGCGAGCAGCTCGCGGGCCGTGCGCACCAGCCGCAGCCGGTCGTCGCCGCCCCACACCAGGGCCTGTTCGCGCAGAAGGGCGAGAGCCCGCGGCAGGGCACCGGCGACGGCTGGATCACCGTCGTCACCGGCCAGCAGACCGAGCAGCTCGCCGTACGTCGCCGGGTCCGCCGCCACGGCCAGCGCCTCCGCCGTCTGCAGCGTGAACCGGTCCAGCCGCTCCAGCGCACGCACCACCGAGGCACGGGTGCCTGCCCGGGTGGCGAGCTGGGTGAGGTCGGTGGGCACGGGAGTGATGAGGTCGGGGCGGCTGCGCAGGAGGGCGGCCAGGGAGACGTCGTCCCTCGCGCGGAGCGCTTCCGCGAGGGACCGGGGGGCCGCGGACTTCTCCTCGGTGCTCATCCGGCCAACGTTAGCGGGTGGGTACGACGGTGGGGCGGCGCGTGCGCGGTGCGGTCCCGTCCGCGGGGGCGTCTGCCGCGCCCGGGAACATTCGGTACCTTCGTCCGACGGGGTATCACCACTCACCCGCCCCGGAGGGGTTCGTGGGGATCGAGAGCGACCAGGTCGTCTACGAGTATCTGAGCCGCGTCGGCGACGTGGCCCAGCAACGGCAGCTGCCGTCGGCCACGCGCATGCGGCTGGTGTCCGAGCTGCGCAACGAGATCGACCGGCGCCGCGCGAAGACGACCGTCGACAGCCCGGCCGCCGTCCGCCGCATCCTGGACCGGATCGGCAGCCCCGACGACGTCGTCGACGCGGCGGGTGGCACCGGCGGGTCCGGCGGGGCGTCCCGGGCGCCGTCCGCCACCGTGCCCGTGCAGCGGGACGACGAGCCGGAGAACGGGGAGAGACGCAAGGGCCTGCGGCGCGCCGTGCCGCGTCCCCGCCCCGCCGCGCCGTCGGCACCCGAGCCCGCCGCCTCCTCGCCGCATCTGGCGAGCGCGCAGGAGCTGGGGGACAGCGCCGTGCAGCCGGACTGGTGGCGGGTGGACGACGGGCCGTTCGGGGGCGGCGGCGACAGCGTGCCGGGGTTCGTCGGCGGAGTGGAGATCCCGGACCTGCTCAGGCCGCCGCCGGGGAAACCGGGGGAGAAGGACGGCAAGGACGCGAGCGGCCGGAAGGCGCCGGTGGAGGCCGAGGCGGAGGAGGCGGCGGATCCGCCCGCCGCCTCAAAGCCGCGCAAGGCCCGCCCCGCCCGCGCATCGCGCCGCCTGTGGCCCGCGGGCGGCTGGAACAACCCCCTCCTGCTGCTCGCCGCCGCCCTGCTGATCGCCGGCGCCGTACTCGGCAGCCTCGTCCCGCTGGGCCTCGGCTGGCTGATCGCCTACCTCTCCCGCCGCCTGACCCCGGCCCAGGCGAAGTGGGCGGTACTGGGCCTGCCCGGCACCGTCCTGGCGGCCGGTGTCGTCTGGCTCTGGGGCCGCACGGAGGGCCGCTGGGGCGATCCGGTCGCCGAGGGCCACATGAACGACGCCGTCGCCGAGACCTGGCCATGGGTCCTGCGCTCCGCGGCCGTCGCCACGGCCCTCTACCTCCTCTGGCGCTCCCGCCGCCCCCGCCCCTGACCAACCGGCACGGGGCCCCGCGCTCGCGTGTCTGCCCCGCGCTGCCGTGGGCCCGTGCCCTTGTGCCGGATCGCGTTGCCGTGGGGGCCCGCGCTCGCGTGTCTGCCCTGCGTTGCCGTGGGCCCGTGCCCCGTGCCGGCCTGCGCTGCCCTGGGGGCAGCTCCCTCCTGCCCGACTCGCCCTGGGGACCGCGCCCGCGTGCTGTCCGCGTCTGCCCCGGGGACCGCGCCCCCGGCTCACGCCCGGCGGGGGATCAGAGGGCCGCGCGCCCTGCCGGTCCCCGACGCGCCCCGCTCGCCCCCGGCGGCCACCCCCACGGCGTCGGTCCCGGTCCGGGCGTGGCGGCGTGCTTCGGGCACCGGTCGGCCTGCGGGCGCGGAGGACCGTCGGCCCTGTGCCGGTCCCGCTGCCCCCGGGGGACCGGCACCGCACCCCCGGCCGGGTCCCGGCGGGCGCCCGGCACAATGGCGGCATGGCCTCCACGTTCCGCCCCGGCTCCGCTCCCACCGTCGGCTTCGATCTCGACATGACGCTGATCGACTCCCGGCCCGGCATCCGCGCCTGCTACCTGGCGCTGTCCGAGCGGACGGGGACGTACGTCGACGCCGACCTGGCCGTCACCCGGCTCGGGCCGCCGCTGGTGGAGGAGCTGGCGAACTGGTTCCCCGCCGACGAGATCGCGGCCACCGCCGACCTGTACCGGGAGATGTACCCGACGTACGCCGTCACCGCCACGACCGCGCTGCCCGGCGCCCGGGAGGCGATCCAGGCGGTGCGGGCGGCCGGCGGACGGGCGGTGGTCGTCACCGCCAAGTACGAGCCGAACGCCAAGCTGCACCTGGAGCACCTCGGCATCGAGCCGGACGCGGTGATCGGCGACCTGTGGGCCGAGCAGAAGGCCGTGGCGCTGCGCGAGCACGGCGCGGACGTGTACGTCGGCGACCACCTCGGCGACGTCCGCGGCGCGCGCACGGCGGGGGCCCTCTCCGTCGCCGTGGCCAGCGGACCGTGCAGCGCCGAGGAACTGCGCGAGGCGGGTGCCGACGTCGTCCTGACCGATCTGACGGAATTCCCCCAGTGGCTCGCGGGCTACCGCGACGGCGACGGGCCGTCCACGGCCCGCGCCTGACGCCGCCCCGCGGCGATCGACCGGAGCACCCCCGCGCCGGAGACCAGGAAACCCACTCCCATGAGCATGCTCAGTCCGAACATGTAGGTGGGAAAGGGCGTCGTCCCCAGAAACAGCGGGGCCACCGTGACCAGTGTGGCCACGGCGCCGACGAAAAAGACGATCGCGCCGGCGCGGATCAGTCGGTCACCGGGCACGGCGGAATTCGTTTGGGTTTTGTCACGCACCCGACCAGGGTAGTTCCCAGCCCGAAGGAACAACCGGGGGACGTCTTGTCACCGGCCTGAAGACCATTAGCCTGGGTACCGGCGGGTCCCTCGACCCGCCCGAGTGCTATCAAGAGCAGTTTTCCGACGAGTACGAGGACGAGGACAGACGTGCCTACCGGCAAGGTCAAGTGGTTCAACACCGAGAAGGGCTTCGGCTTTCTCTCCCGTGACGACGGCGGTGACGTCTTCGTCCATTCCTCGGTCCTCCCCGCCGGAGTCGAGACACTGAAGCCGGGTCAGCGCGTGGAGTTCGGCGTCGTCGCCGGCCAGCGCGGTGACCAGGCCCTGTCCCTGACCCTTCTGGAGCCGGCCCCGTCGGTCGCCGCCGCGCAGCGCAAGAAGCCCGACGAACTCGCCTCCATCGTCCAGGACCTGACGACCCTGCTCGAGAACATCACCCCGATGCTGGAGCGGGGCCGCTACCCCGAGAAGACCGCCGGCAAGAAGATCGCCGGCCTGCTCCGCGCGGTCGCCGACCAGCTCGACGTCTGACCCGCCCTACGGGAAGTGCAGCGCGTCCCGGCCGAGGGCCGGTACCAGTCCCTCGGCCGCGGCGCGGGTCAGCAGGCCCCGGATCGCCGCGTAGCCGTCCTCGCCCAGGTCGGCGGTGAACTCGTTGACGTACAGCCCGATGTGCTGGTCGGCGACGGCCGGGTCCATCTCCTGGGCGTGCTCCATCACGTACGGGCGGGACGCCTCGGGGTCGTCCCACGCCGCGCGCACGGACGTGCGGACGGCGTCGGCGAGCCGCGTCAGCGCCTCGGTGCCCAGCGACCGCTTGGCGATGATCGCGCCGAGCGGGATCGGCAGCCCGGTGGTGAGCTCCCAGTGCTCACCCATGTCGGCGAGCTTGTGGAGCCCGTAGTTCTGGTACGTGAAGCGCGCCTCGTGGATGACGAGGCCCGCGTCGACCTTCCCGTCGCGCACGGCCGGCATGATCTCGTGGAACGGCATGACGACGATCTCGCCGACCCCGCCGGGCACGGTGTCCGCCGCCCAGAGGCGGAACAGCAGGTACGCGGTCGACGTCTCGCTCGGCACCGCGACCGTACGGCCGCGCAGATCGGCGTCCGCCTCCCGGGTCAGCACCAGCGGCCCGCAGCCCCGGCCCAGCGCGCCGCCGCAGGGCAGCAGGGCGTACTCGCCGAGGACGTACGGCAGCACCGCGTACGACACCTTCAGCACGTCGAACTCGCCGCGCTCGGCCATGCCGTTGGTGATGTCGATGTCGGCGAACGTCACGTCGACGGCGGGGGCACCGGGGACGCGGCCGTGGGCCAGGGCGTCGAAGACGAAGGTGTCGTTCGGGCAGGGCGAGTACGCGATCTGCAAGTGCTCAGTTGTCATGTGGGTTCCAACTCGTGAGGACGGGTGCGAGCTTCCCGAAGGCGTCCGTCAGGGCCGCGAGCGCGTCGCCGATACGCCACGCGGCGCGGTCGCGCGGTCCGACCGGGTTGGAGACCGCGCGCAGTTCCAGCACGGGCACCCCGTGCGCGGCGGCGGCCTCGGCGACGCCGAAGCCCTCCATGGCCTCGGCGAGGGCGCGGGGGTGGCGGGCGCGCAGCAGCGCGGCGCGTCCGGCGGTCCCGGTGACGGTGGAGCCGGTCAGGACGGTGCCGGGGCGGGCCCCGGTCGCGGCGGCCACCCGGCGGACGAGCCCGGCGGGCGGGCGGTGGGTGACGGTGCCGAAGCCGAGGTCGGTCACCGGCAGGAAGCCGTCGGCGGTCTCGGCGCCCAGGTCGGCGGCGGTGATCTCGTCGGCGACGACGAGGGAGCCGACGGGCGCGCCGGGCGCGAAGCCGCCGCCGATGCCGGCCGAGACGACCAGGCCGTACGGGGCGCCGTCCAGGGCCGCGGCGGTCAGGGCGGCGGCGGTGGAGGCGGCGGCGAGGGCGGGGCCGACACCGGCCGCCAGCAGGTCCGGACCGTCCGGAAGCCGGTGCAGGACCACCCCGGGCCGGGGAGTCTCCACCGCCGGCCGCGGGAACGCCTGAGCCACCGCGTCCCGTTCGGCGGGGACCGCGGTGGCCACGAGGACGCGCACGGAGAGCGTGGTCAGTTGTCCTTCTTCAGCTTGAAGACCCACACGCCGGTGACCTTCTGGCTGCCGTCCTTGCCGTCCCGGGCCGCGATGGCGACGTTCGTCGAGTTGCCCTGGGCGCCGTACTGGGCGTTGAAGAAGACGCTGCCCGGGATGGTGCGGTAGGTCTTCTTGCTGTCCTCGACGAGCTGCTGCCCGTTCATCAGGATCGTCCAGTGATCGTCGGCGATCTCCGGGTCGACGCCGAAGCGGACGGTCTCGTCCTGGTCGACGGTGATGGACTTGACGTCCGGGTCCTTCAGACACTTGTTGATCTCGTCGTCGGAGAGGGCCTTGCCCTCCCCTCCGCAGGTGGCCTCGGAGCTGACCGAGTCACTGCCGACCGTGATCGTGGACATGGCAGTCGGCTCGTCACAGGCGGACAGCAGGAGCAGTCCGGCGGATACGGCACCGGCGGCGGCGACGGCACGGCGGCGTCGCACAACGCGGTGTCCGATGGCGGCTGCGCCGCGGGGCAACGTGGTCATGGACGAAGGCTATATTGCGGCTCCGGCCGTCCCCCCACCTGGGTACGGCGTGGCGTGGTCACGCCACTCCGGCCCGCGCGGTGCCGCCGTGCCGGGCCGAACCGATCAACCCCCGTACGGTGGTCAGCCATCCGGCGGCGACGATCGCGGCGGCCACCGACAGGCCCAGCGTGCCGTTCAGCGGCAGCGCGATGCCCACCGCCCCGCCGAACACCCAGGCGACCTGGAGCAGCGTCTCCGAGCGGGCGAACGCCGACGTGCGGACGTGCTCGGGCACGTCCCGCTGGATCAGCGCGTCCAGGGACAGCTTGGCCAGCGCCTGCGCGAAGCCGGCCATCGCGGCCAGACACGCCACCAGCACCGCCCCGAAGAACACCGCGGCCGTGAGCGCCGCGCCCAGCACGATCGCGACGACCGTCACGATGATGATCTCCGGCGCCCGGGACCGCAGCCACGCCCCGACCGCCGTGCCCAGCGCGTTGCCCGCACCGGCCGCGACGCCCACGATCCCGAGCGACACGGCCGCGCTCTGGCCCGTCATCGGATGGACGCGCAGCAGGAACGCCAGGAAGAAGATCAGGAAGCCGGTCAGGCAGCGGATGGCGGCGTTGGCGGCCAGCGCGTGGGTGACCGCGGGGCCCACCGTGCGCAGCCCGGGGCGCTTGCCGGTCCGGCGGTGCGGCCCGTGCAGATGCCGCTCGTCCGCGGCGAGCAGCGCCCGGTCCTCGCCCCGCGCCGAGTCCACCTTGGGCGGCAGCGTGAACGACAGGACGGTCCCCGCAACGAAGATCACGAACGCGCCGTACAGCGGCCAGCGCGGCCCCAGATGCTGGAGCCCCGCCCCGATCGGCGCGGCCACGCCGGTGGCGAGCAGTCCGCACAGCGTCACCCGGGAGTTGGCCTTCACCAGGGAGAACCGGGGCGGCAGCAGCCGGGGCACCACCGCGCTTCTGACCACGCCGTACGCCTTGGAGGCGACCAGCACGCCGAGCGCCGCCGGGTACATCTCGATGCTGCCGGTGATCACCGCCCCGGACAGCACCAGCGCGAGCAGCGCGCGGGCCCCCATCGCCGTCGCCATGGCCGCGCGGCGGCCGTGCGGGATCCGGTCCAGGATCGGGCCGATGACCGGTGCGAGGAGCGTGAACGGGGCCATGGTGATGGCGAGGTAGAGCGCGACCCGGCCGCGCGCCTCGTCCGTCGGCACGGAGAAGAAGACGGTGGAGGCGAGGGCGACGGTGATCATGACGTCGCCGGCGCCGTTCACCCCGTGCAGCTCGATCAGCTTGCCGAGGCCGGACTCGCCGGCTCCGTGCGCGTGCGTCGCCCGGCGGATGCCGCGCACGGTCCCGGTCACCGGCAGACGCAGGGCACGGCCGACCGCGCGGAACAAGCCGGGACCGCGTCCCCTGCTCCCGCCCTTGAACTCCGTCCGTGCGGCTGCCACTCCGTCATAGTGCCCCGAGAGCCCGGCCTCTAGCGCCGTTACGGCACGGACGGCACCGACGAGTCGGGTGACGCACCCGGGGACGCGGGGCAGGTCCGGGGGCGGTACGGCGCGGGTGCGGGGCCCGGCCCGGGACGCGGCGCGAGGGCGGCACGAGGGCCGGTGCCGGGTCCGCCACACGCTCCGGTACCGCGCCCGGCACCGGCGTCCGGGCGGGTCCGACCCGGGCCGGGCAGGGGTCCCGTACGGGTTCTTTCCGGCTCCGCGCCGGGGCGAGGCCGTGTCGAAGCGGGATCGTGCCCTCGCCGAAACTCCCGTCGGTGTAGGCCCAGCGGACAGGAGCAGGTAGCGTGCCTAGCGCGCCGTGGCGAACGTTCTCGGCCGCGCGCCTTACGGCCATACCGCAGAATGGATGACGTAGGTGTGCCCGAGCGCGATCGGGCGCGGACGTCGACGCGGTCCACAGGTCCGCTCCGTCCGCCCCTCGCAGGCAGCGGTGCACTCGTGAGACGGCGTATGGAGAGAAGCGATACCTGTGAGCGCAGCGACAACGCGAAGCCGCACCCCTGACCGTCTGTGCGCCGAGGCCGTCGACCTCGCCCGCGCCGCAGCCGAGGAGGCCGCCGCACCCGGCGTCGTCGGCGAGCACGAGGGGCTGGTGTCGGAGGGCGACCGGGTCGTCACGCACTACTTCGCCGCCAAGGAGCTCGGCTACCGCGGCTGGCGGTGGGCCGTCACCGTGGCCCGGGCCTCCCGCGCCAAGATCGTGACCGTGGACGAGGCGGTGCTGCTGCCCGGCCCGGACGCCCTTCTCGCCCCCGAGTGGGTGCCGTGGAGCGAGCGGCTGCGGCCCGGTGACATGGGGCCCGGCGACCTGCTGCCCACCGACGCGGAGGATCTGCGGCTGGAGCCGGGCTGGATCGGCGAGGACGAGCCGCCGCCGAACTCCGTCGTCTCCCACGAGATGGCCGACCTGGTCGAGGCCGAGGACGCCGAGGTCACGGCCGGGCCACCCGCCGAGCTGTCGACCACGCCGGCCCGCGGCACGATCGCGGCGGTCGCCGAGGAGCTGGGCCTGCGCCGTGCGCGGGTGCTCTCCCGCTACGGCCTGCACGTCGCCGCCGACCGGTGGGAGGACGCGTTCGGGCCCAAGACGGCGATGGCGCAGGCCGCGCCCGCCACCTGTGCCTCCTGCGGCTTCCTCGCCCGCATCGGCGGCTCGCTGGGCCAGGCCTTCGGCGTGTGCGCCAACGAGTTCTCCCCGGCGGACGGCCGGGTCGTGTCCCTGGCCTACGGCTGCGGCGGTCACTCCGAGGCCGCGGTGATGCCGAAGACCCCGCAGCCGGCTCCGCCGGTGATCGACGAGACGCGGATCGACCCGTTCCCGCTGCGGCCGGCGCCGGACTCCGGGTCGGTGCCGGCGACCGAGGACGAGGCGTCGGCGGAGCTCGGGCACTCCTGAGTCGGCCGCGGTGTGGTCGGGTGCGGGTGCGTCGTGGCTCGCGTCCCCGGGGGCTCGCGCCCCCGGACCCCCATCGGCCTTGACGGCCTCGTCCTCGAACGCCGGACGGGCTGGAGGGCGGCGCTGACCGGCGTTCGTCGCGGGCCGCTGGGGCGGGCTGGAGGACGGCGCTGACCGGCATTCGGTCTTTGGCCGCTGGGACCGCTGGAGGACGGCGCTGACCGGCGTTCGTCGCGGGTCGTCGGGGCGGGCTGGAGGACGGCGTTGGCGGGCACGGTCTCCGGCCGCTGGGACGGCGTGGAAGGCGGCGTTGGGCCGGCATTGTCTCCGGCCGCTGGGGCGGGTCGAGGGGCGGCGTCGGCAGGTATTCGGGTGTGGGTCGTCGGGAGCGGGTTGAGAGGCGGCGTCGGCCGGTACTCGGGCGCAGGTCGCCGGGGCCGGCCGGGAGGCGATGCTGGTCGTCCCGGTCGTCGGGCGGCCGGCCGGCGGGGATGTGTCCTCGCGGTACCTTCGTGGTCCGTCGAAGAGGAGAGTGACCGTGAGCATGTTCGAGCGGCCCGCCGACGAGGGTGCGGACCCTTTCGCTACGGCACGTCTGCGGCGCGGGGTGCTGGACGCCTGGGCGACGAGCCCCGCCCGGTTCCGTGAGGACGCCAACGCCGAGGAGGACCTCGTCCTCGGCGGCTACCGCGACCGGCTGGTCGTCGAGCTCGCCCAGAACGCCGCCGACGCCGCCGCCCGCGCGGGTGTGCCCGGCCGGTTCCGGCTGACCCTGCGCGACGGCGTCGTCGTCGCCGCCAACACCGGCGCCCCGCTGGACGCGGCCGGCGCCGAGTCGCTGTCCACGCTGCGCGCCTCCGCCAAACGGGAGGGCGGCGAGGGCGCGGTCGGCCGGTTCGGCGTCGGCTTCGCCGCCGTCCTCGCCGTCACCGACGAACCCGCCGTCGTCGGCCGGCACGGCGGCGTGCGCTGGTCTCTGGCCGAGGCGCGGGGACTGGCCGCCGACACCGCCCTGCACAGCCCCGGCCTGGGCGACGAGATCCGGCGGCGCGACGGGCATGTGCCGCTGCTGCGGCTGCCGTTCCCCGCCGAGGGCAGCGCCCCCGACCCGTACGACACGGCCGTCATCCTGCCGCTGCGGGACGCGGCTGCCGCCGACCTCGCGGAACGGCTCCTGCACGCCGTGGACGACGCGCTGCTCCTCGCCCTGCCCGGCCTCGAGGAGGTCGTGATCGAGGCCGGGGACGACGTACGCACGCTGCGCCGCCGCACGGACGGCGCCCTGACCGTCGTAGAGGATTCCCGGGAGGGGACCACCCGCTGGCGTACCGCCGCCGCGCACGGTCCGCTCACGCCCGACCTGCTCGCCGACCGGCCGGTGGAGGAACGCCTGCGCCCCCACTGGTCCGTGACGTGGGCCGTCCCCGTGGACGCCGACGGCGGGCCCGCACGGCCCCGTACCAGCCCCGTCGTGCACGCCCCGACCCCCAGCGACGAGCCCCTCGGCGTCCCCGCCCTGCTCATCGCGTCGTTCCCGCTGGACTCGACCCGCCGGCACGCCGCGCCCGGCCCGCTGACCGACTTCCTGACGCAGCGCGCGGCGGACGCCTACGCCGCCCTCCTCGCCGGCTGGCGTCCGGTCGCCGCCGGCATCATCGGCCTCGTGCCCGGCCCGCTGGGCAAGGGCGAACTGGACGGCGCGCTGCGCCGGGCGATCCTCGACCGGCTGCCGCGCACCCCCTTCCTGCCGCCCGCCGCCGGACCGCGCGGCGCCGGCGAGCTGCCGGAGCCCCAGGACGCCGAGGGGCTGCCCGGCGTCCCGGCCGTCGGTGACCTGCCCGAGTCCCTGCGTCCCCGCGACGCCGAGGTGGTCGAGGGGGCGGGCGCGGAGACGGTGGGCGTGCTCGCCGAGGTGCTGCCCACCCTGCTGCCCGGTGGCCTGGAGCGCCGGCCTGAGCTGCGCACGCTGGGTGTGGCCCGGGTGCCGCTGACCGACGCGATCGACCGGCTGGCCGGGCTGGAGAAGGACCCCGCGTGGTGGCGGCGGCTCTACGACAGCCTCGCCGGCGTCGACCCCGAGCGGCTGTCCGGCCTGCCGGTGCCCCTGGCGGACGGGCGGACCACCATCGGTCCCCGGCAGGTGCTGCTGCCCTCCCCGGACGCCGCCTCCCTCGACCCCGAGGTCCTCACCCGCCTCGGTCTCAAGGTCGCCCACCCGGACGCCGCCCATCCGATCCTGGAGAAGCTCGGCGCCCTCCCGGCCACCCCGCGTGCCGTGCTCACCACCCCGCAGGTCCGGGCCGCCGTCGCCGCCTCCCTGGACGACGAGGGCGGCATGAACTGGGAGGAGGACGCCCTCGACGCCGAGGAGCTGGCCGACACGGTCCTCGGCCTGGTCCGCGACGCCGGACTCGACGCCGGCGACGAGCCGTGGCTCGGCGCGCTCGCCCTGCCCGACGAGGACGGCGAACTCTCCCCGGCCGGTGAACTCGTCTTCCCCGGCGGTCCCTTCGCCCAGGTCATGCGCGAGGACGAACTCGCCGCCGTGGACGCGGAGCTGGCCGAGAAGTGGGGGCCGCAGCCGCTCGCCGCGTGCGGTGTCCTCGTCACCTTCGCCCTCGTCCGCGCCACCGACGTCGTCCTGGATCCTGACGAACTGGAGCCCCGCGACGGCGACTTCGCCGAGCCCGACGACGCGGGTCTCTTGGACGCCGTGGACGTGTGGAGCGAGGACGTCCTCGACCGCTTCCCGGACAGCCCCGTCCCGCCGGTCGCCACCGAGATCGTCGCCGTGCGCGACCTGGACCTGGTGGACGACGACCAGTGGCCGCGCGCCCTCGCCCTGCTGTCGCAGCCGCCGCTGCGGGACGCCCTGGTCGAGCCGGTGCGCGTCCTGCTGCACGACGGCACCCACGAGGTCGTACGCCCGTACACCGCGTGGTGGCTGCGCGGGCACCCGGTGCTCGGCGGACGGCGCCCGGCCGGACTGCGCGCGGCCGGCGGCGACCCGCTCCTGCGGGGCCTGTACGACGAGGCGGACGCGACCGGCTTCGAGGACGAGCAGGTGCTGCGGGCGCTGGGCGTGCGCACGTCCGTGGCCGCCCTGCTGGACGAGCCCGGCGGCGCGGCCGAGCTGCTGGACCGCCTCGCCGACCCCGACCGCCCGGTCACGGCCGCGCAGCTGCACGCCCTGTACGGGGCGCTGGCCGAGCTGGACCCGGATCAGGTCACCCTGCCGGACGACCTGCGTGCCGTCCGTGACGGCCGTGTCGAGGTGGTGGACGCCTCCGACGCCGTCGTGGTCGACTCGCCCGACCTGCTGCCCTTCACGTCGGGCGTCCCGCTGCTGCCGGTACGGCCGGCGCTGGCCGCCGAGCTGGCGGAGCTGTTCCAGGTGCGGCGGCTGAGCGAGTCCGTCACCGGCGAGGTGCACTCCGAGGGCACCGAGCACGACGTACCGGAGCCGGTGCGGGTGCTGCTCGGGGCGCGGACCCCGGCGTCGTACGTGGAGCACGAGGAGCTCGTGGTCGACGGCGTGGAGATCGACTGGCGCCTCACGCCCGGGGGCGTGCTGCACGCCGCGACCCTGGAGGGCGTGGCGGCGGGCCTCGCCTGGGCGGCGGGGCAGTGGCCGCGGCGGTTCGAGGTGGCGGCGTTGTTGGAGGACCCGACCCGCACGGAGGAACTGGCCAGGGACCGCTGGTTCGACTGAGCCGGGGCACTCTTTCCGGCCGAGGGGGGTGAGCGCGCCCCGTAAGGGGCGCGGGGCCGTGCCGACATGCGGCTCCGCCGTGTGGGCGCGACCAGTCACGACGGCGCGCCGGCGGCCCGCGGCCCTCAGGGGCCGGCCGTCACGCCGGGAATCTGCGGCCCACCCACCGCCACACCAGCTCCAACAGGCCCGCACCGACCACCGCCACCCCGACGGCAGTCCACGGCATCGTGACCCCCACCAGCTTCAGCGCGAAGAAGTCCTGCAGCCACGGCACCGCCAGCACCACCACGAAGGCCAGCCCCATCGTCGCGACCAGCAGCACCCGCCACCAGGTGTAGGGCCGCGCGACGATCGCCAGCACCCACATCGAGATCAGGAACAGCGTCAGCGTCGCCGCGCTGGTCTCGGCGTCCAGCGCCCCGGGCCCGCTGTAGTGGTGCCGGGCGACGAGATACGTCACGAAGGTCGCCGCCCCGGCCACCACCCCGCCCGGGACGGCGTACCGCATCACCCGCCTCACGAAGTGCGGCCTGGCCCGTTCCTTGTTCGGGGCGAGGGCCAGGAAGAAGGCCGGGACGCCGATGGTGAGGGTGGACAGCAGCGTCAGATGGCGGGGCAGGAACGGGTACTCGACGCGCGAGCACACCACCAGCACCGCCAGCAGCACCGAGTACACCGTCTTCACCAGGAACAGCGTCGCGACCCGGGTGATGTTGCCGATGACCCGGCGGCCCTCGGCCACCACCGACGGCAGGGTGGCGAAGCTGTTGTTCAGCAGCACGATCTGCGCGACCGCCCGGGTGGCCTCCGAGCCCGAGCCCATCGCCACGCCGATGTCGGCGTCCTTCAGCGCCAGGACGTCGTTCACCCCGTCGCCGGTCATCGCGACCGTGTGGCCGCGCGACTGGAGGGCACCCACCATGTCCCGCTTCTGCTGCGGGGAGACCCGCCCGAACACCGTGCCCGCGTCGAGTTCGGCGGCCATGGAGTCCCGCTCGGCGGGCAGCCGGCGCGCGTCGACGGTGGTGCCGGACAGCCCGAGCTTGGCGGCCACCGCGCCGACGGAGACCGCGTTGTCCCCGGAGATGACCTTGGCCCGTACGTCCTGGTCGGCGAAGTAGCGCAGGGTGTCGGCGGCGTCCGGCCGCAGCCGCTGTTCCAGCACGACCAGCGCGGTCGGCACGGCGCCCTCGGCCGGCTCGGCGTCGTCGAGGTCCCGGGTGGCGCGGGCGAGCAGCAGCACCCGCATGCCCTGCTCGTTGAGCCGCACGGTCTCGGCGAGGGCGGGGTCGTCCTCGGCCAGCAGCACGTCGGGCGCCCCCAGCAGCCAGGTGCTGGAGGAGCCGTCGTCCTCGTCGAAGGTGGCGCCGGCGTACTTGCGCGCGGAGGAGAACGGCAGCGACTCGGTGCAGCGCCAGTCCTCGGCGACCTCGGCGACCGGATAGGCGTCGATGATCGCCTGGAGGGAGGCGTTCGGGCGCGGGTCGGACTCGCCGAGGGCGCCGAGCACCGCGCGGACGTACTCCTCGTCGGCGCCGCCGAGCGTGCGCAGTCCGGTGACGTCCATGCCGCCCTCGGTGAGCGTGCCGGTCTTGTCCAGGCAGACCGTGTCGACGCGGGCGAGGCCCTCGATGGCGGGCAGCTCCTGGACGAGGCACTGCTTGCGGCCGAGGCGGATCACGCCGATCGCGAAGGCGACGGAGGTGAGCAGGACCAGGCCCTCGGGGACCATGGGCACGATGCCGCCGACGGTGCGCGCGACGGATTCCCTGAAGGCGTCGTCCTTGGTGAGCAGCTGGCTGATGATCAGGCCGATCGCGGTCGGGACCATCATCCAGGTGATGTATTTCAGGATCGTGGAGATGCCGGAGCGCAGCTCGGACTGGACGAGGGTGAAGCGGGACGCCTCCTCGGCGAGCTGAGCGGCGTAGGCCTCGCGCCCCACCTTGGTCGCCCGGAACGCGCCGCCGCCCGCGACCACGAAGCTGCCGGACAGGACCTGGTCCCCGGGCCGTTTGACGACCGGGTCGGCCTCGCCGGTCAGCAGCGACTCGTCGATCTCCAGTCCGTCGGCCTCGACGCACACCCCGTCGACCACGGCCTTGTCCCCGGGGCCGACCTCGATGACGTCGTCCAGCACGATCTGCGAGGTGCTGAGCTCGGCGCTCTTCCCGTCCCGGCGCACGGCCGGCCTGACCTCGCCGATCAGGGCCAGGGAGTCGAGGGTCCTCTTCGCCCGCCACTCCTGGAGGATGCCGATGCCGGTGTTGGCGAGGATCACGAAGCCGAACAGGCTGTCCTGGATCGGCGCCACGATCAGCATGATCACCCACAGCACACCGATGATCGCGTTGAAGCGGGTGAAGACGTTGGCGCGGACGATCTCGCCGAGTGAACGGCTGCTGCGCACCGGTACGTCGTTGACCTGTCCGCGCGCGACCCGCTCGGCGACCTCTTCGGTGGTCAGCCCCGTCTCCGGCGACGACAGGGGAACGGGATGCGCCGGATCGAGTGCGGCACCCGCGTCGATATGCGTCATGCATTCGACGGTACGTGCGGTTTTGCGGCTTCACCCGCTGGATGTGCGGAAGATCCGACCTGGGTACGAGGAGGTCCGGCGCCGTGTGCTGCCCTGGTACTACGCGGTGGGCCGGGCCTGCGGGGCCGTGTCGTCCCGCCGGGCGGCGGCGTCCCGCTTGATCGCGGCGTCGCGCCTGCGGACGTACCAGATGCCGATCAGGCCGAGCCCGCCGCCGGCCAGGCAGGTCCACACCCACCAGGTGTGCCCGTGGTCGGCGAACCAGCCGTAGAAGGGCAGCTGGGCCAGGAAGAGGACGAACCAGAGGATGGTGCCGCCGGTGATGGTCGCGACCACGGGGCCCTCCAGGGGCTCCGGCGCCTCATGCGTAGGTGTCCACTTCGCCATGCGTACAGCTTACGAGGGCGGGCGACGCGCAAGGGTCTACGCGCGGAGATAGCGATCTGCGGCTCATACGTTCATACTGAATCCGTTTGTCTCTGACCGCTTTCATTCGTAGAAAACACCAACAAGGCCGTGGGGGAACCTGTTGGTGATGAGGTCTCGCATGTCCACCTCGGCTGCCGCCAAGGTCCCCCCGTCCCCTGAGTCGCCCGAAGACCGGCGGCCCCCGCAGAACGCGCTCGACCGCTACTTCCGGATCTCCGAGCGCGGCAGCACGCTGCCCCGTGAGATCCGGGGCGGCCTCGCCACCTTCTTCGCGATGGCCTACATCATCGTGCTGAACCCGATCATCCTGGGCAGCGCGAAGGACATGTACGGCCACCAGCTCGACAACGGTCAGCTGGTCACCGCGACCGCGCTGACGGCGGCGTTCACCACGCTCCTCATGGGCGTGATCGGCAACGTCCCGATCGCGCTCGCGGCCGGTCTCGGCGTGAACTCCGTCGTCGCCCTCCAGCTCGCCCCGCGGATGTCCTGGCCGGACGCCATGGGCATGGTGGTGCTGGCCGGGTTCGTGGTCATGCTGCTGGTCGCCACCGGTCTGCGCGAGCGCGTGATGAACGCCGTGCCCTTCGGGCTGCGCAAGGCCATCGCCATCGGTATCGGCCTGTTCATCATGCTCATCGGCCTCGTCGACTCCGGGTTCGTCACCCGGATGCCGGACGCCGCCCAGACCACCGTCCCGCTCCAGCTGGGCACGGGCGGTCATCTGCTCGGCTGGCCCGTCCTGGTCTTCGTCCTCGGTGTGCTGCTCACGCTGGCGCTGATCGTCCGCAAGACCCCCGGCGCCATCCTGATCTCCATCGTCGTGATGACCGGCATCGCGATGATCATCAACGCCGTCGCCGACGTCCCCTCCTGGGGTCTGACCACCCCGGAGTGGCCCGGCAACCCGGTCTCCACGCCCGACTTCGGCCTGGTCGGCCAGGTCAGCCTGTTCGGCGGGTTCGAGAAGGTCGGCATCCTGACCGGCGTCCTCTTCGTCTTCACCGTCCTGCTGTCCTGCTTCTTCGACGCCATGGGCACGATCATGGCCGTCAGCGACGAGGCCAAGCTGACCGACGCGAAGGGCCAGATGCCGGGCATCAACAAGGTCCTGTTCGTGGACGGCGTCGCGGTCGCCGCGGGCGGTGCCAGCTCCGCCTCGGCCACGACCTGCTTCGTGGAGTCCACGGCCGGCGTCGGCGAGGGTGCCCGGACCGGCTTCGCCAACATCGTCAGCGGCGCGCTGTTCGCCATGGCCCTCTTCCTCACGCCGGTCGCCACGATGGTCCCGTCGCAGGCGGCCACCCCGGCGCTGGTCGCGGTCGGCTTCCTGATCCTGGCCGGTTCGATCAAGGAGATCGACTGGTCCGACTTCACGGTCGCCGTCCCGGCCTTCGTGACGATGCTGATGATGCCGTTCACGTACTCGATCACCAACGGCATCGGCATGGGCTTCATCACCTTCACGGTGCTGCGCCTGGCGGTGGGCCGGGGCCGTGACGTGCCGGTGGCGATGTACGCGGTCTCGGCGGTCTTCGCCTTCTACTACCTGATGCCGGCCCTGGGCCTGACCTGATCCCGCGGGGTCACGGCACCCCGTAGAACCGTTCCGTCTCCTCGACGGCGGACTGGAACCGCTCGTCGAAGTCATTGCGAATGAGCGTCCGGACGACATAGTCCTGGACGCTCATTCCTCTTTTCGCCGCATGGTGCCGGAGCCGTTCGAGCAGCTCCCCGTCCATCCGCAGGCTGAGCACGCTGGTCCCCATGCGCACGAGGGTCGCCTCCGCCGGCCGGGGGATGCTCCGGTTTCCGGAAATAGCTCACTCGTACGGGTGAAGCTTGGGTTTCCGTGGCGGGAGTCACGGGCAGTCGGCGGGGTGCGCGTTGGTATTTCGCTAGCCTAATGAGTTACGCTAAGGACCATGCCGGACCTCAAGCATGGCGACGACGCAGCCGCCGTGAACTCCCTGCGCTCCGCCGTGATGCGGCTGTCCCGTCGGCTCAAGCACCAGCGGGTCGACGAGTCGCTCAGCCCCACCGAGATGTCGGTGCTCGGCACCCTGTCCAACTGCGGCAGCGCGACCCCGGGCGAACTCGCCCGCAAGGAACACGTCCAGCCGCCCTCCATGACCCGCATCGTGGCGCTCCTGGAGGCCAAGGGACTGGTCCGGCTGGAGCCGCACCCCGAGGACCGGCGCCAGAAGGTCGTGACGCAGACCGAGCAGGCCGTGGTGATGCTCGAGGAGAGCCGCCGCAAGCGGAACGCGTTCCTGGCCGCGCTGGTCGACGGGCTCGACGAGGACGAGTGGGCGAAGCTGCGCGCAGCGGCCCCCGTGCTGGAGAAGCTCGCACACCTGTAAGCAGTATTCGCGAGGAGGCGACCACTTTTGAGTACGGGACCCGGAGCAGCTTCCGTCCCCGCACCTGACCACGACGACTCCCTGTCCAAGGCCCCCCGGGCCCCGCGCAAGACGTCCATGTTCGCCTCCCTGAAGGTCAGGAACTACCGCCTGTTCTTCCTGGGCCAGGTCGTCTCCAACATCGGCACCTGGATGCAGCGCATCGCCCAGGACTGGCTGGTGCTCAGCCTCACCGGCTCCTCCGCGGCCGTCGGCATCACGACGGCCCTGCAGTTCCTGCCGATGCTGCTCTTCGGTCTCTACGGCGGCGTCCTCGTCGACCGCCTGCGCAAGCGGCCCACGCTGCTGGTCACCCAGTCCGCGATGGCCCTGACCGCGCTCGCCCTCGCCGCGCTCACCCTGACCGGGCAGGTCCAGGTCTGGCACGTCTACGTCGCCGCCTTCGCGATGGGCCTGGCCACCGTCATGGACAACCCGGCCCGGCAGTCCTTCGTCTCCGAGCTGGTCGGCCGTGACCAGCTCCAGAACGCGGTCAGCCTGAACTCGGCCAACTTCCAGTCCGCCCGCCTGGTCGGCCCCGCCGTCGCCGGCCTGATGATCACCGGCGTGGGCACCGGCTGGGCGTTCCTCGCCAACGGCCTGTCCTTCGTGGCGCCGCTGAGCTGCCTGCTGCTGATGCGCGCGCGTGAGCTGCACGTCGTCCAGCGCGCCCCGCGCGGCAAGGGCCAGCTCCGCGAGGGTCTGCACTACGTCGCCGGGCGCCCGGAGCTGATCTGGACCATCGTCCTGGTCGGCTTCATCGGCACCTTCGGCTTCAACTTCCCGGTGTTCCTGTCCGCCTTCGCCGACGACGTCTTCCACGCGGGCGCCGGTGCGTACAGCCTCTTCAACACCCTCATGGCCGTCGGCTCCCTGGCCGGCGCCCTGCTCGCCGCCCGGCGCGGCACCGCCCGGCTGCGGGTCCTGATCGCGGCGGCTCTCGGCTTCGGCGTCCTGGAGATCGTCGCGGCGACGGCACCGGAGCTGTGGCTGTTCGCCCTGCTGATGATCCCGATCGGCGTCTTCAGCATGACGGTCAACGTCACCGCCAACACCAGCATCCAGATGTCCACCGACCCGGCCATGCGGGGCCGCGTCATGGCCCTGTACATGATGGTCTTCCTCGGCGGCTCCCCGGTCGGCGCCCCGATCGTCGGCTGGGTCACCGACACCTACGGCGCCCGGGTCGGCTTCGCCGCGGGCGGTGCCGTCGCGGCCACCGCGGCGGCCGTGATCGGCCTGGTCCTGGCCCGCGTCGGCAACCTCCGCCTGTCGGTCGGCTGGCACCGGGGGCACCCGCAGGTGCGCTTCGTGCCGCGGGAGCGCAGGGAGGAGCTGGCCCCGGCGGCGTAGGCCCCGTCCTGGCGGTCTGGGAAGGTGACGGCATGAGACTCTTCGCCGCCGTACTGCCCCCCGAGGACGTCGTCGCCGGCCTCGCCGCCGAGGTGGCCGCGCTGAGAAGGCTGCCCGGCGCGGACGGGCTGCGCTGGACGGGCCGCCCGGGGTGGCACCTCACGCTCGCCTTCTACGGCGAGGTCGACGACGACGTCGTACCCGACCTGTCGGCCCGCCTGGAGCGGGCGGCGCACCGCACCGCGCCCTTCGAGCTGGCGCTGCGCGGCGGCGGCCAGTTCGGGCACGGGCGGGCCCTGTGGGTGGGGGCCGAGGGCGGCCTGCCCGCCCTGCGGCTGCTCGCCGGACGTGCCGAGTCGGCGGCGCGCAAGGCGGGCGTCCCGATGGGCGAGCACCGGCGCTACAAGGCCCACCTGACGCTGGCCCGCAGCCGGGAGGCGTTCGACGTGGCGCCGTACGTCGACGCGCTGGACGGCTTCACCAGCCGCACCTGGACCGTGACGGACCTGGCGCTGGTGCGCAGCAACCTGCCGAGGTCCGGGGTGCCGGGCGAGCAGCCCCGTTACGAGACGGTCGCCCGCAGCCCGCTCGGCGCGTCCGGTTAGGCTCGGGGGCGTGGACCCGAAGACCCGTAACCGGATCATGGCCGGTGTGCTCGTGCTGATGTTCGTCGTCGTGGCGGTGGCGGCGGCGCTCGGTTAGCCGAGGCCGCCGCCACCGTCGGAGCCCGCGCGCCTTACCAGGCGAAGGCCTCCGGCGAGGGCCCCGGCCCCGGGAAGATCTCGTCCAGCCCGCTCAGCAGCTCCTCGGACAGCTCCAGCTCCACGGCCCGCAGCGCCGACGTCAGCTGCTCGGCGGTCCGCGGGCCCACGATGGGGCCGGTCACGCCGGGCCGGGTCAGCAGCCAGGCGAGCGCGGCCTCGCCGGGTTCGACGCCGTGCTTGTCGAGCAGGTCCTCGTAGGCCTGGATCTGCGCGCGCTTCGCGGGGTCGGCCAGGGTGTCGGCCGCCCGCCCGGAGGCGCGCCGTCCGCCCTGGACCTCCTTCCTGATGACGCCGCCCAGCAGCCCGCCGTGCAGCGGCGACCACGGGATGACGCCGAGGCCGTAGTCCTGCGCGGCCGGGATGACCTCCATCTCGGCGCGGCGCTCGGCCAGGTTGTAGAGGCACTGCTCGCTGACGAGGCCGATGGTGCCGCCGCGCCGGGCGGCGGTCTCGTTGGCCTGGGCGATCTTGTACCCGGGGAAGTTCGAGGACCCGGCGTACAGCACCTTGCCCTGCTGGACCAGTGTGTCGATGGCCTGCCAGATCTCGTCGAAGCCGGTGGCGCGGTCGATGTGGTGGAACTGGTACAGGTCGATGCGGTCGGTCCGCAGCCGCTTCAGGCTGGCGTCGACGGCCCGGCGGATGTTCACGGCGGACAGCTTGTCGTGGTTGGGCCACGCGTCGCCGTCGGCGGCCATGTTGCCGTACACCTTGGTGGCGATGACGGTCTTGTCGCGCCTCTCGCCGCCCTTGGCGAACCAGTTGCCGATGATCTCCTCGGTACGGCCCTTGTTCTCGCCCCAGCCGTACACGTTGGCGGTGTCGAAGAAGTTGATGCCCGCGTCCAGCGCCGCGTCCATGATCGAGTGGCTGTCGGCCTCGTCGGTCTGCGGACCGAAGTTCATGGTGCCGAGGACGAGCCGGCTGACCTTGAGTCCTGTGCGTCCGAGCTGCGTGTACTTCATGGTCCTCAAGCCAACGGCTTGGAGTGCGCTCCAGGCAAGCGGTTCCGCGCGCTCGCGGTCGCGCTACGACGCCGTGTACTCCCCGCCCAGGCCCCACTCCTCGTGCAGCGCCCGGGCGAACGCGCCCGCGATCCTGTGCTCGCCGGCCTCGTTGGGGTGCGTGCCGTCGTACGTGTCCTCGTGGAAGTCGTACGACGCCGGCGGCGGGACGAGGAGGAGGGCGGAGCCCGGTTCGTCGAGGTCGCCGATGGTCTTGGCCAGGAGTTCGTTGAAGCGGTGGACCTGGTCGGCGAAGGGCGCGTCGGCCTCCACCCGTATGTTCGTGATCACGGGCATGACGGCCACGCGGACGCGCGGGTTCGCCGACCGGGCCGCGGCCACGAAGGCGCGGACGTTGTCCGCGGTCTGCTCCGGGCTGGTGTAGAAGCCGAGGTCGATCAGGCCGAGGGAGACCAGGAGCACGTCCGCGCGGTGGGCGCGGACCGCGTCGCCGATCAGCGGCGTCATGTGGTGCCAGCCCTCGCCCCAGCCGGCCAGGTGGGCGCGGGGGAAACCGGGGTCGGCGTAGGCGTACGAGGTCGGGGCGTCCGTCGACGGGTCGTGCAGCGTCTCGCGGGGGCCGACGAACGTGAAGGGACGGCCGTACGAGGCGCGCAGGTGCTGCCACATGCGGTAGCGCCACGTGTGTTCGCCGGCGCTTCCGATCGTCATGGAGTCACCGACGAACATGAACCTGAGCATCCGCTCATCATGGACGATCCGCCTGGCCGACGCGATGTGAGCCCGACCACCCGGGACGACCGCCACCGTGAACACCGGCGCGGGATGGCAGGCTTGGCGCATGCGCCGCTCTTTCGCCCTCCTCGCCTCGGCCCTCCTCGTGGGCGCGTTCGCCGTGCCCGCCTCCGCCGCCGACGGGGACGACGGAAGCGACGGGTTCACGATCAAGGACCCGCGCATCACCGAGTCCAGCGGCCTCGCCGCCTCCCGCCTGCACCCCGGCGTCTACTGGACGCACAACGACCAGGACAACGGGCCCTACCTCTACGCCGTGGACGGCGCCACCGGCGAGACCGTCGCACGCGTCGCGCTCTCCGGCGTGGGCACGCCCCGGGACGTCGAGGCGATCTCCATCGGCCCCGGCAACAAGATCTTCGTCGGCGACATCGGGGACAACCTCGGCGGCACCTGGCCGTACGTGTGGATCTACGAGCTGCCCGAGCCGAAGGAACTGAGGGACCAGACGGTCAAGGCCACGCAGTACGTCGTGAAGTACGCGGACGGCGCCCGCGACGCCGAGTCGATGGTCGTCCACCCGAAGACCGGGCGCGTCTACATCATCGACAAGAACGAGGACGGCGGGCACCTGTACGAGGGCCCGGCGAAGCTGTCCTCCTCCGGCACCAACGTCTTCCGGCCCACCGTCCCCGTCGATCTGTGGGCCACCGACGCCGCGTTCTCCCCGGACGGCGAGCAGCTCGCCGTGCGCGGCTACCTCGGCGGCATCTGGTACGCCTGGAACGGCGGGAAGATCCAGCGCAAGGGCCGGATCAGCGTGCCCCTGGGGCAGGGCGAGTCCGCCACCTACACCGCCGACGGCGAGAAGCTGCTGCTCGGGATGGAGGGCGCGAACAGCCCCGTCAAGGCCGAGGACGCGCCCGGGGGCGGCCCGTCCGGCGGGGGCGACGCCTCGCCGGGCGGCGGGAGCGGGGCCTCGGGTGAGGACGGGGCCGGCGGGGACACGCTCAAGGTCGGCGCGCTCGGCCTGATCGTGGCGTGCGCGGCCCTGTTCGGGCTACGACGGCTGTTCCGGCGCCGCTGAGCCGCCCGCCGCGCGCCGCGCGGCCACCAGCACCTCCAGCCCGTCCAGGATGCGCTGAAGCCCGAACTCGAAGTGGTCGAAGCCGGTACCGAAGGCGTCCTCGGACAGGGAAGCCAGCACCGGGTAGCGCCCGCTCGTCATGGCCTTCTCCAGCACCGGCTGCTGAGCCTGCCAGAACTGGGTGTCCGTCAGCCCGGAGCTGCGCTCGGCCTCCTCCTGGTACACCTGCGTGCGGGCGGCTCCGACGACATACCCGTCGATCATGACGATCGCCGACACCAGTTCGGGGTCGGTGAGGCCCATCGGCCTGATCCGGGTGAGCACCTTCTCCATGCCGTCCAGGGCGGCCGGGCCGAGGATCGGGCGGGACTGGTTGACCTCCAGCAGCCAGGTGTGGCGGCGGTAGAGGGTGAGGGTGGCGTGGCCGAGGGCCTCCAGCGCCGAGCGCCAGCCGCCGTCACCGAAGTCGTCGGGTTCCTGGGACGTGCGCTGGACGCGGTCCAGCATCAGGTCGATCAGCTCGCCCTTGCCGGGGACGTAGCGGTAGAGGGACATCGCGCCGGTGCCCAGCTCCGTGGCGATCCGGCGCATCGAGACCGCGCCGAGCCCGTCGCGGTCCGCGACCTCGACGGCGGCCTCGACGATCCGCTCCAGCGTCAGGCCCGGTCTGGGCCCGCGGCTGGGCCGCCGGCCGGTGTCCCACAACAGTTCCAGGGTGCGGTTGATGTCGCCGCTGCCGCTGGTCTCCGTACCGCTCGCCATGAGGGTCAGTCTAGGTCCGCGGGAAAAAACTGGGTACGGCGTACGCGTAATCGGGTACGGTGTACTCAGTTGAGGAGCGAGAGGGGGACCCATGAGCGACGGGCACGCGGTACGGGCCGAGGGCCTGCGGAAGCGGTACGGCGAGAAGCACGCCCTCGACGGCTTCGACCTGGCCGTCCGCGAGGGCGCCGTGCACGGCCTGCTGGGACCGAACGGCGCCGGCAAGACCACCGCCGTGCGCATCCTGTCCACACTGGTCCGGCTGGACGGAGGGCGGGCCGAGGTGGCCGGTCTGGACGTCGCCCGGCAGGCGCGCGAGGTGCGGGCGCGGATCGGACTCACCGGGCAGTACGCGGCCGTGGACGAGGTGCTCACCGGCCGGCAGAACCTGGAGATGTTCGGGCGCCTGTTCCACCTCGGCGGCAGGCGGGCCCGGGCCCGCGCCGTCGAGCTGCTGGAGCAGTTCGACCTGACCGACGCCGCCGACCTGGGCGTCGGCACGTACAGCGGTGGCATGCGGCGCCGCCTCGACCTCGCCGCCTCGATGATCCTTGCGCCGTCCGTGCTGTTCCTGGACGAGCCGACGACGGGCCTCGACCCCCGAAGCCGCGGCGAGGTCTGGGACTCCGTGCGGGCACTGGTGGCGAGCGGCACGACGGTGCTGCTGACCACGCAGTACCTGGAGGAGGCCGACAAGCTCGCCTCCCGCATCACCGTCATCGACCAGGGCCGCGCCATCGCCGACGACACCCCGGACGGGCTGAAGAACCTGGTCGGCGGCGACCGCGTCGAGGTCGTGGTCGCCGAACGGGCGGACCTCCCGAGGGTGGTGAAGGTGGTCGCCCGGGTCTGCGACGGCGAACCCGAGGCCGACGAGGAGGCGCTGCGCGTGCACGCGCCGGTCACCGACCGGGTGTCCGCCCTGACCGAGGTCGCCCGCACCCTCCAGGACGAGGGGGTCGCGGTGGAGGACATCGGGCTGCGCAGGCCGAGCCTCGACGACGTGTTCCTGCGCCTGACCGGGCACCGGACGGACCGTGCCGGCCGTGCGGAGACGGAGGCGGTGGCGGCATGAGCGCCCTCGACCTGACGACGGCCCCGCGCGGGCGCGGGCGGCTGTACTGGCTCCTCGCCGACTGCGGCAACATCGTCCGCCGCGGTCTGACCCATTACCAGCGCCAGCCCGTCAACATCGCCTGGCAGCTGGGCTTCCCGATTCTGTCGGTCCTGCTCTACGGCTATGTCTTCGGCAGCGCGATGACCGTGCCCGGCGGCGGGGACTACAAGGACTTCCTGATGCCGGGCATGTTCGTGATGACCATGGCCTTCGGCTTCATCAACACCGCGACCGTCGTCGTCCACGACTCGACCAGGGGCGTCATCGACCGGTTCCGGTCCATGCCGATGTCGTCCTCAGCGGTGGTGGCGGGACGGGGCGTCACCGACCTCGTGGTCGCCTGCGCCGAGCTGGCCATCATGATGCTGACGGCGCTGGCCATGGGGTGGCGGCCGGACGGCGGCTGGCGCTTCGCGGCGGCGTTCGGGCTGCTGCTGTGGCTGCGGTTCGCGCTGATCTGGGTCGGCGTGTGGCTCGGCCTGCTCGTGCCCAACCCGGAGGCGGCGGGCGGCCTGTTCGCGGTCGCCTTCCCGCTGACGATGATCTCCAGCATCTTCGTCGCCCCGCAGCTCATGCCCGACTGGCTGGGCTGGGTGGCCGCCTGGAACCCCATCTCCTCCACGGCGGCGGCGGCCCGCGACCTGTTCGGCACGCCGGCCGGCGGCGGCGACTCGTGGGTCGAGCAGCACGCGCTGCTGATGGCGGGCGTCTGGCCGGTGGTGCTGACGGCGGTCTTCCTGCCGCTGGCGGTGCGCCGCTTCCAGCGGCTCAGCCGGTAGGAGCGGGAGAACGGCGAGGGGCGCCCGGCGGCATGCCGGGCGCCCCTCACCGTCGAACGGGAGTGGTGATCAGAGCTTCTCGATCACGTAGTCGATGCACTTGGTCAGCGCCTCGACGTCGGCCGGGTCGATCGCCGGGAACATCGCGACCCGCAGCTGGTTGCGGCCGAGCTTGCGGTACGGCTCGGTGTCGACGATGCCGTTGGCGCGCAGCACCTTGGCGACGGCGGCGGCGTCGATATCGTCGGAGAAGTCGATGGTGCCGATGACCTGGGACCGCTTGGCCGGGTCGGTGACGAACGGCGTCGCGAACTTCACGTCCTCCGCCCAGCCGTACAGCGTGCGCGCGGAGGTCGCGGTGCGGCGGACGGTGAAGTCCAGGCCGCCCTGGCCGTTCATCCACTCCACCTGCTCGTTGAGGAGGAACAGGGTGGCCAGCGCCGGGGTGTTGTACGTCTGGTTCTTGCGGGAGTTGTCGATCGCCGTCGGCAGCGAGAAGAACTCCGGGACGTGCCGGCCGGACGCGTGGATCCGCTCGGCGCGCTCGATGGCGGCCGGGGAGAAGACGCCGATCCACAGGCCGCCGTCGGAGGCGAAGGACTTCTGGGGGGCGAAGTAGTAGACGTCGGTCTCGGCGATGTCGACGGGCAGGCCGCCGGCGCCCGAGGTCGCGTCGACCAGCACGAGGGAGCCCTCGTCCGCGCCGGCGACACGCTTGATGGGCATGGCGACACCGGTCGACGTCTCGTTGTGGGTGAACGCGTACACGTCCACGCCGGCCTCGGCCCGCGCCTCGGGGTGGGTGCCCGGTTCGGCGGAGACGACCGTCGGCTCGGCCAGCCAGGGGGCGAGCTTGGCCGCCTTGGCGAACTTGGAGGAGAACTCGCCGAAGGTGAGGTGCTGCGACTTGTTCTCGATCAGGCCGTGCGTCGCGACGTCCCAGAACGCCGTGGAGCCGCCGTTGCCGAGGATCACCTCGTAACCGTCGGGGAGCTGGAACAGCTCGCGGATGCCCTCACGGACCGTGCCGACCAGGTTCTTGACCGGGGCCTGGCGGTGGGAGGTCCCGAGGAGGGACGTACCGGTGGCGGCCAGCGCGTCCAGCGCCTCCACCCGCACCTTGGAGGGACCCGCGCCGAATCGACCGTCCGCGGGCTTGATGTCAGCAGGAATCTGGATCTCAGCCACGAGCCGGAGGCTACCCCCTGGGCGAAACCGGGCGGTGACATGTCCGTCCGATGAGACGAGATCTCCGCCTTGCGGACCTGTACTGAGCTACGAGAGCTCATCCTGGACGCATGACCGATCTGGAGGCAGCACTGCGCGGGGCCGTCCGGGGCGAGGTCGGATTCGACGTCGCTTCCCGGGCGCTGACCACCATGGACGCGTCCAACTACCGGCGGGTCCCGCTCGGTGTGGTGGCGCCGCGGGACGCCGACGACGTGGCGGCCGTGCTGGAGGTGTGCCGGGAGCGGGGTGTGCCGGTCGTGGCGCGCGGCGGGGGCACGTCGATCGCGGGGCAGGCCACCGGCACGGGCGTCGTCCTGGACTTCACCCGGCACATGAACCGGCTGGTCTCCCTCGACCCCGGGGCACGCACCGCCGTCGTCCAGCCGGGCCTGGTCCTCGACCGTCTCCAGGAGGCCGCCGCCCCGCACGGTCTGCGCTTCGGCCCCGACCCCTCCACCCACAGCCGCTGCACGCTCGGCGGGATGATCGGCAACAACTCGTGCGGCTCCCACTCGGTGGCCTGGGGCACCACGGCGGACAGCGTGCGCGAGCTGACCGTGCTCACCGCGCGCGGACGGCGGCTGCGGCTCGGGCGGGACTGGGCCGGGGCGCCGGAGGGCCTGCGCGAGCTGGTGGACGGTGACCTGGCGCGGCTGCGCACCGGCTTCCCCGACCTGCCCCGCCGTATCTCCGGCTACGCGCTGGACGCGCTGCTCCCGGAGCACGGCGCGGACGTCGCCCGCTCCTTCTGCGGCTCGGAGGGCACGCTGGGCGTGCTGACCGAGGCGGAGGTCCGGCTGGTCGAGGCGCCACCCGCGCGTGCGCTGGCGGTGCTGGGCTACGCCGACGAGGCCGGGGCCGCGGAGGCGGCGGCCGGCCTGCTGCCGCTCGGGCCGCTGACCGTGGAGGGCATGGCGGTGGACCTGGTGCCGTCCACGCGGGGGCTGCCGCGGGGCGGGGCCTGGCTGTTCGTGGAGACGGGCGGTGAGTCGCCGGCGGAGGCACGCGCGCGTGCGGAGGCCGTCGTGCGGGCGGCCGATGTCGTGGACGCGCTGGTGGTGACCGACCCGGCCGGGCAGCGGGCGCTGTGGCGGATCCGGGAGGACGCGAGCGGTACGGCGACGCGGATGCCGGACGGGGCGGAGGCGTGGCCGGGCTGGGAGGACTGCGCGGTGCCGCCGGCGCGGCTGGGCGGCTACCTGCGGGACTTCCGGAGCCTGCTCGCCGCCCACGGCCTGCGCGGCACGCCGTACGGCCACTTCGGGGACGGCTGCATCCACGTACGCATCGACTTCGACCTGCTGACGGACGCCGGGGTGGCCCGCTTCCGCCGCTTCTCGCAGGAGCTGGCGGACGTGGTCGTGGCCCACCAAGGCTCCCTCTCCGGGGAGCACGGGGACGGGCAGGCGCGGGCGGAGCTGCTGCCGCGGATGTACGGCGAGGAGACGGTGGCCCTCTTCGAGCGGGCCAAGGGCGTCTGGGACCCGGACGACCTGCTCAACCCGGGGATGCTGGTGCGCCCGGCGCCGCTGGACGCGAACCTGCGCTTCGCCGTCCTGCCGCGTGACCCGGTGGACGTGGAGTTCGGCTACCCGGCCGACGGGGGCGACTTCTCGGCGGCGGTGCGGCGCTGCGTCGGCGTCGCCAAGTGCCGTACGGCGTCGGTCTCCGGCTCCGGGGTGATGTGCCCCTCGTTCCGCGCGACGGGCGAGGAGGAGCACTCCACGCGGGGCAGGGCGCGGCTGCTGCACGAGATGCTCGCCGGTGAGCTGGTGACCGACGGCTGGCGGTCCACGGAGGTGCGCGACGCCCTGGACCTGTGCCTGTCCTGCAAGGGCTGCCGCTCCGACTGCCCGGTCGAGGTGGACATGGCCACGTACAAGGCGGAGTTCCTGCACCACCACTACGCGGGCCGGCGCCGCCCCGCCGCCCACTACGCGATGGGGTGGCTGCCGGTGTGGCTGCGCTGGGCGGCGCGGACCCGGACCGCTCCGGTCGTCAACGCCCTTGCTTCGGTCCGGCCGTTGGCCGCGGTGGCGAAACGGCTGGGCGGGATCGCGGGCGAGCGGGAGCTGCCGCGGCTGACCGGGCAGACGTTCACGCGGTGGTGGCGCAGGCGGCGTCCGGCCGCCGGGCGGTCCGGCGACCTGGTGGTGCTCTGGCCCGACACCTTCACCGAGCACCTGTCGCCGTCCGTGGGCCGGGCTGCCGTACGGGTGCTGGAGGCCGCGGGACTGCGGGTGGCGCTCCCCCCGACGCTGCGGGGCCGGGCCGTCGGGGACGGCGCATCGAGGTCGGCGGCCGCCCTGCTGACCGCCCGCCGGGGCCGGGTCTGCTGCGGCCTGACGTACGTCTCCACGGGCCAACTGGACCGCGCCCGCGCGGTGATGCGCCGCACGCTGGACCTGATGGCGCCGGTGCTGGAGACGCGGGCGCCGGTCGTCGTCCTGGAGCCGAGCTGCGCGGCGGCCCTGCGCACGGACCTGCCGGAGCTGCTCCACGACGATCCGCGTGCCGCCCGGCTCGCCGCCCGTGTCCTGACGTTCGCCGAAGCCCTGGAGCGCCACGCCCCCGACTGGATCCCGCCCGCCGTGGACCGCCCGGTCACCGGCCAGACCCACTGCCACCAGCACGCGGTGCTGGGCGACGCGGCCGACCGCCGGCTGCGCGAGGCGGCGGGCCTGACCGGTGAGCTGAGCGGCGGCTGCTGCGGCCTCGCGGGCAACTTCGGCTTCGAGAAGGGCCACTACGAGGTCTCGGCCGCCTGCGCCGAGGACCAGCTGCTGCCGGCGGTGCGTCAGGCACCGGACGGGGCGGTGGTCCTGGCGGACGGCTTCTCGTGCCGGACACAGCTGGAGCAGCTGGCGGGGGTGCGGGGGCGGCATCTGGCGGAGGTGCTGGCGGAGGGGCTGACGGGGGAGTGACGGTCGGACTCAGGGGGCCCTGCGGCCGGTGGAACTCGACCTCCGGGCGGGACGTCGTGGAACCGTGGGCCGCGGGCCCCGCGTGATCGTCCGTATGGACGGTTCGGGTGATCGAGCGGAGGAGCCGCGGCGGCGGGTCGGCAAGCGGGCGTGGGTGACCGGGGGCGGTGCGGCCGTCGTCGCGTTGGCCGTCGCCGTGGGGGTGGTGGTCGCCGGCGACGAGCCGGCCGGCGTCGCCTCGCCGCGCGGCTGCGGTACCGGCGCCCACGGCACCGCGGCCGCCGCGCCCGCCCCGGAGGGCGCCGCCGACTTCGACGGTGACGGGCACCCCGACCTGGCCTTCGGCTCCACGGGCAGCGTGGAGGGCGGGAGCGGGGGCGGGAGCATCGAGGTGGCGTACGGGACGGGGGCGGGGACGGGGATCGGCCGGTGCCAGTACCTCACCCAGGACGATGCCGGGATTCCCGGGAAGAACCGTGACGAGGCCTTCTTCGGGACGGACGTCGTGGCCCGCGACTTCGACGGGGACGGGTACACCGACCTCGCGGCCTCCGTCTTCGACTGGAAGCCGAGCGTGATCATCGTGTGGGGTTCCGGGGACGGGCTGTCGCGCGCCACCCGGGTGCCCGACACGGACGTCAGCCATGTCGCCTGGGACAACGACCCGATCCTGGACGAGCAGCTCGTCGCCGGTGACTTCGACGGGGACGGCCACCCCGACCTGGTCTTCGGGCTGGGCTCCGACAAGGGGCTGCTCAAGGGGCCCTTCGGGCGCGACGGCACCCCGGCCGGCACGGACCGGGTTCCCGCGCCGCGCAGGCCCGCGCCGGACGTCGAGAGCGCGAAGTACGGCGACCTCCTCGCCGGGGACCTCGACGGCGACGGCATCGACGACCTGGTGAGCTTCCACGAGGCCGACCCGGACCCCGAGGCGCCCTGGGCCGAGCAGAGGCGGCCGGTGAGCTATCTGCACGGGGGCCGGGACGGCCTCACGCAGCCCGAGGGCACGCGGCTCCCCGACGCGGGCGAGGGCGCGGTCGGTGACGTGGACGGGGACGGCTACGACGACCTCGTCCTCAGCCCCCGGGGCGGTGACGCGAGCCCCGGCTCGGTGACGGTGGTGTACGGGTCGGAGGCCGGGCCGGGGAAACGGACGACGACCGTCGACCGCGACACGCCCGGCGTGCCCGGCGAAGAACCCCAGGACGAGGACGCCGTCCTCGTCGCCCTGGACACCGGGGACGTCAACGGCGACGGATACGCGGACGTGGTGGCCGGTGCCCCCCGCTGGGACGTGTACGGGAAGCCGGGCCCGGAGCAGGTGCTGTTCCTGGCGGGCGGCCCGGACGGGCTCAGCGGTGAGGGTGCCCGGCTGTTCGACGGCGACGACCTCGGCGCCGCACCGGGCGGGGACGCCGACTTCGGCAGCGCCGTGGGCCTCACCGACCTGGACGGCGACGGACGTGCCGACCTCGTCGTGGCCGCGCCGGGCAGCGACACGGTCGACGGCGTCGCGTACCTGCTGCCCGGCACGGCCGGCGGACCCTCCGCCGAGGGCGTCACCCGGCTCTCCGGGGACAGCTTCGACGACACGGAGGGGCTGGGCCTGCTGATGGGCGGCGGGGGAGTCGCCCACTAGAGCCTCTCCGGGCGCTCTGCTGCTTCCGCGTGATGTAGGACACGGTCTGACCTCGATGGCTCATAGCGTGGTCCTCGACCGACGAAACAGGAACACCGGAAGGCGGAAAGACCATGACCTCCGACGGGACGACCACCCGCGACCTGACCACCCACGACGCGACCGAGGCCCCGGCCGTCGCCGACGAGCGTGCCGACCTGCTGGCGATGCTGGCCAAGCACCGGCACTTCCTGCGCTTCACCACCCGCGACCTCACCGACGAGCAGGCCGGGCTCCGGACCACGGCCAGTGAGCTCTGTCTGGGCGGCCTGATCAAGCACGTGACCTCGGTCGAGCGGAAGTGGGGCGACTTCATCCTGGACGGTCCGTCGGCGATGGGGGACTTCACGGCCATGACCGAGGCCGACTGGGCCCGGAGGGCCGACGAGTTCAGGATGCTGCCCGGTGAGACGCTGGCCGGTGTACTGGCCGACTACGCCGAGGTGGCCCGCCGGACCGACGACCTGATCGCCACCGTGCCCGACCTGGGGGCCACGCAGCCGTTGCCGAAGGCCCCGTGGTTCGAGGACACGCACTGGTCGGCGCGCCGGGTGCTGATGCACGTCATCGCCGAGACCGCTCAGCACGCCGGCCACGCCGACATCATCCGCGAGTCACTGGACGGCGCGAAGAGCATGGGCTGACCGGCGGCGCCCGGCGATCACCCGTAGAGCGAGCGGGCTCCCGGGCTGTCGCCCTGGAAACGCTGACCCATGGCGATCTCGTCGCCGACCACCGACCAGAGCGTCTCGTCGTCCTGGAAGGGGAGCGGGTCGACACCGTTCGTCTCCCGGCGGACGCGCTCGACCTCGCGCTCCAGGCGCTCGAAGCCGGCTTCCTCGTCACCGTCGTCGCCGAAGGTGAACTCGTCCAGCAGGCGCTGGAACCGCACGGTGACCCGGACGAGGGAGGAGGCGTCCGTGTGGAGTTCCCGCACGGTCTCCTCGTCGGGGTCGAAGGCGTACACCTTGCCGCCGCCGGGATCCAGCGCGAGGTGGGCGTTGAGGAGCCAGCCGATGACGGGCCAGTCGCCCGCGTCACGTGAGGCGGCCTCGAAGTCCTCGGCGGCGACGACGTCCCGGACGAGGGGCAGCCGTCCGGATTCCCCGTCGGGCTCACGCAGCGAGAGCGTCCCGGTGGGGACGCCGACGGTCTGCAGGAGGCGGGCGCCCTCGGTGCCCGCGGCGAGGGGCGGGAAGGCGGTGGCGGGCAGGGTGGCGAGCCGGTCCTCGCCGAAGATGTCGGCGAGTTCGCCGCGGGTGACGTCGAACAGCATGGCCAGGACTACTCCGGACTCGGGCGTCGCACGGGTGCCGAGGAAACGGCCCGGCCACTTTACGAAGCGGCACCTCAGGTGGGTGGCCAGGGGCGTCTGATCGGGCACCGGCGCGTGCGACACCAGGGGCGGCTCAGGGAACCGTCTCGCCCCGCACCAGCGGACCGCACACCGGCTGGATGCCCTCGGGGAGGTCGTCCGGGCGGCACCAGCGGGCCTCCAGGATCTCGAACGGGTCGAGGCGCAGCTCGCCGCCCAGCAGACGGGCCTCGTACGCCACCTCCAGACGGGTGCGCAGACCGCTGGTCAGCATGACCAGCCGGCCCACCTCCACCTCCAGGCCGGTCTCCTCCCGGACCTCGCGCACCACGGTCGCCCGGAAGTCCTCGCCCTTGCGCGCGAAGCCGCTCGGCAGACCCCACTGGCGGCCCGGCGGCCACATCCGGTGCCTCAGCATCAGCACCCGCCCCTCGTCGTCGCGCACGACGCCGGTCACGCCGACGACGAACTTGGCGTTGAGGAACCACACGATGCGGCTCTGCAGCGGGCGCAGCAGGCGCCAGAGGCGGGCCAGGAGTCGTCTCACGCCGCGGACGCTACCGCCTCGGTGAGCGGACCCGTCCGGGGAGGTCCCGCCCGCCAGGCGGACGTCCGTTGACAGCCGCACACCCCGCCCCCGACAGTTGCATGGCAGGGCTACGCGCCTGTCTAAGTCCATTACCCTGGACTGTGCCGTACAGCACGATGAACAAAGTCGACCCGCAGACCGTCCCGGAGCCCTCGTGAGCACCTCCAGCGCCACCCCCGGCACCCCCTCCCCGGCCGCCTCCACGGCGGGCCCCGAGGCAGCGCAGGCCGTCGGCCACGCGCCCGCGCCGGGTGGTGCCCCGGCCGGCCGCTGGGGTTCCCTCGGCCCGGTCGGACTGGTCCTCGCCGGGGGGATCTCCGTGCAGTTCGGCGCCGCGCTGGCGGTGAGCCTCATGCCCCGGGCCGGCGCCCTCGGCGTGGTGACCCTGCGGCTGGTCGTGGCCGCCGTCGTCCTGCTCCTGGTCTGCCGTCCCCGGCTGCGCGGCCACTCCCGCGCCGACTGGGGCACGGTCGTCGTCTTCGGCATCGCCATGGCCGGCATGAACGGCCTCTTCTACCAGGCCGTCGACCGCATCGCCCTCGGCCCCGCCGTCACCCTGGAGGTGCTCGGCCCGCTCGCCCTGTCGGTCTTCGCCTCCCGGCGCGCGGTCAACCTGGTGTGGGCCGCGCTCGCGCTGGCCGGCGTCTTCCTGCTCAGCGGCGGCGGCTTCGACAGTCTCGACCCGGCCGGTGCCGCCTTCGCGCTGGGGGCGGGCGTGATGTGGGCCGCGTACATCGTCTTCAGCGCGCGCACCGGCCGCCGCTTCCCGCAGGCCGACGGGCTGGCCCTCGCCATGGCGGTCGGCGCGGTGCTGTTCCTGCCGCTGGGCATCGCCGAGTCGGGGTCCAAGCTGATCGACCCCGTGACGCTCGCGCTGGGCGCCGGGGTGGCCCTGCTCTCCTCCGTCCTGCCGTACACGCTCGAACTGCTCGCGCTGCGGCGCCTGCCCGCGCCGACCTTCGCCATCCTCATGAGCCTGGAGCCCGCCATCGCCGCGACGGCCGGCTTCCTCATCCTCGACCAGGCCCTGTCCGCCACGCAGTCGGCCGCCATCGCCCTGGTCGTGGCGGCGAGCATGGGCGCGGTACGGACCCAGGTGGGCCGGCGAAGCCGCGCGAAGCGGCCCCTCCCGGGCCCGGGAGCCGACGGCCAGTAGACGCCGCGCTCCCCGACACCCCCGCTCCCGGCCCCCGCCCCGGCTCCCACCCGGCACGGGGGTCGGGACGTTTCCCGGCCCGGCTCCGGCCTCCGCCCCGGCGGCGCGGGCCTCCGGCCGGGCTCTGCCCTCCGCCCCGGCTCCGGCCTCCGGTCCGGCGCGGTACTCCGACCGGGTTCCGGCTTCCGCCCCACCTCCGGCTTCCGGCCTGGCGCGGTACTCCGATCGGGTTCCGGCCGCCCCCCGGTCCCGGTGTGGTCCGCGTCCCGGCCCCGCCTTCGCCCCGGTGCCCCGCCGGGTCCAGCCTCGGTCCCAGCCCGGCTCTCGGCCTGCTCCTCCCCAGCGCCCCCCGCCGGGGCGCGGTGTCCAACCCAACTCCGCCCCGGCCCGGGGCGCCGCGTCCAACCCAGCCCCGCCCCGGCCCCGCTCCGGCGACACGCCCCGCCCCGGCCCCGCCGAAATTCATGCAAGCATGCTTGATTGTTTACGCCTCCGCTGCCATGCTCCACACCACCGCGCCGCACGCCGCCGTGCCCGAGGGGAGCGCCCGTGTCCGACCCGACGCCCGTGATCGACGACCTGCGCGAGGAGAGCGAGGAGCTCGACGCGCTGGTCGCCCCGCTGAGCCCCGAGCAGTGGGCGCTCGCCACGCCCGCCCCGGGCTGGACGATCGCCCACCAGATCGCCCACCTGGCCTGGACCGACCGGTCCGCCCTGGTCGCCGTCACCGACGAGGACGGCTTCAAGGCGCTGGTGGAGAAGGCCCTCGCCGCGCCCGGCACCTTCGTCGACGAGGCCGCGGAGGAAACCGCCCGCCGGGCCCCCGCCGAGCTGCTGGAGTACTGGCGCGAGGGCCGCCGGCGGCTCGGCACCGCTCTGCGCGAGTCGGCCCCCGGCGCCCGCTTCCCCTGGTACGGCCCGCCCATGGCGGCCGCCTCCATGGCCACCGCCCGGCTCATGGAGACCTGGGCCCACGGCCTCGACGTCGCCGAGGCGCTCGGCGTGACGCGCCCGCCCACCGACCGCCTGCGACACATCGCCCGCATCGGCGTGCGCACCCGGGACTTCGCCTACGCGGCCCACGGTCTCACCCCGCCCGCCGAGCCGTTCCGCGTCGAACTCACCGGACCGGACGGCGACCCGTGGACGTACGGCCCCGAGGACGGGGAACAGCGCGTCACCGGCCCCGCCCTCGACTTCTGCCTCCTGGTCACCCAGCGCGCCCACCGCGCCGACCTCGCCCTCACCGCCGAGGGCCGGGACGCCGACCGCTGGCTGGACATCGCCCAGGCCTTCGCCGGACCGCCGGGAGCGGGACGGAAGCCGAAGGGGGCCGAGGGGTGACGGCGCCGCTCCGTATCGGCAACACCTCGGGCTTCTACGGCGACCGTTTCGACGCGATGCGCGAGATGCTCACCGACGGCCCCCTGGACGTCCTCACCGGCGACTACCTCGCCGAACTGACCATGCTCATCCTCGGCCGCGACCGGCTCAAGAACCCCGACGCGGGGTACGCGCGCACCTTCCTGCGCCAACTGGAGGAGTGCCTCGGCCTCGCCCACGACCGGGGCGTCCGCATCGTCACCAACGCCGGCGGACTCAACCCCGCCGGACTCGCCGACGCCGTACGCGCCCTCGCCGGCCGGCTCGGCATCCCCGTACGGGTCGCGCACGTCGAGGGCGACGACCTCACCGCCGCCCACCCGGGAGCGCTGGCCGCGCACGCCTACCTCGGCGGCTTCGGCATCGCCGAGTGCCTGCGCGCGGGGGCGGACGTCGTCGTCACCGGGCGGGTCACCGACGCCGCCCTGGTCACCGGGCCCGCCGCCGCGCACTTCGGCTGGGCGGCGACGGAGTACGACCGGCTCGCGGGCGCGGTCGTCGCCGGGCACGTGCTGGAGTGCGGGACACAGGCGACCGGCGGCAACTACGCCTTCTTCCGGGACGGCGACGTCCGGCGCCCCGGCTTCCCGCTCGCCGAGCTGCACGCCGACGGCACCTGCGTCATCACCAAGCACGACGGCACCGGCGGCTTCGTCGACACCGGCACGGTGACCGCCCAGCTGCTGTACGAGACGGGCGGCGCCCGGTACGCGGGTCCCGACGTCACCGCCCGGCTGGACACCGTACGGCTCACCCAGGACGGCCCCGACCGGGTACGGATCGACGGCGTCCGCGGCGAGGCCCCGCCGCCCACCCTGAAGGTCGGCCGCAACCGCCTCGGCGGCTTCCGCAACGAGGTCACCTTCGTGCTCACCGGCCTCGACATCGAGGCCAAGGCCGCCCTCGTACGGGCGCAGATGGAACCCGCCCTCGCCAAGGTCACCGACGTCCGCTGGGACCTGGTCCGCACCGACCGGCCGGACGCGCCGACCGAGGAGACGGCCAGCGCCCTGCTGCGGCTCGTCGTCCGCGACGCCGATCAGCAGGCCGTCGGACGGGCACTGAGCGGGGCCGCCGTCGAACTGGCCCTCGCCGGTTACCCCGGTTTCCATGTGTCGGCGCCCCCCGGCAAGGGCTCGCCCTACGGGGTCTTCGAGGCCGGCTACGTCCCGCAGGACGGCGTCGACCACGTCGCCGTCCTCCACGACGGCCGGCGCGTCCCCGTGGCACCGGCTCCCGGCACCGCCGTACCGGCGGCCGTACCGGAGCCGCCCCTGCCGGAGCCGCTGCCGCCGGGGCCCCGCAGGCGCGCGCCCCTCGGGCTCGTCGCCGGGGCCCGCAGCGGCGACAAGGGCGGCAGCGCCAACGTCGGCGTGTGGGCCCGCACCGACGAGGCCTGGCGCTGGCTCGCGCACGAGCTGACCACCGACCGGTTCCGGGAGCTGATCCCGGAGGCCCGCGACCTGCCCGTCACCCGGCACGTGCTGGCGAACCTGCGCGCCCTGAACTTCGTGGTCGAGTCGATCCTCGGCGAGGGCGTCGCCGCCCAGCACCGCTTCGACCCGCAGGCCAAGGCGCTCGGCGAATGGCTGCGCGCCCGCCACCTGGACATCCCGGAGGTACTCCTGTGACGGTCCTGCCCACCACCGTCGACCCGGCCGGCCCCGACCACCGGGCCAACCGCGAGGCCATGCTCGGCAGACTCGCCGAGCTGGACGCCGAGCACGCCAAGGCCCTCGCGGGCGGCGGCGAGAAGTACGTCGCCCGGCACCGCGAACGCGGCAAGCTGCTCGCCCGCGAACGCATCGAGCTGCTCCTCGACCCCGACACGCCCTTCCTGGAGCTGTCGCCGCTGGCGGCCTGGGGCAGCGAGTACACGGTCGGCGCCTCCCTCGTCACCGGCATCGGCGTCGTCGAGGGCGTCGAGTGCCTGATCACCGCCAACGACCCGACCGTGCGCGGCGGCGCCAGTAACCCCTGGTCGCTGAAGAAGGCCCTGCGCGCCAACGACATCGCCCTCGCCAACCGGCTGCCCTGCATCAGCCTGGTCGAGTCCGGCGGCGCCGACCTGCCGTCGCAGAAGGAGATCTTCATCCCCGGCGGCGCGATCTTCCGCGACCTGACCCGGCTGTCCGCGGCCGGCGTCCCCACCGTCGCCGTCGTCTTCGGCAACTCCACGGCGGGGGGCGCCTACATCCCCGGCATGTCCGACCACGTGATCATGGTCAAGGAGCGCGCCAAGGTGTTCCTCGGCGGGCCGCCGCTGGTCAAGATGGCCACCGGCGAGGAGAGCGACGACGAGTCGCTGGGCGGCGCCGAGATGCACGCCCGCACCTCGGGCCTCGCCGACTACTTCGCCGTGGACGAGCCCGACGCCCTGCGCCAGGCCCGCCGCGTCGTCGCCCGCCTCAACCACCGCAAGGCGTACGCCGATCCACCGGCCGCCGAGCCGCCCACGTACGACCCCGAGGAACTCCTCGGCATCGTCCCCGGCGACCTCAGGACCCCCTTCGACCCGCGCGAGGTCATCGCCCGGATCGTCGACGCCTCCGACTTCGACGAGTTCAAACCGCTGTACGGGACCAGCCTCACCACCGGCTGGGCGAGCCTGCACGGCTACCCGGTCGGCATCCTCGCCAACGCGCGGGGCGTCCTGTTCAGCGAGGAGTCGCAGAAGGCCGCCCAGTTCATCCAGCTCGCCAACCAGCGCGACATCCCGCTCCTCTTCCTGCACAACACCACCGGCTACATGGTCGGCAAGGAGTACGAGCAGGGCGGCATCATCAAGCACGGCGCGATGATGATCAATGCCGTCTCCAACTCGCGGGTCCCGCACCTGTCCGTCCTCATGGGGGCGTCGTACGGCGCCGGGCACTACGGCATGTGCGGCAGGGCCTACGACCCGCGCTTCCTGTTCGCCTGGCCCAGCGCCAAGTCCGCCGTCATGGGCCCGCAGCAGCTCGCCGGGGTGCTCTCCATCGTCGCCCGCCAGTCGGCCGCCGCGAAGGGACAGCCGTACGACGACGAGGCGGACGCGGCGCTGCGCGCCATGGTGGAGCAGCAGATCGAGTCCGAGTCGCTGCCCATGTTCCTGTCCGGGCGGCTCTACGACGACGGCGTCATCGACCCGCGCGACACCCGCACCGTCCTCGGCCTGTGCCTGTCCGCCGTCCACACCGCGCCCTACGAAGGTGCGCGCGGTGGCTTCGGCGTCTTCCGAATGTGAGGGGTGAGGAACCAGTGATCACTTCCGTCCTCGTCGCCAACCGGGGCGAGATCGCCTGCCGTGTCTTCCGCACCTGCCGGGAGTCGGGAATCCGGACCGTCGCGGTGTACTCGGACGCCGACGAGCACGCCCTCCACGCGCGCGTGGCCGACACCGCGGTCCGGCTGCCGGGAACGGCGTCCGCCGACACCTACCTGCGCGGCGACCTGATCGTGAAGGCCGCGATCACGGCCGGCGCCGACGCCGTGCACCCCGGCTACGGCTTCCTCTCCGAGAACGCCGACTTCGCCCGCGCCGTCACCGACGCGGGCCTGACCTGGATCGGGCCGCCGCCGGAGGCCATCGAGGCGATGGCGTCCAAGACCCGCGCCAAGGAACTGATGGGCATCGCGCCCCTGGGCGAGGTCACCGAGGCCGACCTGCCGGTGCTGGTCAAGGCCGCGGCGGGCGGCGGCGGACGCGGCATGCGCGTCGTACGGCGGCTGGCCGACCTCGACGCCGAGCTGACCGCCGCACGCGCGGAGGCGGCGAGCGCCTTCGGCGACGGCGAGGTGTTCGTCGAGCCCTATGTGGAGAACGGCCGCCACGTCGAGGTGCAGATCCTCGCCGACACGCACGGCACGGTGTGGGCGCTCGGCACCCGGGACTGCTCCCTCCAGCGCCGTCACCAGAAGGTGATCGAGGAGGCCCCGGCGCCGGGACTGACCGCGTCGCTCACCGAGGACCTGTACGAGCAGGCCGTCCGGGCCGCCCGCGCCGTCGACTACGCCGGCGCCGGCACCGTCGAGTTCCTCGTCGCGGACGGCAGGGCCCACTTCCTGGAGATGAACACCCGCCTCCAGGTCGAACACCCCGTCACGGAGGCGGTCTTCGGCATCGACCTGGTCGCCCTCCAGCTCCGCGTCGCCGAGGGCCACGCCCTCGAAGCCGACCCTCCGCCCGCGCGTGGCCACGCCGTGGAGGCCCGCCTGTACGCCGAGGACCCGGCGCGGGGCTGGGCCCCCCGGACCGGCCGCCTGCACCGCCTCGCCGTCCCGGACGGCGTCCGTCTGGACACCGGCTACACCGACGGCGACGACATCGGCGTCCACTACGACCCGATGCTCGCCAAGGCGGTCGCCCACGCCCCCACCCGCGCGGAGGCCGTCCGC
Organism: Streptomyces flaveolus; assembly: GCF_044765825.1. NCBI lineage: Bacteria > Bacillati > Actinomycetota > Actinomycetes > Kitasatosporales > Streptomycetaceae > Streptomyces > Streptomyces flaveolus. The sequence goes on along the minus strand of NZ_JBIWKU010000006.1, from coordinate 337,595 downwards.
CGCCTCGCCGGCGCCCTGGAACGGGCCGCGATCCACGGCCCGGTCACCAACCGGGACCTGCTCGTACGCTCCCTGCGGCACGAGGAGTTCACCTCCGCCCGCATGGACACCGGCTTCTACGACCGCCACCTCGCCGCCCTCACCGAGCCGGCCCCGGACCCCCTCGCCCCGCTGGCCGCCGCCCTCGCCGACGCCCACGGCCGCTCCCGGTTCGGCGGCGGCTGGCGGAACGTCCCGTCACAGCCGCAGGTCAAGCGGTACGCGCTGGCGGGCGAGGAGCACGAGGTCCGCTACCACCACACCCGTGACGGCCTCACCGCCGACGGCGTACGCGTCCTCCACGCCGACGCCGCACGCGTCGTCCTCGAAGCGGACGGCGTCCGGCACACGTACGAGATCGCCCGCTACGGCGACCGGGTCCACGCGAACACCACCGTCCTCACCCCCCTGCCCCGCTTCCCCGACCCCACCACCCAGCACGCCCCCGGCTCCCTCCTCGCCCCCATGCCGGGCACGGTCGTCCGCGTCGCGGAAGGCCTGACCGAGGGCACGACCGTGACGGCGGGCCAGCCCCTGCTGTGGCTGGAGGCGATGAAGATGGAACACAAGATCACCGCCCCGGTCACGGGAACACTCGCCGCGCTGAACGCCGTACCGGGACAGCAAGTGACGGTCGGCTCTCTCCTGGCGGTAGTGCAAGCACCCTAGGGGCGCGGGGAACTGCGCGACCAGCCACGACGAGACCCGCAGACGAAGGAGCCGCATGACCCCCGTACTCGAATCCGAAGAGCACAAGTCCCTCCGCGAAGCGGTATCGGCCTTCGCCAGAAGCCACCCCCGCACCCTCGGCACCGACAACAGGCGCTTCTGGCGGGACGCCGCCAAGCTCGGCTACATCGGCGTCAACCTGCCGGAGGCATACGGCGGTGGCGGCGGCGGCATCACCGAACTCTCCCTCGTCCTCGAAGAGATGGGCGCCGCCGGCAACCCCCTGCTCATGATGATCGTCTCCCCGGCGATCTGCGGCACCGTCATCGCCCGCTTCGGCACCGAGGCCCAGAAGCGGGAGTGGCTCCCCGCCCTGGCCGACGGCAGCCGCCTGATGGCCTTCGGCATCACCGAACCCGACGCCGGCTCCAACAGCCACCGCATCACCACCACCGCCCGCCGCGACCCGGCGAGCGGGGACTGGCTGCTCACCGGCCGCAAGGTCTTCGTCTCCGGCGTCGACATCGCCGACGCCACCCTCATCGTCGGCCGCACCGAAGACGCCCGCACCGGCACACTCAAGCCCTGCCTGTTCATCGTCCCGCGCGACGCGGAAGGCTTCCAGCGGCGCCCCATCGCCATGGAACTCAACGCCGCCGAGAAGCAGTTCGAGCTCGTCCTGGACGACGTACGGCTGCCCCCCGAGGCCCTCGTCGGCGACGAGGACGCCGGACTCCTCCAGCTCTTCGCCGGCCTCAACCCCGAGCGCGTCATGACCGCCGCCTTCGCGATCGGCATGGGCCGCTACGCCCTGACCCGCGCCGTCGAGTACGCCCGCGAACGCACCGTCTGGAAGACCCCCATCGGCGCCCACCAGGCCATCGCCCACCCTCTCGCCCAGGCCCACATCGACCTCGAACTGGCCCGCCTGATGATGCAGAAGGCGGCCCACCTGTACGACGCCGGCGACGACATGGGCGCGGGCGAGGCCGCCAACATGGCCAAGTACGCGGCCGGCGAGGCCTGTGTGAAGGCCGTCGACCAGGCCGTGCACACCCTCGGCGGCAACGGACTCACCCGCGAGTACGGGCTCGCCCAGCTGATAACGGCGTCGCGCGTGGCTCGTATCGCCCCGGTGAGCCGGGAGATGATTCTCAACTACGTCTCCCACCAGACCCTGGGCCTGCCCAAGTCGTACTAGCCCCCCGTGGAGGAACCGTGTTCCGCAGCGAGTACGCACACGTCCCGCCCGTCGAACTGCCCATCCACGACGCCGTGCTCGGCCGGGCCGCCGTCTTCGGGAACACCCCGGCACTGATCGACGGCACCGACGGCACCACGCTCACCTACGAGCAGGTGGACCGGTTCCACCGGCGCGTCGCCGCCGCCCTCGCCGAGGCCGGCCTGCGCAAGGGCGACGTCCTCGCCCTGCACAGCCCGAACACGGTCGCCTTCCCGCTCGCCTTCTACGCCGCCACGCGCGCGGGAGCCTCGGTGACCACCGTGCACCCGCTCGCCACGGCGGAGGAGTTCGCCAAGCAGCTCGGCGACGCGCGGGCCCGCTGGATCGTCACCGTCTCGCCCCTGCTGGACACCGCCCGCCGGGCCGCCGAACTCGCGGGCGGGGTACAGGAGATCTTCGTGTGCGACAGCGCACCCGGTCACCGCTCCCTCATCGACATGCTGGCCTCGACCGCGCCCGAACCCGAGGTCGCCATCGACCCGGCCGAGGACGTCGCCGCCCTGCCGTACTCCTCGGGGACCACCGGCACCCCCAAGGGCGTCATGCTCACCCACCGGCAGATCGCCACCAACCTCGCCCAGCTGCAGCCCGCCATCGCGGCCGGACCGGGCGACCGCATCCTCGCGGTGCTCCCGCTGTTCCACATCTACGGGCTCACGGCCCTCATGAACGCCCCGCTGCGGCTCGGCGCCACCGTCGTCGTCCTGCCCCGCTTCGACCTGGAGCAGTTCCTCGCCGCCATCCAGAACCACCGCATCACCGGCCTGTACGTCGCCCCGCCGATCGTCCTCGCCCTCGCCAAGCACCCCCGGGTCGCCGACTACGACCTGTCCTCGCTGAAGTACGTCGTCAGCGCCGCCGCCCCCCTGGACGCGGGGCTCGCCGCCGCCTGCTCCCGGCGGCTCGGCCTGCCGCCCGTCGGCCAGGCCTACGGCATGACCGAACTGTCCCCGGGCACCCACGTCGTCCCCCTGGACGCCATGGCCGACGCGCCGCCCGGAACCGTCGGCAAGCTCATCGCCGGCACCGAGATGCGCATCGTCTCCCTCGACGACCCGGACAAGGACCTCGGCACCGGCGAGTCCGGGGAGATCCTCATCCGCGGCCCCCAGGTCATGAAGGGCTACCTCGGCCGCCCCGACGCCACCGCCGCCATGATCGACCGGGACGGCTGGCTGCACACCGGGGACGTCGGACACGTCGACGCCGACGGCTGGCTGTTCGTCGTCGACCGCGTCAAGGAACTGATCAAGTACAAGGGCTTCCAGGTGGCCCCCGCCGAACTCGAGGCCCTGCTCCTCACCCACCCCGGCATCGCCGACGCGGCCGTCGTCGGCGCCCACGACGACGACGGCAACGAGGTGCCGCACGCCCACGTGGTGCGCCGGGCGCCCGCCGAAGGGCCGACCGAAGGAGAGGTCATGATGTACGTCGCCGAACGCGTCGCCCCCTACAAACGCGTCCGCCGGGTCACCTTCATCGACGCCGTGCCCCGGGCGGCCAGCGGCAAGATCCTCCGCCGTGAACTGCGAGGCCGCGCGTGACCCTGATCGACCGCACGCGTGCGCGGGAAGTCGAGACCCTCACCCTCGACTCCCCGCACAACCGCAACGCCCTCTCCGCCGCCCTCGTCGCCGAGCTGGCCGACGCGCTCGCGAGGGCCGGCGAGGACACCGGCGTCCGCGCCGTCGTCCTCACCCACACCGGCACCACCTTCAGCGCCGGCGCCGACCTGCGGGACCCGCCCGACCCGGACGCCCTCGTCGCCCTGCTCCGGCAGATCGTGGAGCTGCCGAAACCGGTGATCGCCCGGGTCACCGGGCACGTCCGCGCGGGCGGCCTCGGCCTGCTCGCCGCCTGCGACGTCGTCGTCGCGTCCAGCACGTCGACGTACGCCTTCACCGAGGTCCGCATCGGGGTGGCCCCGGCCGTCATCAGCCTCACCGTGCTGCCCCGCACCGACCCCCGCGCCCTCGCCCGGCACTACCTCACCGGCGAGCGCTTCGACGCCGCCGAGGCCGCCCGCACCGGCCTGGTCACGGCGGCGGGCGACGACGTGGACGCCGTACTCGCACCCGTCCTCGACGGTGTGCGCCGTGCCTCACCGCAGGGCCTGGCCGAGACGAAACGGCTGCTCACGGCTAGGGTGCTGGAGGCCTTCGACCGGGACGCGGCCGCCCTGACCGCGCTCTCGGCCCGGCTGTTCTCCTCCCCGCAGGCCCGCGAGGGGATGACGGCCTTCCTCGAACGACGGGATCCGGAATGGGTGGTGTGAGCACGGCCGACCGTGCCGAGCGAGTACCCAAGCAGGACCGCAGCCGGGCCACCCGGCAGCGGCTCCTCGAAGCCGCCGTGGCCTGCCTCGCCGAACACGGCTGGGCCGGCTCCACGGTCTCCGTCGTCGCAGAACGCGCCGGCGTCTCCCGCGGCGCCGCCCAGCACCATTTCCCGACCCGCGAGGACCTGTTCACGGCGGCGGTCGAGTACGTCGCCGAGGAACGCTCGGGCGCGCTGCGCGCCCTGTTCCCCGAGGGCGCGGCGGCCGACGACCGCCGCGCCGTCGTGGCCGCCCTGGTCGACCTCTACACCGGGCCCCTGTTCCGGGCCGCGCTCCACCTGTGGGTCGCCGCCTCCAACGAGGAACAGCTGCGCGGCCGGGTGACCGAGCTGGAGGCCCGCGTCGGCCGCGAGACCCACCGCATCGCCGTCGACCTCCTCGGCGCCGACGAGAGCCGCCCCGGCGTCCGCGAGACCGTCCAGGGCCTCCTGGACATGGCCCGCGGCCTCGGCCTCGCCAACCTCCTCACCGACGACGCCGGCCGGCGGGAACGGGTCGTGGCCCAGTGGGCGGACCTGCTGGACGGGGCGCTGGACTGACGCACCCCGGGCCCGCACCCACGGGGCCCGCCCGGCGGTTCACGGAGCGAGCCGCTCCACCCGCCAGCTCCCGTCGGCCTGAGCCACGTACCGCAGCCGGTCGTGCAGCCGGTTCTCCCGGCCCTGCCAGAACTCCACCGCGCGCGGCGCCACCCGGAACCCGCCCCAGTGCGGCGGCACCGGCACCCGCTCGCCCTTCGGATAGCGCGCCGCCAGCTCGGCGTACGCGGAGTCCAGGGCGTCCCGGCCGGGCACCACCGCGGACTGGACGCTGGCCCACGCCCCCAGCTGCGAGCCGTGCGGCCGGGTCCGGAAGTACGCGGCGGTCTCGTCCCGCCCGGTCCGCCGCGCGACGCCCGTCACGATGACCTGGCGGGCCATCGGATGCCAGGGGAACAGCAGCGACACGTGCGGGTTCTCGCCCAGCTCGCGCGCCTTGCGGGAGTCGTAGTTGGTGTAGAAGACGAAGCCCTGCTCGTCGAAGTGCTTCAGGAGCACCGTGCGGGAGCTGGGCCGGCCCTCGGCGTCCGCCGTGGAGACCACCATGGCGTTCGGCTCGAACAGGCCGCCCTCCGTCGCGGCCTGCTTGAACCAGCGCGCGAACTGCTCGACGGGCGTGGCGGCGAGCTCGCTCTCGGCGAGCCCGTCGGCCCGGTACTGCTTGCGCATCGAGGGAAGATCGAAGGGGACGGCATCGCGGTCGGTCACGACGGCCATCCTGCCGCATCCGCGCGGCCGCGCTCCGCGGTGTCCTTCGTCACTGAGTGGCACTGAGTGCCGCGACCCCTCCCCAAAGGTGACACCCGGGGATATCGTGCTGGTTCCGTCCCGGTTGGATGAGCGCCCGCCGGACGGGGCATCACACGGGTGACCGCAGGGACCGCGAGCCGGCACACGGCCGTGGATCCTTGGGGACGACCGCACTCGTCCCCGCGCCGGTCGCCACACATCACGACCACGAGGAGCCGCCTGATGTCCGATTTTGTACCCGGGCTAGAGGGAGTCGTCGCGTTCGAGACGGAGATCGCCGAACCCGACAAGGAGGGCGGCGCCCTCCGCTACCGCGGGGTCGACATCGAGGACCTGGTCGGACACGTCTCCTTCGGCAACGTGTGGGGCCTGCTCGTCGACGGCGCGTTCAACCCCGGACTGCCGCCCGCCGAGCCCTTCCCCATCCCCGTGCACTCCGGCGACATCCGCGTCGACGTCCAGTCCGCGCTCGCCATGCTGGCGCCGGTCTGGGGCCTCAAGCCCCTCCTGGACATCGACGCCGAGCAGGCCCGCGCCGACCTCGCCCGCGCCGCCGTCATGGCCCTGTCCTACGTCGCCCAGTCCGCGCGCGGCCAGGGCCTGCCGATGGTCCCGCAACGCGAGATCGACAAGGCCCAGTCGGTGGTCGAACGCTTCATGATCCGCTGGCGCGGCGAGCCCGACCCCAAGCACGTGGCCGCGGTGGACGCCTACTGGACCTCCGCCGCCGAGCACGGCATGAACGCCTCCACCTTCACCGCCCGCGTCATCGCCTCCACCGGCGCCGACGTGGCCGCGGCCCTGTCCGGCGCCGTGGGCGCCATGTCCGGCCCGCTGCACGGCGGCGCCCCCTCCCGCGTCCTCGGCATGATCGAGGAGATCGAACGCACCGGGGACGCCGAGGCCTACGTCAAGAAGACCCTGGACGCCGGCGAGCGCCTCATGGGCTTCGGCCACCGCGTCTACCGCGCCGAGGACCCCCGCGCCCGCGTCCTGCGCCGCACCGCCCGCGAACTGGGCGCGCCCCGCTACGAGGTCGCGGAGGCCCTGGAGAAGGCGGCCCTGACGGAGCTCCACAACCGCCGTCCCGACCGTGTCCTGGCCACCAACGTCGAGTTCTGGGCGGCCATCATGCTGGACTTCGCCGAGGTCCCGGCCCACATGTTCACGTCCATGTTCACCTGCGCCCGCACGGCCGGCTGGTCGGCGCACATCCTGGAGCAGAAGCGCACGGGCCGCCTGGTCCGCCCCTCCGCCCGCTACACCGGCCCGGGCCCCCGCGACCCGCGCGAGGTCGAGGGCTACGCGGACATCGCGGGCTGATCCGCGAGAAGTCCCGCAGCACGCAGACGACCCGCGAGTCTGGTTCCTCCGTGGAGGAGCCGGCCGGACGTACCGGCGACTCGCGGGTCGGGTGACTGCTCGGGATTGGGCCGGCTGCGCGCTTCTCGCACGCGCTGGTCCGGCACCGCACTCGGTGTGGTGACGGGCCGCTAGCCCGCAGCCACCTCTTCCGTCCGGTATTCATACATGTGCCGAACCACCTCCTTTCCGAAGTAACAGCCACACTAGGAAGGCGTCCCCGGCAGATCAACCCATTTCCTGAGACTCTGACGCACCGAGCGTGTCCAGGAACGGTTCGATGGCCGCCCGCCACGCCTCCGGCTGGTCGTAGTGGACGAGGTGGCCGGCGTCGGCGACCTCCGCGTACTGGCCGCGCGGCAGGACCCGGACCATCTCCTGGGCCTCCGCCCGGCCGAGCTCGCCGTCCAGGCCGCGCACGACCAGGGTGGGGCAGCGGACCTGGGCCAGCTCCTCCCAGTGGGCGTCGTACACCCAGGTCTCGCGGGAGCGCAGCATCTGCTCGGGTTCGAAGACGGGGCGCCAGCCGTCCGGGGACTCGGCCATCACCTCGGCGTAGAACTCGCCCCGGGCCGGGTTCGGCCGCTCCACCCACGGGTCGTCCTCGCCGAACCACTTGCGCACGTCGGCGAGCGTCGCGAAGGGGACCGGCCAAGCCTTGAACCACTCGGCCCACACGTGCTGCGAGGCGGCGCCGAGCGCGGAGGCCCGCATGTCGCAGATGATCAGGCCGCGGACCAGATCGGGCCGTTTGGCGGCGAGCTGCCAGGCGGTGAGCGCTCCCATGGCGTGGCCGATCAGGACGGCCGGGCCGAGGCCGAGCTGCTCCAGGGCGGCCTCGACGTCCTCGACGTAGGCCTCCCGGGTGTAGGCGCCCTGTGGGGGCTTGTCGCTGCGGCCGTGGCCGCGCTGGTCGAGGGCGACGGCCCGGTGGCGCGCGGAGAGCCAGCGTGCCGTGGGCGCCCAGTGCGACGCGCGGCCCATCAGGCCGTGCAGTAACAGCACACCCGGGAGGCCGCCGTGCGCGTCCGCCGGATCCGTGCCGTGCGTCCCGTCGGTCTTGGGAGGGTCGCCGAACTCCCAGGCGGCGAGGCGTACCCCGCCCGCCCCGGTCACGTCGATGCGCCGCGCCATAGGTCCTGGCACCCCCAAGTGTCGCGCCCTGTCGTGCCTGCGCCCTGTCGTCCCTGCGCTTCTTTTCGTATCCGCGCTTGTCATACCTGGCGCCTGTCGTACGGGCCGTTCCTGTCCGACAACCGCAGAGTATCGAATGGGTATTCGAAAATGCCGTCCCGCTGGGCAACACCCCTCATTCGAGTGACACCCCTCAGGGATTGATCGCCGTCGCCGCGGGGAGATCTTCAGCGGGAGGCGGACCGCTCGGGGAAAACGGTCCGAGGGGATTGACCCTGAGAGCTCGGGGCTCCGGGTCAGCACAGGGGAGGACAGGCCCCGGCGCCGCAAGGCGCCGGGGCCCTCTCCGTCTCTCCGGCATGTCCCTCCCCCTCTCCGGCCGGTCCGACATCGCTGTCGGACCACGGCCCAGAGCCTCACGCCTCTGCACTCACGCGACAGCCTCGCACGCGAAGCGCGCGACCGCTGCGATTCGGCGCACCCCGTCCCGGAATCGACGGGATCGGCGCCGTGGCGCGAGGCCCCCCGCGTCACCGTCCGCCCGACGGCCCCGCGACCGGCCCGCGCGGACGCCTGGGCTCAGCGCTTGGCGACGAACACGTGGGACGCGACGTCCGCCTCCAGCTCGGCCGCCTCGCCGCCGCTGCCGACCAGCACGCCGCCCGCCGACTCCGTCACGCTCACCACCGAGCCCGGCTGCACGCCCGCCCGGCGCAGCGTGTACATCAGCTGCGCGTCCGTCTGGATCGGCTCGCCGATGCGGCGCACGACGACCGTCTTGCCCTCGGGGCCCGGGCCGAGGTCGGCGAGCGACACCATGCCCTCGTCCAGGAACGGGTCGGCGCCGTCCGTCTCGCCCAGCTCCTCCAGGCCCGGGATCGGGTTGCCGTACGGCGACTCGGTCGGGTGCCGCAGCAGCTCCAGCACGCGGCGCTCGACGGCCTCGCTCATCACGTGCTCCCAGCGACAGGCCTCGGCGTGCACCTGCTCCCACTCCAGGCCGATCACGTCGACGAGCAGGCACTCCGCGAGCCGGTGCTTGCGCATCACGCGCGTGGCCAGCCGGCGCCCCTCGTCGGTCAGCTCCAGATGCCGGTCGGCCGCCACGGACACCAGACCGTCGCGCTCCATCCGCGCCACCGTCTGGCTGACCGTCGGGCCGCTCTGGTCGAGCCGCTCGGCGATCCGGGCACGCATGGGGACCACACCTTCCTCCTCCAGCTCGAGGATGGTGCGGAGATACATCTCCGTGGTGTCGATCAGTCCGGACATTCGTGCCCCTTGGTGAGATCAGCCGGAGGCGGAGGCCCGCCGGCGCGTGCGCTGGCCCTGCATTCAATTCTGACGCATACCACCGACAAGCGTCCCTCGCCGCGGCAAGCCGGGGCGCCCGGCACCACCGGAACACCGCACGGCACGGCCCGCTCGGCCGTATTGACACCGCACAGGTCCAGACCGCACCGTGATCCGCGACGCAGCCACACCGAAGGGGCCCCGCATGAGCGACCGCAAGCCGGCCGGCCAGTTCCTCGACGCGGCGATCGACCTGCTGCGACGCGTCCGCGACGAGGAGGCCGACGCCATCGAGGCGGCCGGCACACTGCTCGCCGACACCGTCCGCGACGGGGGCCGCCTCTTCGCCTTCGGCGCCGGCCACTCCTCCCTCGCCGCCCAGGACGTCGTCTACCGCGCCGGCGGACTCGCCCTGATGAACCTGCTCGCCGTGCCCGGCGTCGTCGGCGTCGACGTCATGCCGGCCACGCTCGGCTCCGCCCTGGAGCGAGTCGACGGCCTCGCGAGCGCCGTACTGGACTCCTCGCCCCTGCGCGAGGGCGACGCCCTGGTGATCATCTCCCTGTCCGGGCGCAACGCGCTCCCCGTGGAGATGGCCATGAACGCCCGCGCGCTCGGGGTGAAGGTCATCGGCGTCACCTCGGTGGCCTACGCCTCCGAGACCAGGTCCCGGCACACCTCCGGCACCTTCCTGAAGGACCACTGCGACCTCGTCCTCGACTCCAAGATCGCCGTCGGGGACGCGGAACTCACCCTCGACACCGTCCCGGCGCCCTTCGCACCCGCGTCCACGGTCGTCACCACGGCGCTGATGCAGGCCGTGATGGCCACGGCGGCCGGCGCCCTCGCCGGGCACGGCATCGAACCGCCCCTGCTGCGCTCCGGCAACGTGGACGGCGGCCACGAGTGGAACGGCCGCGTGCTGGCGGAGTACGGCGACCGGATCTTCTACCGGCACTGACCTGCGAACACCGCGAGCACTTCGGCGGCGGCGCGTCACCGGCACACCGACCGCACGGTGGCGGGCAGCCGGTCCCGCCCGAGGGGCGCGCCTACTTCTCCGCCACCGCTCCGGCCAGGTCCAGCGTCGTCGCGATGCGTACCGCCACGTCCTCCGCGTACATCGCGTCGGGGCGTTCGAAGGCGCTGCGGCCGGCGCCCCGCAGGAACGTCAGGACGCCCAGCGTCCGCCCCCGGCTGCGCAGCACCGTGCACAGGGCGTGCACCGTGTCCGGCGGCCACTGCCGGGCCTCGGCCCACCGGCGCGCCTGCTCGGGCGGCACGGCGCCGGCGCCCGCGCTGGCCCGCACCGAGCCGACGCGCTCCACACACTGCAGCGCCGGGTGCCCCTCGCCGTACCGCACCGGCAGCCCGGCCGCCCCGGACGGCAGGCTGGTCCCCGGCGCGCCGGAGGGCGTCGTCGCCACCCGGACCAGGCGGACCGGATCCGCCGACCCGGAGTCCGCGAGCGCCCCGCCGGCCACCCGGTCGATCAGCGCGTGGTCCGCGAACCCGGCCAGCGCGAAGTCGAGGTGGACGGTCGCCGCCTCCGCCGGGTCCTCGCACTCGCCCGCCGCCCGCGCCGCCCGGTGGAGCTGATTGGCACGGAACCGCAGCAGCGCCGCCTCCTGCTCGCCCTGCTTGGCCTCGGTGACGTCCTGGAACAGCCAGCCGACGCCCAGCGGCACCGGCTCCTCCGCCAGGGGCGAGGCCAGCCGCACGAACCCGCTGCGCCAGCACCGCCGCCGCTCCCCGTCCGGGGTGCGCACACTCACCCAGATCTCGGCGGGCGCCGGCGGCGCGCCCTGCGCCAGGACGTGCGTGAGCGCGCTCTCCAGTTCCTCCACTCCCTGGGACAGCAGATCGCCCAGCGGCCGGCCCAGTACCGACGTCCGGCCGGTGCCCAGCGCGCGCGCCGCGTGCGCGTTGACCACGGCGGGCCGCAGGTCCACGTCCACGAGCACGACACCCCAGCTCGCTTCCTCCAGCAGCGCCTCGCTCAGCGCGATGGACCGCTCCAGGTCGATCTGCGCGTGCACCTCGCTGAACGCGCAGTACACCCCCGCGGGCCTGCCGTCCGGGCCGCGCACGGCCGCCGACTGGGTGCGCACCAGCACCCGTCCGCCGTCCTTCGTCAGCAACGCGAACTCGTTCACCTGACGCCCCGGCGCCCGCATCGCGGACAGCAGCCGCTCCTCGACCTCCCCGGCGTCCGCGCTGCGCACCGCCCAGCCCGCGAACCCCTGCCGCCCCACGGCCTCGGCCGCGGTCCAGCCCAGGATCCGCTCCGCCTCGCGGTTCCAGTGGGTGACGACGCCCTCCGCGTCGAAGGCGCACAGCGCCGCGTCCATCCCGTCGAGGAGCGCGGCCAACAGGTCCGCGCCGTCCCGCTCGGGCTGCTCCGGTTCGTCCGGCCCCAGCTCGTCAGTGGTCCCACTACGCCGGGAAGCACTCACCTGAACCCCCTGCAGGCTGCGTCCGCCGTACCGTACGCCGGTTCGTTCACTGGCCTTCATTCAACTCGAACGTGATGCAGCACACACCGGGTTCCCGCAAGATTGGAGAAATCGTTGCGCAGCGGAAACTCGGCATACGCCCCTGTCATCAAGGGTCCCGCCGTCACACCCCGGCCGCCAGCCGCAGATCCACCCACTCGTCGCTCTCGCCGTCCAGCACGTACCGCTCCCGCTCGGTGAACCCGCGCGACCCGGCGAACCGCAGCCCGTCCTCGTTGGCCGCCAGCACCACCGTCTCCACCGCCCCGGCGCCGAGCCCGCGCGCGTGCGCCAGCCCCCGTTCGTAGAGCGCCGCGCCGATCCCGCGCCCCCGGAAGGCCGGCAGCACGCGGGCGATCACGGTCGCCACCCGCTCCTCCCCCTCGGGCGGACGCACGGTGGAGCAGCCGACGAGGACGTCCCCCAGGTAGGCGTTCTCCAGCCGGTACCGGACGCTGCGCTCGCGCACGTCCGCCAGGGACATCGCGGCGGGCGGCACGATCTCGTTGTGGACGTGTCGCCACTCCTCGGCCATGCCCTCGCCGTCCACGGCCTCGATCCGCAGCCTCGGGCCGGGCACGACGGGCCCCCGGCGCGCGTCCACCTCGATCTCGATGCGCATCCGCTGGTCCGAGAGCCCGCACACCGCCATCGTGGCCGCCGGCCGCACCTCGCCGAACACCCGCCGCAGCACGGGCCAGCAGGGCTCGAAGTCCTCCCGTTCGGGCAGCAGGTACCGCACCCGCACCACGTCCGCGAACGTGCAGCCCGCCTCGGCCAGCGCGGACCCTATGTTGCGCAGGCACTGCTCGGCCTGCTCCACCACGTCGTCGGCGATGGTCATCGCCGCGTAGTCGAACCCGGTGGTCCCCGACACGTGCACCCGGTCCCCGTCGACGACGGCCCGGGCGTACCCGATCCGCTCCTCGAACGTGGACCCACTCAGAATCGTCCGCCGCTGCGTCATGCGCGGAACGGTAGGTGACCAGCGCACGCGCCTTCAATCAAGTAGTCAGCGAGCAGGTACGCAGATCACAAAGCTTTTATCAGCAATCAGGGCTGCGAGGTGTGGATACAGCGGAATTCATACGTCATAGCTATTCATGCCCATCTGTTCCTCTCCCGCCTCCGAGATCACTAGCGTCGTGACCACCGAAGAAGGGAGGTCACTCGCTCCCCACCCGCCAGGTCGTCGAGTGACCAGCCCCAGGATCACGAGCGGGGAGACCGGATCGTACGGTTCGCCGAGCGTGTGCTCGTCGTCAAGGCCACCGGACGCGGCTCGTACGCGCGGACGACCCCTGACCGGTACGGATTCCCGCGGCTGCGTCGTACACGTGGCAAGCAGCACTTCGGCTTCATCACCGGGGATCTCGTGCGGGCCGTAGTGCCTGGTGGCACGTGGTCAGGGACATGGACGGGCCGCGTGTCCGTACGGGCCAGAGGGCAGCACTGTCTGATCACGCCCGCCGGCCGCATCAACGTTTCCCACACGCACCGGCGCCTTCTGCAGCGGGGCGACGGGTACGGGTACGGGGCCCTTGCCGAACTTGAGGTGGGGTGACCCGAGGGGCGGGGCGGCCTCCCCGCCGCCGTCATCCCTTGCTCACCGCCGTCAGGATCTCCGGCAGCCGCCGCGCCGTGTGCGGGGCGGCCAGACGCAGGCCGAGCAGGGTGAGCACCGCGCCGTACACCGCGCCCACCGGCAGCAGGACCGCGCTCCACGCGTCGCCGCCCTCGCGCACGTTCAGCCAGATGGTCAGCGCGATGACCGGCGCGCACAGCAGGGCGGCGCCCACCATCCCGCCGAAGATGGAGATCCAGGCCAGCCCCACCTGGCCGGGGACCACGTTCTTGTGGCCCTCCTGCGGAATGGAGTACGGGAAGCGGGCCGACGTCCAGGCGCCGGTCGCCAGCATCGCTCCGAGCAGCGCGAAGGACAGGCCGAGCGCCTCGGGCAGCGTCCGCCAGTCGTCGAGCATCGCGGTCGTCAGGACGGTGACGAGGGTGGCGTACGGCAGCGTGATCAGCAGCAGGGCCAGCGCCCGGGCGCGCAGCTCGACGTACGCGTCCCGCGGCGAGGAGATCGTCATCGCGACGATCCAGAAGGCGGACGTGTCCTGGCCGAACTGGTTGTACATCTGGATGCCGAGCATCCCCGCGGCGAAACAGGCGAAGTAGACCGAGCCGGTGCCCTGCCAGGCGTTGAACACCGGCACGATCAGGCCGATGGCGAGCGAGGTCACCCAGGCCGCCTTGGTCTTGGGGTCGCGCCACACGTACCGCAGGGAGCGCTCCATCGTGGTGCCGGTGCGGCCCGCCGGGAGCAGCCGGGCCAGGCCCGCCGAGCCCGGCTCGCGGGCGGGCCTGCCCTCGGCCGCCTGGAGCGTGGACCCGTCGGGCGAGGTCATCAGCCGGGTCAGGTGCCGCGCCCACACCCACAGCAGCAGCACCAGGGCCGCCGCGGTCAGCGCCAGCTGGGCGAGGGCGACGCCGTACGACCCGTCGCTCGCCGCGTCCATCGCGCCGACCGCCGTCGCGGGCGGCACCCAGCGCAGCACGCCGGCCACCGGGTCGAGCTGCTCGAGACCGGACGTGCCGAGCCGCTGCGCGCCGAAGTTGACCAGCTGCGCCCCGACCGCGACGACCAGCCCGCTCAGCACCGCCAGGTCGCGGCCCTTGCGGCTGGTCAGCAGCCGGACGTTGGCGGCGGCGACGGCCCGCGCGAGGGTCACGCACACCAGCAGCGCGAGGACGGCACCGACGACGCCGACGGCGAACGCCGCCCCGCCGTGCGCGACCGCGGCCACGGAACCGGCGAACATGCACAGCGTGAACAGCGGTCCGATGCCCACCAGCGAGGCCGCGAGCAGGGCCCGCACCAGCGGGCGGGGCCGCAGCGGCAGCATCACCAGCCGCGTCGGGTCGAGCGTCTCGTCGCCGCTCGGGAAGAACAGCGGCATCACCGCCCAGCCCAATGCGAGCACCGCCGCGAGCAGCACGACCAGCGCGTCCGCGTGCGCGTGCCCGCGCAGGGCGATCAGGCCGATCAGCTGGAGTGCGGCGAAGAGCAGGACGACGACGGCCGAGGCGACGTAGGCCGCCCGCCGGCCGCCGGACTGGCGCAGCCCGTTGCGCAGCAGGGACAGTTTCAGCCGTACGAAGACGGCCGTCAGGGGCGTGGCCGGGGCGGCGGGGGCGGTCCGCGCGCTCATCGCGTCCCGCCGCCCAGCCAGTCGAGGTCGCTGCCGGCGTCCCGAACGCCCGCGCCGACGAGTTCGAGGAACGCCTCCTGCAACGAGGCCGCATCACCGCGGACTTCGGCGAGCGTGCCGGTGGCGCGGATGCGTCCGGCGGCCATGACGGCCACCCAGTCGCACAGCGACTCCACCAGCTCCATCACGTGCGAGGAGAAGACGACGGTGGCGCCGGACGCGGTGTAGCGCTCCAGGACACCCCGGATCGTCTGCGCCGACACCGGGTCGACGCCCTCGAACGGCTCGTCCAGGAACAGCACTTCGGGGTTGTGCAGCAGCGCGGTCGCGAGGCCGATCTTCTTGCGCATGCCGGTCGAGTAGTCGACGACCAGCTTGTGCTGGGCCCCGGCCAGGTCGAGCACGTCCAGCAGCTGCGTGGCCCGCTTGTCCACCTCAGCGCCGGGCAGTCCGCGCAGCCGGCCCGAGTAGGCGAGCAGCTCCCGCCCCGACAGCCGCTCGAACAGCCGCAGCCCCTCGGGCAGCACCCCGATCCTGGCCTTCACCTCGACCGGATCGCGCCACACGTCGTGCCCGACCACCTCGACCGATCCCTGATCGGGCCGGAGCAGCCCGGTGACCATGGAGAGCGTGGTGGTCTTCCCGGCCCCGTTGGGCCCGACGAGCCCGATGAACTTGCCCGCGGGCAACTCCAGATCGATCCCGCCCACGGCGACCTGCTGCCCGAACCGCTTCCAAAGCCCCTGAACCCGCACGGCATTTGCATCCACCACGACTCCCTCCGTCGACAGGAACCCTACGGGGGGGGAGAGCGCCCCGAAGGGGCGCGGGGAACTGCGCGATCAACCACAACGCACCCGCAGCCGCCGACGAAACAACAACCCGGCAGGCGAACAGGCGTGCCCTAACGATCCCTGCCGCACGCATACGCCAACGGCGAGATCAACTCCTCCACATCCGGCAGCCACCGGTTCGCCGACGTGGGCCGGCAGACCCACTGCACGGCCCCCCGCGTCCCGTACCGCGTGGGCGGCGCGGCGACGTACCCGCCCTCCCCGAGCACGGTCAGATCGAGCGACCGGGGAGACCAGCCCAGGTTCCGCACCAGCTCGGGCACCTTCACCGTGGCCCCCGGAAGAACGAAGAACCGCATCCGCCGGTCCGGCGCCAGCGTCACCGGCCCGAGCGTCAGCGCCATCCGCTCCATCCGGGCGAGCGCCAGGAACCCCGCGCTCTCGGGCACGTCGATCGCGTCGAACGTCCGCCCCGTGGGCAGCAGCACCGACGCCGTCGGATGCTTCTGCCACAGCCGGCGGGCGACGGTCGCGCTGCCCGTCGCCTGCGTCACCCAGCCCTCGCGCGCCGGGTGCGCCCCCGGGGCGGCGCACGCCGCCTCCCCGCAGGAGCAGCGCTGCACCCCGTCGGAGGCTTCCAGCCAGGTCCCGGGAAACACGTCCCAGTGGCGCTCCTCGGCATAGCGGACGGCGGTCTCCAGCAGCGACGTTCCGCGCTGCTGCGGGATGTGAGCGGTTTCGGTGCCCGGGATGGTCTCTTCCACGTGGAACTCAACTCCCGCACCCACCACCGGTTACGGCTCCCCCGCGCGCGGGGGAGGAGCATCGATCCCGCACCCGGGGCGCATGGGTGCACATGCGGGGGCGCGCGGGAGGATCCACGGTCGGAGCTGGGTAGCCACGTCTGGGGCCGGCACCGACCGTTACCCCGGCAAACCTCACAAGCCTCGCATTGTCGGCACATCGGCGGGGCATTGATCTTCACGGCCGGAAATCTCTCGTTCCGCCGAGACAGCATCGAGACCGTATGGGGGTACGCCATGGCCGCAAGGCCTCTCGTGGCGCGACAGCCGAACGAACGGCTGCAGGCGCTCATTCAGGAAGCGGGCTGCTCGAACGCGGGCCTCGCCCGCCGGGTGAACATGTGCGGCGTCGAGCACGGCCTCGACCTGAGGTACGACAAGACGTCGGTGGCCCGCTGGCTGCGCGGACAGCAGCCGCGCGGGCGGGCACCGGCGATCATCGCGGAGGCGCTGGGACGCAAGCTCGGCCGTACGGTCACGATCGACGAGATCGGCATGGCCAACGGCAAGAACCTCGCGTCGGGCGTCGGCCTCCAGTTCTCGCCGACGGTACTGGGAGCCATCGAGCAGGTCTGCGAACTGTGGCGCAGCGACGTGGGGCGGCGGGACTTCCTGTCCGGCTCCTCCGTCGCCGCGTCCGCGCTGGTCGAACCGAGCCGCGACTGGCTGATCTCCGCGCCCGACCCGCAGGTGTCGCGCTCGGCCGGGCCGCGGGTGGGCCAGTCCGACGTGGCGGCCGTGCGGGCGATGACGCAGGCGCTGGTGGACCTGGACCACCAGTACGGCAGCGGGCACGTGCGCCCGGTCGTCGTGCACTACCTCAACAGTGTCGTCTCCGGACTGCTCGCGGGCTCCTACCGGGAGACGGTCGGGCGGGAGTTGTTCGCCACCGTCGCCCGGCTGACCGAGCTCGCCGGGTACATGGCCGTCGACACCGGGCAACCGGGCCTGGCCCAGCGGTACTACATCCAGTCGCTGCGGCTCGCGCAGGCGGCCGGCGACCGCGGGTACGGCGGCTACGTCCTCGCCGCGTCGATGAGTCACCTGGCCGCGCAGCTCGGGAACCCGCGCGAGATCGCGCAGTTGGCGCGCGCGGCGCAGGAGGGTGCGCGCGGGCGGGTCACCCCGCGCGCGGAGTCGATGTTCCACGCGGCCGAGGCGCGCGGCCACGCCCTGCTCGGCGACGCGCGGTCGGCCCAGGCGGCCGCCGGGCGCGCGGTCGAGGCGATGGACGCGGCCGATCCGGCCTCCGGGGACGACCCGGCGTGGATCGCCCACTTCGACCAGGCCTATCTGGCGGACGAGTTGGCGCACTGCCACCGGGACCTCGGGCAGGCCGACGCGGCGGCGCGGTGCGCCGAGGAGTCCCTGGCCGGGCACCCCGAGTCGCGGGCCCGCAGGCGGGCCATCGGCCATGTGCTGCTCGCCACCGCGCAGGTGCAGCAGCGGGAGATCGAACAGGCCTGCCACACCGCGCTGAAGGCCGTGGACCTGCTGGAGACGCTGCGCTCCAACCGGGGCGCCGAGTACCTGGAGGACTTCCAGCAGCGCCTGGAGCCCTACCGGGAGGAGGCGGTGGTAAGGGAGTTCGGGGCGCGGCTCGAACTGCCCGCCGCCGCGTGAGCCGACGGGCCTTCGATGCGTGAACGTGCGGTGAAACACTGTGCGGAGAGCGGAAAGGAACGTAAACAGCGTGCCGGGGCCCGGTTTTGTTACTGCGGTCACAGGGAAGAAGGTCACGCCCCGGGCGGCGTGGCAGGGGGCTCGTGGTACCCGGTAGCGTGAGCCGACGATTCCGAAGGTCCCCCATTCACAGGAGTCCCGGTGACGCAGAGTGGACAGGGCGAGGAGCCCTCGCCGCGGCAAGCGCGCGAAGGCATCGTGCTGCCCTCGGACGGCGGTGCGCCCTTGCTGCCGGGCCCGGCGGGCGGTCCCGCCGGACCGCAGGCCGCTCGGCCCGCGCCCGCCTCGGCGCCGCCCGGCGCCCAGGCCTGGGACCAGCCGTGGGGGCCCGGGCAGCAGTACGGCCCGCCCCAGGGGGAGAGCTGGCCCACTCCGCCCGGTGCCCAGCCCTGGGGATCCCCGGACACCGGCCGCCCGCCCGCCGAGCAGCACGGCTGGCCCGCGCAGGGCCCCGGCGGCCTGCCGCCCGAGGCGGGCCCCGGCCCGCTGCCCCCGGAGAACACGCAGCCCCCGGCGTACGGCGGTCAGCCCGCCGCCGGACAGGGCGCGCAGCCGCCGTACGGGCAGCCGGAGTACGGACAACCCGCGTACGGGCAGCAGGCGTACGGCCAGCACGGCCAGCACGGCCAGCACGGCCAGTACGGGCAGCAGTCCGTGCCGCTCCCGCCGGCCGACGAGGGCGCCACCCAGTACCTGCCGCCGGTCGGCATGCCCGCCGACGAGGGGGCGACGCAGTACATACCCCCCGTCTCTCCGGGGGCACTGCCTCCCGAGAGACCCGCCGGTACCCCCTCCGACGCGACGCACTTCCTCGGGCACGCGCCGCAGCACGCCCCGCACCCCGCGGCCGCCCCCAACCCCGACGCCGAGGCCACGCAGTACATCGCGCCCGTGCCCGCCGGGCCCCACGGCGGCATTCCCGGCGCCGACGACGGCCGGCAGCCGCCCGCCGAGTTCGACAGCCTCTTCCGCAGCGCCCCCGGCGCCGACGGTCCCGCCTCCGCCACCCAGCAGATGCCTCGCTTCGACGAGCCGGGCCCCGCGCACTCCGCCGACCCGTCCGCGTACGTCCCGCAGGGTCCGGGCGGCGGCGGCAGGCGCCGCGGCGGCCACGACGACGCGGGCCGGGGCGGCCGCGGCGGCCGGACCGGCTCCCGCCTGCCGCTCTTCGCGGCCGTGGGCGTCGGCATCGTCGTCGTCGGGATCGGCGCCGGCGCGATGATGGCCGGCGGGGACGGGGGCGACGACAAGGCCGACAACCAGACCGTGTCCGCCACGGCCCCCGCGGAGTCCGCGTCGGCCTCGGCCTCGGCGTCACCGTCCGCCGACCCGGTCCGGCAGCAGGCCGTCGAGCTGGACAAGCTGCTGGCCGAGAGCGGCAGCAGCCGGACCACCGTGATCAACGCGGTGGCCGACGTGAAGTCCTGCGACAACCTGCCCCAGGCCGCCAAGGACCTGCGCGAGGCCGCCAAGCAGCGCACCGGTCTGGTCACCAGCCTCTCCCAGTTGTCCGTGGACAAGCTGCCCGCCCACGCCGAGCTGACCGCCGCGCTCACCAAGGCGTGGCAGGCCTCGGCGTCGGCCGACAACCACTACGCGGCCTGGGCCGACCGGACGGCCGGCAAGAAGGGCTGCAAGAAGGGCAAGGCCGCCACCCAGCCCAAGGACGCCAACCGGGCGAGCGGCACGGCGAGCAAGGAGAAGGCGAAGGCCGCCGACCTCTGGAACACCATCGCCAAGCAGTACGGCCTGACCGAGCGCGAGCCGACCCAGCTGTGACCGCCCGCGGGCGGGCTCGCACGGCCCGCCCGTCTGCCGATGGCTCGCCGTGACCGGCCCGGCCCGCCTCAGGCGATGTCGGCGTGGCGCAGGGTCTGTGTGGTGTCGACGGCCCCCTCGCGGGCCGACACCAGCCGGCCCTGCCGCACGACCTGCAGGGTGACCTCCGTGTTGACCAGCCGCGGGAAGCCGACCGAGGCCAGCTTGTCCTGGAACTTCCACCGGAGTGTCGGCGTGAGGCCGCCGGTGCCGACCTTCAGCCCGTCGTCCAGGGCCTGGGTGACACGATCGGCGCTGACCCCGCCGTCCCCGAGGGACTCGACGACCTCCTTGAACACGGTGTACGCGATCCAGGTGGTCTGCACCCCGGCGTCCGCGGCGTCGACGCTGTTGTCGCCGAACGCCTGCTCCTGGATGACCTTCTTCATCCCGTTCCAGCCCGGATCACTCACCTCCGGGTACCAGCCGGTGACGTACGCGCCCTCGTAGGGCCCCGAGGCCCCGCCGGACGCGTTGACGGTCGACTGGTCGACGCTGCCGAGCACGGTCGCCGTCCGCACCTCCGGATAGTCCTCGCGGGCCCGCCGGAAGGAGTCCATGAAGGTGCCGGTGCGGTCCCCGAGGACCGGCACCACGCACCCCTTCCGGCCCGGGTCGGCGGTCGCCTGCCGCAGCGCCCGGTCGGACTCGCCGTCGTACTCGGTGGCGTCCTCCTCCGCCCGCTGGTCGTGGGTCGGGGAATGCCCGCCCCCGGTCAGCCCCGAGTCGAGCAGCGCGGGCAGCTGGTCGCCGGCGATGGTGTCGGGACGGACGAGGGTGACGGGACCGCAGGGCTCGGCGAGCGCGCTGCCCAGACCGGCGAGCAGCGCGGGCTGGCCGCCGTTGACGGGGTAGGACAGGGGGCTGGTGAACTCGGCGTTGGTGATGCCGTAGCCGCCGATGTAGGGGATGCCGGCGCCCTCCAGGACGGGGAAGAACGAGTCGGCGTGCTGGCTGTAGGAGCCGACCACGGCGACCGCGCCCTCCTTGACGGCGCGGCGGGCGCACTTCGCGGCGGCCACGCTGTCGTTGTGGTCGTTGCAGGTCAGGACGTTCAGCCTGCGGCCGCCCAGGCCGCCGTGGGCGTTGACCCAGCGGGCGTAGGCACGCGCGAAGGCGGGCATGCCGGGCTTGTTCGTCGCGCCCGTGTCCGAGGGTGCCCAGGTCATGACGGTGATCGGATCGTCCCCGGAACCCCCCGTGACACCGGGGACGACCCCGCAACCGGCGAGGAGTGACGCACACGCCGCCAGCGCACCCGCGGTCAGCGCCCCGGCTCGGGCGGGCCGGGAGCGGCCCGGGAGGCCGCGGACGAATGTGCTGCGGTTGCGTCGCCTGCCGGTCATGGTCACGCACGATTCCGCCACACGGATAACCTGGAAGTGACCTCCGGTCAACGCATGGTGACGCCGAGGTGAATTGCGGGGGCCGGTACGCCACGGGTGGAGGGGAACGTACGATCGATGACCGTGCAAGGTTCGGAGAACTCTTCCCGTCGCGGCCGCCGCTCCTCCACCATGGGCGGCATGCCACTCAACGACATGCCGTGGTGGCGCTGGCGCAGCCAGGTGCGCTCCGCGCTGCACATGCTCTCCGCGCCCGCCTTCCAGCGGGACGTCTGGCTGGCCGGTACGCCCGGCTACGGCGACGTCACCGACGCGGTGTACCGGCTGGTGGAGGACACCTGGCTGGACCACTGGTCCGCGGAGAAGTACGTCGGCACCATCTTCCGCGACTCCCAGGAGGCGGCCCTCGTCGACAGCGCCGTGCTGAGGGTCCTGCGGATCATGCACCAGGTGGGGCCGGACGCCCCGGTGGCCGCCTACCTCGACCACCCGGACTGGCCGGAGGCGGTGCGGGCGGCGCGGGACGCGCACGTGCGGCTGGCCACCGGCGATGGCGACGAGCCGGACTCGGAGCCGCGCAGCCTCGAGGCGCTGCGGATCATGACGCGGTCCGCCTGACGGGCGGCCGTCGGCCCGGCGGGGCCGGATATGGGACCCTGTCCCCCATGAACGAGCAGTCCAGCCCCGCCGCCGCACCGGCCGACCAGTACGTCCTCACCCTGTCCTGCCCCGACAAGCAGGGCATCGTGCACGCCGTGTCGAGCTACCTGTTCATGACCGGCTGCAACATCGAGGACAGCCAGCAGTTCGGCGACCACGACACGGGCCTGTTCTTCATGCGCGTCCACTTCTCGGCCGACGCTCCGGTGACCGTGGACAAGCTGCGTGCCAGCTTCGCGGCGATCGGCGACGCGTTCCACATGGACTGGCAGATCAACCGGGCCGACGAGAAGATGCGCATCGTGCTCATGGTCAGCAAGTTCGGGCACTGCCTGAACGACCTGCTGTTCCGGGCCCGGATCGGCGCGCTGCCCGTGGAGATCGCCGCCGTGGTGTCCAATCACACCGACTTCGCGGAGCTGGTGGGGTCCTACGACATTCCCTTCCACCACATCCCCGTGACGAAGGACACCAAGGCGGACGCGGAGGCGCGGCTGCTGGAGCTCGTGCGCGAGGAGAACGTCGAACTCGTCGTGCTGGCCCGCTACATGCAGGTTCTCTCCGACGACCTGTGCAAGCAGCTCAGCGGCCGGATCATCAACATCCACCACTCCTTCCTGCCGAGCTTCAAGGGTGCGAAGCCGTACCACCAGGCGCACGCCCGGGGCGTGAAGCTGATCGGCGCGACCGCGCACTATGTGACGGCCGACCTCGACGAGGGGCCGATCATCGAGCAGGAGGTCGAGCGGGTCGGCCACGACGTCACGCCGGACCAGCTGGTCGCCGTCGGGCGGGACGTGGAGTGCCAGGCGCTGGCGCGGGCCGTGAAGTGGCATGCCGAGCGGAGGATTCTGCTGAACGGGCGGCGGACGGTCGTGTTCGCCTAGGAGCCCGGGGCGTTCCGTCTCGTCGGCGACTGCGGGTGCGTGGGGTTGTTCGCGCAGTTTCCCCGCGCCCCTTCGGGGCACGCCCAGTACACGCACCTCAAGGGGCGCGGGGAACCGCGCGGCCGGCCGACGACGGCCCGCGGCCGCCGACGACACCGCGACCGCCCCCTACATCCGGCTCAGGCTCGCCGCCGCGAACAGGACGTCCCGGATCGCCTCCCGGTCGCCCACCTGCCCCGCCGCCGCCTCCGCCGGAGGCACATGGCCCGCGGCCAGGCGGCAGAACTCGACGCCGTCCAGGGCGACATGGGCCACCTCGTGATCCGCGGAGCCCACCGCCGCCGGCGAGTCCAGCGGGATGAGCCACTCGCCGCCGCCCGAGCCCTCGATCTCCAGCCGCAGGCTGCGCCCCGGCTCGCCCGCCGCGACCAGATGCCGGCCGCCGGCGGGCGCGGCGAGCCCGGCCCTGCGGCGCGCGGCCAGGACGCCCGGCAGCAGCCGCGCGGCGAGGTCGATCATGCGGTTGAGATGGCGGGGCGAGGGCGGCTCGTAGGGGTAGTCCACCGCCTCGGCGATGTCCTCCGCGTGCACCCAGCACTCGAAGGCCCGGTCCAGCATGGCGTCGCGCAGCGGCAGCTCGAAGTCGCCGTAGGAGACCGGCATCCGGCCCGTGCCGCCGCCGGTGCCGCCCGTGCTGCCGGTGAACGCCACGGTCCGGACGAGGGCGTGGCTCTGCTCGCGCCACGGCGCCCGCACCGCGCGCGTGGGCGGGTAGTGCGAGGCACGCCAGTAGGCCTCGGTGCGGCTCGCCGGAGCCGGTGCCTGGGCGGTGATCTCGCCGAGCGGGTCGGGCAGGCCCAGCGCGACCCCGACCAGTCCGTCGACCGTCAGCAGGTGCGCGATGACCCCGGCGACGGTGGTACGCCGGCTCGCCGTGCCGTCGTCCCCGAACCAGCGCAGCCGTACCGGCGCGTGCCACTCGGAGTCCCCGAAGTCCTGGAGCAGCGCGTCCAGGCGCGCCGTCTCGGCGTCGTACGGCGTGGCCCACTCGGGCACCGGGATGCGTGGTGGGCGGCGCTCCAGGCAGCCCTCCAGGACACGGGTGCGCAGGGCGGGATCCAGGTCGAGGCTCTCCGGGCGCTGGAGCAGTCCGACGGCGTCGCGCAGCCGCAGCGCCTCCTCCGCGCAGGCACCGCAGTCGCCCAGGTGCTCCTCGACGGCCGTGGCCTCCTCCGGGGAACAGGCGGCCAGCGCCCAGGCACCGAGCAGGGAGGTCAGCACGTGATGCTCCAGTGCGAGGGGTGCGGCCGGTTCCACTGCGGGCAGCGGACGCCCGCCGTCCTCGACGGAGGCACGCGGCAGCGGTATGCGCGGTGCGCGGCCCGGCCCGCCGACGCCGCGGTACGCCTCGCTCCCGTCGTACGTGTCCTTCTCGTCGCGATCACCGCGATCACCGCGATCACCGAGAGCACCGGGATTGTCGCGGGTGTCGCGTTCGTCACGCTCGTCGCGCCCGCCGTTGTCACCGTGCTCGTCGTACGCCCCGCTCATGCCGCACCCCCGTATCCCGGGGGTGCCCCCGGTGATCCGGCGTCGCGGGCGGTGGCCAGCAGTTGCAGGCCCAGGCGCAGGCGGCGGCGGGCCTCGTCCTCCGTGACGCCGAGGTCGGCGGCGGTCTGGCGGTAGTCGCGGCGCTGGAAGTAGGCCAGCTCCAGGGCGGCCCGCAGCGGGGCCGGCATGGACTGGACGATGTAGTCGGCGCGGGCGGCGACCGAGGCGTGGCGCACCTTGCGCTCCAGTTCCTCGGTGGTGCCGGGGCCGCCGCGCGCCAGGGCGGCCGCCTCGGTGGTCCTCAGCCGCTGCACGGCCAGGCGGTGGGTCAGCGTGGCGACCCAGCTGCGCAGCGGGCCCTGCCTGGGGTCGTAGGTGTCCGGGTGCTCCCAGACGTGCGCGAACACGTCGCGGGTGATGTGGTCGGCGGCCCGCTCGTCGTCCAGCACGCGGTGGGCGAGGCCGTGCACGAGCGAGGCGAACCGGTCGTAGAGCTCACCGAGGGCGGCGGCCTCGCCCCGGGCGAGCCGCTGCTGCATCTTGCGGTCCCAGCGCAGCGGCAGGTCCTTCTTCGCCATACGGCTCCTCCACCCCCCTGCTCGGCCCCGACGGCCGGGCCGGTCCCGTGCCGGCCTCCAGCCTGTGGCCACCGTCTCCTCGAATGTAGTCGGCACGTCCGACAACGCACGCCCCTTTGTGTCAATGCGCGCCCCCGGCGGGCCGCAGGTGGTAGGGCGCTCATCGGTCTCTCAGATCGACCCCCTACCCTCCATCGTGCGACCGAATTCGATCGAACAGGATCGAAACCGTCTGAAACAAGCCTCTTTTGATCGGGGGCCGTTTCCGGCCGGGT
This sequence comes from Streptomyces flaveolus, assembly GCF_044765825.1. Lineage (NCBI taxonomy): Bacteria > Bacillati > Actinomycetota > Actinomycetes > Kitasatosporales > Streptomycetaceae > Streptomyces > Streptomyces flaveolus. The sequence continues at coordinate 312,123 of NZ_JBIWKU010000006.1, read as the reverse complement.
GTTTGCGGGAACGGCCGGTGGGCAGGCGCGCGGCCAAGAAGCGTAAGCATGGCTTCCGTTTCGGATGGGTCCGGACGTACCGACGAATGAAGGGCATGGTGGTGACGTTCAATGTGACCGGCGGCGAGCGGGGCGACTGGGCCGTGCTCCAGGTGTCGGGCGAACTGGACCTGGTGACGTCCCCGGTGCTTCGGCAGCGGGTGCACGACGAGGTGGCCGAGGGACGGCACAGCCTCGTCCTGGACCTCTCCGAGGTCCTGTTCTGCGATTCCAGCGGGGTCGGGGTGCTCATCGCCTCCCGGCGCCTCATCCGCTCCTGCCAGGGCCGGCTGCGCCTGATACTGCCCGCCCAGGGTGCCGTCGACGGCTCTCACGTCAACCGGGTCCTCGGCGCGCTGGGGGTGCGCCGGCTCTTCGACGTCCACCCCGACCTCGCCTCGGCGACCGGCGACGAACCACGCCCGCTCTCCGCGTAGGAGCGCACCGGAGCGTGCCCGGGGGAGGGACGGGCATCCGTTCGCCCTGCGGGCGTGCCCCGGGCGTCGTACCCTCCGTGCGAGACGCACCCACCGACGTGATGTGAAGGCGGTCGGAGAAGACATGGTCAGCAGCGAGTACGAGCGCAGGATCGCGGCGCGGTTCGCCACCTTCGACCAGGACGGCAACGGCTACATCGACCGGCAGGACTTCAACGCGGCGGCCAAGGCGCTGCTCGCCGAGTTCGCCGTCGCCGCCCGGTCCGACAGGGGCCAGGCCCTGTACGGCGGAGCGGAGGCGCTCTGGCAGGGCATGGCCGGCATCGCCGACCGCGACGGCGACCAGCGCATCACCCGTGAGGAGTTCGTCACCGCCGCGGTCAAGCGGCTGCGCGACAACCCGGACCGGTTCGCCGAGATCGCCCGCCCGTTCCTGCACGCGGCCCTCGCCGTCGCCGACGCGGACGGCGACGGAGCCGTCACCGTCCCCGACACCGCGCGGGTGCTCACCGCGCTCGGCGTCCCCGGGGACACCGCCCGGTCCGTCGCCGCCGCCCTCGACACGGACGGCGACGGCAAGGTGGGGGAGGCCGAGGCCGTCCCGGCGTTCGCCCGCTGGTTCACCGTGCCCGAGTGACACGCGCGGCGCCGCGGGGTTCCCGCCCGCGGTGTCGCGGATCGTGGCAGTGCGCGATCACTGAGCGTCGGCACCCGGTCGTGACCGGGGGGTGCCCCGTCACGGCCCGGAGTCGGCGCCGTGCTCCGGTACCTTGTGCGGGATGCGAGTGCTCCCGAGCGCCGGCCGCGCCGGTGCCGCCCGCCGGGCGGCTCCGGGACCGGGCGTGTGTGCCTTGCCCCGCACGGCGGAACGGCCGTCGGCCGCCGCCTGTTCGACTGTCCGGACCGAGCGTCGCACAGTATGCCGCACGGGTACTCCTTCGCGCTGGAATATGCCCGAAGCGCTTGTTGGGGTGACTGTACGTCAACCATGCTGTCCCGCACGGGATTCACATTCCGTGAACCCCGACCCGGCCGTTGTTCTGGCCATGCAGAAAATGGCTACGATCGTGGCCCTCGTGAGGCGCGAGCCTTTGTGTCCGCCGGTTCGGATGGTGTGAGCGGTGCAGGTGCTTCAAGTGCAGCTGGAGATCCGGCCCGACCCCGCAGAGGTGGGGCGAGCCCGTCGGTGGGCGCGCTCACGGCTCGCCGGGTCCGGGATACAGGCCGACGAGCAACTCGCCGAGACACTGGTCCTGCTCGTCTCCGAGCTCGTCACCAACGCCGTGGTGCACACCGGCTGCCCCGCCGTGCTGCGGCTCGTCCTCCCGGGCTCGGTGAGCGAGGAGTCCACGGTCCGCCTCGAGGTGGACGACACCAGCGGCTGCGCCCCGGTGCCCCGGTGCGTGGACGGCGACGCGACCGGCGGCCGGGGCCTCGCCCTCGTCGACGGGCTCGCCGACCGCTGGGGCTGGAGCCGCGAGGGCGCCGGCAAGCGCATCTGGTGCGAGCTGGACCGCTGCCCCGAGTCCGGGGACGCCCCGCCGGCCTGTGCGGGCGGCGCGGCGGCCCCTGAGGGGCTGGCCTACGAAGTCGTGTAGGTCCGACGCGGGGTGTGCCGGGCGCATCGGCTCCCGCTTGCGCCGGTGCCGATGCGGTGGTGCGCCGGGCCGTGCTTCCGTGCGCGTCCCGCGCGAGCGGGCGTCAAGTGAGGAGAGCCTTCCGGCCGGTTGACGGATCGTGACCGTTTCTTCACGCTTGTAGGCAACGATTCGCCGCGAGGGGACGACGAGGGCTCGGTGACGGAGCCCTCGACGAGTGTGGGTCGTGATTCGGCGGCGGTTCCCTCGGGGGCGACGGGAGCCGGGCGGGAGCGCCGGAGTCGGGTGGCGGCGTGCGGTGCCCATGCTCGGGGCGGACGGCGCCGCGCCGCCGGCCGACACCTTCCGGTGACGCCCTCACTGTCCACAGGCTGTGGACAACTCTGCGCGGAACGTCCGCCGGTACGCGGTCGGTGTGACGCCGAGCACCGCCTGAAGATGCTGCCGCATCGACTGTGCCGTCCCGAAACCCGCCTCACGGGCCACCTGGTCGACGGACAGACCGGTGGATTCCAGGAGATGCCGGGCCCGCTCCACCCGCTGCCGGGTCAGCCACTGGCCGGGACTGACGCCGACCTCCTCGCGGAACCTGCGGGTGAAGGTGCGCACCGACATGGCCTCCTGCTCGGCCATGTCCCGCAGCTGGATCGGCTCCTGGAGCCGGCCGAGCGCCCAGGCGCGGGCGTTGGTCGTGGACGACTGCTGCGGATCGGGCACCGGCCGCTCGATGTACTGCGCCTGCCCGCCGTCGCGGTAGGGCGGTACGACGGTCCGGCGGGCCACGTCGTTGGCGACGGCGGTGCCGTGGTCCCGGCGCACGATGTGCACGCACAGGTCGATCCCGGCCGCGACGCCGGCCGAGGTGAGCACGTCGCCGTCGTCGACGAACAGCACGTCGGCGTCCACCCGGACCTTCGGGAAGAGGCGCTGGAAGTGCGCGGCGGAGGCCCAGTGCGTGGTCGCCGGGCGGCCGTCGAGGTGACCGGCGGCGGCCAGCACGTAACCCCCGGTGCAGATGGCGACCAGCCGGGTGCCGGGCCGGATCCGCGCCAGCGCGGAGGCCAGCTCCTCGGTCAGCGTGCCCTCCTCGTACACCGGGCCCAGCTCGTACGACGCCGGGACGACGACCGTGTCGGCGCCGGCCAGCGCCTCGGGCCCGTTCTCGACCAGGATCGCGAAGTCGGCGTCCGTCTGCACCGGACCCGGTGGCCGGACCGAGCAGGTGACGACCTCGTACAGCCGGCGGCCGTGTTCGTCGCGGGCGCGCCCGAAGATCCGCTGCGGGATGCCCAGTTCGAAGGGGAGCAGGCCGTCGAGGGCGAGGACGACGACGTGGTGCGGGCGGTGCGTACGGTCGGACGTCATGGCCCGATCCTAGCGAACCCTGTCTTTCGGGCCACTCGATCGGGCGGCGCCGGGAGGGGAAGCTCGGTGACGTGACCCAGACAACCGACGCCACAGCGGCCGCGCGGCGGTCCGAGCCCACCCGGCCGCGCCGCGGCCCCCGGGTGCACCGTGCCTGGTGGGTGGCCGCCGTGACCTTCGTGACGATCATCGGCGCCGCCGCCTTCCGCTCCCTGCCCGGCATCCTCATCGACCCGCTCCAGGACGACTTCGGCTGGTCGCGCGGCACGATCGGGGCCGCCGTCTCCGTCAACCTCGCGCTCTACGGCCTGACCGCACCCTTTGCCGCCGCGCTGATGGACCGGTTCGGCATCCGCCGGGTGGTGGCCGTCGCCCTCACCGTCATCGCGCTCGGCTCGGGTCTGACCGTGTGGATGGAGTCCGCCTGGCAACTGATCCTGTGCTGGGGCCTGCTGGTCGGACTCGGCTCCGGCTCGATGGCGCTGGCCTTCGCCGCCACCGTCACCAACCGCTGGTTCACCGAACGGCGCGGGCTGGTCACCGGCGTCCTCACCGCCGCCTCGGCCTCCGGACAGCTGATCTTCCTGCCGCTGCTGTCCTGGATCGTGGAGACGTACCAGTGGCGCCCCGCGGCCGTCACGGTCGCCCTCGCCGCCCTCGCCGTGGTCCCCTTCGTCTGGCTCCTCCTGCACGACCACCCGGCCGACGTCGGCCTGAAGCCGTACGGCGCCGAGGAGTTCGTGCCGAAGCCCGCCCCGGTCCCCGGCGCCGCCCGCCGCGCGCTCGGCGTCCTCTTCTCCGCCGTGCGCACCGGCCCGTTCTGGCTGTTGGCCGGCACCTTCGCGATCTGCGGCGCCTCCACCAACGGCCTGATCCAGACCCACTTCGTGCCCGCGGCCCACGACCACGGCATGCCGCTGACCGCCGCCGCCTCGCTGCTCGCCGTCATCGGCGTGTTCGACGTGATCGGCACGATCGCCTCCGGCTGGTTCACCGACCGCTTCGAACCGCGCCGCCTGCTCGCCGTCTACTACGCCCTGCGCGGCGTCTCCCTCCTCTTCCTCCCCTTCCTGCTGGCCCCCGGCGTCCACCCGCCGATGATCTTCTTCATCGTCTTCTACGGCCTCGACTGGGTCGCCACCGTCCCGCCCACCCTCGCCCTGTGCCGCGAGCAGTACGGCGAGGACAGCGCGATCGTCTTCGGCTGGGTCCTCGCCTCCCACCAGGTCGGCGCGGCCCTCGTCGCCTTCCTCGGCGGTGTCGCCCGCGACACCTTCGGCACGTACGACGTCGTCTGGTACGCCTCGGGCGCCCTGTGCGCGGTGGCGGCCCTGATGTCCCTGGTGATCCGCCGCCGGCCGGTTCCGGTGCTCGGGGTGTCGTGACCTGCGGCTGAGGCCGCCGTCAGCCCGGCAGGCGTGAGATGCGGTTGCCCCCGGCTTTCGCGATCGCCTTGGCGATGCGGGCCGCGTCCAGGGACAGTTCGCGGAGCATGCCGCTGATCGGGTTGGTGAAGCCCGTGAAGTACAGGCCGGGGGCGTGCGCCGGGGGGCGGGTGCCTCGTGCGGCCGGTCTGCCGTCCGGGCCGAGGACGCCGAGGTGGCCGACCAGCGGCTCCAGGCCCCGCAGGTAACCCGTGGCCGCGATCACCGCGTCGGGGGCGACGCGGGAGCCGTCCGTGAGGAGGACCTTGCCGTCCTCGAAGCCGGCCACCGCGGCCACGTTCTCCACCCGGCCCGAGCGGACCGCGTCGATCAGTCCGACGTCCTGCACCGGGATGGCGCCCTGCCGTGCCCGGGTGTACAGCCCGGCCTCGGGGCGCGGCAGGCCCTGGGCCGACAGGTCGGGCACGCTGATCCGGGCCAGCGGCCGGGCCAGCCGGTCGACCAGGCCGGCGGGGAGCCGCCGGCACAGGACGCCGGTGTACTGGGCGGGCCAGCCGGCGGTGGAACGGCGGACGATGTGCGGCGGGGTGCGGACGGACAGCCGCACCCGTGCGGCGCCGCCCTCCACCAGGTCCACGGCGATCTCCGCACCGGTGTTGCCGACGCCGGCGACCAGGACGTCCCGGCCGGCGTAGGGAGCCGCGTTCCGGTACTCGGCGGCGTGCCGGAGCTCGCCGGTGTACGTGTCCCGGCCGGGCCAGTCCGGCAGGCGCGGGGTGTGGTTGTAGCCGGTGGCGATCACGACCGCGGCGCCGGTCAGTTCGCGGCCCCCGGACGCGTGCAGCAGCCAGCCGGTGCCGTCGGGCGCGCGCTCGACGCGCGAGACCTCGACACCGGTGACGATCTCCAGCTGGTGGTGGTCGGCGTACTTCTCCAGGTACCGCACCACGTCGTCGCGGGCCACCCACCGCCCGAAGCGGCGCGGCATCGGCAGGCCCGGCAGTGCCGACAGGCGGCGGGTGGTGTGCAGGCGGAGCCGGTCGTAGTGGCCCCGCCAGGACGCGCCGACCCGGTCGGCCCGCTCCAGGACGACGGCCCGCAGCCCCCGCGCGCGCAGCGCGTGGGCGACGGCCAGGCCGCCCGGGCCTGCGCCTATGACGTACACGGGGAGGTCCGCGGGGTGGGCGGACCGCTGTTCAGCGGACGCTGTGGAGTCGGCCATGCGGCGAGCGTAATCCCGGGTCCGCTTGATGGGTCTCGGTCAAGACCGGAATCGGTTGCGGATTGGTCACGGGAAAACCCGCGGGCACCGCCGGCCCCCGGTCGGCTTGAATGGACCGATGGCCCCCACACGTATACGCACCCTCGCCCCCTCCGTCACCGCACCGCGTGGGCACGGCCTGCGCCTCCGTGCCTGGGACGCCGGCAGCGACGCCGACGTGCAGACGTGGCTGCGCGGCTGCCTCGACCCCGACTTCCGGCGCTGGAACACGCCGCTCATGCCGATGACCGACCTCAGCGCGGCCCGCGAGTCGCTGCGCGCCCGGGCACGGGACGCCGGCGCGGGCAGGTCCGCGTCGTTCCGGATCACGGACGGGGCGGACGGCACGACGCTCGGGCACGTCGGCGTCAACGAGATCAACCTGCCCCTGCGGCAGGCCCACGTCGGCTACTGGGTGCTGCCCGAGGCCCGCGGCCGGGGCGTCGCCACCCGCGCCCTGCTCCTCGCGTCGCGCTGGGCCTTCGCCGAACTCGGCCTCCACCGCCTGGAACTGGGCCACGCGCTGGGCCACGACGCCTCCTGCCGGGTCGCCGAGCGGTGCGGGTACGTCTGCGAGGGCACGATGCGCGGGGCCATGTTCGAGGCCGACCGGCGCGACGCGTTCCGGGACGCGCACCTGCACGCCCGGCTGGCGACCGACGCCGAGCCGGCCGCTCCCGACGTGCGGTGACCGCTCGCCGCCGGTGTCCCGCTCACGGCCACAGCAACTGCGTGCGCCAGCCCTCCTCCGTCCGCCGGTAGGAGAGGCGTACGTGGCGGCGCCGGGCGTCGCCCTGGAAGAACTCCACCTCCTCCGGCCGCAGCCGGTACAGCGTCCAGGACGGGACGGGCGCGTCCGGCTCCCGCCCGGCCTGTTCCCAGGCGGCCTCGGAGGCGCGCGCCAGCTCGTCCGGCGAGCTCAGCGGCGCGCTCTGCCGGCCGGTGAGGGCGGCGGCCAGCGCGCCGGTCGACCGGGCGTGCAGGTCGGCCCGCGCCTCCTCGGCCGGGGCCACGGCGACCGGACCGCGGACCCGGACCTGGCGGCCCAGCACCGGCCAGTAGAAGACGAGCGCGGCGTACGGCCGGGCGGCGAGGTGGCGGCCCTTGCGGCTGTCGGCGTGCGTGGCGAAGGACCAGCCGTCCGCGTCCGCGCCGTGCAGCATCACGATCCGTACGTCCGGCCACCCCTCGGCGTCGGCCGTCGCCAGGGACACGGTGTGCGGTTCGCTCTGGCCGGCCGCGACCGCCTCGGCGAGCCACCGGGTGAACAGCGGCAGCGGGTCGCCGGGCGCGGTGGCCGGGTCGAACGGGGGCAGCTCGGTGACCGCCGGGTCCCAGACCCGCAGTGACCTCAGCAGCTCGTGAAGATCGGTTTCCATGCCCCGATTGTCACGTGGAGACGGGCCGGGGGAGGGGCGTTCCCCCTGCGGTTCACACCTGGCCGAGGTCGGAGGAGACCCAGCGCTCGGGCCGCATCCGGACGACGACCTGCTCGCCGTGGTTCTTCCAGGCGAAGTCGACGTAGCCGTCGACCTTCTCGGCCGGGAGGTACCGGGCGGAGATCTCCCGCAGCAGCTCGACGGTCGCGGGGGCCGTCTCGACGACCGGGCCCTCCACCGACACGTACCGGATGGTGGGCTCCAGCCGGTCGACCATGAGGGAGAACCGGCCGGCCGCCTTGATCAGCTGGTTCTTGCGGCTGTCGAGCCCGGTCATGATCCAGACGTCGCCGCCGGCCTCGTACTGGTACCAGATCGGCACGGTCAGCGGGGCGCGTCCGGCTCCCGCGTCCACCGCCAGCGCGGCGATGTGGGGTTCTGCCAGGAACTGCTCACGCTCTTCGCGGGTCAGGACCATTCCGGTCTCCTCCAACGGCGTTCGGGCGTCCGGCTGTTCGGGTCCTGCACCGGTCGCAACACCGGACGGGCGGGCGGTTGTTCCCCTGCGGGCCGGTCGACGGCGACGGGTGGGCGCCTGACGGGAAGGAGGCGTGGGGGAGCGGGGGTGGAGGAGTCACCGACGTGGGTGAGGGCGTCCGAGGGGCGGGGCGTGGCGGGTGGGGCAGGGCTGACAGGCTGCCGCGTACCGGTCGGGCGCGCTACTTCGTGGGCTTCTTGCCGGTGATGCCCAGGTACATCAACAGGGCCAGGTTCGGCCTGAGTTCGGCCTGCTTCACGCCCCAGGACGTGAAGCCCTTCTGGTGCGAGGCGACGGCCGAGAGCATGGTGACCAGCGAACCGGCGATCGCCGCCGGGTTCACGTCCTTGTCGACCTTGCCCTTGGCCTGCAGTTCGGCGACGGAGTCCGCGAGGGCCGTGTTCACCGAGTTCAAAATCTTCATCCGGAGCTTGTAGAACCGCTTGTCGCCCTCCGCGGCGCCCAGGTCGACCACCCGGAGGATCGCGTCGTTCTTCCGCCAGAACTCCAGGAACCCGTCGACCAGTTCCTGTGCCGTCTGCCAGCCGGACTTGCCGACCCACGAGCGGCCCGCCGCCAGCTCGGCCAGCCCGGAACTCTCGGCGGCCGTCTGCTCGGCGATCTCCAGAACGGCTCCCTCGACGTCCGGAAAGTACTGGTAGAAGGTCGCGGGCGACGTGCCTGCCTTCCGGGCGACATCGATGACCTTGACGTCCCGGTAGGGGGAGGAGCTCAGCATGTCGCCCAGGCAGTCGAGCAGTTTTTGCCGGGTCGCCTGCCCGCGTCGACCGGCCACGCGGCCGTCAACGGTGCGCACTTGTCCTGTCATGCCGTCAGCTTACCGACGGCCGTTCCCGGCGCGATTCGGCCGAGTGCAAATGGGGTGCGCGGGCGCAGAGTGGCTGCTGTGCCTGGTCTGCGGGGTGCGCGCGACGCGGTTACGTTGGCGGTATGGCCGAAAACGGTGCATCCGCCCCGAGGGCGTCCGCGTACGCAGAAGGTGTCCCCTGCTGGGTGGACGCACAGCTCTCCGACGTCCGGGCGGGCAAGCGCTTCTACGGCGAGCTCTTCGGATGGACCTTCGACGAGACGGGTCCCGGCGCCTCCGTGTGGGCCCGGCTGGACGGTGAGCCCGTCGCCGCGCTGGTGCCCAAGACGGACGGCCGGATGCCCACCGTGTGGACGGTGTACTTCGCCGCCCGGGACGCCGCCGCGCTGACCGCGCGGATCCGGGAGGCCGGCGGGCAGGTCGTCACGCCTCCCAGGCCGGTCGACGGACTGGGCACGACCGCACTCGTCGCCGATCCCCAGGGCGCCGTCTTCGCCCTGTGGCAGCCGGCCGCCGGCACCGGCGGGCCCTCCGGCGCCGGCGGGAGCGCCTTCGCCGGCTTCGGCAGGCGGCACGAGCCGGGCACCTTCGCCTGGGCCGAGCTGTACACCCGCGACACCGAGGCCGCCAACGCCTTCTACGGCGGCCTGTTCCACGACGCCCTCTTCGGCCCCGGCGCCGCGCCCGACGTGGGCCGCGCCGCGGTGACCGACGTCTTCCCCGCCGAGATGCCGCCGCACTTTCTGGTGCACTTCCGGGTCGAGGACTGCGAGGCGGCGCTCGGCACGGTGGCCCGGCTCGGCGGGCGGGTGCGGGTGCCGCCGTTCGAGACGTCGTACGGGAGGGTGGCCGTCGTCTCGGACGGCCAGGGGGCGTCCTTCGCGGTGCTCCAGCGCTGAGGGCCGCCGCAATACCCCTCCGGGGCGGGCGTTCGCCCGGGATTGGGACGTGACACCCCGATTGTCCCAGGGTTCGCCACCAGCGCCTCGGACAGGAAGAATCGGGGTGTGTGCCGCCGCGGCGGTGCGGTGGTGAGACGCTGCACGTCGGTCGCGTACATATGTGGGTGGCGCGGCTCGTACGGGGAGGTGGCAGGCAAGTGGTGGATCAGCTGACGCAGCACGATCCGCGGCGGATCGGGCCGTTCGAGGTGCTGGGGCGGCTCGGCGCCGGCGGCATGGGGCTGGTCTATCTGGCGCGCTCGGCGTCCGGCCGGCGCGTGGCGATCAAGACGGTGCGGACGGAGCTCGCCGAGGACCAGCTGTTCCGCGTCCGCTTCACGCGCGAGGTGGAGGCGGCCCGCGCGGTCTCCGGCTTCTACACGGCGGCCGTGGTCGACGCCGACCCCCGGGCCGCCGTGCCGTGGCTGGCCACCGCGTACGTCCCCGCGCCCTCCCTCGAGGAAATAGTGAACGAGTGCGGGCCGCTGCCGGCCCAGGCCGTGCGCTGGCTGGCGGCGGGCGTCGCGGAGGCGCTCCAGTCGATCCACGGCGCCGGGCTCGTCCACCGCGACCTCAAGCCGTCCAACGTCCTCGTCGTCGAGGACGGCCCCCGGGTGATCGACTTCGGCATCGCCTCCGGCGTCTCGAACACCCGTCTGACCATGACGAACGTCGCCGTCGGCACCCCCGCGTACATGTCCCCGGAGCAGGCGAAGGACTCGCGCAGCGTCACCGGCGCCAGCGACGTCTTCTCGCTCGGCTCCATGCTGGTCTTCGCCGCCACCGGGCACCCGCCCTTCCACGGGGCCAACCCGGTCGAGACGGTCTTCATGCTGCTGCGCGAGGGCCCCGACCTGGAGGGCCTCCCGGACGAGCTGCGTCCGCTCATCGAGTCGTGCATGCAGATGGAGGCGACGGCCCGCCCCAACCCCGCCGACCTCCAGTCCCAGCTCGCCCCCCACCTGTTCGGCTCCGGCTCCGACGACAGCGGTACGGCGTCGGCGTGGCTGCCCGAACGGGCGGTGGGGCTGATCGAGGGACGGCGCGGCGGCCGCACCACGACCCGCCCCGCGGCGACGGCCGGCGGGCGCAGCGGCGGCTCGGGCGGTGTCCGGCCCGCCGTACCGGCGCCCCCGCTGCCGCCCCCGCCCTCGCACGACCCCGTCGTCCCGGCGCCCGTGCCCGTCGGCGCCCCGGACACCGGGCCCGTCCAGCTGGCCGGCGCCGCGGTGCCCATCGGGCCCGGCCCGCGCGTCGCCGACATGCGCGCCGCCGCCGTCGCCCCGCCCCCGCCGGAGTCCGCCCTCGCCGCCTCCTGGTCCCGGCCGCGACCCGGCGTCAACGGCGCCGACCCGGCCGTACCGGCACCGGCCGCCCCCGCGACGCCCCCCGAGGCGGCGGCGAGCGGCTGGCGCCCCTGGCGTTTCCGCATGTCCAACGACGTCTGGGGCACGCCGTCCGTCGACGGGGACCTGGTCTACGTCACCTCCTTCGAGGTGCACGCCCTGGACGTGGCCACCGGACGGCGCCGCTTCAAGACCCGGGACGTGGCCTGGTCGATGGCGGTCGCGGACGGCCGTATCCACGCCTCCGACGGCCCGACCCTCTTCGCCCTGGACGCGCGGGAGGGCGCCGACCTGTGGCGCGTCCAGACGGACGCCTGGGTCTACTCCCTCCAGGCCGACCGGGGCACGGTCGTCACCGCCACCCGCGGCGGCGGCGTCCAGGCCTGGGAGGCCTCGGGCGGCCAGAAGCTGTGGGAGATCACCGGCGCCCAGACCGACTTCGAGTCCCCGGAGGCGGGCGCGACGGTCCACGACGGCACGGTGTACGTCTGGCAGGACGCCCGGCTGCGCGCCCTGGACGCCCGTACCGGCGACGAGCGCTGGTCGTACCCCATCGGCGACGCGGCGTCCTGCGGCGGCGTGCCGGTCCGCCTGGCCCAGGCGCCCGACGGCTACGTGTACGTCGCGGCCGGCACCCGCGTCCTCGCGCTGGAGGTCACCTCCGGACACGTCCGCTGGCACTTCGAGGCCCCGGCGGTCTTCCTCTCCCCGCCGGTCTTCGTGCCGGGCCCCGCGGTGACCGGCGGCGGCGTCTACCTGGCCGACTACCTCGGCACGGTGTACGCCCTCGACGCCACCGACGGCCGCGACCGCTGGCGCATCGCGACGGAGGGCCGCTCCTCCACCGACCCGGTCCTGGTGGCCGCCGGTCACGTCCACGTGGGCAGCGGCAAGGGCCTGTACACCCTGGACGCCGTCACCGGCACGCCCAAGTGGCGCTTCCAGGCGGGCGGCGAGATCGTCGGCGCGCCCGCGGTGGCCGAGGGCCGGATCCACTTCGGCTCCACCGACCACCTTCTGTACACGCTGAAGGCCGACGACGGCCGCCTGCGCTGGAAGCTGGCCACGGGCGGCGAGATCACCGGCTCCCCGGTCGTGCGGGACGGCATCGTGTACGCCTGCAGCAAGGACCGCTGCGTGTACGCGCTGGACGCGGAGAAGGGCACGGGGACGGCCCGTACGACGTGACGCGGTCCGCCCCGGGCCGGTCACACTGCGTGCCCGGCCGTGGCAGGGCGGTGACATGATCGTGACAGCGTCTGGTTAGCGTGGGGGCCATGACGACACGGGGACGGGCGTTCAGGTACACGGCGATCTCGGCACTGGTGGTGCTCAGCCTGACCGGTTTCTCGACTGGACGCGGCCACGGCCACGGCGGCGGCGGTGACGGCGGAGGCGGTTGCAGCAGCAGCAGCCAGGACCACGACAGTTCGTCGTCCTCGTCGGACGGCGACGTCTACAAGGACGACGACTCCTACGGCAGCGGCACGAGCGGCGGCTACGGCTACGGCTACGGCCACTCCGGCTCCGACCACGACGACGACACCGACAGCGGCGGCAGCGGAGGCGACAGCGGCGGCAGCGCCCTCCAGGCCGCCACGGTGGAACTCGTGAGCTGCGCGACCGAGGACGACCCGTACGCCACGGTCGAGGTCACCAACCCGAACAACCGCGCGTACACCTTCGCCGTCACCGTGTTCTTCAAGGACGGCGGCGACGTCACGATCGACGACGCCCGCCAGGAGACCACCGTCCCCGCCGGCACCGCGACCCGCGTGCGCCTCGCGGTCGACGCGTCCGGCAGGACCGTCGACCACTGCGAGCTGGACGACGAGGAAGTCCTGCCGCTGACGTGACGCGGCACCAGGCGGTCAGGAGCGGGCCGCCCGGCGTTCCGCCTCGCTGATCGGCGGCCCCTGGAGGTGCGGCTTCCGCGGGCCGAACAGCATGGGCACCAGCATGTCCCGCGAGAAGAGCCGGGTCGGGGGCCGCTCCATGCTCATCACGTCGAGCAGAGCACCCATGGCACGCGGGTTGCCGGCGCCGGTGGCGACGGCCCGGTCGACGTAGCGGGCCAGGAGCCTTTCCACCGCGGTCGGCGGTGTGCCGGCGGCGCCCGGGTAGAAGGCGTCCTGGCCGACGGCCAGGTCCCAGGCGCCGGCGACCGGGCGGGCCGCGGCGCGCTGCAGGGCACCGGCCGTTCCGGGCGCCGTGAGGGCGGTGCGGCGCAGCACGTCCCGGACGGCGAGGGCGCTCTGCGCGGCGACGGTCAGGCCGTGCCCGTAGACGGGGTTGTACCCGGCGACGGCGTCCCCGAGGACGACGAAGCCGTCGGGCCGGCGCCTCAGCTTCTCGTAGTAGCGGCGGCGGTTGGCGGTGCTGCGGGTGACGGTGACGTCGCCGAGCGGTTCGGCGTCCCGCAGCAGCTCGCCGATGACCGGGTCGGCGAGGCCGAGCGCGAACGGCACGAAGGCGTCCGGGTCGGCGCCGGGCTCGCCGCCCCGCGTACCGCCCAGGGTGACGATCCACCGGTCGCCCTCCACGGGCAGGATGACGCCGCCCCGCCCGGGCGCCTTGGCCGGGTTGGCCTGCACGTTGATCAGTGGGAAGGCGCCGTCGGCGGTGGTGCCGGGGGCGCGGTACACGCGGGTGGCGTAGGTGAGGCCGGCGTCGACCTCCCGCTCGGTGACCCGGGGCAGGCCCAGGTCGACGAGCCACCGCGGGGCGCGGGAGCCGCGTCCGGTCGCGTCCACGACGAGGTCGGCGCCCAGCACGTGCTCGCCGTCGCCAGCCCGGACGCGGACCCCGTTCACGCGGCGGGCGTCGCCCTCCAGGCCGAGGGCGGCGGTGTTCTGGCGCAGGGTGATCCGCTCGCTCTTGAGGACGTGGTCGCGGACGACGGAGTCGAGCAGGTCGCGCGAGCAGACCAGATTCCGGTGGTGGGTCGCCAGGAACCTGCGGAACCAGACCTCGTTCGGGGCCCGGGACACCATGTCGCCCATGATGCGGACCAGGCGCCCGCCCCGGCACACCACGTCGTCGACGAGCCCCGGCAGCAGCTCGCCCAGGGCCCGCACACCGCCGCTCCACACCAGATGCGCGTGCCGGGCCTGCGGAACACCCCGGCGCGGCTCGGGCCCCTCGGGCAGGACGTCGCGCTCGACGACCGTGACGTCCGCGAACTCGGTGAGCGCGGCGGCGGCGAAGAGGCCCGCCGCGCTGGCGCCGAGGACGACGGCGCGCGGCCGGTGGGCGACGGGGTTGCTAGGCATGGGCGTTGAGGCCGCTTTCTGTGCTGGTCACCCGGCGGCCGAGGGCGGCGAGGGCACGCCGTCGGTACAGGGCGAGAGAGATGGTGCCGATGTGGTCGCTGATGTCGGTGCCGATGCCCGGCGGCCGCTCGGTCGCGGGTGCCGGGACACCGGCCGCGTAGGCGTCGATGGCGGCGCGCAGCGCGACGGCGCCGGCGAGGTCGCGGGCCCGCGCCTCACCGTGGGCGGCCCGCGCCGCGGCGAGGGCCCGTTCGTGGACGTCGTGGCGGAAATGCGGGGCCAGCAGCCGCAGCGCGTCGTGGATGCGCTGCTGGCGCTGCATGACCCGCAGGTCCAACGGCACCCAGAGGCCGAAGCGGGCCGGTGCCGCCGCCGGCGCGAGCACCCGCAGCGCCCGCCACAACGGCCGCAGCCGCAGGTACTCCCGCTGGTCGCGCACCGCGTTGCGCAGCGCGGGCCCGGCCTGCGGGACGATGAACCCGACGGCGACCAGCGACGCCTGGAGCAGCGCGAACGGCGGCGCGAGGCGCGTACTGAGGACGTCCCAGTCCACCCCGCACCAGCGGGCCCCCACCGCGACCAGTTTCGCCGCGTCGAAGACCAGCCCGGCGGCGAAGCCGAGCAGCAGGAAGACGACCCCCGACTTCACCCAGCGGTCGGTCACGGTCGGCGACCACTGCCGCAGCATCCGCGTGGCGACGATGCCGGTCACCGCGTGCGCGCCCAGGTAGAGCAGGATGTGCTCGCGCATCCACGGGGTGCCGGCGTAGTACGTGTCGAGGTCGTACACGCGCGGCTCCGGCACGCTGGCCAGGAAGAAGGTCACCCACAGCCCGGCCACGACCCCGCCGTACGCCCAGTGGATGCGGCGGATGCCGCGCCTGCGCCGCTCCGACGGAGGCTCCCGCCACCGCGTGATCATGGCCAGCCCGGTCGCGCCGGACGCGGTCAGGAACGAGTACGCCCAGGGCGAGGCGAAGTTGGGGATGCCCGTCCACGCGTTGAGCCGCTCGATGTTGACGGGCGTGACGACGACGAGCACGCACGTCGCGCACACCAGCAGCAGGGTCGTCGCCCGCACCTCGGGGTTGCGCCAGGCCCGCACGAACGTCGGCAGCTTGAGCAGGACGGCGAGGGCGAGCAGGACGGTGGGCAGGGCGTAGGGGATGTGGAAGTGCGGGCCCATCAGAGCAGGCGCCCGCCGCGGTTGGTCAGCGTCAGGTTCATGCGGCCCTCCACGGTCGCCGGGGAGACCGGGCCCTCGGCGTACCGGCCGTGCATCCAGGTGCGCACCTCGCGGCCGAACAGCAACCCGAAGGTCTCGGCGGCCACTTCGTGCCCGTCCGGCGACTCGGCCCGGGCCGCGACGGCCAGCAGCGCGTCGCGCGGCACCTCGGCCTCGGCGAGGATCTGCTCCGCCGTTCGCCGTACCGCGTCGGACGCCTGCTGCGGGGAGGCGACGGCCCGCGCGGAGGCGTCGGCGAGCCCGGCGAGGTGGTGTCCGCAGTCGCGCTGCTCCTCGTGCCACAGCTCGTGGCCCAGGATCACCAACTGCGCCTCGGGAACGGTGCGTTCCTCGACCACGACGAGGGACCGGTCCCCGAGGTCGAGGCGCAGCCCCGACACCGGGATGTCCGCCGGGAACGCCCGGAACACCAGCTCCACCGGCCGCTCCGCGCGCACGCTCATGGCCCGGCAGAAGGCCCGCATGACGGCTTCCGGCTCCGCCGGCCTCTCGACGTCCTGGGCGGCTTCCCTGCCGAGGGCACGGAGCAGCGCCTTCATCGCTCGCGGACTCACCGGCCGGGGCCTCCCTCCCGGGAACATCACCGACGTACACCGACACGACGGGGAGACCCTAGTGACCCCCGGGCCCTCGTTCGACCCCTTCGAACAACTCAGGCCACGCCTTGGCCGGAACTGGCCGATTCCGGACACACATCGGCCGCGGCGGCTCCCCCTCCGCGCCGCCGCGGCCGATCCCCGTGCGGGAAAAGGTCTACTTGCCGTCCAGGTCCAGGGCGGGCGGGGCCGGCATCTGGTTGTCCATCGTGGTGATGGTGTCGTCCAGGGCGGGCGGGGCCGGCATCTGGTTGTCCATCGTGGTGATGGCGTCGTCCTTGGCCGGCGGCGTGGGCATCTGGTTGTCCAACGGCTTGGCGGCTGTGGCCTTCTCTTCGCTCATCGATCCGTACTCCTCTGTGGCGACAGGGTCAGGGTGCGAAACGCCCGTCCGGAAGCTCCCCCGTGGGCCACCGGACGGGCGGTCGGAGCCGAACACTAACCCGGCCGGCTCCTCGTCGGACCGTCTGCCCCCCGACGCGACGGTCTGGCGATTGAAAGCATGTGGGAGTGGGATAAACGAACGCTGAACGCCTGTGGCGGTCCCCCCGACACGCTGCCGCTCAGGCTGCGTCCACCGGCGAGAGCAGGGCACGTACGTCATCGGCATCGGCGGCGCTGAGATCCTCGTAGAGTCGGAGTGCGTCGTGCCAGCAGGCCTTGGCGCGGTCCGCCTGGCCCAGTGCGGAGAGGGCACGCCCGAGCAGTGTCAGGACATTGCCCCTCATTCGATCGCCGCCGATACAGCCTATGGCGAGGGATTGCTCGGCGTGCTGCGCCGCTTGGGCAGGGCGACGGGCGGCAATGTGCGCCTCGGCGATCCGGAAGTGGGTGGTCCCTTCCCACAGGCGCTGGCGGTGGTCCACGAAAATGGTCAGAGCGTCGCTGAACTGTCCGAGTGCCTCCGTGTGCCGCTCTGCCTTCGTCAGGGCCATGCCGAGCGCGTAGTGCCCGTTGGCCAGCCGCATCGTCCTGCCCAACTCGGAGAGCAGGGCCAGCCCGTGGCGGGCGATACTGACAGCCTTGGCGATGTCGCCCAGAGCCAGGTGCGCGCGTGACAGGTTGAACAGGGTCGTTGCCTCACCTGCTTGATTGCCCGCCGCGCCGAATCCTCGGATGGCCTGTTCGAAGAAGACCTTGCCGTCCGAGTACCGATGCTGATGCAGCGAGATGAGTCCTCGGTCGTTGGCGGCCCAGCTGCCGGCGGCGACATCATGCGCGGAGGCTGCCCGCTCCATGGCGAGGCGGGCCTCGTCGGCTGCCTGGCGGATCCGGCCCGACACGAGAAGGACGTTCGTGAGCGTGGTCCGCGCCCGGCCTTCGGTACGGTCGTCTCCGGCGCGCTGTGCGGCTTCGCACACGGCGACAGCCGTGTCCTCGTACTGGCGCGAGTTGGCACCTGACTCCGCGAGGTCCTTCGCTGCCCACAGAAGGTCCACGCCGCGACGCAGCCGGTCCGATCCGACGGACTGCCGCACGCTCGCCAGAAGGGACGCTCCTTCGGTGTACAACCAGTCGAGGGCAGCCGTTCCCTCGGCGAACCGAAGCCCCTCGTGCCGCGTCGGTTCGAGATGGTCCACGAGCCGGTCCCCCGGACGCTCCATCGCGTAGATGCCCGCCGCCGTCGCCAGGTAGAAGTCCAGCAGCCGCGACAGCGCCGCCCCCCGCTCGCTCGGTGGGTGTTCGTCGCGTTCCGCGCACGCACGCGCGTAGAGGCGGACCAGGTCGTGGAAGCGGTAGCGGCCCGGTGCCGCCGACTCCAGGAGGGACGTGTCCACCAGGCACTCCAGCAGGTCCTCCGTGTCCTCCGCCGGGAGGTCCAGCAGGGCCGCCGCCGCCGCGAGGGAGATGTCCGGGCCGTCCGCCAGGCCCAGCAGGCGGAAGGCGCGGGCCTGGGCCGGTTCCAGTTGCCCGTAGCCCAGCTCGAAGGTGGCCTTCACCGCCAGGTCACCGGCCTGCAGCTCGTCCAGCCGGCGTCGCTCGTCCGCCAGCTTGGCGGCGAGGACGGACACCGTCCAGGTGCGGCGGGCCGCGAGACGGGACGCCGCGATGCGGATGGCCAGCGGCAGGAAACCGCACGCCGCGACCACGTCCAGCGCCGCTTTCCGCTCCGAGGCGACCCGCTCCTCGCCCACGATCCTCGTGAAGAGCGCCAGCGCCTCGTCCGGGGACATCACGTCCAGGTCGACCAGATGCGCCCCGGCGAGGTCCACCATCCGCACCCGCGACGTCACCAGCGCCGCGCAGCCGTCCGTGCCGGGCAGCAGCGGACGTACCTGTGCGGCGTCCCGGGCGTTGTCCAGCAGGACGAGGACGCGGCGGCCGTCCAGGACGGAGCGGTAGAGGGCGGCGCGCTCCTCCAGGGTGTCCGGGACGGCCGAGTCGGCCGTGCCCAGGGCGCGCAGGAAGGCGCCCAGCACCGTCTCCGGCTCCGCCGCCCGCGCCCCCGCGCCCTGGAGGTCGACGTACAGCTGCCCGTCCGGGAAGGCGGCCCGCGCCCGGTGGGCCACGTGCACCGCGAGGGTCGTCTTGCCGACGCCGCCGATGCCGGCCAGCGCGGAGACGGCCATCACCCGGCCCTCCGCACCCGACGCCGAGCCCAGCACCTCGCTCAGCTCCCGCACGAAGGACGCGCGGCCGGTGAAGTCCGGCACCGTTGCGGGTAGTTGCGCCGGGCGGACCGGGGCCGCGGCCGACTCGGCGGCCGGCGCGGACGGCTCCGCCAGGGCGGGGTCCGCCTGGAGGATGCGCTGTTGCAGCTCCCGCAGCCCGGGCCGCGGGTCGACGCCCAGCTCGTCGGCGAGCAGGCGCCGGGTGTCCGCGTACACGGCCAGGGCCTCGGCCTGGCGCCCGCTGCGGTACAGGGCGAGCATGAGGAGCTCCCGCAGCCGTTCGCGCAGCGGATGTGCGGCGGTCAGTGCGGTCAGCTCCGAGACGGCCTCCGCGTGGCAGCCCTGCTCCAGGTCCATGTCCAGCCGCGTCTCCAGGAGTTGGAGCCGCCACTCCTCCAGCCGGACCCGCTGTGCCTGCGCGTACGGGCCCGGCACGGCGGCCAGCGCCTCGCCGTCCCACAGCGCCAGCGCGCGCCGCAGCACGTCACGGGCGCCGCACAGGTCCCCGGCGGCCCGCGCCTTCTCCGCCTCGGCGGCCAGGTCCTGGGCGAGCGAGAGGTCCAGGGCGTCGTTCCCCAGCCCGCGCACGGCGTAGCCGCCCGACTCGCTCACCAGCACGCCGGGGTCCAGGACCTTCCGCAGCCGGGACGCGTACGTCCGTACCGCCGCCAGTGCCTGCGACGGCGGTTCCTCGCCCCACAGGGCGTCGATCAGCTCGGCCGCGGTGGCCGTGCGGCCCTCGCGCAGCAGCAGGGCGGCCAGCAGGGCGCGTTGCTGCGGGGAGCCGGTGGCCAGCGGTTCGTCGCCGCGCCAGGCGCGCACCGGACCGAGCACGCCGAAGCGCAGCGCGGCCGACTGCTCCGGCTGCGCCGGGGGTCCGGGCAGCCGCTGCTCCGGAACCCGCGGTCCACCGTCCATGCCGTCCCCCTAGACATCCTGAGCAACCAGGTCAGTTTGCCTTGTTCCTGCCGACCTCGTCAGCCGTGGGAGACGCCGATCACAGGTTCCTCACCAAGCCGCAGTCGGTCACTCGTTCGAGTGACCTTTGATGGGGTCGAAGAGCCCGGCGAATCATGCGATTACGTTTGCGGCATGACGACACCAACGGATTCCGGTAAGGCCGGACGTGTCCGGTACACCTTCCGGCTTCGTGTGTCGTCGACCGCTCGCAGAGTCTTGTTGGCGGAATGGGACCGATGTCGGTGGGTGTGGAACGAGTGTGTCGCACGGTCCGGGAGAGCTCATCGGGAGGGGGAAGGTGCGGTCCTGCGCGACTGGACCGGGTGCTCACCGAGGCGGGATTTCGGGGCATCCCGGGTGAAGGCATTGAAAGACATCCAAGTTCGGCTGCCTGTGCAACGCCGGGCGGGAATGTCGCGCCCTAAAAGGAAGCGTGAGGCCGATCCCACCCTGAACTACACACGGCGTGGCTTCCGTCTTCGCGGCGGACGACTGCACTTGGCAGGTGGGATTGTCGTGACAGTGGTGTGGTCGCGGTCCCTGCCTGCCGACCCGTCCAGCGTGCGCGTCCACCGAGACAGCCTCGACCACTGGTATCAGTGGGAATGCCCGTGGAAGAAGGGGGACGGCTCGTGATCCGCGCGTACAAGTTCCTCCTGCGCCCCACGGCCCGTCAGACGGCAGCGCTTGGCGAGATGCTGCGGGACCACTGCTCCCTGTACAACGGCGCGTTGCAGGAGCGCCGGGATGCCTACCGGCACAGCTCGAAGACGAGCATCAAGTACGGCGACCAGTCCGCCCAGCTCAAAGACATCCGCGCATTCGACCCGGAGCGGCAGGGCCTTTGGTCGTTCTCCTCCCAGCAGGCCACCCTGCGCCGTCTCGACAAGGCGTTCCAGGCGTTCTTCCGCCGGGTCAAGGCCGGGCAGACCCCGGGCTACCCCCGTTTCAAGAGCGCAGGGCACTTCGACACCGTCACCTTTCCCAAGGACGGCGACGGCTGCCGCTGGGACTCCACCCCACACGATGGGCAGACCCGCGTACGGCTCCAGGGCGTCGGACACGTCCGTGTGCACCAGCACCGGCCCGTACAGGGCCGCGTCAAGACGATCAGTGTGAAGCGCGAAGGGAACCGCTGGTACGTCGTCCTCACCTGCGACAACGTGCCCGCCAAGGAGCTGCCGCCCACCGGGGCGATCGTCGGTGTCGACATGGGCATCGCCCACTTCCTCACCACCTCGGACGGCGAACACGTCGCCAACCCGCGCTTCCTCCAGGCGATGGCCGACGAACTTGCCGAAGCGCAGCGGCACCTCGCGACGTTCCCGAAGCGGACCCGGCAGCGCACCAAGCGCCATCGCGCGGCGGCCCGGAAGGTCGCCAAGCTGCACGGCAAGATCCGGCGGCAGCGCGCCGACTTCCATCACAAGACCGCACATACGCTGATCACCGACCACGACGTGATCGCGCACGAGCGACTGAACACAGTGGGCATGACCAAGAGCCCCGCACCCAAGGCCGACCCCGAGCAGCCCGGTAGCTTCTTGCCGAACGGTGCTGCTGCGAAGGCCAGCCTCAACCGCAGCATCGGCGACGCGGGTTGGGCGCAGTTTCTCGGAATCCTGGCGAACAAGGCTGAGAGTGCCGGTCGCCTCACGGTTCCGGTGGACGCGCGCAACACCTCCCGCACGTGCCCCGAGTGCGGGCACGTAGCGAAGGAGAACCGCGTCACCCAGGAAAGGTTCCAGTGCACGGCGTGCGGGTTCGCGGCGAACGCGGACCACGTCGGCGCGACGAACGTCCTCAACAGGGCCGGGCTGGTCCTCTGCGCGGCGGCTTAGCCCCCGACGCAGGAAGCCCGCGCGTTTACGTGGGTGGAGTCACGTTCCCTGGAAAACCTGAAGGGGAAGGTGCGGACGGGCGGAGAGACGGGCGGTGCGGGCGTGCGGGTCGTGACCTGGAACCTGTGGTGGAGGTTCGGCCCGTGGGCCGACCGGCAGAAGGCGATCCTCGCCGTCCTGCGCGACCTGGAGCCCGATGTCGTCGGACTCCAGGAGGTGTGGGCCACCGAGGGCGAGAACCTCGCCGGGTGGCTGGCCGGTGAACTCGGCCTGCACTGGGCCTGGGCGCCCTCGCCCGTGCCCGGCCCCTGGCAGCGCCGGATCGGCGACGACACGGTCGGCATCGGCACCGCGGTGCTCAGCCGCTGGCCCGTCGTGGAGCGGGCCGTGCTGCGCCTGCCCGTCCCCGGCGACCTCGACGACGGACGGCTCGCGCTCTACGCCCGCCTCGACGCGCCCGCTCATCGGGTCCCGTTCTTCACCACCCACCTGACCTCGGCGTCCCGTGCCTCGTCGGTACGTCGCGAACAGGTAAGCGCCCTCGCCCGCTTCGTCGCCGAGCACCGCCACGGCACCGCCCACCCGCCGGTGGTCACCGGCGACTTCAACGCCCGCCCCGGCTCCCCGGAACTCCGTCCCCTGCGCTCCGGGCCCCTCCACGACGCCTGGGACCACGCCGACCCCGGTGCGCCCGGCGGCACCTGGGACACGGCCAACCCGTACGTGTCCCACGCCGACGGCGAGCCGAGCATCCGCATCGACTACGTCCACGTCGGCTCGCCCGGCCCCGGCGGACTGGGCGCCGTCCGCACGGTACGCCGCGCGGGCGCCGCCCCCGTGGCCGGCGTCTGGCCCTCCGACCACGCGGCGGTCGTCGCCGACCTCGACGACGGCGGGGTGGTTACCGCCGCCCCAGGAACACCGGGTTGGTGAACGCCGCCAGTGCCCCCGGCAGGGGACCCGCGGCAGTCTCGTGCCGTAGTTCCGCCCGTACGTACGCCGCGTACGACGCCGTCGTCCGCCACTCCACGGTGCCCGCGCCGGACACCGGCAGCGGTGGGCCGGTGAACAGCACGCCCTGGTCCGTGACGAACCGGACCGTGCAGCGCGGGGCGCCCGTCACCTCCAGGCGGACGGTGACCGGGGTGTCCGGGGCGACGGGGAGCCGTTCGCCGATGCCGGCGTGCTCGCCGCGCCCGCCCGACGCGGTGAGGGCGAGCGACAGCTTCGCCGACTCGGCGACGTACGACCGTCCCGCCCGGATGCCCTCCTGGATCGCCTCCCGGGTCAGGTCGTCGGCGAGGACGACGGTCTGCGGGAGCCCGATGACGTCCGGGTCCCGGTGGGCGTCGCTGCTGCCCATGGCCGGGATCCAGTCGCGGCCGTCCCGCACCGAGGCGACCAGCATGCCGTCCCAGTCGGCCAGCGCCACCTCGTCGTCGGGCGTGTAGGGCCCGTTCCACACCTCGACCGCGTCGGCCTCCCCGAAGCCGAACTTCCAGTTGCAGCCGATGCAGGTGGCGTGCGGGTGGGCCGGGACGACCAGGCCGCCGGCGCGGCGGATCTGCCGCGCGAACCGGCCGAAGCGGTTGTCGCGGGCCCGGTAGCGCCAGTCGACGAAGGTCCCGGGGTCGGTGCCGAGGGCGACCACGTGCCCGTTCCGCGTGGTCACCTCCTCGCCCAGCATGACCAGCAGGTCGTCGCCGGCCAGGTCCGCCCAGTGCGCGTGCGCCGAGTGCGTGTTGTGCTCGGAGGAGTTGATGAAGTCCAGCCCCGCCGCCCGCGCGAGCGCCGCGATCTCGGCGAGGGTGCGGCGGCCGTCGGAGTGGACGGAGTGCAGGTGGCAGTCGCCCCGGTACCAGGCGCGGCCCCGCCCCCTGGCCCGCGACGGCGGGTACACCGGCCGTGCGGTCTCGCCCGGCTCCCCGTAGGTCAGTGTGATCGTCAGCTCGTACGACAGTCCCTGCGGCGCGACCGTGTACGGACCGAGCGCGATGTGCCAGGTGCCCGGCCGCACCGGCCCGGGGAGGTAGCCGGGCGTGGCGTCGTCCGCGCGGACGAAGAACTCCGTGCGGGCCCCGCCCGACCAGCCCCGGAAGCCCCGGCCGCCCAGCTCGGTGCCGCGCTCGTCGAAGACGCCGATGTCGAGGGCGTTGCCCGGCGTCCCGGCGGGGACGGCCGGCCGGTCGTAGGTGTAGGAGACCCTGATCTCCCGCACGCCCGGCGGGACGTCGACCGGGACGTACACGAAGTCGGGGGACCCGGGGGGAAGGGTGCCGCGTACGGTTCTCGTCCGCGGGTCCGGGCCGCCCGCTGCCGAAGCGAAGCTCACGGTCCCCAACGTAAGTGCGGCGGCGGCTCCCGTCACGAACACCGCGCGTCTGCCGATCCCGGCGTGGTCGTCCTCGCACATGCTGCTCTCCCCAGGTGTCGTGGGTGACATGGCACGGGTGGTGCAGGGGTGGTGCGTGCAACCCTCGTATTGAGCCGTGAACTCCCGGGCAAGGAAAGGGGGTCGGCGGATGGAGGGCCGGAAACCGGCCGGTGGGGGACGGGAAGCGCGCCGCGTCCTGATCACGCCGCTCGTATGCTCGAAGGATGACGACTTCCGCGACCTCCGGAACCGGACCCGCCGACCCCGCCGACCCCGCCGGTGCGACCGGTCCCACCGAGAACTCCATGCGTCGCGCCCTCAAACGCGCCCGGGACGGCGTCGCCCTCGACGTCTCCGAGGCCGCGGTGCTGCTCCAGGCCCGCGGTGAGCAC
Source organism: Streptomyces flaveolus (assembly GCF_044765825.1). Taxonomy (NCBI): domain Bacteria; kingdom Bacillati; phylum Actinomycetota; class Actinomycetes; order Kitasatosporales; family Streptomycetaceae; genus Streptomyces; species Streptomyces flaveolus. The sequence continues at coordinate 287,712 of NZ_JBIWKU010000006.1, read as the reverse complement.
CTCGACGCCCTCACCGCGTCCGCCGCCCGGGTGCGGGACGCCGGCCTGGAGGCCGCCGGGCGCCCCGGCGTCATCACGTACTCGAAGAGCGTGTTCATCCCCCTGACCCGGCTGTGCCGGGACAAGTGCCACTACTGCACCTTCGTCACCGTCCCCGGCAAGCTGCGCCGTGAGGGACACGGGATGTTCATGTCGCCGGACGAGGTGCTGGACATCGCCCGCAAGGGTGCCGCCCTCGGCTGCAAGGAAGCGCTGATCACCCTCGGCGACAAGCCCGAGGACCGCTGGCCCGAGGCGCGCGAGTGGCTCGACGCGCACGGCTACGACGACACGATCGCCTACGTCCGCGCCGTCTCGATCCGCATCCTGGAGGAGACGGGCCTGCTCCCGCACCTCAACCCGGGCGTCATGACGTGGACGGACTTCCAGCGGCTCAAGCCGGTCGCGCCCTCCATGGGCATGATGCTGGAGACCACCGCCACCCGCCTGTGGTCCGAGCCCGGCGGTCCCCACCACGGCTCCCCGGACAAGGAGCCCGCCGTCCGCCTGCGGGTCCTGGAGGACGCCGGCCGTTCCTCGGTCCCCTTCACCTCCGGCCTCCTCATCGGCATCGGGGAGACGTACGAGGAGCGCGCGGAGTCCCTTTTCGCGCTGCGCAAGGTCTCCCGCGCCTACCACGGCATCCAGGAACTGATCATCCAGAACTTCCGCGCCAAGCCGGACACCGCGATGCGCGGCATGCCGGACGCCGAGCTGGACGAGCTGGTCGCCACGGTGGCGGTGGCCCGGCACATCATGGGCCCGTCGGCCTGCCTCCAGGCCCCGCCCAACCTGGTGGACGCGGAGTACGAGCGCCTGATCGGGGCCGGCATCGACGACTGGGGCGGGGTCTCTCCGCTCACCATCGACCACGTCAACCCCGAGCGTCCCTGGCCGCAGATCGAGGAGCTGGCCGAGAAGTCCCGCACGGCCGGCTTCGAGCTGCGCGAACGGCTGTGCGTCTACCCCGAGTTCGTCCGGCGCGGCGAGCCCTGGCTGGACCCGCGTCTGCTGCCGCACGTCCGCGCGCTCGCCGACCCCGACACCGGTCTCGCGCGCGAGGACGCGACGGTCCAGGGCCACCCGTGGCAGGAGCCGGACGAGGTCTTCGAGGCGTCCGGCCGCACCGACCTGCACCGCACCATCGACACCGACGGCCGCACCTCGGACCGCCGCGACGACTTCGACGAGGTGTACGGCGACTGGGGCGCCCTGCGCGAGGCGGCGGCGCCCGGCATGGCTCCGGAGCGCATCGACACCGACGTACGCCAGGCGCTGGCGACGGCCGCCGACGACCCGACGAAGCTCACGGACGACGAGGCGCTGGCGCTGCTGCACGCCGACGGTCCGGCGCTGGACGCCCTGTGCCAGGTGGCCGACGACGTCCGCAGGTCGGCGGTGGGCGACGACGTGACGTACATCGTCACGCGGAACATCAACTTCACCAACGTCTGCTACACGGGCTGCCGTTTCTGCGCCTTCGCGCAGCGCCGTACGGACGCCGACGCCTACACGCTCTCCCTCGACCAGGTCGCGGACCGCGCCCAGCAGGCGTGGGAGGTCGGCGCGGTCGAGGTCTGCATGCAGGGCGGCATCCACCCCGACCTGCCGGGCACGGCGTACTTCGACATCGCGAAGGCGGTGAAGACCCGCGTCCCCGGCATGCATGTGCACGCCTTTTCGCCGATGGAGGTCGTCAACGGCGCCACCCGCACCGGCATGTCGATCCGCGAGTGGCTGAGCGCGGCGAAGGAGGCGGGCCTCGACTCCATCCCCGGCACGGCGGCGGAGATCCTCGACGACGAGGTCCGCTGGATCCTGACCAAGGGCAAGCTGCCCACGGCCACGTGGATCGAGGTCGTCGAGACGGCCCACGAGCTGGGCATCCGGTCGAGCTCCACCATGATGTACGGCCACGTCGACCAGCCCCGCCACTGGCTCGGCCACCTGCGCACCCTCGCCGGCATCCAGCAGCGCACGGGCGGCTTCACGGAGTTCGTGACGCTGCCCTTCATCCACACGAACGCGCCGGTGTACCTGGCGGGCATCGCGCGGCCCGGGCCCACCATGCGGGACAACCGGGCGGTCACCGCGATGGCCCGTCTCCTGCTGCACCCGCACATTCCCAACATTCAGACAAGCTGGGTGAAACTGGGCACCGAGGGGGCGGCGGAGATGCTCCGCTCCGGCGCGAACGACCTCGGCGGCACGCTCATGGAGGAGACGATCTCCCGCATGGCGGGCTCGTCGTACGGCTCCTACAAGTCGGTCAAGGACCTGATCGCGGTCGCGGACGCGGCGGGCCGCCCGGCCAAGCCGCGCACCACGCTGTACGGCGAGGTCCCCGAGGAGCGGCAGCGGGCGGCGACGGCCTCCGACGGGCACCTGCCGGAGCTGCTGCCGGTGCTGGACTGACCGCCGCCGGACCGACCGCCGCCGGACCGGGGCACGGGCCGCTCACAGTACGATGATCGGACCCCCGGTGTGTCGGGGTTCTCGTAGCTGAGGAGATGCGTGCCCGTGCCTGCCCGACTTCCCTCGTGGGCCTGGGTCTCCGGTCTGACCGTGGGAGCGATAGCGGGGGTCAGTGTCCTGACCGTGCAGGCGGACCGGGGCCCGCACCCCACCGCCACCGTGGCCGAGCCGAACCCGTCGGCCACGGCGGAGGCGTCCCCCAGGCCCAAGGAGACGGCGCCGGCCCCGGTCCCGGACGGCTCCGGCACCGGGCGGCGCATCGTCTACTCCCTCGGCCAGAAGCGGGTCTGGCTGGTCGACGCGAGCGACGCCTCCCGCCGGACGTTCACCGTGTGGCCCGGCACGGTCAGCCCCGACCCCGGCGCCTACACGGTCGGGACCCGCACCAAGGGCGTCACGACCGGCTCCGACGGCGTGCAGATCGAGCAGATCGTCTACTTCGCCCTGGAGGACGGCGTTTCGGTCGCCTTCTCCAACGCGGTCGACGGCTCCTCGCCCCCGCCGCCCGTCCCGGGGACGAAGACCGGCGGCATCCGGCTGCCCAAGGCGGACGGCCAGGCCGTCTGGACGTTCGCGACGGCCGGCACGAAGGTCACGGTCGTCCCGTAGTACCGGATCGCTCCAGCGGCAGGTGCGTGACGATCAGCACGACGCCGCTGAGCAGGAAGATCCGCGTCGCCGCGTCCAGCCCGTTCCAGGTGTCCGACTGCCACATCGCGAACCACTCCCCGCCTATGCCGATGAAACCGGCGCCGAAGAGCAGCATCACCATCAGCAGGCCGAGGGTGGAGACCTTGCGGGCCCTCGCACGGTCCCGCCGGAACCAGAACCAGGTACCGGCGACGAGCACGAGCGCGGCCACCGTCTCCCAGACGATGATCGCCACGTACGCCGCGTTCTGCAATCCCTCGCTGGTGACGGCCCGCCACATCAGGTCGTCGTCCTTGAACGTGGTGTCCATGGCGAGCACGTGCTGGACGAACGCCTGGTTCGTCCCGAAGTCGGTGATGTTCCCGAAGGCGACCAGCGCCATGTAGAGGGCGACTGTGCCGGTGAGGAGGGCCGCGGCCAGGGGCAGGGCCCGCGAAGTGGTGGTGGTCATGCCCACCTCATTCCCCACGGGCCCGGCGCTCATCCGACGAGGGCGTCGTGATCGTGCCGGTGAACGCCGTACGTGTGAGACGTCACCCGGTACGGCCGACGGCTGTACCCGTCTGACCGGCCAGGCCATGCTTTCGCCCCATTCCGCACCCTGAATCGACCGTGCCCGTTCGATTACAGTGCTCGCGTCGTACGTAGGGGCGATGCCGCGGGAGGTCAGGTGGGCGCGACGGGCGGTGCTGCCGTGTGGGGTCGTGCCGAGCAGCAGGACTTCCGGAGCCGGGTGCGCGGAACCCTGCTGGGGGTGGCCGTCGGGGACGCCTTCGGGGCGCCCGTCGACGGGATGGACCTCGACGCCGTCCGCGAGGCGCACGGCCCCGGGGGACCGGCCGATCTCGTCCCCGCCTACGGGCGGCGCGGTGCCGTCACCCACCTCACGCAGCTCACCCTGTTCTCCGTCGACGGGCTGATCCGCGCCCAGGTACGGCGCGACACCGGGGCCTGGCATCCGCCGACCGACCTCCACCGGGCGTACCGGCGCTGGTCCGCGACCCAGCGGGACTGGGGGCCCGACGAGCGGCGCAAGGACGACGGGTGGCTGGCCCGCGAGGAGTGGCTGTACGCCCGCCGGGGCCCCACGCGCGCCCTGCTGCTCGGGCTCGGCGACGACACGATGGGGACCCCCGAGGCGCCCAAGAACCCCGGTGAGCGCGGGCCCGAGGCAGCCGCCCGGTCGGCGCCGTTCGGGCTGCTGGTCGGCTGGGAGCCGCAACTCGTCGCCCAGCTCGCCGTGGAGTGCGCGGCGCAGACCCACGGCCACCCCACCGGGAACCTCGCGGCGGGCGCGTACGCCGTGGTCGTGCACGGGCTGGCGCGGGGGGAGAGCCTGGACGCGGCCGTGCAGCGGGCGCTCGCGCTGCTCGCCGTCCGGCCCGGGCACGAGCCGGTGGCGGAGGCGTTGCAGCACGCGCTGGGCGCGGTGCGGCAGGGGCTTCCGACGCCGGCGCGGGTGGCCGAGCTGGCCGGCGAGGGCACGGCGGAGGGGCTGGTCGCCGCGGCCGTGTACTGCGCCCTCGTCGCCGAGGACGTACGGCACGGGCTGCGGCTGGCCGTCGGCCACGGCGGGCCCTCCGCCGCGACCGGCGCGCTGACGGGCGGGCTGCTCGGGGCCCTGCACGGCGAGACGGCCCTCCCGCCGGCCTGGCTGGCCGAGCTGGAGGGCCGTCCGACGATTCTGGAACTGGCCGACGACTTCGCCATGGAGATGACCCAGGGGCCCGCACTGCACGGACCGGCGGGCTCGTCCCCGGGCTGGCTGGCGAGATATCCCAGGGCGTGAGCGGGCGCCGGGCCGTGTCCGCACGGTCCCTCCTGCCCCGCGACGCCTGGCATGTGCTGTCGCCGCGCCGGGCGAAGCCCCGAGTGCCACCCGGTACGGGGGACCGCGCCCGGCACGCACGCACCGGACGCCGCGGGGTCCGCCCTCCGGGCGTACGGAGGGACCGTGCGGACGCGAGCTAGTCCTTCACCCGCGTCCGCCCCACCGCGTCGCCCCTGTCTCCGGCGGGCGCCGGGACGGCCGCCGCCGCTCCGGAGGCGTCGTCGTCCCCGTCCGTGTTGACCCGCTCGATGATCGCGAGCCGCTCCGGGGTGTCCTCCGGCTTCAGGTAGCCGATGAGGACGTAGAGGACCAGGGAGACCGCCAGCGGGACGGACACCTGGTACTCCAGGGGCACCCCGCCCTCGACGCTCCAGTTGATCGGGTAGTTGACCAGCCAGAAGGCGAGCAGGCCGGCCGCCCAGCTGGTGAGCGCGGCCGTCGGTCCCGAGCGGCGGAAGGGCCGCAGCAGCCCGAGCATCATCGGGATCGCGATCGGGCCCATCAGACCGGCCACCCACTTGATGACGACGGTGATGATGTCCTTGAACGTCGGCGAGTTGACCTGTGTGGCCACCGCCATAGACAGCGCGAGGAAGACGACCGTCGTCACGCGCGCCGCGACCAGCCCGGACCGCTCGCCCCAGGCCCGTGCCCGCGCCGACACGACCGGTGCCACATCGCGGGTGAACACGGCCGCGATGGCGTTGGCGTCCGACGAGCACATGGCCATGGTGTGCGAGAAGAAGCCGACGATGACCAGGCCCAGCAGTCCGTGCGGCAGGAGCTGTTCGGTCATCAGGCCGTAGGAGTCGGATCCGTCCGGCTTCTGCGACTCCACCAGCAGCGGCGACATCCACATCGGGAAGAACAGCACCACCGGCCAGACCAGCCACAGCACCGCCGACAGCCGCGCCGACCGCGCGGCCTCGCGGGCGTTGCTCGTGGCCATGTAGCGCTGGGCCTGGTTGAGCATGCCGCCGTTGTACTCGAAGAGCTTGATGAAGAGGAAGGCGAGCAGGAACACCGTCCCGTACGGGCCGACCAGCGGCTTGCCGTGGCCCTGGAGGGCGGGCTCGTCCCAGACGCCGAAGAAGCCGCCGTGGTCGCCGAGTTTCATGACGACGGCAACGAACATCGCGACGCCGGCCATCAGTTGGATGATGAACTGGCCGAGCTCGGTCAGCGCGTCGGCCCACAGGCCGCCGATCGTGCAGTAGATGCCCGTGATGACGCCGGTGATCAGGATCCCCTGGTTGAGGGAGATGCCGGTGAAGACCGACAGCAGCGTGGCGATGGCCGCCCACTTCGCGGCCACGTCCACGATCTTCAGCAGCATGCCGGACCAGGCCAGGGCCTGCTGGGTCGGCAGGTTGTAGCGGTTCTTCAGGTACTCCAGCGGAGAGGCCACGTGGAGCCGTGAGCGCAGCCGGTTGATGCGTGGCGCGAACAGCTTCGACCCGACGGCGATGCCCAGGGCGATGGGGAACGACCAGGTGACGAAGGACGTGACGCCGTAGGTGTAGGCGATGCCCGCGTACCCGGTGAACATCACCGCGCTGTAACCCGACATGTGGTGCGAGATGCCGGACAGCCACCAGGGCATCTTGCCGCCGGCCGTGAAGAAGTCGCTGACGTTGTCCACGCGTTTGTGCGACCAGACGCCGATCGCCACCATCACGGCGAAGTAGCCGATCAGCACGGACCAGTCGAGACCGTTCATGTGCCCCCTTCCGGGGTCCGCCTTGTGAACTCCGCTCAGCCGGCTGGCACTTCGCAAGAGCGGGGTGAGGGCGAGGCGCGCGGCGAAGTGCCCGCTCATCGTGGTTGCGTCGGCGCGGGCACGACAAGGAAGCGGAGGGTCAAGAGCGAGTAAAAAGGTTCGACTTGCTGACCTCAGTTCACGCACATGAACGCCAAGGACATGCGTCGGCCGGGACCCGTGGATCGGGTTCCCGGCCGTCTGCCCAGCTCGGAAGCTACTGGGGCGCGAACTTCAGCTCGTCCCCGAGCTGATCCGCCAACTGGTCCTTGAGCTCGTCCTTCATCTCGTCCGGGCAGGGGGTGCCCCGCGAGAGCCCGTACGGCGCCGCCAGCCGGTAGGTGCCCGCCTCGGGGGCGATCAGCACCGTCCACCTGTCGCCGTCGACGGTCTCGTCCGTCTCCGTCAGGCAGCCGTTGACGTTCTCGAACGCCTTCGGCGAGCCCTCGGGACGGTCCTTGGAGGCCTCCGTCTCCTGCGGCGGCTTGAGCTTCTTGCCGTCGGCGTCGACGAGGCTCAGCCACGGCGAGTACGGCATCCGGACCAGGACGGGGCCGGCCCGCCGGACGTCGATCACCCACTCGTCCTGCTCGGCCCGCTGGACCACCGCGTCCGGCTCCGCCAGCGGCGTCGGGTCGGTCACCTGGAAGAGCTGCCAGTTGGCGTCGCCCCAGACCTGCTTGAGGTACGGCAGCCCCCGCTGCAACAGCTCCCGCTCGCGCTTGCCGCCGTCGCCGTCCGGTTCGTCTTTGGGCAGCACCACGTAGTGCACGGCCCACCGCTGCAGCCACTCGTGGTAGTTCGCCGAGTTGAGCGTGTCGTCGTAGAAGAGCGGGTTGCGCTCCATGTCGGCCTGGCGGGTCCAGCCACGGGCCAGGTTCACGTACGGGGCGAGGGCCGAGGCCTCGCGGTGGGAGCGGGCGGGTACGGCCTCCACGCGGCCCTTCTCGGCGCCGACCTCCTGCAGCTCGTTCAGCAGCGGCGCCAGCTCGCGCGCCCAGGAGGCGGCGGGCGTGGTGTGGACGGCGTCGTCGGCCGACTTGAAGCCGATCCAGCCGACGAAGCCGGCGAGCGCGACCACGAGCGCGTACCACTTGCGCGTGCGCGGCACCGTGAACGGCAGCGCGGCCACCAGCGCCACCCCGGCGAAGAGCATCGACAGGCGCGTGATGTTGGAGCCGATCTGGGAGCTGATCACCCAGACGAGGAGCACCGACAGCCCGTAGACCGCCGACGTGATCCGCACGGTCTTCCAGGTGCTCGGCACGAACACGAAGACGAAACCCGCGTACAGCAACGGCAGCACGGTCGAGCCGAAGCCCATGGGCTGGGTGCCGGAGAACGGGAACAGCCAGGCCGACAGCGCGACCACCGCGGCCGGCGCCAGGCCCAGCGCCCAGGCGCCCGGACGGCGCTTCTGCAGGAACAGCGCCACCGCCACCAGACCCACGAACAGGCCCGAGACCGGCGAGGACATCGTGGACAGCGCGGCCAGCGGCGCCGCGCACAGGGCCTTCGCCCAGCGCTCGTGGCGCCAGCGGTGCGGCCAGCAGAACACCGTGGCCACCGCGCCCAGCGCGAACATCGTGCCCAGGCCGAACGTCACCCGCCCCGACACCGCGTTGCCCAGGAGTCCGAACAGGCCCGCCAGCGACGCCCACAGCGGGTTGCGGACCACCCGGCTGCGGATCAGGATCAACGTCAGCAGCCCGGCCGACAGCGTCCCCGCGATCATCATCGTGGTCCGGACGCCGAACACCGACATCAGATACGGCGACACCACGCTGTACGACACCGGGTGCATGCCGCCGTACCAGGCGAGGTTGTACGCCGATGCCGGGTGCCGGCCGACGAACTCCGCCCACGCGTCCTGCGCCGCGAGGTCGCCGCCACTGTTCGCGAAGGTGAAGAACCAGACGATGTGGAGCACCCCGGCGAGGGCGGTGACGGACAGCACGGGATGACGCAGCATGCGCTCGCGCACGGCCAGGAAGGCGCCCTTCACCGCGGACGGCGCTTCCGGCTCGGCAGGCTCCGGCCCGGCACGGTGTGGTTCACGGCCGCCGTCCGCCGGGCCGGTACCGGCCCGCCCGCTGTCCCCGCCGTCCTTGCGGGGCGCGGGTACGCGTGGTCGCGGGCCCGCTCCCGAACCCGGATCGGCGTCGTCGGCGCGTGTCGGCTCCGCAGTGGCCACCTGAAGGCACTCCCCGTGTCCCGTCTTCTGCTTTCGGCCGCGTCCGTCCGTACTCTTCACGGCCGCGTTCCCGCGACCCGGCGACCTGCCCCGTTTCGTGACGCTAGCACGCACCCGCGGGCCCTGGCTTCCTCGCCCACGGCGGTGCCCCGCACCCCTGCGGCTTCTGCTCGCCCGCAGGGGCGCGGGGCACCGTGTCGCGGTCCGGCCCGGCGGACCGGCGGTCAGCCGATACGGGTCAGCTTGTCCGTGAAGGCCGGTTCGACGAGGTCCTGCTGGAGCGCGACGGGGACCTTCACCGCGCCGCTGACCCCGCCGTCGCCCACGGTGAGCGTGCCCACCTTGGTGCCGGCCTTCGCCGTGTGCGGCACGTCGTCCGCCTCGAAGGTCAGCTTGACCGTCAGCCCCGCCCAGCCGACGGCCTTGACGTCCTGCGTGGCGACGACCGGCGTGCGGTTGCCGAGGCCGTCGTCGACGTACCCGACGACGGAGCCCTTCTTCAGGATCGTCGAGGACTGCAGCGTGTCCTGCGCGGACCGGATCAGCTTGTCGCCGGCGCTCAGCGCGGCGGCGAGGATCCCCTGGTCCGCGGTCGCCGGCTGGCGCACCACGGCCCCGACGATGGTCCGGGTCTCGCCGCCGACCTCCTTCTTCGCCGCGAAGACGAGGTTGCCGAGCGCGGAGGTGGTGGTGCCGGTCTTGATGCCGACGACATCGTTGTGACCGACGAGCTGGTTCCAGTTGCCGTGGTTCTCGCCCTTGTAGTCGTCGTACGACATCATCGCGGCGACCTCGCGGAACGCGGGCTGCTTCATCGCCTCCTTGGCCAGCTTCACCTGGTCCACGGCCGTGCTCACCGTCGTGTTGTTCAGGCCCGACGGGTCGGTGTACGTCGTGTTGGTCATGCCGAGGTCCTCGGCGGTGGCGTTCATCTTCTCCACGAACGCCTTCTCGGACCCCGCGTCCCAGCGGGCCAGCAGCCGCGCCACGTTGTTCGCGGACGCGATGAGGATGCTCTCCAGGGCCTCGCGCTGGGAGATCGAGTCGCCCGCGGTGACGTTGACGGTCGACTCCTGGCCCGCCTGTGACTGGTCCTCGGCGGCCTGGTCGATCTTGATCTTCGGGCCGTCGGCACCGCTCTTGAGCGGGTGGTCGCGCAGGATGATGTACGCGGTCATGACCTTGGCGACACTGGCGATCGGCACGGGCTTCTGCTCACCGGACGAGCCGAACGAGCCGATGCCCTGCACGTCGAGCGCGGCCTGTCCGCTGGACGGCCACGGGATCTCGGGCTTGCCGCCCTCGAAGGTGAAGCTCTCCTGCGCCGTCAGGTCGAGCGTCGGCTCGGGCAGCGGGCGCATCGCCTGCACCACGCCGAAGACGATCACCAGCAGGATGACCAGCGGGGTCCAGATCTTGACCCGGCGCACGGTCGTCCGCAGCGGGGTCTCCGGGGGCGGCGGGGTGTTCGTCAGCTCCGCCAGCAGGTCCAGCGGCGGCTTCGGCGGCAGCGGCTGCTGCGTGGTCCGCTCGGGACCCACCTGCGGCACGGCCGCGGTGGCCCCGGCGGCGGCCGCGCGGGGCGCCTCGGAGCCGGGCTGCGCGGGCCGCGGGGGCTTGCGGGTCGCCGGGTCGTCCGGGTGCCGCAGGGCGACGAACTTGCTGGTGCGCTCGGCTTCGGTCTCGGCCTTGCCGGCCTTGTCCGTCCTGTCGGCCTTCTCGCCCTTCTTGCCGGCGTCACCCAGCTTCAGCATGGTCGTCGGCTGGTCGACGGGGGGCTCGGCGGGCGGCCGTACGGCCTTGAAGACGGCGGTGGGCTGGTCGACGGGCCCCGTGCCGGCCTCGGCCTTCTCGTCCGCGTCGGGTTCCGGGTCGGCGTCGGCGCGGTCGCCCGCGCGCTCCCCGGAGGCGTCCTCCGGCCCGTCGGCGGCCGCGTCGGCGTCCTGCGCCGGCTCCCCGGGGGACACGGCGTCCTCCGGCTCGTCCGCGGCCTCGTGCCGGGCGTTCGCGGCGGCCCGCTCGTCCGCGGTCGCGACCCACGCGGCGACGGCGTCGCGGAGCCGGCCGTCACCGGACGTGTCCGACGGGCTCTTCTCGCCGGCCCCCTGCGGACCGTCGCCGTCCTCGGCGTCGGCCTCGGTGCCCGTCTCGGGCGCGGCGTCAGCATCGGCGTCGGCCACGGGCTCGGCGTCAGCCTTGGCCTCCGTGCCGGGCGCGGTGCCGGCCTCGGGCTCGGCGTCAGCATCGGCGTCGGTCGCGGCTTCGGGCCTCGCCTCGCTCCTGGCCTCCGCCTCGGGCTCGCCAGCCGCCCCGGCCTCGGGCTTGGCGCCGGCCTCGGCGTCTGCCCCGGCCTCGGCATCCGTCACGGTCTCAGGCTTGGCACCGGTCTCGGCGTCCGCCGCGGCGTCGGGCCCGGCGTCGGTCCCGGCTTCCACCGCGGCGCCGGCCTCGGGCTTGGCGCCGGTCGTGGCGTCCGTCTCGGCCTCGGTCTCCACGTCGGCGTCCGCCTCGGCCTCGGTCCTGGTTCCCGCCTCGTCGTCCACCGCGGTCCTGTTCCCGGCCCCGCCGTCGCCCGGCGGCGCCGCCCCCGGCGTCTCCGCCCCGGTCTCCGTGTCGCGGACCGACAACACCCGGGTGGCCGTGTCCACACCCCCGCCGGACTTCGCGGACCCGGCGGACGCCTCCCGCGCCACCGCCAGCCGCGGATCACGCGTCTCGCTCGCCTCGGTCCTGGCTTCGGGAACCGGACCCGCGCTCCCCGACGTCGGTTCTTCCGACGACTCGCGCTGCTTCGACCTGTCGGGGGACTCGCCCGCCACCGATGCCTCCTCCATGCGCCGCACGTTATGTGTGCGCTACCGAACCATGTACCAGTGTCCTGTGTACGGGTAGAACCCACGCGGTAGACGAGAACGACATACCTACTGGTTCCACTACGAACCGGTCACGCACCCTCGACAGACCAATGTGAGAGGGGTCACCCTGTCTGTCATCCACGCGGGGAGGCATGGATGGGCAGGAGCCGCAGAACACTTCCGGAGGAGCTTCTGCTGCTGGCGCTGGACCCGACCACGGGTACCACCGCACAGCCGCAGTCGCTCGACCTCGGTCTGGCCGGAGCACAGCTGGTGGAGCTGGCGCTGGCCGGACGGATAGCCCCAGACGGGGATCGTATCGCCGTGGTGGCCCCACGGCCGACTGGAGATCCAACACTCGACTGCGCGTTGGAGTTGCTGCGAAGGCGTGGCGCTCCCGTACGGGCGGTCAACTGGATTGGCGGACCCCGCCTGGGGCTGCGCCAGACCTATCTCTCGCATCTGGAGCGCTGCGGCATGGTGCATGCCGTGGAGGGCCAGATGTGCGGGGTGCTGCCGACGACTCGCTACCAGGCGACGGACACGGCGATCAGCCGGGAGATCAAGGCCCGGCTGGACTCGGCGATCCGCACCGGCGTACCGCCGGACCCGCGGACCGCGGCGCTCGCCGCGCTGGCCCACGCGGTCGGTCTCGGCAAGCACCTCTACCCGGGCAACGAAGGGCGCTCGTCGCGGTCCCGGCTGCGGGACCTCATCCGGCACGACCCCATGGGCGGCCTGGTGGCGCACGCGGTGATGGACGTCCAGAACGGTGCGGCGGCCCAGCCGCGCCGCAGCCCGGCACCGGCCGGCCGGCAGGCCGCCGGACCGGGGGCGAGGCCCGCCCCGGAACCCGCCCGCGGTGTTCCGGCGCAACCGCGCCACGGATCCATGGCGCGTGCCGTGGTCCACTGAGCCGCATCACCGGCACCACACGCGGGACCGCACCACGCACGATCACGCACCGCCGCACCGACAGTCCCCGAGACCCGGTAACGGGAGCCGCAGGTCCGCGCGGGGCGGCGGGACCGACCGTACGTCCGGCACATCCGGACGGGGCCGGACCCGCCGCCCCGCGCGGCCATGTGCGCGGGTGCGAGCCCGAACTGGCGTGTACGCGGCGCATATCGACCGTTTGCCAGCGGTAGAAAGCCCCTTGGTGGCAGTCTGCTCAGCAGCAGATACGCAAAGTGGCAGGTATGAGTCACGCAGCCGGAGGTGCACGTCCCGTGGCGTCCAATGTCAATCCCACCGTCAGGCGGCGCCGGCTGGGCCAGGAGCTGCGCCGGCTCCGCGAGCTCAAGGGCATGACGGCCGAGGAGGTGGCGGAGCGGCTGCTGGTCTCGCAGTCGAAGATCAGCCGCCTGGAGAACGGCCGGCGCAGCATCAGCCAGCGCGACGTCCGCGACCTGTGCGGGGTGTACGAGGTCGAGGACCAGCGGGTCGTCGACTCCCTGATGCAGATGGCGAAGGACTCGCGCCAGCAGGGCTGGTGGCACGCCTTCGGGGACATCCCGTACAGCGTCTACATCGGCCTGGAGACCGACGCGGAGTCGCTGCGGACGTACGAACCCCAGATCATCACCGGCCTGTTGCAGACCCGCCCGTACGCGGAGGCGCTGATCCAGGGCGCGTTGCCCGAGACGTCGGTCGCCGACATCGAGAAACGGGTCCAGGTCCGCATACGGCGTCAGGAGCGCATCTCCGCCGAGGCCAACTCGCTGCGCCTGTGGGTGGTTCTCGACGAGGCGTCCCTGCGCCGCGTGGTGGGCGGCAAGCAGGTGATGCGCGAACAGCTGGAGCACGTCGCCGAGATGTCGCAGTTGCCGCACATCACCGTGCAGGTGCTGCCCTTCGACGTCGGGGCGCACCCCGGCATCAACGGCCAGTACTCCATCCTGGAGTTCGCCGACGCGGCCGACTCCAGCGTCGTGTACATCGAGGGCGTCACCAGCGACCTGTACCTGGAGAAAGCCCAGGACGTGCAGAAATACACGGTGATGTACGAGCATCTGCGGGCGCAGGCGCTGAACGTGGAGCAGTCCCGCCAGCTCATCGAGGACGTGGCGAAGGAGTACGCGCGCTGAGGGCGGCGGATCGTACACCCCTGCTGCATAGTGCTGGAAGAGTCGCTGGAATATGCCATCCGGTCGGGTGAATGGTCGCTCCGATCGGCGAGGTCAGCGAGTAGCGTCGATCACGCCAAAGATCAAACGTCATTGGCGTACACCGCACTCACTCGCCATCGGAGCAGACATGGCAATTCTTCAGGGCGCCACGGAATCTTGGACCAAGTCCTCCTACTCCGGAGGAAACGGCGCGTGCGTCGAGGTCAAGTCCCCGGTCGTGACGGCACTCGCCGTCCGCGACTCCAAGGTCCCCGAGGGCCCGGTCCTGGCTTTCCCCGCCGACGCGTGGAACGCCTTCGTGACCTCGGTCAAGGGCTGACGACTCCACGCACGGCCCGACCGGCACCGCCGGCAGAGCCCTCTCGTCCAGTTCGCCGACCTTGCCGAGAGGGCCCTTTCCACTCCGGCGGCGCGGTCACCTCACCGGGAACGCCACGTCGCACACCGGATCCTCCGGTCCGGCCGCGTCCCAGTCGGCGAAGTACACCTCACGGCACGGCCCGTCCACGGTCAGACCCCGGTCGGCGATCCACGCCTCCACCGCCTCGAAGGCCGCCAGGATCTGCGGATGGGCCACCTGGGCCTTGGTGACCCGGGTGAAGGCCAGCCGCCGGGCCGGCTCCACCCGCACCCGCGCCTCCCATGTGCGCCCGTGCCGTTCCGCCCACGCCCGCGCCGCCGTCTCGTCGGCGACCGGAACGCACGACTCGGCCGGGCCGTCGCTCTCCATCGACACCTCGGAGTGGTAGGCGACGAACGGTGCCGCAACCACGCCCCCGCACCCGCGGGCCGCCTCCTCCAACCGCCCCAGCGAGGCACCGATCCACGCCGGCAGCTCGTGCGCCAGCGTGTGCCGGGTCTCGGTGATCAGCACCTGCCCGGGCACGTCCACCGTCTCGACCGCGAACTTCTCGTACACCTCGGAGTCCCTTCCCGACAACCGTGCACGGAGGTAGGCGGCGAGCGTGCGCTGCCCGGCGAAACGCGCCTCCACGTCCGCCCAGTACGCGCCGAGCAGGCCGGCCGCGCCGGGCCCGTCCGCCCGGACCACCTCGGCGACCCGGGCCAACGGCATGTCGAGCTGCCGCAGCAGCGCCACGAGCCGGGCGCGTTCGACCTGGCCGGCCCGGTAGTAGCGGTAGCCAGTGGTCTCGTCCACATGGGCCGGCGCCAGCAGGCCCAGACGGTCGTACAACCGCAGGGCCTTGGCCGACAACCGGGCCCGCGCGGCAAAAGCACCGATGGTCAGCAACTCGTCGTCGCGCGCGTCGTCCACGTCGTCGTCCTCCGTCACCGGGCGGCCTGTTCCGCCCGGCGACGACGAGGCTCGGCCCTGCCCCAGGGGCAAGGTCAACCGGCGAGGTGCTCCTCGACGGCCGCGACGACCTCGGCCGACTCCGGCTCGGTCTGCGGCGAGAAGCGGGCCGCGACCTTGCCGTCCCGTCCGATCAGGAACTTCTCGAAGTTCCAGCGGATGTCCCCGCTGTGCCCCTCGGCGTCGGCGAAGCCGGTCAGGCGGTCGTACAGCGGGTGCCGGTCCTCCCCGTTGACGTCCACCTTCTCGGTCATCGGGAAGGTGACCCCGTACGTCGCCGAGCAGAACTCGGCGATCTCGTCGGCGCTGCCGGGCTCCTGCCCCATGAACTGGTTGCACGGCACGCCGAGCACCGTGAAGCCCCGCTCCGCGTACCGCTCGTGCAGCCGCTCCAGGCCGGAGTACTGCGGGGTCAGCCCGCACTTGGAGGCCACGTTGACCACCAGCACCACCCGGCCGGCGTACTGGGCGAGGTCGGCGGCCCCGCCCTGGAGGGCGCCGATCTCGACGTCGAGGGGGAGGCTGTCGTTGTTGCGCGTGTTCTCTGCGGTCGTCATGGACGGATGCTAGCCCCGAGGCCCGACACGCCCCGCGGCCCGCCCTGCCGCCGGCTCCGCGCCCGCTGCGCCACCAGCGGGGTGAGCAGCAGTATTGAACGCGTTCAAAAAAGGTGGGAGCATGCGGGCATGCCGACCCCCTCGTCCGGCCGCTCCCGGCGGTACGCGACGTCCGCCGCCTGTACGCTCGTCCTCACCCTCGCGGGGTGCAACCCGCACATGTACGACGATGTGCCCGCCCCGCGCGACGTGCGGCGAACGGACGTCGTGGGCTCCTGGGACGGCTACGACCGGACGAACGTCGTCCTCCGGCCGGACGGGACGGCGGACATCCGCCTCCTGGACGGGCAGGAGTTCGACTTCGACGACCGGTGGCGCGTGTCGGGCACGGGCCGCTGGCGACTGACCGACGAACCCGCCGGCTGGAACGACGGCCCGCACGTCCGCCTCACCCTCGCCTCCCGCACCGCGTCGGCCACGCGGACGCCCGCCCCCGACGAGCCTCCCGGCACTGCGGAGACCCCCGAAGCGGCACCCCCGGCCTACACGTGGACCTTCGAGCTGCGGCGCGACGACGGCGACGCGCTCGAGCTCTACTTCTTCTTCGGCGACCCGGACTCCCGCAGCACGTACGTCCTTCAGCGGGCGCGGCCCCAGGCCGTGCCCGCCCACATCACCCCGCCTGCCGCATCCCCGCGACGAGCAGGGCCACCAGCGGGCGGGCGTCGTAGCGCGAGTCGTTCCGGGCGCCGCTGAGGCTCAGTGGCCGTGGCCGTGCGGCCGGAGCCAGTGGGGTCGGTGGGCGGCCGGGCGGCGGTGTTCCGTCGTCTCACCCGTGGTGCCGGTGCTGCCCAGGCGGTGCTTCTTGCTGCGGTGCCGCGCCAGCATCGTGCCGCCCAGCAGCATCCACATGCCCAGGCCGAAGATCAGGGTCAGGGCGATCCCGCCGAGGAACGCCCCGAGGGTGCTGATCGTGAACGGCTGGCTCCCCAGCAGGGTCACCGTGTAGTCCGGACTGCCGGACAGGTTGTACGCGATCAGCAGGCCCGCGAAGGCGGCGGCGCACGCCATGAGCAGGAGACCCAACAGCACCATGGTTCTCACCTCGTCGTGTGGCGGGTGTGCGTGGGTGTGCTCCCCACGGGTTACCAGAAGGCGAGGGGAGCAACGCACCCCGGCCGACTGGTCCCTGGTGAGAATGCCCAGGAGGAGTGCGGGCCTGGCGCCATTCGGCGCCACCCGGTGCCACCACGTGCCACTGGACGCGCCTCGACATGCTCGCACAGGCGCCACCCGAAACACCCACTCCGACCTTTCTGCAGGTCAGAGTGGGTGTCACCATGCTTGGTGGCATGAGACGCCATGAGTGCTTGCGCATGACGCCATCATGGTGCCATGATGGCGTCATGGACCTCACCCCGTATGTCGACACCCTCCGCCGCGAACTCGTGGTGGCCGCCGATGCCGGCGGCGACGAAGCCCGCGAGCTGGCCGAGCGGCTCACGGCTCCCCTGGAGTCGGCGACCCGGTTGACCATGCTCAATGTGCTCTCCGCCGCGATGGACGAGATCACTCGTGAACTCGCCCCCGGCTCGGTCGACGTGCGGCTGCGCGGGCTGGACCCCGACTTCGTCGTGACACCGCCGCCCACCGACGGCGGCGCCTCCGCCGAGCCGGCGGCCGTGCCCGCCGGACCGCTTCCCACCCCGGCCCCGGCCGAAGGCGACGAGGGCGGCACCGCCCGCGTCAACCTGCGTCTGCCGGCCCACCTGAAGGCGCGTGCCGAGGAGGCCGCGAGCCGTGAGGGCCTGTCGGTCAACGCGTGGCTGGTGCGGGCCGTGTCGGCCGCGGTCGAGGGCGGCGGCGCGCCGCGCGCGACGGAGCGGACCCGCAGTGTCGGACAGAGCTTCACCGGCTGGGTGCGCTGACCGCGCCCACGCCCGCACCTCGAAGAAGCACAGCAACCCCACCCCACGTCCCACCAGCGGGGACACCCCAAGGACTCACGAGGACGGTACAGCCATGCCTTCTTTCGACACTCCCGAACCGATCGCGGTGACCGCCCACGTGGGCGCGGGTTCCATCCGGTTCACCGCGGGCGACCGGCTCGACACCGTCGTCGAGGTGCGGCCCGGCGACCCCGAGCGGGACAAGGACGTACGGGCCGCCGAGCAGACCGAGGTCTCCTACTCGAGCGGCGTCCTGACGATCAGCACCAAGGAGCGTCGCTTCATCGGACCCACCGGCTCCGTCGACGTGACGGTGGAACTGCCCACGGGCTCGCGCATCGACACGACCGGCTCCTGGACCCAGGTGCTCGGCGAGGGCCGGCTCGGCGAGGTCCGGGTGAAGACCTCGGGCGGTGACGTCCGCATGGACATCACCGGCCCGCTCCAGCTGACCGCCTCCCACGGCTCGGTCACCGTGGACCGGGTGGAGGGCACGGCGGAGATCACCACCAGCTCCGGCAGCGTGCGCGTCGGCCTGGTCGAGGGCTCCGCCGTCCTGAAGAACTCGCACGGCGCCACGACCGTCGGCACCGCCATCGGTGACCTGCGGGTGAGCCACGCCAACGGTGACATCAACATCACCCGCGTCGAGGGCTCGCTGACCGCCACCACCGCCCACGGCGCACTGCGGGTGGGCGAGGTGGTCCGCGGCGAGGTGCAGTTGGAGACCTCCTACGGCGCCATCGAGGTCGGCATCCGCGAGGGCACGGCCGCCTGGCTCGACGCGCACTCGGACGCCGGGCGGGTGCGCAACACGCTCACCGCGTCCGACGCCCCGGGGGAGGCCGAGGACACCGTCAAGGTCCGCGCCCGCACCCGGTACGGCACCATCGACGTCCGCCGCGCCAAGGTCTGACCAGCCGCGACTCCGCGCACCGCCGACCCGCCCCAGCCACTTCACCCTTCGAACGGGAGGGCTCCATGCCTTCATCTGTCATGCCCACGCCCAGGCAGGCGGACGACCGGCCGGCGCCGGCCGCCGTCTCCGCCGTCGGACTGCGCAAGTCGTACGGCGAGAAGACCGTCCTCGACGGCATCGACCTGCACATCCCCGCCGGTTCCGTCTTCGCGCTGCTCGGTCCGAACGGCGCCGGCAAGACCACCGCCGTGAAGATCCTCTCCACGCTCGTCTCCGCCGACGGCGGGCAGGCCCAGGTCGCGGGCCACGACATCGCCACCTCACCGGACGGTGTGCGGGCGGCGATCGGCGTCACCGGGCAGTTCTCCGCCGTCGACGGCCTGATCACCGGCGAGGAGAACATGCTCCTGATGGCGGACCTGCACCACCTCTCCCGTGCGGAGGGCCGGCGGGTGACCGCCGAGCTGCTCGAGCGGTTCGACCTGGTCAACGCGGCGAAGAAGCCCGCCTCCTCCTATTCCGGCGGCATGAAGCGCCGCCTGGACATCGCGATGACCCTGGTCGGCAGCCCGCGGATCATCTTCCTCGACGAGCCGACCACCGGCCTCGACCCGCGCTCCCGGCACACCATGTGGGGCATCATCCGCGAACTGGTCACGAGCGGGGTGACCGTCTTCCTCACCACCCAGTACCTGGAGGAGGCCGACGAACTCGCCGACCGCATCGCGGTGCTGAACGACGGCAGGATCGCCGCCGAGGGGAGCGCCGAGGAGCTGAAGCGGATCGTTCCCGGCGGACACGTACGCCTGCGCTTCTCCGACCCCGCCGCCTACCGGTCCGCCGCCGCCGGGCTGCGGGAGGTCACCAGGGACGACGAGGCGCTCACGCTGCAGATCCCCTCGGGCGGCAGCCAGCGCGAACTGCGCTCCGTCCTCGACCTGCTGGACGCGGCCGGCATCGAGGCGGACGAGCTGACCGTGCACACCCCCGACCTCGACGACGTGTTCTTCGCCCTGACCGGCGGCACCGACCAGCCCAAGGAGACCGTCCGATGAGCACCCCCATGGCGTCCGCCCGTCCGTCCCGGTTCTCCCTCGCGGTGCGCGACTCGTCCACGATGCTGCGCCGCAACCTCCTGCACGCCCGGCGCTACCCGTCCCTCACCCTGAACCTGCTGCTCACTCCGGTCATGCTCCTGCTGCTCTTCGTCTACGTCTTCGGCGACGTGATGAGCGCCGGCATCGGGGGCGGCGGGGCCGACCGTGCCGAGTACATCGCCTACCTCGTGCCGGGCCTGCTGCTGATGACCATCGGCAGCACCACGATCGGCACCGCGGTGTCCGTCTCCATGGACATGAGCGAGGGCATCATCGCCCGCTTCCGCACCATGGCCATCCACCGCGGCTCCGTCCTCATCGGGCACGTCGTCGGCAGCGTGGTGCAGTCGGTCATGAGCGTGAT
This sequence comes from Streptomyces flaveolus, assembly GCF_044765825.1. Taxonomy (NCBI): domain Bacteria; kingdom Bacillati; phylum Actinomycetota; class Actinomycetes; order Kitasatosporales; family Streptomycetaceae; genus Streptomyces; species Streptomyces flaveolus. The sequence continues at coordinate 267,578 of NZ_JBIWKU010000006.1, read as the reverse complement.
CCTCGTGGGCGCCGTCGGCGTGGCCATCGGCTTCCGGTCCACGGACGCCACGGCCCTGGAGTGGCTGGCGGCGTTCGGGCTGCTGGTGCTCTTCACCGTGGCGCTCACCTGGATCGCGGTCGGCATGGGCCTGATCAGCCCGAACGCCGAGGCGGCCAGCAACAACGCGCTGCCGCTGATCTTCCTCCCGCTCATCTCCAGCACCTTCGTGCCGGTGGACGCGATGCCGGGCTGGTTCCAGCCGATCGCCGAGTACCAGCCCTTCACCCCGGCCATCGAGACCCTGCGCGGCCTGCTCCTCGGCACCGGGATCGGCCACAACGGCTGGCTCGCCCTCGGCTGGTGCCTGGCTCTCACCGCGCTCGGCTACTTCTGGTCGAAGTCGGCCTTCGACCGCGACCCGAAGTAACCGCGAGACCGACCGTCCCACCCGCGGGGCGGCGTACTCCGACACCACGTCGGAGTACGCCGCCCCGTTCGCGTTCACGGCCGTCAGAGTCGTCGACCCGCGCATCCGCAGCTCCCCCGGCCGGGTGGTGCCATCCGGGAAGGCAGGCTGCGCCAAATGAGATGTCAGTGACGCCATACGTGTGCCATTATGGTGCCATCGCTGAAGGGGTCGGCGAGGAGGGGGTGGATCGTGAACACGGAACAGGTCCGACAGCAGGCGGCACCCGGCGCCTTCGCGTCCTTCGCCCGCTTCGTCCTGTGCGGTGGCGGGGTCGGGCTCGCGGCCGGCTTCGCCGTGGCGGCCCTCGCCTCCTGGATCCCCTGGGCCCTGGCCAACGCCGCGATCACCGTGGTCTCCACGCTCCTCGCCACCGAACTGCACGCCCGCTTCACCTTCGGCGCGGGCGGACGCGCGACCTGGCGCCAGCACACGCAGTCGGCCGGGTCCGCGGCCGCCGCGTACGCGGTGACGTGCGGGGCGATGCTCGTCCTGCACCAGCTGGTGGCGGCGCCCGGCGCGGTACTGGAGCAGGTCGTCTACCTGTCCGCCTCCGCACTCACCGGCGTCGCGCGGTTCGCCGTCCTGCGCCTGGTCGTCTTCGCGCGGAACCGCTCGCGGTCCGCGGCCGCCGGCAACGGCGAGCGGCTGCGGCAGCACACGGACGCCACCGTCCGCCGCCCGCGGCTCCGGGCGGCCTGAGGTACCACGGCAGTGCTGCAGTGCGGCGGCGGTACGGCAGTCGTGAGGGCCGGCGGCCGCGCGCCGTCAGGGAAGCGTCAAAGGAGTTCGGGCCGCCGTAAGGAGGTCATCAACGGCGGTCGAATCCGGTCACGGAGGGGCTTTCCTCTCCGTGTCAGATGCTTCTCCGCACCTCACTAGGAGCTCGCGATGGCCGACGTGGCCTTCGTCGTCACCACAATCGCGGTGTTCGCGCTCGTGGCTCTCGTCGCCAAGGGAGTGACGAAGCTGTGACCGCCGAGAACATCGTCGGCCTGATCGTGGCCGTCGCCCTGCTGGGATACCTCGTCCTCGCCCTGATCCGCCCGGAGAGGTTCTGAGCAGCACATGAGCCCCGTCCTCGCCGGCGTGCTCCAGCTGCTCGCGCTCATCGCGGCGCTGGCGCTCGCCCACCGCCCCCTCGGCACCTACATGGCCCGGGTCTACTCCTCCTCCAGGCACCTGCGGGTCGAGAAGTGGATCTACCGGGGCATCGGAGCCGACCCGGACACGGAGATGCGCGGGCCCGCGTACCTGCGCGGCGTGCTCGCCTTCTCCCTGGCCGGCGTCCTCTTCCTCTATCTGCTCCAGCGGCTCCAGGGCGTGCTGCCCGGCTCGCTGGGCTTCGCCTCGATCGACCCGGACCAGGCGTTCAACACCGCCGCGTCCTTCGTGACCAACACCAACTGGCAGTCGTACTACGGCGAGCAGGCCATGGGCCACGTCGTACAGACCGCCGGGCTGGCCGTGCAGAACTTCGTCTCCGCCGCGGTCGGCATGGCCGTCGCCGTCGCCCTGGTGCGCGGCTTCACCCGGGCGCGCACCGGTGAACTGGGCAACTTCTGGGCCGACCTGGTCCGTGGAGTCGTCCGCCTCCTGGTGCCGCTCGCCGCCGTCGCCGCGGTCGTCCTGGTGGCCTGCGGGGTCATCCAGAACTTCTCCGGCATCCACGAGGTCGGCCAATTCTTGAGTGAGCACGGCATGGGCGGCACGCAGGAGTGGAACGGCGGCGCGGTGGCCTCGCAGGAGGCCGTCAAGATGCTGGGCACCAACGGCGGCGGCTACTTCAACGCCAACAGCGCCCACCCGTTCGAGAACCCCACCCCGTTCACGAACCTCTTCGAGATCTTCCTGATCCTGCTGATCCCGGTCGCGCTGACCCGGACCTTCGGCGTCATGGTCGGCTCGGTGCGCCAGGGCTACGCGATCCTCGCGGCCATGGCCACCATCTGGGTCGGCTTCACCGCCCTGATGATGTGGACCGAGTTCGCCCACCACGGCCCCGCCCCGGACATCGCGGGCGCGTCGATGGAGGGCAAGGAGGTCCGGTTCGGAATCGGCGGCTCGTCGATCTTCGCGGTGTCGACCACCCTGACCTCCACCGGTGCGGTGGACTCCTTCCACTCCTCCTTCACCGGCCTCGGCGGCGGCATCACCCTGCTCGGGATGATGCTGGGCGAGATCGCGCCGGGCGGCGTGGGCTCCGGCCTCTACGGCATGCTGGTCATGGCGGTCATCGCGGTCTTCATCGCCGGTCTGATGGTCGGCCGCACCCCCGAGTACCTGGGCAGGAAGATCGGCACCCGCGAGATCAAGTACGCCGCCTGCTACCTCCTCGTCACCCCCGCACTGGTGCTGACCCTCACCGCCGCGGCGCTGGCCCTGCCCACCCCGGGCCACTCGATGACCAACAGCGGAGCGCACGGCTTCTCCGAGATCCTGTACGCCTACACCTCCGCCTCGAACAACAACGGCTCGGCGTTCGCCGGTCTGAACGCCGACACGCAGTGGTTCAACACCACCCTGGGCCTCGCCATGCTGCTCGGCCGTTTCCTGCCGATGGTGTTCGTCCTGGCGCTCGCCGGCTCCCTCGCCGAGCAGCAGCCCGTCCCGGCCACCGCGGGCACCCTGCGCACCGAGAAACCGCTGTTCTCCGGCCTGCTGGTGGGCGCCGTCCTGATCATCACCGGTCTGACCTACTTCCCGGCGCTCGCCCTGGGTCCGCTCGCCGAGGGGCTGGCGGCATGACCACCGACACGCAGAAGCACGAGGACACGATGTCCACAGCCACCCAGCCCCGGGCACCGCACGACGACGCGCCCACCGGGCACCCCTCCGGACAGGGACGTCCCGGCGCGGGCCTCTTCGACCCCGGACAACTGGTCGCGTCGCTGCCCGACGCGTTCCGCAAGCTCGACCCGCGGGTGATGGTGAAGTCGCCCGTCATGTTCGTCGTCCTCGTCGGCTCCGTCCTGACCACGGTCTTCTCCCTCACGGACCCCGGCGACCGGTTCGGCTGGACCATCAGTGCCTGGCTCTGGCTCACCGTGATCTTCGCCAACCTGGCGGAGGCGGTCGCCGAGGGCCGCGGCAAGGCCCAGGCCGACACCCTGCGCAAGGCCAAGACCGACACGGTCGCCCGCCGGGTCGACGGGAGCGTCGCGCCCGGCACCGAGCTGACGGTCGGTGACCTGGTCGTCTGCGAGGCCGGGGACGTCATCCCCGGCGACGGCGACGTCGTCGAGGGTGTCGCGTCCGTCGACGAGTCGGCCATCACCGGCGAGTCGGCGCCCGTCATCCGCGAGTCCGGCGGCGACCGGTCCGCCGTCACCGGCGGCACCAGGGTCCTCTCCGACCGCATCGTCATCAAGATCACGACCAGGCCCGGTGAGACCTTCATCGACCGCATGATCAACCTGGTCGAGGGCGCGGCCCGGCAGAAGACGCCCAACGAGATCGCGCTGAACATCCTGCTGGCCTCGCTGACCGTCGTCTTCCTGCTGGCCTGCGCCACGCTGACGCCGTTCGCCGACTACGCGGGCACCGACCTCACCCTGGTCGTGCTGGTGGCGCTGCTGGTCTGCCTGATCCCGACCACGATCGGCGCCCTGCTCTCCGCGATCGGCATCGCCGGCATGGACCGGCTCGTCCAGCGCAACGTCCTGGCCATGTCGGGCCGCGCGGTCGAAGCCGCCGGCGACGTCTCCACGCTGCTGCTGGACAAGACCGGCACGATCACGCTCGGCAACCGGCGGGCGGCCGAGTTCGTGCCGGTGCGCGGCACCACCGAGGCCCAGGTGGCCGACGCCGCCCAGCTCTCCTCGCTGGCCGACGAGACGCCCGAGGGCCGCTCGGTCGTCGTCCTGGCCAAGGAGAGGTACGGGCTGCGCGAACGCCCACCCGTCGCCCACCACCCTTCCGAGGAAGCGCTTCGCGCCTTTGATCCGGGCGAACTCGTGGGCGCCGAGTGGATCCAGTTCACCGCGCAGACCCGCATGTCCGGCGTGGACCTCGACGGCCGCAAGGTACGCAAGGGCGCGGCGGGTTCGGTGCTCGCCTGGGTGCGGGAGCGGGGCGGGGCGGTGGCCGACGACGCGCAGGCGACCGCCGACCGGATCGCCGCGGCGGGCGGCACGCCGCTGCTCGTCGCCGTCGAGGACGAACGCGGGGCCCGCGTCCTGGGCGTCGTCCACCTCAAGGACGTGGTCAAGGAGGGCATGCGCGAGCGCTTCGCGCAACTGCGCCGCATGGGCATCAGGACCGTCATGATCACGGGCGACAACCCCCTGACCGCGAAGGCGATCGCGGACGAGGCGGGCGTCGACGACTTCCTCGCGGAGGCCACCCCCGAGGACAAGATGGCCCTGATCAAACGGGAGCAGGCGGGCGGCAAGCTGGTCGCGATGACCGGCGACGGCACCAACGACGCCCCCGCGCTCGCGCAGGCCGACGTCGGCGTGGCGATGAACACGGGCACGTCGGCCGCCAAGGAGGCCGGCAACATGGTCGACCTCGACTCCGACCCGACCAAGCTCATCGAGATCGTCGGGATCGGCAAGCAGCTCCTCATCACCCGGGGCGCGCTGACCACGTTCTCCATCGCCAACGACGTCGCCAAGTACTTCGCGATCATCCCGGCGCTGTTCGCCACGGTCCACCCGGGCCTGGACAAGCTCAACATCATGCGCCTGTCCTCGCCGGACTCCGCGATCCTGTCGGCCGTCGTCTTCAACGCGCTGATCATCGTCGCGCTGGTCCCGCTCGCCCTGCGGGGCGTGCGGTACCGGCCGACGAGCGCGGACCGGATGCTCCGGCGCAACCTGGCCGTCTACGGCCTGGGCGGGCTGATCGCCCCGTTCATCGGCATCAAACTCATCGACCTGATCGTCTCGCTGATCCCCGGGATCCGGTGAAGGACATGAACACCTCCCTGACCAACACGGCCCGGCTCCTCGGAGCGGCCCTGCGCGCCCTCCTCGTCCTGACCGTGGTCACCGGCATCGCGTACCCCCTGCTGATCACCGGCATCGCCCAGGGGCTCTTCCCCGGCAAGGCGAACGGCTCCGAGATCACAGCGGACGGCAAGGTCGTCGGCTCGTCCCTGATCGGCCAGACCTACGAGCTGCCGTCGGAAACGGGCCGGCCGGCCCCCGAGCCGGACCTGAAGTGGTTCCAGGGCCGCCCGGCCCGCGGCCTCGGCACCAACAGCGTCAACACCCAGTACAACCTGCTCCTGTCCGGCGCGACCAACCGCTCCGCCGACGACGCGGAGCTCGTCCAGTGGGTGAAGGACGCCAAGGCCGCCGTGGTGAAGGACAACTCGGTGCCCGGCTACCGGGTCGACCCCTCGGACGTACCCGCCGACGCGGTCACCTCCTCCGCCTCGGGCCTGGACCCGGACATCTCCCCCGAGTACGCGCACCTCCAGGCGCACCGGGTCGCCGAGAGGAACGGCCTGCCCGTCGAAGAGGTCCGGAAACTCGTCACCGAGCACACGGAGAGCCGCACCCTCGGCTTCATCGGCGAACCCCGGGTGAACGTGCTCCGCCTCAACATCGCGCTGAAGGAACTCGCGGCGGAGAGGTGACACGAAGTGTCAGGGCGCCGTGGACGGCGGTCCGGTCCCGAGGACGTCGAGCATCGCCCGGGTGGCCGGGCTCGGGTTGAAGGGGTTCCACACCAGGTACTCGACGCGATGCGGCCCGTCGACCACCGGGACCAGCGCCAGTCCGGGGTCGTCGGCGGCCCGCGGCCGGATGAACGCCGACGGCAGCAACGCGACGCCGAGCCCGCGCGCGATCAGCCGGGTGATCAGCTCCACGACCCCGGCTTCGTACGCGACATGGCGGACCAGACCCGCGGCGGCGAACGCCTGATCGGACCGGTCCCGGGCGGGCGTGCCGCTCACGAAGTCCACGAACGTCTCTTCGGCGATCTCGCCACGGCGACGACGTAGCGCATCTGCTGCAGATCCACACAGTCATCGTTCTGGTTCATCGCTGTGATGACAAGCATGTGTTGGACTCATGACCGGCTGGAACTGAGACTCCCTCATATGCACACCACAACCGCGCGGGCGCCGGGGCCGCCGAGCATCCCGTACGCGCACCGGGCGGCCACCGTCGCACTGACCGCACTCGCCCCCCGCCTCCTGGGGCGAGTCACTGAGCCTGCTGCAGACCCTCGGGGCTTCGCCCTCGCACTGGCGGCGTTGCTGGCGGCGCAGCTCGACGTCCCGGCGCGCGGCGGACCGGCGGAGGGGCCCGGAATCCGAGAAGACCAGCTGCACGACGACGAGATACGAGAAGGACGGGCCCGATGAGGACACGCATGACGATCGCCGTACTGGGCGCCACCGGGATGGTCGGCAGCCGGGTGATCACCGAGGGCGGCGCCCGCGGCCACCAGATGCTCGCCCTGTCCCGGAAACCGGCGGGTGATGACGGGAGGAGCCCGAACGTCACGCCGATCGCGGTGGACGTCGACGACGCACCCGCCCTGCGCGAGGCACTCGGGGGGTCCGCGTCCCATGGCGCGGCGGACGCCGTCGTCGTGACCTTGCGGACCGTGCCGGTCGACGAGGCGTTCCTGGTCGGCGCCACCCGGACGGTGCTGGACATCGCCGCACAGCTCGGGATCCGCGTCCTCGTGGTCGGCGGCGCCGGCGCACTGCGCAGCCCCGGCGACGGCGATCTGCTGGTCGCCGACGACCCGGAATACGTACCGACCGAGATCAAGGCCGTGGCCGCCGCGGGCATCGCCCAGCTACGGACCTGCCGGTCCCACACCCATGGGGACTGGACCTACCTGAGCCCACCGGCCCTGCTGGAACCCGGCGAACGCACGGGCCACTACCGCCGCGGCACCGACACCTTGCTCCTCGACGCGGACGGCCGATCCTGGATCAGCGCCGAGGACCTGGCCGCCGCGGTGATCGACGAACTGGAGACCCCCGGCCCCGACCACCTCATCACGGTGGCCCACTGAACGCAGCCGTCCGAGGGCGTCAGCCGCCGACCTTTCCGGCCGTGATCTGCCGGCCGCGTGTGCTGTCGACGACGATGGGGATGCCGTCGGGGATGTGGCCCTCCAGGCTGCTGAGCAGCCCGTCGATCGGGGGCAGGTCACCAGGGCTGCGCACGTGGATGTAGAGGGTCCTGGACTGTGCGTCGACGCTGGTGACCATCGCGCCCGGGCTCTGCGTGAGCCACCGCTCCGCGGCGCTCTTGGCCCGCAGGGTCCAGGTGTTGAGCAGGACGGTGGCGACCGTGTTGGCGCCCAGGGGGAGCAGGACGGCCGTGAAGAGCAGCCCGAGCATGACGTAGGCGCGGCGAGGCCCGTGAGGGGTGCGCCGTCCGGCGGTGTGGGTGTACCCGAGGCCGGCGAAGACGACCATGCCGGCGAAGACGAGGGCGAAGAGGTTGGACAGGAAGAGCACCAGGGCGCCCAGCGCCGGCCACCACGCCGTCTGGCCGGCGCAGACGCCGGTCACCACGAGGGGCGGTACGAGGGAGATCGCGATGGCCACTCCGGGCAGGACGGCGGCGACGTCCTTGCGGGCCAGCGCCACGGCGCCGGCGAAGCCCGTGGCCAGAGCGGAGATCAGGTCCATCAGTCCCGGGGAGGTCCGGCCCGAGATCTGGCTGTTGGTCAGCAGGTCGTAGGACTGCGGCACCACCAGTGAGGCCACCGCCCCGACGAGGACCACCAGCAGGCCCCCGGAGGCCACGAACGCGGCGGCGGTGGTGCGGCGGCGCTGTACGGCCCCCAGGGCGATGCCCATGATGGGAGTGGAGAGCGGGGCGATGATCATGGCGCCGATGACGGTGGCGGTGGAGTCCGTCAGGATGCCCCCGGCCGCGATGACGGCGGACAGCGTGAGCATGGTCCAGAAGGCCGACTGCTTCGACCGGCTGTCCCCCGACGAGAGATCCAGGTCTTGCTGAAGGTCGTCCAGAGAACGGCGTTGACGGTCCGGCAGGACCTTGGCACGGAGTTGGCCGGGCATGCGCTCAGTATCGTGACCGCGAGGACCCCCACCCGGCAGGAACACGACCGCACCGCCGGGCGTGGCAGCGGGCGTGCTACATGTGCGCTGCCAGGACGAAGGCCCTCCCGTGCATCGGACGGAAGGGCCTCGGACCAGACGTTCCTCTGGTGCCCCCGGCAGGATTCGAACCTGCGACACCCGCTTTAGGAGAGCGGTGCTCTATCCCCTGAGCTACGAAGGCCTGGTGCGGTGGTACGGCTGTGCCACCGCCGACAGTGTAGCGGGTGGTCAGGTCGGGGGGACGGGGGTGAAGCGGCCCGCTGTGCGGAGGTCCGTCTCGATGGCGGTGGCCGTCCGGCGCAGTTCCGGGAGGATTTCCGTCACGCACGCCTCCGTCGTCCGGCGGGCCGCGTGCATCGCCACGTTCACCGCGGCCACGACCCGGCCCGTGCGGTCGCGTACCGGGACCGCGATCGAGCGCAGGCCGGCTTCCAGTTCCTCGTCGACCAGGGCCTCCTCCAGGTCCGCGAGGAGGACGCGGCCCGGGGCGGTCGCCGGGGCCGGGAGGCGGGCGCCCACGGTGATGCGGGCGCTCATCACGCGGCTCGGGGAGGCCCGCGCCGTGTACTGGATCTCCTCGCCCGAGTCCGACAGGACGGCCAGGGAGGCCGACTCGTTGACCCGGGCCGCCAGTGCGGTCAGGTGGGGCTGGGCGATCTGGGGGAGGGAGAGGCGGGAGAGGGGCGGGAAGCCGAGGGAGAGGACGCGGGGGGTGAGGGTGAAGGTGCGGTCGGGGGACTGTGTCACCAGGCCCGCGTGTTCGTGGGTGATCAGGGCCCGGCGGACCGTCGCCCGCGCCAGGCCCGTCGCCTTCGCGACCTCCGTCAGGGTGAGGGCGGGCCTGCTCTCGCCGAAGGCCGTCAGTACGGTCAGACCGCGGGCGAGGGACTCCACGAATTCCCGGCCCAGTTCCTGTTTCGACGCGCCCGTCCAGGTGGCGAGGCCCGCGGGCGGGGGGCCCGGCGCCGGTGGCGGGGCGTGGCGCAGGTCGTCCTCCATCTGCGTCACCGCCGAGCGCAGGCGGGGCAGCAGGGCGGCGCGCAGGTCCTGTGCCGTGTGGCGGCTGGTGTGGCTCACCACGCTCGCCACGCACGCCACCCGGCCGGTGCCCGGATCCCGTACCGGGGCCGAGACCGCGACCAGGCCCGGTTCGATCAGCTGGTCGTCCAGGGCCCAGCCGTCGGCCGCCGCCCTCGCCGTACGGCGCTCGAAGTCCGCGTCGGGGACGGCGGCGTGGTCGCGTGGCGGTACGGAAGCAAAGGAGCGGTCCTCCGGGTCCGTCGCCCGGCGGTCGTGCCAGTGGCGCCAGTCGGGTTGCGTCCACTCCGTGGCGAACAGCGGGCCGGGTGCGGTGCGCTCGGCGGGCAGCAGGTCGCCGATGCGGAAGCTCAGGGACATCGCCCGGCGGCGCGTGGCCTGGTGGATGAAGCGGACGCCGTCCCGGTCGCCGACGGCCAGGGACACCGACTCGTCCAGCTCGTCGGCGAGGGCGTCGGCCCGGTGGGACAGCAGGGCGGGGAGGCGCAGGGCGGAGAGGTAGGCGTTGCCCAGTTCCATCAGGCGGGGGGCGAGGGTCACGTCGCGGCCGTCCAGGCGGACGTATCCCATGCGGGCCAGGGTGGCGGTGACGCGGTCGACCGTGGAGCGGGCCAGGCCGGTGGCCTTCTCCAGCCCGCTGAGGCTGAGGGTGCCGCCGTCCGCCTCGGTCAGCCGCCGCAGGACGGTGATGCCCCGCAGCAGCGGCGTGACCGCCTCGGCCGGTGCGACGCCGCCCCCCGTGCCCCGCACCTGCCCGGCGCCCCCGGCGTCGATCGGGTCGGCGGTGTCGTTCGTGTGGTTGGCGGGCATCGGCTCTCCGGTACGGCGGTCGCGGCAGGCCTACCGTAATGCGGGGACCGACAGTCCCCTCTCTCCCATGCTTCGGCCCCCGCCGCGCCGGGACGTCAGCCCCGCGTCACCCGCACCTGATGGTCCCCCTTCAAGTCCGCCCCCGACACCGTGATCGTGACGCCCCGGCGCGGGTCCTTGAAGGTCTCGCCGGGGATGAACGCGGCGTCCGAGAGTTCGGCGTGGACGTTGGGGCTGCGGGTGCATCCGCCGCTGTTTCTGCGGGAGTCGTACACCGTGACCGGGCCCATCCCCGTGTCCACGTCCGCGTCGACCTTGTAGATCAGTACGCCCTCGCGGCAGACGGCCTCGTCGTTGCCCTCGCGGGTGCGCAGCTCGACCGCGTACCCGGACTTCCCGTTGAGCGGTACGACGACCAGCTTGTCACCGCCCTTGCGGGCCAGCGGCGTCAGCGTGTACTCCGTCGTGCCCGGCCGCGACGCGCAGTGCACCTGGGACGGGTCGAGCCAGCCCAGCTTCCACTTGTGCCAGCCGAGCAGGTCGTTGTCGGCGCCCCAGTCCTCGCTCATGATGTCCCAGTGGCCGACCGCGCCGCCGCCCTCCTGGGTGTAGAGGTCGGGCAGGCCGAAGACGTGGCCGTTCTCGTGGGGGAGGACGCGGTAGCCGGTCTTGTCGTAGGAGCCGGAGCCGTCGTCCTGCCGGGAGTAGACGAAGGACGCGTTCGCCACCGGGACGCCGTCGGCGACCGGGGCCTCGGTGTTGCCGGCGAAGGTGACGGACAGGACCGTGTCCAGGGCGGAGGGGCCGGCGTTCGGTGTCACCAGCACGTTCAGCAGGTCGTAACCGCGGAAGTCCACCTTCGCGTCGGCCACCGACACCAGGTCCTGCACCAGGGCCCGGTAGCCGGGATCGAAGGGGGCGCCGCGCTCTATGCCGTACTCGGCGAACGACTTGGGCATGCGCAGCCAGCCGTGGATCGGGGTCTCGGGGCGGTAGTCGAGGCGGCCGTAGGAGCTGGTGCGGAACCACTCCCGGGTCTGCGGGAAGAACTCGTCGTACCGGTCCAGGGCCTTGCCCTCGCCGGGCGCGTCGGAGAAGTCGATCATCAGGTTGAGAGCCCGGACGGTGCCGGTGGAGCGGGCGTATCCGGACGAGGTCGGGACGCCTTCCGACATCTGGATCTCGGAGCCGCCGCTGATCATGCAGGGGCCGTGCGCGGAGGAGCGGGACAGGGTGGCCGGGCTCGGGCCGGCCGTCGAGGTACCGGGGGCGAGCCGGCCGGTGCCCGCCGAGGTGCTGACGGCGAGCGTCAGGACGGCGACCGTCGCGATCGCGGCCGGCCGGCGCATGCGTATCCGACGGCTCGGCGGCCGCACCTGCGGCTGCGGCTGCATGCTGACCTCCCGGAGGACGGCAGCCGCCGGTCACCGGCTGCACCCTTGCGCTCACCCTGTGTCGAGGGGTGTGCGGGCGCTCGCTGGGGCGGACCGATCGTGGGTTTCTCGCGGGTAGCCTCCGGCGGTGTCCGGGATCGGGGCGTCCGTGCAGCTCGCGGCCCTGTTCGCGGCCTCTGCGCGGCCCGGCGGGGAGCCCGCGCGGGCACCTTCGGGGCAGGCGTCGGAGGACGCTCGAAGAGGTGTGACGCAGGTCACCGCGAATCGTTCTGCGGGTGGGAAATAACCGGGGATCGTTTCCCCGTTTAGCCCTGTGTCCGAGTGAAACGGGGAGACGCTCCCCGGATCGCCCCCTCAGTCCCGAGGAGTATGCCGTGCAGACCGCGACCCCCGTGCAGCGCAAGGCGACCCGGCCGCGCGCCGACGCCCTGCGCAACCGGGAGCGGATCGTCACCGCCGCCCGGGAGATGTTCGTCGAGCACGGCCCCGACGTGCCGCTCGACGAGGTCGCCCGCCGGGCCGGTGTCGGCAACGCCACGGTGTACCGCAACTTCCCCGACCGCGACGCCCTCGTCCGCGAGGTCGTCTGCTCGGTCATGGACCGTACGGCACGGGCGGCCGAGCTGGCCCTCGCGGAGACCGGCGACGCGTTCGAGGCGCTGGAGCGCTTCGTGCATGCCGCCGCCGACGAGCGGATCAGCGCGCTGTGCCCGATGGTGTCCAGCACGTTCGACCAGCACCACCCCGACCTGGAGGCGGCGCGCGACCGGGTCGAGCGGCTCGTCGCCGAGGTCATGGAACGGGCCGCCGCGGCCGGGCAGCTCCGCAGTGACGTGGGCGTGGGCGATGTGATGATCGCCGCGGCCCAGCTCAGCCGGCCTCCGGCCGGTACGGGGTGCGTGAGCGCCGACCGGTTCGTCCATCGCCATCTGCAGCTGTTCCTGGACGGGCTGCGGGCTCCCGCCCGCTCCGCCCTGCCGGGGACGGCCGTGACCCTGGAGGACCTGCGCCGGCCCTGCGACCAGTAGTCCACCACCAGTACGTCCGCGACCAGTAGCCCGTCACCAGTAGTTCCGTGACTCATGACCGTCTGACCTGAGGACGGCGGCCCCGTGGCCGTCGCCCCGGCTCCAGTCGTCCCTTTTACCGACCTTTTTCCGTCACGAAGTCCCGAAGTGGGTATCCCCATGTCTCAAGCAGCCGTCAAGGCTCCCGGCGTCCCGGACGCCGGCCGCTGGAAGGCGCTCGTCTTCATCGCGCTCGCCCAGCTGATGGTCGTCCTCGACTCGACCATCGTGAACATCGCCCTGCCCTCCGCCCAGCAGGACCTCGGCATCTCCGACGGCAACCGGCAGTGGGTCGTCACGGCCTATGCCCTCGCCTTCGGCGGTCTGCTGCTGTTCGGTGGCCGGATCGCCGACCTGTGGGGACGCAAGCGGACCTTCGTCCTCGGCCTGGCCGGCTTCGCCGTCGCGTCCGCGCTCGGCGGTGCGGCCACCAACGAGGCGATGATGTTCGGCTCCCGCGCTCTCCAGGGCGCCTTCGGCGCGCTGCTCGCGCCCGCCGCGCTCTCCCTGCTCGCCGTGATGTTCACGGACGCCAAGGAGCGTGCCAAGGCGTTCGGCATCTACGGCGCCATCGCCGGTGGCGGTGCCGCCGTCGGTCTGATCCTCGGCGGCTTCCTCACCGAGTACCTGGACTGGCGCTGGACCTTCTTCGTCAACGTCCCGTTCGCGGTCGTCGCCGCGGCCGGTGCGTACCTGGTCATCCGTGAGCCCGAGGGCGGCCGCAACCGCTCCCCGCTCGACGTCCCCGGCGTGATCCTGTCCACCCTCGGTCTGGTCGCGCTCGTGTACGGCTTCACCCGCGCCGAGTCGGCCGGCTGGAGCGACAGCCTGACGATCGGCATGTTCGCCGGCTCCGTCGTGCTGCTGGCCGCCTTCGTGCTGGTCGAGCAGCGGGTCAAGGCCCCGCTGCTGCCGCTGCGCGTGGTCACCGACCGCAGCCGCGGCGGTATCTACCTCTCGCTGGGCCTGGCCATCATCGGCATGTTCGGCCTGTTCCTCTTCCTGACCTACTACCTGCAGATCGTGAAGGGCTACTCGCCGGTGAAGACCGGCTTCGCCTTCCTGCCCATGGTCGCGGGCATGATCACGGGCTCCACCCAGATCGGCGCCCGTCTGATGACCCGCGTCCCGGCCCGTCTCCTGATGGGCCCCGGCTTCCTGGTCGCCGCCGTCGGCATGCTGCTGCTGACCCAGCTGGAGGTCGACACCTCCTACGCCGCCGTGCTGCTGCCCGGCATGCTGCTGCTCGGTCTCGGCATGGGTACGGCGTTCATGCCGGCCATGTCCCTGGCCACCCAGGGCGTGCAGCCGCGGGACGCCGGTGTCGCCTCCGCGATGGTCAACACCTCCCAGCAGGTGGGCGGCGCCATCGGTACGGCGCTGCTGAACACGATCGCCGCCTCGGCCACCACGTCGTACATCGCCGACCACATCGGCGGCGCGGCCGGCCGGTCCCAGCAGCAGCTCGTCCAGCTGGAGGGCATGGTGCACGGCTACACCAGCGCGATCTGGTTCGCCGTCGGCATCCTGGTGGCCGCCGGTGTGATCGCCCTGACCTTCGTCAACGCCGGCCGTCCGGGCAGCACGCCCGTCACGGGGTCCGGCTCCGGCGACGGGGTCGAGGACGAGCTGCCGGTGCCGGTCGTCGCCCACTGACACCGGCCGGTGACACCCCTCGGGCCCTGAGCACCACCTGTGCCACCCGTGCGGAGGGGGAGGGGACGCCCCGTACGCACGGTTCCCCGCGGACCTGCCCGGCTCCTGAGCGATCCGCTCAGCGCAGCCAGGGCAGGTCCGCTCCCGCCTCGGCGGGCTGAAGTCCCTCGGCGACGATCCGCATGATCTCGCCGAGGGACTTCTGCTGTTCCGGGGTGAGCCGGTCGAACACGGCCTGGCGCACGGCGTCCACGTGGCCCGGTGCCGTCTTCCGCAAAACCGCGTACCCCTCGTCCGTGAGCACCGCGAACTGGCCGCGCTTGTCGGACGGGCAGTCCTCGCGGCGCACCCAGCCGCTCTTCTCCAGGCGGGCGATCGCGTGCGAGAGGCGGGAGCGGGTGATCTTCGCGTACTTGGCCAGTTCCGTCATCCGCAGGCGCCGCCTCGGCGACTCGGCGAGCTTGACCAGCAGGCCGTAGTAGACGTGGGGCATGCCCGCGTCGCGCTGGAGCTGGCGGTCGAGGTGGTCCTCCAGGAGGGTGGCGGCCTCGATGTAGGAGCGCCACACGAGCTGCTCCTCGTCGGTGAGCCAGCGGGGCTCGTCGGCCGGGGCCGGGATGGGTGCCGTGTTCATGTATCCCACTGTACGAGACTATTTCTTGAAAGTTAAACAAAAAGGGCGTACATTCGGCGGTGAAAGAGATTGAGACTTCAAGCAACAGTCAGTGATGGGGAGCCGCCGCCATGTCGACCGACGTCCGGGAGCGCATGCCCGCCCTCTACCTCAGCCACGGCGCCCCGCCCCTCGCCGACGACCCCGTCTGGCCCGGCGAGCTGGCCGCCTGGGCCGCCGGCCTGCCGCGCCCGAAGGCGATCCTCGTCGTCTCCGCCCACTGGGAGGAGGCCCCGCTCGCCCTCGGCGCCACCCGTACGGTGCCGCTCGTCTACGACTTCTGGGGCTTCCCCGAGCACTACTACCAGGTGCGCTACGAGGCCCCCGGCGCCCCCGAGCTCGCCGACTCCGTCCGCAAGCTGCTGCGCGCCCCCGGTACGCCCGTGCAGGACGTCCCCGACCGCGGCCTCGACCACGGCGCGTACGTCCCGCTGGTGGAGATGTACCCGGACGCCGACGTCCCGGTCCTCCAGGTGTCCATGCCGACCCTCGATCCCGTCCGGCTGATGGAGATCGGCCGCAGGCTGGCGCCCCTGCGCGACGAGGGCGTGCTGATCGTCGGCTCCGGGTTCTTCACCCACAACCTGGCCGCCCTGCGCCAGGGCGGCGTACCCGCCTGGTCCGCGGAGTTCGACGACTGGGGGCGGCGCGCGCTCGAGACCGGCGACGTGGACGCGCTGCTCGACTTCACCCGCAAGTCCCCGGCTGGCCTGCTCGCCCACCCGCGCACCGAACACTTCG
The DNA here is from genome assembly GCF_044765825.1 of Streptomyces flaveolus. Lineage (NCBI taxonomy): Bacteria > Bacillati > Actinomycetota > Actinomycetes > Kitasatosporales > Streptomycetaceae > Streptomyces > Streptomyces flaveolus. The sequence continues at coordinate 251,701 of NZ_JBIWKU010000006.1, read as the reverse complement.
CCCCGCTGTTCGTCACGATGGGGGCGGCCGACGCGGCCGGCGAGCTGGACCTGCGCAAGTCGGTGATCGACGGGTTCTGGATGGGGCTGGCGAAGCGGTCGGTGCAGTTCGGCTGACGGCTCGGCTACCCCTCGCGGCGGTGCGGGAGCGGCTTCTCGTACCAGGCCACGTCCCAGTAGCGGCCGAACTTGCGGCCCACCTCGCGGTACGTGCCCACGTGCCGGAAGCCGAGGCGCTCGTGCAGCCGGACGGAGGCCTCGTTGGGCTGCGCGATGCCCGCGTAGGCACGGTGCAGGTCCTCGCCGGCCAGGGCCTCGAAGAGCGCCGTGCAGAGCAGCGTGCCGATGCCCCGGCCGCCGGCGTGCGGGGCGACGTAGACGGTGGTCTCCACCGAGGTCGCGTACGCGGGCTTGGCGCGATAAGGGCTGGATGTGGCGTAGCCCAGAATCTCCTGTGAGTCCGCGTCCGTGGCAACCCTCAGCCGGTACGGGCCGTCTTCAGGGTGGGAGAGCAGCCACGAACGGCGCTCTTCCGGGGTGAAGGGGTCGGTGTCGAACGTGATGGGCGTCTCACGTACGTAGTGGTTGTAGAGCTCCGTGAGGGCCTTGAGGTCGTCCTCGACCCCCGGCCTGACCTGGACATCCGTGCGCTCCGACGGCATCGTTCCCCCTCCTGCGGCGGCACAGGGTACTGCATGATCAGAAAAATCGGGGGACGGGTTGGGAATTCTGTCCGGATTCCAGTCGTTGTTTCCATCGGATGCAGGGCACCCGAGGAGAGTCCCGAGGGAGTCCGGAGACGGATTCCGCAACAGCAAGGCAGAGACCGGAGACGACCCCCACAGTGCCGAACGTCCACTGGACCACCCGCTGAACCACTCATCGCAAGGGAGCACGCATGGCAACCCGTGCCGTCGCCCGTCGTAAGTCCGCCACCGGCGAGACGGCCGACGCGGCAACCAGCGTCCGCGCCAACGGCGGCGAGCTCGCCGACCGCGATCTGGTCGGCATGTACCTCGACGAGATCGCGCGGACCCCGCTGCTCGACGCCGCCAAGGAGGTCGAGCTGTCCCAGACCATCGAGGCGGGTGTGTTCGCGCGGCAGGTCCTCGAAGGCTACGAGGAGACCGGGGCGGATGCCACCAGGGAGGAGCTCGAGGCCCTGATCGCCGAGGGTGAGCGGGCGAAGGACGTCTTCATCCGCTCCAACCTCCGCCTGGTCGTCGCCGTGGCCCGCCGCTACCCGCGCAGCGGTCTGCCGCTCCTCGACCTCATCCAGGAGGGCAACGCCGGCCTGGTCCGGGCGGTCGAGAAGTTCGACTACCGCAAGGGCTTCAAGTTCTCGACGTACGCGACCTGGTGGATCCGCCAGGCCATCACCCGGTCGATCGCCGACCAGTCGCGCACCATCCGCCTGCCCGTCCACCTCGTGGAGGAGCTCGGCCGGATCCGGCGCGTGCAGCGCGAGTTCAACCGCGAGCACGGCCGTGAGCCGGAGCCCGCGGAGATCGCCGCCGAGCTCGGTTCGACGCCGGAGCGTGTGGTCGACGTGCTCGACTGGGCCCGCGACCCGGTCTCGCTGAACATGTCGGTGGACGACGAGGGCGAGACCCAGTTCGGCGACCTGCTGGAGGACACCTCCGCCGTGTCGCCCGAGCAGTCCGTGATGACGCTGCTGCGCAGCGAGGAGCTGGACGACCTGATCGGCCGCCTCGACCCGCGCACGGCCTCCATCATCAAGATGCGCTACGGCATCGACGACGGCCGCGAGCGCACGCTGACCGAGGTCGGCAAGGAGCACGGACTCACCCGCGAGCGGATCCGGCAGATCGAGAAGCACGCGCTGCTGGAGCTGAAGAAGCTGGCGCGTGACACCGGCTTCGAGGCGGCGGCGTAAGACGTCGGGGGCCGTCGCAGGACGGCCCCGTGAGGCGGGGGCGTGGCGTGACGCCTGGGGCGTACGCCGGTGGCCGAAGCCCGCGCAAACATGGCGTGTAACGCTGCTTCAAGCGGCAGGGGCCCGGGAACAAGAATCCCGGGCCCGGCGGTTCGGGCCCCGATCCGCACCGGATCCGACGCACACTGGACCAGGTCCCGACGCACTCCCCCCGGCGCCGGGACTTCCCGAGCCGGGCTCGGCGCCCCTCCCCCCCCGGGTGCCGCAGCCCGGCTCTCTCCGTCTGCGGGCGGGGGCACGACTGCGCGGGCCATGACGAGCGGGCCACCCCGAACCTGAACCCCGGGGTGACCCGCCGGATGGCAGATTCTGCCACAGCGGCATAGCCTGCCGAAGTGAGCAGCACCACCCGTACTCCCGCCCTCGGCCGGCCACCGGTCTCGCTGACCGAGCGGCGCAAGGCCGAGACCCGCATGGACATCGCCCGCGCGGCGGCCCGCCTCTTCGTGCACCAGGGCCTGCGGGCCACCCGGGCCGAGGACATCGCGCACGCCGCCGGCATCGCCCCGCGCACCTTCTACCGGTACTTCGCCACCAAGGAGGAGGCCGTCGCGCCCCTCTACGCCCTGGGCGCCGAGCGCTGGATCGAGGCGGTACGGGACGCCCCGGCCGAGCTGTCCCCGCCGCAGGCCCTGGAACACGCGGCGCGGCACACGCTGACGCCGGGTGCCGGGGTGTCCGTCGCGTCCTGGGAGGGGGCCCGGACGCTGATCCGCCTGGCCGAGACGAGTCCGGCGCTGCGGAAGGTGTGGGCCGACGTGTGCCACCTGACCGAGCGGGCGCTCGGGGAGGCGTTGGCCGAGCGGGTCGCGGCGGCGCGCCGTGAGGGCGACGACAACGTTGCCGAGGCGCCGGTGGCCGGACCCCGGCTCCGCTTCGCCGCCGCCACGGCGGGGGCGGCGGTGCGGGTGGCGGTGGAGTACTGGGCCGCGTCCGCGGAGGAGGCGGGGAGGGCGCTGGACCTGGCGCTGGAGAACCTCGACGTGCTGCGGGGGTTCGTGTGGGAGGAGGCGCCGGGGGTGTAGCGCGGTGGGGTGGGCGGCGCCCGGGTGGGCCGCGCAGCCGGGCTGGGCTGGGGTACGGCGGTGGGTCGCGTGACTCGGTGGTGCCGAGGTGTCGCCGGGCCCGCCCGTGTCGCGCCTGGCGGCACGGGTGCCCGTGGTTGGGCGGTGCGCCGGGGGGCGTGGGGAGGGGTCAGGTCTCCGTGGCTCGGGTCAGGCGGGCTGCCAGGGTTCGTACGCTGGTCACCAGTTCCGGGGGTTCCTGGACGCGGAAGTCCACCCCCAGCATCGCGAGCCGTACCGCCATCCACTCCACCGCGTCCGAGACCGTGGCCCGCAGCACGCACGACGTCCCGTCGTCCAGCGCTTCCGGCGGGCCGAGCCACCCCGGCAGCCGGGCAGCGACCTCGCGTACCGGCGCGGCGAAGGTGACGACGATCTCGTACGAGTCGCCGCGCCGCTGCATGGACCGGCGCAGATACTCCGCCGCGTCCCCCGTCGGCAGCTCCCGCGGAGCGAACCGCGCGCCCGTCGCGAACGGCTCGCTCACCCGGTCCACCCGGAACGTCCGCCAGTCGTCGCGGTCGACGTCGTACGCGACCAGGTACCAGCGCCGCCCCGTCGACACCAGCCGGTACGGCTCCGTCAGGCGCCGCGACTCGGTGCCGTCCCCGGCGCGGTAGGCGAACCGCAGCCGCTCATGTCCGGCCACCGTGGAGGCCATCACGGTCAGCGTCTCGGGCGCGATGCTCGGCCCGTCCCCACTGGTCAGCGGCGTCGTCGCGGCCTGCAGCGTGGCGACGCGGTGCCGCAGCCGCGACGGCAGCACCTGTTCCAGCTTGGCCAGCGCCCGCACCGACGCCTCGTCCACGCCCTCCACCGCGTGCCCCGCCCCGGCGCGCAGCCCGACCGCGATCGCCACCGCTTCCTCGTCGTCGAGCACGAGCGGCGGCATCGCCTTGCCGGCGACCAGCCGGTACCCGCCGTCGGAGCCCATGGTCGCCTGCACGGGGTAGCCCAGTTCGCGCAGCCGGTCGATGTCCCGCCGGACCGTGCGGCGGGAGACCCCGAGCCGGTCGGCGAGCTCGCCACCGGGCCACTCGCGGGGTGTCTGGAGGAGGGAGAGCAGCGTCAGGAGCCGGGCCGGAGTGTCCGTCGTCATGAGCCGAGGATGCCCCAGATATAGGACATGATCTGGCCTACTGGGGTCCTAGCTTGGTCCCATGACCTTCACGCACACCCCGGACACACCCCAGGACCGGCCCGCCGCGGGCGGCGACCGCCGGCGCTGGTTCGCCCTCGCGATCGTGATGACGGCGGCGTTCATGGACCTCGTCGACGTGACGATCGTCAACATCGCGATCCCGTCGATCCAGCGGGACGAGGGCGCCTCCTTCAGCCAGATCCAGTGGATCACCGCCGGATACGCCCTTGCCTTCGCCGCCGGCCTGATCACCGGCGGACGGCTCGGCGACATCCACGGCCGCAAGCGGCTGTTCCTCGTGGGCATCGGCGGCTTCACGCTCGCGTCCGCGCTGTGCGGCTTCGCGGTGAACCCGGAGATGCTGGTCGCCTCCCGCATCCTCCAGGGCGGCATGGCCGCGCTGATGGTGCCGCAGGTGCTGTCGATCGTGCACGCCACCTTCCCGGCGCACGAACGCGGCAAGGTGTTCGGGCTGTTCGGCGCGATCGTCGGACTCGGGGCCGTCTCCGGCCCGCTGCTCGGCGCCCTGCTCACCGAGTGGAACCTCTTCGGCCTGGAATGGCGGCCCATCTTCCTCATCAACCTGCCGGTCGGCATCGCCGGCCTGATCCTCGGCAGCCGCTTCATCACCGAGTCCAAGGCCCCGCGCGCCCTCAAGCTGGACCTGGTCGGCGTCGCCCTGGTCACCCTCGGCCTGCTGATGCTGATCTACCCGCTGACCCGGGGCCGTGAGCTGGGCTGGCCGCTGTGGGGGTACGTGTCGATGGGCGGCGCGTTCGTCGTCCTCGCGGTGCTGGTGGCGTACGAGCGGCGCAAGAGCGCGCGGGACGGGTCCCCGCTGGTCGAGCTGTCGCTGTTCAAGGTCAAGAGCTTCGCGGCGGGCATCGCCGTGCAGACCGTCTTCGGGGTCGGTCTCGGCATCTTCTTCCTGGTGTGGACGCTCTACATGCAGGTGGGGCTGGGCTGGAGCCCGCTGCGGTCCGGCCTGACGGGCGTGCCGTTCTCGATCGCGGTGTCGACGGCGGCGGGCCTGTCCGTGCAGCAGCTGGTCCCGCGCTTCGGGCGCAAGGTGCTCCAGGCGGGCGCGCTGGTGATGGCGGCCGGAGTGCTGCTCTACATCTGGGAGGCCGAGCGGTACGGACTCGGCATCACGTCCTGGCAGATGGCGCTGCCCCTGGTCGTCATGGGTCTCGGCATGGGCCTGATCGTCGCCCCGCTGACGGACGCGGTGCTGTCCCAGGTGCCGCGCGAGCACGCCGGTGCGGCGTCCGGGCTGATCAACACCGTGCAGCAGATGGGCAACGCGCTCGGACTCGGCCTGGTGTCGGTGGTCTTCTTCGGCACGATGGACGACCACCTCACCAGGGCCGGCATCGGCCCGGCCTACGCGGACGCCTTCCAGAACGCGCTGGGCTGGGTGGCCGCGGTGATGGGCGCCATCTTCCTGCTGATGTTCGCCCTGCCCGAGCGGCCGGCCCAGCACGTGGAAGGGGCGGACGCGCAGGAGGAGGCCGCGGCGGCGGAGAAGAAGCCCGCACTGGTCTGACGACGGGGCGGTCGACGGCCGAACGGGGACGCGGGGGGGGGGGGGGGGGGGGGGGGGGGGGGGGCGCCCCCCCCCCGCCGGGGGGCCCCCCCCCCCCCCCCCCCCCCCCCCCCCCCCCCCCGGCGGGGGGGCGGGGGGGGGGCCCCCCCCGGCGGGGGGGGGGGGGGGGGGGGGGGGGGCGGGGGGGGGGGGGGGGGGGGGGGCGCCCCGGGCCGCCCCCCCCCCCCCCCCCCCCCCGTCCCGGGTTCGACCCCCACTCGCCTCAGGCCCACGCCCGTTCATGCCCGGTTGTGTCTGATCACTTCCACTTGCCTGTTTACATTCCCGAAAACCGGGCGTAGCCTCCCGTGAAACCACACGTTCGGGCACAAGGTGGAGGTGAACAGGCATGTACGCACCGGAGCGGCAGCAGGAGATCCTCCGGCTCGCCCGGGACGGCGGCCGGGTGGACGTCGTGTCGTTGGCCGAGGAGTTCCAGGTGACGGCGGAGACCATCCGCCGCGACCTCAAGGCCCTCGACCGCGCCGGTCTGCTCCGCCGGGTGCACGGCGGCGCCATCCCCGCCGGGCGCCTCGACTTCGAGCCGGACCTCGCCGAGCGCGAGTCCACGGCGGCCGGCGAGAAGGAGCGGATCGCCAAGGCGGCCCTCGCGGAACTGCCCGCCGAGGGCACGGTCATCCTGGACGCCGGTTCGACGGTGGCCGGCCTGGCCGCCGCCTTCCCGCCCGAGGCGCAGCTCACCGTCGTCACCCACAGCCTGCCCATCGCGGCCCGCCTCGCCGACCACCCCGGCATCCAGCTCCACCTGGTCGGCGGGCGCGTGCGGCACCGTACACGGGCCGCCGTGGACGCCTGGGCGCTGCGCGCTTACGGCGAGATCCGCGCCGACGTGCTGATGGTGGCGGCCAACGGCTTCTCCGCCGAGCACGGCCTGACCACCCCCGACCTCGCCGAGGCCGCGGTCAAGCGGGCCGCCGTCGCCGCTGCCCGGCGCGTGGTGCTGCTCGCCGACTCCTCCAAGCACGGCCAGGAGCACTTCGCCCGCTTCGGCGCCCTGAGCGACGTGGACCTGCTGATCACCGACAGCGGGCTGAGCCCCGAAGACGCCGCCGCCATCGAGCGCGACGGCACGGAAGTAGTACGCGCATGATCCTCACCGTCACCCCCAACCCGTCGCTGGACCGCACCTACGAGGTGCCCTCACTGGACCGCGGCGAGGTCGTCCGTGCCACCGGCGAGCGGGTCGATCCGGGCGGCAAGGGCGTGAACGTCTCGCGTGCGGTCACGGCGGCCGGGCAGCGCACCGTCGCGGTCCTGCCCCTCGGCGGCGCGCCCGGCGCGCTCGTCGCCGACCTGCTCGACGCCCAGGGCATCGAGGTCGCGCCGGTGCCCGTCGCCGGGGCCACCCGCTCCAACATCGCGCTCGCCGAGGCCGACGGCGTCCTGACGAAGATCAACGCTCCGGGGCCCGAACTGTCGGCGGCCGAACAGGAACTGCTCCTGGAGACCGTACGGCGGCAGTCGCGCGGCGCCGACTGGATCGCCTGCTGCGGCAGCCTGCCCCGCGGACTCGCCCCGTCCTGGTACGCCGCCCTGGTCGCCCGGGCGCACGCCGCCGGAGTCCGCATCGCCCTGGACACCTCCGGGCCCGCCCTGCGCGAGGCGCTGAGCGAGCGGCCCGACGTGGTCAAGCCCAACGCCGAGGAGCTCGCCGAGGTCGTCGGGCGCCCCCTGGCCACCGTCGGCGACGCCGTGAAGGCCGCCGAGGAGCTGCGCGCACTGGGCGCGCGTGCCGTGCTCGCCAGCCTCGGTGCCGACGGGCAGCTCCTCGTGGACGACGCGGGCACCTGGTTCGGCAGCGCCCGCGTGGACGCCGTCCGCAGCAACGTCGGCGCCGGTGACTCCTCCCTCGCCGGATTCCTCATCGCCGGCGGCGGCGGACCGGGGGCCCTCGCCTCCGCCGTCGCGCACGGCGCCGCGGCCGTCCGGCTCCCCGGCAGTGTCATGCCGACACCGGCCGACCTGGACCCGGCCGCGGTGACGGTCACGGACCGGGTGCCGGTGGACCGGGCGCTGACGGAGCCGGTGTCATGACCGCCCCGCGCGGCGCCGGCGCCCTCCTCGGCCTTCACCCCCGTACCCCCGTCCCCAGTACTTCCCAGCGCACCACCCCTCCCCGCAGTACCTCCGTCCCCACCCTCGCCCACCACCCCGCGTTCCGGGCGATACGCGAGCTAAGGAGCCCGCGATGAGCGACATGATCACCGCGGATCTGGTCGACCTCGACCTGTCCGCCGACACCAAGGAAGCGGCGGCGCGCGCCCTCGCCGAACGCATGGTGGCCCAGGGCCGGGTGACCGACCTGGAGGGCTTCCTCGCCGACGTGGCCGCCCGCGAGGCACAGATGCCGACCGGCCTGGACGGCGGCATCGGCATCCCGCACTGCCGCAGCGAGCACGTCACCGAGCCGACCCTCGCCTTCGGCCGCAGCGCGCCCGGCATCGACTTCGGCGCGGCGGACGGCCCGGCCGACCTGATCTTCCTGATCGCCGCTCCGGCGGGCGCCGACGACGCCCACCTGACGATCCTCTCGTCCCTGGCCCGGCAGCTGATGAACGCCGAGTTCACGGCCGCGCTCCGCTCGGTGGGCGACGCCGGGGCCGCCGCGGCGCTGATCCGCGGGGAGGAGCCGGCGGCTTCCGACGGCGACGAGGACTCCGTGGCGGTCTCGGCGGCGGCCTCCGCCGAGACCGCCACGGGCAGCACGGCGAGCAGCGCCACGAGCGGCGTCGAGAGCGACGAGACGCCGGCGGCGGAGCCCGAGCGGCCCTTCCGCATCGTCGCCGTCACCTCCTGCCCCACCGGCATCGCCCACACCTACATGGCGGCCGAGTCGCTGGAGAACGCGGGCCGCGAGGCGGGCGTCGAGATCGCCGTCGAGACCCAGGGCTCGGCCGGCTTCACCCGGCTCGACCCGGCGGTGATCGAGGCGGCGGACGGCGTGATCTTCGCCCACGACGTGCCCGTGCGCGACAAGGACCGCTTCGCCGGGAAGGCCACCGTCGACACCGGCGTCAAGGCGGCCATCAACCGCCCCGGCGAGCTGATCACCGAGGTCCGCGGCAAGGCGGCCCGCGGCGAGGTCACCTCCGCGTCCCCGGGCGCGACGCCCGTCGAGCGCGGCGGCGAGCCCGGCGAGGGCTACGGCACCAAGCTGCGCAAGTGGCTGATGTCGGGCGTCAGTTACATGGTGCCCTTCGTCGCGGCGGGCGGTCTGCTCATCGCCCTCGGCTTCGCGATCGGCGGCTACGAGATCAACAAGGCGCCGTCGGTGATGGACCACTTCGTGTGGTCGCAGGCCGACAGCTGGGCGGCGCTGCTCTTCCAGATCGGCGGCGTGGCGTTCGGCTTCCTCGTCCCGGTCCTGGCCGGTTACATCGCCTACGGCATGGCCGACCGGCCCGGCCTCGTCCCCGGCTTCGTCGGCGGCTCGATCGCGCTGACCATCAACGCGGGCTTCCTCGGCGGTCTGGCGGCCGGTCTGATCTCCGGTGCCGTGGTGATGGCGATCCAGCGGGTGCGGATCCCGGCCGCGCTGCGCGGCATCATGCCGGTGGTGGTAATCCCGCTGGTCTCCTCGGCGGTCGTCGGCTTCCTGATGTTCGTGGTGATCGGCAAACCCATCGCGTCCGCGCAGAAGGCGATGACCGACTGGCTGAGCGGACTGTCCGGCGCCAACGCCGTCCTGCTCGGCGCGCTGCTCGGCCTGATGATGTGCTTCGACCTCGGCGGCCCGGTCAACAAGGTCGCCTACGCCTTCGCCACGGCCGGCATCGCGGTCAGCGACCCCAGCGACTCGGCGATGAAGATCATGGCGGCGGTCATGGCGGCCGGCATGGTCCCGCCGCTGGCGATGGCCCTGGCCACGACCGTGCGCGGCCGGCTGTTCAACGCCGCCGAGCGCGAGAACGGCAAGGCCGCCTGGGTGCTGGGCGCCTCCTTCATCTCCGAGGGCGCGATCCCGTTCGCCGCGGCCGACCCGCTGCGGGTCATCCCCTCCTCGATGGTGGGCGGCGCGCTCACCGGCGCCCTGTCGATGGCCTTCGGCGCGACGCTGCGCGCCCCGCACGGCGGCATCTTCGTGGTCCCGCTGATCGGCAACCCGCTGCTCTACCTGGTCGCCATCGCGGCCGGCGTCTGCGTCACCACGGCCCTGGTGATCGTCCTCAAGGGGCTGCGCAAGCAGGCGCCCGGAACGGCGGCACCGGGAAGCGGCGACGGGGCCCCGTCGGCCTCGACGGCGGGGACGAAGGAGCCGGTGGCGGCCTGAGGAAGCCTGTGGGCACGGTGACAGCCGGGCCGGGTCCGACGAGGGCCCGGCCCGGCTGTCGTACGACCGGCCGGTGACGGCGGTTCAGGACACCTGCGCCGCGCGCCGCTCCATGGCCCGGCGGGCCGCGTCCTCGCTGACGTACACCTCGCACATGTGCCGCCCGTCGGGCGTGGCCGTGTGCTCGACCTCCCACAGGGAGACCTCGGCGCCGTCACGCAGCAGGAAGGCGTGCTCGTAGAGCGAGAAGCCGACCGCGGGGCGGCCCGTGCGGCCGGGGCCGCCGAAGGCCTGCGTGATCTGGTGGGCGGTCGCCGTGGCCAGCAGGGCGGCGGTGTCCGCGCCGGGCCGGTCCGCGTTCTCCGCGCGCCGCAGCAGCCGGCGGGCGTGGTCCGCCGAGCCGCCCTGGACGTAGACGTGCCGCGGGGTGGGGATCGGCGACAGCTGCACCGGCACGGGCAGTTCGAAGTCCGGCGTGTCCGGCGGCAGCGCCAGCCTCGCGGTGGCGGCGCGCAGCTCCTCCTCGTCGACGTACACCTCGTGCTGCGCCTCACCGCCCGGGGCGGTGTTGTGGACGAGCTCCCAGAGGGTGAGTGCCGAGCCGTCGGCGAGCAGCCACGTGTGCCGGTACGTCTCGCGATGCAGTCCCGCGCTGTGGTGCGCGGAGTGCAGCGAACCGTCGTGCGCCAGCGCGCAGTCCAGTCGCCGTATCGTCTCGTCGGGCAGCTCGAACGAGTTCAGGGCGCGGCCGAGCAGTCGCATGAGGTGCTCCTCCGGAGACTCGGGCGACTCGGCTGGTTCGTACGCTGCCGTCTCGTACGGAACGCTCAAGGTTTCTCCCGGCGTTGCTGCATGTCACCTGGTGGGTGCATACCGTAGCCCCTCGGTCGGACATCATGTTTGGGAACCGGGAAAACGTACGCACGAAAAACGCGCGGGTCGCGCGAGGAGTTCCCGCGCGACCCGGCGAACCGTCAAAAATCGCTGCTCAGCGTGCCTATCGGCCGAACCCGGCCGGGATCAGACGGCGCTGCCGGCGACCCACTCGCTCCAGCCCATGTTCCAGCCGTTGAGGCCGTTGTCGGGCGCGATCGTGTCGTCCGGGGAGTTCTTGACGATGACCACGTCCCCGATGAGCGAGTGGTCGTAGAACCACTTGCTCGGCGTGTCGCCCTGGCCGCCCTGGACGTCCCGCAGCCCCACGCAGCCGTGGCTGGTGCCCTGGCGGCCGAAGGGCGGATTGCCCTGCAGATACCAGTAGTTGCCGTGGATGAAGGTGCCGCTGCTGCTCAGCCGCATGGCGTGCGGCACGTCCGGGATGTCGTACTCGCCGCCGAAGCCGACCGTCGAGCCGTCCATGTGCGTCTGGAGGGACTTCTCGGAGATCACCATCTTGCCGTTGTACGTCGGGTTCTCCGCGCTGCCCGCCGAGATCGGGACCGACTTGACCGTCTCGCCGTCGCGCACGACCGTCATGGTCTGCGTGTTCACGTCGACCGTGGAGACCTGCGAGCGGCCCACGGTGAAGGTGACGGTCTTCTTCTGCACGCCGAAGACGCCGTTCGCGCCCTCCACCCCGTCCAGGTCGATCTTCATCGTGACTTTGGAGCCGGCCTTCCAGTAGTCGTCGGGCCGGAAGTCGAGCCGCTGCGAGCCGAACCAGTGCCCGACCACCTCCTGCCCGCTGCTGGAGGTGACCGAGATGTGGGACTGCACGGCCTTCTTGTCGCCGATCTCCTTGTCGAACGTGAACGACACCGGCATGCCCACCCCCACCGTGGCGCCCCCGTCCGGGGTGTACGTGCCGATGAAGCTGTTGTCCGAGGAGACGGTGGTGAAGGTCGAGTCGGCAGCGGCCGGCAGGCCGTTCGCGTCCTTCGCGGTCGCGCTGATCCGGTACTTCGTGCCGCGCTCCAGCTGCTCCTTCGGCTTCCAGCTCGTGCCGTCGGCGGACAGCGAGCCCGGTACGGCCGTGCCCGCCCCCGCGACCGTCATCTTCACGTCGGTCAGCTTGCCGTCGCTGACCTTCACGCCGGTGGCGTTGATCGACGCACCGGTCGACCCGTCCTTCGCGGAGATCACGACCTTCGCCACGGAGGTCTTGACCGAGCCGGTGCCGTCCTTGCCGTCACCGCCGCTCTTGTCGTCGGCGCTGGCGCTGCCGCCGCAGGCGGTGAGGGTCAGGGCGCCGACCACGAGGGCGGCGCAGGCCACCAGTGCACGACGCGCTGATATGTCCTGCGTTGTCACGGGCTGCTCCAGGTTCAGGTGATGTGCGATGTCCGCTTCAGCCCTGAAGAGCGGACCGGCGGCCGGCGGGGTTCCCGGCGAACGTCGGAAAAGCCGATCAGTGACAGAACCGCGACAATCGCCCCTCCCTGCCCGGCACTTGCTCCCGCCGGACGCCCGCCCCCGCCTGGACACCGCCCCCGCCGGACGCCCCTTCCGCTACGACGCCCCGCGCGCGTCCCCGTACCACTCGCCGTACAACTCGCCGTACGAGGGCCACGCTCCGCCCGGCCCGTCCACCGGACCGGCGGCGCGTACCGCCCGAACGATCGCCCGCGTCACCATGTCCGCGCCCGCCGCCAGCACCTCGTTCAGCGCGAGCGGCTGCGTCGCGTCGAGCGGGCGCTCACCGGTCGCCAGGGCGAACACCGTGTCCCCGTCGTTGAGCAGGTGCACCGGCCGCACGGCACGCGCGATGCCGTCGTGCGCCGTGCCGGCCAGCTTCTGGGCCTGTGCCTTGGACAGCCCGGCGTCGGTGGCGACCACGGCGACCGTCGTGTTGAGCGGCGGCGGTGTGTTGCGCGCCGCGACCTCGGCGAGGCGCCGCCGCGCCGCCTCGTGCACGTCCGCCGCCGGATACTCCACGCGCCGTCCCTGGAAGAACTCCCCGTACAGCGCCCCCGTCTCCGGATCCATCGCCGACCCCGCCGCGTTGGCCACCACCAGCGCGGCCACCGTGACGCCCGACTCCAGCACGGTGCTCGCGGTGCCGACCCCGCCCTTCAGGAGCCCCACCACGGCCCCCGTGCCGGCCCCGACACCTCCCTCGGCCACCCGCGCACCCGGTGCGCTCGCGTGCGCCGCCTCGACGGCCGCCCGCCCGGTCGCCGCGTCCGGCCTGGCCCGGAAGTCCCCGCCGCGCCCCAGGTCGAAGACGCAGGCGGCGGGCACCACCGGCACGACGTGCGCCGGGCCGGGTCCGACGCGCACCCCGCGTCCCCGCTCCTCCAGCCAGGCCATCACCCCCGACGCCGCGTCCAGCCCGTAGGCGCTGCCACCGGTCAGCACCACCGCCTCGACCCGCTGCACCAGATTGCGCGGGTCGAGCGCGTCGGTCTCCTTGGTGCCGGGACCACCGCCGCGCACGTCCACGGCGGCGACCGCCCCGCCCTCCGGCGCCAGCACCACCGTCGTCCCCGTGAGCCACCCGTCGCCGATGCGCGTCGCGTGCCCCACCCGCACCCCGGCGACGTCCGTCACTGCGTCAACTGTCATGCCCCCAGTGTCGGCCGGTCCCCGGCCCCCCGACCGGCGACAGGCGGACCCGGCGGGACAGCGGCCGGTCCGGACGGCAGCCGGCGGGCCGGCCCGGACGGCGGGCGCTCAGGCGGCCGGTGCCGTCGTACTCCGCTCCGGCGGGCCCGCGAGGGCCGTCAGCACCACCCCGGTCGCGACCGCCAGCGCCAGGACGATGCCCGCCGCGAGCACCGCCACGTCTCCGAGGAACGTGCAGCCGATCACCAGCAGCGCGGCGGTCGGCAGGACCAGTTGCTGCGCGATGCCCACCTTGAAGTGGCGCGCGTGCAGCACCCACACCGTGATCAGGTACATCGCCGTCGGCAGGGTCACCGCGGCGGACGCCGCGAGGGTCGAGATGTGCGCCTTGCCGACCGCCTGTTCCACCGCCACCTCCAGCCCCGCCCCGACCGCCGCCGCCGAGGCGAAGACCAGGTAGTGGCCGTACCCCCACACGAACGCCTGCCTGCTGGAGCGCAGATGACCGTGGACGGGCACCACGAAGTAGATCCACCAGGCGGCGAAGACGATCAGCAGACCGCCCACCGCGATCGGCAGCAGCTCGCCCAGCGCGTCGTTCTCGGCGATGCCCGACTGCACCGCGACCGTGGCGGCGGCGATGGTCTCGCCCAGCACGATGATCGTGAACAGCCCGTACCGCTCGGAGATGTGGTGCGGGTGCCAGGACGACTGGTGGTCCTTCTCCGCGAACGTCGGCACGCACAGCTCCAGTACCGCCATCACCAGGAACAGCCACGCCCGCCCGGCGTCCGGCACGAACAGCAGCCCCACCCAGCCGATCTGGCAGAGCAGCACGCCACCGGCGTATCTCAGGGTCATCGCGCGCTCCGCCGGTCCGGCACCGCGCGCCGCCCGCAGCCACTGCGCCGACATGGCGAGCCGCATGATCACATAGCCCACCACGATGACCAGGAAGTCGTGGTCCTGGAAGGCCCGGGAGATCCCGGCGGCGAGGACCAGGACACCGGCGATCTGTACCAGGGTGACGACCCGGTAGAGCACGTCGTCGTTGTCGTACGCCGAGGCGAACCAGGTGAAGTTCATCCACGCCCACCAGATGGCGAAGAAGACCATCGCGTAGTACAGGATCCCCTCGCCGGCATGGCCTTCGGCGACGGCGTGCACCAGTTGGACGCCCGCCTGGGCGACGGCCACGACGAAGCACAGGTCGAAGAAGAGCTCCAGCGGCGAGGCGACGCGATGGGACTCGTGAGGGGGCCGGGCCGTGAGCCTGCGCAGCGGCCGGTGGCCGGCGGCCGGGGCGGAGGACTCGGGCGGCGGAGTGGGACTGGACGTCATGGGTCCCAGCACAGCAGAGACGAGACGGGCGTGCTCGCGCGGGGCCGGAACGAGGCGGACGTGTTCGCGCGCGGGCGGGCCGTACCCTGGAGCCATGACCACCGCCCCCGAACCCGAGCCCCGCGCGCCGAAGCCCGCGCTGGTCTTCGACGACCCGCTCGACCAGCAGACCTCCGACGACACCGACCGGGGATGGGGCGAGCGGCCCGACGCCGACAGCGCGGCCGACCTGAAGCGCTTCCTCGACGAGAAGCCGCCCCACCACCTCTGAGCGGCGCGGGCGGCCGCCCGCCGACGGACCGTTCGCGTTACGTGCGGTCGTGGCCCGCTCCGCGCTGCGCGACCAGCGCGTCGCGGATCTCCTTGAGCACCTCCAGCTCGGACACCTCCACGACCTCCTGCGTGCCCTCCCGCGCCTTGCGGCGGGCCTCCTGGCGGGCCAGGTACTTCGACATGGGCAGGACCATCAGGAAGTAGACGACGGCCGCCGTGATCACGAACGTGAGGGTGGCGCCGAGCACCGAACCCCACAGGATCCGGACGCCGGTCGCGCTGTCGCCCGTACCGGTGCACGGGCCCTTGAGGCAGGAGCTGTAGCTGTCCAGGTTCTGCGTGCCGAACGCACCGACCAGCGGATTGATGATTCCCTTCACCACCGAGTTGACGATGTTGGTGAAGGCGGCGCCGATGACCACCGCGACTGCCAGATCGACGACGTTCCCGCGCATCAGGAAGGCCTTGAAGCCCTGCCAGACGCTCGGATCCTTCTTCGCGCTCACCTCGGGGGCACTCCTCACATGAACAGGTTGTGGAACAAAACGCTCCGCAACCTACGCCGATGCCCGGCGGTGCTGTCCAGTCCGGTCCCACCCATGAGGGACTTGACAGGCTCAGCACAGCGTCACCGCCAGCCGCGCCCGGGCCCCCGCGCCGACCAGCCGGTGCGCGGTGGCGGGCGGCACCGAGAGCACGACCAGCGCCCCGGCCCCCGGCATCCCGGCCTCCGACGCTCCGTCCCCCGGCACCCCGGCCTCCGGCTCCGGCACCTTCACCACCCGCGCTCCCCGCGCGATCACGGACAGCCCGCCGCCCGCGCCCTCCTCGGACGCGACGACGTCGACCCGGTCGCCCGGCGCCAGCAGCCGCACCGTCGCGGCGTCGGCGATCCGCACGGGTGCCGCCACCGTCCGCGCGGCCGGCCGCTCGCGCGCCCGGTCGGACATCGGATGCCCGCGCGCCCGGCCGCCGTCCTGCGCCCCGGTGCCCGGATGCGGGCCCGCCGCCACCAGCGCCGCGGCGGTGACCGCGAGACCGGCGGCCACGGCACGCCGCCGGTGCCGGACGAGCCGGTGCAGCCGATGACGTCCGCCGCGCACCCGCACCGGAGCGAAGTGTGGCACCTCGCAGGTGGGCGGGGCGTCGGCGCCGAGCGGCTGCGGGAAGGGAACGGCGGAACGGGACACGGTGACCACCACCTGTGACGAGGGATCGGCTTGCGCACCCACGATGAGGCGTTTCGCCGTCTCCCGCCGAGGCCCGTGGACCGCCGGCCGGTTGGGGAAAACTCCCTCACCCGATCCGGGCGTTCCGCATGCCCGCCGGGCCCTGCCGGGCCGGGTCGGTCCCTGCCGGGCTAGGGCAGCGCGATCCCCGGGTCCATCCCGCCCAGCGCATGCCCGCACGGGCAGTCCCGCTCCCCGGCCGCCGGCAGTGCCGCCACCGCGTCGAACAGCACGCCCCGCAGCCGGTCCACGTTGGCCGCGAACACCCGCAGCACCTCCTCGTGCGAGACGCCCTCGCCGCTCTCGGCCCCGGCGTCGAGGTCGGTGACGAGGGTCAGCGAGGTGTAGCAGAGCTCCAGCTCACGGGCGAGTGCCGCCTCCGGGTGGCCGGTCATGCCGACCACCGACCAGCCCTGCGCCCGGTGCCACAACGATTCCGCGCGCGTCCCGAAGCGCGGCCCCTCGACCACGACCAGGGTGCCGCCGTCCACCGGCTCCCAGTCCCGGCCCCGCGCCGCCTTCAGCGCGGCCGCCCGCCCGGCGGGGCAGTACGGGTCGGCCAGCGACACGTGCACCACGGTGGGCACCGTGCCGTCGGGCAGCGGCGTCCCGTCGAAGTACGTCGACGGGCGGGACCGCGTCCGGTCGACGAACTGGTCCGGCACCAGCAGCGTGCCCGGCCCGTACTCGGGTCGCAGCCCGCCCACCGCGCACGGACCGAGGACCTGGCGCACGCCGACCGAGCGCAGCGCCCACAGGTTGGCCCGGTAGTTGATCCGGTGCGGCGGCAGATGGTGGCCGCGCCCGTGCCGGGGGAGGAAGGCGACCCGCCGGCCGGCGACCTCGCCGAGGAAGAGGGAGTCGCTGGGCGGCCCGTACGGGGTGTCCACCTGGACCTCGGTCACGTCGTCGAGGAACGAGTAGAAACCGGAGCCGCCGATCACGCCGATCTCGGCGTTCACCTTGTTCGCCATGCCCCAGACCCTAGCCGCCCCCCGGATCCGGGAACGCCGAGGACCCTGCCGTCGTCCGACGGCAGGGTCCCGGTGAGAAGCGCTATGCGGCGGTGGTGCTCGAGGAGGAGCTGCCGGAGTTCGACGACGAACCCGAGCCCGACGACGAACCGGAGTCCGAGGAGGACGACGAGGAGGTCGTCGAGGCGGGCTTCGACGACGCCGGCGAGCTGCTGGACGAGCTGCCGCGGCTGTCGTTGCGGTAGAAGCCGGAGCCCTTGAAGACGATGCCGACCGCCGAGAACACCTTCTTCAGGCGGCCCTGGCAGTTCGGGCACTCGGTCAGGGCGTCGTCGGTGAACTTCTGCACCGCCTCGAGGCCCTCGCCGCACTCGGTGCACTGGTACTGGTACGTCGGCACTGTCTTCCTCCTGGCACTCTCACTCGATGAGTGCTAACGACGATCCATAGTGACGTATTCCTCGGGTTCAGTCCACTGTGGCGGGCGTGCGGTGACCGACGCCACGTGCGACCGTCCGGCCGCGGGGCGGTGTCGCCAGCCGCGAACGCAGCCCCACCAGCACCGCCAGCGCGAGCACCGTGCCGCCCATCGGGACCAGGAACCCGGCGCCGTCCCAGAGGCGGTCCTCCAGTTGTCCGGCGACCGTGACGGCCGCCGCCTGGCCGAGCGCCACGGCGCCGGTCAGCCAGGTGAAGGCCTCGGTGCGGGCGCCCGCCGGGACCAGGTCGTCGACGAGCGTGTACCCGGTGACCAGGGCGGGCGCGATGCACATGCCGACGAGCAGGCCGAGGCCGGCCAGTACGAGCACCGAGTGCGCGGCCCACAGGCCGGAGGCGGTCAGCGCGAGGGCGGTGTAGCCGACGAGCAGGCGCCGCTGCGGGGCCACCTTCCAGGCGATGGCGCCGCAGGCCAGACCGGAGAGCATGTTGCCAGCCGCGAAGACGCCGTACAGGACGCCGTTCATGCCCGGCTCGCCGATCGACTCGGTGAACGCGGCCAGCGAGACCTGCATGCCGCCGAAGACCGAGCCGATGCCCAGGAAGATCACGGCCAGCACGCGCACACCGGGCACGCGCAGCGCCGGAACGTGCTCCACGCGCGCGTGGCCGTCACCGCCGCCGACCCGCGGCTGGGTGCTCTTCTGCGCGGCGAACAGCAGACCGCCCACCAGGGTCAGCGCGGACTCGGTGACCAGGCCGGCGGCCGGGTCCACCCCGGTGCACAGAGCGGTCGCCACCAGCGGGCCGAGGACGAAGGTCAGCTCGTCCGTGACCGACTCGAAGGCCGCCGCCGTGCTCATCAGCGGGGAGCCGCCCAGCTTCACGCCCCAGCGGGCGCGCACCATGGGCCCGATCTGCGGCACCGAGGCACCGGTGGGCACGGCCGCCGCGAACAGCGCCCACAGGGGGGCGTCCGAGAGTGCGAGGACGGTCAGGGTCAGGCCGGACAGGGTGTGCACGAGCACGCCGGGCAGCAGGACGGCGCGCTGCCCGAAGCGGTCGGCGAGCCGGCCGCTGTAGGGGGCGAACAGGGCCATGGAGACGCCCGTGACGGCGGCGGCGGCGCCCGCGACGCCGTAGGAGCCGGTGGTGTGCTGCACCAGCAGCACGATGGAGATCGTCAGCATGGCGAACGGCTGGCGGGCCGCGAAGCCGGGAAGCAGGAACGTCCAGGCGCCGCGGGTACGCAGCAGTTGTCCGTATCCGGGGCGGGAGGGCGCGTTGTGCCGCGTCTCCTCCGGCGACTTCTTCGACGGGGTGACCGTGGATGCCACGGCCGTGCCTTTCTGCCGCCTGGTAGCGCCGGTCCCGCCTGGTGGCTGTTCGCCGTGCGGGTGCGCCGAGAGCTGTCCTCTTGCGCGGACTGCGGTAGATACCGGAGCCCGGCTCACGGGGCGTTCCGGCCGCCATACGGTCGCGCCAGCTCTGCGTCAGGCAGAGTTGGTTCGATCAGGTGCCGCCTTCATCGTACAGGGGTCAAGCGGGCCGGCACCTGTGAAAGCGAGCACCCGGACCCCGCTCACCCGTCCTTAGTGCCGGTGTCCGTCGGTGCCGAGCCAGCCGGCGAGCTTGCCGCCGTGGCCGACCGCGCGCAGCCGGGCCTCGGCCGCGTCCCGGACGGGGTCGGTGGCGACGACGAGGAGTTCGTCCCCGCGCCGCAGCCCCGTCGTCGGCAGGGGCACGAACGACGTGCCGCCCCGCACGACCAGCGTGACGGCGGCTCCGGCCGGCAGCCGCAGTTCGCTGATCTCCACGCCGTGCATCCGGGAGCCCTCGGGGATCGTGACGGACAGCAGATGTCCGCGCAGCCGCTCCAGGGGCGCCGACTCGATGCCGAGGTCGGCGGCCTCGTCCCCCTTGCCCAGGTGCAGCTTGCGGGCCAGCCAGGGCAGGGTCGGGCCCTGGATCAGGGTGTAGACGACGACCAGGACGAAGACGATGTTGAAGATCCGGCGGCTGCCGTCGACGCCCTCCACCATGGGAATCGTCGCGAGGATGATGGGCACGGCGCCGCGCAGCCCGGCCCAGGACATCAGGGCCTGCTCCTGCCAGGGCACCCGGAAGGGCAGCTGGCACAGCACGACGCTGAGCGGCCGGGCCACCATGGTCAGCACCAGTCCGATGACCAGGGCGGGGACGACGTCGTCACCGAGTTCGTGCGGGGTGACCAGCAGGCCGAGCAGCACGAACATGCCGATCTGGGCGAGCCAGCCGAGCCCGTCGGCGAAGCCGCGGGTGGCGGGCCAGTGCGGCAGCCGGGCGTTGCCCATCACCATCGAGGCCAGGTAGACGGCGAGGAAGCCACTGCCGTGCGCCATGGCACCGGCCGCGTAGGCGGCGACGGCGATGGCCATGACGGCGATCGGGTACAGGCCGGAGGCGGGCAGCGCCACGTGCCGCAGCCCCCAGGAGCCCAGCCAGCCCACCGCGAGGCCGATGGCGGCGCCGATGGCCAGCTCCAGGGCGATCTCGCCGAGCAGCACGTACCAGTGCTCGATCGGTCCGGCGGTGGAGAAGGCGACGACGAGGATGACCACCGGGGCGTCGTTGAAGCCGGACTCGGCCTCCAGCGTGCCCGTTATGCGCGAGGGCAGCGGGATCCTGCGCAGCACCGAGAAGACCGCCGCCGCGTCCGTGGAGGACACCACCGCGCCGACGATCAGCGCCTGCCGCCACTCCAGCCCGGTCAGGTAGTGCGCGCCCGCGGCGGTCACGCCGACGCTCACCGCGACTCCGGCCAGCGCCAGCGCGGAGGCGGACGGCAGGACGGGTTTGATCTCCTTCCACTTCGTGCCCAGGCCGCCCTCGGCCAGGATCACGACCAGGGCCGCGTACCCGATGACCTGCACCAGTTCGGCGTTGTCGAACCGGATGTCGCCGATGCCGTCCTGGCCCATGGCGACGCCGATGGCCAGGTAGACGAGCAGGCTGGGGAGCCCGCTGCGCGAGGAGATCCGGACCGCCGCCACGGCGATGAGCAGGACGAGCGAGCAGACGAGCAGAAGCTGGTTGAGGTGGTGGACAGTCAGCGGCCGTTCCCTTCCCTGGCGCACGTCACCCGCGCGCATCGTGGTGCGCTTACAGCATGCGCGCGGGGGCGCGGTCGCTCGTGCGCACGCCACGAGGCGCGGGTGGGTGTGCGGACACAGCGCGCGTGAGCGCACATACATGGCACACGAAGCCGCGGGAGTCCGCGGTCGATTACTTCGTTACCTTACCTAACTCTTGACGATTTCTTGACGCTCGGCTTGGCAAGATCGAACGCCCGTGCGCGCCGGTACCCGACTCCGCGTCAAGGGGGAGCGGGCCCTGCGCCTACAGTTGCTCCAGCGTTCAGTACAAAGCACAGCCCGCCCCTGCCGCTCGTGTTAGGACAGCAAGGACAGCGATGCCCCCCACCAACACCGCCTCTTCGGGTCAGCAGCCCGGCAAGTCCGGCAGGAAGAAGGGGCGCAAAGCGCGCCTTCTCGTCCTCGTGCTGGTGCTGGCCATCATCGGCGGCCTCGCCTACGGGGCGTACTGGTCCATCAGCACCGTCCGCGCGTCCTTCCCGCAGACCAAGGGCTCCGTCACGCTGGACGGTCTGGCCGGTCCGGTCGACGTCAAGCGCGACGGCTACGGCATCCCGCAGGTCTACGCCTCCTCCGACGAGGACCTGTTCATGGCGCAGGGCTACGTCCAGGCGCAGGACCGGTTCTACGAGATGGACGTGCGCCGCCACATGACCTCCGGGCGCCTGTCGGAGATGTTCGGCAAGGGCCAGGTCGACAACGACGAGTTCCTGCGCACCCTCGGCTGGGACCGGGTGGCGAAGCAGGAGTACGACGAGAAGCTGTCGGCCTCCACGAAGAAGTACCTCCAGGCGTACTCCAAGGGAGTCAACGCCTACCTGGCGGGCAAGGACGGCGCGGACATCTCGCTGGAGTACGCGGCCCTCGGTTTCACCAACGACTACAAGCCGCAGGCCTGGACCCCGGTCGACTCCGTCGCCTGGCTGAAGGCGATGGCCTGGGACCTGCGCGGCAACATGCAGGACGAGATCGACCGCGCCCTGATGACCAGCCGCCTCGGCCCCAAGCAGATCGCCGACCTGTACCCGGCGTACCCGTACAGCCGGAACAAGGCCATCGTCCAGGAGGGCCAGTACGACGAGCTCACCGAGACGTTCGAGGGCGGCGGCGACGGCTCCACGGACGGCACGGGCACCGGTACCGGCACGGGTGCCGGCACCGGCACCGGTACGGGCACGGGCTCCGGCAGCGCCCTCGAGAGCCAACTCGCGGGCCTGCAGAACGTCCTGGACGACCTGCCCACCGCCGTCGGCGTGAACGGCAACGGCATCGGCTCCAACTCCTGGGTGGTCTCCGGCGACCACACCATCACCGGCAAGCCGCTGCTGGCCAACGACCCGCACCTGTCGCCCTCGCTGCCCTCCGTCTGGTACCAGATGGGCCTGCACTGCCGCACCGTCTCCGCCAAGTGCCAGTACGACGTCACCGGCTACACCTTCGCGGGCATGCCCGGCGTCGTCATCGGCCACAACCAGGACATCGCCTGGGGCCTGACCAACTCCGGCGTCGACGTCACCGACCTGTACCTGGAGAAGATCACCGGCGACGGCTACCAGTACGACGGCAAGGTCGTGCCCTTCGAGACCCGCGAGGAGACCATCAAGGTCGCCGGCGGCCAGTCGAAGAAGATCGTCGTCCGCGAGACCAACAACGGCCCCCTCCTCTCCGACCGCGACGACGAGCTCGTGAAGGTCGGCAAGAAGGCCACCGTCGACGCCGCGGCACCCGACCGCGCCGACGGCTACGGCGTCTCCCTGCGCTGGACGGCGCTGGACGCGGGCACCACGATGGACGCCGTCTTCGCGATCGACCGGGCCAAGGACTGGGACGCCTTCCGCGAGGCCGCCGCCCTGTTCGACGTGCCCTCCCAGAACCTGGTCTACGCCGACACCGAGGGCCACATCGGCTACACGCTGCCGGGCCAGATCCCGATCCGCGCCGAAGGCCACGACGGCTCGGTCCCCGCTCCGGGCTGGAACTCCAAGTACCGCTGGACCGGCAAGTACATCGACCCGGACGAGCTGCCCTACGAGTTCGACCCCGACCGCGGCTACGTCGTCACCGCCAACCAGGCCGTGATCGACGAGGACAAGTACCCGTACACCCTGACCACGGACTGGGGCTACGGCACCCGCAGTCAGCGGATCACCGCCCTGATCGAGCAGAAGATCAAGGACGGCGGCAAGATCTCCACGGACGACATGCGGCAGATGCAGCTGGACAACAGCAGCGAGATGGCCAAGCTGCTCGTGCCCCAGCTGCTGAAGATCGACGTCGCCGACAAGGACGTGCGCGAGGCGCAGAAGCTGCTGGAGGGCTGGGACTACACCCAGGACGCCGACTCGGCCGCCGCCGCCTACTTCAACGCGGTCTGGCGCAACATCCTCAAGCTCGCCTTCGGCAACAAGCTGCCCAAGGAGCTGCGCGTCGAGGGCCAGTGCCTGTGGGTCGACCCGGTCAACAGCACCGGACCCGCGGACGAGGTCAGCAAGGTCTACGAGTGCGGTCAGCGCGACGCCGACCAGGCGCAGCCGGACGGCGGCGACCGCTGGTTCGAGGTCGTCCGCACCCTGCTGGACAAGCCGAAGAGCGACTGGTGGACGACGCCGGCGAACGGCACCCGCAAGGGCGCCGACCACAACCGCGACGACCTGTTCAAGCGGGCCATGGTCGACGCCCGCTGGGAGCTGACCGCCAAGCTCGGCAAGGACATCGACAGCTGGAACTGGGGCCGGCTGCACCGCCTGTTCCTGAAGAACCAGACCCTCGGCACCGAGGGCCCCGGCTTCGTGAAGTACGCCCTGAACCGCGGCCCGTGGAAGCTCAGCGGCGGCGAGGCGGCGGTCAACGCCACCGGCTGGAACGCGGCCGGCGGCTACGGAGTGGTGTGGGTGCCGTCCATGCGGATGGTGGTCAACCTCGGCGACCTCGACAAGTCGCGGTGGATCAACCTCACCGGCGCCTCCGGCCACGCCTACAGCGCCCACTACACCGACCAGACGGACAAGTGGGCCGACGGTGAGCTGCTGCCCTGGTCGTTCTCCGCGAAGGCGGTCGACGACAGCACCAGCGACACCCTGGTGCTCAAGCCGTAGCGCCGGCAACGGAACCCGAAACGGCCTCCACGCGTGCGTGGAGGCCGTTTCACGTCCGCGAGAGGGGCAGGGGCGCCGGGCGCGTCAGCGGAACCTGCGCACCCCCGACGGCGTCACCACCGCGTCCACCGGCCGGTCGTGGGGCTCCTCGGGGACGTGCGCGACGACCTCCCGGTCGTACAGCAGGACCAGCAGCGCGGGCCGCGCGCCCGCCCGCTCCAGCCGGGCGAGGACCCGGTCGTACGACCCGCCGCCGCGCCCCAGCCGCATGCCGCGCTCGTCGACCGCCAGGCCCGGCAGCAGCACGACGTCGGCGGCGGTCACCGCGTCCGGGCCGAGACGCTCGCCGCCCGGTTCGTACAGGGCCATCCGCCCGCCGTGCCGCACGCGCGTGAGGGAGTCCTCCCCGGCGTAGACACCCCAGTCGAGGTCGTTGTCGGGCAGCAGCGCCGGCAACAGCACGCGCACGCCCCGCGCCCGCAGCGCGTCCAGCAGCGCGAGGGTGCCCGGCTCGGCGCCCACGGAGACGTACGCCGCCACGACGCCCGCCCCCTCGACCTCGGGCAGCGCGAGCGCCCGTCCGGCCAGCGCGTCCGCCGCCTCGCGCACCTCGTCCGCCGTCAGACCGTCCCTCACCATGAGGAACTCCCGCCGCAGGGCTCGCTTGCCGGACTCGTCGGCATGTCCGCTGAGCGTCAAAAGTGGCTCCTGTACCGTTCTCGTATGCTCATATGAGCGCGGGTGATCCGGAGTTGCGGATTCTCCCAAAGTCACCGGATATGGTGGCGGGCATGACTCAGTCCCACCCCAGGATCAGCAAGGCTGTCATCCCCGCAGCCGGACTTGGTACCCGGTTCCTGCCGGCCACCAAAGCCACTCCCAAGGAGATGCTGCCGGTCGTCGACAAGCCGGCGATCCAGTACGTGGTCGAAGAGGCCGTCTCCGCGGGTCTCGGCGACGTCCTCATGGTCACGGGCCGCAACAAGCGTCCCCTCGAGGACCACTTCGACCGCAACTACGAGCTGGAGTCCGCCCTCCAGAAGAAGGGCGACGCGAGCCGGCTGGCCAAGGTCCAGGAGTCCAGCGACCTCGCGATGATCCACTACGTCCGCCAGGGCGACCCCAAGGGCCTCGGCCACGCCGTGCTGTGCGCCGCCCCGCACGTCGGTGACGAGCCCTTCGCGGTCCTGCTCGGCGACGACCTGATCGACCCGCGCGACCCGCTGCTGCAGCGCATGATCGACGTGCAGGAGCAGTACGGCGGCAGCGTCATCGCCCTCATGGAGGTCGAGCCCGAGCAGATCCACCTCTACGGCTGCGCCGCCGTCGAGGCCACCGAGGACGGCGACGTCGTCAAGGTGAGCGGACTGGTCGAGAAGCCCGACCCGGCCGACGCCCCCTCCAACTACGCCATCATCGGACGCTACGTCCTCGACCCGCACATCTTCGACATACTGCGCAAGACCGAGCCCGGCCGCGGCGGCGAGATCCAGCTCACCGACGCCCTCCAGCAGCTCGCCGAGACGCACACGACGGCGGCCACCGCCGCGGGGAAGGCCGGCGGCCCGGTGCACGGCGTCGTCTTCAAGGGCCGCCGCTACGACACCGGCGACCGCGGCGACTATCTGCGGGCCATCGTCAGGCTCGCGTGCGAACGTGAGGACCTGGGCCCCGACTTCCGGACCTGGCTCCGCAGTTACGTAGCCGAGGAGATGTAACGACGTTGAGCAGCGCCGCGCCCCGTGACACCGGCCACGACCACGCAGGAGCGGACTTCGGTCCGGACCGGCTGTGGTCGGTGCAGGACCACTTGGACGACATCCTCGCCACCGTCCGCCCCCTGGAACCCATCGAGCTGAACCTGCTCGACGC
The DNA here is from genome assembly GCF_044765825.1 of Streptomyces flaveolus. Taxonomy (NCBI): domain Bacteria; kingdom Bacillati; phylum Actinomycetota; class Actinomycetes; order Kitasatosporales; family Streptomycetaceae; genus Streptomyces; species Streptomyces flaveolus. The sequence goes on along the minus strand of NZ_JBIWKU010000006.1, from coordinate 225,804 downwards.
CCAGGGGTGCGTCCTGGTCGACGACATCATGGTGCCGGTCTCGCTGCCGCCGTTCGACAACAGCTCCATGGACGGGTACGCGGTGCGGGTCGCCGACGTGGCCGGCGCGAGCGAGGAGTTCCCCGCCGTCCTGGAGGTCGTCGGCGATGTGGCGGCCGGACAGGCCGACCCGACGTCCGTGGGCCCCGGCCAGGCCGCCCGCATCATGACCGGCGCCCCGCTGCCGCCCGGCGCCGAGACCGTCGTCCCCGTCGAGTGGACGGACGGCGGCCTCGGCGAGGGCCCGGTCGCCGGAATGCGGGCCCGCAGCCTCGCCCCCGAGGGCGCCGAGGGCCAGGTCCACGTGTACCGGCCGGCCGAGGCGCGCGCGCACGTGCGTGCGGCGGGCAGCGACGTGAAGTCCGGTGACCGTGCCCTGGAGGCCGGCACGGTCCTCGGGCCGCCGCAGATCGCCCTGCTCGCCGCGATCGGGCGCGGCAGGGTCCGGGTGCACCCCCGCCCGCGCGTGGTGGTGCTGTCCACCGGCAGCGAACTCGTCCAGCCCGACGAGGAACTGGCCCACGGTCAGATCTACGACTCCAACAGCTTTGCCCTCACCGCCGCCGCCCGCGACGCCGGCGCCATCGCCTACCGCGTGGGCGCGGTCGCCGACGACGCCGAGACGCTGCGGGACACCATCGAGGACCAGCTCGTCCGCGCCGACCTGATGGTCACCACCGGCGGGGTCAGCGTCGGGGCGTACGACGTCGTCAAGGAGGCGCTGGCGCACGTCGCCGACGAGGACGAGCCGGGCAGCGGCGTGGAGTTCCGCAAGCTCGCCATGCAGCCCGGCAAGCCGCAGGGCTTCGGCTCCATCGGCCCCGACCACACCCCGCTGCTCGCCCTGCCGGGCAACCCGGTGTCGTCGTACGTCTCCTTCGAGCTGTTCGTCCGCCCCGCCATCCGCACCCTCATGGGCCTCGCCGACGTGCACCGCCCGACCACCACCGCGACCCTCACCGCCGACAAGGCGCTGAGCTCGCCCAAGGGCCGCCGGCAGTTCCTGCGCGGCACCTGCGCCGACGGATCGGTCACCCCGGTCGGCGGCGCCGGGTCCCACCTCGTGGCGGCCCTCGCGCACGCCGACGCGCTGATCGTCGTCCCCGAGGACGTCGAATCGGTCGAGCCCGGCACCGAGGTCGAGGTGGTCCTGCTCCGCTGACCCCGCCCGGTTGGCGGTACCGTGTCGCGCACAGCAGGCCCACGCGCCGCACCGCGCCGGGCCCGGACCGGGAGCGCCACACAGCATGAGCACGCAGGACCGACCCACCCAGGACGGCCAGGACACGCAAGGCCGGCTGACGCACATCGACGAGGCGGGCGCCGCCCGGATGGTCGACGTGTCCGCCAAGGACGTGACAGCGCGCACCGCACGCGCCACCGGACGCGTCCTGGTCGCGCCCCGCGTGATCGAGCTGCTGCGCGGCGAGGGGGTCCCCAAGGGCGACGCCCTGGCCACCGCCCGGATCGCGGGCATCATGGGCGCCAAGCGCACCCCCGAACTGATCCCGCTGTGCCACCCCCTGGCGCTCTCCGGTGTGAAACTGGACCTGTCGGTCGCGGACGACGCCGTGGAGATCACCGCCACGGTGCGGACGACGGATCGCACGGGTGTCGAGATGGAGGCGCTCACCGCGGTCTCCGTCGCCGCGCTCACCGTGATCGACATGGTCAAGGCGGTCGACAAGGGAGCGGTCATCACGGACGTGCGCGTGGAGGAGAAGACGGGCGGCAAGTCGGGCGACTGGAGCCGGACATGACACCTCACGCGTCGGCGGGCGACGCCCTGCTCGCGCCGTACAGCGCCCTGGTGGTCACCGCCTCCAACCGGGCCGCCGCCGGTGTCTACGAGGACAAGGGCGGCCCCTTGATCGCCGAGGGCCTGCGGCGCTTCGGCTTCGCCGTCGACGGCCCGCAGGTCGTTCCCGACGGCGACCCCGTCGAGGCAGCCCTGCGCGCGGGCGTCGACGCGGGCTACGACGTGATCGTCACCACCGGCGGCACCGGCATCTCGCCCACCGACCGCACCCCCGAGGCGACCCGGGCGGTGCTCGACCACGAGGTCCCCGGCATCGCCGAGGCCGTCCGGGCGTACGGCCGCGACAAGGTGCCCACCGCGGCGCTCTCCCGCGGCCTGGCCGGGGTGGCGGGCGGGACGCTGATCGTCAACCTGCCGGGTTCCACCGGCGGCGTGAAGGACGGCCTCGCGGTCCTGGAGCCCCTGCTGAAGCACGCCGTGGACCAGCTCCGCGGCGGTGACCACCCCAGAACCGCCGGCAGTGGGGGTGCGAGCTGAACAGCCCATCCTGGCCCGTCGAGCTGGTGGACGGCGACATCGTCCTCAGGCCCATAAAGCTGCGCGACCAGCGGGCGTGGCGCGAGGTCAACCGGCGCAACCGCGACTGGCTGCGCCCGTGGGAGGCGACCATTCCGCCGCCCTCGCCCGGCGGGCCGCTCGCGCAACGGCCGACGTACCGGCAGATGGTCCGTCACCTGCGGGCCGAGGCGAACGCGGGCCGGATGCTGCCCTTCGTCATCGAGTACCAGGGGCGGCTGGTCGGACAGCTGACGGTGGCCGGGATCACCTGGGGCTCGATGTGCTCCGGCCACGTCGGTTACTGGGTGGACGAGGCGGTGGCCGGGCGCGGGGTGATACCCACGGCCGTCGCGATGGCCGTGGACCACTGTTTCCGCACCGTCGGCCTGCACCGTGTCGAGGTCTGTATTCGCCCGGAGAACGGGCCCAGCCGCCGGGTCGTGGAAAAACTCGGATTCCGCGAGGAGGGCCTCAGGCCGCGTTATCTCCACATCGACGGCGGATGGCGCGATCATCTGGTGTTCGCGCTCACCGCGGAAGAGGTACCGGAGGGCCTGCTGCGACGCTGGCACCGGTCACGGGAGCGGAGCACGCGGAACAGCCCGGGGAATCCGGCCCGGCCGAGCACCGGAATTGAATAAACGTTCGAAATTGATCGGGCCGTGACCACACGGGAGCGGGTAATTCGCGACCCTGACAGTCAGCTGGTCGCATCGGTCGCAAAAAAAGTTCGAAATATCAGCCTGATCGTGCGACACACCGGCCCAATTGGCGGATGGCCCCACGCAAACCCCTCTACCGTGTGAGACGTGAGCAGCAGCGGCCTCATCTACGCAGTCATCGTCGGGGCCTGGGCCGCCTACTTGGTGCCGATGTGGCTCCGTAGGCAGGACGAGCTGAACGAAGCCCGTCCGACGGAACGCTTCAGCACCGCCATCCGGCTGCTGTCCGGACGGGCGGGCATGGAGCGCCGGTACGCCAAGGACCTGCGGTCGCGCTCCGCCGACGACGCGGAGCCCGACGCCGACGCCCCGGACGCCGTCACCGACTCGGTGGACGTCCGGGCCTTCGCCGTGTCCAAGACCCGCCGTCACACCCAGCCGGCCCCGCAGCACACCGAAGAGCGGCCCGCACCGGCCCGCGCCGAGACGGACGGACGCCCCGACCGCGACAGACCCGCGCAGGCCCCCGACTCCGGTGCCGCACCGGCCCGCAAGCGGGTGCCCGCCGCCCGGCCCGCCCCGGGCTCACCGGCGGCGGCCCGCGCCCGGCGCCTGAAGGTGCTCGCACGCCGACGGCGAACCACCGTGATGCTCTTCCTGGCCTTCACGCTCGGCTCGGTCGTCGCCGCGGTCGGCGGACTGGCGTTCCTGTGGGCGCCCGGCGTGCCCGCGGTGCTGCTCAGCGCCTACATCGCCTACCTGCGGTCCCAGGAACGCCGCCGGTTCGCCTTCCACATGGACCGCCGTCAGGCCGAGGTCGCCGCCCAGCGGCTGCGCGAGCGCCAGCCGCGCCGGCGAGCCTGTGCCGACATCACCGGCGACCCCGACGCCGAGGAGCCGGACGAGGCACCCGAGACCGAACCCGACGCCGGGCTCTCCGCGCTCGCCGCGGACCGCCGGGCGCTGGTGGAGCAGACCGACCACGCCGAGTGGGTCGACCAGCAGCGCGAACGGCAGCGGCGGCCCGGCCAGGGCGACAGCTGGGACCCCGTGCCGGTCCCCCTGCCCACCTACGTCACCGCGCCGGTCGCCCCCCGCGCCACACCCGACGTGGACCTCGCGGCGCCCGACGCGTGGAGCTCGGCCCGCTCCAGCGCCGTCGCCCCCGACCGCACGGACCAGCGGGACGCGGCGGCCCGGCCCGCACCGGACCACCCGGCCGACGGCGCCGAGGACCGGGCCGAGGCCCCCGGCCGCAGCGGCGTCCGCCGCGCCGCGTCCGCCCGCCGCTCCCGGGAGCGGGGCCGGACACCGCTGTTCGACCAGTACGAGGACGGCGACCGCCCCCGCGCGGCCAACGAGTAGCGCCCCGCGCCCGGCCTCGGGGAAGGAATTTTTGAGCAGGCCGATCGGGGTGCTAAAGTTTCACTCGTTGCAAGGGCCTGTGGCGCAGTCCGGTAGCGCACCTCGTTCGCATCGAGGGGGCCAGGGGTTCAAATCCCCTCAGGTCCACGCAGCATGAAGCCCCTGTCAGGGATTACTGACAGGGGCTTCATCGTGTTCCCGGGAGCCGGGCCGACCGCCCCGGGGCCTCAGCCCGCCGCGCGGACTGACAGCCCCTCACCCGCCCCGCGCCGCAGCGCCGCAGCCGCCGGGACCGTCGCCGCGAGCACGGCGACCACCCCGCACGCCCCCGCCACCGCCCCCAGCGCCGTCCAGGGCAGCGCCGACGGGGCGGCCGGGGCCGACAACAGGGCCAGGGCGCCCCGCATCCCGCACAGGTTCAACGCCGCCACCAGCACGCCCAGCACGGTGCCGACCGCCACCACCGTCAGCGCCTCCGCCGCCACCAGCCGCAGCACCTGCCCCCGGGTCGCCCCCGCCAGCCGCAGGACGCCCAGGTCCCGCAGCCGGTCGGAGGTCGCCATGACCAGGGTGGCCGCCAGCGAGATCCCCGCGTACAGCAGCGCGATCCCCAGCACCAGCAGGAAACCCGCACGGGCCGTCCCGTCCGTCCCCGGCGCCGTCGCACGCAGCCACGCCTGCCGGGACAGCACCCGTCCGCCCGAGGACCGCACCGCCTCCCGCAGCCCCGCCGCCACGGCCTCCCGGTCCGCGCCCCGCGCCACCCTCACCTCCACCCGGTCGACGGCCGCGCCCCGCGCGTTCGCCGGGGTGACGTACGCCCCGTTGTCGCCGGTGCCGACCGGCATCACCGCCGCGATCCGCAGCGAGCGCCGGGTGCCGTCGCCGAGCCGGACCGTGACGCGCTGCCCCACGGTGTGCCGCTCCCACTCCTCGTTGACGACGATCGAGTCGTCGTCGAGGTCGCTGATCCGGCCGCCCGCCAACGGGATCCGCGCGGTCGCCGCCAGTGCCGCCGGGTCGGCCGCCCGGGCCGCGGAGCGGATCAGGGCCACGCCCTCCTCCACGACGTACACGGCGGTCGGCGCGGTCGCCGAGACGGCCGCCGTGCCGGGCACCGCGCGCAGCCGCCGCACCGCGTCCCGGCCCAGACCACCGTCCGCCGTCACCACCAGATCCGCCACCGTCCGCTCCCGGACCTCGGCCGCCCGCGCCCCCTCCAGCGTCGCCGTCGCCCCGAGCAGCGACCCGGTCAGCGCCACCGTCACCAGCACCGGCGCCGCGACGGACGCCGTGCGCCGGACGGACGCGGCGGCGTTCTCCCGCACCAGCATCCCGCCCGCACCCGGCAGCCGGGACGGCCCCCAGGCCAGCAGCCGGGTCAGCGGGCGCACCGGCAGAGGAGCCAGCAGCGCCACCGCCGAGATCAGCAGCATCGGCCGGCTGATGTACGTCTTGCGGTGCAGCAGATCGCCCGGGTCGGTCAGCAGCGCCAGGACCAGCGTCACCGCAGCCGTCAGCAGCAGGGCCGTACCGCACACCAGACGACCCCGGGTCAGCGTCCCGGTGTCCACGGACGCCTCGCGCAGCGCCTGCGCCGGCCCGGTCCGCCCCGCCCGCCAGGATGCCGCCACCACCCCGCACAGGGCCACCAGCAGCCCCGTCCAGAAGGCCAGGTGATACGGCCACACCTGGTCGCCGATCGCGAACCAGCCGGGCGCCAGCCCCTGCCCGACCACCCACGCCGCAAGCCGCGGTGCCGCGTACGCGCCCAGCGCGCAGCCCGCCGCCGAGGCGAGGACACCGACCAGCAGCGCCTCGACGGCCACCAGCCGGCGCACCTGGCCCGGCGTCGCACCCGCCGTACGCAGCAGCCCGAACTCCCGGCGCCGCTGCGCCACCGTGAAGGAGAACGTCGACGCCACCACGAACACCGACACGAAGCCGGCCACCCCACCCGCCGTCCCGAACAGGGCGTTCAACGCCGTCACCGCCTCCCGGTCCCGGTCCGGATCGGCGTCCGCCAGCCGCCGCGCCGCACCGGTCAGCACCTGGGCGCCGTCCCCCGCCACCCGCCGCACCTGCGCCGGGTCCGCGTCGACCACCAGCTGCGTACTCGTCGGCGACAGCCGCGCCGCGCGGGCGTCCGCGAAGAAGACGGCCCGCTCGAAACCGAGATCCTCCACCGTGCCGACGACGCGCACGGTGCCGCAGGACGTGCGCAGCCGCTCGCCCACGGCCGACCGGCCGCCCGTGACCACCACTTCGTCGGCGGCCCCCGGCGCGCGTCCCGCGCTCAGCTCGTACGGGGCGAAGGCCGCCGTCGACCACGGATGGCCCACCAGAGCGCCGGGCCCGCCCTCGACCCGCACGGGGAAGGCACGGTCCTCGGTGACCGGGCCCAGCGCGCGCAGCGCCGCCACCGTACGGGCCGGCACCGGGCGGGGGTGCGCCAGCGGCTGCGTCCGCACACCGTTCGCGGTCGGCACGCGCAGCGTGTCCTGCCCCCGCACCACCACGGGCGCCGCCGCGAACCGCTCCGGGGGGCGCTCGGGGGCGTTCAGCGAGGAGGCCAGGGCCAGGCCCATCACGGAGAGCAGGGCGACACCCAGCGCCAGGGCGACGAAGCTGCCGGCGAAGGCGGTCCAGCGGACGCGCAGAGTGCGCAGGGCGACGGTCAGCACGGCACGGCCTCCTGGTCCGCGGCCTCCAGCGTGGCCATCCGCGCCGCGATCTGCCCGGCCGCGGCACCCGCGAGCTCGCCGTGCACCCGCCCGTCGACCAGGAACACGACCCGGTCCGCGTACGACGCGGCCAGCGGGTCGTGGGTCACCATGACGACCGTGCGGCCGTCGTCGTCGACCATGCCCCGCAGCAGGGCCAGCACCTCACGGCCCGTGCGCGAGTCGAGGGCGCCGGTCGGCTCGTCGCCGAAGAGCACCTCGGGCCGGGTGATCAGCGCCCGGGCCAGCGCGACGCGCTGCTGCTGGCCGCCCGACAGCTCGGACGGGCGGTGCCGGGCGCGCTCACCGAGCCCGACCCGCCGCAGCACCTCCCGCACCTCGGCCCTGCGCGGGCGCCGCCCGGCCAGGCGCAGCGGCAGCGCGACGTTCTGCTCGGCCGTCAGGGACGGCAGCAGGTTGAACGCCTGGAACACGAACCCGATCCGCTCCCGGCGCAGCAGCGTCAGCCGCCGCTCGCTCAGCGCGGTCAGCTCCGTCTCCCCGAGCCGCACCGAACCCGACGTGGGCCGGTCCAGACCCGCCGCGCACTGCAGCAGCGTCGACTTGCCCGAGCCGGACGGGCCCATCACGGCGGTGAAGGTGCCGGCCGGGAAGGCGAGCGACACCCCGTCGAGAGCGGCCACCCGGCCGCCGCCCGCCCCGTACTGCCTGCTGACGGAACGCAGTTCGACCGCGCTGGTCCCGGTAGTCGTGATGCCCATGTCTCCCGCTGCCCCCACTCGTCCGGTTTCGTGGGGTCCACGAAACCGCGAGGGGACCCTCCGGGTCGGTGCGGCAGGGGCGAGACTTGGGGTAGGGCCAGGCATACCTGCCCGAGTAGGGCCCTACGGGGCCTGGAGGGCCTTCGCGTAGCAGAGGCTCTCCTCGTGGAAGCGGTAGTAGCCGAACTTCTCGCAGGGCTCGTAGCCGCTGGAGAGGTACAGGGCGACGGCCTCCGGCTGCTTGGTGCCGGTCTCCAGGACCATGCGGGACCGGCCGGCCGCGCGGGCGTCCTCCTCCAGGGCGGCCAGGATGCGGCGGGCCAGCCCGCGGCCGCGCACCTGCTCGATCACGAACATCCGCTTGAGCTCGGCGTCCCCGTCGCGGTTGCCCTCGCCGTTGGCGTCCTGGCTGCGCCAGCCGCCGGAGGCGACCGGGACGTCGTTCTCGTCGTACGCGACCAGGTAGAGGCCGTTCGGCGGCGCGAAGTCCGAGGCGTCGAGCCGGGTGGCGTCGCCGCCGTCGCCGTAGCGCAGGTCGTACTCGGCCTGGACCTCGTCGTTCAGCTTCACGGCGTCGGGGTGGTCGAAGGGGACCCGGCGTATGTTCATGCTTCCTACCGTATATTGATGCGCACTCGGGAGAGGGACGTCGTCCAGTGTGCCGGTATCGTGCGCTGATGCTCACCGTGACCTCCGTGAATGTGAACGGTCTGCGCGCCGCCGCGAAGAAGGGCTTCGTGGAATGGCTCGCGGGCACCTCCGCCGACGTGCTGTGCCTCCAGGAGGTACGGGCCGAGCCCCGGCAACTGCCCGAGCACGTCCGCACGCCCGAGGGCTGGCACGTGACGCACGCCCCCGCCGCCGCCAAGGGCCGCGCCGGCGTCTCCCTCTACACCCGCCGTGAGCCCGACCGTGTGCAGGTCGGCTTCGGCTCGTCGGAGTTCGACACCGGCGGCCGGTACGTCGAGGCCGACCTGCCGGGTGTGACGATCGCCTCCCTCTATCTGCCCTCCGGCGAGGTCGGCACCGAGCGCCAGGAGGAGAAGGTCCGCTTCATGGGAGAGTTCCTCGCCCACCTCAAGGAGCTGCGTGAGCGCGCCGCCGCCGAGGGGCGCGAGGTCCTGGTCTGCGGCGACTGGAACATCGCCCACCGGCAGGCGGACCTGAAGAACTGGCGCGGCAACACCAAGAACTCCGGCTTCCTGCCGGAGGAGCGCGAGTGGCTGGGCCGCGTCCTCGACCCGGCGGACGGCGGCTACGTCGACGTGGTGCGCGCCCTGCACCCCGACGTGGAGGGACCGTACTCGTGGTGGTCGTACCGGGGGCGGGCTTTCGACAACGATTCAGGCTGGCGCATCGACTACCACGTGGCGACGCCGGGGCTGGCCGCCCGTGCCGTGAAGGGGTACGTCGAGCGGGCCGCCACGCATGCCGAGCGCTGGTCGGACCACGCGCCGGTGACCGTCGTCTACGAGCGCTGACCCTCGTCCGGCCCCTGGCGCAGCCGTCGGTCCAGGGCCAGGGAGAGTTCCGCCTCCACCACGCTGCGGGCCAGCGGGCGCAGGCGGTGGAGGTCCTGTTCGGGGGCGTGGCGGAGGATCAGGTCGGCGAAGAGTTCGGCGAGGGCGTCGGCGTGGTCGCGGACGCGTTTGCCGGCGTCCAGGACCTCGGCGAGGGGTATGCCCTCGCGGACCAGGGCGGAGGAGACGTCCAGCAGGCGGTGGCTGATGTGGACGAGTTCGTCGCCGTCGGTGCCGAGGTAGCCCAGCTCCATCGCGGCGGCGAGGTTCTCCGGGGTGACCTCGCCCTCGAAGCGGGCGGCGAGTTCCTCGGGGGTGAGGCGGACCGGGGTCTCCTCGGTGGGCTCGCCGATGCCGAGCAGGTCGCCGACGTCGCGGCCGTGGTCGAAGGCGTCGGCGAGTTCGGCGATGCCGCTGAGGGTGTGGCCGCGCTCCAGGAGGGCGGCGATGGTGCGCAGGCGGGCCAGGTGGTGGTCGTCGTACCAGGCGATGCGGCCTTCGCGGCGGGGCGGCGGGATGAGTTTGCGTTCGCGGTAGAAGCGCAGGGTGCGCACCGTGATGCCGGCCAGCCGGGCCAGTTCCTCCATGCGGTACTCGCGCGGGCCATCGGGTCGTCCAGCGTCTCCAGCGTCTTCTGCCACGCCGGAAGCCTATGTCGTACCGCCGGTAACTTTCCTTGTCGCGCCCCCTACCCATCAGTACGGAGCTGTTCTACTCTCCCCATTGCGCCAGTGTTCACTGGCAGAGTTCTAGGCGATGCGTGGAGGCTTCGGGATGGCCGAGCACGAGCAGGTTCAAGAACACGTGCGGGTGGCGGTGATCGGGTCCGGCTTCGGCGGGCTGGGGGCCGCCGTGCGGCTGCGCCGTGAGGGGATCACCGACTTCGTCGTCCTGGAGAGGTCCGACAGCGTCGGCGGCACCTGGCGGGACAACAGCTACCCGGGGTGCGCCTGTGACGTGCCGTCCCACCTGTACTCGTTCTCCTTCGCGCCCAATCCCGAGTGGCCGCGCACCTTCTCGGGGCAGCGGCACATCCGGGCGTACCTGGAGCACGTGGCCGACACCTTCGGGCTGCGTCCGCACCTCCGCTTCGGCTCGGAGGTCAAGCGGATGGCGTGGGACGCCGAGCAGCTGCGGTGGGAGATCGAGACGGCGCGCGGGACCCTCACCGCCGACGTCGTCGTCTCCGCCACCGGCCCGCTGTCCGACCCCAAGGTCCCGGACGTCCCCGGCCTCGACACCTTCCCCGGCAAGGTCTTCCACTCGGCCCGCTGGGACCACGACTACGACCTCACCGGCAAGCGGGTCGCCATGATCGGCACCGGCGCCTCCGCCATCCAGATCGTGCCGTCGATCCAGCCGCAGGTCGGCCGCCTCACCCTCTTCCAGCGCACCCCGGCGTGGGTGATGCCCCGCATGGACCGGCCGATCAGCGGCGCCGAGCGCGCCCTGCACCGGGCGCTGCCCGTCACCACCAAGCTGCGCCGCGGCCTGCTGTGGGGCATCCGGGAGCTCCAGGTGCAGGCCTTCACCAAGCATCCCGACGAGCTGGGCTTCGTCGAGAAGATCGCCAAGCGCAACATGGCCGCCGCCATCAAGGACCCGGCCCTGCGCGCCAAGCTCACCCCCGACTACCGCATCGGCTGCAAGCGGATCCTGCTGTCGAACGCGTACTACCCGGCGCTCGCCCGGCCGAACGTGGACGTGGTCGCGAGCGGTCTCAGCGAGGTCCGCGGCAGCACCCTCGTCGGCGCGGACGGCAGCGAGGCCGAGGTCGACGTGATCATCTTCGGCACCGGTTTCCACGTCACCGACATGCCCATCGCCGAGCGGGTCGCGGGCGCGGACGGGCGGACCCTCGCCGAGACCTGGAAGGGCGGCATGGAGGCCCTGCGCGGCGCCACGGCGGCCGGCTTCCCCAACTGGATGACGATCATCGGGCCCAACACGGGCCTCGGGAACTCGTCCATGATCCTGATGATCGAGTCCCAGCTGAACTACATGGCCGACTACCTGCGGCAGCTGGACGTCCTCGGCGGCCGGGTCGCCCTCGACGCCCGCGCCACCGCCGTGCGGGGCTGGAACCACCGGGTGCAGGAGCGGATGAAGCGCACCGTGTGGAACACCGGTGGCTGCACCAGCTGGTACCTGGACCCGAGCGGCCGCAACACCACCATCTGGCCCGGCACGACCGCCGAGTTCCGGCGTGCGACGCGACGCGTGGACCTCGCCGAGTACGAGGTGGTGCGCGCCCCGGCCGCCCGGACGGCCCCCGCCTCCCGGAGCGCGGAGGTGGGCGCGTGAGCCGCCTCGCGCATGTCGCCTCCGGTCCCTACGCCCCGCCCGTGCCCGCCCGCGAGCTGGCCGTCACCTCCGCCGACGGGGCCCGGCTGCACGTAGAGGTGCACGGCCCCGAGGACGCGCCCGCGGTCGTCCTCTCCCACGGCTGGTGCTGCTCCACCGCCTTCTGGGCGGCGCAGATCCGCGCCCTGTCCGCCGACCACCGGGTCATCGCCTACGACCAGCGCGGTCACGGCCGCAGCCCGGTGAACCCGGTGTGCGGCACCGACGCCCTCGCCGACGACCTCGAGGCCGTCCTGTCGGCCACGCTGGCGCCGGGCGAGCGGGCCGTGATCGCCGGGCACTCCATGGGCGGGATGACGGTCCTGGCCGCCGCCGCGCGGCCGGCGGTGCGCGAGCACGCCGCGGCCGTTCTGCTGTGCAGCACGGGCAGTTCGCGGCTGGTGGCGTCCGCGACCGTGCTGCCGCTGCGGGAGGGCCGGGTGCGCACCTGGCTGACCCGGCGGATCCTCGGCTCCCGGGCGCCGCTCGGGCCGGTCACGCCCCTGGCGCTGCGGATCCTCAAGTACGGGACGATGGGCCCGGGTTCGGCCGCGCACATGGTCGAGGCGTGCGCCCGTATCGTGCACGCCTGCCCGCGCGGAGCGCGTCACGCCTGGTCGCAGGTGCTCGACCTGCTCGACCTCGACCACGGCGTGCGGGAGTTGAGCATGCCGGTCGAGGTGGTCGTCGGGACCGCGGACCGGTTGACCCCGCCCGTGCACGCCCGCGCGCTGGCGGCGGCGCTGCCCGACTGCGTGGGCCTGACGGAACTCCCGGGGCTCGGCCACATGACGCCGGTGGAGGCGCCGGAGCTGGTCACCGGGAAGATACGCGCGCTCGCCGCCGCCCACATAACCGCCGCGTCCGCGAAGCCGGACGCCGTACACGCCGAGGAGAGCGCATGAGCAGGGTGAGCCTGGAAGGACGCGTCGCCGTCGTCACCGGAGCGGCGCGGGGCGTCGGGGAGTTGCTGGCCCGCAAGCTCTCCGCGCGCGGGGTGAAGGTGGCCCTGGTCGGGCTGGAGCCGGACGGGCTCAAGCAGGTCGCGGCGCGGCTGCACACCGAGAGCGAGGTCTGGCACGCCGACGTCACCGACCACGAGGTGATGGCCCGGGTCGCCGGCGAGGTCAAGGAGCGGTTCGGCAAGGTCGATATCGTCGTCGCCAACGCCGGTGTCGCCACCGGCGGTCCGTTCGTCGACTCCGACCCGGAGTCCTGGCGGCGGGTCATCGAGGTCAACCTGATCGGCTCGGCGGTGACGGCCCGCGCCTTCCTGCCGGTGCTGATGGAGAGCCGCGGCTATCTGCTGCAGATCGCGTCCCTGGCCGCCATCACGCCCGCGCCGATGATGACCGCGTACTGCGCCTCCAAGTCCGGTGTGGAGGCGTACGCGCACAGCCTGCGCGCCGAGGTCGCCCACCGGGGCGTGAAGGTCGGCGTCGGCTATCTGTCCTGGACCGACACCGACATGGTGCGCGGCGCCGACCAGGACGACGTCATGCGGGAGCTGCGGCAGCGGCTGCCGTGGCCGTCGAACAAGACGTATCCGCTGGGTCCGGCGGTGGACCGGCTCGTGGAGGGCATCGAGCGGCGCGCCGCCCACGTCTACGGGCAGTGGTGGCTGCGCGGCATGCAGGGCGTGCGCGGGTATCTGCCGGGCGTCATCGGCACCGTCGGGCAGCGCGAGATGCGGCGCTTCGCGGACCGGCTGAACGGCATGCGCACGGGGCTGGTCGGGGCGGGCGGAGCGGCCGACGAACAGCACCGGACGACCTCGGCTACGGTCCGTCACTGATCGACATGCGCAGGGTCACCGCCCGTGTGAATCTGATCGGGCCCGGCCGATCCGGCCGGCCCGAAACACCACAGGAGTGAACCCACATGGGTATCAAGGACCAGTTCCAGGACAAGGCCGAGCGCATGCAGCAGCAGGGCAAGCAGCGTGCCGAGCAGGGCAAGCAGCGTGCCGAGCAGGGCAAGCAGCGCGCCGACCAGGCCAAGGACCAGATGCACAACCGCGACCGCCGTCACGAGGACAAGATGGACCCGTCCTCGCGCCGCCGGGACGGGGACGAGCGTTTCGAGGAGAGCTACGACGCCTGACGCGTAGCGGCTGATCCCAGGAGGCGCCCTCCGCCGCACGGAGGGCGCCTTCGCGCGTGCCCGCGCGGCACGGACGGTGGGCGGGCCCTTCGCGCGGGCCCTTCGCCCGTGCCCTCCGCGTCACCGCCGCGGCGGCAGCGGCGGCCGGGACCGGTCCGGTACGGCGTCGTATCCGGGCGGCGTGGTCGGCGGGTTGGCCTCCAGCAGCTCCAGCGCGAGCCGCACCGCTTCGTCCAGCACCGGGTAGCGGCCCTCCGCCCAGTCCAGCGGGGTGCGCAGCGCCTCCACGTCGGGGGCGACGCCGTAGTTCTCCACGGACCAGCCGTACGCGTCGAACCAGGCCGCGTTCATCGGCACGGTGATCACCGTGCCGTCGCCCAGCCGGTGCCGGCCGGTCATGCCGACCACGCCGCCCCAGGTGCGCTGCCCGACCACCGGGCCGAGCCGCAGCAGCTTGATGGCGGCCGTGATCATGTCGCCGTCGGAGGACGTCGCCTCGTCCGCGAGCGCCACCACCGGCCCGCGCGGGGCGTTGGACGTGTACGACACCGGCTGGGCGTCGCGCGTCAGGTCCCAGCCCAGGATCGTGCGCGTCAGCTTCTCGATGACCAGTTCGCTGATGTGCCCGCCCGCGTTGCCGCGCACGTCCACGATCAGCGCGGGCCGGGACACCTCCATGCGCAGGTCGCGGTTGAACTGCGCCCAGCCGGAGCCGCCCATGTCGGGGATGTGCAGATAGCCGCAGCGTCCGCCGCTCAACCGCCGTACCACCTCACGGCGTTTGGTCACCCAGTCCTGGTAGCGCAGCGGGCGTTCGTCGATCAGCGGGACGACGGCGACGCGGCGGGCGGGTCCCGGACCGTCCCCGGCCGGTGCGAAGGTGAGCTCCACGGTCGTCCCGCCCGCGCCGGCGAGCAGCGGGGACGGCCCGGCCACCGGGTCGACCGGGCGGCCGCCCACATGGGTGAGGGCGGCGCCCTCGCGGATGCCCGTGCCGGCCAGCGGGGAGCGGGCCTTGGAGTCGGAGGAGTCGCCGGGCAGGATCCGCTTGACGATCCAGCGGCCGTCCCGGCACACGAAGTTGGCGCCGAGCAGGCCCTGCCAGCGCTGGTAGTGCGCCGGGCCCTCGTTGCGGCGGGCGGCGGCGACGTAGGCGTGCGAGGTGCCCAGTTCGCCGAGGACCTCGCGCAGCAGGTCGGCGAACTCGTCCGGGGAGGCGACCCGTTCGACCAGCGGGCGGTACTGCGCCAGCACCGCGTCCCAGTCGATGCCGCACATGCCGGGGTCCCAGAAGTAGGCGCGGATCAGGCGGCCGGCCTCGTCGTACGCCTGGCGCCACTCGGCGGGCGGGTCGACCTCGTGCAGGATGCGGCGCAGGTCGATCCAGGTGGTCGAGTCGCCGTCGCCCGCCTCGGTCGCCGGTACGGCGCGCAGGTCGCCCTCGTCGAGCACGACCAGCCGGGTGCCGTCGCCGCTGATCCGGTACCAGTCGAGGTGGTTGACCAGTTCGGACTTCTTCGCCTTGGCGAGGCTGAAGTGCTCCAGCGTGGGGCGCTCGCTCGGGTCGTCCGGGTTGGCGAAGGTCTCGCCGAGCGCGCCCGAGATCGGCCAGCGCAGCCAGACCAGGCCGCCGCCCGCGACCGGGTGCAGCGCCGAGTACTTGGAGGCGGTCACCGGGAACGGCGTCACCCGTGCCTCCAGGCCCTCCGCCTCCACGGTCACCGGGCCGCCCTCGCCGGGCTCGTCCTCCAGCGGGTCCAGACCGCCGGCGGCCGGGCGGCCCTCCGGGTTGAGTGCGAAGGGGGAGGGGGTCGCCGACGACAGCGGCACCAGGTAGGGCCGGCAGCCCAGCGGGAAGGAGAGGTCCCCGGTGTGCACGTCGTACACCGGGTCGAAGCCGCGCCAGGACAGGAACGCGAGATAGCGGCCGTCGCTGGTGAACACCGGGTTCTCGTCCTCGAAGCGGCCGTTG
This sequence comes from Streptomyces flaveolus, assembly GCF_044765825.1. Classification (NCBI taxonomy): domain Bacteria; kingdom Bacillati; phylum Actinomycetota; class Actinomycetes; order Kitasatosporales; family Streptomycetaceae; genus Streptomyces; species Streptomyces flaveolus. Next base: position 210,038 of record NZ_JBIWKU010000006.1, on the reverse strand, counting down.
GTCACGTCGACGACGACCGGTCCGTCCGCTCCGTCGATGCGGGCCATCTTGATCTGGCGCAGCGACCGTCCGATCCCGGGGTGGGACCACGTCAGCCAGGCCCCGTCCGGGGAGAAGGCGAGGTCGCGGACGGGGCCGTTGTCCGACCGGATCAACTCCGTGACGACACCGCCGGCGTCCCCCGCGGCCGCTCCGCTCGCGTCCGTGCCGGTGCCGGTGCCGGTGTCCGCGGCCTCGGGATTCGCCTCCGTGCCCACGGCCTCGCCGTCCGGGTCCGCCCCGGTGGGCGTCCCGGCGTCGTCCTCGCCGGCGGTGGCACCGCCGGCCCCCTCCAGGGCCTCGGCACCCTCCGTCTCCTCCGAGACGTCGAGCAGCAGCAGCCGCCCGTCGTGCGCGGCGACGGCGAGGCGCTCGCCCGCCGGGTCCGAGACCAGCTCCAGCACCCGGCCGAGCCTGCCGGAGGCCAGCCGCCGGGGCGCCCGGCCCCCCGTCGCCCGCGGCAGGTAGGAGATCTCGACGGCGTCCTCGCCGTCCGCGTCCGTCACGTACGCGACCCGTCCGCTCGCCCCGACCATCTCGGGGAGCCGGACCCGTACGCCCGGGGTGTCGGCGAGGGTGCGTGCCGGGCCGTCGCGGTGGGTGAGCCAGTAGAGGCTGCCGCGCACGACGACGGCACTCGCGCGGCCCGTCTCGTCGACGGAGATGCCGCCCACGTTCTGCGCCGCGGGCACCTGGTACGTGCGCCGTCCCGCGCGCGGCCCGCTCAGGCGGACGTCGAGGCGGCGCGGCACCGACCCGGACGACAGGTCGTCGACGATCCACAGGTCGCCGGCGCACTGGTACACCACCCGGGTGCCGTCGCTCGAGGCGTGCCGGGCGTAGAAGGCGTCGTGGTCGGTGTGGCGGCGCAGGTCGGAGCCGTCGTGGGCACAGGAGTAGAGGTTGCCGACGCCCTCGTGGTCGGAGAGGAACGCGATCCGGCCGCCGGTGAACATGGGGGAGTCGAGGTGCCCGTCCAGGTCCGCGAGCAGTCGCTGCCCGTGCAGCCACAGCCGGCCCGTGGCGCCGCCCCGGTAGCGCTTCCAGGAGGCGGGTTCGTGCGGCGGGGTGCCGGTGAGCAGGAGCGTCCTGCGCTCGCCGTCGAGGTCGGCGGCCTGGATGTCGGTGACCGGGCCCCAGGGCAGCTTGCGGCCGGGGTCGCCGTCGAGGGAGATCTTGTAGGCCCAGGTCAGGTGCGAGAAGGGCTCGCCGTGGGAGGCGACGGCGAGGACGGCGCTGCTGCCGTCGGGGTCGGGGGGCGTCCAGCCGCAGACGCGGGTGTCGAAGCCGCCCCAGTGGGTGAGCCGGCGTCCGGGTCCGCCGTCCACCGGCACGAGGTGGACCTCCGGCACCAGGGTGCGCCAGCTGGTGCAGGCGATGTGGCGGCCGTCGGGCGAGAAGCGCGGGTGGCCCACCTTGGTGCGGTCGACGGTGAGCCGCCAGGCGCGGCCCGGACCGTCGAGGTCGGCGAGCCAGAGGTCGTCCTCGGCCACGAAGCACAGCCGGTCGCCGCTGAGGTGGGGAAGGCGCAGATAACTCACCCATCCCATGCTTTGCCGCGGGCTGGGCACCGGCAACTTATGGGGAGCTGACAACCGTGACCCACAACACGAACGAAACCGTTTCGTTTCGCTAGTGGGCGGGTGTAGATTAGGTGTGTACGAAACGGTGTCGTTCTGAGCGAAGAGAACGGAGAGGGGGAGAGCGAGATGACCGAGGCCGCGACCGCGCGCCGCAGTCGGATCACTCCCGAGCGCGAGGCCGAGCTGTACGGCGCCGTGCTCGACCTGCTCCGGGAAGTCGGCTACGACGCCCTCACCATGGACGCCGTGGCCGCCCGCACCCGGTCCAGCAAGGCGACGCTCTACCGCCAGTGGGGCGGCAAGCCCGAGCTGGTCGTCAAGGCCATCCGGCACGGCAAGCCCGGCGAGATCGGCGAGGTCGACACCGGCAGCCTCCGCGGTGACCTGCACGCCCTCATGTCCCGCGAGGACGACTGCACCATGGAGCAGAACTCCGCGCTGATGCGGGGCGTGGCCATGGCGCTGCACCAGAATCCGGACCTGCGCCTGGCGTTCCGGGAACAGCTCATCGAACCGGAGATGGCGGAGTTCCGGCGGCTGCTGCAACGCGCGGTCGACCGGGGCGAGGTCAGACCGGACTGTCCGGCACTGGACTTCCTCGTGCACATGCTGGTCGGCGGGTTCGCCACCCGCACGCTGCTCGACGACCAGCCGCCGACCCGTGCCTTCCTCACCTCCTACATCGACGCCGTGATCCTCCCCGCTCTCGGCGTCGACGCCTCCTGACACGTCCCTCGGCCAGGCCCCACCTGAGCCCCCCGTATGAGCCCCACCTGACGTCACCGCTCACGTCGTCGGGCTGATCACCCCTGCCCTGAAGACCCCACGACCTGACCGGGAGTACGCCCTCGTGGCCACATTCCTCTACAAACTCGGCCGGCTCGCCTTCCGGCGACGGCATTTCGTCGCCCTGATCTGGGTGGCGCTGCTGACACTCGCCGGTGTCGGCGCGGCCAGCGCCCCGCCCGCCGGCAACTCCTCCTTCTCCATCCCCGGCACGGAGGCCCAGAAGGCCTTCGACCTGCTCGAACAGCGCTTCCCGGGCCAGAGCGCCGACGGGGCGACCGCACGCGTCGTCTTCAAGGCGCCGGCCGGCGAGAAGATGACGGACGCCGGCAACAAGGCAACCGTCGAGAAGACCGTCCACGAGCTGTCGGACGGCTCCGAGGTCGCCTCCGTCGCCGACCCCTACCAGGGCAACGCCGTCAGCAAGGACGGCACGATCGCCTACGCCTCGGTGAAGTACGACGTCTCCGGCATGGAGCTGGAGGAGTCCACCAAGGACGCCCTGGAGGACGCGGCGCAGCAGGCGCGCGACGCAGGGCTGACCGTCGAGATCGGCGGTGACGCGCTCCAGGCCGTCCCGGAGTCGGGCGCCACGGAGATCATCGGCATCGCGATCGCCGCGGTCGTCCTCGTCATCACCTTCGGTTCGCTGATCGCCGCCGGACTGCCGCTGCTCACCGCGCTGATCGGCGTCGGCATCGGCGTCTCCTCGATCACCGCGCTGGCCAGTGTGCTGGACCTGGGCTCCACCACCTCCACCCTGGCGATGATGATCGGCCTCGCGGTCGGCATCGACTACGCCCTGTTCATCGTCTCCCGCTACCGCGCGGAACTCGCCGAGGGCCGCGAACGGGAGGAGGCGGCCGGCCGGGCCGTCGGCACGGCGGGCTCCGCCGTGGTCTTCGCCGGCCTCACCGTGGTCATCGCGCTGGTGGGCCTCGCGGTCGTCAACATCCCGATGCTGACCAAGATGGGCGTCGCGGCGGCCGGCACGGTCGCCATCGCGGTCCTGATCGCCCTCACGATGATCCCCGCGCTGCTCGGCTACGCGGGCCGCAAGGTCAAGCCGGCCGGTGAGAAGGGCAAGCTGCTGGGCGGCGCCCGCGCCGCGCGGAAGAGCGAGGCCGGCAAGCCCGCCAAGGCCAACATGGGCACCCGCTGGGCGAGCTTCGTCGTCCGCCGCCCCGTCGCCGTGCTCCTGCTCGGCGTCATCGGCCTCGGCGCTGCCGCGGTCCCCGCGACCTCCCTCGAACTGGGCCTGCCCGACGACGGCTCCCAGCCGACGTCCACGACCCAGCGCCGGGCGTACGACCTGCTGTCGGACGGCTTCGGCGCAGGCTTCAACGGCCCGCTGATGGTCGTGGTGGACGCGAAGGGCACCGACGCCCCGAAGGACGCGTTCACCGACGTCTCCGAGGAGATCAAGGGCCTGGACGGCGTCGTGGCGGTGACCCCGCCCGCGCCCAACAAGGCCGGCGACACCGCGACGATCACCGTGATCCCGGACTCCAAGCCCTCCTCCGTGCAGACCGAGGACCTGGTGCACGCCATCCGTGACGCGGGCGGCGACATCAAGGCGGACACCGGCGCGGAGACCCTGGTCACCGGTGCGACGGCGATGAACATCGACGTCAGCCAGAAGCTCAACGACGCGCTGCTGCCCTACCTGGTCCTGGTCGTCGGCCTGGCCTTCCTCCTCCTGATCGTGGTCTTCCGCTCGGTCCTGGTCCCGCTGAAGGCGGCCCTCGGCTTCCTGCTCTCCGTCATGGCGGCGCTCGGCGCGGTCGTCGCGGTCTTCCAGTGGGGCTGGCTGTCCGGCCTGCTGGGCGTCGAGGAGACCGGCCCGGTCATGTCGATGATGCCGATCTTCATGGTGGGCGTCGTCTTCGGCCTGGCGATGGACTACGAGGTCTTCCTGGTCACCCGCATGCGGGAGGCGTACGTCCACGGCGAGAAGCCGAACCAGGCCGTCGTCACCGGCTTCAAGCACGGTGCACGGGTGGTGACGGCCGCGGCCGTGATCATGATGGCGGTCTTCGCGGGCTTCATCGGCTCCAGCGAGTCCATGATCAAGATGATCGGCTTCGGCCTGGCGATCGCCGTCTTCTTCGACGCGTTCGTGGTCCGCATGGCCATCGTCCCGGCCGTCCTCGCCCTGCTCGGCAAGAAGGCCTGGTGGCTGCCGAAGTGGCTGGACCGCGCCCTGCCCAACGTGGACGTCGAGGGCGAGGGCCTGCGCACGGCCGCCGACCGCAAGCACACCGACCCCGACGAGGACCGGGTACCGGCCCGCACCTGACACACCACACCCAGCAGACCGGCCGGTGAGGGCTCCGCGGGGACGGGGCGGCCCTCACCGGCCTCTTCTTTCCCCCGATCGGCCCGGGGTGCCCGCCGGCCAAACCAATGGGCTTGCAGAGCAGAGGAGTTGATAGATTCGCACGTGCGATCGGTGATGAGCCATATCCGAGCCCGTGGTGGTGACGGGCAGGACGGGGGAGGGCGCATGGTGTGGGACGAGTGGGAGAGCGCCAAGACGGCGGTACGAGACAGCCATGAGGTCCGAACGCAGATTGACCAGGTCGGTTCTGAAGGTACCGGGGACCAGGATCTCGTTGTGTTTCAGGACGACTTGGGGGCGGTCGGCCATGAGGCGTTCATCCTCCACGGCGAGCTGAAGAAGAGGGCGGACATCGCGGGGGCGGGCGCGGACAAGGGCGGATCCGGGTCCACCATGCAGGCCGCGGCCTTGCTCAAGAGCGCTGGCCTCGGGCTCGGCTCGGAGCTGGAGTCGACCGTCGAGATCTGGACCTCGCAGGTGAAGCACGTACTGCAGGCTTGCGCGCACATCTCGAACCACCTCGACTACAGCAAGAAGCTGTACGCGCAGGAGGACGCCAAGATCGCGGCCGAGATCCGTGGCCGCACCGGACCGCTGCCGGTGTCCGTGCTGAACGAATACTTCAAGTAGGAAGCACCATGGGGGATTTCTCGTACTCGGACCTCATGGCCCTCGATCTCACCAAGCTGGGCACAGCGGCCTCGGACTGGAGGAAGATGGCCGGTGAACTGGTCGATCTCACGACAGACGTACGCGACGGGCTGACCAAGAAGTCCGACGGTGCCCGCTGGAAGGGCGTCAACGCTGGAGTGACCAGGGACTTCGTGCGGAAGACGGCCAAAGAGTTCACGGATCTCCACACAGAGGCCGAGAGCATCGCCAACGTCCTCACCGATGCGCACGCGGAGCTCACGCGGTACCAGAAGCAGGCACAGGGCCTGACCGATGCCGCACGCAGAGGCGATCCGAGCCATGAACCGCCGGACCCCGGCCTTCTCGTATTCGACGGGCCGGGCGGAACCGTCCGTGTGACGGAGGCGATGTGCACCGCCGAAGGGCCTGATCAGCGCACCAAGGACCGCATGCAGTGGTACGCGGACACCCTCACCGACATCGTCACGCACGCCGCCGAGGTCGATGCGGCGGCCGTACGCGCGCTGCGCAAGAGCCACGGCAACGACCCGCAGAACGCGGGGCACGCCAGGTACACGTCCCTCGACGAGGAGCAGTTGCCGCGCGCGAGGGAACTGGCCGATCTCGCCGGAGACGCGAGCCCGGAGCAGCGTGACGAACTGAGGCGCCTGTGGGGATCCCTGAGTCCCGAGGCACGGGCACAGCTCTGGCAGGCCCGGAAGGACGACTTGATGGCGGCGGGCATCCTGAGCCCGGCCATGCCGCAGATCGCACCGGACGCGGGCTCGGGCAAGCACGGGTCCGAGTCTCCGGGCTTCGACGAGTGGGTTACCAAGCAGAAGATGGAACTGCTGACGGAGGGCGCGGACTGGAAGGGCATGACGGACGCGTCCCGCCACATGGCCCACTACCTGGGCAACAGCGGCAGTCCCATGAACCTGCCCGTGAACAAGATGATGGCGGACGTCCCCGCCTTCAAGACATACACCGACGGCATAGTCCTGATGAACCAGGACGACTGGCGCAAGCAGGCCCTGGAGGAGTTCAGGAAGAACGGCGGGAAGGCGGTCGCCTTCCCGGTCGAGGCCAAGCGGTCCAAGGGTTTCTACTTCTCCCCGGAGGACGACCCCAACTGGTTCTACGCGGTGGGCGGCGCCAACACCAACCTCACCGGTGTGGTGACGGCCGTTCCGGACGCGAACGGCAACCCGAGGGTCGGCATCGACTACCAGGTGAACGTCTGGGACCGCTACAACTGGGACCAGGGCAAGGGCGTCGACATCGGTCCGCTGAGCGTTCCGGACGGACAGATGGCCAAGCTGCACCGGGTGGGCCTCGCCCAGGAGTTCGACATGTCGGGCAGCAGCAGCGTCAGGCACTACGACCTCGGATCCTCGGGGCCCACAGGCGATTCACTACCGGGCCCTGGCGAGAGCAGGGACGGGCGATTGAACCCCGGTCGGGAGCAACAACAGGACCGAGCGACCGGGATGCCGGTGGGAAGGGCGGGCGGCCGATGAACGACACGAATCCCTATCGGGCCCCCGATCAGGGCAGAAACGAGGCCGAGGGCGGCGGTGGCCGCCGCCTTCGATGGCTCGTCGCCGGCGTGACCGCCGGTGTGCTGGTCCTCTCAGGCGCCGTGGCCGCGGCCGGATGGCTCCTCGACGGCTCGGACGGTGCCGGTGACCGCGTAACGGAACAGGCGGCGGACGTGCGGTGGGCCGAGGGGATCACGCCGAAGTGGATGAGCGAGCGGATGGGCCTCGGCATTCCGACCACGGCCCGATCCACGCAAGCCGCGTACCAGGTCACCTCCCGCTTCGACACGGGCCTTCTCAGCTTCACCCTGACCAGGTCGGAGGCGGATGCCTACCTGGCGGAACACCCCCCAGAGGGCAAGTGGCTCGAACCGACCTCCGCACAGGCCGATGGCACCTCCCACGACTTCGCCCACCTCGGGCTCCCGGAGCCCGAGACGTTCGAGGACGGCATGCGTTACGGCGACGTCTGCCCCGGCTCCGCCGAGACCACCGGGGAGTCCGGTGGCTCCGACGTCTCCAATGCCTACGGCCTGTCCGACAAGCGCTGCGTCAGCCTGTACGCGCACGACTACGCGCCCGGGCGCACCCGGATCTATCTCCGCGCCCACTTCGAGCCGGGCATCAGCCCGCTGCCGGCCACCCCGTCCCCGTCGGCCCCGGAGAACTGACCCATCGGCCCCACCCCCTCCCACAGTCCCCGCAAGGTCGCCTGCGCCCTACATCCACCGCTACGGTGCCGGTCATGACGACGACCCATGGCACCCCCGACGCCCACCCCCGTTTCGCCGATGCCCTGCGGGAGCTCGGGCTCGATGATCTCGTCGGGCAGGTCCGGCGGTTTCCGGAGGCCACGCGGACCGCTGCCGAGGCCGCCGCCGCGATCGGGTGCGAGCTGAGCCAGATCTGCAAGTCGCTGATCTTCGCCGCGGACGGGGTGCCCGTGCTGGTCCTCATGGACGGGGCCTCCCGCGTCGACGTGGACCGGGTCCGCGAGGAACTCGGCGCCGATAAGGTCACGCGGGCCAAGGCCGACGTCGTGCGGGAGACCACCGGGTACGCCATCGGCGGCGTGCCGCCCTTCGGGCACCGCAGCAGGACCCGGGTGCTCGCCGACCGGTCCCTGCTCGCGCACGACACCGTGTGGGCCGCCGCGGGCACCCCGTACGCCGTCTTCCCCATGGCCCCCAAGGATCTCGTCGCCACCGCGGGGGCCGCCCTCGTGGACGTGCGCGAGCCCTCCGTGTGACCCCTCTGGTCACGGCCGCGGTCCTGCTCGCCGCGGTCACGCACGCCGGCTGGAACGCCATCGCCCACCGGATCACCGACAAGCTCACCGGCTTCGCCCTGATCTCGGGCGGCGGGATGCTCATCGGGCTCGCGCTGGTGCCGTTCACGGCGCTCCCGGCGGCCTGCGCGTGGCCGTATCTCCTCGCGTCCGCCGCGATCCACATCGCCTACTACGCCCTGCTGATGCGCTCCTTCCGGCTGGGCGACTTCGGGCAGGCCTACCCGATCGCCCGGGGCAGCGCGCCCCTGCTGGTCACCGTGCTGGCCGCCGTCTTCGCGCACGAGGTGCCCGACGGATGGGCGACCGCGGGCATCGTGCTGGCCTGCGCCGGACTGACCGGCGTCGCCCTGTGGGGGCTGCGCGGACGCCGGCCGGACTGGGCGGGGATCGGCGCGGCCCTCGCGACCGGGGTGACCATCGCGGCGTACACCGTCATGGACGGGCTGGGCGTCCGCGCCTCCGGGTCCTCCCTCGGGTACGTCGCCTGGCTGATGGCGGTGCAGGGGGCCGTCCTCCCGGCGTACTTCCTGTACCGCCACCGCGCCGGTGCCTTGGCCCTGCTGCGCCCGTACGCCGGTCTCGGACTGCTCGGCGCGGCCTTGTCCGTGCTCGCCTACGCCCTGGTGCTGTGGGCGCAGACCCGTGCCGAACTCGCGCCGGTCGCCGCGCTGCGCGAGTCCTCGATCCTGGTCGGCGCGGCGATCGGCGCCCTCTTCTTCAAGGAGCGGTTCGGCGCGCCACGGATCGCGGCGGCTGGGCTCCTGGTCGTCGGGATCGGGCTGATGCTGCACATCGGATAGTGCGGGCGGCGACGACGAGGAGCACCCTGGAAGGAGGTGTTCCGGAGGTGATCGTCATGATGCACACCGCTGTGGGATGGCATGTCGAGCTGGAGTTCATGGAGGACGACCAGCACACGCGCGCGGTCGCGATGGTGCGGCTGCCCGACGGCACGGAGGTGCGGGCGCACGGCCACGCCAGCCGTCACCGGGTGGACTCCCAGCAGCCCCGGGTCGGGGAGGAGGTCGCCGGTGCGCGGGCGCTGAACGAACTCGCGATGCAGTTGCTCACCAAGGCGCACAGCGAGATCGACGACGCGTCGGGGCGGATCTCCCACCCGATCCACGTCTGAGCCGGTACCCCGGCGGGCGGCTCCGTCCCCCGCCGGGTCTCAGCCCGCGTCGAGCGACGCCCGCACCGCCCGCACCAGGGCCTGCGCCCGCGGGTCGGCCGTCACGGTCCTGCGGAAGCCGTTGGTGACGTAGCCGAAGGAGATCCCGGTCCGAGGGTCGGCGAAGCCGAGGGCGCCGCCGCGGCCGGGATGGCCGAAGGAGCCGGGGGACAGGAACGGGGACGCGCTGCCGTGCAGCATGTAGCCGAGGCCGAAGCGGGTGCCCACGACCAGCACCCGGTCCGGGCCCGCCGACTCCTCGGTGCGGGCGCGTTCCGTGGTCGCCGGGTCGAACAGCCGGACGCGCCGCGTCACGCCGTCGACCTCGCCGGTCAGCGCCGCGTAGAAACGGGCCAGGGCGTCGGCCGTCGCGATGCCGTTGGTCGCCGGGAGGGCCGACGCCCGGTACGCCGGGTCGTTCTGGTCCGGGAACGGCGTGATCGCGGCGAAGGCGCGGCGGGTGAGGGAGTCCGGGTCCTCGTACGCCTCGGTGACGGAGCGCTTGGGGCGCAGGCGCAGCCCGCCGGAGGGCTCGGGATCCTCGACGCGGCCCACCCGGCCGACGCGGCCCGCGCTCTCCTCCTCGGCGGGCAGGCCGAGCCACAGGTCCAGGCCCAGCGGGCCGGCGATCTCGTCGGCGATCCACTCGCCGGTGCTGCGCCCGCCCGTCACCCTGCGCACCAGCTCGTCGAGCAGCCAGCCGTAGGTCAGCGCGTGGTAGCCGTGGTCGGTGCCCGGCTCCCAGACGGGTGCCTGGGCGGCGACGGCCTCGGGGCCCCGCAGCGGGTCGAGGGCCTCCTCGGGGGTGAGCGGACGGTCCAGCACCGGCAGCCCGGCCCGGTGGTTCAGCACGTGCCGGACCAGCACCCGTTCCTTGCCGTGCGCCTTGAACTCGGGCCAGTACTCGCCCACCGGCGCGTCCAGGTCCAGTTCCCCGCGCTGGTGCAGCAGCAGCGGTACGGCGGCGGCGACGCCCTTCGTCGCCGAGCGCACGACCTGGGCGGTGCCCCGGCGCCACGGCTCGGTGCCGTCGACGTCGCGCGTGCCGCCCCACAGGTCGACGACCTTGCGCCCGTCCCGGTAGACGGCGACCGCCGCGCCCCGGTCCCCGAGCGCCGCGAAGTTCCGTGCGAACGCGTCCCTGACCGGCTCGAAACCCCCGGCCACTGTGCCGTGCACGTCCACGCTCGCGTCCACTTCCCTGCGCCCCTTCCCGATATCCCGGCCTGCCCCGGCCCCTCGCCTGCGGCAGTGGGTGCAACAGCCACCGTCCGCCTGCGATTCCTCACGTACCCGTCGTCACCGACCGCGGGTCGAAGCCGAAGGGCAGTTCCAGGCGGTGGGCGCGCATCAGCGCGTCGTCGGAGAGCAGGTCGGCGGTCGGGCCGTCCGCCGCGATCACGCCGTCGCTGAGGACCAGGGCGCGGGGGCACAGCTCCAGGGCGTAGGGCAGGTCGTGGGTGACCATCAGGACCGTGACGTCGAGGGAGCGCAGGATGTCGGCGAGTTCGCGGCGGGAGGCGGGGTCCAGGTTGGAGGACGGTTCGTCCAGGACCAGGATCTCCGGCTCCATGGCGAGCACGGTCGCGACCGCCACCCGGCGCCGCTGGCCGAAGGAGAGGTGGTGCGGGGGCCGGTCCTTGAACGCGGCCATGCCGACCAGGCCGAGCGCCCGGTCCACGCGCGCCTCCAGCTCGGCCCCCTTCAGCCCGGCCGCCGCCGGTCCGAAGGCCACGTCCTCGCGCACCGTCGGCATGAAGAGCTGGTCGTCGGGGTCCTGGAAGACGATGCCGACCCGGCGCCGGATCTCCGCCATGTTCCGCTTGTCCACGGGCAGCCCGGCGACGGTGACCGTGCCGGTGCCGCCGGACAGGATGCCGTTGAGGTGGAGCACCAGGGTCGTCTTGCCGGCGCCGTTCGGACCGAGCAGCGCGACCCGCTCGCCGCGGGCGACGGAGAAGTCCACGCCGAAGAGGGCCTGGTGCCCGTCGGGGTAGGCGAAGGCGAGGCCGGAGACCTCCAGAGAAGCTGTCACAGCACCCATCCCAGCAGACAGACGATGAGCGCCGCACACGGGAGGGTCAGTGCGTACGACCACTGCGCCCGGGACGCGGTCACCTCGTCGATGACCGGCATCGAACCGGCGTACCCTCGGCTGACCATGGCCAGGTGGACGCGCTCGCCGCGTTCGTAGGAGCGGATGAACAGGGCCCCGGCGGACTTGGCGAGCACGCCCCAGTGCCGGACGCCCTTCGCCTCGAAGCCCCGCGACTCCCGGGCGATCCGCATCCGCCGCATCTCGTCGGTGATGACGTCGCCGTAGCGGATCATGAAGGACGCGATCTGCACGAGCAGCGGCGGCAGTTTCAGCCGCTGCAGGCCGAGCAGCAGTTCGCGCAGCTCGGTGGTGGAGGCGAGGAGCACGGACGCGGCGACGCCCAGGGTGCCCTTGGCCAGGACGTTCCAGGCGCCCCACAGGCCGCTCACGCTCAGCGACAGGCCGAGGACGTCGACCCGCTCGCCCTCCGCCACGAACGGCATGAGCACCGCGAACGCGACGAACGGCACCTCGATCAGCAGGCGTTTGAGCAGGAATCCGGCCGGGACGCGGGCCGCGCAGGCCACCGTCGCCAGCAGGACGGCGTACAGGCCGAAGGCCCACATCGCCTCGCGCGGGGTCGACACCACGACGACCACGAAGGCGAAGGCCGCGGCGAGCTTGGTGTGCGGCGGCAGACCGTGCACGGGGGAGTGCCCGTGCCGGTAGAGCCTGTGCGCGTGTCCGGCGCCCATCTCAGACGCCCGTGTCGCTGGTGCCGCCGGTGGTGACGGCCGTCGTGCCGCTCGGCGAGGTGTCGTCGGTGCGTCGCCTGCGCACGGCCCAGAACACCGCGCTGCCCGCGACGACGGTGACGCCGACGCCGATGACGCCCGCGAGACCGCCGGAGACGCGGGCGTTCGTGATGTCCTTCACGCCGTAGTCGGCGAGCGGGGAGTCGGCGCTCGCGTGCTCCTCGGCCTTCTTGTCGATGCCCTTGTCGGCGGCGACCTTCTCCAGGCCGTCCGGGTCGGCGGAGGCGTAGAAGCTGACGAACCCGGCGAGGACCAGGGAGGCGACCAGGCCGGTGATCCACACCTTGCGGTGCGAGCGGGCGGCGACGGGCGCGGGGGCCGGCCCGGCGTCGGGGGCGTCGACCAGTTCGCCGTTCACCCGCAGCTTCAGCCGCTGCTGGAGGCCGCGCGCGCCGTACACGAGGTCCGGGCGTACGGCGATGACGGCGCCGACGGTCAGCGCGGTGATCGCGGCCTCGCCGATGCCGATCAGGACGTGCACGCCGATCATCGCGGTGGCGACCTTGCCGATGGAGACGTCGGTGGTGCCGCCGATCCCGTACAGGACGGTGAAGGCGAGGGCGGCGGCCGGGACGGAGACGAGCGCGGCGACGAAGGAGGCGACGGTGACCGAGCGGCGGGTGCGCGGCAGGACCTTCACCAGGCCCCGGAAGAGGGCGTAGGCGACGACCGTCGTGACGATCGCCATGTCGGTGATGTTCACGCCGAGCGCGGTCAGGCCGCCGTCCGCGAAGAGGATGCCCTGCATGAGCAGGACGACGGAGACGCACAGGATCCCGGTGTAGGGACCGACGAGTATCGCGGCTAGCGCGCCGCCGAGCAGATGCCCGCTGGTTCCCGCGGCGACGGGGAAGTTCAGCATCTGCACCGCGAAGATGAACGCCGCGACCAGGCCCGCGAGGGGCGCCGTCCGCTCGTCCAGCTCGCGCCGCGCGCCGCGCAGGCTCACCGCGATGGCGCCGGCGGCGACGACTCCGGTCACGGCGGAGGTCGGGGCGTTGATGAATCCGTCAGGTACATGCACGGGTCGATGATAGAGGCTTGTTGCGAACCTCTTGCAAGAGCGAGGTGCTCGTCATCTCGGCTGTGGGACGGGCGACCGCGCGGCGCGGAGAGCGTCTCGCTCCCAAAGTGTGTCATTCGGGAAGTATGGGACATTTAAGGAGGGGTGGGCGCACAGCTTCCACACAGGTGACAGAGCGTGAGGGGCGATCCGATGTCCGTTGTCGAAGAGTACGCACGAGCCCACATCCTCACGGACGCGGACCTGCCCGACGAGGACGACGGCGGCGCCATACCGGTCGTCCTCCGCTACGACCCCGACCACGACCCGCGTTCGGTGTGCGTGGCGCTGCCCGGCCGGGGCCGCAGTCCCCTCGCGCGCGAGTGGAGGTTCTCCCGGGACCTGCTGGAGCGGGGACTGCGGACGCCCGCCGGGAGCGGGGAGGTGCGGGTGTGGCCCTGCGGGCGGGTGCAGGCCGTCGTCGAGTTCCACTCCCCGCAGGGGTGCTCCGTCGTCCAGTTCGAGACCAGGGCGCTCATCCGGTTCCTGCGCCGCACCTACGCGGCGGCGGCCGAGCCGGTGCCGCACTGAGCCGCCCGTCTGCCCGGCCGCCCCTGCGCCGCCCGTCCGGCCGCCCGCCGGAACCGTCCGCTCAGCCGCCCGCCTTCAGCAGCGCCGCCACGATGGGCCCCGCCGTGTCGCCGCCGTGGCCGCCCTGCTGGACCACGCCCGCCGCGGCCAGGTCGCCCCGGTACGCGGTGAACCAGCCGTTGGGCTTGTCCTGGCCGTCGACCTCGGCGGACCCCGTCTTCGCGCCGACCTGACCGCTCACCCCGGCCATCGCCTCGGCCGCCGTGCCGCTCGTGGCCGTGTAGGACATCAGCTCCCGCAGCTGCCCCAGCGTCGACGCGGACATCGTGCGGGATGCCTTGGCCGTCCTGCGCCCGTCGACCGACGGGGCGACCAGGTACGGCTGGTGGAAGGTGCCGGTGCGCACGGTCGCCGACACCGACGCCATGTTCAGCGGGTTCATCCGCACGCCGCCCTGCCCGATGAGGGAGGCGGCCATCGGCGCCGCGCTCTGCACCGGCACCGAGCCGTCGAAGCTGGGCACGCCGATCGCCCAGTCGTTCCTCGACAGGCCGAAGACCTGCTGGGCCTGCTCGGTCAGGTCGTCGTTGTCCAGCTTCGGGGCCTGGCTGATGAAGGCGGTGTTGCAGGACCGGGCGAAGCTGGCCTTGAAGGTGCCGTTCTTGATCTCGAACTCGTCGTCGTTCTGGAACTTCCAGCCGCCGTAGCTGAAGTACTTCGGGCACGGGTGCTGCTTGTCGGCCGACGCCAGGCCCTTCTCGATGAGCAGCGAGGCGGTGACGACCTTCATCGTGGAGCCGGGGGCGAGGGAGCCCTGGAAGGCGGTGTTGAAGCCGTGGCCGCCGTTGGCGACCGCGAGGATCTCCCCCGTCGAGGCGCGCAGCAGCACGACCGACGCCCGCGCCTTGCCCGCCACCTGCTGCTCGGCGGCGGCCTGGAGGCCGGGGTCCAGGGTCGTCCGCACGGTGCCCGGCGTGCCCTCGCTCAGCTCCAGCAGCGTCTTGTCGGACGCCTTCGCCGCCTTGGACTCCTTGCCGCGGACCACGCGCAGTTCGATGCCCGCCGTGCCGCCGGCCTTCTTGCCGTACTTCTCGCGCAGCCCGTCCAGGACGGTGCCGAGCGACGGGTACGTCGCGGCGGTGATCTCCCCGCCGTCGCGGTCCAGCGCCTTGACCGGGGGCGTCCCGGCCTCGCCGGTGACCAGCGTGTCGCCGTCCTTCAGCTCGGGGTGGACGACGGCGGCGTGCCAGTCGACGAGCGGCGCGCCGTCGCCGGCCCGGCGGACGACGGTCAGCGCGCTGTCGTAGGCGAGCGGCTTGCTGACCGCCTCGCCCTGCGGGGAGGCGGCCTGTGGGGACGTGCTCTGCCCGGTCGCGTCCTGCTGGGTCGCGTCCTGCTGGGTCCCGTCCTGTGCCCCGCCCCCGTAGGCCACCGTCGCCTTGACGGAGAACGGGACCTTGGTGCCGGCCGGGGTGCCCGGGGTGAGCGTGGCGTCCGTGACGTGGGCGTCCTTCGTCCAGCCGGTGAGCAGGGCCGTGGCCGCCTCGGCGTCGTCGGTCGCGGCGGCCGCGGCGGCGACGTCGCCCCGCTGCCAGGCCGTGAGGAACCGCTGGGCGGCCGTGGTGACCTCGGCCGCCGTCAGCGGACCGGCCGGTGCCTTCTCCTCGGCCGCCTCGGACGTCGTCCGCCCGGTCTCCTCGGCCGCGGCCCCGCCGCCGTACAGCGCCCACGCGCCGGCTCCCGCGCCCACCACCACGGCGACCACTCCACCGACCAGGGCCGGTCTCGTCTTCCGTCGCCCGGCGACGGCCCTTCTGCTGCCCACTCGCGTCCCGTTCCTCCGCGTTGCCCGGAAATCCCGGGTCCCTGCTGCCGCGCCCTTGCCACGACGGCGACCACCCTAGGGGGTGTCCCGCCCCGGCGGAGCGTGCTCAGCCGCCTGCCCGCAGCACGTCCGCGACGATCGGACCGGCCGCGTCACCGCCGTGACCGCCCTGCTCGGTCATGGCCGCCGCCGCGACGTCGTTGCGGAAGCCGGTGAACCAGCTGTTGGACGTGGTCTGCCCGTCGACCTCGGCCGAGCCGGTCTTGGCGCCGATCTCGCCGCCGAGCCCGGACATGGCGTTCATGGCGGTGCCCCGGGTCGCGGTGAGCCGCATCATCTGCTTGAGCTGGGAGGCGGTGCTCTGCGGCAGCCCCTTGGCGGTGGCCAGCTGCCGGCCGTCCAGCTCCGGCGGGACCAGGTACGGCTGGCGGAACTCGCCGGTGATGGCGGTCGCCGTCACCGAGGCCATGTTCAGCGGGTTCATCTGGACCTGGCCCTGGCCGATGGCGCCCGCGGCACGGTCGGGGCCGCTGACGGCGGGCACCTTGCCGTCGAAGGAGACGATGCCGGTCTGCCAGTCGTCCCGCCCGAGCCCGAAGCGCTCCTCGGCCTCCCGCGTCAGCGACGAGTCGTCGAGCGGTTCCTCGTCGATGAGCTTGATGAAGCCCGTGTTGCACGACCGCATGAAGGTGTCCGCGAGCGTGGCGCTCATGTCGGGCTTCATGTCGGTGAGGTTCTTGAAGGTCTGGCTCTGCCAGGTCGCCGTGTCGGGGCAGGGCGCCGGGCCGTCCATCGAGGTCACGCCGTTGTCGATGAGCATGGCGGCGGTGATGATCTTCATGGTGGAACCGGGGGCGACCCGGCCCTGGAAGGCGGCGTTGAAGCCGTCCGCGCGGTTGTTCGCCACGGCCAGCACCTCACCGGTGCTCGGCTTGACGGCGACCACCGAGGACTCCTCGAACTTGGCCACCGCCCGCTCGGCCGCCGCCTGCACGCTCGCGCTGAGCGTCGTCCGCAGCGTGCCGGGCCTGCCCTCGGTCACCGTCAGCAGCGGGGTGTCCGGGGCCTGGGTCATGGTGTGCCGGATCGCCAGCTCGACGCCGGGCGTGCCGCCGGCCTTGTCGCCGTACTTCTCGCGCAGCGTGGCGAGGACCGGGCCGAGCGAGGGGTACTTCTCCTTCGTCAGCACGGTGCCGTCGCGGTCCCTGGCCTGGATCTGCGGGGTCGCCGACTCCTCGGTGACCAGCGTGTCGCCGTCCTTCAGCTGGGGGTGGACGACGGCCGGGTCCCAGTCCACCAGTGCCCGCCCGGAGGTCTGCCCGCGCACCACGGTCAGCTCGCTCCGGTACGTCAGCGGCTTCGACTCGCCGTCGTGGGAGACCTTCGCCTTCACGGTGAACGGCACGGTCATGCCGCTCACGCTCACCTCGCCGGGCGTGATCTCGACGCCGGTGATGCCGGCGTCCTCGCCGTAGGCGGTGAGCAGCGTCCCGGCGACCGCGGCGTTGTTCGTGTACGAGGCCGCCGTCGCCGCGTCGCCCTTCTCCCAGGCGGTGAGGAACTTGTCCGCGGTCTCCTTCACCTCGTCGCCGCTCGGCGGCCCGCTCTTCGTGGACGCCCCGGCCGCCCCGGAGCCCCCGCCCCCGTCCAGCGCCGACACGACGTTGTAGGCGCCGTACCCGGCCCCGCCCACCATCACGGCGAACACGCCGCCTATGACGGCGACCTTCACCCCCCTGCCCATGGCAGTCCCCTCCCCGTCGGACCCCTGTACGCGCTTTCTTGAACGCGTTCAGAAGTAGTTGTGGGTTGCACTCTAGGTGCCGGGAGCGGCCAGCGGTACGGCTGTTTCCGGATGTTGTCCGAATGAGACGCGGTCGCGTCAGACCCAGGTGTCGAGCCACATCCGCGACCGCCACTCCTCCATGGGGATCGCCGTGCCGGTGTACAGGGGCCAGAAGTAGATGAAGTTCCAGGCGATCAGCAGCACCAGCACGCCCGCGCCCGTCGCCCCCACCACGCGCCGGGTGTCGCCGCAGCCCGGCCGGCCCACGATCGCCCCCAGCAGCATCGCCACCGCCAGGCACAGGAAGGGCAGGAAGACGACGGCGTAGAACAGGAAGATCGTGCGCTCCTGGTACAGGAACCACGGCAGATAGCCGGCCGCCAGCCCGCAGGCGATGGCACCCGCGCGCCAGTCGCGGCGGAAGGCCCAGCGCCACAGGACGTACAGCAGCGCGAAGCAGCCGATCCACCACAGCAGCGGCGTGCCGATCGCCAGCACCTCACGGGCGCACTTCTCGCCCGCGTCGGCCGGGCAGCCGTCCGTGCCGGCCCCCGGCGACTCGTAGAAGTAGGAGACCGGGCGGCCCAGGACGATCCAGCTCCACGGGTTGGACTGGTACGTGTGCGGAGACGTCAGGTGGGTGTGGAACTCGTACACCTGCGTCTCGTAGTGCCACAGGCTGCGCCACCAGTCCGGGAAGAGCCACGACCAGGAGCTCGTCCGGCCGTCGGCCGTCGCCCAGTCGCGGTAGTAGCCGCCGGAGCCGTCGGAGGGAGAGAGGATCCAGCCGGTCCAGGTCACGATGTAGGTGAGGACGGCGACCGGCACGGTCGACAGGAACGCCCAGCCCAGGTCGTGCTTCAGGACCGCCAGGTACGGCCGGCGGGCGCCCGCGACCCGGCGGGAGCCGACGTCCCAGAGCACGGCCATCACGCAGAACGCCGCCATGACGTACAGGCCGTTCCACTTGGTGGCCGCGGCCAGGCCCAGCATCACCCCGGCCGCCAGCCGCCAGGGCCGCCACCCGAGCCGCAGCGTCTCCGCCACGTGCGCGTCCGGGCGGACCCGGCCGTCGGCGTCCACGGGCAGCGCGGCGGCGAGCTTCCCGCGGGCCCTGTCGCGGTCCACGACCAGGCAGCCGAACGCGGCCAGCACGAAGAACATCAGCACGCTGTCCAGCAGCGCGGTGCGGCTCATCACGAACGCCAGCCCGTCCACCGCCATCAGCGCGCCCGCCAGGCACCCCAGGAACGTGGAGCGGAACAGCCGGCGTCCGATCCGGCACAGCAGCAGCACCGACAGCGTGCCGAGCAGAGCCGTCATGAACCGCCAGCCGAACGGGTCGAACCCGAACATCAGCTCGCCCAGCCCGATCACGTACTTGCCGACCGGCGGATGCACGACGTACGCCGCGTCCGTCGGGATCGGGACGTGCCCGCCCGAGTTCAGGATCAGGTCGTTGGCGTTCTTGTCCCAGTTGACCTCGAAACCGCGGTGGATCAGCGCCCAGGCGTCCTTGGCGTAGTACGTCTCGTCGAATATCACCGCCTTCGGGCTGCCCAGGTTCCAGAACCGCAGCACGCCCGCCAGCAGCGTCACCAGCAGCGGACCGCCCCAGCCCGACCAGCGCCCGATCCGGTCGGCCGCCGTCTTCGACAGGCCGAGGAAGATCCACAGCCGCGGGCCGGGCCGCGTGTACGGCGGCACCAGCCGGTCGCGGACATCGCCCGCGGGCAGCCCCGCCGTGTAGCCGAAGCGGCGCAGCCGCTGCTGCCAGGTGGGCCCCTGGTCGGGCGGTGCCTGGTCCTGCCGGAGGTCCGTGGAGGACGCGGTACTGGTCACCGCGCCATCGTAGGGAACCGTGCTGTGCACGTCCCGCGCACGGCCCTCCCCGGTCCGGATGCGTCCCCGTCCGCGCACCCCTGGGAGGATGGGGGCGTGACTGGAACCCTTGTACTGGCGGGCACCCCCATCGGCGACGTCCAGGACGCCCCGCCCCGGCTCGCCGCGGAACTCGCGGGCGCCGACGTCGTCGCCGCCGAGGACACCCGGCGGCTGCGCCGGCTCACCCAGGCGCTCGGGGTGACGCCCAAGGGGCGCGTCGTGTCGTACTTCGAGGGCAACGAGTCCGCCCGTACGCCCGAACTGGTCGAGGAGCTGGTGGGCGGCGCGCGCGTGCTGCTGGTGACCGACGCCGGCATGCCCTCGGTGTCCGACCCGGGCTACCGGCTGGTCGCCGCGGCCGTCGAGCGGGACGTCAAGGTGACCGCCGTGCCCGGCCCGTCCGCCGTGCTCACCGCCCTCGCGCTGTCCGGGCTGCCGGTCGACCGGTTCTGCTTCGAGGGCTTCCTGCCGCGCAAGGCCGGCGAACGGCTGGGCCGGCTGCGCGAGGTCGCCGGGGAGCGCCGGACCCTCGTCTACTTCGAGGCCCCGCACCGCCTCGACGACACCCTCGCGGCGATGGCCGAGGTGTTCGGCGCCGACCGGCGGGCCGCCGTCTGCCGGGAGCTGACCAAGACGTACGAGGAGGTCAGGCGCGGCGGTCTCGGTGAGCTCGCCGCGTGGGCCGCCGAAGGGGTGCGCGGCGAGATCACCGTCGTGGTCGAGGGCGCACCGGACACCGGGCCCGAGGAGGTCGGCGCCGAGGAACTGGTGCGCCGGGTGCGGGTGCGCGAGGAGGCCGGGGAGCGGCGCAAGGAGGCGATCGCCGCGGTGGCCGCCGAGGCGGGCGTGCCCAAGCGGGAGGTGTTCGACGCGGTGGTGGCCGCGAAGCACGCCGGCGCATAGGACGGGACGCGAGGGCACCCGCGCGGGAGAGGAGGGGCTGTCCGCGCCTGCGCGGGGCGACGGGGACGATGCGCGTCGGCGCGCAGACGACGGCCGTGCGCGCCCGCGCGGGAACGAGGAGGCGTTGCGCGCCTGCGCGGGCAGGACGGGCATCATGCGCGCCTGCGCCCCATGGGTGGGCAAACAGGCTGTCGGCAAGGCAAAGCCCCGCCCCGCCCGCCGGGGGCGCTTGGGCAAGGAACGTCCAAAACGGGTCCAACAGTCGACAGGACTGATGCGTTCCTGTCGGGCGAGGCGTCCACTGGACGAAGGGGGACGTACCCGTTTCCCACGTCCAGCGGACAGCAGGAGCCGGTATGAGTGAGATCACCGGGCAGCCCGGCCTGCGGGCCGGAGCCACCGCCGTCGGCCACGAGTCGTACTCGTTCGCCTGCATGCGATGCGGGCACGGCTGGGAGCAGTCGTTCGAGATAGAGCATCACAAGGACGCCGACGGCCGCGAGTTCGTGCGCTACGTGGCGGACGGCCGCACAGTGCCCTCCCCGCTGAGCCGGCCCACGTGCGCCAACTGCGACAGCCACGTCGTACGGATCATGCGGCCGGGGAGCGTCGCCTCGGTGCGCGGCACCGCGCAGGGCGTCCACCGGGTGCCCCCGGCCGGGCCGCTGGAGGTCCCGCAGGTGCCCGAGCAGCCGGGGCCGGGGACGCCGGCGATCCCGTCCGGGCACCGGCACTGGCACCTGTCCGACCTCCTCCAGGCCCTCCACCTCCGGCGCAGGGTGAGCTGACCTCCCGCGACCTGCGGAAATCCGTACGGCATGCTCCTTTCGTAGGATCGGGGCATGCCTTCGAACGCCTCGGACCGGACCGACAAGAACGACGCCCCGCCGCTCCCCGAACCCCTGCGGGTGCCGGTCGCCGACTCGCACACCCACCTCGACATGCAGTCGGGCACGGTGGCGGAGGGCCTCGCGAAGGCCGCGTCCGTCGGCGTCACCACGGTCGTCCAGGTCGGCTGCGACCTCGCCGGCTCCCGCTGGGCGGCCGATACGGCGGCGGAGTACGACGCCGTCCACGCCACCGTCGCCCTGCACCCCAACGAGGCCCCGCGCATCGTCCACGGCGACCCCGACGGCTGGTCCCGGCAGGGCGCGCGGCAGCCCGGCGGGGACGCGGCCCTGGACGACGCCCTCGCGGAGATCGACCGCCTGGCCGCGCTGCCGCAGGTCAAGGGCGTCGGCGAGACGGGCCTGGACTACTTCCGCACCGGGCCCGAGGGCAAGGAGGCCCAGGAGAGGTCCTTCCGCGCCCACATCGAGATCGCCAAGCGGCACGGCAAGACCCTGGTCATCCACGACCGCGACGCCCACGCCGACGTCCTGCGCGTCCTCAAGGAGGAGGGCGCCCCCGAGCGCACCGTCTTCCACTGCTACTCCGGCGACGCGGAGATGGCCGGGATCTGCGCCGAGGCCGGGTACTACATGTCGTTCGCCGGCAACGTCACCTTCAAGAACGCCCAGAACCTGCGCGACGCCCTCGCCCTCGCCCCGCTGGAACTGGTCCTGGTGGAGACCGACGCGCCGTTCCTGACGCCGGTCCCCTACCGGGGCCGCCCCAACGCGCCCTACCTGGTGCCGGTCACGGTGCGGGCGATGGCCGCCGTGCGGGGCATCGACGAGGACGCCCTGGCGACGGCCCTCGCGGCGAACACGGCCCGCGCCTTCGGCTACTGACACACGTACGGACACACGGACAGACACACATACGGACATACGGTGCGTCACTCGACGTAGCCGCGTCGCTTTGGAGAGTGACGGACGCTCGGCTAGGTTCTGGGGGCCCGATCCGGACCCCTGGAGCGTTGTCGGCGTGAGCAGAACGCAGTTCGAGCCCTACGAGACCTGTGAACCGTATGACGTGCACAGCGCGCCGACCCTGCCCTACGGGGAGACGTACCGGCCCGCCTACGAGGCGGCCGGGCCCGCACTGCCCCGGCAGAGCGCCCCACCGCGCGCGGCCGTCCCCGCGCCGGGCGGGCGGGCCGCGCACCGGCGCCGGACCCGGTACGCCGGGCGCGCGGACGGCACCGTGCGCAGACTGCTGCCACAGGCGCTGGTCGTGGCGTTCCTCGCCGGCGGCACCACCGCCTTCGTCGCCAAGGACAAGGCGGTCGAGCTGACCGTCGACGGCAGGCCCCGCACCCTGCACACCTTCGCCGACGACGTGACCGAACTGCTCGCCGAGGAGAGCGTCCCGGTGGGCGCCCACGACGTCGTCTCACCCGCCCCCGGCACGCCGCTCACCAGCGGCGACGAGATCGCCGTCCACTACGGGCGGCCCGTCCTGCTCACCCTCGACGGCCACCGGCGCCAGGTGTGGACCACCGCCGAGACGGTGGAGGAGGCGCTGCGGCAGCTCGGGGTCCGGACGGAGGGCGCCCACCTGTCCACCTCGCGCTCCCGGCGCATCGGACGCGAAGGGCTGGCCCTGGACGTCCGCACCGAACGCGTGGTGACGGTCATGGCGGACGGCCGGGCCCGCACCATCCGCACCAACGCCGCGACCGTGCACGAGGCCGTCGAGCAGGCCGGCGTCACCCTGCGCGGCCAGGACACCACGTCCGTCCCCGGGGCCGGCTTCCCGCGCGACGGGCAGACCGTCACCGTGCTGCGCGTCACCGACACCACGGAGGTCCGCGAGGACCCCCTCCCCTTCGCCGAGGAACGGACGGAGGACTCCTCCCTGCCCCGGGGCACCGAGGTCGTCGAGCAGGCGGGACAGCCCGGACTGCGCCGCACCACGTACGCCGTGCGCACCGTCAACGGGGTCCGGCAGAAGCCGCGCAGGCTGCGCACCGAGGTGGTGCGCGAGCCCCGCCCCCAGGTCGTGCGGGTCGGCACCCGGCCGCGGCCCGTCTCCGTGCGGGGCGCCGACCACCTGAACTGGCAGGGCCTGGCCGCCTGCGAGTCCGGCGGGCGCGCGGACGCCGTCGACCCCTCCGGGACGTACGGGGGCCTCTACCAGTTCGACACCGCCACCTGGCGGAGCCTCGGCGGGGAGGGCCGACCCCAGGACGCCCCGGCGGGGGAGCAGACGTACCGGGCCAAGAAGCTCTACGTGCGCAGCGGGGCGAGTGCCTGGCCGCACTGCGGGGCCCGGCTGCGGGGATGACCGGCGGTGCCCGGCCGCCCCGGGCCGCCCGGGGGACGCCCCCGGCTACCCTTGCGGGGTGAGCAGCCCCACCCCCGACGCCCTTCTGGGCCCCGCCGACGTCCGCGAACTCGCGGCAGCCCTCGGCGTGCGCCCCACCAAGCAGCGCGGCCAGAACTTCGTCATCGACGCGAACACGGTCCGCCGTATCGTCCGCACCGCCGAGGTACGCCCCGACGACGTGGTGGTCGAGGTGGGACCGGGTCTCGGCTCGCTCACCCTGGCCCTCCTCGAGGTGGCCGACCGGGTCACCGCCGTCGAGATCGACGACGTCCTCGCCTCCGCCCTGCCCGCCACCGTCGCCGCCCGGATGCCCGGGCGTGCCGACCGGTTCGCGCTCGTCCACTCCGACGCCATGCAGGTGACCGGGCTGCCGGGCCCCGCCCCGACCGCGCTCGTCGCCAATCTGCCCTACAACGTCGGCGTGCCCGTCCTCCTGCACATGCTCGAGACCTTCCCGAGCATCGAGCGCACCCTCGTCATGGTCCAGGCCGAGGTCGCCGACCGGCTCGCCGCCGGACCCGGCTCGAAGGTGTACGGCGTGCCGTCCGTGAAGGCCAACTGGTACGCCGAGGTCAAGCGGGCCGGCGCCATCGGCCGCAACGTCTTCTGGCCCGCGCCGAACGTCGACAGCGGACTGGTGTCACTCGTCCGGCGGACCGAGCCGCTGAAGACCACCGCGTCCAGGCGCGAGGTGTTCGCCGTCGTCGACGCCGCGTTCGCCCAGCGCCGCAAGACGCTGCGGGCCGCTCTGTCCGGCTGGGCCGGGTCGGCCGCCGCCGCCGAGGCCGCCCTCGTCGCCGCGGGCGTGTCGCCACAGGCGCGCGGAGAGGCGCTGACCGTGGAAGAGTTCGCGCGTATCGCCGAACACAAGGAGTGACGAGCAAGTGAGCGTGACGGTCCGCGTCCCCGCCAAGGTCAACGTCCAGCTCGCGGTCGGCGCCGCCCGCGCCGACGGCTTCCACGACCTGGCCAACGTCTTCCTCGCGGTCTCGCTGTACGACGAGGTCACCGCGACCCCGGCCGACGCCCTGCGCGTCACCTGCGAGGGCCCGGACGCCGACCAGGTCCCGCTGGACCGCACCAACCTGGCGGCGCGCGCGGCCCTCGCCCTCGCCGAGCGGTACGGCCGCGAACCCGACGTCCACCTGCACATCGCCAAGGACATCCCCGTCGCCGGCGGCATGGCGGGCGGCAGCGCGGACTGCGCCGGCGCCCTGGTCGCCTGCGACGCCCTGTGGGGCACCGGCGCCTCGCGCGCCGAGCTGCTGGAGATC
Organism: Streptomyces flaveolus; assembly: GCF_044765825.1. Lineage (NCBI taxonomy): Bacteria > Bacillati > Actinomycetota > Actinomycetes > Kitasatosporales > Streptomycetaceae > Streptomyces > Streptomyces flaveolus. The sequence continues at coordinate 185,321 of NZ_JBIWKU010000006.1, read as the reverse complement.
TGCGCCGAGCTGGGCAGCGACGTCCCGTTCAGCCTGGTCGGCGGGGCGGCGCTGGGCACCGGGCGGGGCGAGCGGCTGACGGAGCTGGAGGTCGGCGGCGACTTCCACTGGGTGTTCGCGCTGGCCGCGCGGGGCCTGTCCACGCCGGCCGTCTTCCGGGAGTTCGACCGGCTGGCGGAGGGCCGGGACATCCCCGAGCCGGTCGCCGCGCAGCCCGTCCTCGACGCCCTCGCCAAGGGCGACCCCGCGGCCCTCGCCGTCGCGGTCACCAACGACCTCCAGCCCGCCGCGCTCTCCCTCTTCCCCGAACTGTCCGACACCCTCGCGGCGGGCCGGGCGGCGGGGGCGCTGGCGGCGCTGGTCTCGGGCTCGGGCCCGACCACGGCCTTCCTCGCCCCGGACGCCCGGTCCGCGTCCGACATCGCCGGGGTGCTGAGGGCGTCCGGCACCTGCCGCGACGTACGCACGGCGTCGGGCCCGGCGGCGGGGGCGACGGTGCTCGGGTCGGCCTGATCCCAACGGCAAACCCTGGGTACCGGCGGCCGGGACTACCCTGGAGGGTCGATCGTCCCCCAGGCAGGAGAGAAATGGCCGTCAACCTGGTCAATGTCGAGAACGTCAGCAAGGTGTACGGCACCCGTGCACTTCTCGACGGCGTGTCCCTCGGCGTCTCCGAAGGGGACCGCATCGGTGTCGTCGGCCGCAACGGCGACGGCAAGACGACCATGATCCGGATGCTCGCCAAGCTGGAGGAGCCCGACACCGGACGGGTCACCCACTCCGGCGGGCTGCGCCTCGGCGTGCTCACCCAGCACGACTCCCTCGACCCCGAGGCCACCGTCCGCCACGAGGTCATCGGAGACATGGCCGACCACGAGTGGGCGGGCAACGCCAAGGTCCGGGACGTGCTGACCGGCCTGTTCGGCGGGCTGGACCTGCCCGGCTTCCCGCAGGGGCTGGACACCGTCATCGGACCGCTCTCCGGCGGCGAACGGCGCCGGATCGCGCTCGCCAAGCTGCTCATCGACGAGCAGGACCTGATCGTCCTCGACGAGCCCACCAACCACCTCGACGTCGAGGGCATCGCCTGGCTCGCGAGGCACCTGCGCGAACGCCGCTCCGCCCTCGTCTGCGTCACCCACGACCGCTGGTTCCTCGACCAGGTCTGCACCCGCATGTGGGACGTCCAGCGCGGCGACGTCTACGAGTACGAGGGCGGCTACTCCGACTACGTCTTCGCCCGCGCCGAGCGCGAGCGCATCGCCGCCACCGAGGAGACCAAGCGGCAGAACCTCGTCCGCAAGGAGCTGGCCTGGCTGCGGCGCGGCGCCCCCGCCCGCACCTCCAAGCCCCGCTTCCGCGTCGAGGCCGCCAACGAGCTGATCGCCGACGTCCCGCCGCCCCGCGACAGCAGCGAGCTGATGAAGTTCGCGTCGTCCCGGCTCGGCAAGACCGTGTTCGACCTGGAGGACGTGACCGTCCAGGCCGGCCCCAAGGTGCTGCTCAAGCACGTCACCTGGCAGCTCGGCCCCGGCGACCGCATCGGCCTGGTCGGCGTCAACGGCGCCGGCAAGACCTCCCTGCTGCGCGCGCTCGCCGACGCCGCCCGCAGCGAGGGCGAACAGCAGCCAGCGGGCGGGAAGGTGCGCGTCGGCAGGACCGTCAAGCTGGCCTACCTCTCCCAGGAGGTCGCCGAACTCGACCCCACCTGGCGGGTGCTGGAGGCCGTGCAGCGCGTCCGCGAGCGCGTCGACCTCGGCAAGGGCCGCGAGATGACCGCGGGCCAGCTCTGCGAGACGTTCGGCTTCGGCAAGGAGAAGCAGTGGACGCCGGTCGGCGACCTGTCCGGCGGTGAGCGGCGGCGTCTCCAGCTGCTGCGCCTGCTCATGGACGAGCCCAACGTCCTCTTCCTCGACGAGCCCACCAACGACCTCGACATCGAGACCCTGACCCAGCTGGAGGACGTCCTCGACGGCTGGCCCGGCTCGATGATCGTCATCTCCCACGACCGGTTCTTCATCGAGCGCACCACCGACCGCGTCTTCGCCCTGCTCGGCGACGGCGCGCTCCGGATGCTGCCGCGCGGCATCGACGAGTACCTGGAGCGGCGGCAGCGGATGGAGGAGGCCGCGGCGGCGGGCTCCCCCGCACCGGCGGCGAAGCCGGCCGCGGAGGCGGGGGAGAAGAGCGCCGCCGACGTGCGCGCCGCCAAGAAGGAGCTCCAGAAGATCGAGCGGCAGCTCGACAAGATCTCCGAGAAGGAGACCAAGCTGCACAGCCGGATCGCCGAGAACGCCACGGACTTCGCGAAGGTGGCCGAACTGGACGCCGAGCTGCGGACCTTGGCCGGACAGCGCGACGAACTGGAGCTGCGCTGGCTGGAACTGGCGGAGGACGCCTGATCCGCGGCGGACCCCTGCGCATACGGGGCGCGCGCCGCGTGAAGGGGGCGTGAAGGCGCGTAACGGAGGCATCACGGGCCGGTCCTCCCTTGGGAACAGGGGCGGACGCGGCCCGGTGTGCTGTCGGTACCTGGTGATAGAAAGGGCCGTCTGAAGACTGTCTGAGACCGCCCGATGACGCTTCCGAGGCCAGCGCGTACCTCGGAGCGTGGCGAAAAATCAGTGAGCAATAAGGGGGAACGCGCTGATGAGCCAGCCGCCCAACCAGCCGCCGCAGCCGGGTGGCTTCGGAGCACCGCAGGATCCGCCGCCGGGCGGTGGTTTCGGAGCGCCGCAGACGCCTCCGCCCCCGCAGGGCCCGCCCCGTACGCCCCAGCCTCCGCAGGGCCCGCCGCCCGGACCGCCGCAGCCGGGGTACGGCTACCCGCAGCAGCAGCCCGGTCCGTACGCGCAGCCGGGCCCGTACACCTCCGGCCCGTACGCCCAGCCCCAGCAGCCGGGCCCGTACGGTCAGCAGCCCGGCTACGGCTACCCGCAGCCCCAGTTCCCCGGCGCGCCCGGCACCCCGCCGCCCGGCGGCTCCGGATCCCGCAACCCCTTCAAGGGCAAGCCGGCCCTCGTGATCGGCGCCGCGGTCGCGGCCCTGCTCGTGATCGGCGGCACCGTGTGGGCGGTCACCGGCACCGGGGACGACGGCAAGGACAAGAAGCCGGTCGCCGAGAAGAGCGACGACGCCAAGCCCTCCGTTTCCGGCGGCGCCCCGGTCGACCCGGGTGACGGAAGCGGCGACGGCGGCGAGGACCCCGAGGACCTCAACGAGGGCCGCCAGGCGGGGGAGTCCAAGGTGCTCTGGTACAAGGAGGCGCCCGACGCCCCCGGTTCCGGCGCCGACGCCGACGGCATGTGGATCACCGACAAGGCCGCGGTGAAGGCGGCGTACAAGCAGCTCTTCGCCTACAACGTCGGTGACGGCAAGCCCACCTGGGACCCGATCACCTTCCCGCAGAAGATCTGTGCGGTCACCCCGGACAGGACGGCCCAGAACACGATCGTCGTCGCCTACATGAGCGGCTCCAGCGACCGCGCGGAGTGCAACCAGCTCCAGCAGATCGACCTCGCCACCGGCAAGCAGGGCTGGAAGGAAGAGGTGGCGGAGGGCGAGCTGTTCGACTCGACGCTCTCCCTCGAACTCACCGTCAGCGGCAACACCCTGATGGTCGGCCGCTCCCAGTCCGGCACCGCCTACGACGTCACCAGCGGCAAGAAGCTGTACGACAAGAAGCGGTACGGCGACGCCTGCTTCCCCGCCGGATTCGCGGGCAGCGCCACGAAGCTCGTCCAGGTCGCCTCCTGCGGCGCCGGCGGCGACAACGCGCACGACGAGATGCAGGGCCTCGACCCGAAGACCGGCAAGGTCCTGTGGACCTACAAGTACGAGAAGGGCTGGCAGGTCGGGCGGGCCTACTCCGTCGACCCGCTCGTCGTCTACGCCACCAACGAGGACAAGAAGGTCTGGAACATCTCCAGCTTCACCTCCGCCGGCCGGGTCCAGGCGCAGGTCGACGTCGACGAGGACTTCGCCCCCGAGTGCGGCTGGGCCATCCTCGAACGCGACCTCCAGGGCTGCACGGGCGTCGTCGTCGCCGACAACACCCTCTACCTGCCGACCGAGGCGACCACCGGGGCCAACGAGATCGTCGCGGTCAACCTCGCCGACGGCAAGGAGAAGTGGCGCACGAAGTCCCCCGCGGACGAGTCGATGCTGCCGGTGAAGGCCGAGGGCGGCGCGCTCGTCGCCTACGTGGAGCCGTCGTACGACGCGGGCGGCCAGGTCGTGTCGATCCCGACGGGCGGCGGCAGCCACACGCCGGCCAAGCTGCTCCAGAACCCGCAGGGCGCTGCGGACGTCGAGGACAGCTTCTACTCGCGGGACATCGACTGGGCCGACGGGCGCTTCTACATCTCCAGCACCCGTCTGACCGGGAACGACGACGCGAAGGAGAAGTTGATGCTCGCCTACGGCAAGTGACCTTCTTCGCCCCCGCCGTCCGCCCCGCCGGGGCCGTCCGGCCCGTCCGGCCGGCCCCGTCGTCTCCGCTCTCCGAGGTACTCACGCCATGACCCAGCCGCCGCCCCCGCCGCCCCACCAGCCCCCGCAGGGAGGCGGTTTCGGCCCGCCACAGGACCAGCCGCCGCAGCCGCCGCAGCCCCCCGCCCCGCCGTCGGGGCCGAACCTCGGCAAGGCTCCCGAGCCCGGGTACGGCTACCCCCAGGCCCCGGGGACGCCCCCGGCGGCCCCGCCGACCCCGCCGGTGGGCGCGCCGCAGCCGGGGTACGGGTATCCGCAGCCCCCGCAGACGCCCCAGCCCGGTTACGGCTACCCCGGCCAGCCGGGCGGGTACGGACAGCCGCAGCAGCCCGGTCCCTACGGGCAGCCGACGCCGCCGTACGGTCAGCCGGGGCAGCCCGGTCAGCCCGGCTACGGATATCCGGGGGCGACCGCGCCGATGCCGGCCCAGCCCGGCGCGACGGGCGGCGGGCGGAAGATCAGCGCATCGATGGCGATCATCGTGGCGGCCGTCGTCGCGATCGCCCTCATCGTCGGCGGCGGCGTCTGGTACGCGAGCTCCTCCGGCAAGGACGACGACAAGAACACCACCGCGGGCTCCAGCGGCGGCACCGGCGGCAAGGGCGGCACGGGCGAGAAGGGCGGCACCGGCGGCACTTCCTCGGGCGGCGAGGAGAAGGTGCCGTCGGACCCGTCCGCCAAGGTCCTCTTCCAGGTCCCGGCACCCCCGGTGAGCAAGGACGACAGCAGCATCGTCGTCTCCGGCTCCTGGCTCACCGACTCGGTCTACGCCAAGAGCGGCATCGCCCAGATCGTCGGCTACGACCCCGACAAGGGCACCAAGCTGTGGACCGTCCCGCTGGCGGGCCCCGTCTGCACCACCAGCCGGCACCTCACCGAGGACAACAAGGCGGTCGTCGTCCACGAGCCCGCCATGCCGACCAAGGCCGAGCCCTCGCACGGCTGCAGCCAGGTCGCGCTGATCGACCTGAACACCGGCAAGACGGTGTGGACGAAGACCGCCAAGTCCGGTGACCAGCCGATCTCCTTCGACAACGTCACGATCAGCGGCGGCACCGTCGCCGCCGGCAGCACCAGCGGCGGCGTCGCCTGGGACCTCGCCAGCGGCAACGTCCTGTGGTCCCCGAAACCGACCGACTCCTGCTACGACGCGGGCTACGGCGGCGGCGAGAAGCTGGTCGCGGTGCGCAAGTGCGGCACGTACGACGCGCGGCAGCTCAACATCCAGACCCTCGACCCGAAGTCCGGCAAGGTGCTCTCGGAGTACAAGATGGCCAAGGGCATCGAGTACGCGGGCATCGTCTCCACCAACCCGCTGGTCGTGGCCGCCGACGTCGGCGACTCCGCCGGTGACGGCAGCGGCATCTCGGACTTCTTCTCCATCGACAACAAGACGGGCAAGCTGCGCACCCGCATCTCGGCGCCGGGCGAGCAGTACGCCGCCCGCTGCGACACCATCAGCAAGATCGAGCAGTGCTCCGGGCTCGTGGTCGGCAACGACCGGATCTACATCCCGACCGAGGAGCACGAGGGCGGTGGCGAGGGGTACTCCCGGACCAACGAGATCGTCGCCCTCGACCTGGCCACCGGCAAGCAGACCGGGCAGCGCGCGGACGCCGGCGAGGGCTACACGATCACCCCGCTGCGCATGGACGGCGGCAACGTGATCGCCTACAAGCGCCCGCCGTACGACAAGGGCGGCCAGATCGTCAGCATCGACGGTGGGTCGTTCAAGGAGACCACGCTGCTGGAGAACCCGGCGACCGAGGCGGTGCGGGACGTGGAGACCAGCATGCTGCCGGAGTACTCCGAGTACCTGTACTCCCAGGGCCACCTGTACATGTCGCAGGTGTACGCCAGTGAGCTGACCAGTGCGGACGAGAAGGAGTACCTGGCCATCGGGTTCGGCACCGGCGGCTGAGCCGGCCGATCCCCCTCGGGCGTGCGTTCACGGCCCCGTCCCTGTTCAGGGGCGGGGCCGTATTGCGAGGGATTTCGGCGTTCCGGGGCAGTTCTTACCGGTAGGGGCAGCGCGACGTCGCACTAGCGTGTAGCTTCCGGGGGCATGAGGCGGGGCCGGGGGGCCGCGGGCCGGGGGGACTGGGGGTTGCTCTATGGGAGTGCGGCTCATGGTGGTCGACGACCACCGATTGCTCGCCGAGGCGTTGGCCTCGGCGTTGAAGCTGCGGGGGCACCGGGTGCTCGCCGCGGCGGCGCCCGCCGCGGGGGCGGCGGAGCTGGTGATCAGCCGGGCGCCGGAGGTGTGCCTGCTGGGCACGGCGACACCGGCCGAACCGGGGATCTTCGACCCGGTGGTGCGGGTCAAGCGGGAGCGGCCGCAGGTGGCGGTGCTGGTGCTGGGGCCGGTGCCGAGTCCGCGCGGGATCGCGGCGGCGTTCGCGGCGGGGGCGTCGGGGTACGTCCGGCACGACGAGCGCATCGAGGGCGTCGAGCGGGCGATCATGAAGGCGCGGGCGGGTGAGGCGGCGGTGGCGCCGGCGCTGCTCCAGGGGGCGTTCGGAGAGCTGCTGAATCCGGCGGCCCAGCCCGACGACGAGGGGCAGCGGTTGCTGTCGATGCTGACGCCGAGGGAGGTCGAGGTCCTGGTCCGGGTCGCCGACGGCGAGGACACTCGGCTGATCGCGGCGGGCATGGGCATAGCGCCTTCGACGGCGCGTACGCATGTCCAGCGGGTCCTGATGAAACTGGGCGTGGGCTCCCGACTGGAAGCGGCCGCGCTGGCGGCACGGACGGGCCTGCTGGACCGAGCGGGTGCCTCCGGCGGCTGAGCATCGTGCCTGCGGGTGCCTCCGGTGGTGGGGCGGGGTGCCTGCGGCGGCCTGTGCGGGTGTGGTGGGGGTGCGCGTAGCGCCTTCGGTGGTGGGTGGGTCGGGGTCGTGTCGGGGGGTGTCCGTCCTCGGAACGGCGCGGAATCGGTCGGCCACAGAAGTGCCCGGCGCGGACGCGCCAACCGCTGCGGGCGGACACCCCCCGACACGTCCCCTTCCCGCCGTACGCGGCTGACCGCCGTCGTTGCATCCCGACGCGTTACGCCGCCGCAGCCGCGGGCCGCTGCCTATGCCGACGTAGCTGCGGGCAGTCGTGCCTCCCCCAGTGCCTGAACGGCCTGGGAGGTACCCCCAGGGGCGGCACGGGTGGGCGCAGCGGCACCCGGCAGCGCTGGGCTGCGTCACCCACCCCCGTTCCGCCTGAGCGCCGGCGCCCCGCAGCGCCGAGCCGCACCCGCACCGGGTGACGCCGGTGGAGGGACCGACGTCAGAACCCGGCCGTCACTTCTGCGCGGCCTCGTCCACCGGCGGTGCCGGCGGGGCGATGGGCCGAAGCTTCAGCCAGACCAGGAAGAACAGGCCCAGCAGCAGCATCCCCACCCCGGTCCACAGATTGATGTTCACCCCCTGCGCCTTGTCGATGTCGTCGTCGGACGCCACGAAGCCCGCGATCGTCACGATGACGCCGTAGACCACGAACAGCCCGCCGATGATCCGCCGGATGTCGAACAGCCGCGCGGCGGTGGCGGACTTGCTCTCCAGCTCGGAGACCTCGTCCTGGACGTTCTTGTCGGAGTAGGAATCGGACATCTTCTCTCAATCCTCCCGCGATCAGAACGAGAACGGGATGTAGCAGGCGGCGGCCAGCACGACCGCACCCCAGCCCAGCAGCGCCGGCTTGCGGTACCACGCGTCGTCGCCCGCGGCGGGCGGCTCGGACATGCCGGGGGAGCGGGTGCCGTAGACCAGGCCCTGGAGCTCGGAGACCGGCTTGGGCTTGGTGAACAGGGACACGGCGACCATGACGACCGCTCCGGCGACGAAGCCCGCGATCGCCGAGACGAAGTTGGCGCCCTGGTCGGAGGGGATGTCGATGATGCCCTGCTTGTAGATGACGAAGTAGTTGACCATCGCGGCGGTGGTGCCCGCGATCAGCCCCCAGAAGCCGGACTTCATCGACGCCCGCTTCCAGAACATGCCGATGATGAAGACCACGAACATCGGCACGTTGAAGAAGGAGAACAGCGTCTGGAGGTAGCTCATGATGTTCGAGAACGACGAGGCCAGGAACGCCGTGCCGATCGAGGCCAGCACGCCGATCACCGTGATCAGGCGGCCGAAGCGCACGTAGTACGCGTCGTCGCGGTCCTTCACGACGTACTTCGCCCAGATGTCGGTGGTGAAGACGGTGTTGAAGGAGGAGACGTTCGCCGCCATGCCTGCCATGAAGGCCGCCAGCAGGCCGGTCACGGCGATGCCGAGCACGCCGTTGGGCAGCAACTGCTGCATCAGGTACGGGATCGCGTCGTTGTACTGGAGGTCCGAGCCCGGCGTGCCGATCTTCGGGACGAGGACCGCGGCGACCAGGCCCGGGATCATCACCAGGAAGACGATGAAGATCTTCGGGAACGCGGCGATCAGCGGCGTGCGCTGGGCCGCCGAGAGGTTCTTCGCCGACAGGGCGCGCTGCACCTCGGCGAAGTTCGTCGTCCAGTAGCCGAAGGAGAGCACGAAGCCGAGGCCGAGGACGATGGTCAGCCAGTTGGCGCCCAGCGGGTTCGCGCTGCCGATGCCCGTGCCGCCCCACGAGGTCATGAAGTCGGCGCCGTGGGACTGGGTGAGGGAGTCGGACAGGCCGTCCCAGCCGCCGACCTTCTTCAGGCCCAGGATGGTGATCGGGATGAGCGCCGCCATGATCACGAAGAACTGGAGGACCTCGTTGTAGATCGCCGAGGAGAGTCCGCCGAGGGTGATGTACGCCAGGACGAAGAAGCCGGCGATCACGATGGCCACCCACTCCGGCCACCCGAGCAGCGCCTCCACGACGATCGCGAGGGCGTAGAGGTTCACGCCGGCGATCAGGATGGCCGCAAAGGCGAACAGGATCGAACTCAGCAGGTGTGCCGCCTTGTCGAAGCGGAGGAGGAGGAACTCCGGCACCGAGCGGACCTTCGAGCCGTAGTAGAACGGCATCATCACCAGGCCGAGGAAGACCATCGCCGGAATGGCGCCGATCCAGTACCAGTGCGTCGTGTAGACGCCGTACTGCGCGCTGTTGGCGGCCATCCCCAGGATCTCGGTGGCACCGAGGTTGGCCGAGATGAAGGCGAGACCGGTGATCCAGGCGGCCAGCGACCGTCCGGACAGGAAGAAGTCCAGGCTGGTCTTGACCGAGCGGCGGGCGGCGAAGCCGATGCCGAGGACGACGACGAAGTAGATCCCGAGGATCGTGTAGTCGAGCCAGTTGGTGGGGAGGCGAAGCTCCGCGGCTAGATATGTGGGGGTATGCATACGAACTCGCTTCGTTGCGCGAACTGATCCGGAGCGGAACCTACGCCTCCGTGTTCAGTAATTGAACACTTCAGGTGATGTTCTTTGTTTGATTGTGATGATCGGGGTGCTGGTCGGTTGTGAAGTGTTATGTTTGATTGTGTTGAGTGATTGGGTGTGGGCGTAGAGGAGTGCGGCAGTGAAGAAGACCTCGACCCGGCTGGCCGACGGTCGCGAGCTCGTCTACTACGACCTGCGCGACGACGCGGTGCGGGACGCCGTGGACCGCCGCCCGCTGGAGCGGACCGTCACCACCTCCGAGGTCCGCCGCGACCCGCTGCTCGGGGACTCGGTGGCCATCGCCTCGCACCGCCAGGGCCGCACCTACCACCCGCCCGCCGACCAGTGCCCCCTGTGCCCGTCCGCGGGTGAGCGGCTGAGCGAGATCCCCGACGCGTCGTACGACGTGGTGGTCTTCGAGAACCGTTTCCCCTCGCTGGCCGGCGACTCCGGCCGCTGCGAGGTCGTCTGCTTCACCTCCGACCACAACGCCTCGTTCGCCGACCTGAGCGAGGAACAGGCCCGGCTCGTGCTCGACGCCTGGACGGACCGCACCTCGGAGCTGTCGCATCTGCCCTCCGTCGAACAGGTCTTCTGCTTCGAGAACCGCGGCGCCGAGATCGGTGTGACGCTCGGTCACCCCCACGGGCAGATCTACGCCTACCCGTTCACCACCCCCCGCACCGCCCTGATGCTCCGTTCACTCGCCGCGCACAAGGAGGCGACCGGCGGGGCGAACCTGTTCGACGCGGTGGTCGAGGAGGAACTGGCGGGCGAGCGCGTCGTCCTGGAGAGCGAGCACTGGGCCGCCTTCGTGCCGTACGCGGCGCACTGGCCGTACGAGGTCCACCTCTACCCCAAGCGGCGCGTGCCCGACCTGCTCGGCCTCGACGAGGCGGCGCGCACAGAGTTTCCCCAGGTCTATCTGGAACTGTTGAGGCGCTTCGACCGGATCTTCGGGGAGGGTGAGCCCCCGACGCCGTACATCGCGGCCTGGCACCAGGCCCCGTTCGGACAGCTGGAGGACTTCGAGGGCGTGACGCGGGACGACTTCGCGCTGCACCTGGAGCTTTTCACTATTCGCCGTACGTCCGGCAAGCTGAAGTTCCTCGCGGGCTCCGAGTCCGGCATGAACGTGTTCATCAACGACGTGCCCCCGGAGCGCGCGGCCGAGCGACTGCGAGAGGTAGCGAGTTCATGAGCGGGAAGTACCTGGTGACGGGCGGGGCCGGTTACGTCGGCAGTGTCGTCGCCCAGCATCTGCTGGAGGCCGGCCACGAGGTCGTCGTCCTCGACAACCTCTCGACGGGCTTCCGCGAGGGCGTGCCGGCGGGCGCCACGTTCATCGAGGGCGACATCCGCGACGCGGCCAAATGGCTGGACGCCTCGTTCGACGGCGTCCTGCACTTCGCCGCGTTCTCGCAGGTCGGCGAGTCGGTCGTGAAGCCCGAGAAGTACTGGGACAACAACGTCGGCGGCACCATGGCCCTGCTGGAGGCCATGCGCACGGCGGGTGTGCGCCGGCTCGTCTTCTCCTCCACGGCCGCCACCTACGGCGAGCCGGACGAGGTGCCGATCGTCGAGTCCGCGCCGACGAAGCCCACCAACCCCTACGGCGCCTCCAAGCTCGCCGTCGACCACATGATCACCGGGGAGGCGGCGGCCCACGGGCTGGGCGCGGTCTCGCTGCGCTACTTCAACGTCGCCGGGGCGTACGGCGCGTACGGCGAGCGGCACGACCCCGAGTCGCACCTGATCCCGCTGGTCCTCCAGGTCGCGCAGGGCAGGCGCGAGGCGATCTCCGTCTACGGCGACGACTACCCGACGCCGGACGGCACCTGCGTGCGCGACTACATCCACGTCGCCGACCTGGCCGAGGCCCACCTGCTCGCCCTGGACGCGGCCGTCCCCGGCGAGCACCTCATCTGCAACCTGGGCAACGGCAACGGCTTCTCGGTCCGCGAGGTCGTCGAGACCGTCCGCCGGGTGACGGGCCACCCGATCCCCGAGGTCGTGGCCCCCCGCCGGGGCGGCGACCCGGCCACCCTGGTGGCGTCGGCCGGCACCGCCCGCGAGAAGCTGGGCTGGAACCCGTCCCGCGCGGACCTCGCGGGAATCGTCGCCGACGCGTGGGAGTTCGCGCAGCGGCACGCGAAGTAGACCTGCAGTACCTGAAGAAGCACGGAAGGGCGAGGGGTCAGGGCATGAGCGAGGCTGTCGCGCAGACGGTCGGGGAGCGGTTCCGCGAGCTGTACGGGGAGCGGCCGCAAGGGGTGTGGGCGGCGCCGGGCCGGGTCAACCTCATCGGCGAACACACCGACTACAACGACGGCTTCGTCATGCCGTTCGCCCTGCCCCACACCGCGGTCGCCGCGGTCTCCCGGCGCGACGACGGCGTCCTGCGCCTGCACTCGGCGGACATCGGCGCCGGCCCCGTCGAACTGCGCGTCGCCGACCTGACCCCCGAGGCCGACAAGTCCTGGACGGCGTACCCCTCGGGCGTCGTCTGGGCCCTGCGCGAGGCCGGGCACGAGATCACCGGCGCCGACATCCACCTGGCCTCGACGGTCCCGTCGGGCGCCGGCCTGTCCTCGTCGGCGGCCCTGGAGGTCGTCGTCGCCCTGGCCCTGAACGACCTGTACTCCCTCGGCCTGCGCGGCTGGCAGCTGGCCCGCCTGTGCCAGCGCGCCGAGAACGTCTACGTCGGCGCACCGGTCGGCATCATGGACCAGACGGCGTCCGCGTGCTGCGAGGCCGGCCACGCCCTGTTCCTGGACACCCGCGACCTCTCGCAGCGCCAGATCCCCTTCGACCTGGCCGCCGAGGGCATGCGCCTGCTCGTCGTCGACACGCAGGTCAAGCACTCGCACAGCGAGGGCGAGTACGGCAAGCGCCGCGCCGGCTGCGAGAAGGGCGCCGCACTGCTGGGCGTCGACGCGCTGCGGGACGTGCCGTACGGGGAACTGGACGCGGCGCTCGAACGGCTGGGCGACGAGGAGGAGGTGCGCCGCCTGGTGCGCCATGTCGTCACGGAGGACGAGCGCGTGGAGCGGGTGGTGTCGCTCCTGGAGTCCGGCGACACCCGCGCCATCGGCCCGGTCCTCGTCGATGGCCACGTCTCCCTGCGGGACGACTTCCGCATCTCCTGCCCGGAGCTGGACCTGGTCGTCGACACCGCCCTGGAAGCCGGTGCCCTGGGCGCGCGGATGACCGGCGGCGGCTTCGGCGGCTCGGCGATCGTGCTGGTGGAGACGGCGGACGTGGACGGCGTCACCAAGGCGGTGGAGGAGGCGTTCGCCGCGGCCGGCTTCCTCGCTCCCCGGGTGTTCGAGGCGGTGCCCTCGGCGGGCGCGCGGCGGATCAGCCCAGCCGCTTGACCAGGGTGTACTCGGTGATCCCCGGCGGATAGTCGGGGATCACGCACACCACCTCGTAGCCCCGCCCGCGGTAGAAGCCGGGGGCCTGGAAGTCCCAGGTCTCCACGCGCGCCGCCGCGCAGCCCCGTTCGTCGCGGGCCGCCCGTTCCGCCTCGCCCAGCAGTGCGGCGCCCAGCCCCGCGCCCCGGCACCGGCCGTCCACCCACAGATAGGTCACGTGCAGCCAGGTCGCCCAGGTGTGCCCGACCAGACCGCCCGCGAGGCCGCCCCCGTCGTCCAGGGCCCAGACGTGCAGCGGGAATTCGCGTTCGTGAGGGGTGCCGCGCAGGGAACGCAGGATCGACGAGGCGGCCGTGTTCGTCTCCCGCAGGCGGGTGCGCAGCAGATCGCGCCGTGCTTTGTCTACTTCTGTCACTAGACGAAACATGCGGCTCACCATAAACGCGCCCGGCTGTCAGTTCTGCAAATAACCTTCCGCTCCCGGCGCCCGCCCGTACTCTGATGGACAGCACCGGTGGGGGCCGGTGCCGATCAGGGGGCGAGACAGCCGGGTACGGAGCCCGGGACGGGGGTAGCGGTTACGCACGGCGGCGGCCGTGCGGCTGCGGCGACCCGTCCCCGGTACCGAACACGAGGACGGATACGGGGGCTTCGGGCTCCGTGCCCGCGCCGGTGTCGTCCTTTGGCGACGTATCCCCTGCTCCCCGGGAGCGTGGGGAAGGGGGTTCCGTGGTGCGCATCCGAGTCCTGGTCGTCGACGACCACCGCATCTTCGCCGAGTCGCTCGCGGCCGCCCTGGCCGCCGAGCCGGACGTCGAGGTCTCCGCGGCCGGCAGCGGCCCGGCCGCGCTGCGCTGCCTGGAGCGGGCCGCGGCCGAGGGGCGGCGGTTCGACGTGCTGCTCGTCGACGCCGACCTGGGCGGCCATGTGCCCGGCGCCCGGCCGGCCGTGCCCGTGCGGGACGGCAACGAGGACGGGCTGGTGGACGGCATCTCGCTGGTCACCGGGGTGCGGTCGGCGCAGCCGGGCGTGCGGATCGTCGTCCTCGCCGAGAAGGACGATCCCCGGCGGGCCGCCCTGGCGCTGGGCGCCGGTGCCTGCGGATGGGTCGCCAAGGACTGTTCCCTGTCGCGGCTGCTCAGCGTCATCCGGGGGGTGCTGCGCGACGAGACGCATCTGCCGCCCGCGCTGCTCACCGGCGTCCTGCGCGAGCTGACCGCCGCCCGCAAGCACCGGACCGAGAGCGAGCGGCTGGTGGAGTCGCTGACCCCGCGCGAGCGGGAGGTGCTGCGCTGCATGGTCGCCGGGCTCGGCCGCAAGGCGGTCGCCGAGCGGCTGTACCTGTCCCCGCACACGGTGCGGACCCATATGCAGAACGTGCTGGGCAAGCTGGGCGTCCACTCCACCCTCGCCGCCGTCGCGCTGGCGCGCAGGGCCGGGGTGGGGCCGGTCGACCTGGGGCCTCCCGGGCGGATCGGGTCGGAGGAGAGCAACAGCGCCTGACCGACGCGTCCGCGGCCCGGTCCGTCAACCGGGGATGTTGTCGAACGGGGCGGTCAGTTGGCGCAGCAGCGCGGCCAGTTCGCTGCGCTGGGCCCGGGAGAGCTCGGCCAGGATCGCGCGCTCCTGGTCCAGGAGCCCGGCGAGGGCCTGGTCGGCGCGGTCCCGGCCCTCGTCCGTGAGCCGCACCAGCACGCCGCGCCGGTCGCTGGGGTCGGGCAGGCGCTCCACCAGGCCCTTCTTGGCGAGGCGGTCGATGCGGTTGGTCATCGTGCCGGAGGTGACCAGGGTCTGCGTGAGCAGCTGGCCCGGCGAGAGCTGGTACGGGGTGCCCGCGCGGCGCAGCGCCGTCAGGACGTCGAACTCCCACGGCTCCAGCTGATGTTCGGAGAAGGCCAGCCGACGTGCGCGGTCCAGGTGCCGCGCGAGCCTGCTCACGCGGCTCAGCACCTCGAGCGGTTCCACGTCGAGGTCCGGGCGCTCCCGGCGCCACGCTGCGACCAGCCGATCGACCTCGTCCTCCATGACGATCAGTGTAGTGGTTGTGTCGATGTGAAGTCTCTTGAGGTCAATCATCTTGACGTCGAGATAAATCTTGGGTGACGCTGGGTACCCGACCCCTGTCCGGCCGCTCCCTGGAGGCACCATGTCCGCCACCGCGCCCACCTGGGACCCCGCCCAGTACCTGCGCCACGCCGGTCACCGCGCCCGCCCCTTCGCCGACCTCCTCGCCCGCGTCCCCGACCTCCCCGCGGGGCCGGCCGCAGAGCCGCCCCGCGTCGCCGACCTCGGCTGCGGTCCCGGCAACGTCACCACCCTGCTCGCGGGCCGCTGGCCCACCGCCCGCGTCACCGGCTACGACACTTCCGCCGAGATGCTCGCGCGGGCCGAGGAGCACGCCGGTCCCACCCCGGGCGGCGGACGCCTGGACTTCGCCCACGCCGACGCCCGCACCTGGACCCCGGCCGAGCCGCACGACCTGATCATCAGCAACGCCACCCTCCAGTGGGTGCCCGGCCACGTCGAACGCTTCGCCGACTGGATCGCCGCCCTGCGGCCCGGCGGCACCTTCGCCTTTCAGGTCCCCGGCAACTTCGACGCCCCCAGCCACCGCCTGATGCGCGACCTCGCCGGCTCCCCGCGCTGGGGGGACCGCCTCGCCGGCACCCTGCGTCACGACGACGCCGTCCTCGCCCCCGGGGCCTACCTGGAGCGGCTGACCGGCCTCGGCTGCACGGCGGACGTCTGGGAGACCACGTACCTCCACCTGCTGACCGGGGACGACCCCGTCCTCGACTGGGTCAAGGGCACGGGCCTGCGTCCCGTCCTGACCGCGCTCGACGACGATCCGGAGGCCCGGGACGCGTTCGTCGAGGAGTACCGCACCGCCCTCCGCGAGGCCTACCCGCCCGGCCGGCACGGCACCCCGTTCCCCTTCCGCCGCGTCTTCGCCGTCGCCCGGAAGGAAGGGTGAGTCAGTAGGTCAACTCTTCCGGTGCCCGATCAGCCGTGGCTTCGGCTCCAGGCCGTCCAGGCCGTGCCACGCCAGGTTCACCAGGTGCGCCGCCACCTCGGCCTTCTTCGGGCGGCGCACGTCCAGCCACCACTGGCCGGTCAGCGCCACCATGCCGACCAGCGCCTGCGCGTACAGCGGGGCCAGCTTGGCGTCGAAGCCGCGGTTCTTGAACTCGCGGCCCAGGATGTCCTCCACCTGGGTGGCGATGTCGGAGATCAGCGAGGCGAAGGAGCCCGTCGACTGCGGGATGGGGGAGTCACGGACCAGGATGCGGAAACCGTCCGTGTACTCCTCGATGTAGTCCAGGAGCGCGAACGCGGCCTGCTCGCACAGCTCACGCGGGTGGCCGGCGGTCAGGGAGCTGGTCACCATGTCCAGCAGCCGCCGCATCTCGCGGTCCACCACCACCGCGTACAGGCCCTCCTTGCCGCCGAAGTGCTCGTACACCACCGGCTTGGACACCCCGGCCTTCGCCGCGATCTCCTCCACCGACGTGCCCTCGAACCCCTTCTCGGCGAAGAGGGTGCGACCGATCTCCAGCAGTTGCTGGCGACGCTCGGCACCGGTCATCCGGGTACGGCGCGCACGCCGTGGCTTGTCATTGCTGGGAGTGCTGGAGTCGGTCGCCACAGCGACCATCATGCCGCCTCGACGGTTTCCTTCCGGCGGCGGGAGCCGCCTTGGTCCGTGTTGCGGCGCGAATCGATACGCGAGCGTGACGGCCACCGCACGTCGTACGCCCATCCCAGCTGCTCGAACCAGCGGATCAGGCGGGCGCTCGAATCGAGCTGGCCGCGCATCACGCCGTGCCGCGCCGACGTCGGATCGGCATGGTGCAGGTTGTGCCAGGACTCACCGCAGGACAGGACCGCCAGCCACCACACGTTGCCCGAACGGTCCCGCGACTTGAACGGACGCTTGCCGACCGCATGGCAGATCGAGTTGATCGACCACGTCACGTGGTGCAGCAGAGCCACCCGGACGAGCGACCCCCAGAAGAACCCGGTGAACGCACCCCACCAGGACATCGTGACCAGCCCGCCGATCAGCGCCGGAAGGGCCAGCGACAACGCGGTCCACAGGACGAACTGGCGGGAGATCGCCCGCAGCGCCGGGTCCTTGATCAGATCCGGCGCGTACTTGTCCTGCGGGGTCTGCTCCTCGTCGAACATCCATGCGATGTGGGCCCACCACAGGCCCTTGATCAGCGCCGGAACCGTCTCGCCGTACCGCCACGGCGAATGCGGGTCGCCCTCGGCGTCGGAGAACTTGTGGTGCTTGCGGTGGTCGGCGACCCAGCGGACCAGCGGCCCCTCGACCGCCATCGAGCCCGCGATCGCCAGCGCGATCTTCAGCGGCCGCTTCGCCTTGAACGAACCATGGGTGAAGTGACGGTGGAAACCGATCGTGATGCCGTGGCAGCCCAGGTAGTAGAAGAAGACCAGCAGGCCCAGGTCCAGCCAGCTCACCCCCCACCCCCACGCCAGCGGCACCGCCGCCACCAGTGCGAGGAAGGGGACGGCGATGAACAGCAGCAGGGTGATCTGCTCGATCGAACGCTTCTGCTCACCGCCCAGCGTGGCGGTGTCCGCGCACTCGTCGTCGGGGGCCTTCGGAGCGTCTGGGATCACATCGGAACTCATGGTCATGCGCGTCCTTGGAGGGTCGAGGGTCATGGCCGGCGCCGGGCTGCGGAAACTCCCCGCGGAAACCACGCACAGTTCCCTACGGTTCCGTAACCTACGGCGACGTAAGTATGGCAGCGCGTCGCCCCGCGGCAAGAGCCCGAGAGCCTGCGCGTCCCGGTCGACACCTATCCTGGAGAGCGGTCGGACAGCGCGGTCCGCTCAGATTTCTTCCCGGACGTCCAGCCCCGTAAGCGGCGCCCGCCGCGCGAGACGCCGTCCGGGTTCCCTCCCAGACGAGCTTCAACACTGCAAGGAGCCGCACCTGTGAGCAGTGCCGACGACCAGACTGTGTCCCAGGCGACCACCAACGCCGAACTGCGGGCCGACATCCGCCGACTGGGCGACCTCCTCGGCGAGACCCTCGTCCGGCAGGAAGGACCCGAACTGCTGGACCTCGTCGAGAAGGTACGCCGCCTCACCCGAGAGGACGGCGAGGCCGCCGCGGAGCTGCTGCGCGGTACCGAACTGCAGACCGCGGCCAAGCTGGTCCGCGCCTTCTCCACCTACTTCCACCTCGCCAACGTCACCGAGCAGGTCCACCGCGGCCGCGAACTGCGCGCCCGCCGCTCCGCCGAGGGCGGACTGCTCGCCCGGACGGCCGACCGCCTCAAGGACGCCGACCCCGAGCACCTGCGCGAGACGGTCCGCAACCTCAACGTCCGCCCCGTCTTCACCGCGCACCCCACCGAGGCCGCCCGCCGCTCCGTCCTCAACAAGCTGCGCCGCATCGCCGCCCTCCTCGAGACCCCCGTCATCGAGTCCGACCGGCGCCGCCTCGACACCCGCCTCGCCGAGAACATCGACCTCGTCTGGCAGACCGACGAACTCCGCGTCGTGCGCCCCGAACCCGCCGACGAGGCCCGCAACGCCATCTACTACCTCGACGAACTCCACGCCGGCGCCGTCGGCGACGTCCTCGAGGACCTGACGGCCGAACTCGAGCGGGCCGGCGTCAAGCTCCCCGACGACACCCGCCCCCTCACCTTCGGCACCTGGATCGGCGGCGACCGCGACGGCAACCCCAACGTCACCCCCCAGGTCACCTGGGACGTCCTCATCCTCCAGCACGAGCACGGCATCAACGACGCCCTGGAGATGATCGACGAGCTGCGCGGCTTCCTGTCCAACTCCATCCGCTACACCGGAGCGACGGAAGAACTCCTCACCTCCCTCCAGGCCGACCTCGACCGGCTCCCCGAGATCAGCCCCCGCTACAAGCGCCTCAACGCCGAAGAGCCCTACCGGCTCAAGGCCACCTGCATCCGGCAGAAGCTGGAGAACACCAAGGAGCGCCTCGCCAGGGGCATCCCCCACGAGGACGGCCACGACTACCTCGGCACCGCCGAGCTCCTCGCCGACCTGCGCATCCTCCAGACCTCCCTGCGCGAACACCGCGGCGGCCTCTTCGCCGACGGCCGGCTCGCCCGCACCATCCGCACCCTGGCCGCCTTCGGCCTCCAGCTCGCCACCATGGACGTCCGCGAACACGCCGACGCCCACCACCACGCCCTCGGCCAGCTCTTCGACCGCCTCGGCGAGGAGTCCTGGCGCTACGCCGACATGCCCCGCGAGTACCGCACCAAGCTCCTCGCCAAGGAGCTGCGCTCCCGCAGGCCGCTCGCCCCGACCCCCGCCCCGGTGGACGCGGCCGGCGAGAAGACCCTCGGCGTCTTCCAGACCGTCCGGCGCGCCCTGGAGGTCTTCGGCCCCGAGGTCATCGAGTCCTACATCATCTCCATGTGCCAGGGCGCCGACGACGTCTTCGCCGCGGCGGTGCTGGCACGTGAGGCCGGCCTCATCGACCTGCACGCCGGCTGGGCCAAGATCGGCATCGTGCCGCTCCTGGAGACCACCGACGAGCTCAAGGCCGCCGACACCATCCTCGAGGACCTCCTCGCCGACCCCTCCTACCGGCGCCTCGTCGCCCTGCGCGGCGACGTCCAGGAGGTCATGCTCGGCTACTCCGACTCCTCCAAGTTCGGGGGCATCACCACCTCGCAGTGGGAGATCCACCGCGCCCAGCGCCGCCTGCGCGACGTCGCCCACCGGTACGGAGTGCGGCTCCGGCTGTTCCACGGCCGCGGCGGCACCGTCGGCCGCGGCGGCGGCCCCACCCACGACGCCATCCTCGCCCAGCCCTGGGGCACCCTGGAGGGCGAGATCAAGGTGACCGAGCAGGGCGAGGTCATCTCCGACAAGTACCTCATCCCGTCCCTGGCCCGCGAGAACCTGGAACTGACGGTCGCCGCCACCCTCCAGGCATCCGCCCTGCACACCGCACCCCGCCAGTCCGACGAGGCCCTCGCCCGCTGGGACGCCGCCATGGACGTCGTCTCCGAGGCCGCCCACCAGGCCTACCGCAAGCTGGTCGAGGACCCCGACCTGCCGACGTACTTCCTGGCCTCCACGCCGGTCGACCAGCTCGCCGACCTGCACCTGGGCTCGCGGCCCTCCCGCCGCCCCGGCTCGGGAGTCTCGCTCGACGGACTGCGCGCCATCCCGTGGGTGTTCGGCTGGACCCAGTCCCGGCAGATCGTCCCCGGCTGGTACGGCGTCGGCTCCGGCCTCAAGGCACTGCGCGAGGCCGGCCTGGACACCGTCCTGGACGAGATGCACCAGCAGTGGCACTTCTTCCGGAACTTCATCTCCAACGTCGAGATGACCCTCGCCAAGACCGATCTGCGCATCGCCCAGCACTACGTCGACACCCTCGTCCCCGACGAGCTCAAGCACGTCTTCGAGGCCATCAAGACCGAGCACGAGCTGACCGTCG
Source organism: Streptomyces flaveolus (assembly GCF_044765825.1). Classification (NCBI taxonomy): domain Bacteria; kingdom Bacillati; phylum Actinomycetota; class Actinomycetes; order Kitasatosporales; family Streptomycetaceae; genus Streptomyces; species Streptomyces flaveolus. Next base: position 164,637 of record NZ_JBIWKU010000006.1, on the reverse strand, counting down.
CCGAGGTGCTGCGGGTCACCGGCGAGGACGAACTCCTCGACGCCGACCCCGTCCTCAAGCAGACGTTCGCCATCCGCGACGCCTACCTGGACCCGATCTCCTACCTCCAGGTCGCCCTCCTCGGACGCCAGCGCGAAGCGGCCGCCGCCGGCGAGGAAGTCGACCCGCTGCTCGCCCGCGCCCTGCTGCTCACCGTCAACGGCGTCGCCGCCGGCCTGCGCAACACCGGCTGACACCCCGCCGGCCGCACACGACGGTGCCCCCGCGCTCACCACGAGCACGGGGGCACCGCCGTATCCGCGTCACACCGCGACGAACGCCGCCGTCAGCAAGCCCACCCCGGACCCGGCCAGCACCCACGCCGCCCGGGTCCGCCGCAGCCCGCCCGCCACCACCACCGACGCCAGCAGCAGCGCACCGCCCAGCGGAACCCACGCGTACAGCACCCCGGCCGGACCCGAACGCACCACGTCGTCGCTGCCCGGCTTCACCACCACCGTGTACGTCCGCCCCTTCGACACGGCCACCGAATCCTCGATCACGACGCTCTCCCGTGCCCGCGACCCCGCCGACACCGGCGCGTACGGACCGCTGCACGAACCGCCCCCGCACCGCGTCACCTCGACCGTGCCCTGCTCACGCCCCTTGGTCAGCATCACGTGCTGCGCCGTCCCCCACGACGCCCACACCCCGGCGATCAGGATCAACGCGGCGACCGTGCCCATCGCCGCGACCCGGCCGAACCGCAGCACGGCGCGCGAGGCGCGCGAGGCCTGACGGGGACGGGCAGCGGCTGGGGCAGCTGAGGCAGGCATGGCCGGGATCATTGGCCATACCTATGCGGTCGGTCAACTCACCCGGGCGGCAAGCACGGACAAGTCACGAGTTGTACGTGCTCTGCGCCCGCTCCAGACCCTCGATCACCAGAGCCTCCACCGCGTCCGCGGCACGGTCCACGAAGTAGTCCAGCTCCTTGCGCTCCGCCGACGAGAAGTCCTTCAGTACGAAATCCGCCACCGGCATCCGGCCCGGCGGCCGGCCGATCCCGAACCGCACACGGTGATAGTCCGCACCCAGCGACTTCGTGATCGACTTCAGCCCGTTGTGCCCGTTGTCCCCGCCGCCCAGCTTCAACCGCAGCACGCCGTAGTCGATGTCCAGCTCGTCGTGCACCGCCACGATGTTGCCCACCGGCACCTTGTAGAAGTCCCGCAACACCGTCACCGGACCGCCCGACACGTTCATGAACGACATCGGCTTCGCCAGGATCACCCGCCGGTTCGCCGACCCTGGCGGTCCGATGCGCCCCTCCACCACCTGCGCCTGCGCCTTGCCGTGCCGCTTGAACCGCGCCCCGATCCGCTCCGCCAGCAGATCCACCACCATGAAACCGATGTTGTGCCGGTTCGCGGCGTACTCGGGGCCCGGATTGCCGAGACCGGCCACCAGCCAGGGCGCACCCGCGTCCGTCGTCACGTCCATGTCTCCTTGTCCGCCGTCCGTCCACACATACACGTCGGCCGCTGCCCCGCACGGGAACAGCGGCCGACCACACGATGACCGTGCGAGAAGAGGATCAGGCCTCGGCGGCCTCTTCGCCCTCACCCTCGCCCTCGGCGGCGGGCTCCTCGGCCTGCGCGGCCAGGACCTGCAGCACCACGGCGTCGTCCTCGACGGCCAGCTTCACGCCGGACGGCAGCTTGATGTCCTTGGCCAGGACGGAGGCACCGGCCTCCAGACCCTCCACGGACACGGTGACCTGCTCCGGGATGTGCGTGGCCTCGGCCTCGACCGGCAGCGCGGCCAGCACGTGCTCCAGCAGGTTGCCGCCCGGGGCCAGCTCGCCCTCGGTCTGCACCGGGATCTCGACGGTCACGGTCTCGCCGCGCTTCACCAGCTGCAGGTCGACGTGCTCCAGGAAGCCCTTGATCGGGTCACGCTGCACCGACTTCGGGATCGCCAGCTCGTTCGTCTTGCCGTCGATGTCCAGCGCGATCAGCACGTTCGGCGTACGCAGCGCCAGCAGCAGCTCGTGGCCCGGAAGCGTCAGGTGCAGCGGGTCGGAACCGTGACCGTACAGAACACCCGGGACCTTGTTGTCACGGCGGATACGACGCGCGGCACCCTTGCCGAACTCGTTGCGCGTCTCGGCGGTGAGCTTCACCTCGGACATGATCACTCCTCGTAGAACCAGAAAGGGACGTGGTCACCCGGCCACGAACGGCCTGCTACGAAGAGCGCGTCGATAACGGACAGCCACACCCGCGAAACACGAGTACGGCCTCCCTCGCCGAGCAACTTCAGCAGTCTACTCGGAGAGGAAGGCCGTACCCAAAACGATCTCAGGAACCCCCGGGGGGGGCCCCTGAAGAACCCTTACTGCTCGTCGAACAGGCTCGTCACCGAACCGTCCTCGAACACCTCACGCACCGCACGCGCGATCGTCGGCGCGATCGACAGCACCGTGATCTTGTCCAGCTCCAGCTCGCTCGGCGTCGGCAGCGTGTTCGTGAACACGAACTCGCTCACCTTCGAGTTCTTCAGCCGGTCCGCCGCCGGACCCGACAGCACACCGTGCGTCGCCGTCACGATGACGTCCTCCGCACCGTGCGCGAACAGCGCGTCCGCCGCCGCGCAGATCGTGCCACCGGTGTCGATCATGTCGTCGACCAGGACGCAGATCCGGCCCTTCACATCACCGACGACCTCGTGCACCGTGACCTGGTTCGCCACGTCCTTGTCACGACGCTTGTGCACGATCGCCAGCGGCGCGCCCAGACGGTCGCACCAACGGTCCGCCACCCGCACCCGGCCCGCGTCCGGAGACACCACCGTCAGCTTCGAACGGTCCACCTTCGCACCCACGTAGTCCGCGAGCAGCGGCAGCGCGAACAGGTGGTCCACCGGGCCGTCGAAGAAGCCCTGGATCTGATCCGTGTGCAGATCCACCGCCAGGATCCGGTCCGCACCCGCGGTCTTCATCAGGTCCGCGATCAGACGCGCCGAGATCGGTTCACGTCCCCGGTGCTTCTTGTCCTGCCGCGCGTAACCGTAGAACGGCACGATGACCGTGATGGAGCGGGCCGACGCACGCTTCAACGCGTCGATCATGATCAGCTGCTCCATGACCCACTTGTTGATCGGAGCCGTGTGGCTCTGGATCAGAAAGCAGTCCGCACCACGCGCCGACTCCTGGTAACGGACGTAGATCTCACCGTTCGCGAAGTCGAAGGCCTTCGTCGGGACGACCCCGACACCCAGCTCGTGGGCGATCTCCTCGGCAAGCTCGGGGTGGGCGCGGCCGGAGAAGAACATCATCTTCTTCACGCCGGTCGTCTTGATCCCGGTCACAGCACTTTCTCCTCAGAGGTTTCGCAGCTGAGCCTCTTCAGGCTCGTCCGGCTGGGTGCCGGAGGCGTCTCAGCTGGTGGGGTGCGGATGTGCACTTATCACGGTACGCCGTGTTCGACGCGCCGGTTTCCGGTCAGCCTTCGCCACCGGTCTCCCGGGACACCGCCTCGGCCGCCTTCGCCGCCGCGCTCCCCGGACGCTTACGAGCCACCCAACCCTCGATATTCCGCTGCTGGCCACGGGCCACGGCCAGCGAACCGGGCGGCACATCCTTCGTGATCACCGAGCCGGCGGCGGTGTAGGCACCGTCCCCGACCGTGACAGGAGCCACAAACATGTTGTCCGAACCCGTCTTGCAGTGAGAGCCCACGGTCGTGTGGTGCTTGCTCTCCCCGTCGTAGTTCACGAACACGCTCGCCGCACCGATGTTGGTGTACTCACCGATCGTCGCGTCACCCACGTAGGACAGGTGCGGAACCTTCGTCCCCTCGCCGATCGAGGAGTTCTTCGTCTCGACGTACGTGCCGATCTTCGACTTGAGCCCCAGCCGGGTACCCGGACGCAGATACGCGTACGGGCCCACGGTCGCCTCCGGACCGACGTCGGCGCCCAGGGACACCGTGTTGTCCACTCGCGCGCCCGCGCCGACCCTGGTGTCCGTGAGGCGGGAGTTCGGCCCGACCTCCGCCCCCTCGGCGAGATGCGTGGTGCCGTGCAGCTGCGTACCCGGGTGGACGACGACGTCCTGCTCGAAGGTCACGGTCACGTCGACCCACGTGGTCGCCGGGTCGACGACCGTCACGCCGGCCAGCATGGCGCGCGTCAAGAGCCGGTCGTTGAGGATCCGGCGGGCCTCGGCGAGCTGCACGCGGTTGTTGATCCCCGCGATCTCCCGGTGGTCCCCGGCCACGGAGGCACCGACGCGGTGCCCGGCCTCGCGCAGGATGCCGAGGACGTCGGTGAGGTACTCCTCGCCCTGGCTGTTGTCCGTCCGCACCTTCCCCAGCGCGTCCGCGAGCAGCTGCCCGTCGAAGGCGAAGACACCCGAGTTGATCTCACGGATCGCCCGCTGCGACTCGGAGGCGTCCTTGTGCTCCACGATCGCGGTGACGGCACCGGAGGCCCCGTCCCGTACGATCCGGCCGTACCCCGTCGCGTCCGGAACCTCGGCCGTCAGTACGGTGACCGCGTTGCCGTCGGCGGAGTGGGTGGCGGCGAGGGCCCGCAGCGTCTCGCCGGTCAGCAGCGGAGTGTCACCGCAGACGACCACGACGGTGCCGTCCACGGCACCACCGAGGGCCTCCAGCCCCATCCGGACGGCGTGCCCGGTGCCCTTCTGCTGCTCCTGCACGGCGGTACGGACGTCGGGGGCGACCTCGGTGAGGTGCGCGGTGACCTTCTCGCGGGCGTGGCCCACAACGACGACCAGGTTCTCGGGCTCCAGCTCACCGGCGGCGGCGAGCACGTGGCCGACGAGGGAACGTCCGCACAGCTCGTGCAGGACCTTGGGTGTGGCCGACTTCATACGGGTGCCCTCACCCGCTGCGAGAACGACGACGGCTGCCGGGCGAATGGCGCTCACGGGATGCCCTTCGGCTTTGAGGGGGTGGGGGTGGACATCCGCAGGATACCGGGGTGGTTTGCGGCGGACATGAGTGCGGGCCCCGACAGGGTGGTCAGGGCCCGCTCGACGATCTCGCGCAGTGGCTCCCCCGCAAGGATTCGAACCTTGTCCTGCTGGTACCAAAAACCAGTGTGCTGCCAGTTACACCACGGGGGACGGCGCCTCAGACCTTACCGGAGACGCGCTCGCGCGTAACTCACGATGCCCATGCCGCGATACACGCCCCTCACAGGGGGTGCCGAGCACCTCGCCGGGTCGAGGGATATCGCGTCGTATCGCTTGGCGAAAGTCGCCGGAAACGGGGCGGGGGGCGCCCGTAGGCTGGAGGCATGACCACGACGGGGGAAGACCACGTACCGGCCCGGGGTGGGCCCGGGTGGTGGGACAGGCGGCGCGGTGCGGTGCTCGATGTGAGCCTCGGTGTCGTGTCCGCGCTGGAGTGCGCGGCGGAGGGGATTCCGTTCGCGAGGGACGCCGGGATTCCGTGGGCGGCGGGGGTCGTCTTCGGGTTGCTGGCCGGTTCGGTGCTGGTGGTGCGGCGGAAGTGGCCCATCGCGGTGGTGCTGGTGGCGATCGCCGTCACGCCGGCGCAGATGGGTTTCCTGATGGGCATCGTCGGCCTGTACACGCTGGCCGCGTCCGAGCTGCCGCGGCGGATCATCGGGTCGCTGGCCGGGATGTCGCTGCTGGGCACGTTGATCGTCACGTTCGTGCGGGTGCGGCAGGACATGGCGTCCGACGACCTGGACATCGGCGACTGGTTCATCCCGTTCGCGGCGATCGCCACGTCCTTGGGGGTGACCGCTCCGCCGGTGCTGCTGGGCCTGTACGTGGGGGCGCGGCGGCGGTTGATGGAGAGCCTGCGGGAGCGCGCGGACAGCCTGGAGCGGGAGTTGCAGCTGCTCGCGGAGCGGGCGGAGGAGCGCGCGGAGTGGGCGCGGGGCGAGGAGCGGACGCGGATCGCGCGGGAGATGCACGACGTGGTCGCGCACCGGGTGAGTCTGATGGTGGTGCACGCCGCCGCGCTGCAGGCCGTCGCGCGCAAGGATCCGGAGAAGGCGGTGAAGAACGCCGCGCTGGTGGGGGACATGGGGCGGCAGGCGCTGACGGAGTTGCGGGAGATGCTCGGGGTGTTGCGCGCCGGTGCGGACGGGGGCCGTGCCGCGCGGGCGGCGGTGCCGTTGGCGGCGGTGGGGGTGGCCGCGGCGGCGGCTGCCTCGCGGGCCGCGGAGGACGGTGAGCGTCCTGCGGAGGGGCCGTGTCTGTCGGAGCTGGAGGAGCTGATCGGGCAGTCGACGGCGGCGGGGATGGTCGTGGCGTTGTCGGTGGAGGGGGAGGAGCGGTCGTACGCGCCGGAGGTGGAGTCGACGGCGTTCCGGGTGGTGCAGGAGGCGTTGACGAACGTCCACAAGCATGCGGCGGGTGCGAAGACGTACGTGCGGCTCGCGCATCGGGTGTCGGAGATCGCGATGCAGGTGGAGAACGAGCCGCCGCCGGAGGTGTCGTCGGCGTCGTCGGCCCGGTTGCCGTCGGGGGGCAACGGGCTGGTGGGGATGAAGGAGCGGGTGTCCGCTCTGGGGGGTGTGTTCGTGTCGGGGCCGACGGACGCGGGGGGTTTCAGGGTGTCGGCGGTGATCCCGGCGTCGTAGCCGCGGGGCGGGTCAGCCGGCGGTGACGGTGAGGCGGGTCGGCTGGGTGCCGCCGATGAGGGCGGCGAGGGCCTGGTCGATGTCGGGGCCGAGGTACCAGTCGCCGGTGTGGTCGAGGGCGTAGACGCGGCCTTCGGCGTCGACGGCGATGAGGGCCTGGGTGTCCGTCTCGGTGCCGAGGGGGCAGGTCTGGGTGCCGAGGGCGCGGCCGAGATCGCCGAGGGTGCGGGCCATGTGGAGGCCGTGCAGGGGGTCGAGGTGGAGGCCGGCGGGGGCGATCTGGCGGCCGGGGCCGGTGGGGGTGATGTGGAGGCCGCCGAATTCGGCCCAGGCTTCCACGGCGGCGGGGAAGACGCTGTGGCGGTGCCCGGCGGGTGAGGTGTGTTCGCGCAGGGTGTCGGCCCAGATCTCGGCCTGCTTGATGTCCCAGCGTCCGGGTTGCCAGCCGGCGTCGCGCAGGGCGGCGTCGACGGGGACGGGGAAGCGGGTGGTGGAGGTGCGGTCGGCGTGCATCTGCCCTTGGTTCGTGTCGGTGGTGGCGTTCGGCGTGGGGCGGTCGGTCAGTCGTCGGCGGTGGGGTCGACGATGCGGACGCCGAAGTGGGCGCTGAGGGCGGTGCAGGCGCGGCAGGGGGTGGCGAAGCTGCCGTGGAGGGGGTCGCCGTCCTCGCGGATGCGGCGGGTGGTGAGCTTGGCGTGCTTGAGGGCTCTGCGGGCTTCGCCGTTGGTCATGGGTTTGCGTGCGGCGCGTTTGCTGCGGGCGGAGTCGGCGGTGGTGAGGTGCCGGGAGATGAGGATGGTCTCGGCGCAGCGGCCGGTGAAGCGGTCGCGCTGGCCGCTGGTGAGGGCGTCGAGGAAGTCCTGCACGAGGTGGTGCAGGGCGGGGGGTGTGTCGGCGCGGGTGGCGGTGCCGGTGAGGGTGGTGCCGCGGACGGAGAGGGCGGCGGCGACGGTGGGGAGGATGCCGTCGCGGCGGTGGCGCAGGGTGGGGGCGTGGGGGCCCTCGGTGGCGCTCCAGCCGATGCGGGGGTCGCCGGTCCGGGGGTCGTCGGACCTGCCGGTGTGTGGTCCCGTCTGCGTTGCACTCATGGTCATGTTCCCCTCCTGAGCATCCCCCCGGAGGTCACAGGGTGCCAAATCCCGTGGCGCCTGCGGAAGCTGGGGCGGGGTGACACGCCCGGGTATGGGCGGTCCGTCACGAGAGGGTGACGGCTGGTCACGGGTGGGGCGGGGGTGGTTGTGCGGGGCCGGTGACCGGTGTCGGCGTACCGCATAGGCTGTCGGCACCGCGTTCGCGTGCGGTGATGGAAGACAGTGCAGACAGACAGACGCCGCAGGGGGCTACCGCCATGACGACAGGTCGGCTCGGGCAGATCGCGCCGCCGAACGCGGCCTACGCCGGGCAGGTCGTGCATTTCCCGGATCCGGTGCGGGCGGCCCGTCACCCGAGAGGGGTACGGGTGGACGAGGGTGGTTACCCCGTTTTCTCGCCGTACGCCCGTGCGGTGGCGGAGATCGCGGAGCCGCCGGTGGGGTTCGGCGTCGACGAGCTGCGGCTGACGGACTACGTGTCGGCGAACGCGGCGTTGTCGGCGTCGGGGCACGAGTTGTGGGACACGGTGCCGGCGGTGGCGACGCCGCACGGCTGGACGTGGCATCACGCGGTCGGGTCGCGGCGCATGGAGCTGGTGCCGGTCGAGGTGAAGGCGCTGCTGCGGCATCACGGCGGTATCGCGACGGCGGCGGTGGACCAGGACAAGCGGGGGACGCGGCCGTTGCAGGAGACGCGTCCGGCGCACTTCGGTCTGCCGAAGTCGGGTGTGGCGGTGACGGAGCAACAGGTGCAGGGGGTCGAGGAGGACCTCGGGTACCGGCTGCCGGGTGCGTACCGGTCGTTCCTGAAGGCGGCGGGTGGCTGCGCGCCGGTGGGTACGGCGCTGGACGCGGAGCTGGGGCTGCTGGTGGACCAGCCGTTCTTCACGGTGCGTGAGGAGGCGGCGGTCAATGACCTGGTCTATGTCAACAAGTGTCTGCGGGACCATCTGACGAAGGACTATCTGGGCGTCGCGTTCGTCCAGGGTGGTCTGCTCGCGGTGAAGGTGAAGGGCGAGCGGCTCGGTTCGGTGTGGTTCTGCTCGTACGACGACGCGCGGGACGTGGATCCGTCGTGGGCGCCGGCGGAGCGGGTGGAGCGCCTGCTGCTGCCGTGCGGTGAGGACTTCGACGTGTTCCTGTCCCGGCTGGCGGGGTCGCCGCCGGAGTTGGAGACGGTGGCGAACCTGATGGTGGACGGTGGTTTCGCGCGTGCGGTGCCCGTGGCGTCGGCGTCTTCGGCGCCGGTAGGGGAGTGAGCTGGCGATGGTGACGTTCGCGCAGGCGCAGGAGCGTGCGGAAGAGTGGATCAACGGTGAGGTGCCGGCGTACCAGCACCGTGAGGTGCGGGTGCGGGAGTTCGGTCTCGGGTTCGTGGTGTGGGCCGAGGACCGTGCGGACGGGCCGCGTTCGGACGGGGGTGCGCAGCGGCTGGTGATCGCCCGGGACAGTGGTGAGGCGACGCTGTGGCCGGCGTTGGCGGTGGGGGAGGTGATCCGCCGCTACGAGGAGGAGTACGGCCGTCCGGAGGCGGCGGAGGAGCCGGCGCCCGCTCCGGCGGCGCGGGTGGATCTGAATCAGACGTCGTTCCTGCTGAGTCCGCCGGAGTGGTTGCAGGAGGCGGCGGACAAGCTGGGCATTCCGGATCGGCGGGGGGAGCGGGACGCCGGTGGCGGGGCCGCGCAGGGTGACTCCGGGGGTGGTGCGGGGGCGCTTCCCGAGACGCGGGCGGGGGTGCCGTCGGCGGCGCCTTCTGCGCCGTCTTCCCCCTCTGTTCCTTCTGCCGGGGCGGCTGCGGATGCCCGGGAGGGTGGCGCGGCGTGGCCCGCGGCCGGGGCCGGGAGCGGTGACGCCTCCGGGGCCGGCGCGTCCGGGGCGCCGGGTGCGCCGGCCGGGGCGACGCCCTGGGCGGGGACGGACACCAACGCGGACGCCGGTGAGGACCGTTCCGTACCGCTGCCCGAGACGGTGTTCGCCCCGCCGCTGAGCGGTGCCGACGGCACGCCGCCGCCCTCGGCGGCGCCGGACGCCAAGACGGCGCTGATGTCGGGCGGCAGCGGGCTTCCGCCGACGGCGTTCGCGCCGGCGGTCGGCGACCCGAACGCTCCGGTGACTCCCGCGGGTACGGGGACGCCGCCGCCGTCCGCGCCTCCCGCGCCGCACACTCCGGCGCCGTCCGCGCCTCCCGCGCCCGTGCCCCTGCCGCAGGCCGGCCCGAGCACGCCGGCCCGGCCGCTCCCGCCGAACGCCGGTGACATCGCCGACGCCGCCACCAGCAAGGCGGCGCCTCCGCGGCGCGGCGGGGGTTCGACCACGCCGCCTCCGCCGGGCGCTCCGGGTGTGCCGGGTGTGCGGCCCGGGAGTACGCCGCCGCCGGCCGCGCCGGGTGCGCCCGCGGGTGGTTATGTGCCGACGCAACTGGTGTCGTCGCTCGGCCCCGAGGGCCCGGGCGCTCCGGGTACGCAGGGAGGTCCGGGCGGAGCGCCGGGTGGTCCGGCCGGTCCCGGTACGCCGCCCCCGCCGAGCGCCCCCGGCGGGACGCCCCCGGGCGGGGTGCATCACGCCGCCACCATGCTGGCCGACCCGGGCCGGACGGGCGGCGGGGCGCCTCAGCCTCCCGCGCCGCCCGGTGCGCCGGGTGCGCCGGGAGTCCCGGGTGCGCCGGGCGTCCCCGGGGCCGCTGGTGGCCCTGGTACGCCGCCGCCTCCCGCCGCTCCCGGTGCGCCCGGTTCCGCGGGTGCCCCGGGTGCGCAGGGTTCTCCGGGTGGGCAGCGTGGTGCCGTGCACCATGCGGAGACGGTGCTGGCCGCGCCTCCGGTGGGCGGCCCCGGCATGCCTCCGCCGCCGTCCGCGCCGGGCGTGCCCGGCCCGCCGCAGCCTCCGGGGGTCCCGGGTGCTCCGGGCGTCCCCGGTGCCGCGCAGCCCATGCCGCCGGGTGCCGTGCCGCCCGGTGCGATGCCTCCCGGTGCCATGCCGCCGCCCGGTCAGCCGGTGCCGGGGCAGCCGCCGGCGTACGGCTATCCGCAGCCGCCCGCCGGTCAGCCGACCGTCGGCCCCGGTTACCAGGCGGTGCTGCGCTACCGCGCGCAGGACGGCTCCGAACAGCAGCTCATCCGGCGTTCGGCGCCGGGCACGCCGCACCCGGAGTGGCAGATCTTCCACGAGCTGCGGGCCATGAACGTGCCGCCGGACCAGGTGCTGGAGCTGCACACCGAGCTGGAGTCGTGCGAGCTGCCGGGCGCCTACTGCGCGCGGATGATCCGGGAGCAGTGGCCGCAGGCGCGGATCACGTCCATCGCGCCGTACGGCACCGATCACGCGAGCCGGCAGCAGGGCATGCAGCAACTGCTCGCGCACCAGGGCGAGCTGCACCAGGTGGCCGACGGGCCGGCGCGTCCGGCGCCGGTGCGGGCGCCGCTGCCGCCGGTGCAGCCGGTGCCGCCGATCCCGCCGGAGGCCATCGGGCAGGAGCTCGCGGCGGCGTTCGGGCCGGGCGTCTTCCGGTTCGAGCAGGCCGCCGTGTCCCGGCAGGGTGTGCCGCCGGTCGTGGCGCACACGCTGGTGGCGGCGGGGCTGCCGATGGACATGGGCCCGTTCTTCTGGGCGCAGGCCCAGCCGGGCCGTCCGGTGCCGACGCTGGCGGAGCTGGCGGCCGAACGGAGGGTGCAGCCGGCGTCGGACGCGGGCTCGTACCTCGTCGTGGGCAGCGACTTCGGCCGGGCGATCTGCGTGCAGTACGGCACGGCGAACATCGTGGCGGTGCCGGTGGAGGCGGGGCCGGGCGGTGCGCCCGTGCCGCCGCAGTTCGTGAACACGGGGCTGCCGGAGTTCGCGCGCTGCCTGGCGCTGCTGGGCCGGATGTGGCGGCTCAGGTTCGGTCTGAACCAGGAGCAGGCGGGCCGCTGGACGGTGGACTTCCAGGCGCAGCTGGCCTCGATCGACCCGGCGGCGCTCGGGTCGGCGGAGAGCTGGTGGTCGGTGCTGCTGGAGCAGATGTGGGACGGGCTGCTGTGAGGCGGCGCCGCTGACGCGGACCGACGGGCCGGGCCGGTCGCCTTCACGGGGGCCGGCCCGGCCCGTCGGCGTTTCCGGGGCGGGCCCGGTCCGCCAGTGTTGTGTGCTGTGCGCGGAGTGTCGCGTTATGCGTGTTTACGTCTGATCCGTAAAGATGTCCGGACATCGCGGAAGTCTGTCAGTGGATCGGGCGAAACAGGGGTTCCGGCATGAGCAGCGCATCGGTGTCACCGCACGGTTTCGTGACCGTACGGGGGCGGGGTTACCGTCCCGAACAGGTCGACGCGTGTGCCGAGGCCCTCTCGCGGGAGCGTGACGCCGCCTGGGAGCGGGCCGCCCGGCTCACCGTGCTGGCCCGCGAGATGGGAACGGAGCTGGACCGGCTGCGGGAGACGCTGGCAGGGCTCGCACCGCAGGACTACGCGTCGCTCGGGGAGCGGGCGCGCCGTCTCTTCCACCTCGGGCAGGAGGAGGCCGACGCCGTCCGGGAGGGCGGGCGGCGCGGGGCGGAGGAACTGGTGGACCGGGCGCGGGCGCGTGCGGCCGAGGTCCGGGAGTCCGCGCGGGCGCATGCCGACGCCGTACGTGCCGAGGCCGACGAGTGGGCCCGGCAGCGGCTGCTCGCGGCGCGTGCGCAGGCCGACGAGGTGCGGATCGCGGCCCGGCGCGAGGTGCGGGCCGGGCGCGGCGAGGCGCTGGCCGCGGTGCGGGAGGCGCGGCGGCGCACCTCCTCGCTGCTCGACGAACAGTCGGCCGGGCATGCCGCGCGGTGGGCGGAGGCCGAGCGGGAGGAGGGCGGCCGGGCGGCCGCCCTGGACGCCCACCACGAGGAGCGGATCGCGCACGCCGAGCAGGCGCTGGCCGAGGCGGAGCGTGCCCTGGCCGAGGCGCAGGAGTCGGCCGGACGCCGGCAGGAGGAGGCGCGGACCCAGGCGTCCGAGGCTCTCGCGGCGGCACGGGCGCGGGCGGAGCGGATCGCCCGGGAGACGGAGCGGGTGCTGCGCGAACACGGGGAGCGCTGGGACGAGGTGCAGGACCAGATCAGCTCCTCCCGCGGCCGTCTGGGCACGCTGACGGGCCGCGGCGTGGAGTGACGCCCCGCCGGCCGGGCGGGGGCCCCGTCACGTGCCCCTGCGCACCGCCCCCGCGAGGAGCCCCGCCTCCAGTGCCTCGTACCGGCGGCGCTGCTCGTCCGTCTTCCGGCGCCCGGAGGCCACCGTGCCGAGCCAGCCGAAGGCGAAGCCGGCCGGGATGGAGACCAGTCCGGTGGTGGTGAACGGGAACCAGTTGAAGTCGGCGTCCGGGAAGGCCGCGACCGGGGTGCCGGAGACCAGGCTGGTGCCCGGCATCAGCACCAGGACCGTGACGGTGCCCCCGATCAGCGTCCACAGCAGGCCCCTGCGGGTGAAGCGGCGCCAGAAGAGGCTGTAGACCAGGGCGGGGCACAGGGCGGACGCGCCCAGGCAGAAGGACAGGGTGGCCAGCGGTTGCAGGCTGCGGTGCTGCACCAGCGTCGCCAGCAGGATCGCGGGCACGCCCACCGCCAGGGCGGACAGCCGGGCCAGCGTCATCTCGCGGCGCGGCGTCAGTTCCCGCAGCCGGGTGGCGAACACGTCGTGGGCCAGGGAGTTGGCGCAGGCGAGGATCATGCCGGCGACGGAGGCGAGCAGGGTGAGGAACAGGGCGGTGCTGACGGTGGTGAAGAGCAGGGTCTCCGCCATGGTCACGTCCGTACCGAAGGCGGCCCGCGAGCCCAGCAGGTAGGCGGTGTTGCCGGCCGAGTCGATCCGCGCGACCGTCTCGCGGCCGACCAGGGCCGTGGCGCCGAGGCCGACGACCGTGACGACCAGCACGAACAGGGCCACCAGCGACACCGCCCAGGACATCGACCGGCGCACCTGGCGTGCGCTGGAGGCGGTGTACATGCGCATCGTGACGTGCGGCAGGCAGGCACCCCCGAGGACCACGGCGAGCTGGGAGGAGACCATGTCGAGGCCGGGGCGGGGTCCGGCGGCGTACTCCAGTCCGGGGTGCAGGAAGGCCGGGCCCGCGCCGCTGCCCCGGGCGGCGGCGTCGAACAGGGCGCCCGGGTTCCAGTCGAAGCGGTTCAGGAGCAGGACGGTGACCACCGCGCCCGACCCGAGCAGCATCACGATCTTCAGGATCTGGATGAGGGCGGTGCCCTTCATCCCGCCGATCGCCGCGTAGCTGATCATCAGTGCGCCCACGCCGACGATGCAGCCCGTCTGCACCGACTCGCTGGTGAACCCCAGCAGGAACGACAGCAGTTGCCCGGTCCCGGCCAGCTGTACCAGCATCATCGGCAGCAGCGCGGCGATGGTCACCACACAGGCCGCGACCCGCACGCTGCGCGCCGGGGTGCGGCGGGACAGCACGTCGCCCATGGTGAACCGGCCCGCGTTGCGCAGCGGTTCGGCCATCAGGAACATCAGCAGCAGCAGGGACAGCGCGGTGCTCAGGGCGAGGACGACCCCGTCGTAGCCGAACAGGGCGATGACGCCGCACGTGCCGAGGACGGTCGCCGCGGAGATGTAGTCGCCCGCGATGGCCAGGCCGTTGCGCATCGGCGACAGGGAGCCGTAGCCGGTGTAGAACTCGTCCAGGTCGTCCCGGTCCGGGCCGGTCATCACGCACAGCAGCAGCGTGACCGTGGCGATGGCGGTGAAGGCGACCAGGGCCATCGCCTGGGCGTTGTCGTCGAATCCGGTCACCGTGCCGCCCCCCGCCTGGCGTCCACTTCGCTGTCGTGGCGGATGCGGTCGGCGAGCGGGTCCACGGTGCGGCGCGCGGTGTGCTCGTAGAGGACGATCGCCAGCCAGGTGACGGGGAGTTGGAGCAGGGCGAGCAGCAGGCCCAGCGGCAGTCCGTCGGTGACGTCGCCGGTGAGGGACGACGGGGCGAACGCCGACAGGCCGAGGAACAGCAGGAAGTAGCCGAGCGCGGCGAAGGTGGCCGTGCGCCGCTGCCGGCGGTACGCGCCGCGCAGGACGCGCAGGTCGCTGTGGTGCCCGACCGGCTGCCAGGACCGGACGGCGTACGTCGGGGTGGCGTCGTACGGCGAGGTCGTGTCGTACGCCGGAGCGGTGGCGTACGGCGGGGAGGGTTCGTACGACGGTGGCGCGCCGTGCCGTGGTGGTGGGTACGGGTCGAAGGACATCCCGGTGCTCCTTGCGCGGCTGGGGTCCGCAGGCGGACCGCAGGGAGGTGGGGGGTGGAGGGCCACGCACGTTACTCGGCGGTTCACAGCCGCGGGGCCTTTTCGGCGAACTGAGTGGTCGGTTTGCCGTGACCTCGGGTGCGTGGCCCACCGTCGCGCCGTTCCCGCAGGGCACCGGCACAACCGTCCCGCCCGATCAGTCCTTCAGCACCGGGAACTTCCGCGGCGCGACCACCAGCAGCACCACGAACGCCAGGGCCGCCGCCCCCGCCGCACCCAGGTAGACCGCGTGGACGGCCTCGGCGATCGCGTGCCGTACGGGTTCGGCGGGGGCGCCCGTGTCCAGCGCCCGGGTCACCGAGTCGAGGTCGCTCGCCCCGCCGAGCCGCGCGGCCAGCACGCCGTTGGCGATCGCGCCGAAGACGGCCGCGCCGACGGTCTGCCCGGTCTGGCGGCAGAAGAGCACGGACGCGGTCGCCGTGCCGCGCTCCGACCAGCCCACCGTCGACTGGACGCCGACGATGAGCGGGAGCTGGAACAGACCGAGCGCGGCACCGAGCAGCAGCATCAGCAGCATCGGCTGCCAGGGCTCGCCCGGGTAGGGCAGGAAGGGGAAGGCGAGCAGGATCAGGGACGCGGTGCCGATGCCCAGCATCGCCGTGTTGCGGAAGCCGATCCTGCGGTACACGTGCTGGCTCAGCGCCGCAGACACGGGCCAGGTCAGCGTCCACACGGACAGCACGAAGCCGGCGGCCACGGGGGCCAGGCCCAGCACCGACTGGGCGTAGGTGGGCAGGAACACGGTCGGGGCGACCATCAGCAGGCCCAGCGCGCCGAGCGCGAGGTTCACCGCGGCGATCGTCCGGCGCCGCCACACCCAGCCGGGGATGATCGGCTCCGCCGCCCGGCGTTCGATCACCACCACGGCCGCCAGCAGCGCGAGCCCCGTCCCGAACAGGGCGAGGGAGGGCGCCGACAGCCACGGCCAGGCCACACCGCCCTGCACCAGCGCGGTGAGCAGCACCCCGCCGCAGGCGAACACGGCCAGCGCACCCGCCCAGTCGACCCGGGGGCGCGCACCGGACGTCTCCCGCCGCGGCTCGTGCAGGTGACGGACGATCAGCCACAGGGCGAGGGCGCCGATCGGCAGGTTGACCAGGAAGATCCAGCGCCAGTCGGCGTAGGCGGCCAGCACGCCGCCCAGGCCGGGTCCCGCGATCGCCGACACCGCCCACACGGTGGACAGCCGGGCCTGGATCCTGGGCCGGTCCTCGAGCGGGTACAGGTCGGCGGCGAGGGTCTGCACCGTGCCCTGCAGGGCGCCGCCGCCCAGGCCCTGCACGACCCGGAAGGCGATCAGGGCGGCCATGTTCCACGCGAGCGCGCACAGCAGGGAGCCGAGCAGGAAGAGGGCGGCACCCGCGACCAGCACCGGTTTGCGGCCGAAGGTGTCGGAGAGCTTGCCGTAGACGGGGAGGGTGACGGTGACGGCCAGCAGGTAGCCGGAGAAGAGCCACGAGAAGAGGGAGAAGCCGCCGAGGTCGCCGACGATCTGCGGGACGGCGGTGGAGACGATGGTCGAGTCGAGGGCCGCCAGGGCCATCGCGAGCATCAACGCGGCGACGACGGCACCGCGCCGGCCCGTGCCGCCGCCCGGTGCGGCCTCGCGTACCGCGGGTCTGGTGGTGCCCACCCCGGATCTCCCCCTCGTGCTCTCCGGGGACCCCTTGTGTGTGCCCCGTGCATCCATCTGCCGGGTTCAGCTTGCCACTTGAGCCTCACGTCGGGGGAGGGTGGAGGCTCGGTGCGTCCGAGGGCGGAGACCAACCCTTAGGAGAACTCCACCGCCGGGTGGACAGCCCCTAGGGGTACCTCCGTACTACGGCCCGGGGAGGGTTCGTACCGGCGGAGGACGAGAGGGGCCCCGGCGGGTCCTTAATCTGGCTTTACGCCGCTGGGGGGCGGCGAACCGGACCAGCGGGGGTGGGGTTTTCCCCCGCGAAAGAGTGCGCTGAGCACCAGCGCGCCCGACCCCTGGTTCCGGCCAGACTCTTCGGCAGGACGCGGCGGACCCGGCACCACCGACGCGGCGGCACAGGCACACGGGACTTTCAGCGGTACACGTACCGCCGGCACCGACGGCTCACTCGATGACCGACATAGGAGACTTGACATGACATCGGCCGTAACCATTCCCCGACACGGGAGCACTGGAGGGCGTACGGCCGTTGCCGCGCGGGCACGGCAGGTCGTCAAGGCCTACGGCAGCGGGGAGACCCGGGTGGTCGCCCTCGATCACGTGGACGTGGACATCGCCCGCGGCCAGTTCACCGCGATCATGGGTCCGTCGGGCTCCGGCAAGTCGACGCTGATGCACTGCCTGGCCGGCCTCGACACCGTCACCGGCGGGCAGATCTACCTGGACGACACCGAGATCACCGGTCTGAAGGACAAGAAGCTCACGCAGCTGCGCCGGGACCGGATCGGCTTCATCTTCCAGGCGTTCAACCTGCTGCCGACGCTGAACGCCATCGAGAACATCACGCTGCCCATGGACATCGCCGGCCGCAAGCCCGACAAGGCCTGGCTGGACCGGGTCGTGGAGACCGTGGGTCTGGCCGGCCGGCTCAAGCACCGGCCGACCCAGCTCTCCGGCGGCCAGCAGCAGCGCGTCGCCGTGGCGCGGGCGCTCGCCGCGCGGCCGGAGATCATCTTCGGGGACGAGCCGACCGGAAACCTCGACTCGCGGGCCGGCGCCGAGGTGCTGGGATTCCTGCGCCGGTCGGTGGACGAGCTGGGCCAGACCATCGTGATGGTCACCCACGACCCGGTGGCCGCCGGCTACGCGGACCGGGTGCTGTACCTCGCCGACGGCCGGATCGTCGACGAGATGCACCGCCCGACCGCGGAAGCCGTCCTGGACCGCATGCTGCGTTTTTCTGGGGGAGAGCCCCAGACCCCCCACTTCGACGCCCAGGGGCGTACGTCATGACCGTCGTGAAGACCTCGCTGCGCAACTTCTTCGCGCACAAGGGCCGGATGGCGCTCTCGGCGGTGGCGGTGCTGCTGTCGGTGGCGTTCGTGTGCGGCACCCTGGTGTTCACGGACACCATGAACACGACGTTCGACAAGCTGTTCGCGGTCACCTCGTCGGACGTGACGGTCGGGCCGAAGGACGCGAAGGCCGAGGACACGCCGCAGAGCGGGGTGCCCGAGTCGCTGCCCGCCGCCACGCTGGAGCGGGTCCGCTCGGTCGAGGGCGTCGCGTCCGCCGAGGGCGCGGTCGCCTCGATGAACGTGACCGTCGTCAACAGCGACAACGACAACGTGGGCGCCACCAGCGGCGCCCCGACGATCGCCGGCAACTGGACGAAGAACGACCTCAAGTCGATGGAGATCACCTCCGGGCACGCCCCGCGCGGCCCGACCGAGGCGATGATCGACTCCGACACTGCCGACAAGCACCACCTGAAGATCGGTGACGAGCTGCGCACCATCGCGCAGACCGGCGACTTCAGGGCGAGGATCGTCGGCATCGCCTCCTTCACCGTCACCAACCCCGGTGCGGCCGTCGTCTACTTCGACACCCCGACCGCCCAGCGCGAACTGCTCGGCGCCGAGGGCCGGTTCACCCAGTTCAACCTGACCGCCGCCTCCGGCGTCTCGGACGCGCAGCTCAAGCAGAACGTCTCCCGGGCCCTGGACGGCACCTACAAGGTGCAGACGGCGAAGGAGACCGCCGACGAGAACCGCAAGGACGTCGGCGAGTTCATGGACGTCATCAAGTACGCCATGCTCGGCTTCGCCGGGATCGCGTTCCTGGTCGGCATCTTCCTGATCATCAACACCTTCTCCATGCTGGTCGCCCAGCGCACCCGCGAGATCGGCCTGATGCGGGCCATCGGCTCCTCCCGTCGGCAGGTCAACCGCTCGGTGCTGGTCGAGGCGCTGTTCCTCGGCATCGTCGGCTCGGTCCTCGGTGTCGCGGCCGGTGTGGGGATCGCCGTCGGCCTGATGAAGCTGATGTCGGCGGCGGGCATGAACCTGTCCACCGACGACCTGACCGTCAAGACGGCCACTCCCGTGGTCGGCCTGGTCCTGGGCGTCGTGGTCACCGTCCTGGCCGCCTACCTGCCGGCCCGCCGCGCCGGCAAGGTCTCCCCGATGGCCGCCCTGCGCGACGCCGGTACGCCGGCCGACGGCAAGGCGGGTTGGATCCGCGGCCTGATCGGCCTGGTCCTCACCGGCGCCGGCGTCGCGGCCCTGTACGCGGCCGGTACGGCGGACAAGGCGAGCGACGGCGCGTCGATGCTGGGGGTGGGCATCGTCCTCACCCTGATCGGCTTCGTCGTGATCGGCCCGCTGCTGGCCGGCGGGGTCGTGCGGGTGATCAGCGCGGTGCTGCTGCGTGCCTTCGGCCCCGTGGGCCGCATGGCCGAGCGCAACGCCCTGCGCAACCCGCGCCGCACCGGCGCCACGGGCGCCGCCCTGATGATCGGCCTGGCCCTGGTGGCCTGTCTGTCGGTGGTCGGCTCCTCGATGGTCGCCTCGGCCACGAGCGAGCTGGACAAGACGGTCGGCGCGGACTTCATCGTCGAGGGCAACCAGCGGATCGTGCCGCAGGCCGAGAAGAAGATGCAGGCCACGCCCGGCCTGGAGCACGTCACCCGCTACAAGGTGCTCGACGCCACGCTGACCTCGCCCGACGGCAGGACGGACGACGACGGCCTGACCGCCGCCGACCCGACGTACGCCAAGGACGTGCGCCGCCCGACCACCGCCGGTGACCTGGACGCCGCCTACGGCGCCGACGCCATGTCGGTCGGCTCCGACTACGCCGACAAGCACGGCGTGCACGTCGGCGACACGATCTCGGTCGCCTTCAAGGGCGGCGAGACGGCGAAGCTGAAGGTCGCCGCCATCACGAGCGACGACGTGGCCATCGACCAGGGCGCCCGGTACATCAGCATCGACACGATGCGGAAGTACCTGCCGGCCGACCGCGTCCCGCCGAACATGATCATGTTCGCCAAGGCGAAGGACGGCCAGGAGACCCAGGCGTACGCGGCCCTCAAGAAGTCGCTGGACCAGTACCCGCAGTACCAGGTGCGGGACCAGACGGACTACAAGCAGGAGCTCAAGGACCAGGTCGGCCAGCTGCTGAACATGGTCTACGGCCTGCTCGCCCTCGCGATCATCGTCGCGGTCCTGGGCGTGGTGAACACCCTGGCGCTGTCGGTGGTCGAGCGGACCCGCGAGATCGGCCTGATGCGGGCGATCGGCCTCTCCCGCCGCCAGCTGCGCCGGATGATCCGCATGGAGTCCGTGGTCATCGCCCTCTTCGGCGCCCTGCTGGGGCTGGGGCTGGGCATGGGCTGGGGCACCACGGCGCAGAAGCTGCTGGCCCTGGAGGGACTGAACGTCCTCGACATCCCGTGGCCGACGATCATCGGCGTGTTCATCGGTTCGGCCTTCGTGGGCCTGTTCGCCGCCCTGATCCCGGCGTTCCGGGCGGGCCGGATGAACGTCCTGAACGCCATCGCGACGGAGTAGCACCCGACAGCCACCGCATACGGGGGTTGCGGGGGAGAGGCCCGGCGCCGGAGTCCTACGGGACCCGGGCGCCGGGCCTCTTTTGGTCGCCCGCCTCCTGGCCGACCGAGTCGATGGCCCCTGGGCAGCCTTGCAGCCCACCGAGTC
Source organism: Streptomyces flaveolus (assembly GCF_044765825.1). Taxonomy (NCBI): domain Bacteria; kingdom Bacillati; phylum Actinomycetota; class Actinomycetes; order Kitasatosporales; family Streptomycetaceae; genus Streptomyces; species Streptomyces flaveolus. Next base: position 144,030 of record NZ_JBIWKU010000006.1, on the reverse strand, counting down.
GGGTGGTGGGCGGGCACAGGCCGGGGATCCAGGGGGCGGAGCCCCCTGGTACCGAGCCGCGACGCCGGGGCACCCGTACACGGACGGGGGCGTCATCCACAGCCCCCCGCACCCGCCCGCGCAGCGACGTACGCTGGACACCCCCGGCCCGCAGCGCGCGTCGGGCCCGTCGTGTTGTACATCCCCGGACGGAAAGCGCCCCGAATGAGCCTGCACGGTCTGCTCGACGCCGTCGTCAAGGACGCCGCCCTCGCGGAGGCGATCACCGCCGCCGCCGACGGCAACCGCATGCACGTCGACCTGGTCGGTCCCCCCGCGGCCCGCCCCTTCTCCGTCGCCGCGCTCGCCCGCGAGACGAACCGCCCCGTCCTGGCGGTGACGGCGACGGGACGTGAGGCGGAGGACCTGGCCGCGGCCCTGCGCTCGCTGCTGCCCCCCGAGGGCGTCGTCGAGTACCCGTCCTGGGAGACCCTGCCGCACGAGCGGCTCAGCCCGCGCAGCGACACCGTCGGCCGCCGCCTGGCCGTCCTGCGGCGCCTGACCCACCCGCGGCCCGACGACCCGGAGACCGGCCCGGTCTCGGTCGTCGTCGCGCCCGTACGGTCCGTGCTCCAGCCCCAGGTCAAGGGCCTGGGCGACCTGGAGCCGGTGGCCCTGCGCACCGGGCAGAGCGCCGACCTGAACGAGATCGTCGAGGCCCTCGCCGCCGCCGCGTACCAGCGCGTGGAGCTGGTGGAGAAGCGCGGCGAGTTCGCGGTGCGCGGCGGCATCCTCGACGTGTTCCCGCCCACCGAGGAACACCCTCTGCGCGTCGAGTTCTGGGGCGACGATGTCGAGGAGATCCGCTACTTCAAGGTCGCCGACCAGCGCTCCCTGGAGGTCGCCGAGCACGGCGTGTGGGCCCCGCCCTGCCGCGAGCTGCTGCTGACCCCCGAGGTCCGCGAGCGGGCCGCCGCCCTCGCCGAGGAGCACCCCGAGCTCGGCGAGCTCCTCGGCAAGATCGCCGAGGGCATCGCCGTAGAGGGCATGGAGTCCCTGGCGCCCGTCCTCGTGGACGACATGGAGCTGCTGCTCGACGTGCTGCCCAAGGGCGCCATGGCCGTCGTCTGCGACCCCGAGCGGGTGCGGACCCGGGCCGCCGACCTGGTGGCGACGAGCCAGGAGTTCCTCCAGGCGTCCTGGGCCGCCACCGCGGGCGGCGGCGAGGCGCCGATCGACGTCGACGCGGCCTCCCTGTGGTCCCTCGCGGACGTCCGGGACCGGGCCCGCGAGCTGGACGTGATGTGGTGGTCGGTGTCGCCGTTCGCCGCCGACGAGACGCTGACCTCCGCCGCTGACGCGGCGGGCGACTCGGACACCCTCAAGCTCGGCATGCACGCCCCCGAGACCTACCGCGGCGACACCGCCAAGGCCCTGGCCGACACCAAGGGCTGGCTGTCCGACGGCTGGCGCACGGTCTACGTCACCGAGGGCCACGGCCCGGCGGCCCGTACCGTCGAGGTGCTGGGCGGCGAGGGCATCGCCGCCCGCCTCGACAACGACCTGGGCGAACTGTCCCCGTCCGTCGTGCACGTCTCCTGCGGCTCCATCGACCACGGCTTCGTCGACCCGGCGCTCCGGCTCGCCGTGCTCACCGAGACCGACCTGACCGGGCAGAAGGCCGCCGGCCGCGAGGGCGCCCGGATGCCCGCCCGGCGCCGCAAGACCATCGACCCGCTCACCCTGGAGGCGGGCGACTACATCGTCCACGAGCAGCACGGCGTGGGCCGCTACATCGAGATGGTGCAGCGCACCGTGCAGGGCGCCACCCGCGAGTACCTGGTCGTGGAGTACGCCCCCGCCAAGCGCGGCCAGCCCGGCGACCGGCTCTACATCCCCACCGACCAGCTGGAGCAGATCACCAAGTACGTCGGCGGCGAGGCCCCCACCCTGCACCGCCTGGGCGGCGCCGACTGGACCAAGACCAAGGCCCGCGCGAAGAAGGCCGTCAAGGAGATCGCCGCCGACCTGATCAAGCTCTACAGCGCCCGGATGGCGGCGCCGGGCCACGCGTTCGGCGCGGACACCCCCTGGCAGCGCGAGCTGGAGGACGCCTTCCCGTACGCGGAGACCCCGGACCAGCTCACCACCATCGCCGAGGTCAAGGACGACATGGAGAAGACGGTCCCCATGGACCGCCTGATCTGCGGCGACGTCGGCTACGGCAAGACGGAGATCGCGGTCCGCGCCGCCTTCAAGGCCGTCCAGGACGGCAAGCAGGTCGCCGTGCTCGTGCCCACGACCCTGCTGGTGCAGCAGCACTTCGGGACGTTCAGCGAGCGGTACGCCCAGTTCCCGGTGAACGTGCGGGCGCTGTCCCGCTTCCAGACCGACACCGAGGCCAAAGCGACCCTGGAGGGCCTGCGCGAGGGCTCGGTGGACATCGTCATCGGCACCCACCGCCTGTTCTCCTCCGAGACCAAGTTCAAGGACCTGGGCCTGGTCATCGTCGACGAGGAGCAGCGCTTCGGCGTCGAGCACAAGGAGCAGCTGAAGAAGCTCCGCGCCAACGTCGACGTGCTCACCATGTCCGCGACGCCCATCCCGCGCACCCTGGAGATGGCGGTCACCGGCATCCGCGAGATGTCCACGATCACCACCCCGCCCGAGGAGCGCCACCCGGTCCTGACCTTCGTCGGCCCCTACGAGCACAAGCAGATCGGCGCCGCGATCCGTCGTGAGCTGCTGCGCGAGGGCCAGGTCTTCTACATCCACAACCGCGTCGAGTCCATCGACCGCGCGGCGGCCAAGCTGCGTGAGATCGTGCCCGAGGCACGGATCGCCACCGCCCACGGCCAGATGTCGGAGCAGGCCCTGGAGCAGGTCGTCGTCGACTTCTGGGAGAAGAAGTTCGACGTGCTGGTCTCCACGACCATCGTCGAGTCCGGCATCGACATCTCCAACGCCAACACCCTCATCGTCGAGCGCGGCGACAACTTCGGCCTCAGCCAGCTCCACCAGCTGCGCGGCCGGGTCGGCCGTGGCCGCGAGCGCGGCTACGCCTACTTCCTCTACCCGCCGGAGAAGCCGCTGACCGAGACCGCGCACGAGCGGCTCGCCACCATCGCCCAGCACACCGAGATGGGCGCGGGCATGTACGTGGCGATGAAGGACCTGGAGATCCGCGGTGCCGGCAACCTGCTCGGCGGCGAGCAGTCCGGCCACATCGCGGGCGTCGGCTTCGACCTGTACGTCCGCATGGTCGGGGAGGCCGTCGCCGACTACCGGGCCTCCCTGGAGGGCGGCGTCGAGGAGGAGCCGCCGCTCGAGGTCAAGATCGAGCTGCCCGTCGACGCGCACGTCCCGCACGACTACGCGCCCGGCGAGCGGCTGCGGCTCCAGGCGTACCGGTCCATCGCCTCGGCCAACAGCGAGGAGGACGTCAAGGCCGTACGGGAGGAACTCGTCGACCGCTACGGCAAGTTGCCGGAACCGGTGGAGAACCTGCTGCTGGTCGCCGGGCTGCGGATGCTGGCGCGGGCGTGCGGGGTCGGCGAGATCGTGCTGCAGGGAAACAACATCCGCTTCGCGCCGGTGGAGTTGCGCGAGTCCCAGGAGCTGCGCCTCAAGCGGCTGTACCCGGGCACGGTCATCAAGGCGACCGCCCACCAGGTGCTGGTGCCGCGCCCGAAGACCGCGAAGGTGGGCGGCAAGCCGCTCCTCGGGCGGGAACTGCTGGCGTGGGTGGGCGAGTTCCTGACCTCGATCCTGGGGTCGTAGCCACGCGCGCGGCGCCGTGGCGCCCGTCGCAGAAAGGGCCGGAGAAGGAGGAGCCGTCCACGGAACAGGCCCGTGGACGGCTCGGATGTGGATATATGAGGAGCGCTCCTACGGTCGCTCCGGCCGGTCACCGCCCCGCTCGCGCCCGATGCCCATCTGGTCCTCGGCCCGCTGCTGCGCGGCGTCGACCTGCTTCTCGTACTTGCCGCCGGTCCGCTCGTTGACCTGGCGTTCGGCCGCGTCGGACATCTTCCGGGAGCGGTCCTTGTCCTTGCCGGCCATGCTCTTCATCTTGTCGAGGAAGCCCATGCAGCGCTCCTTCCGAGACGTGACTCACCATCGACCGTACGCCAGATATGTTCCGCATGCCCACTAAGGCCCCGTATGGTCTGGACCTCTCCCTCGCTACGGTGGTGTCGGTGAACAGCAAGGGGAGGGGCGCGCATGGGACGGCGCAGCAGGATCTGTACCGCAGGGGCCGCGGGCGCGGCGCTCACCCTGGCCCTGGTGGCCGGGTGCGAGGGCCTCGACAGTGACGGGGCCGCGCCGTCGGCCGGCGGTGCCGAGGCGCCGGCCGCGGGGCAGGCCGTCAGTCCGCTGCGCAACCCCGACGGGACCGAGCCCGGCCTCGGACCGGTCACCGGCGACGCCGACCGGGCCGCGGCCCGCAAGCTCATCGAGTCCCTGAAGACCAAGGGGCGCGGCCCCAGGACCGGTTACGACCGGGACGAGTTCGGCTACGCCTGGATGGACACCGCCGACGGCGTGCCGCTGGCCAGGAACGGCTGCGACACCCGCAACGACCTGCTGCGACGGGACGGCCAGCAGGTGCGCTTCCGGTCCGGCTCCAACTGCGTGGTCGTCGCGATGACGCTGCACGACCCGTACACGGGCACGACGATCGAGTGGCGAAAGCAGAAGGCGGGCGAGGTCCAGATCGACCACGTCGTGCCGCTGTCGTACAGCTGGCAGTTGGGGTCCTCGCGGTGGCCGGAGAGCAAGCGCAGGCAACTCGCGAACGACCCCCTCAACCTCATCCCCGTCGAGGGCCGGGCCAACTCGGCCAAGAGCGACTCCGGGCCCGCCTCCTGGCTGCCCCCGAGCAAGGGCATCCGGTGCGCGTACGCCGTCCGGTTCGCCCAGGTCGCCGTCAAGTACGAACTGGCGGTGACCGCACCGGACCGGGAGGCGATGCTGCGGCAGTGCGGCGGCTGAGCCGGGCCGTGCGGTGTCAGCCGCCCAGCGCGTCCAGGTCCAGGACGGTGCCGGAGGGCGCCTTCGCCGCCACCGGCTCGTCGTACGCGCTGAAGGTCATCGTGGCGGGGTCCTGCTCGGACGCGCTGTCGAAGCGCAGCAGGTACGGCTTGCCCTCGGTGGCGACGTAGAGCGTGTTGCGGTCCGCGCCGTCCTTCTCGTGCAGGACGAGCGCGGGGGCGCCGCCGACGGTGGCGGGCTCGCCGCGCGTCGCGTCCTGGCCGGCGCCCTCCATCTCGCCGAGCATCGTGTCCAGGTCGCAGAAGCCCGCCATGTCCTTGGCGTCCTGGCCGGTGGCGGCCATCTTGGTCCACTTGCCCGCCAGCATGGCCACGGCCGCGTCGGTGTCGGCCGCCGGCTCCCCCTCGCTCTGGGCGCGCAGGAACTTCTCGTCGTACTTCATGTAGAGCGTGCCGCCGGTCTTGATCAGCTCGGCCTGGCCCTGGCCGTCCAGGCTCATCGTGCCGGCGCACCGGCCCTGCCGGTCCATGGCCAGGTCGAGCTTGATGGTGCCGCCGCTCTCGTCGTCCAGGACGTCACCGGTCATGCGCAGCGAGCGTGCCCCGGTGGTGGCCTCGACGGCCCGGTCGGCGATCTGCCCCCCGGTCAGTCCGGCGAACGGTTCCGCGGGCGCGGATGCCGACGCCGGCTTCGACGCGGGTGCGGAGGCCGAGGCGCCGGGGCCGCCGGACCCGTCGTCGTCCTGGCCTGACTGGCAGGCGGTGAGTCCCACGGTGGTCGTTGCCGCGAGGCAGAGGGCGACGAGAGTGGTGCGCCGCATGAGGGCTCCTTGGTGGTGCTGGGGGTGGTGAACGGACCCGGCGGAGGCCGGGTGGCGAGGGGTCAGCCGGTCTTCTGCCAGTCCGAGCAGCCGACCGTCTTGAAGTAGGCGTCCGAGGCGCTGATGCGCACGACCGCCGTACCGGACACGTTGTTGTTCGCGATGATCGACTCGAGCGAGTGGTCGGCGTTCTTGGCGCGCTCCCAGTAGCACCCGTCATCGGTGTTGCCGGTGGACTTGTAGGTGCCGGGGGCGATGTCGGTGCCGACCGCGAACATGCCGCCGTCCCCGGACATCTCGGCGGCGGGAGTGCCCTTGGCCTTCGGGTCGACGGCCTCCCAGTCGCCGCAGCCGTTGGACTTGAAGAACTTGTCGGTGGCCTTGACGGTGACGTAACCGGTGCCGGTCACGTTGTCGTTGGCCAGCAGCGAGTCCAATTCGCCCGAGGCGTCCTTGGCGCGCTCCCAGTAGCACATGCCGTCCGTGTTGCCGGTGGTGCGGTAGGTGCCGGGCTTGACGTCCGAGCCGACCTCGAAGTCGCCGTCCCCCTCGAAGGCGGCCTTCTTCTCCGCCTTCGCCGTGTCCGCGCCGCCCCCGGAGGGATCCGCGTCCTTCTTGCCGCCGGACTGCTGTCCGGCGGACGCCGAAGAGTTCTTGCCGTCGGAGCCGCCGTCGTCGCCGCCGGAGTTCGCCGAGACGGCTCCGATGACGACGATCCCCACAACGGCGCCCAGCGCGACCTTGCCCTTCATGCCCATGGCTGTGTCCCCTCCCCTGTGGCGACCGCCTCTTGTCGGCGACCGCCCGTTGGCGAGGTCAATAAGAACAGATGCTGTGAACCGAGTCAACCAAGTTCACAGAGGTGACCGGGTACACGGCTGTGAATGCGCCGATCCAACGCCGCCTCGGTATGCTCGTCGCCACACACGGACGAGGGGAGCCGCGCGGGTGCAGGACAACGCGACTGAAGTGACCGCCGCCGGAATCGCACGGCTCGCCGGTGTCGGCCGCGCGGCCGTGAGCAACTGGCGCCGCCGGCACGCCGACTTCCCCAAGCCCGTCGGCGGCACCGAGACCAGCCCCTCCTTCGCCCTCGCCGAGATCGAGGAATGGCTGCGCGGCCAGGGCAAGCTCGCCGAGGTCCCCCTGCGCGAACGCGTCTGGCAGCAACTCGCCGGCCACCCCGAAGGACCGGTCACGGCCCTCACCCACGCCGGCTGCGTCCTCCTGCTCATCCACGACCGCCCCACCGACTGGCTGGACATGAGCGCCGGCTCCGACGAGCGCCTCGCCGCCCTGCTGCCCGCCGCACTCGACCAGGTGCTCGCCCCGCGCTTCGGCACCGACCGCGACCGCACCGTCGCCACCCCGATCAGCCCCCGCCTGCTGCCCTCCGTGCCGCTGCTGCGCGGCGCCGCCGAACTCGCCGCGGCCCAGGGCGCGCGGCAGACGTACGAGTTCCTGCTCGGCCGGCACCTCGACGCCAACCCGCGGCACTACACCCTCACTCCGAACCCCCTCGCCGAGCTGATGGCCGAACTCGCCGGCCCCGCCCGGACGGTGCTCGACCCGGCCTGCGGCACCGGCACCCTGCTGCGCGCGGTCGACGCCCGCCCCGGCCAGGAGCAGTACGGCCAGGACAGCGCCCCCGAAATGGCCGCGCTCACCGGACTGCGGCTCGCCCTGAGCACCACGGCCGCCGTGCGCATCGCCGCCGGCGACACCCTGCGCGCGGACGCCTTCCCCGACCTGCGCGCCGACGCCGTCCTGTGCCACCCGCCGTTCAACGAGCGCAACTGGGGACACGGCGAACTCGCCTACGACACCCGCTGGGAATACGGCTTCCCGGCCCGCACCGAGTCCGAGCTGGCCTGGGTGCAGCACGCCCTGGCCCGCCTGACGGACGGCGGCACGGCCGTCCTCCTCATGCCGCCCGCCGCCGCCTCCCGCCGCTCCGGCCGCCGCATCCGCGCCGACCTGCTGCGCCGGGGCGCGCTGCGGGCCGTCGTCGCCCTGCCGGTCGGCGCGGCACCGCCGCACAACATCCCGCTCCACCTGTGGGTGCTGCGCCGCCCCGAGAAGGCCCCCGCGCAGCCGGAGGTACTGCTCGCCGACACGGGGCAGTTCGCCGGCGAGGGGCGCGGCGGACCGGACTGGCGGGCCGTGCGGGAGGCCGTACTCGACGCGTGGCGGGACTTCGACCGCGCCGGACACCTCGACGAACGCCCGGGCCTGGCCCGCTCCCTGCCCGTCATCGCACTCCTCGACGACGACGTCGACCTCGCCCCGGCCCGCCACCTGCCGCCGCCCACGGCCGCCGACGGCGCCGAACAGCTCACCGACGTACGCGAACGCCTCGGCGAGACCCTGCGCCTGGTCGCCGATCTCACCCCGCCCCCCGCCGGCACCGCACCGGCCACACCCCGCTGGCCCCTCACCACCGTCGGCGAACTCGCCCGCGGCGGCGCCCTGGAGATGCGCACCGGCACGACCGGCGGCCACGCGCGCGTGCCCGTCCTCACCGACCTCGACGTCCTCGCCGGCACCGCCCCCACCGGCACCCTCCAAGAGAGCGACGAGGAACCCGTGCTCACCGAGCCCGGCGACGTCGTCCTGCCGGTCCTCGGCGGCGACTCCGTCGCCCGCGTGATCGACGACGCCACCGCCGGCGCCGCCCTGGGACGCCACCTCGTCCTGCTGCGCCCCGACCCGGCCGCGCTGGACCCCTGGTTCCTCGCCGGGTTCCTGCGCGGCACCGCCAACAACCGCCAGGCCAGCAGCTACGCCTCCACCGCCACCCGCCTCGACGTGCGCCGTCTCCAGCTCCCCCGGCTCCCGCTGGACGCACAGCGCCCCTACGGCGCCCGCTTCCGCGCCCTCGACGAGTTCGAGCGGGCGCTCAGGCACGCCGGCCGCCTCGGCGAGCAGCTCGTACGCGGCATGTACGACGGCCTGACCGACGGCACGGTCGCCCCCGACTGACGCCCCGGGCACGGGAAGTGACCAGCACGACAACGGTTCGGTACAACCCTGGGCCGGTTGTCCGTGTCGGCCTATACGCTCGATGCCGACAACGTCGGTCCACGCCCCAGGTACCAGGAGCAGCCATGCATGGCCACGGCTACCCGCAGCCGGTGAAGCAGCCACCCCCGACGGGCTGGCTGGTCTTCCTGCGCGTGCTGTTCGTGGCCCTCTCGGTCCTCACCATCGGCCTGCTGGCCTGGACGATGCTGCTGCGGCTGGCGATCGTCACACGCAAGGCGCTGGACTGGGGCCTGTTCGTGGCCGCGATGGCCGCGGACGCGCTCGCCCTCGTCCTGATCGGCACCGAGCCCGGCGACGAGATCCACACCGTGGGCGGCTGGACGGGCATGGCCCTGCTGTTCGGCACGCTCGTGGCCGTCATGGCGTACTACCTGGCGGCCGACGTCCGCCACTTCCACCAGCTCCGCTACGGGACCGGATACGCGCCGCAGCCGGCCCCGGGGTACGGCTATCCGCAGTCCCCGGCGACGCCGTACACCGCCACCACTGTCCCGCAGACGGCCCGTCAGCCGATCGTGCCCCAGCCCCACCACACCCCGCCCCCGATGCCGCCGACGCCGACCCCGATACCGACGCCGCCGGCCCAGACCCCCGCCCCCGCGCCCACCCCGCCGCCGCACACCCCCGCCCCCGCCCGCATCGACCAGGTCCGCGCCGAACTCGACGAGCTCAGCGACTACCTCCGCAGGCACGACGGCAACGCCAACGGCAACCACGAGGGCACGAGGTGACCGTGGCGACAGGACGCGTCGTCGCCGGCCGCTACGAACTGTCCACGCTCATCGGACAGGGCGGCATGGGCCAGGTCTGGACGGCGTACGACCAGCGGCTCGACCGGCGCGTCGCCGTGAAGCTGCTGCGCCCCGACAAGGTGGCCGGCCAGGAGGCCGACGAACTGCGCCGCCGGTTCGTGCGCGAATGCCGGGTGACCGCACAGGTCGACCACCCCGGCCTGGTCACCGTGCACGACGCGGGCAGCGAGGGCGAGGAACTCTTCCTCGTCATGCAGTACGTCGACGGCGCCGACCTCTCCGACCACCTCGCCGAGCACGACCCCTACCCCTGGCAGTGGGCCGTCGCGGTCGCCGCCCAACTGTGCGCCGTCCTCAGCGCCGTGCACGCCGTGCCGATCGTCCACCGCGACCTCAAACCGCGCAACGTGATGGTGAAGCAGGACGGCACCGTCACCGTCCTCGACCTCGGCGTCGCCTCCGTCATGGACGCCGACACCACCCGCCTCACCCATACCGGCACTCCCATAGGCTCACCCGCCTACATGGCGCCCGAGCAGGCGATGGGCGGCGCCGTCGGCCCCTACACCGACCTGTACGCACTCGGCGTCCTCCTGCACGAACTGCTCAGCGGCGACGTCCCGTTCGCGGGATCCACGGCCCTCGGCGTACTCCACCGGCACCTGTACGAACCGCCCCTGCCGGTGCGCCGCATACGCCCCGAGGTCCCCGAAGCCCTCGAGGCCCTCGTCCTGCGCCTGCTCGCCAAGGACCCCCAGCACCGCCCCGCCTCCGCGCAGGAGGTCTACGAACACCTGGCCCTGCTGCTGCCCGCACGCGGCATGCCCACCGGCGGCCCCCTCGATCCCACCCGCCCCTTCGTACGCCCGCACGCCCCCTGGCCCGACCGCGCCCGCACCCCCGCACCCCAGCCCGCCCCGGCCGCCCCCGTCGCCGAGGCCGGGAAGCCGGACGTCGCCCGCGCCGTCGACGACGTCAAACGCCTCCTCGGCGAGGGCCGCATCACCCAGGCCGTCGACATCCTCGGCGCGATCCTGCCCGCCGCCGCCGAACAGCACGGCGAACGCTCCCCGGTCGTCCGCACCCTGCGCAAGCAGTACGCCGCCACCCTCATGGACGACGGCCAGTACCGCCGCGCCCTGCCCGAACTGCGCCGCCTCGCCGACGAACGCGCCGCCGAGGCCGGCCAGGCCGACCCCCAGTCCCTGCGCCACCGCTACGACGCCGCCCAGTGCCTGGAACAGCTCGGCGAACCGGCCGCCGCTCTCGCCGAGTACCGCGCCCTGCTGCCGTACTACGAGAACCAGTACGTCGCAGGCGACCCCGACCTCGCCCACGACGTCCGCCGCCGCATCGGCCACCTCCTCCTCGCCCTCGGCGACCGCGCCGCCGCCCACGAGACGCTGGCCCGGCTCCTGCACGACCTGGAGCGCACCCACGGCCCCGGACACCCCCTCGCGGCCGAGGTCCGGCGCACGCTCGAATGGCTCGGCCAGGTACGCGGCTAGTTTTTTGCCCCGGGCGGGGACAATCTTGTGCACCCCTGGGGACCGCGTTTCCCGAACACGGAGACGCCGCGGGATGCGTTGCGCAGCGTTTCACGCAACGCAACACCGCAGCACACGCACACACCAGGGTGAGGATGGGCCATGTCCAGCCATCGTCGGACGAAGAAGCGCAGCATCACCGGCTGACCGGCCCGGCACCATCGGCGGCGGCGCGGCGGTGCCCGAAGTCCCCGTGAATCGTTGGTCGAATGGGTTGGCCAAAGCTGGGCCACTGCCTACCATCGATCATCGCAAGACTTTGTGCACCGTCGCACAATCTCCTCGGGAGGTTTCCTTGCACCGCCGCCGTCGCACCGCGCTCCTCCTCACCGCCGCGATCGCCGCCGCGGCACCCCTGCTCACCGCCTGCGGGAACGACGCGCATCCCGGCGCGGCCGCCGTCGTCGGCGACCAGCGGATCACCGTCGCCCAGCTGGAGAACCGGGTCGACGAGGTACGCGACGCGCAGCGGGCCGCCGTCCCGGACGACACCCAGTACCAGCAGGTCGTCGCCCGTACCGGCACGCTCACCCGCGACACCCTGCACGGCATGGTCCTCGACCGGGTACTGCACCGCGCCGCCCAGGACGCGGGCGTGAGCGTCTCCCGCAAGGAGGTCCAGCAGATGCGCACCGGCCTGGAGCAGCAGGCCGGCGGCGCCAAGGAGCTGGAGACCGTCTGGCTCCAGCAGTACGGCGTCGCCCCCGAGCGCCTCGACGAGAACCTCCTCGTCCAGCTGGAGGCCCAGAAGCTCGCCGAACACCTCGGCACCGACACCAGCCGCCCCGAGTTCTGGCAGGCCCTGTCCAAGGCCTCCCAGCAGCTCGACGTCGACCTCAACCCGCGCTACGGCACCTGGGACGTCCAGAAGAGCAGCCGCGTCGACGCCAGGACACCGTGGGTGCGGGAAGTCACGACGGCCGGAACCCAGCAGACGGCGTAACGGCGACCGCGGGGGACTGGGGACGCCGCCCGGGGACGGCCCACGGACCGGCCCGCACCGTGCGTTACGTTCGGATCGTGAACGCAACCAGCGCCGACCCCGCTCCCGGCACGGCCCCCGACCCGGGCCGCATCGTCCTGCTCACCACCAGCCACCGCGTCGCCCCCGGCCTGCTGTCCTGGCCCGCCTGGCAGGCGCTGCGCACCGCCGACCGCGTGCTGTGCGCCGACGCCGCGCACCCGCAGCTGCCGTACCTGCGCGAGGCGGGCATACGGGTCGACAAGGCATCCCCGGCCGCCGAGGAACTGGTCGCCGCCTGTGCGGGCGGTCACACCGTGGTCGTCGTCGCGACCGGCGAGGGCGAGCCGGCCCTCACCGACGGCCTGGCCCGCCTCGCCGGCTCCGGCCGCGTCTCCATGCCCGAGCTGGAGCTGCTCCCCGCCTCCTACGACCTGCCGGGCGCCCGCCTCCTCGACCTCGTCCAGGTCATGGACCGCATCCGCGCGGAATGCCCCTGGTCGTCCCGGCGGACCCACAAGGGACTGGCCAAGTACGCCATCGAGGAGGCCTACGAACTCGTCGAGGCCATCGAGGACGGCGACCGCGACGAACTGCGCGAGGAACTGGGCGACGTCCTCCTCCAGGTCGTCTTCCACGCCCGCATCGCGGAGGAGGACACCGAGGCGCCGTTCTCGATCGACGATGTCGCGGCCGGCATCGTCACCAAGCTCATCCACCGCCACCCGCACGTCTTCGGCGACGAGACGGCGACCACGCCGGAAGAGGTCAGGGAGCACTGGCTGCGCACCAAGGCGGTGGAGAAGCAGCGCACCTCGGTCACCGAGGGCGTCCCCCTCGGCCAGCCCGGCCTGGCCCTCGCCGCCAAACTGGCCTCCCGGGCCCGCACGGCGGGCCTGGAGGTGCCGCTGCCCGAGGGCGAGGGCATCGGCTACCAACTCCTCGCCCTCGCGGCCCGCGCCGAGTCCGAGGGCACGGACCCGGAAGCGGCCCTGCGAGCAGCGGCACGGGCGTACCGGGACGCGATCAGGGAGGTGGAGGGGTGACCGGCCGGCCCGCCTTCGACCGTCCGGCTCCCGAGCTGTTCACCTGGGAGTTCGCGAGCGACCCCTACCCCGCCTACGCCTGGCTGCGCGAGCACGCCCCCGTGCACCGCACGACGCTGCCCAGCGGCGTGGAGGCCTGGCTGGTCACCCGGTACGCCGACGCCCGGCAGGCCCTCGCCGACCAGCGGCTGTCCAAGAACCCGGCGCACCACGACGAGCCCGCGCACGCCAAGGGGAAGACCGGCATTCCGGGCGAGCGCAAGGCCGAGCTGATGACGCATCTGCTCAACATCGACCCGCCGGACCACACGAGGCTGCGCCGGCTGGTGAGCAAGGCGTTCACGCCGCGGCGCGTCGCCGAGTTCGCGCCGCGGGTGCAGGAGCTCGCCGACGACCTGATCGACCGGTTCGCCGCCACCGGCTCCGCCGACCTCATCCACGAATTCGCCTTCCCCCTGCCCATCTACGCCATCTGCGACCTGCTCGGCGTGCCGCGCGAGGACCAGGACGACTTCCGGGACTGGGCGGGCATGATGATCCGCCACGGGGGCGGCCCCCGGGGCGGCGTCGCACGGTCGGTGAAGAAGATGCGGGGCTATCTCGCCGACCTCATCCACCGCAAGCGCGCCGCGCTGCCGGCCGAGCCCGGCCCCGGCGAGGACCTCATCTCGGGTCTCATCCGCGCCTCCGACCACGGTGAGCACCTCACCGAGAACGAGGCCGCGGCGATGGCCTTCATCCTCTTGTTCGCCGGGTTCGAGACCACGGTCAATCTCATCGGCAACGGCACGTACGCCCTGCTCACCCACCCCGAGCAGCGGGCCCGTCTGCAGGCCTCCCTCACCGCCGGCGAGAGCGGCCTGCTGGAGACCGGCGTGGAGGAACTCCTCCGTTTCGACGGCCCCGTGGAGCTCGCCACCTGGCGCTTCGCCACCGAGGCGCTCACCATCGGCGGGCAGGACATCGCTCCCGGAGATCCCGTCCTCGTCGTCCTGGCCGCCGCCGACCGGGACCCGGAGCGGTTCGCCGATCCGGACACCCTCGACCTCTCCCGCCGGGACAGCCAGCACCTCGGGTACGGCCACGGCATCCACTACTGCCTCGGCGCTCCGCTCGCCCGGCTGGAGGGGCAGACCGCGCTCGCCACGCTCCTCACCCGTCTCCCGGACCTGGCCCTCGCCGCGGATCCGGCCGAACTGCGCTGGCGCGGCGGGCTCATCATGCGGGGGCTGCGCACCCTGCCGGTGTCGTTCACACCGGTCCCGTCGCCGCCCGGGAACAATCCGTCGCCGACGCAAAGGTGACACGCGCTCACCTCTGTGATCTTCACGTGATCTGCGCGGCATGAACTTGTGACAAGCGATCATCTGCCTATACGTTCACGGATCAGCGTGGCGCCGAGCCTCACTCGCCGCGCCGTCCCCGCTGTCTCGTGAAAGGTCGTCGCATGCTCTCCGGGAACGGTCGTCACCGTCGCCCCCGCCAGGCTCCCGCCCTGGTCGTCGCTGCAGGAGTGACCGGCTCCGCCATCGCGATCCCGCTCCTGGGGGCCACCGGCGCCCACGCGGCCGACGGAACGAACTGGGACCGGGTCGCCGAGTGCGAGACGGGCGGTGCCTGGAGCCAGAACAGCGGCAACGGCTACTACGGCGGCCTGCAGCTGTCCCAGGACATCTGGGAGCAGTACGGCGGTCTGGGCTACGCGTCGAGCGCCGACCAGGCGAGCCGCTCGCAGCAGATAGCCGTCGCCGAGAAGGTGCTCGCGGCCCAGGGCATCGCCGCCTGGCCGACCTGCGGCCTGCTCGCGGGGCTGGGCAACGACTCGGGAATCCTGTCCGGCGGCACCGCGACCCCGGGTGACGGGGCGTCGGCGGGGAAGAGCGGATCGGGCACTTCGGGGACGTCCGGGTCGTCCGGCTTGACCGATTCCCGGGAGTCCGTCCCCGAATCGTCTTCTTCGGCGACTCCCTCTCCGTCCCGGACCGAGTCCGCGTCCCCCTCGCCGTCCGCCTCGGCCTCGACTGACGCCGCGTCGGGCAGTGGGGACGAAACGGTCAAGTCCGACAGGTCCACCCCGTCCGGCACCCCGGCCGGCGATGACGCGCAGGCGTCCGGCGGTACGGGGGTCACCCCACCGGGTGGTGACGAGTCGGACAAGTCGGGGCAGAGTGACGCCGCTTCGGAGTCCGCAGGCACCGAGGAGTCCACGGCCGGCCGGCATCGCGGCGGCAGCGCCGAGGAGGGCGCGGTGGACGGCCGTACGGCGGAGTCGACGGGGCGGCACGCCTCGCGCGGCGAGAACGGCGGCCGCGGCCTCACGGACGGCTCGTACACCGTCCGTTCGGGCGACAGTCTGTGGGGCATCGCCGACTCCCTTGACCTCACCGGCGGATGGCACACCCTCTACGCCGACAACAAGGACGTGGTCGGCGCCGACCCGGACCACATCCTGCCCGGTCAGACGCTCACGGTCGGGGGCGAACCGGTCGAAAACCAGGGGTAGTTCGCGTCACAGTTAGAGGCCCTATGTCCGTTTTGGATCACGTGAGAGATAGGTCTCAGAAGCCGTGATCGTCTTTGAAAAACCACGGAGCGCGTGTCTACGGTCGTGACCGCTCGCCACCGCGGGCCCCGACCGCCGCAACGCCGAATCCTGCCAGTGGCGGTACGGGAACAGTCGTCGCGTCAAGCGCCGCAGGCAGGAGCGGGGGACCCAAGGTAAGTGCCGCACCGGGCAGCGATCCGGAGCGGCTAGGGGTGAAGCCGAGTCCCGCAAGGGACCCGGCCGGGCAACTCAACCGGCCCGAACCCGACAGCTCACCTCGCAGGCGTCGGTGAGGGGATCAACCATGCTGTTTTCCGGCAAGGGCAAGCACCGTCGTCCGTCCAAGGCCACCCGTGTCATCGCCGTCGCCGGCGTCACCGGTGCCGCCGTCGCCGCCCCGCTGATGGCGGCCGGCAACGCCTCCGCCGCCACCGCGTCCGAGTGGGACACCGTCGCCCAGTGCGAGTCCGGCGGCAACTGGTCCATCAACACCGGCAACGGCTACTACGGCGGTC
The DNA here is from genome assembly GCF_044765825.1 of Streptomyces flaveolus. NCBI lineage: Bacteria > Bacillati > Actinomycetota > Actinomycetes > Kitasatosporales > Streptomycetaceae > Streptomyces > Streptomyces flaveolus. Next base: position 127,825 of record NZ_JBIWKU010000006.1, on the reverse strand, counting down.
TGCAGTTCTCGGCCTCCACCTGGGCCGCCTACGGCGGTACGCAGTACGCCTCGACCGCCGACCAGGCGAGCAAGACGCAGCAGATCGCGGTCGCCGAGAAGGTGCTCGCGAGCCAGGGCAAGGGTGCCTGGCCGGTCTGCGGCACCGGCCTGTCGAGCGCCGCGTACGGCGGCGGCTCCACCGAGAGCCAGGACAGCGGTTCCTCGCAGTCCTCCGGCAGCTCCGAGAGCTCGCAGAGCCAGAGCAGCGGTTCCACGGCCGAGCGCTCCACCGAGCAGAAGGCCTCCCGCTCCTCCGAGCGTCCGGCCGCCAAGGCCGAGACGAAGGCCGAGAAGAAGACCGTCACCACGCCGACCGGCAAGAAGGTCGAGAAGGGCGACGGCGAGTACAAGGTCGTCAAGGGCGACACGCTCAGCTCGATCGCCACGGAGCACCACGTCCAGGGCGGCTGGGCGAAGCTGTTCAAGCTGAACGACGACATCGTCGACGACGCCGACCTGATCTACCCGGGCCAGCAGCTGCACCTCAAGTAAGCGGCGGCCCGCCCTGCTCCCGCCCCGGTGCGTGTTCCCCCGTACGCACCGGGGCGGGCTTTTTTGCGCCCCGGTGGCCGGGGGAGGCCGCCGGGTTTCCGCGAACGGTCTTTGTTCCGTTCGGAAACAATTTACTCTCGGTTCTGTCCATCGGGTGGGCGACCGGCTGGCCGATCGCCCGGAGCCGGTTAGGCTCGTCCCGCAGAGCCGCTGCGGTCCTCGCGGACCCGCGTCACACCGAAGCGTCACATTGAAGAAGGAGATGCTCGTGCCGTCCATCGACGTCGTCGTAGCCCGGGAAATCCTGGACTCCCGAGGCAACCCCACGGTCGAGGTCGAGGTCGGCCTCGACGACGGCAGCACGGGGCGTGCCGCCGTTCCGTCCGGCGCCTCCACCGGTGCCTTCGAGGCCATCGAGCTCCGTGACGGCGACCCCAACCGCTACCAGGGCAAGGGTGTCGAGAAGGCCGTCCTCGCCGTCATCGAGCAGATCGGCCCGGAGCTGGTCGGCTACGACGCCACCGAGCAGCGTCTGATCGACCAGGCCATGTTCGACCTGGACGCCACCGACAACAAGGGCTCGCTGGGCGCCAACGCCATCCTCGGCGTCTCCCTCGCCGTGGCCCACGCCGCCTCCGAGGCCAGCGACCTGCCGCTGTTCCGCTACCTGGGCGGCCCGAACGCGCACCTGCTGCCGGTGCCGATGATGAACATCCTGAACGGCGGCTCGCACGCCGACTCCAACGTGGACATCCAGGAGTTCATGATCGCCCCGATCGGCGCGGAGTCCTTCTCCGAGGCGCTGCGCTGGGGCACCGAGGTGTACCACACCCTCAAGAAGGTGCTGAAGGGCAAGGGCCTGGCCACCGGCCTCGGCGACGAGGGCGGCTTCGCCCCGAACCTCGGCTCCAACCGCGAGGCCCTCGACCTCATCCTCGAGGCCATCAAGGAGGCCGGCTACACCCCGGGCGAGCAGATCGCGCTCGCGCTGGACGTCGCCGCGTCCGAGTTCTACAAGGACGGCTCCTACACCTTCGAGGGCAAGGAGCGCTCGGCCGCCGAGATGACCGAGTACTACGCCGAGCTGGTCGAGGCGTACCCGCTGGTCTCCATCGAGGACCCGCTGTTCGAGGACGACTGGGAGGGCTGGAAGACCATCACCGACAAGCTCGGTGACAAGGTCCAGCTCGTCGGTGACGACCTGTTCGTCACCAACCCGGAGCGCCTGGCCCGCGGCATCGAGGAGGGCGCCGCCAACGCCCTGCTGGTCAAGGTCAACCAGATCGGTTCGCTGACCGAGACCCTGGACGCCGTGGAGCTGGCCCAGCGCAACGGCTTCAAGTGCATGATGTCCCACCGCTCCGGCGAGACCGAGGACGTCACCATCGCCGACCTGGCCGTCGCCACCAACTGCGGCCAGATCAAGACCGGCGCCCCGGCCCGCTCCGAGCGCGTCGCCAAGTACAACCAGCTGCTGCGCATCGAGGAGATCCTCGACGACGCCGCGGTGTACGCCGGCCGCAGCGCGTTCCCGCGCTTCAAGGGCTGACCCGCCCCTGTAAGAGGCAGCGTCGTACGTACGTCCCCGTACCCGGTCCCGTACCGTGTGCGGGGACGTACGCGCGTGCACGGGAGGCGGAGACCAGATGGCCGTGAAGGACCGGGACCGTTTCTCCACCGCGACCAGGATCCGGATCATCGGGGAACAGACCGCGGCCCGGGTCTACCGTTCGCAGACCAAGCGGCAGGCCCGCCGTTCCCGTCTGACGGGCCGGGCGGCGCTGCTCGCGATGGTGCTGTGCTCGCTCGTCGTGGCGCTCGCCTACCCGATACGGCAGTACGTCGCCCAGCGTGCGGAGATCGCCGACCTGCGCGAGGAGCAGGCGCGGACCCGCCAGCGGGTCGAGGACCTGCGCGACCTCAAGGCACGCTGGCAGGACGACGCGTACGCCGAGCAGCAGATCCGCCTGCGGCTGCACTACGTGATGCCGGGGGAGACGGGGTTCGTCGTCGTCGACCCGCACGCGGCTGAGCAGGCGCGCACCGACGTCGGGGCGGCCGACCGTCCCTGGTACCGGAACGTGTGGGACGGGGTCGACAAGGCCGACGCCGCCGCCCACCGGCAGTGACTCAACAGGAAGACCAGCAGAAGACAGTCATGCAGACTCCCCCGCCGACCACCCCGCGCACCGAGCCCACCGACGCGGACGTGGAGGCCTTCAAGCAGCAGCTCGGGCGTCCCCCGCGCGGCCTGCGCGCCATCGCGCACCGCTGCCCGTGCGGACAGCCGGACGTCGTGGAGACGGCGCCGCGGCTGCCCGACGGCACGCCGTTCCCCACGCTGTACTACCTGACATGCCCGAAGGCGGCCTCCGCGATCGGCACGCTGGAGGCGAACGGCGTGATGAAGGAGATGACCGAGCGGCTGGCCGCCGACCCGGAGCTGGCCGGCGCCTACCGGGCGGCGCACGAGGACTACATCCGGCGGCGCGACGAGATCGAGGAGCTGACCGGCTTCCCGAGCGCGGGCGGCATGCCGGACCGGGTGAAGTGCCTGCACGTGCTGGTCGCCCACTCGCTGGCGGCCGGTCCCGGCGTCAACCCGCTGGGCGACGAGGCGATCGCGATGCTGCCCGAGTGGTGGCGCAAGGGGCCGTGCGTGACGGTCTCCGAGACCTGTGGGGAGGACGGCAAGTGACCCGTGTCGCCGCCATCGACTGCGGTACGAACTCCATCCGGCTCCTGGTGGCCGACGCGGACCCGGAGACGGGTGAGCTGACCGACCTGGACCGGCGCATGACCATCGTGCGGCTCGGGCAGGGCGTCGACCGCACCGGGCGGCTGGCGCCCGAGGCGCTGGAGCGGACGTTCGCCGCCTGCCGCGAGTACGCCGGGATCATCAAGGAGCACGGCGCCGAGCGGCTGCGCTTCGTGGCGACCTCCGCCTCCCGGGACGCGGAGAACCGGGACGAGTTCGTGCAGGGGGTGCTGGACATCCTCGGCGTGGAGCCGGAGGTCATCTCCGGCGACCAGGAGGCCGAGTTCTCCTTCACGGGCGCGACGAAGGAGCTGACCGGCCGCGCGGACCTCGACAGGCCCTACCTGGTCGTGGACATCGGCGGCGGCTCGACCGAGTTCGTGGTCGGCGACGACCACGTGCGGGCCGCCCGCTCCGTGGACGTCGGCTGCGTCCGGATGACGGAGCGGCACCTGGTCCGCGACGGCGCGGTGACCGACCCGCCGGCCGAGGACCAGATCGCGGCCATACGGGCCGACGTCGAGGCGGCCCTGGACCTCGCCGAGCGGTCCGTGCCGCTGCGCGAGGCGCGCACGCTGGTCGGTCTGGCCGGCTCCGTGACGACGGTGTCGGCGATCGCGCAGGAGCTGCCGGAGTACGACTCGGCCGCCATCCACCACTCCCGGGTCTCCCGCGACCGGGTCCGCGAGATCACCGACTGGCTGCTGCGCTCCACCCACGCCGAACGCGCCGCCGTGCCCTCGATGCACCCGGGCCGGGTCGACGTGATCGCGGCCGGGGCGCTGGTGCTCCTGTCGATCATGGAGCGGACGGGCGCGGAGGAGGTCGTCGTGAGCGAGCACGACATCCTCGACGGCATCGCGTGGTCGGTGGCGTAGGGGTCTCCGGTGGCTCTCTGAGCAGGCCGGACAACGTTTGAGCGCGCCCGGGGGCCCCGCGAGGGGCCCCCGGCGACATCTCGTCGGCAAACTTCGTGAAGTTCTTCACAAGGAATTCGGCCCCGTCGGACGACGAAAGACCGTCGGTTGACCCTTTTGGGGGTTCAACTGCCCTTTGAACGTGTTCAGGACGGTGTCCGGACGGGGCCCCGGAGAGGGCCCGACGGGGGCCGGCCCACCGCCCTCGAAGGCGCGGAGCGGCAGCTCACGCGGCATTGACAACGGGATGCACTACACGCTGGTTCCTTCTCCCGCCATGATCTCCGTCACGTGAGCGGCGGATAGTAGCACAGCGTCCACCGAAGCTTGTGAAGGGGCGCACGAACCACCCCCCTCGGACGGGTGGATACTCGATGCCATGAGCACCACGGAGCGTCCCAGGATCCTCGTAGTAGGCGGTGGGTACGTAGGCCTGTACGCAGCTCGACGCATCCAGAAGAAGATGCGTTACGGCGAGGCGACCGTCACCGTCGTCGACCCGCGGTCGTACATGACCTACCAGCCCTTCCTCCCCGAAGCCGCCGCCGGCAACATCTCCCCGCGGCACGTCGTCGTCCCTCTGCGACGCGTGCTTCCGAAGGCGGAGGTCCTCACCGGCCGGGTCACCACCATCGATCAGGACCGCAAGGTCGCCACGATCGCCCCGCTGGTCGGCGAGGCGTACGAGCTGCCCTTCGACTACCTGGTCATCGCCATGGGCGCGGTCTCCCGCACCTTCCCGATCCCCGGCCTCGCCGAGCAGGGCATCGGTATGAAGGGCATCGAGGAGTCCATCGGTCTGCGCAACCACGTCCTGGAGCAGCTCGACAAGGCCGACTCCACCACCGACGAGGAGATCCGCCGCAAGGCGCTCACCTTCGTCTTCGTCGGCGGCGGGTTCGCCGGCGCGGAGACCATCGGTGAGGTCGAGGACATGGCCCGCGACGCGGCCAAGTACTACAAGAACGTGTCCCGCGAGGACATGCGCTTCATCCTCGTCGACGCCGCCGACAAGATCCTTCCCGAGGTCGGCCCGAAGCTGGGCGCCTACGGCAAGGAGCACCTGGAGAGCCGCGGTGTGGAGATCTACCTCTCCACCTCGATGGACTCCTGCGTCGACGGTCACGTGGTGCTGAAGAACGGCCTCGAGGTCGACTCCAACACCATCGTGTGGACGGCCGGCGTCAAGCCGAACCCGGCCCTGTCCCGCTTCGGCCTGCCGCTGGGTCCCCGTGGTCACGTCGACTGCCAGCCGACCCTCCAGGTCACGGGCACGGACTACATCTGGGCCGCGGGCGACAACGCCCAGGTGCCGGACCTCGTCGGCCGCAAGGCGGGCAACGAGAACGCCTGGTGCCCGCCGAACGCCCAGCACGCGCTGCGCCAGGCCAAGGTCCTCGGCGACAACGTGGTCTCCGGCATGCGGGGCTTCCCGCAGAAGGAGTACAGCCACGCCAACAAGGGCGCGGTGGCGGGCCTCGGCCTCCACAAGGGCGTCGCGATGATCGTCATGGGCAAGATGAAGATCAAGCTCAAGGGACGTCTCGCCTGGTACATGCACCGCGGATACCACGGTCTCGCGATGCCGACCTGGAACCGCAAGATCCGTGTCCTCGCGGACTGGACGCTCGGCATGTTCCTCAAGCGCGAGGTCGTCTCCCTCGGCGCGATCGAGACCCCGCGCGAGGAGTTCTACGAGGCCGCCAAGCCGGCCCCGGCCGCGCCGAAGGCCAGCGAGAAGCCGGCGGAGAAGACCGAGGCCAAGGCCTCCTGACCCCCGGTCACCCGCAACCGTAGTACCGGCAACACCCCGAAGGGGCCACCCGCCATCCGTGGTGCGGGCGGCCCCTTCGGCGTGTCCGGGCCGTCGTCCCCGGTCGTTGCGCCGACAGGGCGACAGAAACGTGCCGTGTACACGTATTTTGCTCAGTCGTAACGCGTGCCGGGGACTGTACGTGGGGGTCCCAGGTGTTTACGTGGTGTCAGGACATTCCGGGATCGCTTGTCACGGAGGTACGCCATGGCTGATGCCGCGCTGCGGCTGCAGAACCTCTTCGAACAGTTGCTGGGAGTACCGCTTCCGGTGCGCGTTCGTGCCTGGGACGGTTCGCAGGCGGGGCCGCCCGGTGCGCCGACGCTCGTCGTCCGGCACCGCAGGGCACTGCGCCGGCTGCTGTTCAAGCCGGGCGAGCTGGGGCTGGCCCGGGCCTGGGTGGCCGGGGACCTCGACATCGAGGGGGACCTCTACGCCACCCTCGACCTGCTCGCCGGGCTCATCTGGGAACGCGGCGAGGACGCCCGGGGGCTCGCCGCCGCCCTCCGTGACCCCGAGGTGCGGGCCGCCGTACGGGGGCTCGTGAAGCTCGCCGGTCCGCCGCTGCCGCCCGCGCCGCCGCCGGAGGAGATCCGCAGAGCCCGCGGCCACCTCCACACCAAGCGCAGCGACCGGCGGGCCATCAGCCACCACTACGACGTCGGCAACGACTTCTACGAACTCGTCCTCGGCCCGTCCATGGTGTACTCCTGCGCCTACTGGCCCGCCCCCGAGGCCGAGGGCGGCACCCTGGAGACCGCCCAGCGCGACAAGCTCGAACTCGTCAGCCGGAAGCTCGGCCTGAAGCCCGGCCAGCGCCTGCTCGACGTCGGCTGCGGCTGGGGCTCCATGGCCATCCACGCGGCCCGCGAGCACGGCGTGAGCGTCGTCGGTGTCACGCTGTCGCAGGAGCAGGCCGCCTACGCGCGCAAGCGGGTCGCCGACGAGGGGCTCACCGACCGGGTGGAGATCCGCGTCCAGGACTACCGCGACGTCGCCGACGGACCGTACGACGCGATCTCGTCGATCGGCATGGCCGAGCACGTCGGCGCCGAGCGGTACCTGGAGTACGCCGTCGACCTGCACCGGCTCCTCAAGCCCGGCGGGCGGCTGCTGAACCACCAGATCGCCCGCCGCCCCCAGCAGGACGAGTCCGCCTACAACGTGGACGAGTTCATCGACGCGTACGTCTTCCCCGACGGCGAGCTGGCCCCCGTCGGCACCACCGTCACCCAGCTGGAGCGCGCCGGGTTCGAGGTGCGCGACGTGGAGTCGATCCGCGAGCACTACGCGCTGACCCTGCGCCGCTGGGTGACCAACCTGGAGTCCGGGTGGGAGGCGGCCACCCGGCTCGTCAGCCCCGGCCGGGCCCGCGTCTGGCGCCTGTACATGGCCGCCTCCGCGCTCGCCTTCGAGCACAACCGCATCGGCGTCAACCAGGTCCTGGCCGTCAAGACCCCCGAGTCGGGCGCCTCCGGGATGCCGTTGCGGACCCGCGTGTGGGGCGCGCCCGGCCGCGCCTGATCCGGACACGACCCGAAGGGCCGGGCCCCCGCACGGGGAGTCCGGCCCTCCTTTGCCGCGGCGCGGCGAGGTCACTCGGTCTTGATCGCGTTCAGCATGTTCAGCCGTGCGGCGTTGCGGGCCGGCCACATCGCGGCCAGGACGCCCACCAGACCGGCCAGCACCAGGAAGATTCCGATCCGGTCCCAGGGCAGGACCAGCGCGTACCCCGGGATCTGGTCCGCGATCGTCTCGCCGATCGCCCAGCCGAGGAACGTGCCGAGACCGATGCCGACCACGGCGCCGAACACCGAGATGACGACGGCCTCCAGCCGGACCATCCGCTTGACCCGGCGCCGGTCCAGACCGATCGCGCGCAGCATGCCGATCTCCTGCTGCCGTTCGAATACGGACATCGCGAGGGTGTTGACGACGCCCAGCACCGCGATGATCAGGGCCATCGCCAGCAGGCCGTACATGACGTTCAGCAGGGTGTTGATGGCGCCGCCGAACTCGTCGCGGATGTCCTGCCGGTCCATCACGGTGATCGCGGGGTTGTCGCCGAGCGCGTCGACGAGGGCGTCCTCGTTCGACGCCGACTGGCCGCCGTCGACCTTCACGAAGATCTGCCGGATGGACGGCTTCGCCTCGTGCCGGTCCACGACCTTCCGGTCCACGAGGACGGGGGAGAGGAACTCGCTGTCCTTGTAGACGGCGCCGACCGTCAGTGTGGCCTTCTCGTCGTCGTCGAAGGTGACGGGGACGGTGTCGCCGGTCTTCCAGCCCCTGCTCTCGGCCGTCTTCTCGGCGACCGCGATCCGGCCCTCGGCGAGCGAGCCCGCGCTGCCGCTGACGACGTCGACGTTCAGGACCTTCTCGATGGCGCCCGGGGTGACCGCCGAGGCGGACACGTAGTCGCCGTCGACCCGGAAGTAGGCGTCCTGCTGCGGCGAGACCGCGGACACGCCCTTGGCCTTCTCCAGCGCCGTCAGGGCGGAGCGGTCGAGGTCGCCGCCGTTGGCCATCGAGACCATGTAGTCGGCCTTGATGTTGTCCGTGGTCATCTTGTCGATGGCCGTGCCGACCGTGATGCCGAGCACCGACAGGCCGGTCACCAGCGTCAGCCCGATCGCCAGCGCCGAGGCGGTGGCGCCGGTGCGGCGCGGATTGCGGACCGCGTTCTGGCCGGCCAGCTTGCCCGCCACCCCGAAGGGGCCGACGAGCAGCGGACGGACGAGCGCGATCACGGGCCGGGACAGCAGCGGGATCAGGACGATCACGCCGATCAGCGCGAGGAACGCGCCCGCCCCGATGTACATCCGGCCGTCGTCGCCGCCGGTCGAGGCACCCGCCACGATCAATGCCGCGCCGAGGGCGGTGACGGCCGCACCGATGGAATTGCGCACCACCAGCGACTTGGTGGTGGCCACCGCGTGGACGCTGTTCATGGCCGCCACCGGCGGGATCTTCGCGGCCCGGCGGCCGGGCAGCCAGGCGGCGAACACCGTGATCAGCACGCCCACCGCGAACGCCGCGACCACCGGCGTGGCGGACAGGACCAGCGGACCGCCCGGCATCTTCATGTCGAACGCGGCCATGCCGGAACGCAGTCCGACGGCCAGACCGATGCCGAGGAGGAAGCCGACGGCCGAGGCGACCAGACCCACCAGCGCGGCCTCGGCGAGCACCGAGCGGGTGATCTGCCGGCGGGACGCGCCGACGGCGCGCATCAGGGCGATCTCCTTGGTGCGCTGGGCGACCAGCATCGTGAACGTGTTGGAGATCAGGAAGATGCCGACGAAGAGCGCGATGCCGGCGAAGCCGAGGAGGACCTGCTTGAGGTTGCCCAGGCCCTGTTCGATCTGCTCGGCCTGCTCGTCCGCGAGCGCCTGGCCGGTTCGGGCCTCGGCGGTGTCCGGGAGCAGCGGCTCGACCGCGCCGAGGATCTTCGTGTCGCTCGCGCCGGGGGCGGCGGTGACGGTGACGCTCTCGAAGTAGCCCGGCGCGAGGTACTGCTTCTGGGCGACGGCCGTGTCGAAGAGGACCAGGCTGCCGCCGGCGTTGACGGCGCCGTCCTCGGTGGTGAACACACCGCTGAGGGTGTACTCCTTCACCGGGCCGTTGGTCGCGACGCGCACCCGGTCACCGACCTCGTACTCGCCCTTGGCGGCGGACTCCTCGTCCAGGGCGATCTGGTCGTCCTTCACCGGGCCGGAGCCGTCGGTGAACGTGTAGGCGGTGTCCTTGCCGTCCTTGCCGGGGGCGAAGTTCGAGCCCTTGTTGGACCAGCCGACGCCGATGAGCTTCCCGTCGGGGTCGGCGACGCCGGCGAAGCCCTCGACGCGGCCGTACACGCCGGCGACGCCCTCCACGGCGGAGATCCGGTCGAGGACCTTGCCGGAGAGGCCGGGCTCCTCCTTGGGGTTGTCCGGGTCGGCGTGCGAGGTGACGGCGACGGCGACGTCGTCGTAGCTCTTCGCCGACTGGTTGCGGAAGGCGTTGGAGAGGGTGTCGGCGAAGACCAGGGTGCCGGACACGAACGCCACGCCGAGCATCACGGCGAGCACGGTCATCAACAGCCTGGCCTTGTGCGCGAAGACGTTGCGCAAGGCGGTACGGAACATGGGTCTACTTCGTCCAGACGTACGGGGTGGAAGGTGGGCGGAGCGTCAGCTGGTGCGGCCCTTGGCGTCGAACCGCTTCATGCGGTCCAGCACCTTGTCGGCCGTCGGCCCGTACACCTCGTCGACGATGCGTCCGTCCGCGAGGAAGACCACCCGGTCCGCGTAGGCGGCGGCCACCGGGTCGTGGGTGACCATCACGACCGTCTGTCCCAGTTCCCGCACGGAGTTGCGCAGGAAGCCCAGCACCTCGGCGCCCGAGCGGGAGTCGAGGTTTCCGGTCGGCTCGTCACCGAAGATGATCTCGGGCCGGGACGCCAGCGCCCGGGCCACGGCGACGCGCTGCTGCTGGCCGCCGGAGAGCTGGGAGGGACGGTGGCCGAGCCGGCCGGACAGGCCGACCATCTCGATCACGGAGTCCAGCCACTGCTTGTCCGGCTTGCGGCCCGCGATGTCCATCGGGAGGGTGATGTTCTCCAGCGCGGTGAGCGTGGGCAGCAGGTTGAACGCCTGGAAGATGAAGCCGATCTTGTCCCGGCGCAGCTTGGTCAGCTGCTTGTCCTTCAGCGAGCCGAGTTCGGTGTCGCCGATGCGCACCGAACCGGAGGAGAAGGTGTCCAGCCCGGCGACGCAGTGCATCAGCGTGGACTTGCCGGAGCCGGAGGGGCCCATGATCGCGGTGAACTCGGCCTGCCGGAAGTCGACGGAGACCCGGTCGAGGGCGACCACCTGGGTCTCGCCCTGGCCGTAGATCTTGGAAAGCTCCGTGGCGCGCGCGGCCACGGTGGTGGACCGGTCGGCGATGGGTGCGGTGGTCACGGGAAGGGTGCTCCTGTCGGTACGGCGGTGTGCTCGGGGACGTCATCCATCGTCCCGGCCGCGGGGTGCCGTGTAGTCAGCCGCTGTTCCGGTTTCGGGGGGCGACTGTGGTCGGACGGCCGCGGCCGGTGTCATACCTGCGGATGACGGGCGACCCCGACGGGCACCCCGGAGGCGCCCGTGACGGGCCCGTTGCGGCACGCGGGCGCGAGAACAGGTCGGGCGTCCTTGTCGAGACGGTGAAATCCCGTCATTCCGCATGCGTGGCCGACCGTCGCGGGCAAGGCTGTTGGCAAGTGCGGATGGCCTGCCCACGGAGCTGATGCACCCTCAGGCGCCAATAAAATAAGACAACATCGGTCCGCCCGCCCGCTGGCGCAGGGGCGTGTCCCGATAGGGTCGAGGCACTCGACGCGGTGCCCATGGCCTGCCCGGATGGTGGAATGCAGACACGGCGAGCTTAAACCTCGCTGCCCCTTCGCGGGCGTGCCGGTTCAAGTCCGGCTCCGGGCACTCACCGCGCTCCCGCGTCCGGCCTCGGCGACGAGGCCGTGGACGCGACGACTGCCCCGCGCGGCCGAAGTCCGGCGGGAGCACGCGGCGTCACACGCCGCCCTCACATGTCGCCGTCACCCGTCACCGGTCACCTGAGCCGGCCGGGCAGACCGCGGGTTCCCCTGTGCGGTGCCGGGCTCCCGGATGCCGGCCCGCCCTGCTGCCCGCCACCCGGCTCGTCCGGCAGGCACTGCAGCAACCTGACCACCCCCTGCACCAACATGTCACCGATCTCTGTGGAGTGTGACCGGCAACGCTGAGAAAGTCTTCGTGAGAGGGAAATCGAGGGGGAACAGTGAAGAGGAATTTCCATTCGCTCGTCGCCGGCTCCATGGCCCGCGTGGGTGTGGTCGCCGGTACCGCCCTGCTGATCGGCGGATCGCCCATGGCGGTCGGCAGCGCCTTCGCCGAGGACCGGGAACCGGTCGTCCCGCATTCCGCGGAGATGAACGGCGAGCGGATTCCCGGGGAAATCCGGCAGATGATCGAGGATATTCGGGAGCACCTTCCCGAGCTCCCCGGCCCCATCACCGGAATACCCGGCCCCGTCAACGGCTGGCAGTGACCGGTCAGTCGGCTCTCCGAGGTCTGTGAGGGATTGTGGGCAACAACAGTGCGGCGACCTTCAAGCCGCGAGATCTGGACGAGGTGCCGTCGGTGGACGCGCTGCTCGTCGAACTGGGAACGGGACCGTTCGTCCGGGACTCCCTGACGGCACCGGTCGGGCGCAACGACTCCTGGGCGGGCACCACCGCCGGTGGGCGCAAGGTCTTCGTCAAGCACCTGATCGGCCCCGCTGCCGACGTCCGGGCGCGCATGCGGCGCCTGCTGTCCTTCGAGTCCTTCGCCGAGACCCTGCCCACGGCGGCGCTGCGCGGCCCGGCCTTCCTGGGCGCGGACGAGGAGGCGGCCCTGGTCGCCTACGACCTCGTCGAAGACGCGCGCAGCGGTGCGGAGCTGATGATCGACGAGAGCTTCGGGACCGGACTCGCCGAGCGAGTCGGGCGGGCCATCGGGCTGCTCCACGAGGCGCCGGCCAATGGCTCCCCCGCACTCGACGAGTCCCGGCCGCCCCATCCGCCGGAGGGGTTCCTGCGGGGGCTGCCGCTGCCGGTCTTCGAGTCGCTGAGCTTCGCCGAGCTCCAGGGCTGGCGGCTGATGCAGACCGACGAGAGCCTGGTCCGGGCCATCGGGGAGCTGCGTGCCAGGGAGCGGGAGGCGCCCCGCGTGCCGTCCCACTGCGACCTGCGGGTCGACCAGTTCCTGGTGCGGGACGACGACTTCCTGGTGACGGACTGGGAGGAGTTCAGGCTGGCGGACCCGGCCCGTGACGTCGGCGCCTTCGCCGGCGAGTGGCTGCACCGCTCGATTCTGGACATCGTCACCACCCGCGGCGACGCGGCTTTCCAGGACATCGAACTGACGCACGAGACCGTCCTCCATCGCGGCGCGGAGAAGATGCAGCGTCTGCTGCCCCTGGTGACCGCCTTCTGGCGCGGCTACCGGCAGGCGCGTCCCGCGGTGGACGGGCAACTGGCCACGAGGGCCACCGCGTACGCCGGATGGCACATGCTCGACCGGCTGATGGCGGGCGCGTCCCGGACGTCGAGGCTCTCCGGCATCGAGCGGGCGGCGGCGGGCATCGGCCGGGCCGCGCTCATCGACCCCGAGAGGTTCGTGACCACGCTCGGCTTCGCGGACTTCGCCGAAGAACACGAGGTGGCCGCATGATCCAGGCACCGGAACAGATCGTTCCCAGCACACTGCCCGCCCGACTGCGGGAAGCGCTCGCGCAGGTGACCGTCGCCGACGACGGCACCCGGGCACAGGTGGCCGACCGGGAGGTCACGGCGGACAGCCCGCGCGAGATGCGCCGGCTGCTGGCCGAGGCGCTGTACGACATCCTGCACGCGGGGCAGTTCGTGGAGAAGGGCCAGCTGTCCTTCCGGCTGAGGGACGAGGCCTTCGAACGCGTCCTCGGCGCGGCGGTGCCGCACGAGCGGAGCGTCGCCCGCGCCCGGCTCCACGTCCCTCCGCAGGACGACGGCCCCGACGCACGCGCCCTGGTCGAACGGGACGGTGTGCGGGTCTGGGTGCCGGCGGACGCCGTCCGCACGGACGCCGGACTCACGGCGGGGCAGGTCGTGACCCTCGACGTCCCCGCACGCCGGCCCGCTCTGTCGCCCGGGTTCTTCGTGGTGGACGGCTCGCTGCCGCGCAGCCCCCACCGGGAGGTGCTGCGCGTGTACGTCCACGTCACACGGTGGCAGGACGCCGCCGGGGTGTGGGCCCGCGCCCTCGGTCATCTGGAGGAGCGCGGGGTCGCGTACCGTTCGAAGATTCTGTCCGCCAAGGCGCTGTACCCCCGGCGCGACGCCCTGGTCGTGTACCTCGGACAGGAGTCGTGGCCGCAGGTGCCGGCCCTCGCCGCGGCGCTGTCGGGTACGCCCGGCGTCGGGAGCGAGACGTCCGTCTTCGCCGAGCCCGTGGCGCCCGGCGTCGCCGTCGCCCGGGAACCGGAGGACGACCGTCCCGGTATGTCCGGCCTGAGCTTCGGCCAGCACCGTGCCACCGCCCTGGCCCGCGCCCTGCTCGACGGCGCGGTTGGTGCGACCGCCGTGGAACGCGCCGTCGTGGCCCGCTTCACCGAGGCGGGCATCGACCCGGCCCGCCCGGCGCACAACAGCGCCCCCTCCGAACGTCCCGCAGTGCCGTCCGGCCTACGGGTTCCAGGTTCCGTGCCCGCCTGACCAGGCACGCACGGACGTCTACAAGGAGAGATTCATGGACAAGTCCATGGCCATCATGGAGCTCGTTTCGCACTACGACGCCTACGCGGACGTCGACGAGCTGAACATCACGGCGGCGGCCGACGCTCCCGCCACCACCCCGGTCTGCGCGGCCAGTGTCGCCAGCTCCAGCTGGTGTGCCGCGTCGGCGAGCGCGGTCAGCGGTGCCACCTACGAGCTGACCTGCTGACCGCCCCTTGAGCCTGCCGGCGACCGCCGGCAGTACACAAGGAGAGGGAAATCCCATGGAGAAGACCACCGCGATCATGGAGCTGATGGCCGGTTACGAGGCCTACAGCGACGCTCGTGAGCTGAACGTGACGGCCGCTGCCGAGGCGCCCGCCACTTCGCCCGCCTGCCTCGCCAGCGCCACCGCCAGCTTCGTCGCCAGCCAGTTCTCCGCCAAGACGATCGCCGGCGGCTGCTGAACCGAGGAACCCTCCGAATTCCGTCACCTTTCCGCCTGCGGGACACCCTTGTCGAAAAAAGGGGTGTCGAATCAACGGAAAACATGCCGAGCGCATGGGTGACGGAACACCGAAGGAATCGCGTCGAAGCGGTTCCGGAGAAAAAGAGAAACGCAAACAAAAGGGAGAGATTCATGGACAAGTCCATGGCCATCATGGAGCTCGTTTCGCACTACGACGCCTACGCGGACGTCGACGAGCTGAACATCACGGCGGCGGCCGACGCCCCCGCCACCACCCCGGTCTGCGCGGCCAGCGTCGCCAGCTCCAGCTGGTGTGCCGCGTCGGCGAGCGCGGTCAGCGGTGCCACCTACGAGCTGACCTGCTGACCTGCCCCTGAACCTGCCGGCACGGGCCGGCAGAGCTCCTTCACGGAGCACATGAAGAGAGGGAGATCCCATGGAGAAGACCACCGCGATCATGGAGCTGATGGCCGGTTACGAGGCCTACAGCGACGCTCGTGAGCTGAACGTGACGGCCGCTGCCGAGGCGCCCGCCACTTCGCCCGCCTGCATCGCCAGCGCCACCGCCAGCTTCGTCGCCAGCCAGTTCTCGGCCAGGACGATCGCCGGCGGCTGCTGATCGTGGCTCGCCGGCCGGCCGGCCATGGAACGTCCGCGTCACCGTGGCCGGCCGCCCGGCGGTCTTCACCCACCCGGCCCTCCCCTCTCGGGGCCGGGGAACAACCCTTCGCTCACCCGCGCACCAGATGGGAACCGACCGATGGCGCACCAACAGGACAGCGGAGATCTGCTGGAGATGGCGGACCTCCTCACCCCCGCCGCGATCCGGGCCGCCGCCACCCTGCGTCTCGCGGACCGTCTCGACGCCCCGGCCGACGTGGCGAAGCTCGCGGAGATCACCGGCACCCGTGCGGACCTGCTGGAACTGCTGCTGCGCCACCTCACGGACAAGGGTGTGCTGACCCTCGACGACGACGGCACCCACGCCGTCACCGAACTCGGCGCCCGGCTCCGCTCGGACCACCCGGAGAGCCTGCGCGCCCACCTGGCCCAGGACGGCCTGTACGGAAGGGCCGAACTGGCCCTGGTCGACCTCACGCACACGCTGCGCACCGGGGAGCCGGCCCACGCGGCGGTCTTCGGACGCGGCTACTGGGAGACCGTCAACGAGGACCCCGCCTTCGTCGAGGCACTGGAGCAGACCGAGGAACGGCCGCAGCTCGGCTGGGGCGCGGAGCTGATCTTCGACAGCTACGACTGGCGGCAGGTCCGCCGGGTGGTCGACGTCGGCGGTCACAGCGGCGCCGTCCTCATGGAACTGCTGCGCCGGCAGCCCGGGCTGCACGGCACCCTGGTCGACCTCAAGAACGTGGCCGAGGTCGCCGGCCGGCGGTTCGCCGCCGCCGGTCTGGCGGACCGCGCCCGGGCCGTGGTCGGCAGCTTCTTCGATCCGCTGCCCACGGGCGGCGACGTCTACCTGCTGTCGGCCATCCTCGCCGACTGGTCCGACGAGCGGGCGGTCGCGATCCTGCGGCGCTGCGCCGAGGCTGCGGGAGCGGGCGGCAAGGTCCTCGTCGCCGAGGTGAACCTCCAGGTTCCGCGGGAGGTCCCCGGCTCGGCGGCCCTGGAACTGTGGCTGCGGGCCACGATGCCCGCCCCGGTGCGCACCGTCGAGCAGGTGAAGGCCCTCGCCGAGGCCGCGGGTCTGCGCCCCACGTGGGAGGGCCCCGTCACCCCCGTGCGCTCCCTCCTCGAGTTCACGCCGTGCTGACCTTCGACGAAGTACGCAAGAGTTTCGGCGGCCGGCGCGTCCTGGACGACCTGACCTTCGACGTGCGGCCCGGCGAGCTGTTCGGGTTCTGCGGAGCCAACGGCGCCGGCAAGACGACCGCCATGCGCATCGCCCTCGGAGTGGTGCGCGCCGACCGGGGAGCGGTGCGCTGGAACGGCGCCGAGGCGGACGCCCACTCCCGCCGCCGCTTCGGCTACATGCCCGAGGAGCGCGGCCTGTACGCCAAGATGACACCCCTCGACCAGCTCGTGTACTTCGCGCGGCTGAGCGGCGTCCGGCCCCGCGAGGCCAGGCGCCGCGCCGCCGAGTGGATCGACCGCCTCGGTGTGGCGGCCGGTCCCAAGGACCCTCTGGAGAAGCTGTCCCTCGGCAACCAGCAGAAGGTCCAGCTCATCGCGGCGCTCATCCACGACCCGGCCGTCCTGGTCCTGGACGAGCCCTTCTCGGGGCTCGATCCGGTCGCCGTGGACGCCATGGCCGACGTGCTGCTGGAGCGCGCCCGTGAGGGCGTGCCGGTCGTCTTCTCCAGCCACCAGCTGGAACTGGTGGAGCGACTGTGCGACCGCGTCGGCATCCTGCGCGGCGGCCGTCTGGTGGCCGAGGGGACCGTGCACGAGCTGCGCCGCGCCGCCGGCCGGGGACGGGTGCTGATGTCGGTGCGCGACGTGACTCCGGCGTGGGCGCGGAGCCTGACCGGGGCACGGGTGCTGGCCGAGGAGGACGGGCTGACCAGCCTGGAGCTGGAGTCCGACCGGGCGGCGCAGGAAGCCCTGGCCGCGGCGCAGGCAGCCGGGCGCGTGGAGTTCTTCGGCCGGCGGGAAGCGGGCCTCGTGGACATCTTCCGGGAAGCGGTGGAGGCATGAACCGGCGTGCCGACCTGGAACTGGTGCGCGTCATCGCCGCGCGCGAGATCGTGCGGCAACTGCGCAACAAGGCCTTCTGGGCGTCGGTGATCGTGACCGCCGCGATGATGGCCCTCTCGTTCGCCCTGACCGGCGTACTGAAGGGCGACGGCGACGGTCCGCCCTCCGTCGCCGTCGTGGGGGAGCGCGGCACGGTCGCCTCGGCGCTGCGCACCGACGTCACGGTGAAGGAGTACCCGGACACGGGCGCCGCCCGCACGGCGGTACGCGACGGGACGGTGGACGCGGCGGTGCTGCCCGGCGGTGAGGTGCTGGTGCTGCGCGGCCTGGACGCGGATCTCGGGCGTGTGATCCGGCAGGCCGAGCAGACCGCCGCCCACGTCGAGCAGATGGCGGAACTCGGCGCCGGGCCCGGACAGACCGAACGGGCGCTCACCCCGCCGGCCCTGCGCGTCAGTGCGATCGACGCGGACGCGGACGCGGAGCGGGAACGGACGATGACCGCCGGGATCGGTGTGCTCCTGCTGTTCGTCCTGATGCTGCTGTCCGGGCTGGGCATCGCCCAGGGCGTCGCGGAGGAGAAGTCCAGCCGCATCGTGGAGGTGCTGCTGGCCAAGGCCCGCGCCTGGCATCTGCTGACCGGCAAGATCGTCGGTCTGGGCGCCGCGGCCCTGGTGCAGATCATGCTGATGGCGACCGCGACCCTGGGTGCCGCGATCGGGTTCGGGGCGCTGACCGCGCCGCTCGGCGCCATCGGCACCGCCGCCAACCTGCTGCTGTGGTTCGCCCCGGGCTACGTCCTGTTCGTGACCCTCTACGCGGTGGCGGGCGCGCTGGTCTCCCGGCAGGAGGACGTCAACCACGTCATCGGGCCGGTGAACATGCTCCAGATGCTGAGCCTGGCCGGACCCGCCCTGGCGGCCCGCGGCGCCGAGGACGACACGGTGCTGACCGCCGTGTCCCTGGTGCCCGGCCTGTCCTGGGCCGCGATGCCCATGCGCATGGCCACCAGCGACGTGCCCTGGTGGCAGGTGGGAACGGCGTTCGCGCTGATGCTGCTGGCGATCGTCGTCCTCATCCGGTTCGGCGGCCGCGTCTACCGCGGTGGCCTGCTCAGGTACGGCGGGATCGTCAAGGTCGGAGAGGCGCTGCGCGGTGCGGCGCACTGAGAGCTCGGTACGAGAAGGTCGAGGAGGGGAGCCGGGTATGGGACACGTGGTCACCGAGCACGGGGACACCGCGCATGCCGAGGAGGCATGGCGGTTGAACGTCCTGCGTGAGCTGGCCCGAGGCAAGGGGGTGCAGGTCGGCGTCATCGCCGTGCTCGCCCTGGCCTCCACCGGGGCGACGCTGGCGCTCCCGATGGTGGTGGGCCGGCTGCTGGCCGTGATCCAGAGCGGGGACAACCCGGTCTGGTGGGTGCTGGCCATGGTCGCGGCCGGCTTCGGCTCGGCGGCCGCCGGCGCGCTGGCCACGTATCTGCTGAGCGGAATGGGACGGCGGCTGATCCTGCGGCTGCGCGTGCGCACCATGCGGCATGCCCTGGAACTGCGGCTGCGCGACGCCCAGGCGGAGGGCCCCGGCAACCTCGTCTCCCGCCTGACCGCCGACGCCGCCATGGTCAAGAACCTCATCGACATCGGGCCGATGCAGCTGCCGATGGCCGGCATCACCGTCGTGGGCACGCTCGTGATCATGGGGCTGCTCGACTGGGTCCTGCTGCTGATCACCGTCGCGGCGTTCCTGGTCGCGGTCGGGCTCATCACTCTCGTGGTCAAGGGACTGCGCCGCACCTACACGGCGGTCCAGGGCGAGGTCGGGGGGCTGGCGCAGCACTTCGTCGCCGCGCTCGGCGCGCTGACCATCATCAAGGCCTACCGCGCGGAGAAGATCACCGGCGACCGGCTCGCCGAGCGGGCCGGCCGGGTGGCCCAGCTGGAGGCCGTCGCGGCCCGCATGGAGTCGCTGATGGTCCCGATCATCACTCTCGGCCAGCAGGTCGCCCTGGTCAGCGTGGTGATCGGGGGCGGCAGCCGGATGATGCACGGTCACCTCAGCCTGGCCGACTTCGTCTCCTTCCTGCTCTACCTCCTCCAGCTCACCGCACCGCTGATCATGGCGGCTTCGGGTGTGAGCGGACTCCAGACGGGCCTGGTGGCCCGCAAGCGGTTCGAGGCCCTGTTCGCGCTGCCGACGGAGACCTCGGCCCGGGCCGCCACTGCCGCCGGGCCCCGGCCCCGCACGGTCCCCGAGCGGGCCGTGTCCGCGGCGCCGGCGGCCGTGCGCTTCGAGAACGTCGGCTTCGGCTACGGCGACCAGCCGGTCCTGCGGGACGTCGGCCTGACGGTCCCCGCCCACGGCCTCACCGCCCTGGTCGGCCTGTCGGGATCGGGCAAGACCACCGCCCTGGGTCTGATCGAGGGCTTCATGGAACCGGACAGCGGCCGCGTCGAGGTGCTGGGCCGGGACCTGGCCGACTGGCCGCTCACCGACCTGCGCGCACAGATCGCCTACGTGGACCAGTCGTGCACGCTGCTCCAGGACACCGTCCGCGAGAACCTGCTGCTGGGGCACGAGCGGACGCCGGCCGACGCGGACCTCATGGCCGCGCTCGACCGGGTCGGTCTCGGGGAGGAGATCCGCCGCCTGCCGCAGGGCCTGGACACCGTCCTGGGCGGTGCGAGCGACCTCTCCGGCGGTCAGCGCCAGCGGCTGGCGCTCGCGCGGGCCGTCCTGTCCGACGCCCCGCTGGTGCTGCTCGACGAGCCGTCCTCGCACCTGGACTCCATCAACGAGCAGAAGCTCCGGGACGTCGTGGACGCACTCGCCGCCGACCGTGCGGTCGTGGTCGTCGCCCACCGCATCTCCACCGTCCAGCACGCCGGCCACGTGATCGTGCTCGACGGCGGCCGGGTCGTCGACCAGGGAACCCACCTGGGCCTCCTCGACCGCTGCCCCGACTACGCCGACCTGGTGAGCGGTCAGACCCTCAGCACCGCGTCCCGATGAGACCCGTAACGACGACCCCGGCCGCCGGCCGGCGGACAGACCGGCCAGGAGCGGCCCAGTGACTCAGCGATCCACGCCCACGTACTCGATCCTCATGCCCTTCGCCCCGCCGCGGCCGGAGATGATCCTGCCCTACGCGGCGCTCACCCAGTGGAGCGCCGCGCACCGGCTGTGGCAGGGCCAGGCCATGCTCAACCAGCCGCACCAGGCGTTCGCCTACGCCGCCGCGTCCGGCTTCCGGGTGCCGGTCGGGCTGGGCGTGACCCTCATGCCGTTCACCCACCCCTACGAGGCGGCGCTCCAGGCGCAGTCGGTGGCGGCGGCGACCGGTCACCCCGTCGTGGCCGGCTTCGGGCCGGGCGCGGCGGTGCTCCAGCGCAGCATGCGCGGCGCCCCCTACCGCAGTCCGCTGACCGCGTCGCGCGAGTACCTCACGGCGGTACGCGGCCTGCTGGCCGGCGAGTCCGTCGCACAGGACGGCACCTACTTCACCTGCCACGGCAAGCTGCTGCCGGTGCCGCGTCCGCCCGTCGAGGTGGGACTCGGGGTGCTGCGCCCCGGGATGGCCCGGCTGGCGGGGGAGGTGGCCGACACGGCCATCACCTGGCTCACGCCCGCCGCCTATCTGCGCGACACCATCGTCCCCGCCCTGCGCGAGGGCGCCGAGGCCGCCGGGCGTGCCGTCCCGCGGCTGGTGTCCATCGTCCCGGTCGCCCTGGCCGCACCGGACCGGGACCCGGCCGCCCTCGCCCTCGCGAGCAACCTCGGCCACCTCCAGCTGCCGCACTACGTCGACATGCTGCGCCGCTCCGGCATCGACGCCGACACCGACGACCCCGCCGCCGGCGCCGCCGCCCTGGTCGCGGGGCGGGCCTTCCTGTACGGGGAGCCGAAGGTGCTGGCCGAGGAACTCGCCGCGTTCCACGAGGCGGGAGTCGACGAGATCGTCCTGAACGTGACGGGAGTGAACGCCACCTACGGCGGCCAGAGCGCGCTGCGCGAACTGGAGCGGATCCTCACGGAGGTGACCTCGTGAGCGATCACCGCCGTGAGCCCGGACCGGCCGTCCCGCCCCAGGCGCCCGACACCGAGCCTCCCGCCCTGAACGTCGACCGGCTGCTGGTGGTCACCGCGGGTTCCGCGTTCGCGACCGGCATGCCGTACTGGGTGGACTGGCTCCGGCTGTCCTATCCCGATCTCGAGATCAAGCTCGTGCTCACCCGGACCGCCCGGCGCTTCGTCACCCGGCAGGCACTGGCCGGGCGGCTGCACCGGGTCGGCGAGGTGCTGTTCGACGAGTGGCCGGAGGACGAGGCGACGGCTCGCCACGTCGAATGGGCCGAGTGGGCCCAGGCGGTGATGGTCTATCCCGCGACGTTCCACTTCACCGCGCGACTGGCACTGGGGCTGGCCGACTCCCCGGCCCTGCTCGCCTGCCACTGCACCCGGGCCCCCGTGGCGGTGGCCCCCGCCCTGCCTCCCGGCGGGCTGGAGAGCGCCGCCTTCCAGACCCACTGGGCGGCGCTGGCCGCCCGGCCGAACCTCGTCCTCGTACCTCCGCACCCCGGCATCAGCCTGACCACCGGTCGGGCCGAGGCGTGGGTGCCACCGCTGTTGCCGGAGGCCGTCAGCATGCTGGAACACCGCCGTGCCGAGCTGGAGGCCGCCCGGCCGGGCCCGCCCGCGACCCCGGCCCAGTTCGCCGCCGACCTGGCCCGGTCATGAGCGGGCGGGAAGCGGTGTCCGCGACCGGCTCCGCCGTGTCCGCGGCGCCCGACGGGCTGGAGTACGGCACCGATCTGCTGCGCACCCGGGTCAGTGCCGTGCCCGGTGGTCACGAGTGGACCAGGACCACCGGACGCCTGGCGCCGGACCCCTTCCGGTCCGCCACGGGGCTCGGCGACCGGCTGGCCGTGGCCGACGAGAGGGGAGCCGTCCGGCTGGCCGTGGGGCACGGCAGCCCGACGAGCCGCACGTACCGGATCGCGGGCGGGGAGTCGGTGGCGAACGGGCTGCTGTCCTCCGGTCCGCTGCCCGAGCTGCGCGAACCGATGCGCGGACTCGGCCTGGCGCTGCGCCGGCTGCACGCCGACGGTCCGCCGGTCCGGGGCACCGGTACGGGCACGGACCCGCGGCCCGGGCCGCCGCGCGGGCTTCTCCGTCTCGACACCTGGCTGGCGGGCCGGGCCCCGGTCGCCCGCGCCGCCTACGTGGGCGCCCAGTTGCGGGGCCGGCTGGGCCCCGAGCGCTGGGGCCGGGTCACCGACTGGTGCCAGCAGGTCCGCGAGGATGCCGACGTCACCCTGGTGCACGGCGCCCCCGGGCTCGGCTCCCTGATCGCCGGGGACGGCACCGGGTCCGCCGCCCTGCTGACGGGCGAGGACCTGGCCGTCGCTCCCTGGTACTTCGACCTCGGCTGGGTGCTGGGCGAACTGGTCGAACTGAGATGGCAGCTGGGCGGCGACCAGCAAGGCTGGCAACTCCTGCTGGAGGCGCTCTTCGAGGGGTACGGCCGCGATGCCGGAGAACAGTGGAACCGGCTCGCGGCGCTGCGCATCCTGCTGCACGTCCACGACATCGCGGCCTACGTCGGCTGGCACACCGCCGGGTTCGACCACTACGCCACGTTCCTGACGTTCCTGGTCGACCTGTGACCGTGCCTGTCCGCCGGCCGGCGCAGCCCATCCCCTTCGCACCGCACTCCTTCACGACGCACGGGAGACGCACGCCATGAACGCCAGTCGTCCGCAGCCGGGCCCGATCCGGTTCACCCTGCCGAACGGGCTCCGGGTGGTGCTGGACTGCCGGTTCCCGCAGCCGAGGGTGGCCGTCGCCGTGCACTACGGCACCGGATTCCGGTCCGAGCCGCCCGGCCGGGAGGGATTCGCCCACCTCTTCGAGCACCTGATGTTCCGTGGCAGCGCCAGCCTCCCCGAGGGACGCTTCTACGACCATGTGCACCGCTTCGGCGCCCACGCCAACGGCACCACGCACCAGGACTACACCGACTACTACCAGGTGGTCCCGGCGCAGGCGCTGGAGAAGGCCCTGTTCGCGGAGGCGGACCGGATGCGCGCGCCGCTCTTCACCGAGGCCGCCCTGGCGGAGCAACTCGTCGGTGTGGAACAGGAGATCCGGCAGGCGGTGCACGACCGGCCCTACGGGGGCTTCCCCTGGCCGCTGATGCCCGGGGTGCTGTTCCGGCGCTTCGCCAACGCGCACGACGGGTACGGCGACCCCGAGCGGCTGCGCACCACCACGGTGGCGGACTGCGCGGAGTTCTTCGCGGCCCACTACGCGCCCGGCAACGCCGTGCTCACCGTCGTCGGCGCTGCGGACCCCGGGGTGGTCCGCGCACTGGTGGAGCGGCACTTCGGGGACATCGAGGCCCGCCCCCTGCCGCCGGAGCCCGTGCTCGCCGAGCCCCGCCCCGCGAAGGAGCGGTGGACGGAGGGGACCGAGCCGGGATTCGCGGCGACCGCGCTGGCCGCCGGATACCGGCTGCCCGACCCGGACACGGACCTGTCGGGCTACCTGGCGCACGCGGTACTGGCCCGGCTCACCGCCGAACAGGGCCCGCCGGCAGCCGGCCTGCCCCCCGTCAGCACGAGCTGCGGCTTCTTCGGCCCCCTGGACGCCAAGGACCCCGACGCGCTGGTGGTCACGGCGCTGCTGCGGTCCGGCACCGACCCGCGGGACATGGTCACGGCCCTCGGCCGGCGATGGGCCGACTGGGCGGACGGGCCCCCGGCGGACGCGGTGGGGCGGACGGCCGGGCTGATGGTGAGCGAGCATCACCGGCTGCACGCGGGCCTGGAGGCCCGGTGCCGCGCCCTCGGCCGGCTGGAGATCCTCTTCGGCCGGGCCGAGCTCCTCGACCAGCTCCCCGGGCATCTCGCCGCCGTCGGCCCCGCCGACGTCGCCCGTGCCGCCGGCGAGCTGGCAGGGTCCGCCGCGTCGGTGCTGGTGCTGCGCCCCGGCACCGAGCGCAGCCGTCCTCGGCGGCCGTTCGCCGACGGAGCCGGCCCCGAGGACGCCCGGGACGGGAGCGGCGCCCGGCGCCACCCGGCCGGGGCCACGCCCGCGGCCCGGCCCCCGGCGCCGTACGGCGTGCCGTTCTGGCCGGCACAGCCGGACCCGCACGAGGTGACGTGGGAGAACGGAACGCGCGTGGTCGCTGTCGCCGACCGGCGGATGCCCTGCGTGGAGGCGCGCCTGCGGCTGCCCCTCGGGCCGGCCGGCTGGGCGGACCCGGCGGGGACCGAGACCCTGCTGCGCGCCGCACTCGCCCGCACCCGCGCCACGGAGCGCGCGGCGACCCTGGGAGCCACCCTGCGGGCGTCCGTGGACGGACAGTGGCTGGACGTCACGGGCTGCGCGCCCGCGCAGCGGCTTCCCGGCTGGCTGGCCCTGCTCGCCGAACTCGTCGCCCCGCACGGACCCGCCGGCCCTCAGGCCGTGCCCGCCGTGCCACCGGCTGCCCGGCCGCCCGCGCAACGCCTCATCGACGACGCCCTGCGCCGGCACTGGCTCGCACCGGACACGGGCGGTGAACTCCCCGGCCGGGCGCGGGGCGGAGACCGGCCGCCGCTCGGAGATCCGCGCGGCGGTGTCCTCGTCCTGCTCGGCGACCTGGACCCCGGGCAGGCGGTCGCCGTGGCGGCCGGCGCGCTCTTCGGCTGGCGGTCCGGCCGCCCGGCCCCCGCGGAACCCGAAGCCGTGCGGCGGCCGTCGGCGGGCGGACGGCTGCTGGTCCTGCGCGATCCGGCCGAACCCGAGGTGCATCTGACCCTGTGCGCGCCCGAACGGCGGGCGCCGGACGGGCGCGCCGCACTGACCGAAGCGGCCCGCTACCTGGCCACGGCGGTGTTCGGAGGCTACTTCGGCTCCCGGCTGGCCCGGCGCCTGCGCGCGGTGACCGGCGCGGGGGGCGAGGCCTACAGCGGGCGGGACATGATGCTCGGGACCCCGCGTGTCTTCGTACGGGCACGGGTGGCGCCCGGCTCCGCCGAGGGGACGCTCGAGCAGCTCCGCGAGGAACTGCGCCGTGCAGGCCAGGAGCCGTTCGCCGTGGCGGAGGTCGAGGCGGCGCGGGAGTTCTGTGCCGCGCAGGCGCTCGGCGCCTTCGACTCCCCGGCCGCGCAGGCCGACCTGCTGCGCCAGCTGACCGCCGCGGACCGGGATCCGGGGTGGCTGACCGCGCTTCCGCGCCTGCTCACCGAGGTCCCCGCGCGGGAGGTGGCCCGGGCCGGCCAGGAACTCTTCGCCGACGTCGCCATGGACACGGTGCTGCTCGGCGGCGTGGTTCCGGACCTGGCGTCGCTTCCGGCCGGCGCCTGAAGGGGCCTTGGGACGCAGGTACGGACCCGGTGTACTGCCGAGGGGTACACCGGGTCCGTACGTGATCGTCGATCCTAGGCCCTGACGTCACCCTCCCGCCCCGGACACCGGTGGATTCAGTGGGCGGCCGGGTCGGCGAGGGCGGCGATACGGCGCAGTTCCGCGAGGTGTCCGGCGAGCGCCTCCCGGCCCGCCTCGGTCAGGGCGAGCCAGGTGTGCGTGCGGGAGTTCATGGGGACCTTGCGCACGGTGGCGTAACCGGCCGTCTGCAGTACTTTGACCTGCTTGCTCAGGACGGAGTCGCTGACCTGGAGGGCGTCACGGACGACGGAGAACTCCAGGGAGTCGACCGCCGCGAGCATGGCGCAGATCTGCAGCCGGTGCGCCGGGTGGATCACTTCGTCCAGACCGGACACGGTCACGCCTGCCGCTGCAGGTCGCGGCGCAGTGCCTCGTCGTTGCGCCTGGTGACGTACACGGTGAGGACGAGCGCCACGAGGCCGGCCACCGACATGGCGCCGGGCACGTCCGCGGCCAGCTTCAGGCTCAGGCCCAGGGCGCCGAGGACGAGGAGGAGCACCAGGTACAGGCCGTTGAGCCCAC
Source organism: Streptomyces flaveolus (assembly GCF_044765825.1). Lineage (NCBI taxonomy): Bacteria > Bacillati > Actinomycetota > Actinomycetes > Kitasatosporales > Streptomycetaceae > Streptomyces > Streptomyces flaveolus. Next base: position 101,480 of record NZ_JBIWKU010000006.1, on the reverse strand, counting down.
GAGTGCCGGGGGCGGACACCGAGCGGTTGACCGAGATGCCGCGGGAGCGGGCGACGCTCAGGGTGAGCGCCGCGGGGAGGACGATGCCCCCCGCGATGACACCCGAGGGCACCATGCTGCCGCCGAGGTCGATCGAGGTGAAAACGATGCCCACGCCGAGGCCCAGCCCGGCGTGGTACCACCAGGGAGCGGTGACGCGGTCGGCGAGCGCGGCACGCGCGGAGGCCGCGCTGTCCAGGGCCGAGCGCGCGGCGGCGGGGTCTTCCGGGATGCTGTTTTCCATGATGGAAAGTGTACCCCGACTTTCCATCATGGCAAGTGTCTTTCGTATGTCCGGGTCACCCGGCCCGGAAGGGCTCAGACCCAGCCTCGTTCGCGGGCGAGCAGGGCCGCCTGCGGGCGGCTCGCCGCCTCCAGGGACTGCAGGATGCTCGCCACGTAACGGCGGTAGGTGCGCACGGACACGCCCAGCTGCCGGGCGCCGATCTCGTCCTTGGTGCCGCGGCACATGGCTTCCAGGACCTGCTGCTCGACCTCCGGCAGCCGCTCCGGCTCGCTCTCGTCGCCGAGCGAGGCCAGTTCCGTACCGGTCGACCAGGTCCCCTCGAACAGCGCGACCATGTTGGCCACCAGCCCCGGTTCCTGGGCCACCAGGGCGCCGCGCGAGGTGTCCGCGGGATCGACCGGTGTCAGCGCGATGTGGCGGTCGTAGACGAGGATGCGGGTGGGTATCTCCTCCACCACGCGTATCTCCGCTCCCAGGGAGACCAGTTCACGCAGGTAGTCGGCGGTGAGGGGATCCTCCAGCGCCTGGGTGCGCACGATGTTCCTGATCCGCACGCCCCGCCTGATACATCGCAGGTCCAGCGGCCGGGCGTGCTGGATGTTCTCGTGCGTCAGCTTCGTGTACGGCTCGGCCGACAGGATCTCCTCGCGGGCGAAGAACGCGAGGGTGTCGATCTTGCTACGGATGGTGTCCAGGTTGTCGAGCTTCTCCACGTCGGGCGCCTCGGCCGGCGCCGAGTCCTGCTCGGCGCGGAAGGACGCGACCAGGTGCCGGGCCTGGGTGACGGCCCGCATCTCGTCGTGCAGCTGCCTCAGCCGCATGCCGGTCAGATTGTCCACGACCATTTCGGGGACTCCCGGCAGCAAGCCGCCGTCGGCACCCTCCGTGACGACCGTCAGGGAGAGGAGACGTTCCAGCGCGCTCTCGATCTCGTGGAGCGGTGCGTGGATCGGTGGCTGGAGTTCGCTGGGTCTCGTGCCCGGGTTTCTCAGGAGATGGCGGTAGAGCTGCTCTTCCAGCTCCGACAGCCCCAGGACCGACATCGAGCCGACAGTCATGCGACATCCCCCTACGTCGTTTCAGCGATCGTGCCCATACCCGTGGTCAGCGGGCCACACAGCGTGGCTGAAAGCGCGATCATATGGGAATCGACGACTCCGCGGCAGTCGTGGTTCCGCATCCTTCCCCCGCCTTTCCGTGCGGTGCGAAGTGGCCGGGAACCGTTGACAGCGGAGCACGGGAGGCCGAGACTCAGCGCAGAAATTCGTGAAGGAATTTTCACTACGCGAACAACGCGACAGCCTCCGCGGCAATGACGCCAATCGAAGGGAACGACCGATGCGCACCACCGTCGGCATCATCGGGGCCGGCCCCGCCGGACTCCTGCTCGCCCGGCTGCTCCACAACGCCGGGATCGACTCGGTCGTCCTGGAGAGCCGCGACCGCGCCTACGTCGAGCGGCGCCAGCGCGCCGGGATCCTGGAGCAGGGCACGGTGGACGTCCTGCGCGCGGCCGGTGCGGCGGAACGCATGGACCGCGAGGGGCTGCGGCACGACGGCATCGAGCTGCGCTTCGACAAGCGGCGCCACCGCGTCGACTTCCCCGACCTCACCGGCGGCAGGTCCGTGACGGTCTACGCCCAGACCGAGGTCTGCAAGGACCTCATCGCGCTCCAGCTCAAGGAGGGCGGCCCGCTGCTCTTCGAGGCGGAGGCACTGGCCGTCGAGGGCGCCGGCACCGACCGGCCGCGCGTCCGCTTCCGGCACGACGGCGCGGAGGACGTCCTGGAGTGCGACTACGTCGTCGGCTGCGACGGCTTCTGGGGCGTGGCCCGCCGGGCGGTCCCGGCCGGCCTGAGCCGCACCTTCGAGCGGACGTACCCCTTCGGCTGGCTCGGCATCCTCGCCGACGTCGCCCCCTCCCACGACGAGCTGGTCTACGCCCGCCACGACCGCGGCTTCGCCCTGCTGTCCATGCGCTCCCCGTCCGTCTCCCGCCTCTACCTCCAGGTGCCCGAGGGCACCGACGCCGAGGCGTGGAGCGACGAGGAGATCTGGGCCGAACTGGAACGCCGCTTCGAGACGGACGACGACTGGACCCTCGAGCGGGGTCCCATCACCCAGAAGTCCGTCACCCCCATGCGCTCCTACGTCCACGAGCCCATGCGGCACGGCCGCCTCTTCCTGGCCGGAGACGCCGCGCACATCGTGCCGCCCACCGGCGCCAAGGGCCTCAACCTCGCCGTCGGCGACGTCGTCACCTTCGCCCGCGCCCTGACGCACCAGCGGGAGACCGGCTCCGCCGAGCTGCTCGACGCCTACTCCGCCACCTGTCTGCGCCGGGTGTGGCAGGCCGAGCGGTTCTCGTACGACATGACGACCCTCCTGCACCGCGCGCCCGACGCCACGCCCTTCGACGACCGCCTCCAGGTGGCGCGCCTGGACCGGATCGCCTCCTCCCGCGCCGCCGAGACCGACCTCGCCGAGGCCTACACCGGCTTCCCGATCGGCTGAACGCCGGGCGCGGCCCGGGCAGTGAGGGGAATCACCGTCCCGCGCAGCGTGTTGGGCGACAGGACGAGGGAAAGATCCTCCCCAAGCAGTAGGGTCAATCCTTTGCCGTTCTATTACTCTTAGGCCAAGGCTGCGCAGTGTGGCCATGGAGGAGTGAAATGAGGAGCAGAAACCCGGTCTTCTCGCGACGGGGGTTCAGCCGCGACAACGGCTACGCGGGCTTCAACGCCGCGCCGCAGGCCGGGGGCCCCGCCGTCGCCACGCAGGGCAATCCGTACGCGCAGGGCGCTCCGTACGCCCAGCCCGCCGGCAACCCCTACGCACAGAACCCTTACGCCCAGCAGGGCCAGCAGTACGGCACGCCGCCGCAGGCGCCGGCGACCACCGGCCGGATGACGATCGACGACGTCGTCGTCCGCACCGGATCCACGCTCGGTGTCCTCATCGTCACCGCCGCGCTCGCCTGGGCGCTGCTGCCGGTCGACGACGCCCACATCAACCGCTCGTACGGCATCGGTATCGGCGCCGCGCTGATCGGCATGGTGCTGGCGTTCGTCCAGTCCTTCAAGCGCAAGGCCTCGCCCGCGCTGATCCTGTCCTACGCGGCGTTCGAGGGCGTGTTCCTCGGCGTCGTCTCCAGCGTCGTCGACAACCGCATCGCCGACGGCGCGGCCATGCAGGCCGTGATCGGCACGATGGCGGTCTTCGCCGGTGTGCTGATCGCGTACAAGGCCGGCTGGATCCGGGTCAACCGGCGCTTCTACGGCTTCGTGATGGCGGCCGCGCTCGGCTTCGTCTTCCTGATGATGGTGAACCTGCTGTTCGCCGTCTTCGGCGGCGGTGACGGCCTCGGCTTCCGCAGCGGCGCGCTCGGTGTCGTCTTCGGCATCGTCGGCATCATCCTCGGCGCCTGCTTCCTCGCCCTGGACTTCAAGCAGGTCGAGGACGGCATCGCCTACGGTGCCCCGCGCGAGGAGGCCTGGCTCGCCGCCTTCGGCCTCACGCTGACGCTGGTGTGGATCTACATGGAGTTCCTGCGGCTCATCTCGATCCTCAACAGCAGCGACTAGCACCACCGCGCCGCCCCGCCTGCCGGAGCGCCGCGTGAAGGGGCCCCGGGCACTGTGCCCGGGGCCCCTTCGTCGTCCTCGTGGCTCATCACCACCGGTGGAACAGTGCACGCCTAGAGCAGATTGCGCGCGGCCCTCCTCAGGTCGTACTCGTGGACGATGGCCTTCGCATGGCCGTACGCGAGGTTGTGTTCGTGGCGGAGCCAGCTGACCTTCTCCTCGAAACGGAAGAGAGCGGGTCCGTCCTCGACGGCGCGCAGCCAGTCGGCGATCTCACGACCGGTGCAGTGGGGGATGCGGGCGAGCAGATTGCGGTGGGTCTCCTCGGAGAAGACATGGGACATCGGCGCCTCCGGGCGAAAGGGGATGTAAGCCGGTCCTTCAGGTCACCGTGCCTGAGCGTTCGCCCGTTGGCAACAGTCCCGGAACGCCGCGTACGCTCGCGCCGTGGTTGATACGACGCCTTTGACCCGTGCCGTGGACGACTTCGCCGACCGGCTGCGGGCCGCCCCGCAGAGCAGGCTGCAGCGCGGTGCCGCCGCCGAGGCGCTGGAGCTGGCCAGGGAGCTGGCCCGCCGCGCCCAGCTCGTGGAGGAACCGGACGCCGAGCCGCGTCGGATGCCGGACGCGGGGATGTTCGCCGCCGCCGACCAGATCGCCGTCGCCGCGCACGACCTGGCCGTCGTCCTGACGGACGCGGCGCAGGTGAAGGAGGCGGTGCGGCTGGTGGAGGAGGCCCGCAAGCGGGCCGGGGTGTGAGGCGGGCACCCGGCGCTACAGGGACGCGATGACCCGGTCCGCCAGGATGTAGACGTTCTCCTCGCCGCACGCGAAGGTCAGCGTGTAGGCGCCGGAGATGCCCGAGCCGCCCAGGAGGTACGGCGTCCGGCCCGCGCGCAGGGCGGCGGCCAGGCGCTCCGCGGTCTCGCGGTGGCCCGGCGTCATGCACAGGGTGGTGCCGTCGGCGAAGACGTACACGTCGAGGGTGCCCAGCGGGCCCGGGCGGACGTCCGCCAGCGCGACGTGGGAGGCGGCCAGCTCCTCCAGTGCGGCGACGGTGCGCTCGTGGTCGTTCACGGCCGGCGACGGGTTCGGTACGAAGTCCGGGTGCGAGGGGTGCCGGCGGCGGGCCGCGGCCAGCTCGGCGGACTCCCCGGCCGGCTCGTCGGCGTCCGCGCCCGGCTCGGCCACCGGTTCCAGGCCCACGAGGTCGGCCTGGCGGGGCATGAAGAGCTCGCTGTCGGACAGGCCGAGCAGCAGAGGGGCGTCGGAGGCGTCGCGGGACTCCTGGGCGGCCCAGAAGGCGCGCGCCTCGGCCAGCTCCCGCTCGCGCTCCTCGGCGAGTGCCTCGGCGACGGCGGCGCGTATCTCCTCGGCGTCACTGGTGGTGCGGGCGGCCGGGACCCGGCCCCGCGCGGCGGCGGCGCGGCTCTCGGCCAGCTCGGTGTGCAGGGCCGCGACCTGGCGGCGCAGCACGAGCACAGCGCGCAGGACGGCGACGCCCACGGCGCCGGTGGCGGCCGTGGTGAGCAGCAGGGCGATCGGCATGGCGCTCACGGACGTACTCCCGGTTCAAAGTCGACCCCCGACTTCCTACCTCAGCTTGAAGGGCGGACTAACCGTCTGTCAGTGCGTAACGTCACGAAACGGACAGGACTTTGGGCCCGTGGGATACGGGTGTGGCTGGTCTGACCTGCGGAAATCAGGGTGGCGGGAGAGGTAGGTCACATCCTGGGGGAGTTTGGGTCACAAATCGGCCCAGAACCCGGGTGTCAGCGGGGTTCTGGGCCGAGGGGTGACACTGGGTCCCCGAGGGGCTACTGACGGTTTTTCAGCGGCCCGTTCCGGTTCAGCTGAGGCGCTCGATGACCATGGCCATGCCCTGGCCGCCGCCGACGCACATCGTCTCCAGGCCGAACTGCTTGTCGTGCGTCTGGAGGGAGTTGATCAGCGTGCCGGTGATGCGGGCGCCGGTCATGCCGAAGGGGTGGCCGACGGCGATGGCGCCGCCGTTGACGTTCAGCTTCTCCAGCGGGACGCCCAGGTCCCGGTAGGAGGGGATGACCTGCGCGGCGAAGGCCTCGTTGATCTCGACCAGGTCGATGTCGTCGATGGTCAGCCCGGCGCGGGACAGCGCCTGCTTGCTCGCCTCGACCGGGCCGAGGCCCATGATCTCGGGGGAGAGGCCGGAGACGCCGGTGGAGACGATGCGGGCGAGCGGGGTCAGGCCCAGCTCGCGGGCCTTGGTGTCGCTCATGATCACGAGGGCGGCGGCGCCGTCGTTGAGCGGGCAGCAGTTGCCGGCGGTGACCAGGCCGTCGGGGCGGAAGACGGGCTTGAGACCCTGCACGGCCTCCAGGGTGACGCCGGCGCGCGGGCCGTCGTCCTTGGACACGACGGTGCCGTCGGGGAGGGTGACCGGGGTGATCTCGCGCTCCCAGAAGCCGTTCTTGATGGCTTCCTCGGCGAGGTTCTGCGAGCGGACGCCGAACTCGTCCATGTCCTGCCGGGTCACGCCCTTGACGCGGGCGAGGTTCTCGGCGGTCTGGCCCATCGCGATGTACGGGTCGGGGACCAGGCCGTCCTCGCGCGGGTCGTGCCAGGTGGTGCCCTCCTGCTGCGCGACCTCGGCGGTCCGGGCCTCGGCCTCGGCGAAGAGCGGGTTGCGGGTGTCCGGCAGGCTGTCGGAGTTGCCCTTGGCGAACCGGGAGACCATCTCGACACCGGCCGAGATGAAGACGTCGCCCTCGCCGGCCTTGATGGCGTGCAGGGCCATGCGGGAGGTCTGCAGGGACGAGGAGCAGTACCGGGTGATGGTGCAGCCGGGCAGGTGGTCCATGCCCATCTCGACGGCGACGATCCGGCCGAGGTTGTTGCCCTGCTCGCCGCCGGGCAGGCCGCAGCCGAGCATCAGGTCGTCGATGTCCCTCGGGTCCAGCTCGGGGACCTTGGCGAGGGCCGCCTGGATGATCGTGGCGGCCAGGTCGTCGGGGCGCAGGTCCTTCAGGGAGCCCTTGAAGGCGCGGCCGATGGGGGAGCGGGCGGCTGAGACGATCACGGCTTCGGGCATCACGGCTCCAGTGGCGTCGCGGGGATGAGGCGGCTGGTTGGGAAGTTACCCGGCCGTATGGCCCGGGTCACGGGTATGGGTGTGTGACATGGACCGCAACTTTCTAAGCGCTTGCTTGGGCCTCCGGCGGTCGGCCGGACGCGATGCGGTGGCGCGGGGGACCGTGGCCGGACGCGGGACGTCCGTGGCAGGTCGCGCAGTTCCCCGCGCCCCCTTCGGGGCACGGGCCCCGCCGCCCCGCCTACCTGGGCTGCGCCGGCGTCGCCGGTTCCGCCTCCGAGACCCTCCGGCGCCTGCGCCGCTTGAGCAGGGCCCAGGGGCCCCGCGGGCCCGTGGGCATCGCCGCCGCGACCTCCGTGCCGGCCTCGTCCGCGGCCTCGGCCGCCGCCCGTGCCACCGGCAGGAACCCCTCGCGGCGGGCGGCGTCGGGACGCTCCTCCTCCGCCGGCCACAGGCCGAGTGCCGCGCAGACCGACGGCAGGACCGCCATCGCCGCCGTGGCGTACCCCTCGGCGGAGGGGTGGTAGTTGTCGGGGCCGAACAGCTCCCGCGGGTTCTCGGCGAACTCCGGGCCCAGCAGGTCGCCCAGCGACACCGTGCGCCCGCCCTGCTCCACCACGCCGATCGTCTGCGCCGCCGCCAGCTGCCGCGAGGTCCGCCGGGCCAGCCAGCGCAGCGGCTGCGGCACCGGCTCGATGGTGCCGAGGTCCGGGCAGGTGCCGACCACCACCTCCGCGCCGGCGGTGCGCAGCCGCCGTACCGCCGTCGCCAGGTGCCGCACCGAGCGGGTGGCCGGCATGCGGTGGGTGACGTCGTTCGCGCCGACCATGATCACGCAGATGTCGGCCACCCGGTCCGGATCGGCGAGCACCAGCCCCACCTGCCGTTCCAGGTCGTCCGAACGGGCCCCCGGTACCGCGACCGAGGTCAGCTCCACCGGCCGCTCGGCCACCGCCGCGAGCCCCGACGCCAGCAGCGCGCCCGGTGTCTGGCCGGCCCGGTGCACGCCCTGACCGGCGGCCGTGGAGTCACCCAGCATCACCAGCCGCAGCGGTGTGACGGCGGCCGTCGTGAGGGTGCCGCCGTACAGTCCCTCCGCGTTCGGCACCCGGCCCGGTGTGCCGTTGCCCACCCGGCGCCTGGCCAGCTGCACCTCCGCCAGCAGCAGACCGACCGCGGCCGCGCCGGCCAGCCCGATCCCGCCGCCGCCGTAGGCCGCGCCGGCCGCGATCCGCCGGGCCACCCTCGCCCTCGACATACTCGTCATACGTCGCCGCCACCTCCATCGAGCCGTACACCCACTGCTTGCCCCGTACGGACGGTCGCCCAATCTCAACGGGGAGTGAACGACCGACACAGGGCATCGGGGGGCCGGCAGGCCATAGGCTGGCGGAACCAATCACGACCACATCTTTTGCGGCATCCGGAGACCACGGTGCATTTCCACGACTCGATGATCAGCCTCGTCGGCAACACCCCGCTGGTGCGGCTCAACAGCGTGACCAAGGGCATCAGGGCCACCGTCCTGGCCAAGGTGGAGTACTTCAACCCGGGCGGCTCGGTGAAGGACCGCATCGCCCTGCGCATGATCGAGGCCGCCGAGCAGAGCGGCGAGCTGAAGCCCGGCGGCACCATCGTCGAGCCGACCAGCGGCAACACGGGCGTGGGCCTCGCCATCGTGGCCCAGCAGAAGGGCTACAAGTGCATCTTCGTCTGCCCTGACAAGGTGTCCACGGACAAGATCAACGTGCTGCGCGCGTACGGCGCCGAGGTCGTCGTCTGCCCGACGGCGGTCGACCCCGAGCACCCGGACTCCTACTACAACGTCTCCGACCGCCTGGTCCGCGAGACGCCGGGCGCCTGGAAGCCGGACCAGTACTCCAACCCGCACAACCCGCTCTCCCACTACCACTCGACCGGCCCCGAGCTGTGGGAGCAGACGGAGGGGAAGATCACCCACTTCGTCGCCGGCGTCGGCACCGGCGGCACCATCTCCGGCACCGGGCGCTACCTGAAGGAGGCCAGCGACGGCGCGGTGAAGGTGATCGGCGCCGACCCCGAGGGCTCCGTCTACTCCGGCGGCTCCGGACGCCCGTACCTCGTGGAGGGCGTCGGCGAGGACTTCTGGCCCACGGCCTACGACCGCGACGTCGCGGACGAGATCGTCGCCGTCTCCGACAAGGACTCCTTCCAGATGACCCGCCGCCTCGCCAAGGAGGAGGGCCTGCTGGTGGGCGGCTCCTGCGGGATGGCCGTCGTCGCGGCGCTGGAGGTGGCCGAGCGGCTCGGCGAGGACGACGTGGTCGTCGTCCTGCTGCCGGACAGCGGGCGCGGCTACCTCAGCAAGATCTTCAACGACGAGTGGATGGCCGACTACGGCTTCCTGGAGGACGCCGGCCCCAGCGCCCGCGTCGGCGACGTCCTGAACGACAAGGAGCACGGCGCCATCCCCTCCCTCGTCCACATGCACCCGGACGAGACCGTCGGCCAGGCCATCGAGGTGCTGCGCGAGTACGGCGTCTCGCAGATGCCGATCGTCAAGCCCGGCGCCGGTCACCCGGACGTGATGGCCGCCGAGGTCGTCGGCTCGGTCGTGGAACGCGAGCTGCTGGACGCCCTGTTCACCAAGCGCGCCTCGCTGGAGGACCCGCTGGAGAAGCACATGTCCGCCCCGCTGCCGCAGGTCGGCTCGGGTGAGCCGGTCGCCGACCTGATGTCCGTGCTCGGCTCCGCCGACGCGGCGATCGTCCTGGTCGAGGGCAAGCCGACGGGTGTGGTGAGCCGTCAGGACCTGCTGGCCTTCCTCGCCAAGGGCGGCAAGTAGGTCCGCGGTCCGTGCGAGCCCGAGGACTTCGCGGAAGTGGTACGCGCGCGTCACGTTGGCGCAGCACCCGCTTAACACGGGTTCGGCACAGTAGTGGGTGTCGGCAGGGCGGGAGCGGCTCCCCGCCCGGGCCGGCACCGAACGGCGTCGAGGACCTTCCGGAGCGGCTCCCGGACCTCCACGGACGCCACGGACGCGCCGCCCGGCCGTGAGGCCCGGCACCGCGTCCCCCGCGGGGACCGCCGTCGTCCCGCCCCTCAGCGATGGGGGTGCGGCGGTCCCCGCGCAGTCTTCCGGCGTGCTCAGTCCTCCCAGCGGTCCTCGTGGCCGGGGGTGCGGCGACGGCCGAAGAGGCCCGGGTTGGTGCGGGCGGCCTGGACGACGTTGACCCCGACGATGCCCGCCCAGGCGGTCAGCAGCCCGGGGAGGTGGGCGACGCCGCCGCCGATCGCGGAGAGCGGGACGGCGAGGACCAGCGAGACGATGCCGAAGCCGAAGCGCTCGCCGAAGGAGTCGGTGGACCGCGGCGACCGGCTGTCCCGGGCCGCCGTCATCTGCTGCTCGGCGAACTGCCGGCGCACCCGGCGCTCGACCGCGCCGTCGATGCGCTGGTCGACCTTCTCCAGGAACGAGTCGACCAGCGCCGACTCGTACTCCTCACCGAGCTCCCTGCGGGTCTGCAGGGTGGCGTCGAGTTCCTTCTTGAGGTCGGTGTCCCGCCCGTCGGTTCCCGTCATGCGTCCCACGGTAGGGGGCGGCGACGGCGTCGGCACGGGGGTTAGCCCCCGTCTTCGGCGGGGGTGAGCGGTACGGGCCGGGCGGCGGGCGGGGGTCCGCCGCTTCCGGTCCCGTCCGGCGGCGGCCGGGCCCCGGGTGCTCAGCCGGCCTCCCGGGCGTCCCGCCGGAGCCGGGCGCGCCGGGCGGCCCGGTCGATCATCAGCAGGCCCCGGGAGCGGCCGAGCGGGCGCAGGGCGGTCTGGAGGGGCGCCGACCAGGGCCGGCGCAGCCCGCCCAGGACCGCGAAGCGCGTGCCCGACCCCTCGGGGACGGCCGCCATGCCGCCGACCACGTACTGGCTCTGCATCAGGCACCAGCCGGGCTGGAGCCGGACGTCGAAGCGGGCGGTGTGGCCGAGGGGGCCGTACGCCTGGCCGTGGAAGCGGTCCCCGCCGCAGGGACGGCACCGGAACTCGCGCAGCGTCGGAACCAGATGGGGGAGCTCCCCCTCCAGGTCCCCGGCGACGGACCACACGTCCGTCACCGGCAGGTCGACATGGGCCTCCGCGTACATGACGGCGTGCAGTCCCGCGGCCATGACGCGCAGGCGCCGGACCGGGTCGAGGTCGGCCGTAGGCCAGTTCGTTGTCATCGCGGCCACGCCTTTCGGAAGCTGTGACGGGCACGGTGGAGCCGGGACTTCATCGTGCCGCAGGAGATGTCGAGGATCTGGCTCGCCGACCGCTCGTCCAGGCCCTCGAGTTCGCGCAGGACCAGGACCGCGCGGTGTTCGGTGGACATGCGGGTGAGCACGTCCTGGATGTCCACCGCCAGTTCGGGGCTGCCCGGCCAGACGATGTCGTCGAACTCGCAGACCGGCGTCTCGCGTTCGGCCCGGCGGGCCACCCGCACCGCCTCGCGCACCGTGATGGTGCGCACCCACGCGTACAGGGCGCGGGGGTCGCGGAGCCGGGGCAGGCCCTGGAAGACCGCGATCAGCGCCTCCTGCACGGCGTCGGCGCTGTGCCCGAGGGCGATCGGCCGGCACAGCCGGGTCACGTACGGGGTGAGCACGCTCAGCAGCTCGTTGAGGGCCATGGCGTCACCGGACTGGGCAGCCCGCACGAGGACGCCTCCCGCGGCCCAGGGGTCCTCCTGTGTGTCCTGCCGTGGGGCAGGGGCCTTGCGCAGGGTGCCCGCTCGGGCTGTGTTCATGTGCCGTTCTCCTCCCTTGGACGTCGGCGCTCCAGCGGCGGCACCAGGACGGCGTCGGTGTGGGAGCTTTCGTGGATGAGGAGGAGCGGCGGCGGCCGGGCACTCCCGTCCGCCGTGAACTGGCTGGAACTGGGATCGGCGGCCGAGGGAGTGCATGGCCCCCGGCGGGCCTCTGTCCGGGTGGGGACGTCCGTCCCGGCGGCCGAGGGCCGGTTCGCCGGGCGGCATCGGACGTGGCGGACAGCGAGTGCCCGGCGGAGCGGACGCCGAGGCACTCTTCGGCCTGCGCTGCGCGCCCTTTCGGCGTGCCGGATTATTGCCGAGGTGTGGAGAGGTGATGCGTTCTGAGCCGATCTGTTGCGGCCGCCATCCGGCATATGCCCGGCCGGGCGGGCTCCTCGGCTCAACCTCCCGGATTTCTGCACCCGGTGCTAGGGTGGGCGCGATGTGCGGCTATTGAATTAGCCATCTACGGGGGGTCCGTTACACATGGTGCAGCTATTTATCCGGAAAGCGGCTGTCGGCGAGCTCTGTTTGAATTCCCGTCAATACGAGAGGGTTCGGTGTCGTCCGTTCCCGCCGTCCGGTTATTCGGTTGAATCTGGGAATTCCTTCCGCGTTCCCTGCCCGGTCACGGCGCCGGCGGGGGTGCGGTGAGCGGGGGCGGGGACGGGCACGCGGGACACCGGGATCCGGAGCTGCTGGCCCGCCTGGTCGAGGGGGCGCGGCGCGGGGACGCGCTGGCGATGGACGAACTGCTGGAGATCCTCGCCCCCTTCGTCGGCCGGATCTGCGGCCCGGTGGCGCTGCAGGACGGCCCCGACGCCGCGCAGGAGGCGCTGATCGCGGTGTTCCGCAGCATCCGCCAGCTCAAGGAGCCGGCCGCCCTGTTCGGGTGGGTACGGGCGATCGCCGTGCGGGAGGCGCTGAAGTTCGCCAACCAGCGCCGGCGCCAGCCGACCGTGCCGATGGAGTGGGAGGACCCGCCGGTCGCGGGGGACCTGCACCTCGCCTCGGACATCACGGACGCGCTGGGCCGCCTGATGCCGGAGCACCGGGCGGTGCTGATGCTGCGTCATGTCGAGGGGCTGAGCGAGCAGGAGGTCTCCGCCCTGCTGGAGATACCCGTGGGGACGGTCAGGTCCCGGCTGTTCCGGGCCCGGCGGTCATTCCGCTCGGCCTGGGGCTGAGCGGACCGCGACCCGTTCGCCCAGGCGGTCGAGCATCCGCTGGGCCCGCCGCGCCGACCAGGGAGCGCGCATCCGGTCCAGCGTGTCGCCGCCCGGCAGGCGCAGGGTGCTGAAGAAGGCGAAGCGGCAGCCGTCACCGTCCGGCGTGGCGGCCATGCCGCTGGTCAGCGCGGTGCCCTGCATCAGGCACCACCCGGGTCGCAGGACGACGTCGAAGCGCTCGCGGTAACCGAAGGCACCGACCGCCCGGCCGGACAGCCGGTCGCCGGAGGACTCCGTGATGGTGAAGGACCGCAGTCCCGGGACGATGAGAGGGAGTTCGGTCTCGAGGTCGGACGCGACGGACCAGAAGTGGCCTACCGGCACGTCGAAGCGGCGCTCGGCGAAGGCCGGGTGCCGGGCACTGGACGCGATGATCCTCAGCCGGCGTATCGGGTCGAGTTCGGCCAGCGGCCAGCCGTTGTCCACCGAACCGGTCATTGCTGTCGCTCCCTCTTCACGCGTACGTGAGGTTACGTATGTGAGGGAGCGTCGCACTGTCTCCCGGAATGGTCAAGACCTGGAAAAACTTTACGGCATGGGCTCGTGGGGCCGCGGACGAAGGGATTTGACACCCAGGGAGTACTTGCGTGCCGGGCGGCCTCTTCCTTGTGTGAGAAACCAGGTTACCGACCGTCGGGCAGACCGGGAGAAGGGTTCTCCGGGTGGCCGGTCACCGGTTCTCACGGATACCGACGACAACGGACGGGGAAGCGAGCATCGTGTATTTCAGTGGGCCGCTCCACAACCTTCACCGCGCTTTTTCCAGCAATGGTCCGCGCATTCCGGGCATGGGATTCGGGGTCGCCTCGGCCCACGAGGGACCGCCCGTCGCGGTGACCGACGAGGAGCGGAGCCTGGCACGGACCATGCCGGAAGCGCGCCGGAGCGACTTCCTCATCGGACGCAGCGCCCTGCACCGGGCGGTGCGTGCGGCGGGACTGTCCGCCGGTTCCGTGCTGTGCGACGGGCCCCGCCCCCGGCTGCCCGAGGGGATCGCCGCGTCTATCAGCCACTCCGGCGGTGTCGCGGTCGCCGTCGCGGGCCCCTCGGGCCTGTTCCGGACCCTGGGCGTCGACCTGGAGATGACCCCGCTGCCCGTCCGGGCGGCCCACCTGGTGCTGCGCGGTCCCGAACGCCCGCTGCTCGGCCCGCCCCGCACGGCCGCGCGGCGCCTGCTCGCCCTCTACTCCGCGAAGGAGTCCGCCTTCAAGGCGCTCCACGCCGTGGTGGACCCGGCCCCGCGGGGGCTGCGGGACGTGCGGCTGGAGCCGGACGGGGCCGGCTACCTCGCCTGGGCCGCCGGCCACCCCGACACCCGTGTCCACGTGAGCGTCCGGCAACTGCCCGACCGGGGCGTCCTGTGCTGGGCGCTGCCCCAGGACTGAGGCCGGGCGCCGCTTCCCGCTTCCGCACGTGCTCCCCGCTCACCCTCCCCGCTCACCCTCACCCTCGCCCGCATCCTTGCCCGCATCCGACGACGGAGGCCGATTTCGTCATGCACCCGCCCGCCGTACTCGCCTCACCCCGCCGTGTGCCCCAGTGGACGCCGTCCGACTGGCGCGGACATCCGGCCGCGCAGCAGCCCGACTGGCCCGATCAAGGGCTGCTGCGCCGGATCCGCGCCCGGCTGGCCGGGGCCGCACCCCTCGTACGCTCCGACGAGATCCTCGACCTGCGCCACGCCCTCGCCGAGGCCGCCGCCGGGGAGGCCTTCGTGGTGCAACTGGGGGACTGCGCGGAGACCTTCGACGCCCCGACGTTCGCCGGCGTGGCGGCGCGGGTCGGCCAGCTGCACGGCACCGCGGGCACCGTGCGGGCCGCGCTGGGCCGGCCCGTGATACCCATCGGCCGGCTGGCCGGGCAGTACGCCAAACCGCGTTCCTCCCCGACCGAGCGGGTCGGCGGCCTCGTGCTGCCGTCGTTCCGCGGGCACCTCGTGAACGATCCGCGCCCCGAGCCCGCCGCGCGCGTACCCGACGCGATGCGGCTGCTGCGCGGGCACGCGCACGCGCGCGAGGTCCTCGCCCTGCTGCGGGAGCTCGCCGAGTCCGGCATGGCCCTGCCCGGGGCGACGGTGTCCGGTGTCCCGGCGGTGTGGACCAGCCACGAGATGCTGGTGCTCGACTACGAGGAGCCCCAGGTACGGCGCGACCCCGTGACGGGCAGCCTGTGCCTGACCTCCGCCCATCTGCCCTGGATCGGCGCGCGCACCGGTGACCCCGACGGGGCGCACGTGCGGTTCCTGTCCGGGGTCGCCAACCCGGTGGGCGTCAAGATCGGGCCGGGCACCGACCGCGGCCGGCTGGCCGCGCTGTGCGCCCGCCTCGACCCGGACCGGGAGCCGGGGCGCCTCGTGCTGATCTCGCGGATGGGGGCCGGCCAGGTGCGTGAGCTGCTCCCGCCGCTGCTGGAGGAGGTGGCGGGCTCGGGCCACCGGGTGGTGTGGATGTGCGACCCGATGCACGGCAACACCTATGTGGGCGGCAGCGGTCACAAGACCCGGGACGTGGCGACGGTGGGCGCCGAGATCCGCGGCTTCTTCGCGGCGACGCGGGCCGCCGGCGCGATCCCCGGCGGTCTCCACCTGGAGGCCACGCCCGCCGAGGTCACCGAGTGCGTCGGGGGCGCCGCGGGCGTCGCCGAGGACGGTCTGCACGTGCGGTACGAGACCGCCTGCGACCCCCGCCTCAACGGCTCCCAGACCGCCGAGATCGCCGAGCTGACCGCGCGGCTGTGCGCGGGGGAGAGCTAGGGAGTCGTTCGGACCGGGCCGACTCCGGGCAACGGTGCCCTGCGGACCGACCCGAGCGGGGTCTGGTGCGTGCGGCCGCAAGGCGGAGGAGGGCG
Organism: Streptomyces flaveolus; assembly: GCF_044765825.1. Taxonomy (NCBI): domain Bacteria; kingdom Bacillati; phylum Actinomycetota; class Actinomycetes; order Kitasatosporales; family Streptomycetaceae; genus Streptomyces; species Streptomyces flaveolus. The sequence goes on along the minus strand of NZ_JBIWKU010000006.1, from coordinate 85,705 downwards.
CCGGAGCGGAGCCCTGGCAACCGACGACAACGCCGCGGATGCGCGTGCCAGGCCCCGCGACCCCGGCACGATCCCCACGACACCCCCCGGGGCCCGAGCGGGCCGCGTCATCCGATGCCGGGCCGGGGTCCGGCGGCATCGGCGTGTCCGCCGCCGGGCCGGGCCCCGGTCCGTCCCGCCGGGTGCGGGCCCGTGGGAGACCTCGTACCCGGCGGGAACCTTTGGCACGGCCGCCGCCTCCTGACCGACCGAACGAACGAACCGGTCCGACAACCCTCAGGAGCTCGCGTGGAGTCCGTGGATAACGTCTCGGCGTCACCGCCCCAGCCCGAACTGGCGGGCGTGCGCCACCGCTGGGTGACCGTGCGGGGCGGCGTACGCCTGCACGTCGCCGAGGCCGGAGAGGGGGAGCCGGTCGTGCTGCTGCACGGCTTTCCCCAGCACTGGTACGGCTGGCGGCGGCTGATCCCGCTGCTGTCCGGCCACTACCGGCTGATCTGCGTGGACCAGCGCGGCTTCGGCTGGTCCGACGCACCGGGCAAGGGCTACGACACCGACAGCAGGGTGGCCGACGTGGTCGCCCTGCTGGACGAACTGGGCCTGGACCGGGTGCGGCTCATCGGGCACGACTGGGGCGCCTGGACGGGGTTCCACCTCTGCCTCGGCGCGCCTGAGCGCGTCACGCACTACCTGGCGCTGAACATGATGCACCCCTGGCCGCTGCACCGGCGCCTGATGCCGCAGTCCTGGCGGTTCTGGTACACGGCGCTGCTGGAGCAGCCGCTCCTCGGGCGCTGGATGCTGCGCAACCGGCCCGGGTTCACGCGCTACCTGATGCGCAAGGGCGTGGTGGACCGGACGGTCTGGACCCCGGACGCGATGGAGGAGTTCGTCCGCTCCAGCCGGGAGCCCGCGCGGGCGCGCGCCGGGGAGGCACTGCACCGGGCCTTCGCCCTGCGGGACATCGCCCGGCTGCTGACGGGCCGGTACAAGAAGCTCCGGCTCACCACCCCGACCGTGATCATGGGAGGCGAGCGGGACTTCATGCTGCCCCCGGGCGTGCTGACGGCGGCCGGCCGGCACGCCGACGACCTGCGGGTCCAGGTGGTTCCGGAGTGCGGTCACTACCTCCACGAAGAACGGCCCGACCTGGTCGCCCGGACCGCCGAGCGGCTCTTCTCCCGCCCGCGCTGACCCCGCCCGGCCACGGCTCCGCCGCTCACCGCGCACCGGGGTGCGCCGGGTGCGGCCGTGGCGGAGCCGGAGCGTCCGGAAAATCTCGGATTCCGGTGGAGTGCATGGGCCGGAAACCACCTCTTGTCTCATGTCGGCCGCTCCCGACCGGACGGTGAGCGATCCCGACCACTTCCGACACCGGACAGCCTTAACCCGGCGCGCACTTCGTGCTGCCCGGACGTCTTCGCCAGGCCGAGCAGGGGGACTTTCCATGCCTGACATATCCGCACTGAAGCTCGATGTCATGCCGCAGCCGACCGCACCCCTCGGGATCCTCCCGGCGGTCGCGGCGGAGAAGTACCCCGACACCCCCTTCCTCTCCGACACGCCCTGGCGCACGTACGACCAGCCGGTCCGCGACTTCGCGGACTTCGCGAGGGCCGTCGACGACTACGCCGACCGGTTCTGGGCCGGCGGCATCCGGCGCGGGGACGTCGTCGCCGTGGTGCAGCGCAACCACATCGAGGTCGAGGGCGTGATGTGCGCCCTCGGCAAGATCGGTGCCCTGCCCGCCCTGCTCTCCTCCGCCATGGAGACCGGGGAACTCCTGGAGTGCTTCGCCCGCCTGGACGACCCGTACCTCGTCGTGGACTCGACCGGCCTGTCGCGGCTCACCGAACACCGGCACGCGCTGCGCCGGCTGACCCGCAACGTGCTGTGCCTGGAGGAGACGGAGGAGAACTGGGTCGTCCCGCTGCAGGAACGCCTCGCGCACACCGCGGGCCCGCGCGATGCCGACGAGTGGTTCGTCATCACCCACTCCTCGGGCACCACCGGGGCGCCCAAGATGGCCGCGCACTCCACCCGTTCCCTGTTCGGCATGGTCGCCCCGATGATCATGATCTTCCGCGACCAGTACTCGCCGCAGGACCTGAACGCCAAGCACCTGTCCTTCGTGCACGCCCGTACCTGCGCCGGCACCCTCGCCTCGCTGGAGACCGCGATGCCCGCGCTGGCCATCGCCGACCCGGACCCCGCGAACGTCAAGCGGCTCATGCTGGAGCACCGCCCGACCTCCCTGGAGACGCACCCCAACGTCTACATCCAGTGGGAGTCCCTCGCCGACGACCCCGACCGCCCCTTCCAGCACGTCGAACGGTTCATCAGCACCTTCGACGCCATGCACCCGCGCACCGTGCGGACGTTGCTGAACGCCTCCGAGCACCCCCGCGCCCACTACTTCCAGGCCTACGGGCAGACCGAGTCCGGACCCATCTGCCTGCGCATCGTCACGCGCGAGGAGTCGGCCGACTACTCGCCGCGCAACGTCGGCCACAGCGGCGGCGGCATGGAGATCCGGATCGTCGACGAGCACGGCGTCCCGCAGCCGCCGAACACGCCCGGCCTGATCGAGACCCGCTCGCCCGGCCGCATGCGCGGATACGTCGGCGGCGACCCGATGCCGCCCGCGGACTCCTGGTGGCCCATGGGGGACATCGGCCGCCTCCTCGACGACGGCTCGCTGGAACTGCTCGACCGCTCCGTCGAGCACGTCGACGGCGTCGGCAGCCTCCTGGAGAAGGAGGACCACCTGCTGGAGGCCCTGCCCGAACTGGTCGAACTCGTCCTGGTCAAGGACGACGACGGCACCGTCTTCGCGGTGGCCTGCCCCCGCCCGGACACCACCCCCGACGCCGAACGGTTCCACGCCGTCGCCGCCGAAGCCGGCCTCCCCGGCCTCCAGGTGCGCTTCTGGGAGTGGGAGGCCATGCCCGTCACCGGCACCAGCAAGGTCCGCAGGTCCGTGCTGCGCCGCAAGCTCGCCGGCCGGATCCACCGCACCGCCGCCACCGCCCCGAAGGAGGCCTGAGCAGCATGACGCACCTCTGGCACGAACTGTCCCGCGGCCTGCGCGACGGCACCCTGCTGCACACGCCCTCGCGCACGGAGGAGCCCGTCTCCGGCACCGCCCTGTTCGACCGCGCCGAGCGCACGGCCGGTGCCGTCCTCGCGGCCCGCGACGGCAGCGCCCCGCGCCGGGTGGGCCTGCTCATGGCCAACGGCGAACCCTGGGTCCGCGGCCTGCTCGCCGCGCTCCGCCTCGACGCGGCGGCCGTCCCGCTGGCCCTCCCGGTCGCCTTCGGCGGCGCCGACGCCTACGCCGCCCACGTGCGGCGCATCGCCGAGGACGCCGCACTGGACGCCATGCTCGTCGACGGCAGCCTCGGCGGCCGGATCGTCGCCCGCGTCGCCGAGGCCGTCCCGCACATCCCGTTCATCGACATCGCCGACGCCCCGCACTCCCGCGAGGACCTGCCGGCCCCGCACGGCGGCGGCACGGCACCCGCGATCGTCCAGTACACCTCCGGCTCCACCTCCGCCCCCAAGGGCGTCGTGGTCACCCACGCCAACGTGTCCGCCGGACTCGACGCGATCGAGGCCGGGACCGGGTGGACGAGCGAGGACGGGCTCGGCGAGTGGCTGCCGCTCTTCCACGACATGGGCCTGTTCACGCTGCTCGCCGCACTGCGCGCCGGCTCGCCGATCTCGCTGTGGCAGCCCGGCGACTTCGTCCGCCGCCCGATGCGGTGGCTCACCGAGTTCGGCGCCAGCCGCGCCACGATCCTGCCGGCGCCGAACTTCTTCTACGACTACCTGGTCGCCGCCGCCGCCAAGGGCATCCCCGACGACCTGGACCTGTCCGCCTGGCGCTACGGCGGCAACGGCTCCGAGCCGGTGCGCCGCTCCAGCCTGGAGGAGTTCCAGCGGACGTTCGAGCCGTACGGGCTGCGCCCCCGGGTCGTCCAGCCCAACTACGGCCTCGCCGAGGCCACCCTCATCGTCAGCACCGGCACCCCCGGATCCCCGTACCGCAGCCTGGAGGCGGAACGTTCCAGCCTGGCCGTCGGCGACCGCGTCAGGGAAGCCGCCGAGCCCGGCCCCACCACCCGCACCGTCGTCTCCTGCGGCGCGCCCGTCGAAGGCGTCGAGGTGCGCATCGGCGACGCCGACGGCACACCCCTGGAGGACGGCGTGGTCGGCGAGGTGCAGATCGGCGGCGCCCCCGTCACACCCGGCTACCTCGGGCTGCCCGCCGAGCGGCAGCCCTTCACCCCGGACGGCATGCTCCGCACCGGTGACATCGGCTTCCGCCACGACGGCGAGCTCTACGTCATGGGCCGCGTGAAGGCCATGGCCGTCGTCCGCGGCCAGAACTACTACGCCGAGGACGTCGAGGAGATCGTCAAGTCCACCCCCGGCGTCGACCGCCGGCACTGCGCCGCCTTCGCCTGGGAGGACGACCGCGAGGAGTACATGGTCGTGATCTGGGAGACGAAGCTCGACACCGACACGGCCCGCGCGGTCGGCGAGGCCATCCGCACCCGGCTGGCCGAACACCTCGGCCTCACCGCCGTCGAGACCCTCGCGGTCTCCCCGCAGACCCTCCCCTTCACCAGCTCCGGCAAGGTCAAGCGCTCCGGCGCGGCCGACCTGTACCGCCGCCACCACTCCGCACTGCCCACCGCCCCGGAAGGACAGCACTCGTGAGCGTCACCGCGACCCTGGACATCGTCGTACGGGCACTGGCCGCACAGGCCGGCGTCGCCGAGTCGTCCGTCGACCCCGAGAAGCCGCTGTCGGCCGTGCCGGGCATCGAGTCCGTCAAGGCCCTGCGCGCGATCACCGAGATCGAGGACGAGTGCGACGTCGTCATCCCCGACGACTTCCTCTTCGAGACCGCGACCGTGCGCGAACTGGCGGACTTCGTCGCCAAGCTGACACGGGAGGGCAGCTCCATATGACCGTGGAGACCGCCGCCGCCGACACCCTGCTCGGCGCCCTCGACCGGTTCCGCACCGCGCCGGCCGACGTCGCCCGCTACGACACCGACACCCCGACCGCGGCCCGCGCCCTGCGGGCCGCCCCCGAACAGGTCGCCCGGCTCGCCTCGGCGGGACTGCCGCACGTCGTCGACTCCGCGCGGGGGCCGCTGTTCGACTACGACGACCTGATGAACGTCGGCATGTTCTGCGGCACCGGCCAGACCGTGCCCGAACTCGGCCTGCGCTTCCTGATGCGCTTCGCCGCCGCCCCCCGGGCGAGCTGGTTCGCACCGCGCGACTGGGAGATCGGCGTCCATCCCTCCCGTACGGCCGGCGGCGAGGCGGCGGAGGACCGCGCCGCCGACGACGGGGGCCGGAAGGTGACCGTGCGGGTCCCCGACCTGTCGGCGCCCGGCGTGGAACTGCTGGAGGGCGGCCCGTTCGACCGGCCGCTGCACGACTCGGGATACACCGCGGCCATCCGGCTGACCGGCGCCGCGCACACCGTGCGCGACCCGCGCATCCACGAGGCGTGGTCCGAGGTCGTCGACGCCCTGGCCGCACGCCGCGTCGTCTACCAGACCGTGCCCGAACCCCTGCGCGCCGACCACCACCGGGCCTGGGAACTCGGCATCGCCGACTGCGTCGTCGCCTCCCGGCTGCTCGCCGACCGGCTGCGCGCGGCCGGACTGGAGGCGACCGCCCGCCGCGGCTACCTCCTCGGGCTGTTCGGCAGCGACCACGCCTGGTGCGACGTCGTCGAGGACGGCGTGCACAAGTCGCTCGACCCGGTCTTCGCCTTCGTCGCCACCGTCGGTGACGAACGGGGCGTCGCCGAGTCCCCCGAGTTCGCCGCCGCCTGCCTCGGCAGCCGCTTCAACCGGCTGCTGCCCTGCCGCACCGACAGCGCCGAACCCCTCGTGTACTTCGACGGCGAACCTGCCCCCTACTGGGCGATGGTCGGCGTCGGCGCCCGCCCCAGGAGGAGCTCATGACCGCCGTCCGCTCCCTGACCGACGTACGCGCCCTGATCCGCGGCAGCCTGGACCACCCCGTCCTGCTGGACCGGCTCGGCGACGACGACGACTTCGCCGGCGCCGGCATCGGCTCGGGCGAGCTGATCCGCATCGCGCTGAGCCTGGAGGACGAGCTCGGCCGGCCGCTGGAGGACGAGGAGCTCCTCGGCCTCACCACGGTCCGCGCCGTCGCCCGGCTGGCCGGGACGGAGGCGAGCTGACATGTGGCTGAACCATGTGATGCGCCGGGGCCTCGACCGGGACCCCGACGCCCTCGCCCTGCGCGACGTCCGCCGCGACGTCAGCTGGCGCACCCTGCACCGGGACGTACGGGCCCTGGCCGCCCGGCTGCGCCACGACACCCTGCCCGGCAGCCGCGTCCTGGTGCTCAGCGCCAACCGCGTCGAGGTGCTGGAGACCTACTTCGCCTGCGCCGTCGCCGGCCTGGTCGCGGTGCCGGTCAACCCGGCGCTGACCGACCCGGAGATCGGCGCCATCATGGAGTCCGTCGAGCCCTCGGCGGCCGTCGCCGAGGAGGCGTACGCGGCCCGGCTGGGCGCCCTGTACCCGGGGCTGCCCGTCACCGACATCGCGACCGTCGCCGAACTGCCCGACGAGGACGCCCAGTCCACGGACGCGGGGGCCGCGGACGAGGCCGGCACCGGCATGGCCGACCCCGTGCTGATCCTGCACACCTCGGCGACGACCGGCCGCGCCAAGGGCGTCGTCGTCGACCAGCGCTCGCTCCAGATCAACGCGCTGTCCTGGATCGCCGACGTCGGCCCGCGCCCGGGCACCGCCTTCCTCAACGCCGGCCCGCTCTTCCACGGCAGCGTCGTCATCGCCCTGGACCACCTGGCCGCGGGCGGCACCGTCTGCGTCCTGGACCGCTTCACCCCGCAGGGCTGCCTGGCCGCCCTGGAGCGGTGGCGGATCGAGCACGCCTTCCTGGTGCCGTCCATGGTCCGGCTCCTGCTGCGGGCCAAGGGTCTGCCCGGCACCGACCTGTCCCGGCTGCGGCTGCTGCTGCACGGCGCCGCCCCGATGCCCGAGGACCTGGCCCGCGAGGCGCGCGAACGGCTCGGCGCCGACCTGCAGACCATCTTCGGGATCACCGAGGGCGGCGGGCCCGTCCTCACCCTGCGCCCGGACACGCCCGTCGGGCCGCCGCCGGTCCCCGGAGCCGTCTGCGTCGGCGTGCCGATGCTCGGCGCCGGGCTGCGCGTCACCGACGCCGACGGGCGCGAGGTGCCCGCCGGGGTCATCGGCGAGCTCCAGGTCAGCGGTGACGGGCTGATGCAGGCCTACTGGAAGAACCCGGAGGCCACCGCCGACGTCCTGCGCGACGGCCGGCTCAACACGCACGACGTGGGCTGCGTGGACCAGGACGGCCGGGTCTGGGTCGTCGACCGGCGCAACGACCTCATCCTGCGCGGCGGCCAGAACGTCTACCCGGCCGAGATCGAACACGTCCTGCGGCAGTCCGGGAACGTCGCCGACGTGGTCGTCGTACCGGTGCCGTCCGAGACCTGGGGCCAGACGCCGGTGGCGTTCGTGCAGCCCACCGGTGACGACCGGTTCGACCCGGAGGAACTGCTGCGGCTGTGCGTGGCGGGCCTCGCCCCCTACAAGCGGCCCACCCACTTCCTGCCGATCGAGCGCATCCCGCGCAACCCGGCGGGCAAGGCCCTGCGCACCGACCTGCGCGAGATCGCCCGGCAGACGCTCATCGCCGACAGGGAGCACACCTCATGAGCACCACCGACTACACGCGTCCCGAGGTCCTGACGGACCTCGCCGGTGAGTGGGCCGTCCCGGTCAACGGCAGGGCCGTCATCCAGTGGGACTACGACCGGCGCAACGACAAACTGGTCCGGCTGTACCAGCAGGGCAAGCAGCGCCAGTGGGACATGGACGAGCGGCTCGACTGGGACCACGAGGTGGACCCCGACGACCCGCTGGGCCTGCCCGACGACTTCATCTCCATCGCCGGTTCCAAGCTGTGGGACCGGCTGCCGGAGAGCGAGCGGCGGATCGTGCGCCGGCACAGCAGCGGCTGGCTGTACTCGCAGTTCCTCCACTCCGAGCAGGCCGCGCTCATCGCGGTCGGCAAGATCCTGCTGACCGTGGAGGACCTGGACTCCAAGCTGTACGCGGCCACGCAGATGATGGACGAGGCCCGGCACGTGGAGGGCTTCAACCGGTTCCTGCACACGAAGATCGGGCTGCGCTACGGCCTGTCCCCGTCGATCTCCGCCATGTTCGAGCAGGCGATGCGCGAGCCCCGCTGGGACTTCGGGGTGCTGGCGGCGCACATCCTCGTCGAGAACATGGGCCTGGCCACCTTCGGCGTGCACCGCGAGCGGCTGCGCGACCCGCTGGCCCGCGCCTTCAGCGCCTACGTCGCCCGCGACGAGGCCCGGCACGTGGCCTTCGGCCGGCTGCTGCTGCGCGGCTACTACCCGCACCTGTCCGAGGCGGAGCTCAAGGAACGCGAGGACTTCGTCGTCGAGGGCTGCTGGGCGCTGCGCGACCGGTACGTCGACGACGAGATCTGGCAGCACCTCGGGTACGGCGAGGAGGCGATCAAGGCCTCCCGGCGCTCGCCCGCCAAGCGGGAGTTCCGCCGGCTGGTCTTCATGCGCATCGTGCCCGGCCTCAAGGAGATCGGGATGTTCGGGCCCCGGGTCCAGGAGGCGCTGGCCAAGATGGGCGTCCTCGGCTTCCACGAGGTGGACGAGGAAGCGCTGCGCGCCCTGGACGACAAGGCCGCCGTGGACGCGCTGACCGAGCGGGAGATGGCGTTCCGGCACCGCGACATCGAGCAGGTCGCCGACCTCGGCAGCGCGGCGCCCTCGGACGGCACGCCGGCCCCCTGAACCGGGCCGCCGCCGCGCCGGGGTACGTCCCCCGGCCCCGTCGCGGCGGCGGCCCCATCACCCCGGCCCGGCGACACGGCGCCGCGGACACCTGCGGTGCCGTGCGGTCCGACGCCGGGGTGGACCGACCTGTGCTGCGGTCCTGCCCGGTCCGGTGGCCGCGGGCCGACGGGGGCCACGGGCACCTGCGGCGGTGGCGAGCCGCCCGACGCCGGGGGCCGAGCCGTCCTGCGGGTCCGGGTCCGGTTCGTCCGGCGGCCGTTGGGCGGCCCCGGGCCGCGGTCCGGTCCGTCGCTCGGCGACCCCGAACGACCCCGGGCTGCCCCGGCAGCGGCCCGGCGTCCGCTGCCTGCCGGCCGATCGGCCGGACGCGGCGCTCACGGCCGGAGCCCCGGAACGCCCGGTGTCCGGCGGGACCTCGCGCGGTGCCCGGCAGGGCGCGGCGCCCACCCCGTACCGGTCCTCGAACCCTGGAAACGCGGAGATGCCAGCATGCTCGAAACCACCCCGCCACCCACCCGGCCGGCCCGGCTGCGCGGCCTGGCACCGGACGGTGCGGACACCAGCGGCCGGCGCATGCTCGTCGGCCTGGCCGACGGCACGGTGCCCGACCCGCCGGCCGCCCGCACGCTCACCCTGCCGCCCGCCACCTCCTGGCTGCCCGGCCTGGTCGTCTGCGAGACGTCCTTCGACGGGGAGCTGACCCTCACCCCCGGCGTCGTCTTCGGCGGCTGGATCGCCTGCCTGGTCGACCACTTCGCCGGACTGGTGATGCTGTCGGCGATCCCGGACGGCACCGGCTTCCTCACCGCCGGCCTGTCCGTCGACTACCACGCCCCGCTCGTGCCCGGCCCCGTCCGCATCGAGACCGTACTGATCAGCTGCTCCACCCGGCGAGCCGTGGCCGAGGTGCGCTTCGAGCAGGCCAGCACCCGGGCCTGCACCGGAACCGTCGAACAGATCATCCACCGCACGACCGGCCCGCAGACGGAGCGAGGGACATGCGCGACAGCGAACTGACCCAGGACCACCGCGACTTCCAGGCCATGGTGCGCGACTTCGTCGAGCGGGAGATCGTCCCGTTCCACGCGGACTGGGAGCGCGCCGGACTCGTCGACCGCGAGGTGTGGCGCCGCGCCGGCAAGCTCGGGCTGCTGGGCGTCGACGTACCGGAGGAGTACGGCGGCGGCGGCGTCCGCGACTTCCGCTACCAGGTCCTCCTCAGCGAGGAGATCATGCGCGTCGGCGCGACCGGCATCGGCTTCGCCCTGCACAACGACGTCGTCGCGCCCTACCTCCTGGAACTCGCCACCGACGAGCAGAAACGGCGCTGGCTGCCCGGCTTCTGCTCGGGCGACCTGGTCACCGCCATCGCGATGACCGAACCGGAGGCCGGCAGCGATCTCCAGGCCATCCGGACCACCGCCTTCCAGGACGGCGACGACTACGTGCTCCGGGGCGCGAAGACGTTCATCACCAACGGCATCCACGCTGACCTGGTCGTCGTGGTCGCCCGGACCCGCCCCGGCCGGGGCGCGCGGGGCCTGAGCCTGCTCGTGGTCGAACGCGGCATGCCCGGGTTCTCCCGCGGCCGCAAGCTGGAGAAGATCGGCATGGCCGCGCAGGACACCGCCGAGCTGTTCTTCGACGACGTCCGGGTCCCGGCGGCCAACCTGCTAGGCACGCCCGGCCGCGCCTTCCTGCACCTGGCGGCCAACCTGCCGCAGGAGCGGCTCGGCATCGCCGCCTACGCCGTGGCCGCCGCCGAGACCGCCTTCGCCCAGACCCTCGCGTACTGCAAGAACCGCACCGCCTTCGGACAGCCCGTCGGCACGTTCCAGCACGTCCGCTTCGAACTGGCCGAGATGGCCACCGAACTGGACGTCGCCCGCACCTACGTCGACCGGGCGGTGGCCGAGCACAACGCGGGACGCCTCGACGCGGTGGCCGCGGCCAAGGCCAAGTGGTGGGCCACCGACGTCCAGCGCCGGGTGCTCGACCGCTGCGTCCAACTGCACGGCGGCTACGGCTTCATGCGGGAGACGCCCGTCGCCAGGGCGTTCGTGGACAACCGGGTGCACCCGATCTACGGCGGCACCAACGAAATCATGAAGGAGATCATCGGCCGGGACCTGGGCGTCTGACCCGGCCGCCCGCGCCGCCCCCCTGGACCTCCCCCGGCCACTCCCGGCCACTCCCGGCCTCACCTCGGCCGCATGAGACCGGCGCTCCGCACCGGCCGCTCCCGCCCGGCCGTCGGCTCCGGCCGCACCAGTCCGGCGAACCCGCCGACGACCCGACGCAAAGGACCACGATGACGGCAACGACCCACCGGACCGCGGCGACGGCACACCAGTGGACCACCCCGGCCGGCGCCGAGGTGACCCGCCTGTCCGAGCCCCTGGACCTCGCACTGGCGGAGACCGAGCTCGCCCGCCTGGAAGAAGCCCTGGACACCCGGCGCGGACTGCTGATGTCGGGCCGCTGCGACCAGCCGGGCCGCTACCGGCCGTACGACATCGCGTACGTCGACCCGCCCGTCGAGGTGACCGCCCATCAGGACGACGTCCGGCTGCGCGCGCTCAACGAACGCGGCCGGGTCCTGCTGCCCGCGCTCTTCCGCGCCCTGACCCCGCTGGGGCCCCGCCGGGACGACACCGCGGGCACCGTCACGGTCCCCATCGACCCGAGCGGCGGCGCCCGGCACGACCAGGTCCCCTTCGCCGAGGAGGACCGCACCCGGCTGCCCTCGGCCTTCACCGTGCTGCGCGCCGTCGTCGCCGCCCTGGCGGGACCGCACGACGACGTGTGGGGCCTGTACGGCGCGTTCGGCTACGACCTCGTCCTGCAGCTCGACCCCGTACCGCAGCACCAGGACCGTGATCCCCGCGACCGCGTCCTCGCCCTGCACCTGCCGGACCGGATCCTGTGCGTCGACCGGCACCGGGGCACCGCGGTGCGCCACAGCTACGACTTCTCCCACGCCGGCCGCAGCACCGTCGGGCTCGACCGCGCCACGCCCGCCGCGCCCCTCGCGCCGCCGGCCCGGCCGGCCGCCCCGCGCGACCACGCCCCGGGGGCGTACGCGGAGCTCGTCGGCCTCGCCAAGGAGCGGTTCCGCTCCGGCGACCTGTTCGAGGTCGTGCCCGGCCAGAGCTTCCACCGGCGCGCCGAGGCACCGCCGTCGGAGGTGTTCCGCAGGCTGCGCACCCGCAATCCGGCGCCGTACGGCCTGCTGATGAACCTCGCCGACGGTGAGCACCTGGTGGGGGCGTCACCGGAGATGTTCGTACGCGTCGACCCGCACGCCGGCACCGTCGAGTCCTGCCCGATCAGCGGCACCGTCGCCCGCGGCCGGAACCCCCAGGAGGACGCCGAACAGATCCGCACGCTGCTCGGCTCCGACAAGGAGGAGTCGGAGCTGACGATGTGCACGGACGTCGACCGCAACGACAAGGCACGGGTGTGCGTGCCCGGCAGCGTGGAGCTCCTGGCGCGCCGGCAGATCGAGATGTACTCGCGGCTCATCCACACCGTCGACCACGTCCGCGGCCGGCTCCGCGACGACCGCGACGCGCTGGACGCCTTCATGAGCCACATGTGGGCGGTGACCGTCACGGGAGCGCCCAAGCGGGCCGCGATCGCCTTCGTCGAGGAGCACGAGCGCAGTCCGCGCCGCTGGTACGGCGGTGCGGTGGGCCGCATCGGCTTCGACGGGGGCCTGGAGACCGCGCTCACCCTGCGCACCGTCCAGTTCCGCGACGGCGTCGCCACCGTGCGGGCCGGGGCGACGCTGCTGTTCGACTCGGACCCGCGGGCGGAGGAGGAGGAGACCGCGCTCAAGGCGAGCGCGCTGCTCGACGCGGTCGAGAACGCGGGCGGGGACACGGTGGAGACGGCCGGCACACGGCGGGGAGCCGCGCCGGCGGTGCGGACCGGCGGCCGGCGCCGCGTCCTGCTCGTCGACCACCAGGACTCCTTCGTCCACACGCTCGGCGACTATGTCCGGCAGACCGGCGCGGAGGTGGTCACGTACCGCGCCGGGTTCCCCCTGGACCTGCTCGACACCGTGGCGCCCGACCTGGTGCTCCTGTCACCCGGCCCCGGCCGCCCGGCGGACTTCGGGATGTCCGCCCTGCTGGACGGGGTCCTGGCACGCGGGCTGCCGGTGTTCGGGGTCTGCCTGGGCCTGCAGGGCATCGTCGAGCACTTCGGCGGGACCCTCGGCACGCTGCCGTGGCCCGTGCACGGCAAGCCGTCGTCGGTCGAGGTCGCCGGTGACGGGGGGACCGTGTTCCGGAACATGCCGGCCCGTTTCCGCGCCGGGCGCTACCACTCCCTGCACGCCGATCCGGCGACGCTGCCGGACGGGCTGAGGGTGACCGCCCGCACCGCCGACGGCACGGTGATGGGCATCGAGCACCGCACGCTGCCGGTGGCGGCCGTGCAGTTCCACCCCGAGTCGATCATGACGACGGGGGAGGGCGCGGGGCAGGCCCTGATCGCCAACGCCGTGACCGGACTCAAGGGCCCCGTGCGGGCCACCGTGACGGCGGGGAGCCCGCGATGACGAAGAACGAGCCCCCCGCGGAGCCGACGGCCGAGCGCACCAGGGGCCTGGCGGCCGAGCGCACCGGAGACGTCGCGGACGAGGGCACCGGAGACCTCCTGGACGACCCTGCCGGGACACCGGCGGACGAGGGCACCGTGGAACCGGCGGGCCAGGATGCCGGGGCGCCCGCGGACGAGCGTGCCGCGGACGTCGGGGACGCGCAGGCGGGGCCGCCGCACGACGCTCCCACCGCCCGTGCCGTCCCCCGCTCCTCCTTCACCCGCGGCGCACGGCTGATGTCCCTGCCGCTCGGCTTCGCCGGCCGCTCCGCGCTCGGGTTCGGGCGGCGTCTGCTGGGGGAGCCCGTCGACCTGCTCGCCGGTGAACTGCAGCGCCGCACCGCCGGGCACCTCTTCCGTGTCCTGGGCGAGCTCAAGGGCGGGGCCATGAAGTTCGGCCAGATGCTCTCCGTCTTCGAGGCGGCGCTCCCCCCGGAGGTGATCGGCCCCTACCGGGCCGCCCTGACCCTGCTCCAGGAGGCCGCGCCCGCCCTGCCGGCGGACCAGGTGCACGCCGTCCTCCGGGAGGAGCTCGGCCCCGACTGGCGCGAACGGTTCACCGCGTTCGAGGACATGCCCGCGGCGGCCGCGTCCATCGGCCAGGTGCACCGGGCCGTCCACACCGACGGCCGAACCGTCGCCGTGAAGATCCAGTACCCGGGCGCCGGTGAGGCGCTGCTCGGGGACTACGCCCGACTCGGCCGCGTGATCCGGCTGTTCTCGCTGGTCACCCCGGGCCTGGACGTCGAACCCATGCTGCGCGAACTGCGCGAACGGGTCGCCGATGAGCTGGACTACCGGCTGGAGGCCGAGGCCCAGCAGGCGTTCGCCGACGCGTACCGGGGCGACAAGGAGATCCTGGTGCCCGACGTGGTGACGTACACCCGCCGGGTGCTCGTCACGGAGTGGCTGGAGGGGACACCGCTCGCCTCCGTCATCCGGGAGGGATCGCAGGCCGAGCGCGACGACGCGGGCCTCAAGTACGCGCGCTTCCTGTTCTCCGGGCCCGAGCGGGCGGGACGCCTGCACGCCGACCCGCACCCCGGGAACTTCCGCCTGCTCCCGGACGGCAGGCTCGGCGTCCTGGACTTCGGCGCCGTCAAGCGCCTCCCCGACGGCTTCCCCGCAGCCCTCGGCAGCCTGATCCGGCTGGCCCAGGACGGGGACTGGGCCGCCGCCCAGGAACTCCTCGTGCGGGAGGGCTTCATCACGGCGGGCGCTCCCCTCGACCACGCCGCCCTCGGCGCGTTCCTGCTGCCCGTGGCCACGCCGTCGGCCGGTGAGACGTACCGCTTCACGCGCCAATGGCTCCGCGAGGACGTCGTGCAGTCCGTCGACCTGCGCGAGGGCGGACTGCTGCGCCGCTTCAACCTCCCGCCCTCCTACGTGCTGGTGAACCGTGTCGTCGGCGCGGCCACCGCGGTGCTGTGCCAGCTGGAGTGCGAGATCCCGTTCCGCGCGGAGGCGGCCCGGTGGCTGCCGGGATTCGTGCCCGCGACCGCCGACGCGCGGGAGGGGGCGGCGGAGCCCACGGGCGACTGAGAAGCCCCGGGCAGTCCGGCCCCTCGGCAGCGCGTGCCTCCGATCGGCGTTCGCCTGTATAACGGTATGCAGAATCCGGTACGGGTGAATAGGTCGAGGGGGAGCACGTCATGATCGGGACGGACGGCCCGGCCGCGCGGCTGCAGGCGCTCTTCGAAGGGCACCGGCTGACGCCGACCCAGCGCCGCATCGCGCACAGCATGGTGCGGCGCGCCGCCGACGTGCCCTTCCTGTCCAGCGTGGAGCTGGCCGAGCTGGCCGGGGTCAGCCAGCCGTCCGTGACCCGCTTCGCCGTCGCCCTCGGCTTCGACGGCTACCCGGCGCTGCGCCGGCACCTGCGCGAGGTCGCCCCCGCGGAAGCGGCGACGGACACGGGCGCCGTGAACGAGTACCAGCAGGCCGTGGAGGCCGAGATCGAGAACCTGCGGCACCTGGCGGAGGCGCTGGCCGACCCCGGGCCGGTGCGGGAGGCGGGCCGGGTCCTCGCGGGCAGCCGGCCGCTCCCGGTGCTCGGGCTGCGCGCGGCGGCCGCCCAGGCGCACGGCTTCGCCTACTTCGCCGCCAAGGTCCACCCCGACGTGCGGCTCCTCAACGAGGGCGGCACGATGGTCCACGACCGCATCGACGCCGCCGTCCGGGCCGGCGCGAGCGCCCTGATCTGCTTCGCCCTGCCCCGGCATCCGCGCGAGGTCGTCGACACCCTCGCCCACGCCAAGGAGGCGGGGCTCACGGTGGTGACGGTCGCCGACTCCGCCTTCGCGCCGGTCGCCAAGGTGTCCGACCTGCTGCTGCCCGCCGCCGTCGGCACGGGCCTCGCCTTCGACACCGCCTGCGCGCCGATGCTGATCGGCCGGGTGCTGCTGGAGGCGATGTGCGACGACCTGCCGGACGCCCAGGCCCGGCTGGAGGAGTTCGACGCCAAGGCGGCGGCCCGGGGCCTGTTCGTGGAGTGACCCGGACGGCCGACGGGTTCTCAGATTCGTCTCAGCTTCCCCCGCTACAGTGCGGCGCCCGACACTTCCGTCGGACGCATCGCACAGACAGGACTGGGGACGAGGAGGCCGGAACGTGGCGCGCGGAGGACAGGGACTGGCTCGGGTCGCCGTCGTCGTACGGGCGGGGGCGGCGCCGTTGTGGTGGCTGGGCGTACTCGCGGCGGGCATCGGCATGCTGGTGCCGGGACTGACCGGACGCCGGATCGGCGTCCTGGCCGGTGCGGCGCTGTTCATCGTGGCGACGGCCGTGGTGGCGTCCGTGCGCCGCAAGCGGTACACCGCGCTGGCAGGATCGGCCGCCCGCGCGGGCAAGCACGACGTGCTCCAGGACCGCGCGGTGACCGTGCGCAACTGGCGCCGGGGCCACCGCTGGTGGCTGCTGCTCGCCTTCCTCGCCGCGCTCGGCAGCGCCTTCGCCGTCCCGGCGGCGGCCGGACTGCTGATGGCGGGCTGCGGCGCCGGGCTGTGGCTGAAGTCCGCCTGGATCGGCCGCCGCGAACAGGCCGGGGACGCCCTGCTGTGGGTCCGCGTGGACTGGCTCGTCCGCAACGGCCGCCCGGCGGGCAAGACGGTCAAGGCCTACCGCAGCACGGGCATCGCGGCCGGCGACGCGGCCCCTGGCGGGGCGAGGCGAAAGACGGCGGCACTGGTCTGACCGGGAGCCGGGACCGGGGGTGGGGGCGGCGCGCAGCGCCCCCCACCAGGGGCGCGGGGCTTGTGCGGCTCCGCCGCGCGGGCGCGACCAGCCACGACGAACGTGCCGCCTACGAACCACCCGCACCCCCACGGCGAAGACCGCTCAACGAGCCGACGTACTCACCACCCGCCTCGGCCACGATCTCCTCGACGCTCTGAGCCTCCCGCACGGTCGCGAAGGCGACACCCCCGTCCCCGCCCCCGGCGAACCCGTACACCGCGGGCCGCGCCAGCGAGTTGTACGCGTAATGGTGCGCGAAGTAGTACGCCCCGGTGTCCAGCGCCGCCGCGTAGTCCCCCTGCTCCAGCAGCGGCAGCGCACGCCCCGCCGCCAGCAGGTCCCCCGCGAAGCACGCCGGTCCCGCCACGTCCTGCACCACGTCCGGCCCCTCCTTCGGCAGCCCCTTGCCGTCGTACGCGGCGATCCGCAGCGGCCACGCCCCCGGCGCGTACACCGTCCGCGTCGCCACCTGCACGCCCGCGTGCGTCACCGCGACCGGCCGGCCCCCGGCGTTCTTGGCGTACTCCACGCGGGCCACGACCGTGCCGTGCTTGGCCAGCAGCGACCGCCCGAACTCGGTGACCAGCCCGTACCGCCCGTCGAACAGCCCCGGCACCGCCTCGCGCAGCACGCGCGCGTACGCGGCGTACGTCGGTGCCGTCTCGTCGGAGGTGAAGTTCACCGGCAGCCCGCCGCCGATGTCGAGGGTGTCCACCTGCCGGCGCCCGGCCCGCTCGTTGATCTCCTCGGCGAGCGCGTACGCCGCGGCCACGCCCTCGGCCATGAGCGTGAGCGGGATGCCCTGGGAGCCGGTGTGCGCGTGCAGCCGGGTCAGCCACGGCCGGTCCAGATACGCCCGCACCACCCACTCGCGCGCCCCCTCGTCGCGCAGCGCCACGCCGAACTTCGAGGTCGCCGTGGCCGTCGACAGCGCCTCGATGGAGCCCCCGCCGACCTGCGGGTTCACCCTGATGCCGAGCGGGGACCGGCTCGGGCCCGCCGCCATCAGGGCGTCGAGGCGCCCCAGCTCCTGCGGGTTGTCCGCGTTGACGGCGATGCCCAGCGCCAGCGCCTCGCGCAGCTCGCCCGGCGTCTTGGCGGGTGAGTCCAGCACCGTCCGCTCCGCGGGCACCCCCGCGGCCCGCGCCAGGGCCAGCTCGCCCGGGCTCGCGACCTCCGCGCCGATGCCCTCCTCGTGCAGCAGCCGCAGCACCGGGACCAGAGGGGTCGCCTTCACCGCGAAGGCGTGCAGCACGGGCGTCCCCGGGGCCGTCACCGCCTCGAACGCCGCCCGCAGCGCCGCCGCCGACTCCCGGATCCCGGCGACGTCCAGCAGCCCGACGATCGGGGCGTCCGGCCCGAGCAGCCCCTGCTCCACGGCCGCCCGCACCGCCTGGTCCCGCCGCGCGGCCCGCTCCGCGTCGATGCCGTCCAGCTCACCGCTCGTGCCCAAGCCGTCGCTCACGCGATCCTCCGTCCCTTCGCCCGCCTGACCGGACATCCAGCCAAACATCCGCGACGCGCCCGCGTCCCGACACGGGCGTATTGACTAGTTCTATTCACGAAGCGAGGATATGAATATCCGCAGTAACAATCCGCCGGGAGCAAGCCACCAGGAGGCAGACCATGTCCGGACCCCGCCCCGTCCGAGCGCCACGCGGTACGCAGCCGAGCGCCCTGGGCTGGCAGCAGGAGGCCGCCCTGCGGATGCTGCAGAACAACCTCGACCCCGAGGTCGCCGAGCACCCCGACAAGCTCGTCGTCTACGGCGGCACCGGCAAGGCGGCCCGCGACTGGCGTTCCTTCGACGCCATGGTCCGCACCCTGGAGACCCTCAAGCAGGACGAGACGATGCTCGTCCAGTCGGGCCGCCCGGTCGGCGTCATGCAGACCCACGAATGGGCCCCGCGCGTCCTCATCGCCAACTCCAACCTCGTCGGCGACTGGGCCAACTGGGAGGAGTTCCGCCGCCTGGAGGCCCTCGGCCTGACCATGTACGGGCAGATGACGGCCGGCTCCTGGATCTACATCGGCACCCAGGGCATCCTCCAGGGCACCTACGAGACCTTCGCCGCCGTCGCCGCGAAGAAGTTCGACGGCACCCTGGCCGGGACCATCACCCTCACCGCCGGCCTCGGCGGCATGGGCGGTGCCCAGCCCCTCGCCGTCACCATGAACGACGGCGTCGCGATCTGCATCGACTGCGACCCCCGTGCCATCGACCGCCGCATCGAGCACCGCTACCTCGACGTGCGGGCCGACTCCCTCGACCACGCCCTCCACCTGGCCACCGAGGCCCGCGACCGGCGCAAGCCGCTGTCCATCGGCGTCCTCGGCAACGCCGCCGAGCTGGTGCCGCAGCTCCTCGCCATGGGCGCCCCCATCGACATCGTGACCGACCAGACCTCGGCCCACGACCCGCTGGCGTACCTCCCCGTCGGCATCGCCTTCGAGGACATGGCCGACGCCGCCGCCAAGGACCCGGCGGGCTTCACCACCCGCGCCCGCGAGTCCATGGCCCGGCACGTCGAGGCCATGGTCGGCTTCCAGGACGCCGGCGCCGAGGTCTTCGACTACGGCAACTCCATCCGCGGCGAGGCCCAGCTCGCCGGATACGACCGGGCCTTCGCCTTCCCCGGCTTCGTCCCCGCCTACATCCGCCCTCTCTTCTGCGAGGGCAAGGGCCCCTTCCGCTGGGCCGCCCTGTCCGGCGACCCCGCCGACATCGCCAAGACCGACAAGGCGATCCTCGACCTCTTCCCGGAGAACGAGTCGCTGGCCCGCTGGATCAAGATGGCCGGCGAGCGCGTCCACTTCCAGGGCCTGCCCGCCCGCATCTGCTGGCTCGGCTACGGAGAGCGCGACAAGGCCGGTGAGCGGTTCAACGACATGGTCGCGAGCGGCGAGCTGGCCGCGCCGATCGTCATCGGCCGCGACCACCTCGACTGCGGCTCCGTCGCCTCCCCCTACCGCGAGACCGAGGCCATGCTCGACGGCTCGGACGCCATCGCCGACTGGCCGCTGCTCAACGCCATGGTCAACGTGGCCTCCGGCGCCTCCTGGGTCTCCCTCCACCACGGCGGCGGCGTCGGCATGGGCCGCTCCCTCCACGCCGGGCAGGTCACGGTCGCCGACGGCACCGCCCTGGCCGGCGAGAAGATCCGCCGGGTCCTCACCAACGACCCCGGCATGGGCGTCATCCGGCACGTCGACGCCGGGTACGACATCGCGGAGTCGGTGGCGGCCGAACGGCACGTGCGGGTGCCGATGCGCGAAGGCCACGAGGGCGGCGCCGCGTGAGCTTCCACAGCATGTGGGCGGAGCTGCTGCCGGTCGGCCGCAGCTCCGCCTCCGGCGGCTACCGCCGCTTCGCCTGGACCGGCGCCGACGCCGACTGCCGGGCCTGGTTCCGGCAGCAGGCGGAGGCACGCGGCCTGGTCTACGAGGTCGACCGCAACGGCAACCAGTGGGCCTGGCTCGGCGACCCGGCCGCCGGCAACGCCGTCGTCACCGGCTCCCACCTGGACTCCGTCCCCGACGGCGGCGCCTTCGACGGCCCCCTCGGGGTGGTCTCCGCCTTCGCGGCCCTGGACGAACTGCGCGGCAGGGGAGCGCGGATCACCAGGCCCCTGGGCATCGTCAACTTCGGTGACGAGGAGGGTGCCCGCTTCGGCCTCGCCTGCGTCGGCTCCCGGCTCACCTCCGGGGCGCTCACCGTCGAGCAGGCCCACCGCCTGACCGACGCCGACGGCATCACGCTGCCCGAGGCCATGGAAGCCGCCGGCTACGACCCGGACACCATCGGCCCCGACGCCGAACGCCTCGACCGCATCGGCGCCTTCGTCGAACTCCACGTCGAGCAGGGCCGCGCCCTCGACCTGTCCGGCGACCGGATCGGCGTCGCCAGCGCCATCTGGCCGCACGGACGCTGGCGGTTCGACTTCCGCGGCGAGGCCAATCACGCCGGCACCACCCGGCTCGCCGACCGGCGCGACCCCATGCTCGGCTACGCCGAGACCGTCCTCGCCGCCCGCCGCGAGGCCGAACTCGCCGGTGCCGTCGCCACCTTCGGCAAGATCGCCGTCGAGCCGAACGGCGTCAACGCCATCCCCTCCCTCGTCCGCGGCTGGCTCGACTCCCGCGCCGCCGACCAGGCGAGCCTGGACACCGTGGTCACCGGCATCGAGAAGGCCGCCCGCGAGTACGCCGCCGCCCACGGCGTCGACCTCGACGTCGTCCGCGAGTCCTTCACACCCGTCGTGGAGTTCGACCACGCCCTGCGCGACGAACTCGCCCGCATCCTGGGCAGCGACACCGAGCTGAAGGTCCCCGTCCTCGGCACCGGCGCCGGACACGACGCCGGAATCCTCTCCGGACGCGTCCCGACCGCCATGCTGTTCGTACGCAACCCCACCGGCGTCTCGCACTCCCCGGCCGAATCCGCCACCGAGGACGACTGCGTGGCCGGGGTGAACGCACTCGCCGACGTACTGGAAGGGCTGGCCCGCACGTGACCCCCACCCCACGGACGTACTGGCTGGAACACGCCTGGCTCGGCACCCACGTCGAGCCGGGCGTCGCCGTCACGGTGGCCGTCAGCGGCTCCGCCGCGGAGCGGGACGGCCGGATCACCGCCGTCCGCACGGACACCCCCACCCCGCCCCCCGGCGCCGAGATCCTGCGCGGCCTGACCCTGCCGGGACTCGCCAACGCCCACAGCCACGCCTTCCACCGCGCCCTGCGCGGCACCGTCCAGGTCGGCTCCGGCACCTTCTGGACCTGGCGCGAGGTCATGTACTCCGTCGCCGACCGGCTGACCCCCGAGGCGTACCACGACCTCGCCCGCGCGGTGTACGCCGAGATGGCCCTGGCCGGCATCACCACCGTCGGCGAGTTCCACTACGTCCACCACGCCCCCGGCGGCACCCCCTACGCCGACCCCAACGCGATGGGAGAGGCCCTGATCGAGGCCGCCGCCGAAGCCGGCGTCCGCATCACCCTCCTCGACACCTGCTACCTCTCCGCCGGCTTCGGCGAGCCCCCGAACGCCCACCAGCTCCGCTTCTCCGACGGGACTGCGGACGCCTGGGCGGAACGCTGTTCAGTTCTCAAGGAACGGGATCACGCACGGATCGGGGCGGCGATCCACTCCGTACGGGCCGTGCCCGCCGACCAGTTGGCGACCGTGGCACGCTGGGCCGAGGAACGGCGGGCCCCGCTGCACGTCCACCTGTCCGAGCAGACCGCCGAGAACGACGCCTGCCGCCGGGCCCACGGACGCACCCCGACCCGGCTCCTCGCCGACCACGGCGTGCTCGGACCCCGCACCACCGGCGTCCACAACACCCACCTCACGGACGAGGACATCGCCCTGCTCGGCGACAGCCGCACCGGCACCTGCATGTGCCCGACCACGGAACGGGACCTCGCCGACGGCATCGGACCCGCCCCCGCCCTCCAGCGGGCGGGCTCGCCCCTCTCCCTCGGCTCCGACAGCCACGCCGTCGTCGACCTGCTGGAGGAGGCCCGCGCGATGGAGCTGAACGAGCGGCTGCGCACCCGCACCCGCGGCCACTGGACCGCCGCCGCCCTGCTGCGCGCCGCCACCGCCGACGGCCACGCCGCCCTCGGCTGGGACGACGCCGGCCGCATCGAGGCCGGTGCCCGCGCCGACCTCACGACGATCGCGCTGGACTCGGTCAGAACAGCGGGGCCGCTGCCCAGGCTCGGCGCCGAGACGGCCGTATTCGCGGCGACGGCAGCGGACGTACGGCACACGGTCGTGGGCGGGCGGCACGTCGTACGCGACGGGGTGCACACCCACGTCCCCGATGTGCCGCAGGCCCTCGCGCGGGCCGTCGAAGCCCTGCGCGCCTGACCACCCGACCCCGCCCCCACGAGGACGTCACGGACACCATGAGCAGCAGCACCGTCATCACCAACATCGGCACACTCGTCACCAACGACCCCTCCCTCGGCGACAACTCCCCCCTCGGACTGGTCCGGGACGCGGCCGTCGTCATCGACGGCGACCGCATCGCGTGGACCGGTGAATCAAGCAAAGCACCCGCCACTGACAACCGCGTCGACGCCGGCGGCCGGGCCGTCCTGCCCGGCTTCGTCGACTCCCACTCCCACCTCCTCTTCGCGGGCGACCGCACCGAGGAGTTCAACGCCCGCATGTCCGGCCGCCCCTACAGCGCGGGCGGCATCCGCACCACTGTCGCCGCCACCCGCGCCGCGAGCGACGCGGAACTGGAGGCGGGTCTCACCCGCTACCTCGCGGAGGCCCTGCGCCAGGGCACCACGACCTTCGAGACCAAGTCCGGCTACGGCCTGACCACCGCCGACGAGTCCCGCGCCCTGCGCATCGCCGCCCGCCACACCGACGAGGTCACCTACCTCGGCGCCCACGTCGTCGCCCCCGAACTCGCCGACGACCCGGCCGCCTACGTCGCCCTGGTCACCGGCGAGATGCTCGACGCCTGCGCCCCGCACGCCCGCTGGGTCGACGTGTTCTGCGAGAAGGGCGCCTTCGACGGCGACCAGGCCCGCGCGATCCTCACCGCCGGCAAGGCCAAGGGCCTGCACCCGCGCATCCACGCCAACCAGCTCTCCTACGGCCCCGGCGTCCAGCTGGCCGTCGAGCTGGACGCCGCCAGCGCCGACCACTGCACCCACCTCACCGACGCCGACGTGGACGCCCTCGCCCACAGCGACACCGTCGCCACCCTGCTGCCCGGCGCCGAGTTCTCCACCCGCGCCGCGTGGCCGGACGCCCGCCGCCTCATCGACGCCGGCGTCACGGTCGCGCTCTCCACCGACTGCAACCCCGGCTCGTCCTTCACGTCCTCCGTCCCCTTCTGCGTCGCGCTCGCGGTGCGGGACATGGGGATGACGCCGGACGAGGCGGTCTGGTCGGCCACCGCGGGCGGTGCGGCGGCCCTGCGCCGCGACGACGTCGGCCGCGTCGCCCCCGGCGCGTACGCCGACCTGACCCTCCTCGACGCCCCGAGCCACGTCCACCTGGCCTACCGGCCCGGCGTGCCGCTGGTGGACGGGGTGTGGCGGCGCGGCGTACGCGTGGTGTGACGCCCGCCGGGGCGCTCAGGAGGCGGCGGCCCCGGCACGCCACCGCTGGTCCGTACGCCCCGCGTCCGTCCCGGCGAGGACCACCGACGCGTCCCCGCCCGGCGTCACCGCACGGTCGGGAGCGATGCCGGGGCGGATCACCCCGCGCCCGTCCACCGAGAAGCGGAGGTTCTGGCCGTTGCGCCCGTCGACCGAGTCGCACAGCCAGATGCCGACGCCCCGGTCGACCGAGCCGCGACTGTCCAGGCAGTAGTCGTCGTCGGCGTACGACTGGACCACGCCGCGTCCGGCGTCGACCCGCCACAGCTGGGTGCGGGCGGCGGTGCACGCGGCTATGACGACGTCCGTCCCCTTCTCCAGGTCGCCGTCGCGGATGTCCAGGCACTGCCCCGACGCGGCGTTCACCACCTGGGCGTAGGCGCTGCCCGGTGGCCGGTACGACGGTGCCGGGACGGCCGGCGAGGACGTCGGCCGGGCCGTGCGCGAGGGGGCGGCCGGGCTCGCCGTCGGCGTCGGGGACGGGGACGCGGAGGTCGCCGAGGGGGACGGCACCGGGGAGGACGGGGGAGCGGGGACGGTCGCCGTCACGGTCACCGGCGGTGGCCCGGCCGGGGGTTCGGAGGTCGCGTCCGCCGCCGGACGGGACGGCGCGTCGCCCGGGGACAGCAGGAGGAAGAGCAGCGGCGCCAGCGCCACGCCCAGAGCCGCCGAGGCCAGCGCGAAACGGCGTGACGGCGCCCGCCCGCCGGGGGCCGCGAGGGACGGGACACCGCCCGCCTCGCGTGCCGCGTACGCCGTGCCCGCCCACGGCAGCAGACCCTCCGCCAGGGCCGCGCGCGGGGTGTCCCGCAGGGTGCACTGCTCCTCGTACGCGGCCGCGCAGTGCGCGCAGTGCGCCATGTGGGCGTGCAGATCGGCGCTGTCGCGGGGGCTGTCGGGCCGTACCGACTCCTCGACGAGCCGCTGGAAGTCCACGCAGCGCGGGTCGTCGGAGGCGGCGAGCCGGGACCGCAGACAGGCCTGGGCGAGCGACTGGAGCGCCGGGTCCGTGCCGTGGACGACGTCCTGCGGGGTGAGGCCGAGCAGCGTGGCGGTGCGGTCGGCCTGCTCCCGGTCCACGAGCCCGTACCAGATCAGGCCCCGGGCCCGGGGCGGCAGGGAGCGGAAGGCGGACAGCATGGGCGGGACCGGAGGGCGGCCGGTGCCCGCCGTGTTCAGTACGAGGAGCAGGCCCGGGTCGAGTCCGGCGGCCCGCTCGTCGGCCGCCCACCCGGCCGCGACCTCCACGGTCAGCGTCAGCAGCCGGTGGCGCCACGGTCCGCCGCCGTCGGTGCCGCGCGCGGCCTGACGCGCCGCCAGCGTGAAGGCCGTAGCGGCCAGTTGGCGTGCCGCGGACTCGCCGGCCGCGCACAGCCGGGCGTAGGCGAGGACCGGCGGCTGGTGCCGCGCCCGCAGCTCCTGGAGCGCCGGATACGCGGTGGGCGTGTCGGTGCGCAGCAGTTCGGTCAGCCGCGCGTCGGACGCGCCGGTGTGCACCCCGTCCCCGGCCTGGGCATCGCCGCCGGTCCCGTCGACCCGAGCCATCCGTCCGCCTCCTCGCACCCGCGTGGCCACCGCACCGGTCCTGACGTACCGGCCAGTTTGCGGGTGCCCATAGTGATGGAACGAGGCTTGGGAGGAAAGAGGTTGCCGTGGGTAACAGTGGGCGTCCGGCGCTCGGCGGGCGCGGAACCCGAAGGGGGGCGGCCCGGCTCGGACCGCCCCTCTGGAGGACAAGCGTCACCCGGTGAGGATCACTCCTCGACCGTGAGCCCCTTGCGCAGCCGTACCAGCGTCCGCGACAGCAGCCGGGACACGTGCATCTGGGAGATGCCGAGTTCCTCGCCGATCTCCGACTGGGTCATGCCCGCCACGAAGCGCAGGGACAGGATCTTCCGGTCCCGGGGCGGGAGTTCGGCGATCAGCGGCTTCAGGGACTCGACGTACTCGATGCCCTCGAGTCCGTGGTCCTCGTAGCCGATGCGATCGGCGAGCGCGCCCTCCGCGTCGTCCTCCTCCGGCTGGGCGTCCAGCGAGGAGGCGGTGTAAGCGTTCGAGGCGGCCATGCCCTCGACGACCTCGTCCCGGGACAGGCCGAGGTGCTCGGCCAGTTCGGACACCGTCGGGGCGCGGTCGAGGCGCTGGGCCAGCTCGTCGCCGGCCTTGGCCAGGTCGAGCCGCAGCTCCTGCAGCCGGCGCGGGACGCGCACGGACCACGAGGTGTCGCGGAAGAAGCGCTTGATCTCGCCGATGATGGTCGGCATCGCGAACGTGGGGAACTCGACACCGCGCGACATCTCGAAGCGGTCGATCGCCTTGATCAGGCCGATCGTGCCGACCTGGATGATGTCCTCCATGGGCTCGCTGCGGGAGCGGAACCGGGAGGCGGCGAACTTGACCAGCGCGAGGTTGAGCTCGACGAGCGTGTTGCGCACGTACGAGTAGTCGTGGGTGCCTTCCTCCAGCGATTCCAGCCGCTCGAAGAGGGTCTTCGACAGGGCTCGGGCGTCAGCCGGAGTCACTTCGTCGAAGGCGGGGATGTCCGGAAGCCCGGCGAGGGTGCCGTCGTGGCCGACGGCAGCGTCATGGTGCTCGATGGGATCCAGATGTTCCGGAGGGAGTGTCGACGTCGCTTCCTGGGTACGCGATCCGTCGAGCCGGGGTGACATGATGTCCTCCATCGTTCTCGGCATACGGCTGCCGAAGCCAATTGCGTGCACTGCGGTGTGCGGCGCCTCCAAAGCCGGCCGTGTCGGGTCTGTGTTCCTACTAGCCCTACCGGGTTTACCGAGCCCACCGCAAGTGTGTTCTGTGCAGGTATGTCCGTTTGTGTGCACTTGTTCGGGTGTCGGAGTGCCGTGGGAGGGCGTAGTGTTCGAGGGCGTCAGCAGCAGTCACGACGTCGGGAGAGAGAAACGGCATGGACCGCGGGACGGTCGGCAGCGCACAGTCGGGCCGGCTTCTGGTCGAGGTGCGCGAAGAGGGCCCCAGTGCCGTCGTGACTCCGGCGGGTGAGTTGGATCACCACACCGCCGATCTGTTGCGCGAGCCGCTGGAGGAATGCCTCGCGAAGGGATTCAACCGGCTCGTCGTCGACTGTTCGCGCCTGGAGTTCTGTGACTCCACGGGACTCAACGTCCTGCTCGGCGCACGGTTGAAGGCGGAAGCCGCAGGGGGAGGCGTACATCTCGTGGCCATGCAGCCGGTGGTGGCGCGCGTGTTCGAGATCACGGGGGCCGAAGCGGTCTTCACCCTCCATGACACGCTCGAGGCGGCCCTGTCGGACGAGTCCGACTGAGCCGTCGCCCCGGCGCGGTGGCGGGTCTCGTGCGGCCTCTGGTGCCGGCGTTTTCACCCCGTCCCGTGTTTCGTGGCTAATACAGGGGTGTTCAGCCGGTCCGGTCGGGCAGGAGACATCCTGACTGTGACTGTGACTGTGTACGACTTTGAAACGTGAACTGGTGAATCGGTGAGGTGAAGCGCTGATGAGCACCACCCGGCCCTACTCGCCGGGCGACCGCGGTCCGGAGCCCAGCGGCGCTTCCGGGGCGTCCGAGGGGGGCGCCCCCGGGCCCGGTGAGCCCGGGGGAGGCGGCGCGCCCGCTCCCGGGACCGGCGTGCCCGCATCCGCGTCGGCGGCCGTGGCGGGTGGCCGCCAGGTCCGCAGGCTGACGTTCGACGACCAGAGCGGTGTCGTCCCGCTCGCCCGTGACTTCACCCGCGAGGCGCTGTATGCGTGGGGCTGGCTGCCCTCCGCCACAGCCGACCAGCGTGCCGCCGCGGAGGACGTGCTGCTCGTCGTGTCCGAGCTGGTCACCAACGCGTGCCTGCATGCCGAGGGGCCGGACGAGCTGTCGATCACCTGCGACAAGAAGGTGATCCGGCTGGAGGTCTCCGACCGCGGCGCGGGCCAGCCCGCACCCCGCACCCCGCACCGCGCGGGCCGCCCCGGCGGCCACGGCATGTTCATCGTGCAGCGTCTGTGCCTGGACTGGGGCGTCGTACGGACCCCGGGCGTCACGGGCAAACGAGTCTGGGCAGAACTGGGCGCCCCGGCGTAACCATCGCCCCCCAGTCGCCCGTCGACCACAAACGCCGGCAGGCCCGCCCTATGCCGGCTGCACCGCGAGGCCCGCTCTACGCAAGCCGACCGCACCCCGTGGCAGGCCCGCGCTACGCCGGCTGCACCGCGAGGCCCGCGTTACGCCGCCCGTCGGCCGCACCGCGTGGCAGGCCCGCCCACCAAGCCCGCGGGTTCGTCGGCCACACCTTGACACGCCCCCACGCCTACGCCCCATGCCCGGCGTCCCCTTGGCGCTGCGCTGTTCGTCCACGGCGCCGAGGCGCGGTCCGTGGCGGGCCCGCCCGGCGGACACCAGGTGCCCGTCGGCCTCACCTCGTCCGGCCGACCGGCCGCAGCGGCGTGCGGCTCACGTTCAGGGCGTCAGGAGCCTCCACGCGGCTCAACGACCCCACGAACGGCCCTCGCGGCTGCCAGAAGGCCAGGGAGCCTCCACGCGCGCGCTGCGCCGCCCGCACCGCGGTCCGGCGTCCCGCGCCGTCCCGCACCCCGTGCTGGGGCCCGACCCACCGCCGGGACGGATCCCTGTCCCCGCACCGGGTCGGGTGCTGCGCTGCCGGGTCGCGCTGTGGGCGGTGCCGGGCCGGGCGGGGGCGGGACGGTCGGCCCGCGGCACGGCGGCAGGGTGCCCGGCCGTGGCGTGGTGGCCGCCCGGGGCCGGGGTGGCGGGTGCGGCTGCCGGTCGCTGGGGAGAGGCGGCTGCGGGAACACCCCCGCCCCGAAACGCCCGGAGGGCCACCGCATCCGTTCCAGGATGGGGTGGCCCTCCGACAGCAAGGTCCGGCCGGCAGGACTCAGCGGACGTCGCCCATGAGTTCCTTGACGCGCTTGCGGTACATCCACACCGCGGCACCGGCGACCACGGCGAGCGTGGCCTCCAGCGCCACGATGCCCGTCTTGTTCAGGTCGACGCCGGCGATGGAGAGCAGACCGGTCGTGGCGTCACCGGCGGTGACGGCCAGGAACCAGACGCCCATCATCTGCGACGCGTACTTCACCGGCGCCATCTTCGTGGTGACCGACAGACCGACCGGCGAGAGCAGCAGCTCACCGCAGGTCTGGACGAAGTAGATCGCCACCAGCCACAGCGCGGCCGCCTTGTGACCGCCGTCGGCGATCGCCAGCGGGGCGAGGAAGAGGAAGAAGGACGCGCCGACCAGCACCAGGCCGAACGAGAACTTCACGATCGTGCTCGGCTCCTTGCCGCGGCGGGCCAGCGCCAGCCACAGGGAGGCGAAGACCGGGGCCAGGGCCATGATGATGACCGGGTTGACCGACTGGTACCACGAGACCGGGAACTCCCAGCCGAGGACACTGTTCTCGGCGGAGGAGTCGGCGAAGATCGACAGCGTCGAACCGCCCTGGTCGTAGATCATCCAGAAGACGGCCGCGGCGACGAAGAACCAGATGTACGCCGACATCTTCGACTGCTCGGCACGGTCCAGCGACTTGTCGCGCTTGATGCGGGTCAGCACCAGGATCGGGATGATCACGCCGAGCAGGGTCAGCGGGACCAGGATCCAGTTCAGCGTGTAGTGGCCGGAGAAGCCGACGATCGCGTAGAACACGACGGCGATCGCGGCCCAGAACGCGGCCTTGCGCAGCGTCGAGGTCTTCTCCTCCACCGACAGCGGCTTCGGGACGACGCTGGAGTGCGGGTTGAGGTGGCGGCTGCCGATCAGGAACTGGATCACACCGAGCGCCATGCCGACCGCGGCGAGCGCGAAGCCCAGGTGCCAGTTGACGCTCTCACCGATGGTGCCGATGGTCAGCGGCGCCACGAAGGCACCGAGGTTGATGCCCATGTAGAAGACGGTGAAGCCACCGTCGCGGCGCGGGTCGTCCGGACCGTCGTAGAGCTGGCCGACCATCGTCGAGATGTTGGCCTTCAGCAGACCCGAGCCGATGGCGACCAGACCGAGGCCCGCGTAGAACGTGCCCGAGGAGGGCAGGGCCAGCGTGAGGTGGCCGAGCATGATGACGCCGCCGGCGATGGCCACGGTCTTGCGGGGGCCCCAGACACGGTCGCCGAACCAGCCGCCCGGCATCGTGAGCAGGTACACCAGCGACAGGTACACCGAGTAGATCGCGGTCGCGGTGCCGGCGCTGAGGCCGAGACCGCCCGGAGCGACGAGGTACAGCGGGAGCAGAGCCCTCATGCCGTAGTAGGAGAAACGCTCCCACATCTCGGTCATGAAGAGAGTGGCCAGTCCGCGGGGGTGGCCGAAGAAGGTCTTCTCGGAACCGGGGGTGCCCGGGCGGACCGAGTCCTTCGTCAGGCTGGACGCCATGGTCGTTCCTTGCTGTCGGGACGCGCTCATGAGGCGATGCGCGCCCGGTGGGGGGCAGCCGGCACCGGCGGCCTCACCCGTCCGACCCCACGCCTGAGGGATTCACCCCGGATCACGGAGCGATGGACGGCGACCACCGGGATCCACGCCTCCGCGCGCTTCTCTGCACGCGATGAGGCCCGGCCACAGGTCATTCCTTTCGAGGCCGGCCGTGGACCGGCCCGCACACGAAAGAGACCTTCAGCGTCGAACTGTCGCCAAAGGTCCTCTGGGTGCTACAGGCGCTGATTCACCATACGGCAGGACACCGCCCGGTATGGAAGGACTTGAGACGCGGATCACAGGTGACGACGGAACCGCGAACGGTCTTTCGAAGGTCCATCCCAGGATGACACCCCACAGCCGCAGGTCCGCAACCGGGGCGGCGGCGCGGGCCGGACGGCCTGCGCCCGGCCCGGACACGGCACCTGTCCGGCATGTCCGGAGGTAAGAGACCCTCACGTCGATCTCACCCCGGGCGTTGCTCCGAGCGGACTACCATCAGCTCATGACCCGTGTACTGCTCGCCGAGGACGACGCGTCCATCTCGGAGCCGCTGGCCCGCGCACTGCGCCGGGAAGGGTACGAGGTCGAGGTGCGTGAGGACGGCCCCACCGCACTCGACGCCGGGATGCAGGGCGGCATCGACCTGGTCGTGCTGGACCTCGGGCTGCCCGGCATGGACGGACTGGAGGTCGCCCGCCGGCTGCGCTCCGACGGGCACGCCGTGCCGATCCTGATCCTGACCGCCCGCGCCGACGAGGTGGACACCGTCGTCGGCCTGGACGCCGGGGCGGACGACTACGTCACCAAGCCCTTTCGGCTGGCCGAGCTGCTCGCCCGGGTCCGCGCCCTGCTGCGGCGCGGCGCCGCCGAGCCCCAGCAGCCGCCCGCCACGCACGGCGTGCGCATCGACGTCGAGTCGCACCGCGCCTGGATGGGCGAAGAGGAGCTCCAGCTCACCGCCAAGGAGTTCGACCTGCTGCGGGTCCTGGTGCGCGACGCCGGCCGGGTGGTCACCCGCGACCAGCTGATGCGCGAGGTCTGGGACACCACCTGGTGGTCGTCGACGAAGACCCTCGACATGCACATCTCCTGGCTGCGCAAGAAGCTGGGCGACGACGCGGCCAACCCCCGCTACATCGCCACCGTGCGCGGCGTGGGCTTCCGCTTCGAGAAGAACTGAGCCCTCCGGGGCCGTACGCGGGTACGTAGGGGAACATGCGCCGCCGACTGATCCAGTCCACGCTCGCCGTGGTGCTCGTCGTGATCGCCGTCTTCGGCGTCTCCCTCGTCATCGTCGAGACCCGGACGATCAGCACCACCGCCCAGGAGCGTGTGGACCTGGAGGCGGTGCGGCTGGCCAGCATCGTGGACAGCCGGCTGCTCGGCACCGGGTCCGTGGACGAGAGCTTCCTGCGCGAGCAGGTCGCGGAGGCCCGGTACGCCGTGATCCGCATCCCCGGCGAGCGGGTCATCGAGGTCGGCAGCAAGCCGGAGGGCGACGTCATCCGCGGCAAGGCCACCGGCGAGGAGGGCGAGACGGTCCTCGTGGAGGACCCGCGCTCCTCGGTGACCCGGGAGGTCGGCCGGACCCTGCTGATCATCGGCCTGGTCGCGCTGCTCGCGGTGATCGCCGCGGTGCTGCTGGCGATCCGCCAGGCCAACCGCCTCGCCTCCCCGCTCACCGACCTCGCCGAGACCGCCGAGCGCCTCGGCTCCGGCGACCCGCGCCCCCGGCACAAGCGCTACGGCGTCCCCGAGCTGGACCGCGTCGCGGACGTGCTGGACTCCTCCGCCGAGCGCATCGCCCGGATGCTCACCGCCGAGCGCCGTCTGGCCGCCGACGCCTCCCACCAGCTGCGCACGCCGCTGACGGCGCTGTCCATGCGGCTGGAGGAGATCACCCTCACCGACGAGCCGGAGACGGTGAAGGAGGAGGCGACGATCGCGCTGTCGCAGGTGGAGCGGCTGACGGACGTCGTGGACCGGCTGCTCACGAACTCCCGCGACCCGCGCAGCGGCTCCGCCGTCACCTTCGAGCTGGACGACATCATCCAGCAGCAGATCGCCGAGTGGCGTCCCGCCTACCGCAGCTCGGGGCGGGCGATCGTCAGCTCCGGCAAGCGGCATCTGACGGCCGTGGGCACGCCGGGCGCGGTGGCGCAGGTGCTGGCCGCGCTCATCGAGAACTCCCTGATGCACGGCGGCGGCACCGTGGCCCTGCGGACCCGGGTCACGGGCAACCAGGCGGTGGTCGAGGTCACCGACGAGGGGCCCGGTGTCCCGGCCGACCTGGGGGCGCGGATCTTCGAGCGCACGATCAGCGGGCGGAACTCGACGGGCATCGGCCTGGCCGTCGCCCGGGACCTGGCCGAGGCGGACGGCGGCCGCCTGGAACTGCTCCAGTCCCGGCCCCCGGTCTTCGGCCTGTTCCTGTCCCGGACGCCGCCGAAGAAGTCGTCGTCGGACGAGGGGGAGACGGTGCGCTAGCCGCCGTCAGCGGTGGGCCGCGGGGGTGCCGTCGGCCTCGCGTACCGCCGCCGGGCGTCCGGGCTCCCCGAAGGAGTCCTGCCGCGGCCTCGGCTCGGGGGCGGGCAGCGTGCGGAAGACCCAGCTGCGGTACGACCAGAAGCGGAACAGCGTGCCGATGCCGATGCCGAGGAACTTGAAGATGTTGCTCTGCAGCGGGCTGTCCCAGCCGAAGCCGTACGTCGCCGTGTAGAGCACGCCGTTCTCGATCACCAGGCCGACCGCGCTGAACAGCAGGAACAGCGACATCTCGCGGGTGCGGCCGCTCTTGTCGCGGTCCCGGTACGTGAAGTAGCGGAAGCCCAGGTAGTTGAAGACGATCGCGACGATGGTGGCGACGAGGCTCGCCCGCACCACCTGGAGGTCGGTCACGTGCCGGACCAGGTTGAAGACGAGAAGGTTGACCAGCACGCCCGCGCCGCCCACCGCGCCGAACTTCAGAGCCTCACGGACCAGCCGGTCGAGCCGCTGCCGCAGGCCGCCGCGGGGTGCCGAGGGCGCCGGGGGAGCCGTACGGGCACGCGAGGAACCATGTCCCATGGTCGTGCAGGCCCCCGTCCTCGGTTGGCATCGGTCCAGTCATGCTAACCACCCGGGGGTGCGATCTTCCTGCGGGCGCGGGTATCGCCCGGCGAGGGGGCCGGGCGACGGCCGGGAAACGGCCGGTAAACCGGTGGGCTCCGCGCGGCCGATACGCTAGGGGTGTGACGTTCCCGGTAGTCGGCATGGTCGGCGGGGGTCAGCTCGCTCGTATGACACACGAGTCGGGCATCCCGTTGGGCATCAGGTTCAAGCTTCTCAGTGACACCCCTCAGGATTCCGCGGCGCAGGTCGTCAGCGATGTCGTCATCGGCGACTATCGCGACCTCGACACGCTGCGCGCGTTCGCGAGGGGCTGCGACGTGATCACGTTCGATCACGAACATGTACCGACCGAGCACCTACGGGCCTTGGAGGCGGACGGCATCCCCGTGCGCCCCGGGCCCGACGCGCTGGTCCACGCGCAGGACAAGGGGGTGATGCGAGCGAAGCTCGTCGAGATCGGCGTGCCCTGTCCCCGGCACCGGATCGTGAGCGATCCGGCCGACGTGGCCGCCTTCGCGGCCGAGGGCGACGGCTTCCCGGTCGTCCTCAAGACGGTCCGCGGCGGGTACGACGGCAAGGGCGTGTGGGTCGTCGACTCCGCCGAGGAGGCCGCCGAGCCCTTCCGCGCCGGCGTGCCCGTGCTGGCCGAGGAGAAGGTCGACTTCGTCCGCGAGCTGGCCGCCAACGTCGTCCGCTCCCCGCACGGCCAGGCGGTGGCGTACCCCGTCGTCGAGTCCCAGCAGGTGAACGGCGTGTGCGACACGGTGATCGCGCCCGCTCCCGACCTGGACCGGGACCTGGCGCTGCGGGCCGAGGAGATGGCCCTCAGCATCGCCAAGGAACTCGGCGTCGTCGGCCACCTCGCCGTCGAGCTGTTCCAGACCCGCGACGGCCGCATCCTGGTCAACGAGCTCGCGATGCGCCCGCACAACTCCGGCCACTGGACGATGGAC
Organism: Streptomyces flaveolus; assembly: GCF_044765825.1. Taxonomy (NCBI): domain Bacteria; kingdom Bacillati; phylum Actinomycetota; class Actinomycetes; order Kitasatosporales; family Streptomycetaceae; genus Streptomyces; species Streptomyces flaveolus. The sequence continues at coordinate 51,353 of NZ_JBIWKU010000006.1, read as the reverse complement.
GGCGCGATCACCTCGCAGTTCGCCAACCACGTCCGCGCCGTCCTCGACCTGCCGCTGGGCGACCCGCGCCCGCGCGCACCGTGGACGGTCATGGTCAACGTCCTCGGGGGCGACTACCCGGACATGTACTCCGCGTACCTGCACTGCATGGCCCGCGACCCCCAGCTGAAGATCCACATGTACGGCAAGGACGTGAAGCCCGGCCGCAAGGTCGGACATGTCAACACCTACGGCGACGACCTGGACGACGTGCTGGAGCGCGCCCGTCACGCTGCCGGCTACCTGAGAGGGACGATCACCGAATGAGCCCGGTCAGCCCGGTCGTGGGCATCGTCATGGGGTCGGACTCCGACTGGCCCGTCATGGAGGCCGCCGCCAAGGCGCTCGACGAGTTCGAGATCCCCTACGAGGTCGACGTCGTCTCCGCGCACCGCATGCCGCACGAGATGATCGCGTACGGCGAGCAGGCCGCCGGCCGCGGGCTCAAGGCGGTCATCGCGGGCGCGGGCGGCGCCGCCCACCTGCCCGGCATGCTCGCCTCGGTCACCCCGCTGCCGGTCATCGGTGTACCGGTGCCGCTGAAGTACCTGGACGGCATGGACAGCCTCCTGTCCATCGTGCAGATGCCGGCCGGTGTCCCCGTCGCCACCGTCTCCGTCGGCGGCGCCCGCAACGCCGGCCTGCTGGCCGCCCGCATGCTCGCCGCCCACGACGAGGAGCTGCTCGGCCGGATGCGCGAGTTCCAGCAGGACCTCAACGACCAGGCGACCGAGAAGGGCAAGCGACTGCGCAACAAGGTCGCGGGCTCGGCGGCCGGCTTCGGCTTCGGGAAGTGACCCGGATGACCTCGCTGGACCAGGCCCGGGAGCTGCTGCGGGAGTTCCCGGTCGTCGACGGTCACAACGACCTGCCGTGGGCGCTGCGCGAGCAGGTCCGCTACGACCTCGACGCCCGGGACATCGCCGGGGACCAGTCCGCCCACCTGCACACCGACCTGGCCCGGCTGCGGGCCGGCGGCGTCGGCGCGCAGTATTGGTCGGTGTACGTCCGCTCGGACCTGCCGGGCGCGGTGACGGCGACGCTGGAGCAGATCGACTGCGTACGGCGGCTGATCGACCGCCACCCCGGGGAGCTGCGGGCCGCGCTGACCGCCGCCGACATGGAGGCGGCCCGCGCCGAGGGCCGTATCGCGTCGCTGATGGGCGCCGAGGGCGGCCACTCCATCGACAACTCCCTCGCCACCCTGCGCGGGCTGTACGCGCTCGGCGTGCGCTACATGACGCTCACCCACAACGACAACGTGGCGTGGGCGGACTCGGCGACCGACGAGCCCGGTGTCGGCGGTCTGTCGGCCTTCGGCCGCGAGGTCGTGCGGGAGATGAACCGCGAGGGGATGCTGGTCGACCTCTCGCACGTCGCCGCGACGACGATGCGGGACGCGCTGGACACCTCCACCGCGCCGGTGATCTTCTCGCACTCCTCCGCCCGGGCCGTCTGCGACCACCCGCGCAACATCCCGGACGACGTGCTGGAGCGGCTGCCCGCCAACGGCGGCATGGCGATGGTGACGTTCGTGCCGAAGTTCGTGCTCCAGGCCGCCGTGGACTGGACGGCCGCCGCCGACGAGAACATGCGCGCGCACGGCTTCCACCACCTGGACACCAGCCCGGAGGCGATGAAGGTCCACCGCGCCTTCGAGGAGCGCACCCCGCGCCCGGTCGCCACGGTGTCCACGGTCGCCGACCACCTCGACCACATGCGCGAGGTCGCCGGCGTCGACCACCTCGGCATCGGCGGCGACTACGACGGCACGCCGTTCACGCCGGAGGGCCTCGACGACGTCTCGGGCTACCCGAACCTCGTCGCCGAGCTGCTCGACCGCGGCTGGTCCCAGGCCGACCTGGCCAAGCTGACCTGGAAGAACGCGGTACGGGTGCTGGGCGCCGCCGAGGACGTGGCCAGGGCGCTTCAGGCGACTCGGGAGCCGTCCAACGCGACGTTGGAGGACCTGGACGGCTGAGCCGTCTCCTCCGCGAGGGCGGGGTAGTCGGTGTATCCGGTCGCCCCGCCCACGTACATCAGATAGCGGTCCCGCACCTGGTTCAGGGGTGCGCCCAGGCGCAGCCGGGTCACCAGGTCAGGGTTGGCCAGGAACGGCCTGCCGAGGGCGATGAGGTCGGCCCCGGCCTCCAGCAGCCGAGCGGACGCCGCCTCGATCGCCGGGCCGGAGATCTCCTCCAGCACCGGGTTGGCGACCAGCGTCCCCGGCCATCCGGCGCGGATCTTCCGGAACACCGGGGCCTGGGGGTCGGCGAAGACCAGGTGCAGGTAGGCGAGGCCGAGTCCGCCGAGCCGTTCGGTGAGCGCCGGGTAGATCTCCTCCGTCTCGCCCTCCGCGATGCCGTTGACGGTGTTGCCGGGGGAGACCCGCAGCCCCACCCGGTCGGCCCCGATCTCGGCGGCCACGGCTTCGGTCACCTCGGCCGTGAACCGGATGCGCCCCTCGATCGAACCGCCGTAGCCGTCCGTGCGCAGGTTGGTGTTGCGGGCCAGGAACTGGTGCAGAAGGTGGCCGTTGGCGGAGTGCACCTCCACGCCCTCGAATCCGGCGTCGAGCGCGTTGCGGGCCGCCCGGACGAAGTCGGCGACGGTGGTGCGGATGTCCTCCGCGGTCATCTCCCGGGGCACCACCGCAGGCCGGTGCCCGTCCGGCGTGAAGATCGTCTCGGGCAGCGGCACGGGCGAGGGCGCCACCGGTGTCAGTCCGCTGGTCGCGGGGTGCCCGACCCTGCCGCCGTGCTGGAGCTGGAGGAACATCCCGCCGCCCCCGGCCGCGCGCACCGCGTCGGTGACCCGCCGCCAGCCGGACACGTGCCGCGCGGTGTGGATCGCGGTGATGTTCGGGTACGTCTGCCCGACCGCGTTCGGCGTCGCGGCCTCCGCGACGATCAGCCCGGCGGAGGCGCGCTGGGCGTAGTACGTGGCCATGAGCGGGGTCGGGGTGCCGTCGGCCTCGGCGCGGTTGCGGGTGAGCGGGGCCATCACCAGGCGGTTGGGGAGGGTGAGCGGTCCGAGCGGGGCGGCGGCGAAGAGCGCTGTTGTGTTCGTCATGCCCGTACGCTAAAACCTGACACAGGTGTCAGAATCAAGCCCCGGAGGCGACGGCATGCGGATCGGCGAACTCGCCCGGCGTACGGGCGTCAGTGAACGCTCGCTGCGTTACTACGAGAAGCAGGGGCTGCTCGCCGCCGAGCGTACGCCCGGCGGGCACCGCGAGTACGCGGAGGCGGCCGTCGACCGGGTCATCCGCATCCAGGAGCTGTACGCGGCCGGACTGTGCAGCAGCAAGATCGCCGACCTGCTGCCCTGCATGCGGGACGGGGACGGCGGGCCCTCCGCCGTCGCCACGCCGAAGCTGGTCGCCGACCTCACCGCGGAACGCGCCCGCATCGACCGGACCATCGCCGACCTGCTCCGCTCCCGGGACACTCTGGACGAGGTGATCGACGCGGCCCGCGGCTGAGCGCGGGCCCCCGGGCGCCGTACCCCCGAACGCGCCGCCCACCAGGAAGCCCCACCTGCTCCGTGTGACGGTGGCCGTAACGCACGACGACCGTACGGAGCCCGTCATGGCAGACCTCCAGGACGACCTGCACACCGGTACCGAGGCCGGCGAGCTCGACGACCTGCCCGTGCCGCTGCCCGACGACTCCTTCCCGCCCGAGCCCTACGCGCCCGTGTCCGGTCCCGACGACGAGCCGCTGACCCGGGCCCACGCCGTGCTGGCCGCCCACCCCGTCGCCGACGGCTACTGCGGCCTGCCCCGGGCGCTCAAGCATCTGTCCTGGTACGACCTGGAGCTGGGCGAGAGCAGCGTCCACACCGACGTGCCCCGGCTGCGCGAAGGACATGTCGGTGCCCTGTTCTGGTCGCTGCACCTGCCCGAGGGCATCGGCGGCGACCGGGCCGTCGGCGCCACCCTGGAGCAGCTCGACCTGGTCAGGACGGTCGTCCGCGCCCACTCCGACGGCCTCCGGCTGGCGTACGACGCGGGGCAGACCATCGACGCCCGCAACTGCGGCCGCGTCGCCGTGCTGCCCGGCCCCGCCGGAGCCGCCGCGCTCGGCGACAGCCTCGGCATCCTGCGTTCCCTGCACGCCCTCGGCCTGCGGGTGCTCACCCTGACCGGCACCTCCTGGGCGAGCGAGGCCGGGCTGACCCGGTTCGGCGAGGAGGTCGTCCGCGAGATGAACCGGCTCGGCGTCGTCGCCGACCTCTCGGGCGCCGGCGCGGAGACCATCCGCCGTACGTTCGCCGTCTCCAAGGCGCCCGCGCTGTGCACCCGCTCCGCCGCCCGCGCGCTGCGCCCGCACCCCGCCAACCTGCCCGACGACCTGCTCGCCGAGCTGGGCGCGGCCGGGGGCCTGTGCATGGTGCCGCTGACCGCCGAGCAGACCGGGCCGACCGTCCGGGACGTCGCCGACCACCTGGACCACGTCCGTGAGGTCGCCGGCCCGCGGAGCGTCGGCCTGTCCGGCACCCACGACACCGGAACCGCCCACCCGCTGGAGCTCGGCGACGCCTCCTGCTACCCCCGGCTCGTCGCCGAGCTGCTGCGCCGCGGCTGGGACGAGGCGGATGTCGCCCTGCTGACCTGGGGGAACGTGCAGCGTGTGCTGCGGGGTGCGGCCTTCACCGCCCGTGCGGCCCAGCTGCGGCGCCCGCCGTCGACCGCGACGATCGCCGCGCTCGACGGCTGAGCACTCCCGGCGTCAGGTGTGCTCGATCCGGCACAGGCAGAACGGATGCCCCGCCGGATCGGCGTACACCATGAAGTCCTTCTTCTCCCGGTCCTCCAGGTCCAGCGGCCGGGCGCCCAGCGCGAGCACCTTCTCGTGCGCCGCGTCCATCTCCTCCCAGGTCGCCCCGCCGTCGAAGTCGAGGTGGAACTGCTGGGCGTTGCGGTCGGAGCGCGGCCACTCGGGCGGGGTGAGCTCCGGCACCCGCTGGAAGGCCACCCGCGGCCCGCCGGGCACCTGGAGGACCACCCAGTCCGGGTCCTCCTCGTCGGGAGTGCCGCCGCCGACCTGCGCGTAGAAGCGGGCCAGCGCGCGGGGCTCGGGACAGTCGACGACGACGGAACGGAAACGGGCCACGGGTGCCATGGGGCTCCTCCCGGTGATGTGAGGTGTCTTCAGCAGGCACAGAGGCAGAACGGGTGCCCGGCGGGATCGGCGTAAACGCGGAACGAACGCGACCGGTCCTCGGCGTCCAGCGGACGGGCGCCGAGCTCCAGCACGGCCTTCTCGGCCACGTCCAGGTCCGGCACGACGAGGTCGAGATGGAACTGCTGCGCGCCGTCGGGCCCGGGCCACTTCGGGGGTACGTACTCGGGGGCGGCCTGGAACGCCAGGGCCTGCCCGCCGGGCAGTTTCAGGTCGACCCACTCGTCCTGTCCGTCGTTCTGGACCTCGACGGTGCCGCCGAGCACGTCGGCGTAGAAGCGGGCCAGCGCGCGGGGGTCGGGACAGTCCAGGACGACGACGCCCAGCTCGGCTACGGCCATGACTTCCTCCTTGAAGTCAGCGGTTACCTGCACAGTGCGGGTAACCGGTAACGGTTACCCCATGCTCCCGTATGGGCGGTAACGTCGCAAGCATGAGTGAGAGATCGCCCGCACCGGGTGGCCTGGACGTGATCGAGGCCCTGGTGAACACGCTGGACCTGGAGACGGGCGCCGACTCGCTGGGCACGCCGGAGGGACGGGCGCCGTTCGGTCTGACGGAGGACGAGGTGCCGGACGCGCGCGACCTGCGCGAGTCACTGCGCGCGGCTCTGCTCGCCCACGCCGGGCACCCGCCGCACGCCACGGTCACCCCGCTCGGCGAGCTGCTGGCCGGGGCCCCGCTGGTCGTGACGGTCGACCCGGCCGACGGCTCCGCCGCCCTCGCCCCGGCCCGTGCCGGGTCCCTGCTCGCCCGGGTCGCCGCCGCCGTCGCCGAGGCACTGGTCGCGGGCACCTGGAGCCGCCTCAAGGCGTGCGAGGCCGCCGACTGCCACTGGGCGTACTACGACCGCAGCCCGGCCGGACGCGGGCGCTGGTGCTCGATGCAGGTGTGCGGGGCGCGCGCGAAGATGCGCCGGTACCGCGCCAAGGAGGCGTAACGCTCAGGAGGTTCACCGGCCGGTGCGCGGCCCGGTGGGGCAGAATGCGGACGGACGCCGGTTCGGCCGACTGAGCCTCGGCCGAACCGGCGTCACCCGCCGATGCCGGGTCTGATGGCGGGGGAGTGCGAGGACGGCCCTGGGCCGTGTCCGCGAAGTCCGTCCCGCCCCGCGACGCCTGGCACGTGCTCTCGCCGCACTGGGCGAAGTCCCGGGTAGCCGGGCGGACGGAGGGACTTCGCGGACACGACTCAGGCCGTCGGCCGGCCCATCGCCCGGTAGGTCCACCCGGCCCGCCGCCAGACCTCCGGGTCCAGGGCGTTGCGGCCGTCGAGGATCACCCGCGCCGTCGCCACCTCGCCCAGCGTCTCCGGGTCCAGCTCGCGGAACTCCCGCCACTCCGTCAGGTGCAGCACGGCGTCGGCGCCGCGCACCGCCTCCAGCGCCGAGTCGGCGTAGCCGAGCGTCGGGAACAGCCGCCGGGCGTTGTCCATGCCCTTCGGGTCGTACACCGTCACCTGGGCGCCCTGGAGGTGGATCTGCCCGGCGACGTTCAGTGCGGGCGAGTCCCGTACGTCGTCCGAGTCGGGCTTGAAGGTGGCGCCGAGCACCGCGACCCGCTTGCCCAGGAACGGGCCGCCGCCCAGCGCCTGCCGCGCCAGCTCGACCATCTGGCCGCGCTGGCGCATGTTGATGGAGTCGATCTCGCGCAGGAACGTCAGCGCCTGGTCGGCGCCCAGCTCACCGGCGCGCGCCATGAACGCCCGGATGTCCTTGGGCAGACAGCCGCCGCCGAAGCCGATCCCGGCCCGCAGGAACTTCCTGCCGATCCGGTCGTCGTGCCCGATGGCCTCCGCCAGCTTGGCGACGTCGCCGTCGGCGGCCTCGCAGACCTCCGCCATCGCGTTGATGAAGGAGATCTTGGTCGCCAGGAAGGAGTTCGCGGCGGTCTTCACCAGCTCGGCCGTCGGGAAGTCGGTGACGACGAACGGCGAACCCTCGGCGATCGGTGTGGCGTACACCTCGCGCAGCAGCTTCTCGGCCCGCTCGCTGCGCACCCCGACCACGATCCGGTCCGGGCGCAGCGTGTCCTGCACGGCGAAGCCCTCGCGCAGGAACTCCGGGTTCCAGGCCAGCTCGGCGTCGCCGCCCGCCGGCGCGTGCTCGGCGAGGTAGGAGGCCAGCCGGTCGGCGCTGCCCACGGGCACGGTCGACTTGCCGACGACCAGGGCGGGGCCGCGCAGATGCGGCGCGAGCGAGGCCAGCGCGGAGTCGACGTAGGACATGTCGCAGGCGTACTCGCCGTGCTTCTGCGGCGTGTTCACGCACAGGAAGTGCACGTCGCCGAAGGCCGCGACCTCCGCGAAGTCGGTGGTGAAGCGCAGCCGCCCGCTGGACCCCTCGATGCCCGCGACGTGCTTGGCCAGCAGTTCCTCGAGACCCGGCTCGTACATCGGGACCTGGCCCCGCTGGAGCATCTCGATCTTCTCGGGCACCACGTCCAGGCCCAGCACCTCGAAACCGAGCTCGGCCATGGCCGCCGCATGGGTCGCGCCGAGGTAGCCGGTGCCGATCACGGTGATCTTGAGGGCCATGGGTGCTCCAGAGGTGTACGGCTGAGGTGCGCGCCCGAGCATATCCGGGGCACCGGGCAGGGCCCTTGGTCGGCTGTCGTCTACCTCACCTATCCACGGAAGCCCGGGCGTTCTAAAATTTGGGTTACTTAACGGTAGTTAGCGTGCCCAGCATCACAGCGTTTTGGAGCGTGAGAGACCTTGGCCGGATCGGCTGACTTCGACCTGTACCGCCCGTCCGAGGAGCACGACATGCTCCGCGACGCCGTCCGCTCGCTGGCCGAGGCGAAGATCGCGCCGCACGCCGCCGCGGTCGACGAGGAGGCCCGCTTCCCGCAGGAGGCCCTCGACGCCCTGACGGCGAACGACCTGCACGCCGTGCACGTCCCCGAGGAGTACGGCGGCGCGGGCGCCGACGCCCTTGCCACGGTCATCGTGATCGAGGAGGTGGCCCGCGTCTGCGCGAGCTCCTCCCTCATCCCCGCCGTGAACAAGCTCGGCTCGCTGCCGGTGATCCTTTCCGGCTCCGAGGAGCTGAAGAAGAGGTACATGACCCCGCTCGCCAAGGGCGACGGCATGTTCTCGTACTGCCTCTCCGAGCCCGACGCGGGCTCCGACGCGGCCGGCATGAAGACCAAGGCCGTGCGCGACGGCGACTTCTGGGTGCTCAACGGCGTCAAGCGCTGGATCACCAACGCGGGCGTCTCCGAGTACTACACGGTGATGGCCGTCACCGACCCCGACAAGCGCTCCAAGGGCATATCCGCGTTCGTCGTCGAGAAGTCCGACGAGGGCGTCTCCTTCGGGGCCCCCGAGAAGAAGCTCGGTATCAAGGGCTCGCCGACGCGCGAGGTCTACCTCGACAACGTCCGCATCCCCGCCGACCGCATGATCGGCGCGGAGGGCACCGGCTTCGCCACCGCGATGAAGACGCTGGACCACACCCGCATCACCATCGCCGCCCAGGCCCTCGGCATCGCCCAGGGCGCCCTCGACTACGCCAAGGGCTACGTCAAGGAGCGCAAGCAGTTCGGCAAGCCGATCGCCGACTTCCAGGGCGTCCAGTTCATGCTCGCCGACATGGCCATGAAGATCGAGGCGGCCCGCCAGCTCACCTACGCCGCCGCCGCGAAGTCCGAGCGTGGTGACAGCGACCTCACCTTCCAGGGCGCCGCCGCCAAGTGCTTCGCCTCCGACGTGGCGATGGAGGTCACCACGGACGCCGTCCAGCTGCTCGGCGGCTACGGCTACACCCGTGACTACCCGGTGGAGCGCATGATGCGCGACGCCAAGATCACGCAGATCTACGAGGGCACCAACCAGGTCCAGCGCATCGTCATGGCGCGCAACCTGCCGTAACGCCTCTCCCACGAGAAGGGCGCCCGGGACCGATGTCCCGGGCGCCCTTCGCGCGCGTGCGGGGCGCTCAGTCCTCGTAGCCCTCCGCCACCCGGCGCTCCCGCAGTTCCATGATCGCGCGGCGGCGGGCCAGACGGTGGGTGCGGCGGATCTGGGCCTCCTGGTAGCGCCGCTTGTCCTTCTCGGTCTCCGGGATCACCGGCGGCACCGAGCGGGGCTTGCCGTCCGCGTCCACCGCGGCGAACACCAGGTAGGCCGAGCCGACCTGGGTGGCGGGGGCGGACTCGTTCCAACGCTCGGCCAGCACTCGCACGCCGACCTCCATGGAGGTGCGGCCGGTCCAGTTGACCTGGGCCTTCACATGGACGAGGTCGCCGACCCGGACCGGTTCGAGGAACGCCATCTCGTCCATGGACGCGGTGACGGCGGGACCGCCGGAGTGCCGTCCGGCCACGGCGCCGGCCGCGTCGTCGACCAGCTTCATGATGACGCCGCCGTGCACCGTGCCCAGAAGGTTGGTGTCGCTGTGCGTCATGATGTGGCTGAGGGTGGTGCGGGAGGCCGAGGTCGGCTTGCCCGGGATCTCCGGTGTCGCCGACTCCGCGGCCGAGGCCTGTTCTGCCTGGTCTGTCATGCCGTCCACCTTATGCCGGGACGACATCCGAGTAATTTGTGTCAGCTTCGCAACAGCGCCGCCCCTATTTCCCGACGCCCCTGTCAGCCGCGCCGCCGGGACCGGCACACTGGTCCGCATGACTGATTGGCCCCAGGGACGACCCGGTGACAACCGCGCCGGCCGGTACGGACGCGGCAGCGCGAGCGCACAGCCCGAGAGTGCCCGCGTGATGCGTCAGGTCCGCCGCGGCGCGGTGCCGCCGCCCGGCCCGGGCGGGTCGGCCCCTCCGTACGGGGGCGGGGTGCCGCAGCAGCCGTCGTACGTCGACGGCCAGGGCTACGGCGGCCAGGACGCGTACGACAGCGGCTACAACACCGGCCAGGTCTACGGCAGCCCCGGCGGCCGCGGCCCCGCCGGTCCCGGCCCGGGCGGTGCGCGCCCCGCGCCGAACTGGCGGCGCCGGATCAAGTGGACGGCGATCACGGTGGTGACCGTGCTGGTCGTCACCACCGTCGGGACCTACTTCTGGGCCGACTCCAAGCTCAACCGCGAGGTCGACCTGTCCAAGGTCATCGACCGCCCCGAGGCCGGCGAGGGCACCAACTACCTGATCGTCGGCTCCGACAGCCGCGAGGGCATGACCGACGCGCAGAAGAAGGACCTGCACACCGGCTCGGCCGAGGGCAAGCGCACCGACTCGATGATGATCCTCCACACCGGGGACAACGGGTCGACGCTGGTCTCGCTGCCCCGCGACTCGGACGTCGAGATCCCGAGCTTCGTCGGCTCCGAGTCCGGCAAGAAGTACGAGGGCACGGGCCGGCACGTGAAGCTCAACGCCGCGTACGCGGAGGACGGCCCCGAGCTGCTGGTGCGCACCGTCGAGTTCAACACCGGGCTGCACATCGACCACTACGTGGAGATAGGCTTCGCCGGCTTCGCGAACATCGTGGACTCGGTCGGCGGCGTCGAGATCGACATCCCGCAGGACATCAAGGACAAGAAGTCCGGCGCCGACTTCAAGAAGGGCAAGCAGACCCTGAACGGCGAGGAGGCCCTGGCCTTCGTCCGCACCCGGTACGCGCTGCCCGGCTCCGACCTGGACCGCACGAAGAACCAGCAGAAGTTCCTGTCGGCCCTGGCGAGCCAGGTGGCCACCCCGTCGACCGTGCTGAACCCGTTCAAGCTGTACCCGACCATGGGCGCGGGCCTGGACTCCCTCATCGTCGACAAGGACATGGGCCTGTTCGACCTGGCCGGCATGTTCTGGGCGATGAAGAGCGTCAGCGGCGGCGAGGGCACCTCGATGAACATGCCGGTCTCCGGCAGTGTCGGCGGAAACCTCACGTGGGACGACGCCAAGGTGGAGAAGCTGGTGGAGCAGCTGAAGAACGACGACAAGGTCACCGTCTCCGGCAACTGAGGCCGCGGCCGGTCACCGCTCCCCGCACACCACCTCGTCGCCGCGCACCACCGTGCCCGACTCCTGCGGGGGGTCCGCCGGCCCCACCTTCGCCACCTGCCTGAAGTCGGCGCCCGCGATCACCCTCAGCGTCGCCCCCTGGCCCTTGACCGGCCTGAGCTCGCTGCCGGGCAGGGCGGCGGCCAGCGACTTCGCCGAGTTGTCCCAGCGGGGGTCGAAGGCGACCACGGTCCGTGCCACCGCGCGGTCGGCGGCGTTCACCGGCGTCCGGGTGGTGAGGAAGCCGGTCGCGGCCAGCGCGTCGTCCACGCGCCGGCCCAGCCCGGCGGTGTGCGTGCCGTTCTCCACCTGGACCCGGATCTGCTTCGGGTCGACCGGCACCCGCACCGGCGCCGGTCCCTCGGGCTTCGGTCCTGGCGGGGCCAGCGGCTTGTCCTCGCGCAGCGCGTCGAAGATCCGCTTCGACTCGGCGGGGTCCCACTTGAGGGTCGAGCCGACGCCCTTGACGGCGTAGCCCATCTGCCCGATCGGGACGGTGGTGAACTCGGAGGACGACGGCGAGAAGTTCCGCATCGCCCGCCCGAGGGCCAGCAGCTCGTCGGTGCCGAACCCCTTGTCGGCCCGCACCGAACCCAGCACCGCCCGCGTGACGTCGCGGAACTTGAGCGGGTTCAGCAGAAGCCCGGAGGAGGTCGCCCGGTCGATCAGCGCGGCCAGGAAGCGCTGCTGGCGCTTCATCCGGCTCAGGTCCGAGGCCCCGTCGAGGTGGCGGGCGCGGACGTACTGGAGGGCCTGCCCGCCGGTCAGCTCGTGGGTGCCGGCCGGCAGGTCGAGCCCGGTGTACCTGTCCTTGAGCGGCTGGACGGTGCAGATCCGCACGCCGCCGAGGACGTCCACGGTCTTCATGAAGCTGGTGAAGTCGACCTCCAGATAGTGGTCGATCCTCACGCGGGTCATGCTTTCGACGGTGCGGATGGTCAGCTGGGGACCGCCCTCGGCGTAGGCCGCGTTCAGCTTGACGGGGTGTCCCCGGTGGTGCTCGCCGGTCGTGCGGTCGGTGTGGTCGGGCGTCACGGCGTACGAGTCGCGCGGCAGGCTGACCACGCTCGCCCGCTCCCGGTCCTCCGAGATGTGCACGATCATGATCGTGTCGGTGCAGTGGCAGGGCGCGCCGCCGAGCCGGTACTTCCGCCGTTCCTCCTCGCTGATCCGGTCGCGGCCGTCGGTGCCGACCAGCAGGACGTTCATGCCGTCACCGTCGCGCGGGCGGTTCTTCATGTCCTTGAAGGCGTCGACGCGGGCGATGTCCGCGTCCAGGCCCGAGAGCACCGCGTGCCCGATCCCGGCGGAGGCGAGCACCACCACCGACAGCCCCGTCACCGCCCGCATGGCCCAGCGCGGCTTCTTCCGCCGTACGGCGGGCCCCGGCGGGCGGCCGGCGGGCCGCGGACGGGTGCGCTGGGGCGGGGGGCCGCCCTGTGGGGGCGATGCCGGGACCCTGGGGGAGCGGGGCGGCGTGGGCATGGTGACACCTCCGCGAGGGCGGGACCTGGGGCCGGACGTGGGATCCGTGAGCACCGTAGGCCCATACGATCTGCTGACCGGGGCCCTGACCCCCGCGGCGCGCACCCGTGTCCCCCGTTCGCGGTAACGTGAGCACCGATGAACGCCAAGTCCGACGTGCGGCTGCCCGCCGTTTCCGTGATCATGCCCGTCCTCAACGAGGAGCGGCACCTGCGCGGCGCCGTCCGCGCCATCCTCGCCCAGGAGTACGCCGGCGAGATGGAGGTCGTGATCGCCGTCGGTCCGTCCACGGACCGCACGGAAGAGATCGCCGCCGAACTCGTCCGCGAGGACCCCCGTGTCCACACCGTGCCGAACCCCACGGGCCGCACGCCCGCGGCGCTGAACGCCGCGATCAAGGCCTCGCGCCATCCCGTCGTCGTCCGCGTCGACGGCCACGGCATGCTGTCGCCGAACTACATCGCCACGGCCGTACGGCTGCTGGAGGAGACCGGCGCGCAGAACGTGGGCGGCATCATGCACGCCGAGGGCGAGAACGCCTGGGAGGACGCCGTCGCCGCCGCGATGACGTCGAAGATCGGCGTGGGCAACGCGGCCTTCCACACGGGCGGTCAGGCGGGTCCGGCCGAGACGGTCTACCTGGGCGTGTTCCGCCGCGAGGCGCTGGAGCGGCAGGGCGGGTACAACGAGGAGTTCATACGCGCCCAGGACTGGGAGCTGAACTTCCGCATCCGTGAGGCCGGCGGCCTGATCTGGTTCTCGCCCGAGCTGAAGGTGTCCTACCGGCCCCGGCCCTCCGTGCGGGCGCTGGCCAAGCAGTACAAGGACTACGGCCGCTGGCGGCACGTCGTCGCCCGCTACCACTCCGGCTCCATCAACCTGCGCTACCTCGCCCCGCCGGCCGCCGTGTGCGCGATCGCGGCCGGCGTCGTGGTGGGCGCGGCGCTGACCCCGTGGGGCTTCGTCGTGCCCGGTGGCTACCTCGCCGCGATCGTCGTGGGCTCGCTCCCGGCGGGCAAGGGGCTCGGGCCGAAGGCGCGGGCGCAGATCCCGGTGGCGCTGGCGACCATGCACATGTCGTGGGGCTTCGGCTTCCTGACCAGCCCGCGGTCGCTGGCGAAGCGGGTCATCGCGTCGCGGCGCCCGGCGGTCCAGCCGGACGCCGACGCCGCCGGCGCCCGGTGACGCCGCTCAGGACCAGGTGAACCCCGGGTTCACGTGCATGCAGGCGCCGGTGTCCGCGCCGTTGAGCGCCTCGGCCGACTCCGGGGTGCTGTCGTCCGCCTCGGGCACCTCGTAGGCCGTGTCCTCGCGCCAGTCCGCGCCCACGACGAGCGTGACGCCCGAGACATCGGTCGACCGCTGGACCGAACTCGCCGGAATCCCCAGTGACTCGGCGACCCGCAGCGCGTCGCCCGCCAGGTCGGCGCTGGGGTAGCGGACGACCGTACGGTCCTCGCTCGGCAGCACCGAGGGGTCGGCGACGGCCCGCGTGAAGCCCTGTTCCACCAGCAGCCCGGCTACCGTGTCGGCGCGCCCGCGGGCCGCCGCGAGGTCGTCGGTGCGGGTGCCGTTGCGGACCTGTACCGCGATCTCGTCGGCGGCGGCGGCCGGGTCGGCGGGGGCCTGCGAGTCCCGGCCGGGCCCGGGCTCCTTCTTCTTCGCGTCCTTGCCGTCCAGCGCGATGTCCTCCCGCACCAGCCGGAACAACCGCTCCGCGTCCTCGGTCGGCTCCACGCGCGCGCCCACGTACCGGTTGGGCATCGTGGTCATGGTGATGCGTTCCGGCTTCACGGTGCGCAGCTCGCTGCTGAGGTCGTACAGCTTCTTGACGGTGTCGAGGCCCGGGTCGACCGTGAGCGCCTCGGTGGCCTCCTCGGCGAGCGCGCGCAGCCGGCCCGGGCTGCTGAGCGTGGCGTTCTCGCGCAGCACGCGGACCATCGAGTTGAGGTACATGTGCTGGGCCTTGGCGCGGGCCAGGTCGCTGCCGTCCTCGAAGCCGTAGCGGGTCCGCAGCCACTGCAGGGCCTGCTCGCCCTTCACCGGGTGGGTGCCCTTCTCCAGCTTCAGGCCGGAGCCGTGGCCCTGGCCGTCACGTGAGTGGATGTTGGCGTCCACGCAGACCGGGACGCCGCCGACGGCGTCCGCCATCGACACCACGCCCGCGAAGTCGACCATCACGAAGTGGTCGATGTGGATGCCGGTGAGCTCCTGCCAGGTGGCCACCGTGCAGCCGGGGCCGCCGTGGCCGAGGCTCTGATTGGTCATCACCCGGCCTTCGCTCGCCGGATAGACCGTCCCGTCGTCCGGGTCGGTGCACTTCGGGATCTTCACCAGGGTGTCGCGGGGCATGCTGACGACCGACATGTTGCTGCGGTCGGCGGACAGGTGCACCAGCATCTGCACGTCGGCCAGCGGGGTGGAGCCGAACGTCTCGCGCGCGCCGCCGAGTTGCTGGTTCTCCTCGCTGTCCCGGGCGTCCGAGCCGATGACGAGGATGTTCAGCGGGGTCTGGCCGGCGGCGTTCGGCGTCGGCGCGGCGACCTTGCTGTCGCCCAGGTTCAGGACGTCCTGCTCGATGTTGTCGTTGAGGTGCTCGTAGTAGAGGTAACCGGCACCGGCCGTGCCGATCAGGAACACCGCGAGGGTCAGGGCGGTCCAGCGGAGCACCCGCAGCCCCCGGCGGGGCCGGCGTATACCGGCCTCGGCGCCGTCCTCGCCGTCGTCCCCCCGGCCCGCGACCGTCTCGTCGCCCTCGGGGGTGTCCGACGCGGCCTGCCGCGTGTCCTCCCCCTGTACACCGCTCTGCGTCACTTCCGCGTCCTTCCCCACCCCTGCCGCCGCGCCGCGGGCCCGTCCTCCGTCCGTGGTCGTCCTGTGAGACGTACGGCGGGCCCGTCAGGTCAACTGGCGCACTGCACCTGATCGGCCGTGGACTTGTCCAGCTCCGGTGTCTCCACGGAAGCGGCGTTGAGCTTGACCCCGGCGCCCTTGAAGTCCTTGCCGAGGGTGAGTGTCATGGTGGGCAGGCCCTGGGAGTTGGTGACGCTCTCGCCGGGCTTCATGGCGGCGCCGGACAGGCCGAGGATCTCGGCGAGTGCGCGGGCCTGGTCGGCCTGGTCGGGGGCGTACTCCAGGGTGGTCTTCGCGAGCGGGGCCGGGGCGTTGCCGGCGTTCTCGGACTTGGTGACGCCGGCCTCGTTCTGGAGGTAGAGCAGTTCCTTCCCGGCGCTGCCGCCCGGGGCGCCGCCGTTGAGGACGCGGACGCGGATCTCGGACGGCTCGGACCTGGTGCCCTGCAGACGCGCCGCGACGGCGGCGGCCTCCTTCTTCTGCTGCTGCTTGACCTCGGTGAACGAGATGTCGTTCTGGACCATGGTGAAGACCTGCGGCGCCTTCGCCTCGTCCACCACGACCGTCACCGGGACCTTCTCGGCGGGATTGTCCTTCACCGGCACCGTGGTGAACGTGATGTTCTTCGTCGGCACCTTCTTCAGCTCCAGGGCGATGTCCTTGAGCGTGCCGACGTTGCCGATGGGCTTGTCCACGGTGAGCGCCTTCGTGGCGGCCTCGGCGAGCTTCACCAGCTTGGTGGGGCTGGTGAGGGTGTCGCCGGAGGACATCTTCCGCATGAGCGAGCCCAGGAACTGCTGCTGCGCCTTGATGCGGTCGAGGTCGCCGTGGTTGCCGAAGGCGTGCCGGGTGCGGACGAAGGCGAGGGCCTGCTCGCCCTCCACCTTGGACTTGCCTTCGGGCAGGACGAGTTTGGACTTCTTGTCGTTGACGGCGTGCTCCACGCAGACCTCCACCCCGTCGACCGCGGTGGTCAGTGTCTTGACCGCGTTGAAGTCGGCCATCATGAAGTGGTCGACCGATATGCCGGTCACCTCCTTCACCGTGCGCATGGTGCAGCCCGCGTCCCGGCCGCTCTCGCCGAGGCTCCGGTTGAAGCGCACACCCTGCTGGCCCGGAACGACCTTCTCGGACCCGTCCTCCTGGAGGGTCGGGCAGTCCGGGATGTCGACTATCAGGTCGCGAGGGATGCTCATCGCGGTCGCGTTGGAGCGGTCCTTGGCCACGTGCAGCAGGATGTTGGTGTCGGCGTGCCCGACGCTGCCGGGGTCCCCGTAGCCCTCGTTGCCGGCACCGGTGCGCTTGTCGGTGCCGATGATGAGGATGTTGAAGGCCTCGTCCTTGCTGAAGTTGCTGCTGCCCGCGCCGCCGATGTCGGTCGTCGAGACGTTGCCCTCGAGGTGCTTGAGGTAGAGGTAGCCGCCGACACCGGCCACGAGGACGACGAACGCCGTCGTGCCGCCGGTCCACAGCAGGATCTTCTTGCCCGTCGACTTCTTCTTCGCCGGCCGCCGGCCGCGCCGCCCGGGCGCCGGCTCCTCGGGTGCGGAACGGCGGCGCCGTTGCGGCGGCACCTCACGGCCGGGGGCCGTCGTACGGCGACGGGCCGCGCCGTCGGTGCCGCGCTCCCCGTCGCTCTCGCCCGGTGCGCTTCTGCGGGGCTTCGGAACGGCGGGCTGCGGCGCGGAAGAAGGCAGCCGCAGTTCGTACTCGCCGGTCCGCGGATTGAGCACCCACTGGTCTGCGGGGTCGATGTCGTCCGCCCGCCCACGTCCTTGCGCGTCCACGGTCTCCCAGTCCTCCGTCGGGGCCACGCGGCGCCTTCCCCCGAAGGCGCACGGTAAAGGGTCAACAAGTGCACGACGCCAGGGCGGACCTCGCGGCGGGGGCACTGGAGCGCTCACACTATCCGCCCAGTTCAGCGTCGAACGACACCAGTGACAAATTCGACTCCCCTACAACAGGGCATTCCGACCCATTTCTGTGAACGCCTACCAGCGGTAGGGCTTGTAGACGTCCATGCACGTGCCGGTGTCGGCGCCATTGAGGGCGTCGCTGTTGTCGGGCAGGTCGCCTGCCTCCGGCGTCTTCTGCTTCGGATACGCCGTGCCCGAGCGCCAGTCGGCGCCGACGACGACCGTGACGCCGGAGACGTCCGCCGACTTCTGCACCGCGTTCGCCGGAATGCCCAGCGCGGTCGCGACCCGCCGCGCGTCCCCGGCCAGATCGGCGCTCGGATAGCGGACGACGGTCCGTTCCTCGGAGCGTGCCGCCGAGGTGTCCTTCGTGGCCCGGTCGAAGCCCTTCTCCGCCAGCGCCTCGGCGACCGTGCCCGCACGGCCGCTGACCGGACCGAGCGAGTCGGACCGGGTGGCGTTCTGCACGAGTACGCCGATCTCGGCGTCCGGGGCGGCCGGGTCCTGGGGGGACTTGCCGGTGCCGTCCGGGCCGGTGGTGCCCGCGCCCTCGCCGCCGCTCCCGCCGGCGCCCTTGCCGCCGGTCTTCGCGCCCTTGTCGTCGAAGGACACGTCGTCGCGGAGCATCGCCCACACCTTCTCGGCGTTCGCGCCGTCCGGCAGCAGGTGGTTCTCGTCCTCGGGGTCCTGGACGGTGGGCAGCGTCGTCATGGTGATGCGGTCCGTCGGCACCGTCTTCAGCTGCATCCCGAGGTCGTACAGCTTCTTGGGCGTGCCGATCTCCTCCGAGACGCCCAGGGACTTCGTGGCCGCCTCGGCCAGGTTCATCAGCCGGCCCCCGTCGGTGAAGACGTTCTGGTCCTTCAGGGTCCGGATCATCGAGTTCATGTACATGTGCTGGGCCCGTGCCCGCATCAGGTCACTGCCCCAGGCGTGCCGGGTGCGCAGCCACTGGAGGGCTTCCTCGCCCTGCACCTTGTGCCGGCCGGCCGTCATCTTCAGGCCCGAGCCGCCGCTCTCGCCGGCGCTCAGCGGGTGGTCCCACACGTTCTGGTTCACGCAGACCTCGACCCCGCCGACGGCGTCCGCCATCGACACGACGCCCGCGAAGTCGATCGTCATCCAGTGGTCGACGTAGACCCCGGTGAGGTTCTGCCAGGTGGCCAGGGTGCAGCCGGCGCCGCCGCGGCCCAGCGACTCGTTGATGATCGTGTTGGTCGCCGGATACGTCGTGCCGGTGTCCGGGTCCGTGCACTTGGGGATGTCGACCCGGGTGTCGCGGGGGATGCTGACCACCGCGGCGCTCTTGCGGTCCGCGGACAGGTGGATCAGCATCTGCACGTCGCCCAGCGGCGGGTTGTCGCGGTGGTCCTTGCCGCCGCCCAGCGCCACGTTCGCGTCGGAGGCGCGGCTGTCGGAGCCGATCAGCAGGATGTTCAGGGGCGTCTGCCCGGCCGCGTTCGGCTCGGTCCGGTGCGCCTTCGAGTCGCCGCTGTTGCGCTCGCCCTTCTCGATGTTGCCGCTCAGGTGCTGGTAGTAGAGGTATCCGGCGCCGGCCGTCCCGAGTATCAGCACCGCGAGCGTCGACGCGGACCACCTGAGCACCCGTCGCCCGCGCCCCGCCCGCCGCCGTCCGGACCGCCGGCCGTTCCCGTTGCCGTGCCCCCCGCCGCGCCGGCCGCCGTGTCCGCCGGTGCGGTCCTCCGTGCTCGCGCCGGAGCCCTCGTCGTCCGCGGCCCCCTGCCGGGCGCCCCTCCCGCGCCGGACGGCACCGGAGCGCGTTCCCTGCCCGCGCACATCACTCTGCGTCATGTCCCTCTCCCCACCCCTCGCGCCGGCCGACGTGCCCACGGGCGCTTTCCGTTCGCACAGTTGGACGTACGGACCGCCCCATTGGCTGTACGGCCGGCCCGGCGGATTGTTTCCGCCACGGCCGCAGCACGGCCGCCCGGTAAGACGCGAGAGAGGGCCGTCAGGTCACTTGGCGCACTGCACCTTGTCCGCCGTGGACTTCTCCACCCCCTCCGGAGTCTTTCCGGAGGTGGCGTTGAGCTTGACCCCGGCGCCCTTGAAGTCCTTGCCGAGGGTGAGTGTCATGGTGGGCATGCCCTGGGAGTTGGTGACGCTCTCGCCGGGCTTCATGGCGGCGCCGGACAGGCCGAGGATCTCGGCGAGGGCGCGGGCCTGGTCGGCCTGGTCGGGTGCGTACTCCAGGGTGGTCTTCGCGACCGGGGCCGGGGCGTTGCCGGCGTTCTCGGACTTGGTGACGCCGGCCTCGGTCTGGAGGTACAGGAGTTCCTCCTGGGCGCTGCCGCCCGGGGCGCCGCCGTTGAGGACGCGGACGCGGATCTCGGACGGCTCGGACTTGGTGCCCTGCAGGCGCGCCGCGACGGCGGCGGCCTCCTTCTTCTGCTGCTGCTTGACCTCGGTGAACGAGATGTCGTTCTGGATCATGCTGAAGACCTCGGCGGCGGGCTGCTCCTGGAGGACGACCGTCGCCTTGACCTTCTCGGCCGGGTTGTCGACCACCGGCACCGTGGTGAAGGTCAGGTTCTTGGTGTCGAGCTTGCCCAGCTCCAGACCGAGGTCCTTCAGCTTGCCGATGCTGTCCAGCTTGGCGTCGACGGTCAGCGCCTTGGTGCCCGCCTCCGCCAGCTTCACCATCTTGGACGGGCTGGTGAGCGTGTCGTTCGACTTCAGCTTGCGCATCAGGGCGCTGAGGAACTGCTGCTGTATCTGGATGCGGCTCAAATCACCGCCGAAGCCCACCGAGTGCCGGGTGCGCACGAACGCCAGCGCCTGCTCGCCCTCGATGGTGTGTGTGCCCGCGGACAGCTTCAGGTGCGAGTCCGGATCGTCGATGTCCTTCGCCAGGCAGACGTCGACCCCGCCGACCGCCGAGGTCAGCGTCTTGACCGCGTTGAAGTCGGCGACCATGAAGTTGTCGGGGGTGACCCCGGTCAGCTCGGTGACGGTCCGCATGGTGCAGCTGGGCGTACGGTCGTCCTGACCGAGGCTGGTGTTGAAGCGGACGCCGGTGGAACCGGGGATGACCTTCTTCGTCCCGTCCTCCTGCGTGGTCGGGCAGTCGGGGATGTCGACGATCAGGTCGCGGGGGATGCTGAGCGCGGTCGCGTTGGAGCGGTCCTTGGACACGTGCAGCAGGATCGTGGTGTCGGCGTGGCCGACGCTGCCGCTGTCGCCGTAGCCCTCGTTGCCGTCGCCGGTGCGCTTGTCGGTGCCGATGAGCAGGATGTTGATGGCCTTGTTCTTCTGGAAGCCACCGGTGCTCGCGCCGTCGTCGGCGACGGACTGGATGTTGTCGTTGAGGTGCTCCAGGTAGAGGTACCCGGCCGCCGCGGCACCGAGGACGACGAACGCCACGGTGCCGCCGGTCCACATCAGGACCTTCTTGCCCTTCGACTTCTTCTTCGCCGGCCGCCGCCGGCCCCGCCGCCCGGCAGGGGGCTCGTCGGGTTCCGCACGCCGCTTGCGCGAGCCCGGGACGGCACGCCCCGGAGTGGTCACGGGCGCGGACGCCTCTGCGGTGCGGTCGGGTGACGGTCCGGAGGGGTCCGGCCCGCCCGGGCCGCGGGGGCCCTGGGCCGTCGGCTGCGCTGCGGAAGGGGTCAGTCGCAGTTCGTATTCGCCGGTGTCCGGGTTGAGCACCCACTGGTCTGCGGGGTCGATGTCCTCTGCCCGCCCACGGCCTTGCGCGTCCACGGTTGTCCGATCCTCCGTCGGGGCCACGCGGCGCCTTCCCCTCAAGGCGCCCGGTCTCGGTCACAGTGCGCGACCCCCAGGACGAAACCTCGTGGCCGGGCACACCGGATCGCTCACACTAACCGCCCGATTCGGCGTGCGGCGACGACGGTGACACATTCCACGGTCCTTACAACCGGTCAATCCGCCCGTTTTCCTGGACAAGTGTCCGCCGCCCCGCGCATGTCTTGGCTCCGCCTTGGGTCGTCTTGGAACGCGCTTTACCCGCAGATGTCCTCGGCGGCTGTGTTCCCGCTGAACGTCGGCTGCGGGGAGTCGCCGGCCCGCGGCTCGCCCGCGACCGCGGAACCGGACCCGTTTCCGCCCCCTGTCCGCCGCCCGTCCGCCGCCACCGCCACCGGTTCGTCCGTCCGCAGACGGGTGAACAGTTTCTCGGCGTCGGGCTGCACGAGTTGGTCGCGATTGGCGTCGCGTGCGTACGACTCCCGGGGGACGGTCAGGAATTGCACCCGTTCGGTGGGGATGCCACGCAGGCCGCGCGCGAGGTCGTACACACCCCGCAGGCTCGCCAGCCCCGGGTCGGTCGTGAGGGACGACGTGGCCGCGTCCAGGACGGGATAGAGCTTCACCGGATTCAGCAGGACGTCATTGCTCCGCACCTTGCTGACGAGCGCCCCCAGGAAACGCTGCTGCCGGCGCATCCGGTCGGTGTCGCTGCCGTTGCCGAGCGATTTGCGGGCCCGGACGTAACCGAGGGCCTGCTCCCCGTCGAGCGTCACCCGGCCGGCGGGCAGTTTCAGCTGGGCGTCCTTGTCGTCGACCGGCTTGCGCAGGCACACCTCGACGCCGTCGAGCGCGTCGACCATCTTCTTGAAACCGTGGAAGTCGACGACCACGTGATGGTCGATCCGGATGCCGGTCAGCTTCTCCACCGTGCGGATGGTGCACGCCGAACCGCCTGCCTCGAAGGCGTAGTTGAGCTGGGTGAACACCGGATCGGTTCCGGAGCCGTTCCGGCGGTGGCAGCCGGGCACGTTCACCATCAGGTCGCGGGGGAGCGAGACGGCGGTGGCGCTGTCCCGGCCCGCCGCGAGGTGCAGCAGGATCGTGGTGTCCGACCGCTCGGTCCCGGTGTCCCGCCCGTAGCGCTCGTTGCCGTCGCCGGAGCGCGAGTCCGACCCGATCACCAGCACGTTCTGCGCGCCGCGGACCAGGGAGGTGGGCCGCTCCTTCTCGTACCGGGCGAGCTCGGCCGCCGCCGCCTCGTCGGCGGTGATGTTCCCGCTGAGCTTGGCGTACACCGCCCAGCCGACGCCCACGGCCGTGACGCCGAGCACGGTGACCGCGACGCCCGAGTTCCGCAGCCGGCGCCGCCCTCGCCGGCGCCGCAGGCCGTCCCCGGTCGCGGACGCCCCCGCCCCCGGTCCCAGGGTCCCGGCTCCGTCGGAGGAAGCGCCTGCGCTGTCGCCCACGTCTGCCTCAACCCCTCATGCCGTACGAGCGTGCCCTGCGTGCGCGCTCCCCCGATCATGACCCGAACCCTCACGCACCCCCGGCCCTGACTGAGCCGAACGGGTCACTCCCACGGGGGCCGAGCCGGCGGCCCCGCCGCCGACCGGCTGGACCGCGCCGCCGACCGGCCCCAGCCGAGACCGGCCATGCCGCCTCAGCCGCGAGCAGTCGCGCCGACACGGCCGCGGTCGGCCATGCCGCCTCAGCCGGGGGCAGCGCAGTTGGCCATGCCGCCCCAGCCGTGCGCACTCGCGCCGACGAGGCCGCGGTCGGCCATGCCGCCTCAGCCGCGGGCAGTCGCGCCGACGAGGCCGCGGGTGGCCATGCCGCCTCAGCCGTGCGCACTCGCGCCGACGAGGCCGCGGGTGGCCATGCCGCCCCCGCCGCGGGCAGTCGTGCCGCTGGGGCGGCACGGGCAGGCGCGGCGGCACCCCGTCAGCGCGGGCCGTGTCACCCACCCGCGTCACCCACCCAGCGGCGAGTCAACACCGGGCCGCGTCACCGGCCACAGCGCAGCACCCTGTCAGCGCCGGGCCCCGTCACCCACCCGACCCCGCGCCCCGTCGGCGCCGGGCCCCGTCACCCACCCGCGCCGACACCCCGTCAACGCCGGATCACCCGACCGCCGCCGACAACTCACCGCGCCGTGACCGAAACCCGCTCCGCCTCGATCCGCTGATCCACCACACCGTCCCCCGCCCGCTCCAGATGCCGGCACAGCACCACCGACCCCCCCGACGCCAACGGCCCGTACAACCCCGCGTTCAACCCCTCCCACGTGTCGTACGGCAGCCCCGACAGAATCCGCGCCCCCGGCCCCGTCAGCCCCAGCTCCGACGCCTCCGCCCGAGCCCGCTCCACGACCTCCGCCCCGCTGAACTCCCGCCCGGCCACGATCAGCGCCGGCGCCTCCGGGTCCACCGGCGCGTACGGCACGAACCGGTCCCCCTGCCCCGGCACCTCCACCGCGTAATCGGCGAAGCCCTCCGGCGGGGCCGGCGCGAACCGCCCCCCGAGCGGCCGCAGCGCCAGCGCGATCCGCGGCCCCGAGCACGCCCGCGCCGCCTCCAGCGACTCCGGCTCCGGCCCGCTCACCACCACGTCCGCCGCCGCCGGGTCACCGGCCACGTCGGCGACGACACCCACCGACGCGCACGCCAGCAGCCATACCGCCGTCTGCCAGTGCGCAGGCAGCAGCAGCGCGACCCGGTCACCGGGTTCGACGGACAGTTCGTCCTGGAGCAGATTGGCGGTCTTGGCCACCCAATTGGCGAAGGTGGCCACGGACAGTTCGACGCGTTCGCCGGTGGCGTCGTCGTAGAAGGTCACCAGGGGGCGTCCCGGGTCCGCGGCGAGCGCGGAACTCAGCAGGTCGGCAGGGGTGCGGTCGGTCGCGTTCACCCGCACAAGCGTACGCGGGACCGAAGGCGCGCCCCGGGCGGACGGGGCACATCACCACCACCGGATCGGGCGAAAATACCCTACGGTCCGTCACATCCCGCATGGACAGATTTGTCCCGGCATGTCCAGGATCAGGGGCATGCATGGATTCCTCACTTCCTCAATAGGCGTCACCTGCGCGGCCGCCCTGGCCCTTCCGCTCACCGCCGCGCCCACGACGGCGACGGCAGCGACCGGAAGAGCGGCATCAGCACCGGCACAGGCACCGGACTCGGCGTACGTCCCCGGCAGCACCCAGTCGCTGCCGCTCACGCCCCTCACCGGCGACCGCGCCTCCACCGCCCCCGGCACCGCCCAACAGGGCGTCCCCCGCCGGAACACACGAAACTTTTCCCTGGTCGGCGTGGTCTGGGACGACCCGGCCACCGAACTGCACGGCCGCGTCCAGGTCCGCACCCGTGCCACCGCCACCGGCACCTGGTCCGCCTGGCAGGACCTCGAGACGCACAACGCCGACCACGCCGCCGACCCGGGCACCGCCGAAAGCGCGTCCGGCCGGGTACGCGGCGCCACCGCCCCGCTGTGGGTGGGCGAGTCGGACGGCGTGGAGGTGCGGGTGCGTGCGGGGGACGAGGACGGCACCGAGGACGCCACCACGTCCCCACTCCCCACCGGCATGCGCCTCGAACTCGTCGACCCAGGCGAGGGCACCCCGCCCCAACCCCCCACGGACCCGGCGGCCTCCGGCGAGGGCCCCCGCACCACAGCCGTCACCACCGAGACCGGCGAAACCGCTGAGACCGGCGAGACCACCGGAACCGCCGAGACCACCGAATCCGTCGAGCCGGTCGGTGCCGCCGCCGAGGCCGTCGGATCCGCCGAGTCCGCCGAGGTCTTCGCGTCCGTCGAGGGCCTCGACGCCTCCGCCGCCAACGCCGTCCTCGCACCCCTCGGTGCCACCGAGATCCCCGCACTGAGCCGGATCCAGACCGAGAGCGAACTCCTCGCCCTCGGCACGCTGACGGAACAGCAGAAGGCCAAGCCGTACATCGGTCCGCGCCCGAGCATCACCACGCGCCGCGGCTGGGGCGCGAACGAGAAGCTGCGCGAGAAGAAGTTCGTGTACACGAAGAAGGTCAAGGCGGCCTTCGTGCACCACTCGGCCACGGGCAACAACTACCGCTGCTCACAGGCCCCGTCCGTCATTCGCAGTATCTACCGCTACCACGTCAAGAGCATGGGCTGGCGGGACATCGGCTACAACTTCCTCGTCGACAAGTGCGGAAAGATCTACGAGGGCCGCGCCGGGGGAGTGTCGAAGCCGGTACTGGGTGCCCACACCATGGGGTTCAACTCCAACAGCATGGGAATCGCGGTCCTCGGCACCTACGGCTCGAAGAAACCGTCGTCCGCCGCGGTCAAGGCCGTCGCCCGGCTCACCGCGTGGAAGCTCGGTCTCTACGGCATGAATCCGCGCGGGAAGACATACCTGAAGTCCGGTGGTGGCAATCTCTACCGAAAAGGTAAGAACGTACGACTGAACGTCATCTCGGGTCACCGCGACGGCTTCGCCACGAGCTGCCCCGGCAAGCAGCTCTACGGAAAGCTCGGCACGGCCCGTTCCTCGGCGGCGAAGTACCAGGGCCGCTGAGGACGCACCACCGCACGGCCATCGAAGGCGCCATGGAACGGTCTGCATACACTGGCCGGCCGAAACACAGTTCGGCCGGTCCCGGCAGGAAGCAGAGACGACAGGTGACAGAAGCGATCCTCCTGGTCGGCGGTAAGGGCACGCGGCTGCGCCCGCTCACGGTGCACACCCCGAAGCCCATGGTGAGGGCGGCCGGGGTGCCGTTCCTCACCCATCAGCTGGCGCGGGCGAAGGCGGCGGGCGTCGAACACATCGTCCTCGCGACGAGCTACCTGGCGGAGGTCTTCGAGCCGTACTTCGGCGACGGCTCGTCCCTGGGCCTCCACCTCGAGTACGTCACGGAGGAGGAGCCGCTCGGCACCGGCGGCGCGATCCGCAACGTGGCGTCACGGCTGCACTCGAGCCCCGACGAGCCGGTACTCATCTTCAACGGCGACATCCTGACGGGCCTGGACATCCGCGCGCTGGTGCGCACCCACGAGACGACGGGCGCGGACGTCTCCCTGCACCTGACGAAGGTGACGGACCCGAGGGCGTACGGTCTGGTCCCCACGGACGGCACGGGCCGGGTCCTGGCCTTCCTGGAGAAGCCGCAGACCCCGGAGGAGATCGTCACCGACCAGATCAACGCGGGGGCGTACGTCTTCCGCCGTTCGGTCATCGACACCATCCCGGCGGGCCGCCCGGTCTCGGTCGAACGGGAGACCTTCCCGGAACTCCTCGCCACCGGAGCGCACCTCCAGGGCATGGTCGACTCCACGTACTGGCTGGACCTGGGCACCCCGGCGGCCTTCGTGCGCGGCTCGGCGGACCTGGTCCTCGGCCGCGCCCCGTCCCCGGCGGTACCGGGCCGCTGCGGTGACCGTCTGATCCTGCCCACGGCCACCGTCGCGCCCGACGCCAAGCTGACCGGCGGCACGGTGGTGGGCGAGGGCGCCTTCGTCGCGGAGGGGGCGCGCGTCTTCGGCAGCACGATCCTGCCCGGCGCGGTCATCGAGCCGGGGGCCGTCATCACCGACTCCCTCATCGGCACCCGCGCCCGCGTCGGCACCCGCTCGGTCCTCACGGACACGGTCATCGGCGACGGCGCGGTCATCGGCGCCGACAACGAACTCCGCTCGGGCGTCCGAGTCTGGTGCAACGCCCACATACCAGCAGCGTCCCTCCGCTTCTCCTCGGACACGCCCTGACCAAAACCGGCGCCACCGCCCCAGCCAGCTCTCCGCACAGCCGCGGGCAGCTTGGCCGCCTCAGCCGCGGACCGCTCTCCGCGTAGCTGCGGGCAGCTTGGCCGCCTCAGCCGCGGACCGCTCTCCGCGTAGCTGCGGGCAGCTTTGCCGCCCCAGCCGCCGACCGCTCTCCGCGTAGCTGCGGGCAGTCGTGCCGCTGGGGCGGCACGGGTGGGCGCAGCGGCACCTCACAACGCCGGGCCGCGCGACCCACCCCCGCCCCGCGCCGGCGCCGGGCACTCCGCCTGCGCCGGGCGGCATCTCGCCCCGCGCCGGCGCCGGGCACTCCGCCTGCGCCGGGCAGCGTCCCGCCCCGCACCGACCCGGGGCACCCAACGCCCCGCACACCGCCCCGTCAGAGCCGCTCGATCCCCCGAGGAGCCATCCGCGGCGCCCGCCTCCCCGGCACCCGCCCGCTCAGCAGCACCAGCCGGGCCGCCCGATGCCGCTGCCCGGCATACGGCTCCAGCAGCCGCAGCATCACCGCATCGTCCGCATCCCGGTCCCCGCCCAGCGCGAACCCCACGATCCCCGGCAGATGCAGGTCCCCCACCGTCACCGCGTCCGGCGCCCCATGACTGCGCTGCACGGTCTCCGCCGAGGTCCACGGCCCGATGCCGGACACCAGCTCCAGCCGCGCCTGCGCCGCCGCCGGCTCCATCCCGGCCGCCTCCTCCATCCGCGCGGCGACCCGCACGGCCCGCAGGATGGTCGAGGCCCGCTTGTTGTCCACCCCGGCCAGGTGCCACTCCCAGGACGGGATCAGCGCCCACGTCCGCGCCGCCGGCATCACGTGCATCCGCGCGGGCGCGGGCCCCGGCGCCGGTTCGCCGTACTTCCGTACGAGCAGCCGCCACGCCTGGTACGCCTCCAGCGTCGTGACCTTCTGCTCCAGGATCGACGGGATCAGTGACTCCAGCACCAGCCCGGTCCGCGTCAGCCGCAGCCCCGGCCGCCGGTGCGAGGTGTGGGCCAGCAGCCGGTGCCGGGGCACGAACGCGGACGGGTCGTCGTCGGCGCCCAGCATCCGCGGCAGCTGCTCCAGCAGCCACTCCGCGCCCGGCCCCCAGGCTTCGCCCCGCACCTCACCGCCGTGCGCGGAGACCCGCAGCGTGCCCGGCCCGGCGGGCGTGAGGCTGGCCCGCCACACCGAGCCGTCCGGTGTCGTCCGGAAGGTCGGGTCGCCCGGCCCGCGCCGCAGCGGCCCGAGGACCAGTCCCAGCTCCAGCGGCCCGTCCGGCACCCACACCCGTACCTTCCCGGGGGCGACGGCCTGCCGGGGCACCGGAACTCCGGCCGCGGGCACGACGGTCTCCCCGCCGCGCACGGTGGTGCGCGTGGGCCGGGGAGCGAAACGTCCTGCCACGATGAAGCCCCTGGGACGGAAAACGGAGAGGCCCCTGCGGAACGAGAGGCCCCTACGAGGGTAGAGCGTCACCGAAGCCCGTCACGGCGCCGCGACGAGATCCGCGCCACCGCCCGTGACGAGATCCGCGCCACCGCCCCGCGACACAGCCCGCGTCACCGCACCTCGATGAACGCCTCCGCGTCCCGCTCCGCCCGCGGCCGGGGCTCCTCCGCGGGATGCCCGACCGCGACGGCACCCATCGGGTCCCAGCCCTCCGGCAGCCCCAGCACCTCCCGTACGACGTCCCGGCAGAACATCGTCGAGGACACCCACGCCGAGCCCAGCCGCTCCCCGGCGAGCGCGACGAGCAGGTTCTGCACGCCCGCGCCGGTGGCGACCACGAACATCTCCCGCTCGGCGCCGTCACGGCGCGCGTCCCCGTAGGTGTGCGAGCCGTCCATGACCAGGCAGGGCACGACGAGGTACGGCGCGTTGCGCAGCACGTCCCCGCGCCGCACCCGCTTGGCGATGGACTCCTCGCTCTTGCCGTCCCGCCTGAGGTCGGCGATCCAGGCGTCCCGCATCGCGTCCAGCAGCCGGGTGCGGGACTCGGCCGACTCCAGCAGCACGAACCGCCACGGCGTCGTGTGGTGCGGCGCCGGCGCCGTGACCGCCGCGGCCACCGCCCGGCGTACGGCACCGGGATCGACCGGCTCGTCGGTGAAGGCCCGCACCGTGCGCCGCTGGGTGACCGCCTGGCGCACCGCCTCGGACGTGCCGAGCCGGAACATGTCGTCGCGGGCGCCGCGCACCACGGCCCGCGCGCCCTCGCCGTCCTCCTCGGTCACGACCTGCGGCAGCCCGCTCACGACGGCGACGGGCAGCCCGGCGGCCTTGCCCTTGACCAGGTCGCCCGCGGCGGCGAGCTCGTCGGCGGTGGCGACGACCGTGGCGCCCAGCGGATTGCCGTGCGCGTCCGTGCCGCCGCGCAGGTCGTCGAGGACCCGCACGCCCGCGGCGCCGATCGCCACGTCGGTGAGGCCGGCCCGCCAGGGACGCCCGAACGTGTCGGTGACGACCACGCCGACGTCGACGCCCAGCGTGTCCCGCAGGCCGTCGCGGATGGCCCGCGCGGACGCGTCCGGGTCCTCGGGCAGCAGCAGCACCGTGCCGGAGGGGGTGTTGGAGGCGTCGACCCCGGCCGCCGCCATGACCAGGCCCTGCCGGTTCTCGACGATGCGCAGCGCCCCGCGCCGGGCCACCACCCGCACGGTCTCGGCGTCGATCGCGGCCTCCCGGTCGGCGGCCCGTACGACGCGGCCCTCCGCCTTGGAGACGATCTTGGAGGTGACGAGGAGCACGTCCCCGTCGGCCAGCCCGGGCTCGGCCGCCGCGATCAGCTTGGCCAGGTCGTCGCCCGGCTGCACCTCCGGAAGACCGGGCACCGCCCGGACCCGGTAGCCGGGAGCACCGTCGCTCACGCCTCCCGCACCTCCTCCGCCAGCGTCAGCGCCTCCCGGGCCATCTGGGCCGCGGCGTCGACGTCGGTCATCATCAGCGGCACGGCGCGGCAGAGGATGCCGGCCGCCTTGACCCGCGTCACGGCGTCCGCGTCGACCGTGTCGACCAGCCAGCCGTCGAGCAGCCCCGAGCCGTAGTGCTCGGCGACCGCCGCCGCCGTGGACTCCACGCCCACCGCCGCGAGGACCTTGTCGGCCATCCCGCGTACGGGCGCGTCCCCGACGATCGGGGAGAGACCGACCACCGGCACCCCGGCGTCGGCGATCGCCTCCCGGATGCCGGGCACGGCGAGGATCGTGCCGACCGAGACGACCGGGTTGGAGGGCGGGAAGAGGATCACGTCCGCCTCGGCGATGGCCTCCAGGACGCCGGGCGCCGGCTTCGCCTGCTCGGCGCCGACCGGCACGACCGCCTCGGCGGGGACCGAGGCCCGCAGCCGCACCCAGTACTCCTGGAAGTGGACGGCCTTGCGCTCGCCGTCCAGCTCGACGGCCACGTGCGTCTCCACGCGGTCGTCGGTCATCGGGAGGAGGCGCACGCCGGGCTTCCAGCGGTCGCAGAGCGCCTCGGTCACCGCGCTGAGCGGATACCCGGCGCTGATCATCTGCGTCCGCACGATGTGCGTGGCGAAGTCCCGGTCGCCCAGACCGAACCACTCCGGCCCGACGCCGTACGCCGCGAGCTCCTCCTTGAGGTGGAAGGTCTCGTCGGCCCGCCCCCAGCCCTGCTCCTCGTTGATGCCGTCGCCGAGCGTGTACATCACCGTGTCGAGGTCCGGGCAGACCTTCAGCCCGAAGAGGTGGATGTCGTCGCCGGTGTTGCCGATGACCGTGATGTCCGCGTCCGGCGCGGCCCGCTTCAGACCACGCAGGAACCGTGCACCGCCGATGCCGCCTGCCAGAACCACAATGCGCATGGAAAACAGTGTGTCAGCCGTCAGGCCGACTCGTTGAGGGGTGGTGGTCGGGCGACGGGCGGGACAGTCCCGCAGGCGGGTACGACACCGTGTCAGCCGGTCGTCACAGCACCCCGGCGCCGGCGTCCGCGTCGTGGGGCGCGGCGGCCGAGCACCGCGCGGAGTGCATGGGCATCTCGGTGAGGCCCGGGTAGTAGACGTGCAGGCTGACCGCCGGCTCCAGCGTGTCGTTGACCACCTCGTGCGCGTACCCCGGCGCGAACACCTTCTGCGTCCCCGCGCCCAGCGCGCGCGTGCCGCGTTCCGTGCGCTCGGTCAGGGCGCCGTCCAGGACCGTCCACACACCGGAGGAGGGGCCGTGGTCGTGGAGTCCGCTGCCCTGCCCCGGCAGCCAGGACAGCAGCCATACCTCGTAGCCGGGGCCGGTGCGCAGCCGGTGGTACCAGCGGGTCGTCGCGTCGTAGCGGACGAGGTGCTCCCACTGGGAGCGGTCCGCGGCGAGGGACCGGAGCAGCCCGGCGAACTCGGCGACGGTGGCCGGGTGCTCGCGCGGTGCCTGGAGGAGGTGCGGGACTTCGAGGATGTCGCCGGCGATCTGGAGGTCGCTGTCGCTGTTCATGGGTGCGGTGATTCCTCGCGGGAGAGTGCGGGGGAGTGGGGGGAGGAGCGATACGCGCAGAACGCCCTGGTCGGGGCGTGGGATCACACAGCCGGGTCGAGTGGACCCGGGTCAGCCGGAGCGTGGTGGCTCAACAGCTGGAACAGCGACAACAGCTACAGCGAGCGCGGGCAGCACCGTGGGACCCGGCGGTGCGGGTCGAGGTGAGTGCCGAGTTCGCGAGCATGCCCACAAGGACACCGGCTCACACCAGCACTGTCAACTTGATGCCCGTGATGTGGGACGTGTTTCACCTCATCCGGTCCATCTCGCAGGCGAAAGGTTTGCTCATGCGGGTTCCGGGACACATGCGGCACAAGCTGGGCGCACAACCCCCGTTGCGATCCTGTGATCCGAATGTGATCAGGTTCGCTTCGGCGTGTGTGTCGGAACGAGAACGAACGCCGGGGCGTCCTCCCCTGTACAGGCTCTGTGCGGGGGCGGGGGCTCCTGTGCCCTCGTCGGCATGACATGGTTTATGGCGATTTGAACACTTTCTGCATGGGCTTGGTTCTGCAGAGTGAATAAGGGGCCCAATAGCAGATCTCGGCTTGACTCGCCCGGAGCAGCACACTTGTAATTTCACTCGTGTCGTTCAGCCGGAATCGATAACGGCTGGATCACGGGGACGCGAAAGACGGACGAGGGGCGCACATGACCGAGCTGGTGCAGCAACTGCTGGTCGACGACGCGGACGAGGAGCTCGGCTGGCAGGAGCGCGCACTGTGCGCCCAGACCGACCCCGAGTCCTTCTTCCCCGAGAAGGGCGGCTCCACCCGGGAGGCCAAGAAGGTCTGCCTCGCCTGCGAGGTCCGCTCCGAGTGCCTCGAGTACGCCCTCGCCAACGACGAGCGCTTCGGCATCTGGGGCGGCCTGTCCGAGCGGGAGCGCCGCCGTCTGAAGAAGGCCGCCGTCTGACCCGCCGTCTGACCCGCCGTCCGACCCGGCGTCCGGCTTGCCGCCCGACGGACCGCGCACTCCCTCTGTACACAACGGCATGAACGGCCCTTCGCAGGTGGGTTGTCCACAGGCGGCGGGCCGTCGTCATGGCCAGCCGATAGTGTGGGCGCTCGTCCGAGACGCCCCGCCGTTCCCCACAGGCACGGGTGTCCACCGCAGTCCATCGAACCGGGGCCCGTACCTCGATGTCCGTGCACAGCCACACGGCAGCCCAGCAAGACCTCGCTGCCACACCTGAGTTCCCGCGCCACGTGGTGACCGCGGTCCTCGTCTCCCACGACGGAGCCCGCTGGCTGCCCGACGCGCTCGCCGGGCTGCTCGGCCAGGAGCGCCCCGTCCAGTACGCCGTGGCCGCCGACACCGGCAGCGCCGACGACTCCGCCCGGCTGGTCACCGAGGCCCTCGGCGACGACCGCGTGCTGCACCTCGCCCGGCGCACCGGCTTCGGCCAGGCCGTCGAGGAGGCCGCGCGCACCGCACCGCTCCTCACCTCCGAGGACCTGGCGTACCTGCGGCGGCCCAGCGGCTGGGACCCCGTCACGCGCACCTGGCGCGACGACGCCTACGACCTTCCCGACCTTCCGCACGGAGAGCCAGTGCAGTGGCTGTGGCTGCTGCACGACGACTGCGCCCCCGAACCCGACGCCCTGGCACAGCTGCTGCGCGTCGTGGACAACGAGTACGAACTCGGCCGCGAGGACGTCGCCGTCGTCGGTCCCAAACTCCGCGGCTGGTACGACCGCCGGCAACTGCTGGAGGTCGGCGTCTCCATCGCCAACTCCGGCCGCCGCTGGACCGGTCTGGACCGCCGTGAGCAGGACCAGGGCCAGCACGACCACGTCCGGTCCGTCCTGTCCGTCTCCACCGCCGGCATGCTGATCCGGCGTGATGTCTTCGAGCGGCTCGGCGGGTTCGACCGCCGGCTGCCCCTCATGCGCGACGACGTCGACCTGTGCTGGCGCGCGCACGCCGCCGGTCTGCGTGTCCTGGTCGCCCCGGAGGCGGTCGTCCGCCACGCCGAGGCGGCCTCCCGCGAACGCCGCGCCGTCGACTGCGCGGGGCGCACCACCGCCTCCCCGCACAAGGTGGACAAGGCCGGCGCCGTCCACACCCTCCTCGTCAACGTCCGCACCGCCGCCCTGCCCTGGGTGCTGCTGCGCCTCGTCCTCGGCACCCTGCTGCGGACCCTCGCCTATCTCGTCGGCAAGGTCCCCGGCCAGGCGCTGGACGAGATCCGGGGCCTGCTGAGCGTCCTGTTGCGACCCGAGCGCATCATCGCGGGACGGCGCGAACGCGGGAGTCCGCAGGTCGAGAAGGACGAACTGCGCTCCCTGTTCCCGCCCCCCGGCGCGACCATCCGCGTCACCGTCGAACAGGTCGCGGGCAGTCTCGCCGGCAGCTCCGACGCCGAAGCGGCCACGGGCGCCGGGCGGCACGGCGGCGGCATCGAGTCCGGACCCGGCGGCGACGACGCCGACTTCCTCGAGATCGAGCAGTTCGCCCGCCTCAAGCGCATCGCCCGCAAACCCGGCCCGGTGCTCTTCCTCGTGCTGCTGCTCGTCTCCCTGGCCGCCTGCCGCGCACTCCTCGGCGGCGGCGCACTCGCGGGCGGCGCGCTGCTGCCCGCCCCGGCCGGCGCCGGCGAGCTGTGGTCGCGGTACGTGGACGCCTGGCACACCGTGGGCACCGGCGGCATCGCCTCCGCGCCCCCCTACCTGGCGATCGTCGCCGCGCTCGCCTCCGTCCTGCTCGGCTCCACCGGACTGGCCGTCACCCTGCTGCTGGTCTGCTCGGTGCCGCTGGCCGGTGTCACGGCGTACTTCGCCTCCCGCCCGCTCGTGCCGTCCCGGCTGCTGCGCGCGTGGGCGGCCGTCGCCTACGCCTTCCTGCCCGCCGCCACCGGCGCACTCGCCGGCGGCCGCATCGGCACCGCCGTCCTCGCCGTGCTGCTCCCGCTCGCCGCGCGCGCGGGCGTCGCTGCCGCCGGTCTGACCGGCCAGTCCAGTACGCGCGGCAGCTGGCGCGCCACCTGGGCGTACGCGTTGCTGCTGACCGTCACCACCGCCTTCACGCCCGTCGTGTGGCCCATCGCGCTGCTGCTCGGCGCCGGAGTCCTGGTCCTGCGCCGTGGCGACATCACGGCGTACGGGCTGCGCCTGCTCGCCCAGCTCGGCACGCCCCTGCTGCTGCTCGCGCCCTGGTCGCTGTCGCTGCTCCCGTTCGGCTTCTTCGACGAGGCCGGTCTCGAGTACGGCGCCTCGGCCGCCTCCGCGCTCGACCTGCTCGGCGCCAGCCCCGGCGGCCCCGGCACGGTCGGCGGGCTGGTCCTCATCGGCATCGTGCTGGCCGCGCTGGCCGCCCTGCTGCGCTCCGAGCGGCAGTTGGCGATCCGGACGGCCTGGGCCGTCGCACTGGTCGCCCTCGTCCTCGCGGTCCTGTCGAACCGTTCCGCCTGGGCGGGCCCGGCCACCCTCGTCTACGGCATCGCCCTGCTGTCCGCCGCCGCCCTGGGCGCGGACGGAGCACGCTCGCGCGTCGCCGAGCAGAGCTTCGGCTGGCGTCAGCCGGTCGCCGCGCTCATCGCCCTCGCCTCGGCCGTCGGCCCGCTGATCGCCGCCGTCGGCTGGATGATCGGCGGCGCGGACGGGCCGCTGGAGCGCCGCGACCCCGTGCAGGTCCCCGCGTTCGTCGCCGAGGACAGCGTCACCCGCGACCAGGCCCGCACCCTCGTCCTCGACAGCGACTCCGCCGCCCATGTGAGCTACATGCTGGTCCGCGGCGCCGGGGTCCGCCTCGGCGACGGCGAACTGGCCGCCGACGGGGGGAACAGCCGGCTCGACAAGGTCGTGGCCAACCTCGTGGCCGGCTCCGGCGCCGACCAGGCCGATCAGCTCGGCGGCTTCGCCGTGCGCTACGTCCTCGTGCACAAGGGCGCCCCCCGCGACGTCGTCCGCGTCCTGGACGCCACGCCGGGCCTGAGGCGGCTCAGCCAGCAGGACGGCAGCGGGCTGTGGCAGGTGGACCGGGACGTCGCACGCGCGACCATCGTGTCCGGCGGTGACGCCGCCACGGGCGAGCCGCAGCCGGTCGCCGCCGGGCCCGTGGAGATCCACACGAAGATCCCGTCCGGCGCCGAGGGCCGTGTGCTGCGCCTCGCCGACACCGCCGCCGACGGCTGGACGGCCACCCTCGACGGCAAGCCGCTCACCCGCACCACGGTCGACGGCTGGGCGCAGGGCTTCGAACTGCCCGCCTCCGGCGGCAGGCTGGACGTCACCTACGACGATCCGTTCACGCACACCGCCTGGCTGTGGGCGCAGGGCCTGCTCGCCGTCGTCCTGGTGGTCCTCGCCCTGCCCGGCCGGCGCCGCGACATCGACGACGACCTGCCCGACGAGCCGGTCGTCCCCGCGCAGGCGGTCGCCGGCGAGGGACGCCGGGCGCGGCGGCTGCGGGCCCAGGCCGAGGCCGAGGCCGAGGCCGGCACCGCGGCAGACGCCGGGACGGCGGACCCCGCCGCGGCCCCCGCCCCGCCGCAGGAGCCCCCGGTGACGGTCCCTCAGCAGGCGCCCGACGCATGGGACCCGTCCGGCTACCAGGGCGGCGAGTACGGCTCCTACGGCACGTACGGCGGCGAGCAGTACCCGGACGCCCAGCAGTACGACCCGGCCGCCTACGGGCAGCAGCAGCCGTACGGGACGGACGCCTACCAGGGGGCCCAGGACGGCCAGTACGAGGCGGGCCCGTACGACCCGTACGCCTACGGCGACCCGAACGGCGCCGGCACCTATGACCCGGCGTACGACCAGGCGTACGGCCACGGCCAGGGCGGATACGACACGCCGTACGACCCTTCCCAGGCCCACCAGCCCCACGGCCCGGGCAGTGAGCGTCCCGACGGGAGCCAGCAGTGAACCGCACCACCCTGTCCCTGATCGCCGGCGCCACCGCGCTCGCCGCCGTCACCGGATTCGCGGCGCTGTCCACGCCGGACGCCTCCGGCGCGGACCCCGCAGCCGCCGCGGCCGCCCGGCTGCCGGTGGAGCGCACCAGCCTGCTGTGCCCGGCACCCAGCACCTCCGACCTGGCCGAGACGTCGTACACGTCGTTCACGCCCGTCACCAAGGGCGCCGAGGACAAGGGCAAGGCCCAACTCGCCGTCGCGACCGCGGAGTCGGGCGAGAAGGGCGACGCGAAGGCCGGCAAGCCCGTCGTCCGGCCCAAGGCCCCCGGCACCCCGGTCACCGCGAAGACCACCGGCGCCGACACGCCCGCGTTCGTCGGCACCGCGGAGGGGAGCTACGCCCCCGGCTGGACGGTGCAGCAGACCACGGAGGTCGCCGCCGGCACGGGCCGCGGCCTGCTGGGCGTCAACTGCACCGCGCCGGACACGCAGTTCTGGTTCCCCGGCGCCGCCACGACGGCCGACCGCACCGACTACGTGCACCTGACGAACCCCGACGACTCGGCGGCCGTCGTCGACATCGAGCTCTACGGCAAGGACGGCGCCGTGAAGACGTCGGTGGGCGACGGCATCACGGTGCCCGCCCACGGCAGTGAGTCGATCCTGCTGTCCACGCTCAGCGACGCGCAGGAGACCGACCTCACCGTGCACGTCGGCGTGCGCAGCGGGCGGGTCGGGGCCGCGGTGCAGGCCCTGAGCGACAAGACCGGCGGCGACTGGCTGGCCGCGGCCGCGGACCCCGCGGGCAGCCAGGTGCTGCCGGGCATCCCCAAGGACGCCACGGCCGTACGCCTGGTGCTGTTCACGCCCGGTGACACCGACGCCGACCTGAAGGTGCAGCTCGCCTCACCGACCGGGCTGATCACGCCCGCCGGGCACGAGACGGTGCGCGTCAAGGCGGGCATGACGACGGGCGTCGACCTCGGCGCGGTCACGCTCGGCGAGGCCGGGTCGCTGGTGCTGACGCCGACGGACCGGTCCGTGCCGGTCGTGGCCGCGCTGCGGGTGGTCCGGGGCAAGGGCGACGCGCAGGAGACGGCGTTCATCCCCGCCTCCGGCCCGGTCGGGGCGCGCGCCACCTCGGCGGACAACCGCGCCAAGGGCACCACCCTGTCCCTGGCCGCGCCCCGAGAGGCCGCGCAGGTGAAGGTCACGGCGTCGGCGGGCAGCGAGGGCGGTACGACGGTGTCCCGTACGTACACGATCAAGGGCGGCACCACCCAGGACGTGGCGCCGCCGGTCCCGGCCGGTCTGAAGGGCACCTACGCGGTGACGGTCGAGCCGGTGTCCGGCGGCCCCGTGTACGCGGCCCGCACCCTGACCCAGCCGGACGACGACGCGGCGGCCTTCACGGTGCAGACCCTCCCGGACGACCGGGGGATGGTGGCGGTCCCGGAGGCCGAGGAGAACCTGTCGGTGCTGCAGCGGTGACGAGCCCCCGGCCGGTCCCGTCCGGCCGGCCCGGCCCGCCTCTCACTCCTCCCCGTACCGCGGATCCACCGTCTCCGGCGTGAGCCCGAGCAGCTCCGCGACCTGCTCGACGACCACATCGTGCACCAGCGCCGCCCGCTCGTCCCGCCCCTTCGTGCGGATCTCGACGGGCCGCCGGTAGACGACCACCCGCCCCCGGCGGCCGTCCTGCGCGGGCACCGTGCCGCCCAGCGGCACCGCCTCGTCGTTCCAGACCTGCCCGGCCCCGTCCAGCCGCGGCACCTCGAGGACGTGGAAATCGATGTCGGCGAGCTGCGGCCACCGCCGTTCCAGGCGCTCGACGGAGTCCTGCACCAGGTCCGCGAACAGATCGGCGCGGCTGGCGGCGAGCGGCACCTGCGGCGGTGCGATCGGGCCGCGCATGCCCCGGCCGTGGCGATCACGACGGCGGGGTCCTGGGCGGCCGGCCTCACGGGGCGTCACGGGGTTGTCCATCACTGGTGAAGGGTAGTCCCCGCCGCCTCCGCGCGCCGGACCGCGCCCGACACGCCGGCGGCCGCTGCGGCGCGCCGGACCGGATGTCATCGGATGACCATTCCGGCCAAGGTGGGGCTCAATTCCGTATCTCTCCGTGACCATGGATCTCATGGCAAATGTCGCTGTTTGTATCAGCTTATGACCGCCCGCGCGCCTGTCCGGCATCTCGAAAATCGGCGTCGGCGCAGGTCACACGGGTGCCCTCAGCGGTGACAGTGGCCCGTCTCACATCGCGACACGGTGATGCGACCTGGCGGGGGATCGTCGCGGCCCGCTCAAGAGTGCGGTACCGTCCAACATCGTGAGCCCTGTACGTCGCTGTTCGCGCACCGCCTGCGGCCGTCCCGCCGTCGCGACGCTGACGTACGTCTACGCCGACTCGACCGCGGTCCTCGGCCCGCTCGCCACCTACGCCGAGCCCCACTGCTACGACCTGTGCGCCGAGCACTCCGAGCGCCTCACCGCCCCGCGCGGCTGGGAGGTCGTCCGGCTTCTCGACGGTTCGGCCCCGGCCCGCCCCAGTGGCGACGACCTGGAAGCGCTCGCCAACGCGGTGCGCGAGGCCGCCCGCCCCCAGGAGCGCGCGGCGGGAGCCGGCGGCGGGGCGCGATCGGCCGACCCGATGGAGGTCGCGCGGCGCGGCCACCTGCGCGTCCTGCGCTCGCCGGACAACTGAGCCCGGCCCGCTCCCTCCGTCGGTGCGCCACGGTCACGGGCGCCCGTTCCTGAACATCCATTTCCCGCACAACCATTGACGTCGCCTTGTCGCGGACACGACCATTCCGGAAGTCGTGAGAAAACGCTTTCGCATGGCGGAATCCGGGGAGGCGCCCGTGTACGTCCAGGAACTGGAACCCCTCGCCGACTCCCTCGGCCTGTCCGCCCTCGTGGCGGCCCTGCCGCTGGTGATCGTCCTCGTCCTGCTCGGCGGCGTCCGCATGAAGGCACACCTGGCGGGCCTCACCGGCCTCCTGGCGGCCGTACTCGTCGCCTGGCTCGCCTACGGCATGCCGCTGGACCAGACGGTCTCCAGCGCCGCGCAGGGCGCCGTGTTCGGTCTCTTCCCCATCCTGTGGATCGTCGTCAACGCCCTGTGGGTCTACCGGATGACCGTCCGCACCCGGCACTTCGACATCCTGCGGCGCTCCTTCGGCCGGCTCTCCGACGACCCGCGCATCCAGGCCCTCGTCGTCGCCTTCTGCTTCGGCGCCCTCCTGGAGGCCCTCGCCGGGTTCGGGGCGCCCGTCGCGATCTGTTCGGTCATGCTCGTCGCGCTCGGCTTCGACCCCGTGCGCGCGGCGGTCGTCTCGCTGGTCGCCAACACCGCACCGGTCGCCTTCGGCGCGATGGGCACCCCCGTGGTCACGCTCGCCCAGGTCACCGGGCTCCCGCTGGACGACGTCGCCTCCGTGGTGGGCCGCCAGACACCCCTGCTGGCCCTCGTCGTCCCGCTGCTGCTGGTCGCCCTGGTCGACGGGCGGCGCGGACTGCGCGAGACCTGGGTGCCCGCCCTGGCCTGCGGCGTGGCCTTCGCCGTCGCCCAGTTCGTCGCCTCCAACTACGTCTCCGCCCAGCTCGCCGACATCGGCGCCGCCCTGGTCGGCGCGGGCGCCCTGGTCGCCGTACCGCAGGCCCGCAGGCCGGCCGCCGAGCCCGTCCGGGCGTCCGTGCTGACCGGCGCCCGCAGCGAGGAACTCGACGAGGACGACCCCCGCCGGGAGGTGCTGCGCGCCTACGCCCCGTACGCCCTGATCGTCGCCGTCTTCTCGGTCGCCCAGATCCCCGCGGTCAAGGACTGGCTGGCCCAGGCGACCCAGACGTACGACTGGCCGTTCCTGGACGTTGCCGATCCACAGGGCAGGCCCGTCGGCGGCAACGTCTTCTCCTGGCCGGTCGTCTCCACCGGCGGCACCCTCGTGCTCCTCGCCGGGCTGGCCACGGCCGTCGTCCTCGGCGTCCACGCGCGCGTGGCGTTCCGGGAGTGGCTCGCGACCGTGCGTGAACTGCGGTACGCGATCCTCACCGTCACCTCCGTGCTGGCCCTCGCCTACGTCATGAACCTCTCCGGGCAGGCCGCCACCATCGGCCACTTCGTCGCGGCGGCCGGCGCCGGACTCGCCTTCCTCTCCCCGGTGCTCGGCTGGTTCGGCGTCGCCGTCTCCGGCTCCGACACCTCCGCCAACGCCCTCTTCGGCGCCCTCCAGGTGACCGCCGCACGCGAGTCCGGCCTGTCACCGGAGCTGCTGGCCGCCGGCAACAGCTCCGGCGGCGTCCTCGGCAAGATGATCTCTCCGCAGAACCTCACCATCGCCTGCGCCGCCGTCGGCCTCGCCGGCCGCGAGGGCGACCTGCTGCGCAAGGTCCTGCCGTGGAGCCTCGGCCTGCTGCTGGTGATGTGCCTGATCGTGGTCGGACAGTCCACACCGGTCCTGGGCTGGATGCTGCCCTGACCCGCGCCGGTGCGTACGGGTAGTTTGTGGGCTCCGACAGGACTTTCAGGAAGGTTGGCCGTGGCTGCTGATCTGTCGCAGATCGTGAAGGCGTACGACGTACGCGGTGTGGTCCCGGACCAGTGGGACGAGTCGCTGGCCGAGCTGTTCGGCGCGGCCTTCGTCGAGCTGACCGGCGCGGACGCCATCGTGGTCGGCCACGACATGCGGCCTTCCTCCCCGGGCCTGTCCGGCGCCTTCGCGCGCGGGGCGGCCGCCCGCGGCGCCGACGTCACCGAGATCGGCCTGTGCTCCACCGACCAGCTGTACTACGCCTCCGGCGCGCTGGACCTGCCGGGCGCCATGTTCACGGCCTCGCACAACCCGGCCCAGTACAACGGCATCAAGCTGTGCCGCGCCGGTGCGGCGCCCGTCGGCCAGGACACGGGCCTCGCGGAGATCCGCGCCCTCGTGGAGGGCTGGAGCACGTCCGGCGCCCCGGAGCCGTCCTCCCGCCCAGGCAGGGTCACGCGGCGCGACACGCTCGCCGACTACGCCGCCCACCTGCGCTCCCTCGTCGACCTCACCGCCATCAGGCCCCTGAAGGTCGTCGTCGACGCGGGCAACGGCATGGGCGGCCACACCGTCCCCACGGTCTTCGCCGGCCTGCCCCTCGACCTGGTGCCGATGTACTTCGAGCTGGACGGCACCTTCCCCAACCACGAGGCCAACCCGCTCGACCCCGCCAACCTCGTCGACCTCCAGAAGCGCGTCCGCGAGGAGGGCGCCGACCTCGGCCTCGCCTTCGACGGCGACGCCGACCGCTGCTTCGTCGTCGACCAGAACGGCGACCCGGTCTCCCCGTCCGCGGTCACCGCCCTCGTGGCCGCCCGCGAACTCGCCCGCAACGGCGGCAAGGGCACCGTCATCCACAACCTGATCACCTCCTGGTCCGTGCCGGAGGTCGTGAAGGAGAACGGCGGCACACCGCAACGCACGCGCGTGGGCCACTCCTTCATCAAGGCCGAGATGGCCAGGACGGGCGCCATCTTCGGCGGCGAGCACTCCGCGCACTACTACTTCCGCGACTTCTGGAACGCCGACACGGGCATGCTGGCCGCCCTCCACGTCCTCGCCGCCCTCGGCGAGCAGAACGGCCCGCTGTCCGCTCTCGTCGCCGAGTACGACCGCTACGCCGGCTCCGGCGAGATCAACTCCACCGTCGCCGACCAGACGGCCCGCCTCGCCGCGATCCGCGCCGCGTACGAGGGCCGCGACGGCATCACCCTCGACGAACTCGACGGTCTGACCGTCACCGCGGCCGACTGGTGGTTCAACGTCCGCCCGTCCAACACGGAACCGCTGCTGCGCCTGAACGCGGAGGCCCGCGACGAGGCGACGATGACAAAGATCCGCGACGAGGCACTGACGATCATCCGAAGCTAGCCACCCCCAGCTACCGCAGCGCTGCGCCCACGCTGCCGCAGCCGCGACAGTTGCCATAGCTGCGGGCAGTCGTGCCGCTGGGGCGGCACGGGTGGGCGCAGCGGCACCCCGGCAGCGCCGGGCCGCGCGACCCACCCCCGCGCACCACCACCGGGTGCCTCCCATCCGCCGGACCCCGGTGGGCGCAGCGACACCCGTGACGCCGGCCCGCGCGACCGCCCCCGCGCCCCCCGCGCCGGGTGCGCCGGGTGCGTACCCCCGTAACGCCGAGCCGCGCCACCCGCCCCGCGCACCGGCGCCAGCTGCGCACCCGTAACGCCGGGCAGCGCCCCCGCACCACCACCGCCTGCCGCACATCCACCGGACCCCGACACCGGCCCGGTGACCGGCGGTACCCTGACCAGCACATCCACACAAGCCCCACCGCCCCCGAAGGGAACCCCCATGCCGCTCGAAGCCGGCCTCCTGGAGATCCTCGCCTGCCCGGCCTGCCACGCCCCCCTCAAGGAGCAGGAGGCGGAGCTGATCTGCACCGGCCAGGACTGCGGCCTGGCGTACCCGGTCCGCGACGGCATCCCCGTCCTCCTCGTCGACGAAGCCCGCCGCCCCGAGTAACCGCCGGCCAGGCGCCGCACCCGCGACCGAACGAACGCCCCGGCGATCGGAGACTGCCGCCATGCTCGACGAATCGCTCCTCGACGCCCCGGACGGCCTCGCCGAGGCCGACCGCCGCGGTCTGCTCCGCGGCGCCGCCGAGGCCGGTGCCCGCGTACGCACCGCCGCCCGGCTCGCCGCCGAGGCCGGCGTCGGCAACCTCAAACCGGACGGCCGCCCCCGCGCCGTCCTCATCGCCGGCCCCGGAGCCGCCGCCACCCACGCCGCCGACCTCCTCGGCACCCTGGCCGGCGCCGGCAGCCCCGTCACCCGCCTCGCCCCCACCGGCGTAGCGGCCGCCGCGGGCGCCCTGCGCTGGGAACTGCCCGGCTGGGCCGGCTCCGTGGACCTCCTGCTCATCGCCACCCCCGACGGCTCCGAACCGGGCCTCGCCCTGCTCGCCGAACAGGCCTACCGCCGCGGCTGCACGGTCGTCGCCGTGGCCCCCGACCGCTCCCCGCTCAGCGACTCGGTCAACGGCTCCCACGGCCTGTTCATCCCGATGGCGACCGCCCCCTACGACCACGACGAGCCCCTCGCCGGAGCCGCCCCCGGCGTCCTGTGGGCGCTGCTCACCCCGCTGCTCGCCCTGCTGGACCGCACCGGCCTGCTGGAAGCGCCGCCCGAGGCCGTGGAGAAGGTCGCCGACCGCCTCGACCAGGTCGCCGAACGCTGCGGGCCCGCCATCGTGACGTACAGCAACCCTGCCAAGACCCTCGCGGCCGAGGTGGCGGACTCCCTGCCCGTCGTCTGGACCGAGGGCACCTCCGCCGGTCCGGCGGGCCGCCGCTTCGCCGCCGCGCTCGCCGAGCTCTCCGGCACCCCCGCCGTCGTCGCCGAACTGCCCGAGGCCCTCGCGGCACACAGCGCCCTGCTCGCCGGCCGCCTCGCCGCGGCCGCCGACCCCGACGACTTCTTCCGCGACCGCGTCGACGAGGCACCCGCCCTGCACGCGCGCGTGGTGCTGCTGCGCGACCGCCCCAGCGGCGGCCTCACCGCCGCCCCCACCGCCCGCGACCTGGCCCTCGGCCACGACACGCCGATCAGCGAGCTCGAACCGGAGGCGGGCGGCGAACTGGAGACCCTCGCCGAACTGATCGCCATCACGGATTTCGCCGCCGTTTACCTGGCGCTCGCTTCCGGCGCCTGATCTCGTACCCACAAGGCACGCACCAGGACAAGCACGCGCACGCACCGGCA
This sequence comes from Streptomyces flaveolus, assembly GCF_044765825.1. NCBI lineage: Bacteria > Bacillati > Actinomycetota > Actinomycetes > Kitasatosporales > Streptomycetaceae > Streptomyces > Streptomyces flaveolus. Next base: position 7,343 of record NZ_JBIWKU010000006.1, on the reverse strand, counting down.
GAGAGAGCCCATGGACCGCCTCGACAACACCGTCCGCCCCTACGCCTGGGGTTCCACCACCGCCATCCCGACCCTGCTCGGCACCGAGCCGACCGGCGAACCGCAGGCGGAGATGTGGATGGGAGCCCACCCCGGCGCCCCCTCCCGCACCGACCGGGGCACCCTCGCCGACGTCGTCGCCGCCGACCCCGACAAGGAACTGGGCCCCGCCTCCGTCGCCAGGTTCGGCCCGCGCCTGCCGTTCCTCCTCAAGCTCCTCGCCGCGGGCGCCCCGCTCTCCCTCCAGGTCCACCCCGACCTGGCACAGGCCAAGGAGGGCTACGAGGACGAGGAACGCCGCGGCGTCCCCCTAGACGCCCCGCACCGCAACTACAAGGACGCCAACCACAAGCCCGAACTGATCTGCGCCCTCACCGAGTTCGACGGCCTGTGCGGCTTCCGCGCCCCGACCGAGACCGCCGACCTCCTCGACGGGCTCGGCGTCGCCTCCCTCAAGCCGTACGTCGACCTGCTGCGCGCCCACCCCGAGGACGCCGCCCTGCGCGAGGTCCTCACCGCGGTCCTCACCGCCGACCCCGAGGAGATGTCCCGCACGGTCGCCGAGACCGCGGCCGCCTGCGAACGCCTCGGCGGCGCCTACGCGCCCTACGCCGGCATCGCCCACCACTACCCGGGCGACCCCGGCGTCCTCGCCGCCCTGCTCCTCAACCACGTCCGGCTCCAGCCCGGCGAGGCCCTGTACCTGGGCGCCGGCATCCCGCACGCCTACCTCGACGGCCTCGGCGTCGAGATCATGGCCAACTCCGACAACGTCCTGCGCTGCGGCCTGACCCCCAAGCACGTCGACGTCCCCGAACTCCTGCGCATCGTCCGCTTCGAGCCCGGCGACCCCGGCGTCCTCCGCCCCGAGGCGTCCCCCGACGGCGAAGAGGTCTACGACACCCCCATCGACGAGTTCCGCCTCTCGCGCTACGTCCTCCCCGAGGGCGCCGCCCCCCACGACCTCACCCTCCCCGCCCCGCAGATCCTGCTCTGCACGGCCGGCTCGGTACGGGCGGGCGAGCACGACCTGACCCCCGGCCGGTCCGTTTTCGTCCCGGCGGGCGAAAAGGCCGAAGTGTCCGGCAACGGCACGCTCTTCCGTGCCACCGTGCGTGTCTGACGGGAATGCGGCAACCCGGTCAGGCGCACCGGCGCCCGGCCGGGCTGCAACAATGACCCACCGCAAAGGACGGGCAAAGCCGGTACCGGCCCAGCCCCTCCCCAGCGGCGTACACACGCAGGCGAAGGCGAAGGGACAACGCGACAGATGAGCGCGTCAGGCGGCACCAAAGCGATCGTGGCGGCACTCGGCGCCAACCTCGCGATCGCTGTATCGAAGTTCGTGGCGTTCCTCTTCAGCGGCTCCTCGTCGATGCTCGCCGAGTCCGTGCACTCGCTCGCGGACTCCGGCAACCAGGCCCTGCTGCTGGTCGGCGGCAAGAAGGCCCAGCGCGAGGCCACCCCCCAACACCCCTTCGGCTACGGCCGCGAGCGCTACATCTACGCCTTCCTCGTCTCCATCGTGCTCTTCTCGGTCGGCGGCATGTTCGCCCTCTACGAGGGCTACGAGAAGATCAAGCACCCGCACGAACTCGAGCACTGGTACTGGCCCGTCGGCGTCCTCGTCTTCGCGATCATCGCCGAGGGCTTCTCCTTCCGCACCGCCATCAAGGAGTCCAACACCCTGCGCGGCAAGCAGTCCTGGACGGAGTTCGTCCGCCGCGCCAAGGCCCCCGAGCTGCCGGTCGTCCTCCTGGAGGACTTCGGCGCGCTCATCGGCCTGGTCCTCGCCCTCGGCGGCGTCGGCCTCGCCCTGCTCACCGGCGACGGCGTCTGGGACGGCATCGGCACCCTGTGCATCGGCATCCTGCTCATCCTGATCGCGCTCGTCCTGGCCGCCGAGACCAAGTCCCTGCTGCTCGGCGAGTCCGCGGGCATCGAGGACGTCCGCAAGATCGAGGCCGCGACCGTCGACGGCGACACCGTCACCCGCATCATCCACATGCGCACGCTCCACCTCGGGCCCGAGGAACTCCTCGTCGCCGCCAAGATCGCCGTCCGGCACGACGAGTCCGCCGCCGAGGTCGCCGGTGCCATCGACGCCGCCGAGGCCCGCATCCGCGAGGCCGTCCCGATCGCCCGCGTGATCTACCTCGAACCCGACATCTACAGCGAGTCCGAGGCCGCCAAGGGCTCCGACCGCGAAGCCACCCCGGGCGGCCCGGCCACCGGCCACCACTGACGCCCCCACTCTCCGCCCGACCGGGGCCCGCCGAACCTCTCGGCGGGCCCCGGTCGTGCTTCACGCACGCACGGAACGGCCGGAAGTCTGCGGAGGCGGACTGGGGACGAAGGGTTCAGCGGTGTAGCTTGGGACGGAGCCAGACGTCGCTGCTGATGGCGGTCGGGCGGTCCCAGGAGGGACCGGCCGAGGGAGAGAGGGCCTCCGACGGACTGCGCTGCGCGTACGCGGGCATGCCTGTGTCCTCTTCGGGGACCCCTGTGTCCGCCGCCGCGCAGGTCAGCCGTAACCACCTCGACCCCAATCCGAGGAGCAGCTCGTAATGACGACTGTCGACAACCGACAGGACTTCAAGGTCGCCGACCTCTCCCTGGCCGAGTTCGGCCGCAAGGAGATCACCCTCGCCGAGCACGAGATGCCCGGCCTGATGGCGATCCGCAAGGAGTACGCCGAGGCTCAGCCGCTCGCCGGCGCCCGCGTCACCGGCTCCCTGCACATGACCGTGCAGACCGCCGTGCTCATCGAGACCCTCGTCGCCCTCGGCGCCGAGGTCCGCTGGGCCTCCTGCAACATCTTCTCCACCCAGGACCACGCGGCCGCCGCCATCGCCGTCGGCCCGAACGGCACGCCCGACAACCCGCAGGGCGTCCCCGTCTTCGCCTGGAAGGGCGAGACCCTCGAGGAGTACTGGTGGTGCACGGAGCAGGCGCTGACCTGGCCGAACACCCCCACCGGCGGCCCGAACATGATCCTGGACGACGGCGGTGACGCCACCCTCCTCGTCCACAAGGGCGTCGAGTACGAGAAGGACGGCAAGGTCCCCTCGCCCGACACCGCCGAGTCCGACGAGCACCGCGTCATCCTTGAACTCCTCACCCGCACGGTGAGCGAGAGCCCGCAGAAGTGGACCCAGCTGGCGTCCGAGATCCGCGGCGTGACCGAGGAGACCACCACCGGCGTCCACCGCCTGTACGAGATGCACCGCGACGGCACCCTGCTGTTCCCGGCGATCAACGTCAACGACGCCGTGACGAAGTCGAAGTTCGACAACAAGTACGGCTGCCGCCACTCCCTGATCGACGGCATCAACCGCGCCACCGACGTCCTGATCGGCGGCAAGACCGCCGTCGTCTGCGGCTACGGCGACGTGGGCAAGGGCTGCGCGGAGTCCCTGCGCGGCCAGGGCGCCCGCGTGATCATCACCGAGATCGACCCGATCTGCGCCCTGCAGGCGGCGATGGACGGCTACCAGGTCACGACGCTGGACGAGGTCGTCGACAAGGCCGACATCTTCGTCACCACGACCGGCAACAAGGACATCATCATGGCCTCGGACATGGCCAAGATGAAGCACCAGGCCATCGTCGGCAACATCGGCCACTTCGACAACGAGATCGACATGGCCGGCCTCGCCAAGATCCCCGGCATCGTCAAGGACGAGGTCAAGCCGCAGGTCCACACGTGGACCTTCCCCGACGGCAAGGTGCTCATCGTCCTCTCCGAGGGCCGCCTGCTGAACCTGGGCAACGCCACCGGTCACCCGTCGTTCGTCATGTCCAACTCGTTCGCGGACCAGACCCTGGCCCAGATCGAGCTGTACACCAAGCCCGACGAGTACCCGACCGACGTCTACGTGCTGCCCAAGCACCTGGACGAGAAGGTCGCCCGCCTCCACCTCGACTCCCTCGGCGTCAAGCTGACCACGCTCCGCCCGGAGCAGGCCGAGTACATCGGCGTCAAGGTCGAGGGCCCCTACAAGGCGGACCACTACCGCTACTGAGTCACCGGTTCCTCCGAGGCAGGCCCCCGCACCCCCGTGCCGGGGGCCTGCCCCATTGGCGCCACGTCCGCATCAGCGGCCGGACCAGCCCGTCACCACCCAGGACCCCCCATGCCCCGCGGCCGTTATTCGCTCCACGATCCGCACGACCACACCCCCCTCGCAGAAGAACACTTCCAGTGCGCCCCCGGCCCCTCCGGCTGGCGCTACGTCTCCCGGCTGACCGCCCCCACCGGAGACCACCTCGGCTCCGTCGACCTCGCCCTCGACGAACTCGGCCGCCCCATCCGCCTCGAACTCCACGCCGCCGACTGGCAGGTGCGCGGCGCCGCCATCGACGGAGTCACCTGGGTACGTACCGATCCCACCGGAGTCCACGCCACCGAAGGCAATGTGCGCGCCCACGCCTTCACCGGCACGTCCCCGGCCTTCCTCGTCGCCACCGCCCGACTCCTGCGCCTCACCCCCTCCGCATCGGCCACCCGCGTACGCCTCGTCGCCCTCACGGATCCGGTCCTCGCCCCCCGCACCGTGGACCAGTCCTGGGCACTGGTGAACAGCGAAGCACACGCCACTGACAACGGCCCCCTCACCGTGGACGAATACCAGGTCACAGCCCTGGACACGGGCGAACAGCACGCCGTGCACATCGCCGGCGACGTGGTGCTCGCCGCCCCCGGCATCGAGCTGGAGGACCTGGAGTCACCGCCGTCGGTGTTCCCCTCGCCGGAACCGGGCGCCGGGACATGACGCGGTGACGCGGTGAGGCAGTAAGCGGGACGCGACAGCGGCAACCGTTATGCCGGCGGCACGAACCCGGTGGCGGGACGCTCCCCCTGCGGCGCGTCCCGCGGCACCACCGGTGGCCGGGTGCCCTGCGGCGCCGCCGTCGGAGGCAGCACGGGAGGAGTCGCCGGGGAAACCGACGGCGACGGGTACGTCACCGGCGGCGCCGACGGCAGAGGCGCGTCCGGCCTCGCGGCAGGGGCCGAGCCCTGGGGCGCCCCGCCGCCGAAGGCCCGCCGGGCCTCCCGAGCCTGTCGTTCCTGCAGCACTGCCGCCAGGTACGCGGCCGGCAGCACACCCTGCGGCGCCGGAGCACCCGTACGGGCCGCGACGTCGGAGGCGAGCCGTTCCGCCATGGTCCAGCCGACCTGGGGATCCAGCTGTCCCATCCGCGCGAGGTACTGACGGACGGCGAGCCACAGACCATCGGGCACCGCGGACAGATCGAGCTCCGAGAAGCGCCCCGCCAGCCACGGCGGAGGGGGCGGCAGAAAGCCCGTCGGCGCGGCCGACACCCGCTCCCGCACGACGAGGGTCCCGGCGAACACGTCACCGACGCGACGACCCCGCGCCGAGACCAGAGAGGCGATACAGGCCACCACCCCGAGCGTCAGCAGGATCTCGACCACCCCGATCAAGCCCCGCACCAGCGCGTGCCGGAACCGGATAGGCCCACCGTCGTCCCGCACCACCCGCAGCCCGCACGCCATCTTCCCCAGCGACCGCCCGTGACTGAGCGTCTCCACCGCGATCGGCCCGCCCACCAGCACCAGGACGAAAACGGCGAGGGACAGCGCCGTCTGGGCCGCCATGTCCAAGGACGAGGTGGACGCCACCAGAGCGACGGTGCCCACCACGTAGGCGGCCACGGCGACCGCCAGATCGAGCAGGACGGCCAGTGCCCTGCTGGGCAGCCTCGCGGGACGCAGCTCCAGCGCCACCGCCTCGCCCGTCACCAGCTCACTCACGCCTGCCGCCCTTCCCCTGGCCGCCCCCGTCCTCGCCAGTCTGCCAAGCTGAGGACGCACCGCGCCGCAGTACGACAAGCTGATCCACGACGAGCCGCCGACGATAGCCGAGGAGCAGGCACACCGATGGACCTCGACGTCTTCGTCTCCGCCCATCGGGCGGAGTGGGACCGCCTCGACGCTCTGCTCCGGCGCCGGCGCCGGCTCACCGGTGTAGAGACCGACGAACTCGTCGCCCTCTACCAGCGCACGGCCACCCACCTCTCCCTCATCCAGTCCAGCGCCCCCGACCCGCAGCTGACCGGACGGCTCAGTCAACTGGTGGCACGCGCGCGCAGTGCCGTGACAGGCACTCGCCGAGCCTCCTGGCGCGACGTGACCCGGTTCCTGACCCGGCAGTTCCCGGCCGCTGTCTACCGGGCACGCCACTGGTGGGTCCCCACCGCACTCCTTTCGACGGCCGTCGCGGCACTCCTGGGCTGGTGGATCGGCGCCCACCCCGAGGTGCAGTCCACCATCGCTGCCCCCAGCGAGCTACGGGAGCTCACCCGCCCCGGCGGCCAGTACGAGACGTACTACTCCAGCCACCCGGCGACCTCCTTCGCCGCACAGGTCTGGACGAACAACGCCTGGGCCGCCGCGCTCTGCCTGATCCTGGGCGTCTTCCTGGGCCTGCCGGTCATCTGGATCCTGTTCCAGAACATGCTCAACCTCGGCGTCGGGTTCGGCCTGATGTCGTCGGCCGGCCGCCTCGACACCTTCCTCGGCCTGGTCCTGCCCCACGGCCTGCTCGAACTGACCGCCGTCTTCGTGGCCGCGGGCACAGGCCTGCGGCTCGGCTGGACCCTCGTCGACCCGGGCCCGCGCACCCGGCGCACCGCCCTCGCCGAGGAGGGCCGGGCCGCCATCGGCATGGCGATAGGCCTGGCTCTGGTCCTGTTCGTCTCCGGCGCCATCGAAGGCTTCGTCACCCCATCGGGCCTGCCCACCTGGGCCCGCATCACCATCGGTGTGATGGCCGAACTGGCCTTCCTGGCCTACGTCTACGTGCTCGGCGGCCGTGCCGTACGCGCCGGGGACACGGGGGACGTCGACGAGTCCGAGCGGAGCGCCGGCGTGCCGACGGCCGCCTGATGTGCATCAGCCCCCGTCGAGCTGCTAGTGTCCTCTTCGTTCCCGCAAGAGCCGTTGACACGGAGCTGGCGGGGAGGTAGATTCAAACAGTTGCCTGTAGATGGGGTCACCCCAGAGGGCGACGGTGAGCATCTATACGCTTCCTCCTGGATCATCGAATTCGGAGAAGCCATCCTCCCGATTAATCGGAAATGAACGGCCGGTCAAACCGCCCCGGAACTTCTGATAGAGTCGGAACCGCCGGAAAGGGAAACGCGAAAGCGAGAACCTGGAAAGCACCGAGGAAATCGGATCGGAAAACGGTCTGATAGAGTCGGAAACGCAAGACCGAAGGGAAGCGCCCGGAGGAAAGCCCGAGAGGGTGAGTACAAAGGAAGCGTCCGTTCCTTGA
>NZ_JBIWKU010000005.1:562590-590128 GCF_044765825.1 Streptomyces flaveolus | reverse complement strand
AAGGAACGGACGCTTCCTTTGTACTCACCCTCTCGGGCTTTCCTCCGGGCGCTTCCCTTCGGTCTTGCGTTTCCGACTCTATCAGACCGTTTTTCCGATCCGATTTCCTCGGTGCTTTCCAGGTTCTCGCTTTCGCGTTTCCCTTTCCGGCGGTTCCGACTCTATCAGATCCTTTCGGGCCCTGATTCCCCGTCAGAGGGGGTTGTCTTCCCGGCCGTTGGGCCGTTCCGACGTCTCAAACCTTAGCGGACTTTCTCGGCGTTTCCCAATCGGTGTCGACCGGGGTGTCGAGTCCCCTTCGGAATTGAATTCGGACATGCCGAATCAGTTCCCAGTGGGAGGTCGTGCTGGTGGTTTGGTGTGCCGCTGCTGCGGCGGGAGGTGCTGCCGCAGAACCGTTACGGCCCCGTGGCAACCCGAAGAACTCTACGGATCCCGCAAGGGAGTGTCAAGCACCCCTGTCAAGATCTTTTAATCGAGGTCGCTGAGCCGGCCGCCGGCGTCGGGCTGGGCGTGCTCGACCCTGCGCAGGAGGCGGGTGAGGACCTCACCGAGGGCCGACCGTTCGTCCGCCGAGAGGTCCTGGAGGAGGTCCTCCTCGAAGACCGTGGCGAGGCGCATGGCCTCCAGCCACTTCTCGCGCCCCTCACCCGTCAGCTCGACGATCACGCGGACCCGGTTCGACTCGTCGCGCTCCCGGGTGACCAGCCCCTCCGTCACCATCCGGTCGATGCGGTGGGTCATGGCGGCCGGTGTCAGGCCGAGGCGCTTGGCGAGGTCGCCGGGACCCAGCCGGTAGGGAGCACCGGACAGGACGAGCGCCTTGAGTACTTCCCAGTCCGTGTTGCTGATGCCGAGCTCGGCCGTCTGGCGGCCGTACGCGACGTTCATGCGCCGGTTGAGCCGGGAGAGCGCCGAAACGATCTTCTCCACCTGCGGGTCGAGGTCCTGGAACTCTCGCTGGTAGGCGGCGATCTGTTCTTCGAGTGGCGGCTCGCCGGCGCCGGAGGTGTCGCCCATGGCCGCAGTATGGCACGCCCCTCCTTTGCCTTGAAGTCCTTCGGTATGTACTCTTTACCTTCGAACTTTAGCTTCTAAGTCTTCAGCCCTAACGGCTGAAGCGGACTACCCAAGAGAGGGTGAACGTGACCAGGGCAATGGGCGCCGCGATGCGCCGGATCCACGTGGGCAACGCACTCAGCGCGTTCGGGCTGGGCTTCACCGTCCCCTACCTGTACGTCTATGTGGCGCAGGTGCGGGGGCTGGGGTCCATGACGGCGGGTCTCGTACTCGCCGTCTTCGCCGTGGCCGCGCTGATCGTGCTGCCGTTCGCCGGGCGGGCCATCGTCCGGCGGGGCCCGCTGCCGGTGCTGTTGGTCGCCCTGGTCACCGCCGCGCTCGGCGCGCTGAGCCTGGGGCTCGCGGCCACGGCGGCCACCGTGCTGCTGTCCGCTGCCGCGCTGGGGGCGGGGCAGGCCGTGATGCAGCCGGCGCTCGCCACGATGATCGTGGACTGCTCCCCCTCGGAGACGCGGTCGCGCGCGTTCGCCATGCAGTTCTTCCTGCAGAACCTGGGGCTCGGCGTCGGCGGGCTCATCGGCGGTCACCTGGTCGACACCACGAGCGCCGCGTCGTTCACGCTGCTGTTCGCCATCGAGGCGGCGATGTTCCTGCTGCTGGTCGTGGTGATGGCGACGGTGCGGATGCCGCGTGCGCCGCGGGTGGGAGACGCCCCGGGGCAGGGCTCCGGCGGCGGCTGGAAGCAGTTGCTGGGCAACCGGGCCATGGTGCAGCTGTGCGTGCTGGGCTTCGTACTGTTCTTCGCCTGCTACGGGCAGTTCGAGTCGGGGCTGAGCGCCTACGGCGTCGAGGCCGCCGGGATCTCGACGTCCGCACTGGGGACGGCGCTGGCGGCGAACACGCTGATGATCGTGGTCGCGCAGTTCGCGGTACTGAAGTTCGTCGAGCGGCGGAAGCGGTCCCGCGTGATCGCCGCCGTGGGTCTGATCTGGGCCGTGGCGTGGGCGGTGGCCGGGTACGCCGGGCTCGGGCACGGCAGCCAGACGATGGCGACGGCCGCGTTCATCTCGACGTACGCGCTGTTCGGGCTGGGTGAGGCGATGCTGTCGCCGACGCTGGCCCCGCTGGTGGCCGACCTGGCACCGACCGGGATGGCGGGGCAGTACAACTCCGCCTTCGCCCTGGTGAAGCAGCTCGCGCTGGCGATCGGGCCGGCCGTGGGCGGGCCGCTGGGGGCCTCCCTGCACGGGCCGTACATCGTGGCGTTCCTGCTGTTCTCGCTGGGCATCACGGTGCTGGCGGTGCGGCTGGGGCGGCAGCTCACGGACGTGCAGAACCAGCCGTCGCTCGCGCGGAGCCGGGTCGTCACGCAGGGCGGGACGCCTGCGGGCGCCGTGGCGGCCGCGGAGGCGTGAGAGAGGCCGTGACGGGTCCCGCGCCCGTCACGGTTCACGGCTGACGTCCGGCGTCCGCCGGCCCGGCCCGGAGTTCACGGCTTCGGCAGGACGAACTCGCACCAGACGGACTTGCCGCCGCCGGGCGTGCGTCTGGAACCCCAGTTGGAGGCGATCGTCGCGACGATGGCGATGCCCCGGCCGGACTCGTCCCCCGGTTCCGCGCGGCGGCGCCGGGGGAGGTGGTCGTCGCCGTCGGTGACCTCGATGATCAGTCGGCGGTCCGTGCGGCGCAGGCGCAGGCGCATGGGGGGCGTGCCGTGCTGGAGGGAGTTGGCGACCAGCTCGCTGGTGGCCAGGACGCCCGCGTCGTGCAGGTCGGCGGGGAAGCGCCAGCTGGCGAGGACACCGGAGGCGAAGGCACGCGCGCGGGGGGCCGCCTCGACGCCGCCGAGCAGTTCGAGGGTGGCGTTGCGGAAGAGCTCGGCCTCCGCGCCCTTGCGCGCGGGGTGCTGCAGGACCAGGACGGCCACGTCGTCGTCGTGGTCCGGGGTGACGCCGGCCGAGCGGACCAGGCGGTCGCAGACCACCTGGGGACTGCCGGTCGCCCCCGACAGGGCGCGTTCCAGGGCGGCGATGCCCTCGTCCAGGTCCTCGTTGCGGCGTTCCACCAGGCCGTCGGTGTAGAGGACGGCGGTGGAGCCGGGGGTCAGGGCGATGGATCCCGACGCGTGCATCCAGCCGCCCGTGCCGAGCGGGGGGCCGGTGGGCTCGTCGGCGCGCTGGACGGTGCCCGTCTCGTCGCGGACCAGGATGGGCAGGTGCCCGGCGGAGGCGTACACCAGCCGGCCCTCGTTCGGGTCGTGGATGGCGTAGACGCAGGTGGCGATCTGGTTGGCGTCGATCTCGGTGGCGAGGCCGTCCAGGAGCTGGAGGACCTCGTGCGGGGGCAGGTCGAGGCGGGCGTAGGCCCGCACCGCCGTACGGAGCTGGCCCATGACCGCGGCCGCGCGGACGCCCCTGCCCATGACGTCGCCGATGACCAGGGCGGTGCGGCCGCCGCCGAGGGTGATCACGTCGTACCAATCGCCGCCGACCGCTGCCTCGGTGCCGCCAGGGTGGTACGTGGCGGCGACGCGCAGGTCGTCGGGCTCCTCGAGCTCCTGCGGGAGCAGGGAGCGCTGGAGGGTGACGGCGGTTTCCCGCTGGCGGCGTTCGCTCGCGCGGAGGCGGGCGGCGGCTTCGGCGTGGTCGGTGACGTCCGTGGCGAAGACGAGGACACCGCGGTCGCCGCCGCCGTCGCCCTCGGTGACCGGGGTGCAGGTGAAGGTGTACGAACGGCCGTCGGGTGCCTTGCGGGACTTGAGGGTGCGGGGTCTGCCGCTGCGCTGCACCTGGTCGAGGAGCGGGAAGAGCCCCAGTGCGTCGAGCTCGGGGAAGGCCTCGCGGGCCCCTCTGCCGAGGGGGCGTACGCCGAAGGCCGTGGCGTAGGCGTCGTTGACGTAGGCGATGCGGTGGTCGGGGCCGTGGACGAGGGCGACGAGGGCCGGGACGCGGTCGAGGACGTCGCGCGTCGGCAGGTCGTCGACGGCCGGTACGGGTGGGGCCTCGTCGGTCAGCTGCTCGGCGCGGGCGGCGGGGACGGAGCCGTCTCCCCGACGGTCCGGGGAGAGCGTCGTGTCGGTCCGCGCTGCGGCGCGGCGCTGCGTTCCGGGGAGTCGGGCGCTCCAGCGCGTGAAGTTCACGAATCCTTGCCTCGGGTAGTCGTCGGCGGCCGGTACCGGAACCGGCAGGGCCCGGGAGCCGCGCGGGGTGAGCGGCGGCCCGCCCCCGGTGGTGGACCAGTCTGGCAGGGTGCCGACCGGCCGACATCCGTCAGACGCCGGGCCGGCCCGGGGAGTTCCTGACTCCGGCCAGGACTACCCCTTCGGGTTGCGCGGAGGTTCCTGAGAAGGCTTTCCACCGGCCGCGAGTTCGAACTCCGCGCGGGGATGTTCGAGTGATCCCAGGGAGACGATCTCCCGTTTGAAGAGTCCGGCGAGGGCCCATTCGGCCAGCACGCGTGCCTTGCGGTTGACGGTGGGGACGCGGCTGAGGTGGTAGGCGCGGTGCATGAACCACGCCGGGTAGCCCTTCAGCCTGCGTCCGTAGACGTGCGCGACGCCCTGGTGGAAGCCGAGGGAGGCGACGGAGCCGACGTACTTGTGCGCGTACGTGTCGAGGGGCTCGCCGCGCAGGGCGTGCGTGATGTTGTCGCCGAGGACCCTGGCCTGGCGGACGGCGTGCTGGGCGTTGGGTGCGCACTCCCCGCCGGGTCCGGCGGCCGTGACGTCGGGGACGGCGGCGGCGTCGCCCGCGGCCCACGCGTGCGGTGCGCCGTCGACGGCCAGTTGCGGGGTGCACAGGAGCCGGCCGCGGTCGTTGAGGGGCAGGTCGGTGGCGGCGAGGACGGGGTGGGGTTTGACTCCGGCCGTCCAGACGACCGTGCGGGTGGGGAAGCGGGCGCCGTCGCTGAGGACGGCGACGCGGTCCGCGCAGGACTCCAGGCGGGTGTCCAGGCGTACGTCGATGTTGCGGCGGCGCAGCTCGGTGACGGTGTAGCGGCCCATGTCCTCGCCGACCTCGGGCAGGATGCGGCCCGATGCCTCGACGAGGATCCACTTCATGTCCTCGGGCGTGACGTTGTGGTAGTAGCGGGCGGCGTAGCGGGCCATGTCCTCCAGCTCGCCGAGCGCCTCGACCCCGGCGAAGCCTCCGCCGACGAAGACGAAGGTGAGGGCGGCGTCCCGGATCGCGGGGTCGCGGGTGGAGGAGGCGATGTCCAGCTGCTCCAGGACGTGGTTGCGCAGGCCGATGGCCTCCTCGACGGTCTTGAAGCCGATGCCGTGGTCGGCGAGGCCGGGGACGGGGAGGGTGCGCGAGACCGAGCCGGGCGCGAGGACGAGTTCGTCGTACTCCAGCCGGCGGGCTCCCGTGCCCTCCTCCTCGGTGGCGAGGGTGGTGACGGTGGCGGTGCGGCCGGTGTGGTCGATGCTGTGCGCCTCGCCGACGACGACGTGGCACCGGTCGAGGACGCGGCGCAGCGGCACGACGACGTGGCGCGGGGAGATGGAGCCGGCCGCCGCCTCGGGGAGGAACGGCTGATACGTCATGTAGGGGTCGGGGGTGACGACGGTGATCTCCGCCTCGCCCCGCCGGAGTTCGCCCTTCAGGTTCCGCTGGAGACGCAGGGCCGTGTACATCCCGACGTAGCCGCCGCCGACAACGAGAATGCGCGCACGTTCCTTCACCATCCCATGACGCACCCGCCGCTTGCGTTTGTCCACAGGCTCGGCGATTTGTGTGACCGGAGACCACTCGGGCGCCGGGTTGGCCGGATCGCCGTGGTGTGCGGCGCCGACGCAGGTCAGCGCGGGTGGGGCGGCGAACGGGAGGGGGCATATTCCGGGCGTATACGACCCGTACTCCGATCGGGGGGCGCTCCGTGCGGAACCTGCCCCTTCTGAATTGACTCCCGCTCAACTATGTTCGTCCCCACGGAGTGTAGGGGGATGTGCTCACGGGGTCCGCGACGGGCGGGCCGCCGAACGGGGTCCGTCACGCGCGCTCCGGCTTTCAATGGCGGGGAGAGTCTCCGGGGGGAGACGTCATTACCGGGGGATTGTCTATGCATGTTCAGGACTCTCATTGGTCGTCCGCTTCCGCCGTCGCGCCCGGTGGCGTGATGGGTGCGGCGACGGGCGGCGGACGCGGTGACGGTGGGCGTACGGCGCCCCTGCGCGTGGACGCCCAGCGCAATCTGGAGCACGTGCTGCGCGCGGCGCGCGAGGTGTTCGGCGAGCTGGGGTACGGCGCGCCGATGGAGGACGTGGCGCGGCGCGCCCGGGTCGGTGTCGGCACGGTGTACCGGCGCTTCCCGAGCAAGGACGTCCTGGTGCGGCGGATAGCCGAGGAGGAGACGGCCCGGCTGACCGATCAGGCCCGGGCGGCGCTCGGGCAGGAGGACGAGCCGTGGTCGGCGCTGTCGCGCTTCCTGCGCACGTCGGTGGCGTCGGGGGCCGGCCGGCTGCTGCCGCCGCAGGTGCTGCGGGTCGGGGTGCCGGACGAGGGTGACGGCGCGGCCGGCGGTGGCGCGGCCGGTGAGCCGCGGGTGCCGCAGCAGCGGATACAGCCGGGCTCCGGTGAGCTGCGGCTGGTGCCCGAGGACGCGGTGCCGCTGGGGCCCGGCCCTGGTTCGCCCGCCGGCTCCGTCGGGACGCCCCTCGCCCCGGGGGCCGATCACGGGGCGGCGGCGCTGCTGGAGGTCGTGGGCCGGCTTGTGGAGCGCGCCCGTGCGGCGGGCGAGCTGCGGCCGGACGTGTCGGTGTCGGACGTGCTGCTGGTGATAGCCACGGCGGCGCCCTCGCTGCCCGACGCGGCACAGCAGGCGGCGGCCTCGGCCCGGCTGCTGGACATCCTGCTGGAGGGGCTGCGTTCGCGTCCCGCGTGAGGCCGGTGAGGCGTCGGGCGGGACGGCGGGGGGCACTCCGCGCGTCTCGCTCGGGGCCCGTCGGGGAACGGGGTGCGTGCTATGGGACCGTCGGGAACAGGGCGCGTGATCCTCGACCGTCGGAACGGCGCCCGCTCATTCCGACCGTCGGGAACAGGGTGCGTGCTCCCCGGCCGTGGGAGCGATGCCCGCACATGCCGACCGTCAGAAACAGAGTGCGTACTCCCCGACCGTCGGGAAGGGATGCGTGCCCCGCCGGGAACGGGACTCGTACTCCCCGACCGTCGTCGCCGAGGGCAAAGGCGTATCCCTTCCCCGAACGGCTGACCGTCAGTACTGCGTTGCGGCAAGTGACCACGGACGAGTGACCGTCCACGGTGCGGGTTCCTGACGAAAAGCCCCTGTGGCACCCTGACCCGGTGTTCGGGTCAGGGTGGGCAGGTGGCGGGGGCTTTCCGCGATGAGCGTCGACGGGCGGGACGGTGCACTCGGTGACGGCGATGCCGGACCCGGTGACCCGCCGCAGGTGCCGGGCCAGGGCAGCCCCGCGAACGTCCCGCGGCGCGGCAGCTTCGCGGGAGGCGGCGTCCCCGCACAACGGGAGCTGCACGAGGACAGCGTGCTGCCGCCCCCGCGCGACGTGCCGCCGTCCGACGCCGAGCTGATCGGGCTGATGCGCTCGGGCGACGACACGGCCTACGAGGAGCTGTACCGGCGCCACGCCGACGCGGTGCGCCGGTACGCGCGCACCTGCTGCCGTGACGCGCACACCGCGGACGACCTCACCGCCGAGGTGTTCGCCCGCATGCTCCAGGCGGTGCGCGGCGGTTCCGGACCCGAGCACGCCGTACGCGCGTATCTGCTGACCGCTGTTCGGCGCGTCGCCGCGGGCTGGACGCGGTCGGCCAAGAGGGAGCAGCTGGTCGACGACTTCGCCGTGTTCGCCGCGCAGTCCGCGCACACCGCGAAGGTGCCGGACGACGACACCCTGGAACTGGGCGCCGACGTGCGCGCCATGCACGAGGCCGAGCAGTCCATGGCCATGCAGGCGTTCCGGTCGCTGCCGGAGCGGTGGCAGGCCGTGCTGTGGCACACCGAGGTCGAGGACGAGTCGCCGAGCGAGGTGGCCATGCTCTTCGGCCTGGACGCCAACGGCACGCGCGTGCTCGCCAGCCGCGCCCGCGAGGGCCTGAAGCAGGCCTACCTCCAGGCGCACGTCAGCGACGCCCTCGCCGCCGACGAGGAGTGCGCCCGCTACGCCGACCAGCTCGGCACCTATGCCCGCGGCAGGCTGCGCACCCGGGCCGAGCGGGGTCTGCGCAAGCATCTGGAGGAGTGCGCACGGTGCCGGCTGGCCGCCAGTCAGATCGAGGAGGTCGCGAGCGGTATCCCCGCCGTGGTGCCGGTCGCGGTCATCGGCTGGTTCGGCGTCGCCGGGTACGCCAAGGCGGCCGGGCTCATCGCCGGGGGTGCGGGCGCCGGTGCCGCGGGCGCGGCGGCCGCTTCGGGCGGTGGCACGTCCGGCGGAGCGGGCACCGGGGGTGGCGCGGCGGCCTCCGAGGGGCTGGGAGCGCCGGTGAAGGCCGGTATCGCGGCCGGTGTGACGGCGGTGGCCGCCGCGGCGGCGCTGGTCTTCGCGCTGACCGGCAACGACGCCCCGGGCAAGGAGCCGCCGAAGGCCGCCCCGCCCGCCTCCTCACCGGTGGCGCAGCCCGCGCCGGACACGCCCACGCCGCCGAAGCAGACCCCGCACCCGCCGGTGGCCGCGCCCGCGCCGGCCCCGACACCCACGCCCACCCCGACACCCACGCCGACGCCGCCCCCGGCACCCATCCCCACGCCCACGCCCACGCCCACCCCGAAGCCGACGCCGCCCCCGGCACCCATCCCCACGCCCACTCCGACCCCGCCCCCGCCCCCGGCACCGACGCCACCGCCACCTCCACCGCCCGCCCCGACCGTCTACCGGTGGAGCGAGCTGGCGTACGACCTGACCGGTGACGGCACGGGGCCCGAGATGCGGCTGGCCGGGAGCAGCTGGGTGTGGCAGCGCTCCGACCTGTCGGTCGGCGACGTGCGGTACGCGCACGGCGTCACCGTGAACGGACGCTCCTCCGTCACCGTCGACCTCAACCGCTCGTGCTCGTCCTACGACGCTCTGGTCGGCGTGGACGACCTGACGATGAAGCTCGGCAAGGTCCACTTCTCGGTGTACGCGGACGGCGCCCGGCTGTGGAACTCGGGAACGGTCGAGGGCGGGGACCCCGCGGTACCCGTCCACGTGGACATCTCGGGACGCGAGACCGTACGGCTGGTGGCCGAGCCGCACAGCCCCGTCGACTCGGTGGCACTCGCGGACTGGGCGCAGTCGCGCTTCACCTGCGCGTAGGGGCCTGGTGGGCGGGCCGACGCGGACGCCGTCACCCCCGTCGCGCCACCGTCCCCGCGCCGCCCAGCGCCCCCCGTTGCGGCGCGATGCCCGCGGGGACCGCGCGCTGCCGTGCCGGGGTGCCCGTCCAGCAGGTGCCCCGGCGGGCGAGGAGGCGGCGCAGCCAGAGCTCCAGCGAGATCAGGTCGGCCAGCCCGTCCAGCGGCAGCGCCTCGCCCGCAGCCGCCCCGCGCACCGCCTTGCGCACGACCCGCGCCTCGACCAGCCCCGCCTCCGCGAGCAGCGGCGTGTCGAACAGCGCCAGCAGGGAATCGGCGGCGACCCGCAGCCCCGTCCGCGCGGCGGAGGCGGCCAGCGCCTGCGTCGGCGCCCCCCATCCGCTCGGCAGCTCGCTCACCCCGGCGCCCTCCAGCACCGTACGCAGGATCGCGGCCCGTGCCCCGGGCTGGACGCGCAGCGCCTCCGGCAGCGCACGGCAGGCGCGGACGACCTGGTTGTCGAGGAACGGCGCGTGCAGCCGCTGGAAGCGGATTTCCGCGGCCTGCTCCAGCACCCGCACCTCGGCCGCCTGCCGGGCCAGTGCCGCACGCGCGCGGAAGTCACCGGGCCGCTGCCCCGGCCCGACCCCGGACCGTTGGGTGGACGCCTGGAGGCGAACCGATACTTCAGCGAGCGCCTCCCCGGTCAGCCACCGGGCCGCCGGCCCGGGCCCGGCCCAGGTGAGCACGGCGAGCGACGCCTCCATCGCACCACCGCCGCCCACGCCCCCGCCGGCCGCCTCGTCGAAGCGCCGGCGCAGCAGCCGCTCGGCGAGTCCCTCGACGCCCGCGCGGTAGGGCATGCGCGACAGGCGCCGGGCCGCGGCGTAGACGCGCGCGGGGACCAGCACCGAGCCGTCGGCCTTGGCGAGCGCGGCGACCGGACGGACGAGATGGCGCCGTTTGCGGTCCATCAGCAGGTCGGCGAGCCGGGCCGGATGGGCGTCGAGCACCTGCCGCGCCCCGTAGCCCGTGAAGTGGTCCGCGCTGCCGGCGGCCAGCCGTGCCCGGTGCCGTGCCGCCGACACCAGGCAGGACCCCGGTTCGTCGGTCAGGGGCCCGTCGAGCGTGGCGTACGGCAGGACCTCCTCGCCGCCGGTGACGACCACGTGGTGCAGGCGCGGGTTGGCGGCCAGTGCGCCCGCCCGCTCCAGTTCGGACTCGCGTCCGCCGACGGCCAGGTCGTTGAAGGTGACGGCGAGCAGCCGCTCGCCCGCTCCCGTGCCGTGCCCGAGCACGGTGCCCGGCATCCCCGGCAGCCCGGCGGCCAGCAGCGCCAGCGTGCCCGAGGCCGGTCCGCCGGACAGGTCGGCGCCGATCCCGGGCACCGGCATCCCGCGCGCGGCGCGCCGTTCGGCGGGCCCCATGCCCGGCACCGGCCCGGGGTCGATGCCGTCCCCCGGGACGTGCCGGGGCGCGGCGAGGCGGGTCCGTACGGCCTCCACCAGCGCGTCCCGCACGCCGTCGACGGCTCTGTCCGGGTCGGCGGCCGGTGCCGCCACGGCGAGCGAGGCGACCTGCTCGTACCCGGCGATCTCGCGCGCCCCGGCGCGCAGGATCAGCGCATGCCCCGGCGGAATGCGCTTCACGCCGTCGTACGGGGTGGAGTCGTCCAGCGCGGCCGGTACGTCCGGGGCCGCCAGCAGCGCGGCGAGGTGTCCGAAGTCGAGGTTGGCCTCGACGAGGTCGGCCAGGGGCAGCGCGGCGGTCGCGTACGCCGTGCCGCCCGCCCAGGGGGTGTGGAACACGGGCCGCGCGCCCGCGAGATCGCCGCAGACGGTGATCCGCCGGCCGACCTGGACGACCGCCGTGTAGCTGCCGGGCCACGCGGTCAGGTGCCGCAGTGCGCCGCCGCGCGCGGCGAACAGCCCGACGCGCAGCTGCTCGTCGGACGCGCCGCAGATGCCGAGGACGGCGATCCGGGTCTGTGGGTCGGCCGTGACGACGCGCACCTCGTCGGGGCGCCAGTCGCCGACCGCCCACAGGGGGTCGGGGTCGCCCCACAGGAGCTGGGATCCCACGGGCTGCACCGTCTCACCGTCGTACCCGGTGGCCCCGGCGGAGCCGCCGGCCCCCGCGCTTCCCACGGCTCCCACGGCGGTGCTGCTCCACCCCACCAACCACCGCATCGACGCCTCCACAGGCCGGGGAACCAGTGCACCGTACGAACTGGTTCCCCATGCTGCCATGAAGGGCACGCCGCAGAGCGTCGGCGGAGCCGCATGTGCTCCCGTGAATGCGCCCCCGCGGATACCCACGCGAGAACGTCAAGTGCCGGTGGCCGTATGCCGGTCACGGCGCGCCGGCCTTCCGGGGGGCTCGCCCAGGCGACGCGAATGCGCCCCCGGAACGCGCCCTTTGGCTACCCGACGCGCCCTCAAGTCCCATGGTGAGGGCGCCGGAGCCCCATGAACACGGGGGGCGTTTTTTGGCCAACTAGGCGTCACACAGACAGTGATGAACACGCTCCGTACAGGCTCTGCGCACCGCCTGGCGGCGCGCAGTCCGGGAGACGGGCCACGCCTCCCGGACCGGTCCGCCGCCCGCGGGGATGTAGGCGGCGGCGTCCCCCAGCCCACTGGACCCAGTACAGCGGGCCGACCCACGCACCGCCATGGAACCGCTCCCCCGGGTGGCCGGAGAAGAGCGCACGGACGGGCGCACGGCCACACACCGGGAGCACGCGGCAACAGTCCGTACAGACAGCGCACTTCCGTACGGGCCACAATCCCGCCATCCGGAACAATGCCTCTTAACGCATGGGATGCGGCGAACTACGCTGGGTTTACGAATGCCGCATGGTTATGCCAGTGCGGCAGCCGTCTGTGTCGAGGGGTGGCGCATGTCCAGGGAGCAACGCGGGCCGAACGAAAAGCTCGGCGCCGTTCTCGCCCTCGCGGGAATCAGCAACGCAGGACTCGCCCGGCGCGTCAACGACCTCGGCGCCCAGCGCGGGTTGACGCTTCGCTACGACAAGACGTCGGTGGCGCGCTGGGTGTCGAAGGGCATGGTGCCGCAGGGTGCGGCTCCGCACCTGATCGCCGCCGCCATCGGCCAGAAGCTCGGCCGTCCGGTGCCGCTGCACGAGATCGGCCTGGCGGACGCGGACCCCGCCCCCGAAGTGGGTCTCGCCTTCCCGCGGGACGTCGGACAGGCGGTCAGGTCCGCCACCGAGCTGTACCGCCTCGACCTCGCCGGACGCCGGACCGGCGGCGGCATCTGGCAGTCGCTCGCCGGCTCGTTCGCGGTGAGCGCATACGCGACGCCCGCCTCACGGTGGCTGATAACCCCGGCCGACAGCTCGGTGGCGCGCGACGCGAGCCCGGCCGAGGGCTCCGGCGCACCGCACAAAGTCGGCCACAGCGATGTGCGCAAACTGCGGGAGGCCGCCGAGGACGCCCGCCGCTGGGACTCCAAGTACGGCGGCGGCGACTGGCGTTCCTCGATGGTCCCCGAGTGCTTACGCGTCGAGGCGGCCCCGCTGCTCCTCGGCTCCTACTCCGACGAGGTCGGCCGCGCCCTGTTCGGCGCCTCGGCCGAACTGACCCGCCTGGCCGGCTGGATGGCCTTCGACACCGGCCAGCAGGAAGCCGCCCAGCGCTACTACATCCAGGCCCTGCGCCTGGCCCGCGCGGCGGCCGACGTCCCCCTGGGCGGCTACGTCCTCGCCTCCATGTCCCTCCAGGCCACCTACCGCGGCTTCGGTGACGAGGGCGTGGACCTCGCCCAGGCCGCCCTGGAACGCAACCGCGGCCTGGCCACGGCCCGCACGATGAGCTTCTTCCGCCTGGTCGAGGCGCGCGCACACGCACGCGCGGGTGACGCACCGGCGGCGGGCGCAGCCCTGAAGGCGGCCGAGAGCTGGCTGGAGCGCGCCCGACCGGGTGACAACGATCCGACGTGGCTGGGTTTCTACTCCTACGACCGGTTCGCCGCCGACGCGGCCGAGTGCTACCGCGACCTGAAGGCACCACGCCAGGTCCGCCGCTTCACCGAGCAGGCCCTGTCGCAGCCGACGGAGGAGTTCGTACGCTCGCACGGACTGCGGCTCGTCGTCTCGGCGGTGGCCGAGCTGGAGTCCGGCAACCTGGACGCGGCCTGCGAGCAGGGCGTACGGGCGGTCGAGGTCGCCGGGCGCATCTCCTCGGCGCGTACCACCGAGTACGTGAAGGATCTCCTGCACCGTCTGGAGCCGTACGGCGACGAACCGCGCGTGGTCGAGCTCCGCGAGCGCGCCCGGCCGCTCCTGGTGACCCCGGCCTGAGTCCGGCGCCGCACGGGTTTGAGGGCATTGTCAGTGGCGCAGTGCACTATCGAAGCCGGGAGACGGACCGGGAAGGGACCGGGAGGTGGGACGCGTGCGGACCGGGATCGCATACGACTGCGACGTGCTGGTGATCGGCGGCGGAATCGTCGGCCTGTCGACGGCGTACGCGATCACGCGCACCGCGCCGGGCACCCGCGTGACGGTGCTGGAGAAGGAGCCG
The DNA here is from genome assembly GCF_044765825.1 of Streptomyces flaveolus. Classification (NCBI taxonomy): domain Bacteria; kingdom Bacillati; phylum Actinomycetota; class Actinomycetes; order Kitasatosporales; family Streptomycetaceae; genus Streptomyces; species Streptomyces flaveolus. The sequence goes on along the minus strand of NZ_JBIWKU010000005.1, from coordinate 576,311 downwards.
GGACCGGCCCGCCACCAGACGGGCCGCAACAGCGGCGTGATCCACAGCGGCATCTACTACCGCCCGGGCTCGCTGAAGGCCCGCTTCGCGGTGCGGGGCGCCGCCGAGATGGTCAAGTTCTGCGCGGAGTACGGCATTGACCACGCGGTCACCGGCAAGCTGATCGTCGCCACCGACCGGGCGGAGCTGCCCCGGCTGCACGCGCTGGTGCAGCGCGGCCGGGAGAACGGCATCCCCGTGCGGGAGCTGGGCTCGGCCCAGATCCGCGAGTACGAACCGGAGGTCCGTGGCCTGGCGGCCATACACGTCGGGACCACCGGCGTCTGCGACTACGTCGGAGTGGCTCGGCAGCTGGCCCGGGCGTCCGGAGCGGAGATCCGCTACGGCGCGGAGGTCCTGCGCATCGACCGGCGCCCGGACCTCGGAGTCGCCGTCCGCACGCGTACCGGTGACGTGATCCGCGCCCGGGTCCTGGTCAACTGCGCCGGCCTGCACTGCGACGAGGTCGCGCGGATGACGGGGGACGACCCGGGGATGCGGATCGTCCCCTTCCGGGGCGAGTACTACGAGCTGGCGCGGCCGGAGCTGGTGCGGGGCCTGGTGTATCCGGTGCCGGACCCGGCGTTCCCGTTCCTCGGCGTGCACCTGACCCGCGGCATCGACGGCAGCGTGCACGTCGGCCCCAACGCGGTGCCGGCGCTGGCCCGGGAGGGGTACGGCTGGGGCGTGGTCCGGCCCCGCGAGCTGGGCGCCACGCTCACCTGGCCGGGCTCCTGGCGCATCGCCCGGCGGCACTGGAGATACGGCGCGGGGGAGCTGCGGCGGTCGCTGTCCAAGGGGGCGTTCACGTCGGCGGTGCGCAGGCTGCTGCCGGCGGTGACGGAGGGCGACCTCGTGGAGGCACCGGCGGGGGTGCGGGCGCAGGCGGTGCTGGCGGACGGGACGCTGGTGGACGACTTCCTGATCAAGGAGGGAGCGCGTACGGTGCACGTCCTGAACGCACCGTCCCCCGCGGCGACGGCCGCGCTGCCGATCGGGCGGGAGGTGGGGCGGAGGGCGCTGACCGCGTTGGGGGCGGGGTGACGGGGACGACGTCCTGGGGTGCCCTGTGCTGGTGCGTCGGTGGGTCGCACGGCCCGGCGCTGCCGGGGTGCCCTGCGTGGGGTGTCGGCCGGGGGTGGGTCGGGTGGCCCGGCACCCGGGGTGCCCTGCGTGAGTGTGGCCGGGGGTGGGTCGCGCGGCCGGGCGCCGCAAGGTGCCTCCCCCCCACCGCCCACCTGTGCCGCCCCTGGGGGCACCTCCCAGGCCGTCCGGGCACTGGGGAGGCACGACTGCCCGCAGCTGGGACGGCATACGGCGGACCGCAGCTGGGACGCGTAGGCGCTGCCCGCGGCCGGGGACGGCACGGGCGACAGCCCGCGGCTGCGGCGGGCGAGGCGGCCACCACCTTCGCCCGGCCGTAAAATCGACTCACTGTGTCTGATTCACGCCATGCCCCCGAGACCCCGCAGCCGGTTCGTGCCAAGGGTGAGCCCCGGTTCCCCGACGGGCCGAAGGCCGATCCCGCCGGGTCGCACTTCGAGCGGCGCATCCGGAGTTTCCAGCCGCGCCGGAGCCGGGTCACCGCCGGGCAGGCGGACGCGCTGCAGCGGCTGTGGCCGACGTGGGGACTGGACATCGACGGGCAGCGGGTCATCGACCTCACCGAGCTGTTCGGGAACACCCGCCCCGTCGTCCTGGAGATCGGCTTCGGCATGGGCGAGGCCACCGCCCAGATGGCCGCCGCAGACCCGGACACCAACATCCTCGCCGTGGACGTCCACACCCCCGGCCAGGGAAACCTGCTCGGCCTCGCCGACCGGAACGGGCTGTCCAACATCCGCGTGGGCAACGGCGACGCGATCATCCTCCTGCGCGAGATGCTGGCCCCCGGCTCCCTCGCCGGGCTGCGCGTCTACTTCCCCGACCCCTGGCCGAAGAAGCGCCACCACAAGCGCCGCCTGATCCAGCCGGAGTTCCTGACCCTGGCCGCCTCCCGCCTCGCGCCGGGCGGCGTCGTGCACTGCGCCACCGACTGGGAGCCGTACGCGGAGCAGATGCTCGAGGTCCTCACCGCGCACCCCGACTTCGAGAACACGATGCCCGACGGCGGTTTCGCGCCGCGCCCCGCCCACCGGCCGCTGACCCGTTTCGAGGGCCAGGGACTGGACAAGGGTCATGTGGTGAACGACTTGCTCTTCCGTCGCGTACAGGAGCAACCCCCCACCGGTTAGGGTCCATGCCGTGGCCACCTGTCCCCCGTATCCGACGCGTCCGCCCACGCATCCGCGTACGCATCCGCACTGGTGGCAGCGCACCTGGGTGCGTTACGGCGCGCTGGTCACCCTGCTCGCGCTCTCCGGCCTGGTGATCCTGGCCCTGGTGCGCGAGCAGACCGGCACCCAGGGGTTCCTGGTGGGGCTGGGGCTGGCGGTCCTCCCCGTGCCGCTGCTCATAGCCGCCTTCCGCTGGCTGGACCGGGTCGATCCCGGCCCCTGGCGGAACCTGCTGTTCTCCTTCGCCTGGGGTGCCTGCGCGGCGGCGCTGATAGCGATCGTCGCCAACAGCTTCGCGACGAGATGGATAGCGACGGCCACGGCCGATCCCACGGGCGCGGACACCCTGGGCGCCACCGTGATAGCGCCGGTCGTGGAGGAGTCCGCCAAGGCCGCGGCCGTCCTCCTGGTCTTCCTCTTCCGCAGGCGGAACTTCACCGGCATCGTCGACGGCGTCGTCATAGCCGGTGTCACCGCCACCGGCTTCGCCTTCACCGAGAACATCCTCTACCTGGGCACCGCCTTCGGCACCGACCAGCTCACCGGCGACCGGGGTATCGCCTCGGTGACCGCGGCGACCTTCTTCGTCCGTGTCGTCCTGTCGCCGTTCGCCCACCCGCTGTTCACCGTGCTCACCGGCATCGGCTTCGGCGTCGCCGCGCTCTCCGCCGACCGCCGGCGTCTGCGGCGCGTGCTGCTCCCCCTGTCCGGCCTGCTGCTCGCGATGGGCATGCACGCGCTGTGGAACGGCTCGGCCTCGCTCGGTGAGTACGGCTTCTTCGCGGTGTACGGGGCGTTCATGGTGCCGGCCTTCGGCCTGCTGACCTGGCTGGCGGTCTGGACCCGGCAGCGCGAACTCGGCGCCGTGCGGGCCGAGCTGCCCGTCTACGCGGTGGCCGGCTGGCTGACGCCGGCCGAGCCGTTCGTACTGGGGTCGATGCGGGCGCGCCGCATCGCCCGGCAGCACGCCCGCCGGCACGCCGGAAAGCCGGCGGCGCGGACGGTGGCGGAGTACGAGGCGTACGCGACCTCGCTGGCGTTCCTGCGGCAGCGCGGCCGCCGGGGCAGGGCGGGCGCCGACTACGTCGTACGGGAGCGGGAGTTGCTGACCGAGCTGTGGCGCCGGCGGGAGACGGCGCGCCCGGCACTGGACCACGCGGCGCGGGCCACGGCGCCGCCCGTCCCCGTGGCCGTACCGCCCTGGCCGGTGTACGGGCCGCACGCGGCGCCCGCGCCCGCCCCGTACACCGCACAGGCCCCGTACATCACCTCGTACGCCACGCCCGCCTACGCCCCCCGCACCGCGTACCCGCCCCAGAACCCGTACCGGACGTAGCGGCAGCCCAGAAGGCTCCTCAGGCGGACGCCTCCGTCAGCCTGAGCACCTCCGCCTCCGTCAGCTTCAGATCCGCCACACCCAGCAGCGCCGGCAGCTGCTCGACCGTCCGGGCGGACGCGATCGGCGCGGCCACCGTCGGCTGGGCCGCCAGCCAGGCCAGGGCCACCGTGGCGACCGGCACGCCGTGGGCCTCGGAGATCTCGTCCAGGGCCGTGAGCACCCGCCGGCCGCGCTCGCTCTCCAGGTGCTTGGCGGCACCGCCCGCCCGCGGGCTGTCGACGGCCGTACCGGGCCGGTACTTGCCGGTGAGGAAGCCGGACGCGAGGGCGTAGTACGGAACGGCGGCCAGACCGGCCCGCTCGGCGAGGTCGCGCAGCTCGCCCTCGTACGTGTCGCGCGAGACCAGGTTGTAGTGGGGCTGCAGGGCCACGTACCGGGCGAGGCCCTCGCGGTCGGAGAACTCCAGGGACGCCGCGAGCCGCTCGGCCGTGATGTTGGAGGCGGCGATGTGCCGGACCTTGCCCGCGCGCACCAGATCGTCGAGCGCGCCGATGATCTCCTCGACCGGCACCTCGGGCTTGTCGAAGTGGGTGTAGTAGAGGTCGATGTGGTCGGTGCCCAGGCGGCGCAGCGAGGCGTCGGCCGCCGCCTTGATGTTGGCGGCGGACAGGCCGGGGTACTCCGGGTGCTGGCTGACCTTCGTGGCGATGACGACGTCGGCGCGGTTGCCGCGCGCCGCGAGCCACTTGCCGATGAGGGTCTCGGACTCGCCGCCGCTGTTGCCCTCGACCCACGCGGAGTAGGAGTCGGCGGTGTCGACGAAGTTGCCGCCTGCGGCGGTGTAGGCGTCGAGGACGGCGAAGGAGGTGTCCTGGTCGGCGGTCCAGCCGAAGACGTTGCCGCCGAGGGCGAGCGGGAAGACCTCGAGGTCGGAGGAGCCGAGTTTGCGCAGAGAAGTCATGTTCTACAACAACACGCGCCTCGGAACTGGTCATTCCGCGGGGCGCCGAGAACGGACGCAAAGTTCGCGCAAACCGGCAGCCCTGACGTCGGGGGGTCGCCGTCAGGACCACCGGGATCCAGAGGTGGGCGTCCCTTCCGGACGCCCTGTTCTCAGGGGGTGAGGCCCTTGTCCTGCAGCCATGCCGCCGGGTCGACCCCGCCCTCGGCACCGCCGACGTGGACCTCGAAGTGGAGGTGCGGGCCGGTGACGTTGCCCGTGGCGCCCACGCGGCCGATGACGTCGCCGGTGCTGACCTCCTGGCCGACGCTGACGTTGATCGACGACTGGTGGCAGAACCACAGTTCGGTGCCGTCGTCCAGGGTCAGGATCGTGCGGTAGCCGTAGGAGCCGGCCCAGCCCGCCTCGGTGATCGTGCCGGTGTGCACGGCCTTGATGAGGGTGCCCGTGGGCGCGGCGAAGTCGAGGCCGGTGTGGTGGCCGGAGGACCACATGGAGCCGGCCTGACCGAAGGTGGAGGTGATCGTGTACGAGGAGGTCGGCAGCGTGAACTGCTTGGCCAGCTCGGCGAGCCGCTCGGCCTCGGCCTTCTTCGCGGCCTCCTCCTCCGCCTTCTTCTTGGCGGCGGCGGCCTTGGCCTCGGCCTCCTTCTCCGCCTTGGCGGCGGCCTCGGCGGCCTCCTTCTCGGCCTTGGCGGCGGCCTCTGCCGCGGCCTTGGTCTCGACCTGGACCTGCTGCTGCTCGGCCTGCTGCATGATGCGCGCCCGCAGGACCTCACCGGCGTCGGTGGTGCCCTCGGCGGTGTCGGTGGTGGTCGCGCCGATGCCGCTGAGCGGGGTGGCGGAACCCTCGGGCTCCGGTTCGTCGTCGGAGATGAGCGAGCCGACGTTCGGCAGGTCGGGCATCGAGATCGACACCGGCGGCTTGCCGGTCTGGGCGCTCGCCATGCCGCCCGCTCCGACGGCCGCTATGACGCCGACGCCGAGGACGGTGGAGCTGCGGGCGAGTCCGCCGCGCTGCTTGGCGACGCGGTGCCGGCCGCGTACGGGACGGATGGAGTCCGCGGTGGGGTTCCACTCCTCCCAGGGGCCCTCTTCGGCACGGTAGCCGTCGTAGCCGAAGGTTTCGGTGTCGTGCGTGCTCGGCACGAACGGGGCCTCGGGGGCAGGCCGGTTGGACGCCACGTGGGCGTACTCCTTTCCTTCCTTCCGCCTACCGGGTTAGCTGACGGGTTCGGAGCAGGAAGGTCTCCTACGCGCGTATACGCGCCGTGTCTCCACGGCGGCATACGCCCGATTCACCCCAAAGTGGTGGTTCCCCGGTTCCCTCGCGGGATTCGGCGCGTGCGCACGGAGCCGCCTTCTGTGACGGCTGGGACGACCGCGCTGCGTTATCGAACGTTAATAGACGCGAGGTGCTGATTCCAAGCCGTTCTGTCTGATCATTAAGGATTCCGGCCGGGACGTACATCTCACGAAGGGCCAAAACCGGGCGAGTTGACCGCCTCTCAGATCACGACTTCACATCACGCGTTTATGACGGTGTGTCAGTTGTTATGCGGAGGGCGGTCGTGTCGTCACCGCCGGTGATACTGATCAAGGTCGTCGCCCGCTCAGGGCCGACGGCGTACGGCGAGCAGCGCCATGTCGTCCGTGGTGCCGCCCCCGGCGTGCCGGCGCACCTCGTCGGCGAGGGTGTCGAGCAGGTGGGCCGGGTGCCGGAAGACGCGGCCGGTCAGTCGCGCGTGGGGGTCGTAGAACCGGCCGTGGGCGTCGCGGGCCTCGGACAATCCGTCGGTGTACAGCAGCAGCGTGGCACCGCCGGGGAAGTCGGCCTGCTCCGCCCGGTCGGGCCACACCCCCAGTTCGCCCATCCCGAGCGGCAGAGCGAACTCCCCGGCCTGCACCGGGTGCACGGTGCCGTCGGCGTGCAGCAGCAGCGGCGGCGGGTGGCCGCGGTTGACGACGCGGACGACCCCGTCGCCGTGCGGGAGTTCGGCGAGGACGGCGGTGGTGAACCCCTCGAACGCGTCCAGCCCGTCCCGCCGGGTGCCCTCGCGCGCCAGCGCCCGCTCCAGCCGCTGCGCGACCGCCTCCAGCGTCGCCTCCTGCTCGGCGGCCTCCCGGAAGGCACCGATGACCACGGCGACGGCGGCCACCGCGCCCATGCCCTTGCCGCGCACGTCGCCGACGATCAGCCGCACACCGCGCGCGCTGTCCTGCACCGCGTACAGGTCGCCGCCGATGAAGGCGTCGGCCTGCGCCGCCTCGTAGCAGGCGGCGATCTCGAAGCCGCCGATCCGCTCGGCGGGCTCGGGCAGCACGGCGCGCTGGGCGGCCTCGGCGATCTCGCGGGCGGAGGCGAGGCGCTCGTCGGTGCGGCGGACGAAGGCGTTCACGAAGACGGCGAGGGCGGCGACCGTCGCGATGGTGATCAGTTCGGTGAGCGAGTCCACGTAGTGGATGACGCCCTTGCTCAGCTGGAGCCCGATGACGGTGGCGATCACTGCGGCACCGGTGAGCACGGTGCCGCGACGTGAGTAGAGGGGTGCCGCGACCAGGGGCGCGGCCGTCCAGAGGGGCCCCGCGGTGAAGTACCGGGGGGTGAAGAGGTCGTAGAGGACGGCCACGGCGATCAGCAGGACGGGGAGCAGGCGCACGAAGGTCCGGCCGTACGGGGGTCGCCGCCGCGCCGGCCGGACGGGCGGTACGGGCATCGGGGCGGCGCCGAGACCGGGGTCGGGCACGGGGTCGCCGGGCAGCCGGCCACCGGCCCTGGCATACGGTGCCTCGTCGTCCACGTCACCTGGCCGCACCACTCGTCTCCCGCCCCCCTGCACGTCCACGCCGCTTGCCGTCCCGCCTTCCAGGTTTCCCGGAGGAGGGGCGGGGAGCGAGCCGTGAGGGCCGGTCGGGTGACGCAGACGCAAACACACCGAAGGCCGGAATCCTTATGGATTCCGGCCTTCGGCCTTGAGTAGCGGGGACAGGATTTGAACCTGCGACCTCTGGGTTATGAGCCCAGCGAGCTACCGAGCTGCTCCACCCCGCGTCGTTGTGTCTCCAGTGTACGTCATGTCGGGGGCGGAACGCACACGCGTATCTCAGGGGCCCAGCAGGTGACGGTTCGGACCCTTCGCCGCCGCCTCGTGTTCCGGCAGGACGACGACGACGGCACCCCCGGCGGCGAGCACCCCGCTGCCGTCGGCCCCCGGCACGAACGTGTCCGGCTCCCGCCAGGCCGTGACCACCCGGCGTACCCCGGCGTCGAGGATCAGCCGGGCGCAGGGGGCGGGCCGGGAGGCACGGCGGGCGCACGGTTCCAGGCTGCTGTAGACCGTGGCGGTCCTGAGCCGCGGATCGGCCGGGTCGGTCTTGGCGAGCGCGGCCTCCTCGGCGTGCACGACCGGGTCGCCGCCCTCCCGCGAGTGGCCGCGCGCGAGCTCCGTCCCGTCGGCGGCGACGACCACCGCCCCCACGCTGAACGCCGTGCCGGAGGGCGGGCACAGCTCGGCCAGCTCGCAGGCGAGCGCCAGCCAGTGCCGGTCGGCGGCGGACACGTGAGCGGCGGCGCCCGGGGCGGTCGGCCGGTAGCGCATGAGCACGACGTCCTCGATCCGCCGCGTCTCCACCAGCCGGAGCCGCCCGCGCTGGTAGTCGCCGGGCCCGAACAGCCGGGGAGCGTCCGGGTCGCCGACGAACAGCGGGGCGAGGACGAGCTGCAGCTCGTCGGCGAGCCCCTGCTGCAACAGGCGGCTGTGCACGGTCCCCCCGCCCTCCACCATCAGCCGCCGCACTCCCCGCCGGTCGTGCAGGTGCTCCAGCGCCGCCCGCCACTCGAACGATTCCCCGAGCGGTACGACGTCGGCGGCGAGCCCGAGCGCGTGGGCCCGCCGGGCGCCCTCGTCGGTGGTCAGGAGGACCTTGTCGCCGCCGGTGTGCCAGAAGGCCGCCGTGGGGTCCAGCTCGCCCGACCCGCTGACCGTGACCTTCAGCGGGTACTCCGGCTTCCCCGCGGCGACCCGGGCGGCCCGTCGCCCGGCCGAGTTCACCAGCAGCCGCGGGTTGTCGGCCCGGATCGTGCCGGCGCCGACGAGGATCGCGTCGACGGAGGCGCGCACCTCGTCGACCCGGTCGAAGTCGGCCGGGGAGGACAGCAGGAGCCGCTCGGGACCGGTGTCGTCCAGGTATCCGTCGAGGGACACGGCGGCGGACAGGAGGACGTACGGGAGGGGCATGGGCGTACTCCGGTGAGGCGGGCGGACGGGCGACGGGTGCGGCGGGGCCACCCTAGGCGCCCGTGCCGCAGGCGCCCGGTACCGTGTCGCTCGGCCCACCGCTCGACGTGCTGCACAGGCTTTGCGCGCGTGGGTTCGTCGCCACCGCCGTGATGTTCGTCGTGCGCGGCGCGCTGTAGGGATGGGCCATCCGTGTGATGGGTGTGCCGCACGCTAATTTCTGAGGCCTTTGACGGCTTCCTGTGGGGTGGGTTTGTCATGAGTCGTCGTACGCATGCGTACAGACCGCTGAGTTTGAAACGACGGGCGTGGCTGACGCTCGGGGCCGTGGTGCTGGGGGGTGGGGGCGTGGTGACGTACGCGGTCGCCAGTCCGTCCGACGACCCCGGTGCGGCGGGCCGGGCCAAGCGGCCCGTGAAGGTCTACGACCTCGCGCTGAAGGGCACCGCGCGCGGCAAGCGGGAGCTGCCGCGCACGGGGACCGAGCAGTTCTCGCTGGTCGGCGTGTCCTGGTCGGGGCCCGTCGAGGGGCTCGACGGCCGGGCGCAGGTGCGCACCCGCGATCTGGAGAGCGGCGAATGGGGTGCCTGGCGGGACCTCGAAGTGAACATCGACCCGCCGGAGGCCCCGGAGGCCGGGATGCGCGGCGCGTCCGAGCCGCTGTGGGTCGGTCCTTCCGACGGCGTCCAGGTCCAGGTCCTCCACGAGGACGGCACCACCGGCACGCTGCCCAAGGGGCTCGAGGTCAACCTCGTCGACCCGGGTGTGGTGACCAAGGCCGAGACCCAGGCGACCGGTCCGGCGGCGTTCGTCGCCGAGGACAGCAGCCCGGCGGCCACGCCCACCGATTCCACGGCGCCCACCGACGGCACGACCGTGGCGCCGACGGACGACGGGACCAGTACGTCCCCCGCGCCGGCCGATTCCACGTCGCCGGCGCCCACCGACACCACGGCCGCGCCGACGCCCACCGACTCGCCGTCCGGCTCCGCGTCCCCGAGCCCGTCGGCCACCACGCCGTCGGCGCCGCCGTCCGCACCGCCGTCCACCGTGCCCAAGCCGCCGGTGACCTCGCGCGCCGGCTGGGGCGCCGACGAGTCGCTCAGCCCCGACCCGTCCGAGTACAACGCCGATGTGAAGGCCGTCTTCGTTCACCACACCGACGGGGCCAACGACTACTCCTGCGCCGACTCCGCGTCGATCGTGCGGGGCATCTACGCGTACCACACGCAGGTCAACGGCTGGAACGACATCGGCTACAACTTCCTGGTCGACAAGTGCGGCACCGTCTTCGAGGGCCGCAAGGGCGGCACCGACCTGCCGGTGCTCGGTGCGCACACCTACGGCTGGAACCGGGAGTCCGCCGGCATCGCGGTGCTCGGTGAGTACACCTCCACCGGTGCCACCAGCGCCGCGCTGGCCTCCGTCGCCCGCGTCGCCGCGTGGAAGCTCGGCCAGTACGGCGCCGACCCGGCCGGCACGGTGCAGCTGAACGCCGGGGCCACCCAGAAGAACTACTTCGGCACCGGCTTCACCGCGGACACCAAGTACACCTTCAACCGGATCTCCGGTCACCGCGACGGCTACAACACCCAGTGCCCCGGCAACTCCCTCTACGCCCAGCTGCCGACCGTCCGGGCCTGGGCAGCCGGGCCGGTGCAGGGGCTGAAGGTGGCCTCGGTCGGCGGCGCGGCCCTGTCCGGCTCGACGTACTACACCAAGGGCGCCCTCAGCGTGACGTGGGCGGCCACCACGCCCGCGTCGCTCGTCAAGAGCTACGAGCTGCTGGTCGACGGCAAGACCGTCGTCACCGCTTCCGGCTCGGCCACCTCCGCGAACACGACCCTGTCCCTGGGGCGCCACAGCGTCGCGGTGCGGGCGGTGCACCAGTCCGGCAGGGCCGTGACCACCGCCGCGCTGACCGTCGTCGCGGAGACGACCGCGCCGGTCTTCACCACCACGCCGACGCTTTCCCTGCGCACCGGCACGGTCAACACCACCGCCGTCCCGGTCACCCTCGGCTGGAAGGCGACCGACGACAAGGCGCTGCGCGGGGTGAAGCTGCTGTCCCCGACGGCCACCACCTTCCCGCCTACCTGGACCGCCAACAACCGCACCGCCACGTCGGGCACGGCCTCCACCTGGTCGATGCAGGCGTACGACTACGCCGGCAACTACCGCAACGCGTCCGCCTCCTACACCCCGGTCATCCTCCAGGAGACGTCGGCGGTGAGGTCCGGCAGCTGGACGAGCCGTTCCTCCACCAGCTACCTGGGCGGCAAGTCGTACTCCAGCGGGAGCAAGGGCGCCGCCCTCACGTGGACCTTCACCGGCCGTTCCGCCTCCTGGGTGGCCTCCCGGGCCTCCAGCTCGGGCCAGGTGTACGTCTACGTCGACGGCGTCAAGGTCAGCACGGTCGACCTGAAGTCCTCCACCACCCTCTACCGGCAGGCGATCTGGACGAAGACCTGGTCCGGCAGCGCCAAGCACACCGTCAAGATCGTCGTGGTCGGCACCAGCGGCCGTCCCACCATCACCACCGACGGTCTCGTCTACATCAAGTAGAGGCCGGAGAACGCCACAGCGCCCGGGCCGGCATATGCCGGCCCGGGCGCTGTGCCATCGGTAGGCCCTGTGGGACTCGAACCCACAACCAATGGATTAAAAGTCCACTGCTCTGCCAATTGAGCTAAGGGCCCAGGGCGTGTTGCGTGATGTTGCCACACCGAGCATAGCCCGACGCGGCCGGGACGCCGATCGGGTATCGGGGACTCGGCCGCGTCGGGCGGGTGCCGGCGGGACGCCGCTACGGGTCCACCGGCTCGGGGGCGTTCGCGCGGGCCGCCGCCCGGGCGCGGGTGCGTTCGTGGTCGGGGTTGAGGAACCAGTGCCGGGCCGAGGCCAGCCACCAGGTCGCCGCGAAGCCGAGGACGGCCAGGACGGCGATCGGCGCGTAGTTGAAGGTCTCCCAGGTGACCGGGGACACCTGCGGCAGCATGAACAGGACCGTGATGACGCCGACCCACGTCACCGCGACCACGCCCACCGCCCGCGACCAGCGGCCCAGGTGCCAGGGCCCGCGTTCGAAGGCGTCGCCCTTGCGCAGGCGCAGGAAGGTCGGGACGACGTACGCGATGTAGAGGCCGATGACGGCGATCGACGTCACCGCCGCGTACGCCGTCACGTTGATCAGGTAGGGCAGGCCGAGGACCAGGGCGCCCAGCGCGGCCAGCCAGACCGCGGCGACCGGGGTGCGGGTGCGCGGGCTGACGGAGTGCCAGACGTGGGACCAGGGCAGCGCGCCGTCGCGCGAGAAGGCGTAGATCATGCGGCTGTTGGCCGTCACCGACGCCATGCCGCAGAACAGCTGCGCCCCGATGACGACGAGCAGCAGCAGCTTGCCCGCGGTCGCGCCGAGCGCGTCGAGCAGGATCTGGGCGGGCGGGGCGCCGGTCGGGGAGGCGAGGGCGCCCTCGTAGGACTGGATGGCGAAGGTGAAGCCGAGCAGGAGGACGAAGCCGGCGATCCAGGACGTCCAGATGGAGCGGACGATGCCCTTCGGGCCGGCGGTGGAGGCGTCGCGGGTCTCCTCCGTCATGTGGGCGGAGGCGTCGTAGCCCGTGAAGGTGTACTGGGCCATCAGCAGACCGATCAGGACGACGTACACGCCGCTGCCCCAGCCCGTGTTGTTGACGAACTCGCCGAACACGAAGGACGCCGACCGGTGGTGGTCGGGGACGAAGGCCAGGGCGCCGACGATGACGGCCACGCCGAGGACGTGCCACCAGACGCTGACGCTGTTCAGCAGGCCGACGATGCGGACGCCGAAGGTGTTCAGCAGGCCGTGGAGGACCAGGATCGCGGCGAAGAGGAGGATCGTGCGGCCCGGCGTGACCTCGAAGTCGAACTGGAGGTTCAGATAGGCGCCGAGGAAGGACGCCGCGCCGAAGTCGATGCCGGCGGTCACCGCGACCTGGCCCAGCACGTTGAACCAGCCCGTGAACCACGCCCAGGCCGCCGCCGTACGGGGCGGCGCGAGGCGGTGCGCCCAGAAGTACAGGCCCGCCGACGTCGGGTACGCCGAGCAGATCTCGGCCATCGCCAGGCCGACGAAGAGGGTCATCAGGCCGACGGCGACCCAGCCCCATGTGATCACGGCGGGGCCGCCCGTGTTCATGCCGAACAGATACAGGGTCAGGCAGCCCGAGAGGACCGAGATGATGGTGAAGGAGACCGCGTAGTTGGAGAACGCCGACATGCGGCGGGCCAGGACCTGGGTGTAGCCGAGCTGGGCCAGCCGTTCCTCGTCCGACAGCCCACTCGCCTTGGCGTCATCTGTCATGCCCCCAGCAATTCCCATGCCGGGGGCGTGACATGCGTCACTCGGTGGCCGGAAACCGGCTGCCGCGGCCGAAGGGTCCCCCAGCCACGAAAAGGCCGTGGCCCCTGCCCGGTCGGTCGGGCAGGGGCCACGGCCCTCGGTACTCCTGGCAGGCGTCAGCCGTTGCGCTTCCAGCGGGGCTTGTCGTCGCGGCGGCCGAAGGAGGAACCACGGTGGTCGTCACGGCGGCCGTACGGGCGGTCGTGACCGCCGCTGCGGAAGCCGGGGCGGTCGCCCTGACGGTCGCGGTTGAACGGACGGTCGCTGCCGGAGCGGTCGCCCTGGCGGTCACGGTTGAACGGACGGTCGCTGCCACGGTGGCCGGGGCGGTCGTCGCGGCGGAAGCCACCACGGTCGCCGCGGTCGTCGCGACGCTCGAAGGAACGGCCGCCACGGTCGTCACGACGGTCGTCGCGGCGGAAACCGCCACGGTCACCGCGGTCACCGCGGTCGTCGCGACGCTCGAAGGAACGGCCACCACGGTCGTC
>NZ_JBIWKU010000005.1:461118-562492 GCF_044765825.1 Streptomyces flaveolus | reverse complement strand
TCACGACGGTCGTCGCGGCGGAAGCCACCACGGTCGCCCCGGTCGTCACGACGGTCGTCACGGCGGAACCCGCCACGGTCGTCACGACGCTCGAAGGAACGGCCGCCACGGTCGTCACGACGGTCGTCGCGGCGGAAGCCACCACGGTCGCCCCGGTCGTCACGACGGTCGTCACGGCGGAACCCGCCACGGTCGTCACGACGCTCGAACGAACGCCCACCGCGGTCGTCACGACGCTCGAAGGAACGGTCCCGGCCGTTCCCGCTCCGCTCGGTCCGCTCGGTGTTCTCCACCTCACGCGGGCCCGACGACTGTGCCGGCAGCGAGATCTCGGCCTCGGCGGCGGCGGTGGCCACCTCGGCCAGCACCGTCTCCGGGTCCTCGCCCCGCTCCCGCGCGACCCTGGCGACCAGCCGGTCCGCCTCCTCGCGCAGCTCCGTGGCACGGCGCTGGGCGCGCTCCAGCTCCTTGGTGAGCTGGGCGACCTCACGCTCGGCCTGCTGCGCGGCGTTGCCCGCGGACTCGGCCTGGACCTCGGTCATCGACCGGGCACCGGTGATCTCGGCGACCTCCGGCTCGAAGGCCGCGCCGCCCTGGATGATGTGGCGCGTGGCGTCGACGCCCGCGTCCTCCATCAGCCGGAAGATCTGGCGGCGCTGGTGCGGCAGGGACAGCGAGACGACCGTGCCGGTGCGGCCGGCGCGGGCCGTACGGCCGGCGCGGTGCAGGTAGTCCTTGTGGTCGCCGGCCGGGTCCACGTTCAGCACCAGGTCGATGCCGTCGACGTGGATGCCGCGCGCGGCGACGTCGGTGGCGACCAGGACGTTGACGTAACCGTCCTTGAAGTCGGCCAGCGTGCGGGTGCGCGCGCCCTGGGTCATGCCGCCGTGCAGGGCGTCCGCCTTCACGCCCGCGTCGCGCAGCTGCTCGGCGACGCGGTCGGCGCCCAGCTGGGTGCGGACGAAGATGATGGTGCGGCCCTTGCGGGAGGCGATGGCCGCGGTGACCGGCGCCTTGTCCTTGGGCTTCACGACCAGGATGTGGTGCGACATGGTCGTCACGGCGCCCTGGGCGGCGTCGACCTCGTGGCTGACCGGGTCCTTGAGGTACCGGTCGACGAGGGTCTTGATCTCGTTCTCCATGGTCGCGGAGAACAGCATCCGCTGGCCGCCCGCCGGCACCTGGTCGAGCAGCTCGGTGACCTCGGGCATGAAGCCCAGGTCGGACATCTGGTCGGCCTCGTCGAGGACGGCGATCTGCACGTTCTCCAGGGAGCAGGCGCCGCGGTTGATGATGTCCCGCAGGCGGCCCGGCGTGGCGACGAGGATGTCGACGCCGCGCTCCAGGGCGTAGATCTGGTTGCCCATGGAGGTGCCGCCGCACACGACCTTCATCTTCAGCCCGAGGACGTCCCCGTAGGGCTGCAGCGCGTCGGCGACCTGCATGGCCAGCTCGCGGGTCGGCGTCAGGATGACGGCGCGCGGCTTGTGCTTCTCGGTGCGGCCGCCGGCCAGCGTGGCCAGGGCGGGCAGACCGAAGGAGAGGGTCTTGCCGGAACCGGTGCGGCCCCGGCCGAGGATGTCCTTGCCCTCCAGCGCGTCCGGGATGGTCGCGGCCTGGATCGGGAAGGGGGTGGTCACGCCGTTCTGTGCGAGCTTGCGCACGATGCCCTCGGGCAGGCCGAGTTCGGCGAAGGTGATCTCGGGGGTGTCGGCGGACCCGGAGGTCTCGACGACCTCGGGAGCCTCCTGGCCCTCGGAAACGCCCTCGGCGTTCTCGGGCACGACGACGTGATCAGTACTGATGATGGACATGCGAATGCGAAACCTTCCGGAGTCTCTCAGTCGGCACGCGCCCGTCAACTCCGTGAATCGCGATTCGCAATACGACCGCCTCGATGCGGTCCATCACGGCAAGGGAGAGTACGCGCCACACGGCGCGCTCTGCGGTGGCGCCGGGCAAATGGGATCAAACGATCTGCCACCATACGCACCCACCACCCCTGAAGGCAAACCGGGTAGCACATGCCCAGGTCAGCCGGTGCTTCGCCCCGTGTCCGGCGCCCGTCCACACCCCGTCTCCCGGCGTGCGCCCTCCGCCGTCCGGCCTACACCGGCACCCCGGCCTCCGGTGCCGGCTCCCGCTGCGCCAGCTGCGTCCCCGGCGGCTCGTGCGCCGACGAGGACGGCTCGGGCGTCGGCTCCGGCGTCGGGGAGGCGGGCGGCTCGGGAGGCGGGGTCGGCTCCGGGTCCACCGTCCGCGGGGGCTCGGGGTCGGCCGTCCGCGGGGGCGTCGGCTCGTCCGGCCCGCCCTGCGCCGGGGCGGAGCCCGCCGGGTGCGCGGAAGGCGAGCCGGAGGGAGCTGTGCCCTTGTCCTCGCCGTCCTTGCCGCGGCCCTTGCCCTTCCCCTTGCCGCGGTCGTCATCGCCCTTCTTCCCCTTGCCGTGGCCGCGCCCCTCGTCGGCCGCCGCCGGACCGTACCCGGCCGCGCCGCCCGACACCGCGGGCCCGCCGCCCGGGGCCTCGCCACCTCGCTCCCCGGCCGAGTGCGACGGCCTGGCATCCCCGCCGGACTCGTCACCGACGCTCATGCAGCCGGCGGCAGCGGCGACGGCCACCACCGTGGCGGCCAGACGGACGGGTACGGACAAGGGGCGCACGGGCGGCCACCTCCGGGGATCAGGAGTCGCCGTGCCCAACTCCCGTCACCCGCAGGAGGACACGCGCCCCGCGCCGCGGACCGTCACCCGGATCCAGGACCGTGAGCCGTCGGGCCGAGGTTCCCTCACCCGTACCCGAGGGCGTGCAGGCGCGCGTCGTCGATCCCGAAGTGATGCGCGATCTCGTGCACCACCGTCACCTCGGTCTCCGCGACCACGTCCTCACGGGTGTCGCAGAACCGCAGCGTCGGCCCCCGGTAGATGGTGATCCGGTCCGGCAGCACACCGGCGTACCACTCCCCGCGCTCGGTCAGCGGAGTCCCCTCGTACAGCCCGAGCAGCTCGGGATCGTCCGCCGGCGGTTCGTCCTCGACGAACACCGCGACGTTGTCCATCAGCCGCGTCAGCTCCGGCGGGATCCGGTCCAGCGCCTCGGCGACCAGTTCCTCGAACTCCTCGCGCGTCATCTCCAGCACAGGCCCATTGTCGGGTACGACACATCAGGTACGACACCGCCGCCACCGACCTCTCACCCCTCGCATATCCGCCCGGGGACACGGGCATACGGGAGCAATGGCCCGCGTCCCCGCCGCAGTCCTGCACGTTCTGGCCGAGGAGATGAACCGCATCCGCAGCGCTCCGCGCGCCCTCACCCGCCGCCACCGCGCCCGCCCGGCGCCCCCGACGGCGGAGCTCACCCCCCGTTCCCGCCCCTGGACCCGCGCCCTCGGCCTCGTCGCCGTCGTCCTGCTCGGGGCCTGGCTCGGCCTGCTGATCGTCGGCAACGTACGCGCCCCGGTCGGCCCCATGAACACGACGATGACCCTGCGCCCCTCCCTGACCGGCGGCACGAAGATCAACGTCTCCCCGCTGGGCGCGCTCCAGCTCGACAGCCACATCGCCCCCGTACGCCTCGACGTCAACGTCGACCAGCTCGACCCGGACCGCGCCCAGGCCCTCGTCGACCACCCCGAACGCCTCTCCGGCCTCCAGGACGAGGTCGCGAAGGACGTCGAGCACGGCACGCTCGACCTGGCCGCCCGCTCCTGCGTCGCCGTCGTCACCGGCGCCACCGCCCTCGGCCTCGCCGTCTACCGCCGCCCGCGCCGCGCCCTGGCGGCCGGCGGACTCGCCCTCACCCTCCTGGTCGCCTCCGGCGGCACCGCGTACGCGACCTGGAACCCCGACTCGGTCCTGGAGCCGAAGTTCTCCGGCCTGCTCTCCTCCGCGCCGTCCCTGGTCGGCAACGCGCGCAGCATCGTCACCGAGTTCGACGTCTACCAGAAGGAACTGGCCCGCCTGGTGACGAACGTGACCAAGCTCTACGACGTCACGTCCACGCTCCCCGCCTACCAGCCCGACCCGACGACGATCCGCGTCCTGCACGTGTCGGACATCCATCTGAACCCGGCGAGCTGGAAGATCATCGCCTCGCTGGTGGAGCAGTACCGGGTGAACGTGATCGTCGACTCGGGCGACACCATGGATCACGGCACGGCGGCGGAGAACGGCTTCCTGGACCCCATCGAGGACCTCGGCGCCCCCTACGTCTGGGTCCGCGGCAACCACGACTCCCGCGCCACCCAGGACTACTTGAAGGGCCTCAAGAACGTGCACGTCCTGGACGACGGCCGGGCCCGCACGATCGCCGGCCTGCGCTTCGCCGGCATCGGCGACCCGCAGTACACCCCGGACCGCTCGACGAAACCCGGCGCCGACGCCTCCCAGGAACTCGCCGGCGCCCGCCTGGCCTCCGCCCTGCGCGACCAGGCCCGGGCCGGCACCCCCGCGGACGTCGCCATCGCCCACGAGCCGTCGGCGGCCCGCGAGGTCGACGGGACGGTCCCGCTGGTGCTGGCGGGCCACGTCCACCACGAGGACATGAAGGTCATGAAGTACGGCACCCGGCTGCGCATCGAGGGCTCCACCGGCGGCAGCGGCCTGCGCGCCGTCGAGGGCAAGCACCCCGACCCGGTCCAGGCGTCGATCCTCTACTTCGACCGGGACAGCCGGCGCCTCCAGGCCTGGGACGAGATCGAACTCGGCGGCCTGGGCCTGACGACGGCCGAGGTCAGCCGCCATCTGCCGAAGGAGAACCAGCCGGGCGCGACACCGTCCCCGACCGGCACGGGCCCGTCCCCGACGGACGCCACCGGCACGCCGAGCAGCCCGGCTCCCGGCGCTCCGTAAACCGTTTTGGCGATACCTCCCGCCATCCCATATGCTTCTCACGTCCCCGACGCGCTGAGAAGCGCCCAGGCGGGCCGATAGCCCTCATCGTCTAGCGGCCTAGGACGCCGCCCTTTCAAGGCGGTAGCACGGGTTCGAATCCCGTTGGGGGCACGCAGTACCGTGTGCGACACTTGGTTCGCTGGTTCGCACACAGCCACTTGGTCCTGTGGAGCAGTTTGGAGTGCTCGCCACCCTGTCAAGGTGGAGGCCGCGGGTTCAAATCCCGTCAGGACCGCTGAGGTTTCACGTGAAACCTCGCGGCTGGGTAGCTCAGTTGGTACGAGCGATCGCCTGAAAAGCGATAGGTCGCCGGTTCGACCCCGGCCCCAGCCACAGTAAGGCCCCGATCTTCGGATCGGGGCCTTGTTGTTTGCGGTGCCTGTTTCCGGTGCCGCCGGTCCCGCCGGCTCCGCACCTCGCCGGGCCCCGGGCAAAAGCGTTCGCCAGGAATTTCTCGGGGATGCGATCCTGGAACCCGTATGTCTACGCACCCCGCCCCCGCCCTCGGCGCCCTCGCTCCCCGCCTGACCGAGCTGTCCCTGCGCGACGCGCACCGGCTCGGCCGGAGGCTCGAGGGTGCGCGGAAGATCCGTAAACCGGAAGCCCGTGCCGCCGTTCTCGCCGAGATCGAGGCGGAGGTGGCCAAGGCCGAGCAGCGCATCGGTGAGCGCCGGGCCCGCGTGCCCGTCGTCAGCTACCCCGAGCAGCTTCCGGTCAGCCAGAAGAAGGACGTGATCGCGGAGGCCATCCGTGATCACCAGGTCGTCATCGTCGCCGGTGAGACCGGATCCGGAAAGACCACGCAGATCCCGAAGATCTGTGTCGAGCTCGGCCGCGGCGTCCGCGGCATGATCGGGCACACCCAGCCCCGCCGGATCGCCGCGCGCACCGTCGCCGAGCGGGTGGCGGACGAGCTGGACACGCCCCTCGGTGAGGCCGTCGGCTGGAAGGTCAGGTTCACCGACCAGGTGAATCCGGACGCCACGTTCATCAAGCTGATGACGGACGGCATCCTGCTCGCCGAGATCCAGACCGACCGCGAGCTGCGCGCCTACGACACGATCATCATCGACGAGGCCCACGAGCGGTCACTCAACATCGACTTCCTGCTCGGTTATCTGGCCCAGCTGCTGCCGAAGCGGCCGGATCTGAAGGTCGTCATCACCTCGGCGACGATCGACCCCGAGCGTTTCTCCCGGCACTTCGGCGACGCGCCGATCATCGAGGTCAGCGGCCGGACGTACCCGGTGGAGGTGCGGTACCGCCCGCTCCTCGAGGAGGACGGCGACGACGCCGACCGCGACCAGATCACCGCGATCACCGACGCCGTCGAGGAGCTGATGGGCGAGGGGAAGGGCGACATCCTCGTCTTCCTCTCCGGTGAGCGGGAGATCCGGGACACCGCCGACGCGCTGGAGAAGAAGAAGTACAGATTCACCGAGATCCTGCCGCTGTACGCCCGCCTGTCCCACGCCGAGCAGCACCGGGTGTTCCAGCAGCACACCGGGCGCAGGATCGTGCTGGCCACGAACGTCGCCGAGACGTCCCTGACGGTGCCGGGCATCAAGTACGTCATCGACCCCGGTTTCGCCCGCATCTCCCGGTACAGCCACCGCACCAAGGTGCAGCGGCTGCCGATCGAGCCGATCTCGCAGGCCAGCGCCAACCAGCGCAAGGGCCGCTGCGGACGGACCAGCGACGGTATCTGCATCCGGCTGTACTCCGAGGACGACTTCAACGCGCGCCCGGAGTTCACGGACGCGGAGATCCTGCGGACGAACCTCGCCTCCGTCATCCTCCAGATGACCGCGGCCGGCCTCGGCGACATCGAGAAGTTCCCGTTCATCGACCCGCCGGACCACCGCAACATCCGCGACGGCGTGCAGCTCCTCCAGGAGCTGGGCGCGCTCGACCCGGAGCAGAAGGACGTACGCAAGCGGCTGACCGACACCGGCCGCAAGCTGGCGCAGCTGCCCGTCGACCCGCGCCTGGCCCGGATGGTGCTGGAGGCCGACAAGAACGGCTGTGTCCGCGAGGTCATGGTCATAGCGGCGGCCCTGTCCATCCAGGACCCGCGGGAGCGCCCCTCGGAGAAGCAGGCGCAGGCCGATCAGCAGCACGCCCGCTTCAAGGACGAGACCAGCGACTTCCTCGCGTTCCTCAACCTCTGGCGGTACGTGCGCGAGCAGCAGAAGGAGCGCGGCTCGTCGTCCTTCCGCCGGATGTGCAAGCAGGAGTACCTCAACTTCCTGCGGATCCGCGAGTGGCAGGACATCTACACGCAGCTGCGCACGGTCGCCAAGCAGATGGGCATCCAGCTCAACGACGCCGACCACGCCGCGCCCGACGACCGCGTGCACGTGTCGCTGCTGGCCGGGCTCCTCTCCCACGTCGGCATGAAGGACGTGAAGGAGGGCGCCAAGAACGAGTACCTGGGCGCGCGCAACGCCAAGTTCGCGATCTTCCCTGGCTCGGCGCTCTTCAAGAAGCCGCCGCGGTTCGTGATGTCCGCGGAGCTGGTGGAGACCTCCCGGCTCTGGGCCCGCGTCAACGCGAAGATCGAGCCCGAGTGGGTGGAGCCGCTCGCCGGGCACCTCCTCAAGCGCACCTACAGCGAGCCGCACTGGGAGAAGGACCAGGCGGCCGTGATGGCGTACGAGAAGGTGACGCTGTACGGCGTGCCGATCGTGGCGCAGCGCAAGGTGAACTACGGACGGATCGACCCGGAGGTCAGCCGCGAGCTGTTCATCCGCAACGCCCTGGTGGAGGGCGACTGGCGTACGCACCACAAATTCTTCGCGGACAACCGCCGGCTGCTGACCGAGGTCGAGGAACTGGAACACCGTGCGCGGCGCCGGGACATCCTGGTCGACGACGAGACGCTGTTCGACTTCTACGACCAGCGGGTGCCCGAACACGTCGTCTCCGGTGCGCACTTCGACTCGTGGTGGAAGCACAAGCGGCACGAGCAGCCCGACTTCCTCGACTTCGAGCGCGAGATGCTCATCAACGAGAAGGCGGGGGCGGTCACCAAGGACGACTATCCGGACTCCTGGCGTCAGGGGCCGCTGAAGTTCCGTGTGACCTACCAGTTCGAGCCGGGGGCGGACGCGGACGGTGTGACCGTCCACATTCCGCTCCAGGTGCTCAACCAGGTCACGGACGAGGGCTTCGAGTGGCAGATCCCGGGCCTGAGGGAGCAGGTCGTCACGGAGCTGATCCGGTCCCTGCCCAAGCCGATCCGCCGCAACTACGTGCCGGCGCCGAACTACGCGCAGGCGTTCCTGGAGCGGGCCGTGCCCCTCCAGGAGCCGCTGACGGTGACCATGGCGCGGGAGCTCAAACGCATGGTGGGGGTGCCGTTCGACGCGGAGGACTTCGACTGGGCCAAGGTTCCCGGCCATTTGAAGATCACGTTCCGGATCGTCGACGAGCGGCGCCGCAAGCTGGCCGAGGACAAGGACCTGGAGGCCCTGAAGCTCCGGCTGAAGCCGAAGGCGCGCAAGGCGCTGTCGCAGGCCGCGGCGGCCACCGCCGAGCGCAGCGGCGGCGAGTCCCTGGAGCGCGCCGGCCTGACGGACTGGACGATCGGCACGCTGTCCCGAGTCTTCGAGACGCGCCGGGCCGGTCAGCCGGTGAAGGCGTACCCGGCGCTGGTCGACGACGGGGACACGGTGTCCGTGCGCCTCTTCGACACCGAGGCCGAGCAGGCACAGGCGATGTGGAAGGGCACGCGCCGGCTGATCCTGCGCAACATCCCGGTCAATCCGGCGAAGTTCGCGTCCGAGAAGCTGACCAACCAGCAGAAGCTGGCTCTGTCCGCGAATCCGCACGGGTCCATCCAGGCCCTGTTCGACGACTGCGCGACGGCGGCGGCGGACCGGCTGATCGCGGACTTCGGCGGGCCGGCGTGGGACGAGGAGTCGTACCGGAAGCTCTACGACAAGGTCCGCGCGGAGATCGTCGACACGACCGTCCGTACGGTGGGGCAGGTGCAGCAGGTGCTGGCCGCCTGGCAGGCCTGTGAGCGCCGCCTGAAGGCCGTGCGGAGCCCCGCGCTGCTGCCGAACCTCCAGGACGTGCGGACGCAGCTGGACGGCCTGGTGAAGCCCGGCTTCGTCACGGAGGCCGGCATCGGGCGGCTGCCCGACCTGATGCGCTATCTGGTCGCCGCCGACCGGCGCCTGCAGCAGATGCCGGCCAACGTCCAGCGGGACACGACCCGGATGGAGAAGGTCCACGAGATGCGGGACGAGTACGCGTGGCTGCTGGAGCAGATGCCCCAGGGGCGGCCGGTCCCGCGGCAGGTCCTGGACGTCCGCTGGATGATCGAGGAACTGCGGGTCAGCTACTTCGCCCACGCGCTGGGGACGGCGTACCCGATCTCCGACAAGCGGATCGTGAAGGCGATCGACGCGCTGGCGCCGTAGCGGCGAGGCCGTGACGAGGAGCGCACGGAGGGTGAGTTCGACCCTGGGCCCACCCTCCTGTAGAGTCTCTTCTCGCAGCGCAACGCACGAAAAGCGCCGCAAAACCTGGTCCTGTGGAGCAGTTTGGAGTGCTCGCCACCCTGTCAAGGTGGAGGCCGCGGGTTCAAATCCCGTCAGGACCGCAGTAAGAAGGCCCGCACCGATCGGTGCGGGCCTTCTGCGTGCCGTCCGCAGGCCGGGGTGCATCGAACACCCCGGGAGCCCTCAGCGCCTCTCTCGCGGCCTTGACGGCGTCACATTCGCTCGGTACTCCAAAGGCAGGGCACGTTCTCCGTACGGCCCTGGAGGTGGCGTATGGCGGCATCGGTCAGGCACGAGACGGGGGCACTGCTCCGCGCGCATCTGTCGGCCGCGTCGTCGTACCGCCATCTGACGCGCCACTGTCCGATCTGCCACCGGCTGCTGCGACTGGCGTGGGACTCCACCGCTCCGCCGGCCCAGCCCCCGCCCCCGCCCTCGCCTCCGTCACCGACGGGCCGTCACGAGGCCGTCGAGGGCGAGAGCGCCGCCGCCACGTGAAGCACCCTCGGCCCCAACGCCCGTGCCCCGACGGGCTGGTGGAACCGAAGGCTCCTCTAGCGCACATATGCCAGAGCCAACAAGCGCCAGCACGTGTGACGGGTGTCACCGCATGAGTTTTTGAAACGGTGGCACTTACGCCTCTCCTACAACTGGTCGATTTAATATGTGCAATTGCACTCTCCCGGAGGCACTTCCGCACGTTCCCCCACGGCCCGCCCACAGCGGATCCGACAGCCTCCCCCAGACTCCGACAAGGCCGCTCTCAGCGGGCCGTCACGCGGCACAAAAAAATCGCGCTGGACCCGGCGGAGTCCAGCGCGATCAACGACGTACCCGACCGGTCGTCCGACATGTTCGAACGGCTTGGGCGTGGGGCCTGTTGGGGCAGGACCCGCGTCGGTTGGAGCTGTGGTCACAGGCGGCTCGACAGGTTGGGGGACCTGCCGTTCTGCCCGGTTATGCGGTTGTTCAGGCCTCGCTGCGCTGCTGCGGAATGCCCGCGAGCAGAGCGCGGACCTCGGCCTCGCGGTAGCGGCGATGCCCGCCGAGCGTGCGGATCGACGTGAGCTTGCCGGCCTTCGCCCAGCGCGTGACCGTCTTCGGGTCGACGCGGAACATGGTGGCGACCTCAGCCGGGGTCAGCAGCGGCTCGGCATCAGGGGTGCGAGCGGTCATGAGCGGCCTCCTCGGGAGAACCGAACCTTCTCGGTTCTTTCCTCTAAATTCTGCACCTTGACCCGCGTTGCCCGAAATGGCGGACGCGAGTCGAGTCGGTTATAGGACGAACGGCTTGTCCTCGGCACTACAACTACACCATCTGTCCAGCCGCGTCGGCCAAACCGATGGAATTGCCCTCCCAGGTGTTCATCAGCGACGGATGCCGATGGACCATGCCATAGCGGACAGTCACGCCACTGTGACGATCAGTCACAGGACGATCAGGAGTCACCAGACCCCCCAAAGCGTGCAATGCTGAGATTCCGCCCACAGTGCACCACAGCAGGACGGATGGAGCCCTCCCCGGACTCCTTGTCCTATTTTGGCATGAGGAGGGGGAAGGGGCGCAAGAGTGGCGTACGTGCGGTCCGTCACGCTTGACACATACGCCCGGATCGGGACTTCCGTCCCCTGGTGACGAAGTATCAGGTCACACCGAACAGGTGTCTGAGCGAGAGACGAAACCCCAAATCGGGCGGTACGTCAAACGTCAGTTCGCCGACCGCCGGTCCCGAACCGACCGCCACCGCTCCACCAGCCGCCCGTACGCGGCACCCGCCGTCGTCCCGTCCCCCCGGCGCAGCGCCTCGATGCCCTCGGCCACGTCCGCCGCCGAGTGGTCGGCCTCCAGCTCTCCGGCCGGCAGGGCGTGCACCAGTCCGCCGTAGTCCAGCTCCACCAGTGACCGCGGGTGGAACTCCTCGAGCCAGCGCCCCACGTCCACCAGGCCGTCGATCAGCGGCCCCTCGTCCATGGCCTCCTTCAGCGCCCGCAGCCCCCGGGCCACCCGCCGCCGCGCCTGGACCATCGGCGTCCGGTAGCGCAGCACCGGCGGCGCCGACCCGGCATCGTCGCCGCCCTTGTCGTACTCCCGCTCCTCGTCGGAGACCAGCACGAACCAGTTGATCGGCACCTGCCAGGTGGCCGTGCGGATCCAGGGGCGGGCGTCGGGGTTGCACTCCAGCCAGCGTTCGTAGTCCTGGCTGGTCTGGCGGCGTACGACCGGAGGGAGCAGGGCGTCCAGGACGGGCTCGGGGAAGTCCTCGGCCAGCTCCCCGAGCGCCTGCCAGCCGCGCAGCCGGGTCCGCCAGGGGCACACGCAGACCACCCCGTCGACCTCGGTCACGAAGGCGTCGCCGCTCTCGTGCACCGGTACCGGCACGGGCGGCGTGGGCAGCAGGTCGGCCAGGGAGCGGCGCAGTTCGTCCTGGTAGGAGGGCAGGTCGGTGCGGCGGGCGTAGCGGGTCCAGTGGCCGCGCTCCGGCTCGGGGAAGGCGGCCAGCGGCTCGTACACGCGCAGGTAGGCCGCGTAGGGGACGATCACCGAGGACACCTTGGGCACGCCTGCTCCCTCCCCCGCGCACCGCCTCGAAAACCTGCGGGAGCCGATCACAAACGCGCGGGAATCTCTGCAAATCGTCCCACGCCTGTACTCCGTGCGGAGGTGATCCTCGGCACTGTGCGGCGGGTGGGCCCCGCCAGGCTCTAATCTCATGCCACAGTCCCCGCCACCCGCACGGGGACCCGTCTCCACCCGCCGCACCTACACAGGAGTCACCACCGTGACCGACGTAACCGGCGCACCTGCTGATGTACTGCACACCCTGTTCCACTCGGAGCAGGGGGGTCATGAGCAAGTCGTGCTCTGCCAGGACCGTGCCAGCGGCCTCAAGGCCGTCATCGCCCTCCATTCCACCGCCCTGGGCCCCGCGCTCGGCGGTACGCGCTTCTACCCGTACGCGAGTGAGGCGGAGGCCGTCGCCGACGCGCTGAACCTCGCGCGCGGGATGTCGTACAAGAACGCCATGGCCGGTCTCGACCACGGCGGCGGCAAGGCCGTGATCATCGGCGACCCGGAGCAGATCAAGAGCGAGGAGCTGCTGCTCGCCTACGGCCGGTTCGTCGCCTCGCTCCACGGCCGCTACGTCACCGCCTGCGACGTCGGCACCTACGTGGCCGACATGGACGTCGTGGCGCGCGAGTGCCAGTGGACGACCGGACGCTCCCCCGAGAACGGCGGCGCGGGCGACTCGTCCGTTCTCACCTCCTTCGGCGTCTACCAGGGCATGCGGGCCGCCGCCCAGCACCTGTGGGGCGACCCGACACTGCGCGACCGCACGGTCGGCATCGCCGGCGTCGGCAAGGTCGGCCACCACCTGGTCGAGCACCTGCTCGCCGAGGGCGCGCACGTGGTCGTCACGGACGTGCGCAAGGACGTCGTACGGGCCCTCACCGAGCGGCACCCGTCGGTGATCGCCGTCGCCGACACGGACGCGCTGATCCGGGTCGAGAACCTGGACATCTACGCCCCCTGCGCCCTGGGCGGCGCGCTGAACGACGACACCGTGCCGGTACTGACGGCGAAGGTGGTGTGCGGCGCGGCCAACAACCAGCTTGCCCACCCGGGCGTCGAGAAGGACCTCGCCGACCGCGGGATCCTCTACGCGCCCGACTACGTGGTGAACGCCGGCGGTGTCATCCAGGTCGCCGACGAGCTGCACGGATTCGACTTCGAGCGGTGCAAGGGCAAGGCCGCGAAGATCTACGACACAACGCTGGCCATCTTCGCACGTGCGAAGGAGGACGGTATTCCGCCGGCCGCCGCGGCCGACCGGATCGCCGAGCAGCGGATGTCGGAGGCACGCGCGCGGCGCTGACCGGAGACGGCGCTCCGCACTCTCCGGAGGGTGATCCGGAGGCGGTATTCGAAGGTTTGAGCGGTACCCGCCGGCGGGCAGTTGGAGAGAACTCTCACTTCTCCCGGCGGGTCGACCGTCGAAACGTGGTTAAAATCGCCTTTGACCAGCGAGGACAGGGCGCCTCGAAGGTCCTGGGCGTAGCCACGTCCTGCGGGCGACGTACCGTATGGGCGTGGGCTCAGGTACCGTGGAAGCCCTACGGACCGGTCTCTCCACGGAGAGCCCGTTCCGGACCATGAACGCGTGTCAAGACTCTGGGGCCGTCGAGCCCCGTCGTTGAGGGGGTCGAGCCATGGGGCGCGGCCGGGCCAAGGCCAAGCAGACGAAGGTCGCCCGCCAGCTGAAGTACAACAGCGGTGGGACTGATCTCTCCCGCCTGGCCGAGGAGCTGGGCGCATCGACGTCGAGTCCGCAACCGCCTAACGGCGAGCGGTTCGAGGACGATGAGCAGGACGACGAGCTGTACGCAAAGTACGCCGACCTCTACGAGGACGACGAGGACGAGGACGGCCAGTCCCCGCAGCATCGTCGCGGCGCTTGACCCTGCACTGAACACTCACCCGGTCGGTGACTCCCGTCACCGACCGGGTTCTGTGCTACCCGCATCGCCGTGCCGGGCTCGGCTCAGCGGGCGTAGTCGCCGGTCATCGTGGCGCCCGTTCCGTGGTCGCCGCGGGCCGTGATCTCGCCCGCCACCCAGGCGTCGACGCCGCGGTCGGCGAGGGTCGTCAGCGCCACGTCGGCGGACTCCTGGGGCACGACGGCGATCATGCCGACGCCCATGTTCAGGGTCTTCTCCAGCTCCAGGCGCTCGACCTTGCCCGTCCGTCCGACGAGGTCGAAGACCGGGGCCGGCGTCCAGGTGGAGCGGTCGACGGTCGCGTGCAGGCCGTCGGGGATCACGCGGGCCAGGTTGGCCGCGAGGCCGCCGCCGGTGACGTGGCTGAAGGCGTGCACCTCGGTGGTGCGCATCAGGGCCAGGCAGTCCAGCGAGTAGATCTTGGTCGGCTCCAGGAGCTCCTCGCCCAGGGTGCGGCCGAGGTCGTCCACGTGCGCGTCCAGTGCCAGACCGGCCTCGTTCAGCAGGACGTGGCGGACGAGTGAGTACCCGTTCGAGTGAAGGCCGGAGGCGGCCATCGCGACGACCGCGTCCCCCTCGCGGATACGGTCCGGACCGAGCAGCCGGTCGGCCTCCACGACGCCCGTACCGGCGCCGGCGACGTCGAAGTCGTCCGCACCGAGCAGGCCGGGGTGCTCGGCCGTCTCGCCGCCCACCAGGGCGCAGCCGGCCAGCACACAGCCCTCGGCGATGCCCTTGACGATGGCGGCGACACGCTCGGGGTGGACCTTGCCGACGCAGATGTAGTCGGTCATGAACAGCGGCTCGGCGCCGCACACCACGATGTCGTCCATGACCATCGCGACCAGGTCGTGGCCGATGGTGTCGTAGACGCCCAGCTGCCGGGCGATGTCGACCTTGGTGCCGACACCGTCCGTGGCCGAGGCCAGCAGGGGGCGGTCGTAGTTCTTGAGTGCGGAGGCGTCGAAGAGGCCGGCGAAGCCGCCGAGGCCGCCGAGGACCTCGGGGCGCTGCGTCTTCTTGACCCATTCCTTCATGAGCTCGACGGCGCGGTCGCCCGCCTCGATGTCGACGCCCGCGGCTGCGTAGCTGGCACCAGTTGTGTCAGGCATGACGATGAGAACCTTTGTGTCGTACGGCAGGTATTGCGGACGGACGGCTACGGGCGACGGATGGCGTCGGCGGCGGCCGTACCGGCGGGCCCGGCGGCCAGCTCGGTCTCCAGGAGCTGCTTGCCGAGCAGCTCGGGGTCGGGGAGCTCCATCGGGTACTCGCCGTCGAAGCAGGCGCGGCAGAGGTTCGGCTTGGCGATGGTGGTCGCCTCGATCATGCCGTCGATGGAGATGTACGCCAGGGAGTCGGCGCCGAGCGAGGTGCCGATCTCGTCGATGCTCATGCCGTTCGCGATGAGCTCGGCGCGGGTGGCGAAGTCGATGCCGAAGAAGCAGGGCCACTTCACGGGCGGGGAGGAGATCCGGATGTGGACCTCGGCGGCGCCGGCCTCGCGGAGCATGCGGACCAGGGCCCGCTGCGTATTGCCGCGGACGATGGAGTCGTCCACGACGACCAGCCGCTTGCCCTTGATGACTTCCTTCAAGGGGTTCAGCTTCAGGCGGATGCCGAGCTGGCGGATGGTCTGCGAGGGCTGGATGAAGGTACGGCCCACATAGGCGTTCTTCACCAGACCGTTGCCGAAGGGGATGCCGGAGGCCTCGGCGTACCCGATCGCGGCGGGGGTGCCGGACTCCGGGGTCGCTATGACGAGGTCGGCCTCGGCGGGGGCCTCCTTGGCCAGCTTGCGCCCCATCTCGACGCGCGAGAGGTAGACGTTGCGGCCGGCGATGTCGGTGTCCGGGCGGGCCAGGTACACGTACTCGAAGACACAGCCCTTGGGCTTCGCTTCTGCGAATCGCGACGTGCGCAGGCCGTTCTCGTCGATGGCGACGAACTCGCCCGGCTCGATCTCGCGGACGTAGGAGGCGCCGCAGATGTCGAGGGCGGCGGACTCGGAGGCGACGACCCAGCCGCGCTCGAGGCGGCCGAGGACCAGCGGGCGGATGCCCTGCGGGTCGCGGGCGGCGTAGAGGGTGTGCTCGTCCATGAAGACGAGGCTGAAGGCGCCCATGACCTGCGGGAGGACGCTGTGCGCGGCCTCTTCGATGGTCAGCGGCTTGCCGTCCTCGTCGACCTGGGCCGCGAGGAGCGCGGTCAGCAGGTCGGTGTCGTTGGTCGCCGCGACGCGAGTGGAGCGGCCTTCCTGCTTGGGCAGGTCGGCGACCATCTCGGCGAGCTGGGCGGTGTTGACGAGGTTGCCGTTGTGGCCGAGCGCGATGGAGCCCTGCGCGGTGGCCCGGAAGGTTGGCTGGGCGTTCTCCCACACGGACGCACCGGTGGTCGAGTAGCGGGCGTGACCGACCGCGATGTGACCCTGGAGCGAACCGAGCGAGGTCTCGTCGAAGACCTGGGACACGAGGCCCATGTCCTTGAAGACGAGGATCTGGGAGCCGTTGCTGACCGCGATTCCCGCGGATTCCTGGCCCCGATGCTGGAGGGCGTAGAGCCCGAAGTACGTGAGCTTTGCGACCTCTTCGCCCGGGGCCCAGACACCGAAGACGCCACAAGCGTCCTGGGGGCCCTTCTCGCCGGGAAGTAGATCGTGATTGAGTCGACCGTCACCACGTGGCACGCTCCCGAGTGTAGGCGAGATCGACCACTGGTCCGAATTGGGGATCCCGGCTCATGTGCGGATCACTTGTCGGCCACGGCTCGGACGACGGTGCCGTCTTCGCTGGTCAGCGTCAGGGTTTCGTGATCGATCCGGTAGCCGACCCGCCCCTCGAAGAAGCGGAGCATCCGCTTCTCGGCGTTCATGAGTGAGCCTTCGCACATCATTCGGGTGGTGGCCGGAGCGCCCAGGGTGATATGTCCGTCGCGGACGGTGGCCCGGGCGGTGACGTGGTTGCAGGCGAGGCGGCCGGAGACGGTGCCCGCCTCCTTGTCGAAGGTGAGCCGGGCGCTGCTCTGCCCGCCGGGGGCCGTGACGGTCCACTTCGTGCCGTACAGGGACGCGTCCTCGGGCCTGCTCAGCCGTACGGTGTCGCCGGCGGAGGTGGTGAGGGTCAGGCGGCCGCTCGCCGTGTCGGCGGTGAGGGGGCCGTCGGTGAGGACGCGGCCGAGGGACTTCTCGAAGTCCTGGGGCGTCTTCTCGCAGGCCCTCTCGGTGAACGCGGCGTCGCTCAGCCGGACGCGCTCGCCGTCGACGTCGGCGCGGGCGCTGAAGGTGTTGCAGCCGGTGCTGCCCGCCGCCTCACCGCTGTCGTCGATCCGGACCCGTGCCGTGTCCGGCGCCCGGTGGGTGGTGCCGTCGACGGTGACGCTGTCGATGCTCCACCGCACGCCGGTGAAGGGCCGGTCCGCGCCCACGGAGCCGCTGCCGCCGTCGGCCTTCTCGCTGCCGCAGGCCGCCGCGAGCGGGACGAGCACGGCGACGACTGCCATGGTCAGGGTCATGCTGCGCTGCTGCTTCTGCCTGTACATGCCGATTCGACGGAGGCGCGGAGGGTCTGGTTCCCCTCAGCTCAGCAGCGGCAGCAGCCCTCCGAGGTCGGCCCGCTCGCCGCTCGCGCTCACCTTGGCCTCCGCCACGGCGTCCTGCCAGGCCAGCCGCCCGGCCGCGAGCCGGACCCAGGTCAGCGGGTCGGTCTCGACGACGTTGGGCGGGGTGCCGCGGGTGTGCCGGGGGCCCTCGACGCACTGCACGACGGCGTACGGCG
Organism: Streptomyces flaveolus; assembly: GCF_044765825.1. Classification (NCBI taxonomy): domain Bacteria; kingdom Bacillati; phylum Actinomycetota; class Actinomycetes; order Kitasatosporales; family Streptomycetaceae; genus Streptomyces; species Streptomyces flaveolus. Next base: position 544,820 of record NZ_JBIWKU010000005.1, on the reverse strand, counting down.
GCACCCGCACCTCCGTCGACCCGCCGGGCGCCTTCACGGCGAGAGCGTCGGCGAGCAGCCGGGTCGCGGCGGCCAGGGCCTGCCGGTCGTACGGGATGCCGAGGCCGGGCACGGCGGCGTTGAGGTCGTCGGTGTGGACGACGAGTTCGACGGTGCGGGTGACGAGGTAGTCGTCCAGCGGCAGCGCGCCCGCGTTGGTCTCCAGGAGCCGGCTGCCGGGATGCTCGGCGAGCAGCGCGCGCAGCCTCTCCTCGATGTCGGCGAGGTGGGCGTCGAGGTCGGGATGGTCCGCGGCGAGCCTCCGGGTGAAGTCGGCGATCGCGGCGGAGTTGCCGGCGGTGGCGAAGGGCCACTCGACGACCTGGGCGTCCTGCCGGGGCGGGGCGGGCCGGTCCACGGCGCGGTGCAGGGCGGTCAGGGCCATCGCGATGTGCGCCACCAGTTCCCGTACGGTCCAGTCCCCCAGCCGCGTCGGCAGCGCGAGCTGCTCGGGCGTGAGGGTGCGCACGGCCGCCCGTACGTGCCCCAACTGGGCGAACACGGCGGCACGGGTGCGGGCGGGGTCGTAGGTGCGGGCGCGTTTCCTGGCGGGCGGCATGGCGGTGAGCCTAGTGGGTGCGGAAGGCCGCGCTCTCGGGAAATACCAGGTCCGTGACCGGCCCTGGGAGCGGGAAACGGCCGCGAGGCCCCGCCCGGACGGATCCGGGCGGGGCCTCGCCGTTGCCGTGTGCCCGCGGTTACGCCAGCAGCGCCGGGATGGTGCCCTCGTGGGCCTCGCGGAGCTCGGACAGGGGCAGGGCGAACTCGCCCTGGACCTCCACCGTGTCCCCGTCCACGACACCGATGCGGGTGGCGGGCAGGCCGCGCGCGCCGCACATGTCGTTGAAGCGGAGCTCCTCCGAGCGCGGGACGGCGACGACCGCGCGGCCCGCCGACTCCGAGAACAGGAAGGTGAAGGCGTCCAGGCCGTCGGGGACGACCAGACGCGCGCCCTTGCCGCCGAGCAGCGCGGACTCGACGACCGCCTGGATCAGACCGCCGTCGGACAGGTCGTGCGCGGAGTCGATCATGCCGTCGCGGGAGGCGGAGATCAGGATCTCGCCGAGCAGCCGCTCGCGCTCCAGGTCGACCTTCGGGGGCAGGCCGCCGAGGTGGTCGTGGATCACCTGGGACCAGGCCGAGCCGCCGAACTCCTCACGCGTGTCGCCGAGGAGGTAGAGCAGCTGGCCGTCCTCCTGGAAGGCGACCGGCGTGCGGCGGGCCACGTCGTCGATGACGCCGAGGACCGCGACGACCGGCGTCGGGTGGATGGCCGCCTCGCCCGTCTGGTTGTAGAGCGAGACGTTGCCGCCGGTCACCGGGGTGCCGAGCTGGAGGCAGCCGTCGGCCAGACCGCGCACGGCCTCGGCGAACTGCCACATGACCGCCGGGTCCTCCGGCGAGCCGAAGTTCAGGCAGTCGGAGACCGCGAGGGGCTTCGCACCGGTGGTGGCGACGTTGCGGTACGCCTCCGCCAGGGCCAGCTGCGCGCCCGTGTACGGGTCGAGCTTGGCGTACCGGCCGTTGCCGTCCGTGGCGATCGCGACGCCGAGGCCGCTCTCCTCGTCCACGCGGATCATGCCGGAGTCCTCGGGCTGGGCGAGGACGGTGTTGCCCTGCACGAAGTGGTCGTACTGCTGGGTGATCCACTGCTTGGACGCCTGGTTCGGGGAGGACACCAGCTTCAGGACCTGGTCCTTGAGCTCCTCACCGGACTGCGGGCGGGGCAGCTTGCCCGCGTCGTCGGCCTGGAGCGCGTCCTGCCACTCCGGGCGGGCGTAGGGACGCTCGTAGACCGGGCCGTCGTGGGCGACGGTGCGCGGGTCGACGTCGACGATCTTGCCGCCGTGCCAGAAGATCTCCAGGCGGTCGCCGTCGGTGACCTCACCGATGACGGTGGCGATGACGTCCCACTTGTCGCAGATCTCGAGGAAGCGGTCGACCTTCTCCGGCTCGACGACCGCGCACATGCGCTCCTGCGACTCGCTCATGAGGATTTCCTCGGGCGAGAGCGTGGAGTCGCGCAGCGGGACGTCGTCGAGGGTGACGCGCATGCCTCCGGAGCCGTTCGACGCCAGCTCGCTGGTCGCGCAGGACAGGCCCGCGGCGCCGAGGTCCTGGATGCCGACGACGAGCTTCTCCTGGAACGCCTCCAGGGTGCACTCGATGAGGAGCTTCTCCTGGAAGGGGTCGCCGACCTGCACCGCCGGGCGCTTCGACGGCTTGGCGTCGTCGAAGGTCTCCGAGGCCAGGATCGAGGCGCCGCCGATGCCGTCGCCGCCGGTCCGGGCGCCGTAGAGGATGACCTTGTTGCCCGCGCCGGACGCCTTGGCGAGGTGGATGTCCTCGTGCCGCATGACGCCGATGGCGCCGGCGTTGACCAGCGGGTTGCCCTGGTAGCAGGCGTCGAAGACGACCTCGCCGCCGATGTTGGGCAGGCCCAGGCAGTTGCCGTAGCCGCCGATGCCGGCGACGACGCCGGGCAGCACGCGCTTGGTGTCCGGGTGGTCCGCGGCACCGAAGCGCAGGGGGTCCACCACGGCGACCGGGCGGGCGCCCATGGCGATGATGTCGCGGACGATGCCGCCCACGCCGGTCGCGGCGCCCTGGTAGGGCTCCACGTACGACGGGTGGTTGTGCGACTCGACCTTGAAGGTCACCGCGTAGCCCTGGCCGACGTCGACCACACCGGCGTTCTCGCCGATGCCGACGAGCATCGCGTCGTTCTGCGGGGCCTTCTCGCCGAACTGGCGGAGGTGGACCTTGGAGGACTTGTACGAGCAGTGCTCGGACCACATCACCGAGTACATGGCGAGTTCGGCACCGGTGGGCCGACGGCCGAGGATCTCCACGACCCTCTCGTACTCGTCCTTCTTCAGGCCCAGTTCGGCCCAGGGCAGCTCGACGTCGGGGGTCGCGGCCGCGTGCTCGACCGTGTCCAGAGGCGTCCGGCTCATGCGTTGACCAGCTTCTTGAGGATCGAGGTGAAGAACGGGAGGCCGTCGGTGCGGCCGGTGCCGATCAGCGGCTCGACGGCGTGCTCGGGGTGCGGCATCAGGCCGACGACGTTGCCCGCCGCGTTGGTGATGCCGGCGATGTCGTTGAGCGAGCCGTTCGGATTGAAGTCCACGTAGCGGAACGCGACGCGGCCCTCCGCCTCCAGCTCGTCCAGCGTCCGCCGGTCGGCCACGTACCGCCCGTCCATGTTCTTCAGCGGGATGTGGATCTCCTGGCCGGCGCTGTAGTCGCTGGTCCAGGAGGTGTCCGCGTTCTCCACCCGCAGCTTCTGGTCGCGGCAGATGAAGTGCAGGTGGTCGTTGCCGAGCATCCCGCCGGGCAGCAGGTGGGCCTCCGTGAGGATCTGGAAGCCGTTGCAGATGCCGAGCACCGGGAGACCGGCCTTCGCCTGGTCGATGACGGTGTCCATCACCGGCGAGAAGCGCGCGATGGCGCCGGCGCGCAGATAGTCGCCGTAGGAGAAACCGCCGCACAGCACCACGGCGTCGACCTGCTTGAGGTCCTTGTCCTTGTGCCAGAGCGCCACGGGTTCGGCACCGGCCACGCGGATCGCGCGCTGCGTGTCCCGGTCGTCGAGGCTGCCGGGGAAAGTGACGACGCCAATACGAGCGGTCACTTCACAGCCTCCGCGACTACATCCTCGGACTCGACCTTGACGGTGAAGTCCTCGATCACGGTGTTGGCGAGGAAGGATTCCGCAAGATCATGGATGCGGGCGAGGGCGGCCTCGTCGACCGGCCCGTCAACTTCCAGTTCGAAACGCTTTCCCTGGCGGACGTCCGAGATCCCTTCGAAACCCAGTCGCGGCAGTGCGCGCTGCACCGCCTGGCCCTGGGGGTCGAGGATCTCCGGCTTGAGCATGACGTCGACTACGACGCGTGCCACTGGCACTCCCGGTGTGTGGTGCTGAGCAGGTCCCTTCAGACTACCCGTACAAAATTTCTACGCGCGTAGCCTTGGAGGAAACTACGTGAGCGCTGTCACGATTCGGCATCGGGGGGAGACCCGCGCGAAAAGCTTCGGGAAAGATCCCGGATCCACCACGGACGCCTATTGCGCCGCAGACACGCGGAGAGATTTAGTCGGGCTTCCCATTGCAATGCCGGGCACTGTACAAATGAAATGTCATTAGCCGATACTTTGCCCAATTACAGGCGAACAGTCGGCATCATCGCGGTGTCCTGGCACGTCATCGCGGAGATGCCGCACGAAGGGACCGATATTCGTGGCGCAGCGTGTCGTGGTCACTCTCTTTGACGACATCGACGGCTCGGAAGCGGCGGAGACGATCGCCTTCGGAGTCGACGGCCGGATGTACGAGATCGACCTGAACGAAGCCAATGCCCGGAAACTGCGCAAGGCGCTCGAGCCCTACGTGTCGGCGGGCCGGAAGCGGTCGCGGTCCGGCAAGGCGTACCGGCAGACGGAGGTCGCCCCCGATCCGGCGGCCGTCCGGGCCTGGGCCCAGGCCAACAAGATGGACGTGCCCGCGCGGGGCCGGATCCCTAAGAGGGTCTACGAGGCGTTCGCCGAGGCGCAGTGAGCGGTCGCGCCCGGCGGCCACCCCGGCGCTCCGGCGACCGGCGCTCCGGCACGGGAACGCCGACGGCCGCTCAGCCGCCCCTCGCGGCAACCGACTTGCGCAGCACCCCGGGTGATCAGCTAAAGTCTGGAGCACGCCGAGGGGCGAGGCCGAAAGGCCCAGCTCACGGAACATGCGGGTGTAGTTCAGTAGTAGAACATCCCCCTTCCAGGGGGAAGGCGCAGTGTGCAATTCCTGTCACCCGCTCTGCATCGCCGTACCGGCCACTCGATTGGATCAGGTAGGCTGGTGCTCGCACCGATCGGTGAACGCCGGTCGGGGGCAATGCGGACGTAGCTCAGTTGGTAGAGCGCAACCTTGCCAAGGTTGAGGTCGCGAGTTCGAGCCTCGTCGTCCGCTCGGGAATCAGACCCCGGTCCTCCAAGGACCGGGGTCTTTTCGTGTTCCCCGGGGTGGCGCGAGGGACCGGGCCGCCGTCTGACATTTGTCATGCCGAGCGATGACGGCCCGCACTGCCGCGCGGCCCGCCGTCCCGGGATGCTTGGAGCATGCAAGCAAACGGACACGAACACGTGATCGAGGTCACCGACCTGCGACGTGTGTACGGGGGCGGGTTCGAGGCGGTGCGCGGGATCGACTTCTCCGTGCGCCGCGGCGAGATCTTCGCGCTGCTGGGCACCAACGGAGCCGGCAAGACCTCGACGGTCGAACTCCTCGAGGGCCTCGCCGCGCCGGCCGGCGGCCGGGTGCGCGTCCTCGGGCACGACCCGTACACCGAGCGGACCGCCGTACGTCCCCGCACCGGGGTCATGCTGCAGGAGGGCGGCTTCCCGTCCGAGCTGACCGTCGCCGAGACCACGCGGATGTGGGCGGGCTGTGTGAGCGGGGCCCGGCCCGAGGCGGAGGTCCTGGCGCTGGTCGGACTGTCGGGCAAGAGGGGCACCCGTGTGAAGCAGCTCTCCGGCGGCGAGCGGCGCCGACTGGACCTGGCGCTCGCGCTGCTCGGCGAGCCCGAGGTGCTCTTCCTCGACGAGCCCACCACCGGACTGGACGCCGAAGGCCGCCGCGACACCTGGGAGTTGGTGCGCTCGCTGCGCGACGGGGGGACGACGGTGCTGCTGACCACGCACTACCTGGAGGAGGCCGAGGACCTCGCCGACCGGCTCGCGATCCTGCACGAGGGCCGCATCGCCGCCACCGGGACCCCGGCCGAGGTGACCGCCACCCAGCCTTCCCGGATCTCCTTCGAGCTGCCCGACGGCTATTTCGTGGGCGACCTGCCGCCGCTCGGCGAGCTGGGCGTGAGCGACCACCAGGTCGACGGCCGGGTCGTCCGGCTGCGCACCCGGGAGCTGCAGCGGGCGGCCACCGCACTGCTGGTGTGGGCGGAACGGGCCGGCGTGGAACTGCGCGGGCTGGACGTGCGGTCCGCGTCCCTGGAGGAGGCGTTCCTGCGGATAGCGAAGGACGCGTCCGCGGGAAGCACGGCGACGAAGGAGTACGCGGCATGAGCGGCACCGGAACCGAGAAACGCACCGCGCGGACCGGCACGGCCGCCGGCACCACGCCGCTGGGCCGGATGACCGCGCTCGCCCGCGCCGAACTGACGCTGCTGGGACGCAGCAGGGGCACCCTGGTCGCCGCCCTGTTCGTGCCGCTGGTGCTGCCGCTCAGCGTGCGCTCGGCGGCCAAGGAGATGGACCTCGCCGGGGCCGGACTGACGGTGGGCACCGTCGTCCTGCCCGCCGCCATCGGCTTCTCCCTGCTGTTCGCCGTCTACTCGGCCCTCGTCGGCGTCTTCGTCGTACGGCGCGAGGAACTCGTCCTCAAGCGGCTGCGCACCGGCGAGCTGCGGGACGCCGAGATCCTGGGCGGTGCCGCACTGCCGGCCACCGTCATCGGATTCGTGCAGTGTCTGCTGCTGACGGCGGGCTGCGCGGTCCTGCTGGACCTGCCCGTGCCGCCCGCCCCGCATCTGGCCGTCGCCGGCGTGCTGTTGGGCCTCGTCATGTGCGCCTGCCTCGCGGCGGTCACCGCGGGCTTCACCCGGACCGGCGAGAGCGCGCAGGTCACGCCGATGCCGCTGATGATCGTCTCGATGCTCGCCTCCGGCGTGGTCGTTCCGCTGGAGCTGATGCCCGACCGGCTGGCCTCCGCCTGCGAGCTGCTGCCGCTGACGCCCGTCGTCACGCTGGTGCGCGGCGGCTGGACCGGCGACCTGTCGGCGTTCGAGGCACTGGGCGCGCTCGCCACGGCGGTGGCCTGGACGGTGGTCGCGGTGTTTGCTGTACGGCGGTGGTTCCGCTGGGAACCGCGACGCTGACGGCCGGGCGGGCCGGGACCGGGGAGGGCGGGGTGAGCGGGGACATGCGCAGGCCACAGCGCTGGTGGCGGGGGAAGAGCACGCCGGCGAAGGTGGAGACGTACACACGGTGGTCGTTCCACTTCTTCGGGCTCATCGAGGTCCTCGCGCTGGGGGTGCCGAACTTCCGCGAGGTCGGGCCGCGGCTCGCGACCGTGCTGTGCCTGCTGATCGTCGTGCACGCCGCGCTCTGCATGCTGGTCGCGTCGCGGGCCCTGGACTGGACGCGCGGCCGGCGTGCGCAGCCCGTCCGGCTGCTGTGGGCGCTCGCCGCGCTCACCGCGACGATCGCCGTCGGCGCGATCGCTCTCGCCGAGCGCGGACCGGGCGGCCCGGACGTGGACTCCGCGGCGTGGGGGATCTTCGGGGGTGTGCTGTGCTTCGGCGCCGGCATGATCACGCTCGGCGTGCACAACCGGCGCCGGGTGGTCGCCGTCGTCAGCGGCTTCGCGTTCGGTGCCGGCGTCGTGTCCTTCCCGCTGGGCATGCCGAGCCTCGCCTCCCTCATGGTGGCCTGCATCGTGCTGCTGGGCGGCGGGTTCCTCGCCTTCACCTCGATCTTCTCGGTCTGGCTGCTCAACGCGGTCTACACGCTCGACGAGGCCAAGGAGACGCGGGCCCGGCTCGCCGTCGCCGAGGAACGGCTGCGGTTCGGCCGCGACCTGCACGACGTGATGGGACGGAACCTGGCCGTGATCGCGCTCAAGAGCGAGCTGGCCGTACAGCTCTCCCGGCGCGGACGGCCCGATGCGGTGGAGCAGATGATCGAGGTGCAGCGCATCGCGCAGGAGTCGCAGCGGGAGGTCCGCGACGTCGTCCGCGGCTACCGGGAGGCCGACCTGGAGGCCGAACTCGCCGGTGCCCGGGGCGTGCTGGGCGCGGCCGGGATCGACTGCGAGGTGCGCGGCGACACGGCCGGGCTGCCCGCCGGGGTGCAGTCGGCGCTCGGCTGGGTGGTGCGGGAGGCGACCACGAACGTGCTGCGGCACGGGGACGCGGGGACATGTGCCGTGGTGGTGCGGCTGTCGGAGGGGCGGGTGGTGCTGACGGTGGAGAACGACGGGGTGCCGGAGGCGGCCGGGGCGGGTTCCCCCCGTGCCCCGGGCGGCGCTGCCGGCTCCGGGCTCGCCGGGCTGCGGGAGCGGCTGTCCGCCGTGGACGGCACGCTCGAGGCCGGGCCCGCCGGCAACGGCGTGTTCCGGCTCACGGCCGAGGTGCCGCTGCCCCTGGCCGCCGGCACCGTGCTGGAGGTCGCGTCGTGACGGCTCCCGTGCGCGTTCTGCTCGCCGACGACGAACACCTGATCCGTGGCGCGCTGGCCGCCCTGCTCTCCCTGGAGGACGACCTCATGGTGGTCGCCGAGGCGGCCACCGGCCCGGAGGCCCTGGCGATGGCACGGGCGCACGCACCGGACGTGGCCGTACTGGATCTCCAGATGCCCGGTGCGGACGGTGTGAAGGTCGCCACATCGCTGCGCACCGAGCTGCCCGGCTGCAGGGTGCTGATCGTGACCAGTCACGGGCGGCCCGGGCATCTGAAGCGAGCGCTCGCGGCGGGTGTGCGCGGGTTCGTCCCCAAGACGGTCAGCGCCCAGCGGCTCGCCGAGCTGATCCGCACCGTCCATGCCGGACACCGCTACGTCGACCCGGAGTTGGCCGCGGACGCGATCTCCGCCGGTGACTCGCCGCTGACCGCGCGGGAGGCCGAGGTGCTGGAGCACGCGGCCGACGGGGCGCCCGTCGCGGAGATCGCCGAGCGGGCCGCGCTCGCCGAGGGGACCGTGCGGAACTACCTGTCGTCGGCCGCCACGAAGCTCGGTGCGGAGAACCGGCACGCGGCAGTGCGGCTCGCACGGGAGCGGGGTTGGGTATAGTGGCTCACGCACCACGGGGAAGCCCGCGGCGCAGGCGAACGTAGCTCAGTTGGTAGAGCGCAACCTTGCCAAGGTTGAGGTCGCGAGTTCGAACCTCGTCGTTCGCTCCACATGAGGAAGCCCCCGGTCCAGGCCGGGGGCTTCTTCGTGTCTCCGCGTCCTACCAGCGCACGCCCGTCAGGCGCTCGTAGGCCTCGACGTACTTGGCGCGGGTCGCGTCCACGACCTGCTGCGGCAGCGCCGGCGGGGGCTGCTCGCTCTTCCGGTCCCAGCCGGACTCCGCCGAGGTCAGCCAGTCCCGCACGAACTGCTTGTCGTACGACGCCTGCGCGCGGCCCGGCTGCCACTGGTCGGCGGGCCAGAAGCGGGAGGAGTCCGGGGTGAGGACCTCGTCGGCGAGGATGAGCTCGTCGCCCTCGAAGCCGAACTCGAACTTGGTGTCGGCCAGGATGATCCCGCGCTCGCGGGCGATGTCCCGGGCGCGGGAGTAGACGGCCAGGGTGGCCTGGCGCAGGCGGGCCGCGGTGTCCGCGCCGGTCTGGCGGGCGACCTCCTCGTAGGAGACGTTCTCGTCGTGCTCGCCGACCTCGGCCTTGGTGGCCGGGGTGAAGATCGGGGCGGGCAGCTCCGAGCCGTCGACGAGGCCCTCGGGGAGGGCGAGGCCGCAGACGGTACGGGTCTCGTTGTACTCGGCCAGGCCCGAGCCGGTGAGGTAGCCGCGGGCCACGCACTCCACGGGGACCATCCGCAGCGACTTGCAGACCAGGGTGCGGCCCCGCCAGTCGGCGGGGGCGCCCTCGGGCAGCGCGGTGCTCAGGACGTGGCCCGGGACCAGGTCGGCGAGCTGGTCGAACCACCACAGGGAGAGCTGGGTGAGCACCCGGCCCTTGTCGGGGATCTCGGTGGGCAGCACCCAGTCGTAGGCGGACATGCGGTCGCTGGCGACCATCACGAGGTCGCCCGCCTCGTTCTGGTACAGGTCGCGCACCTTGCCGGTGTGCAGATGCACCAGACCCGGAACCTCAATCGGCTCGGGCTTTTCGACGAATCCGGACACGGTTCCTCCCCGTGGTTCTGTCCAAGTACGTCGATTCTCCCGTACGCGGCGATCGATCTCCGTGCGGGGTGGCCGCGGACGGGGTCAGTCGCGTTTGCAGATGCGGTCCAGGAGGTTGGCGGTGGCCCGCTGGACACGCGGGTCGACGTGGCCGGGGCGGTCCAGGGCCGGGGACCAGGCGAACGTCCCGGCCGCGAAGACCCAGGCGCCGGACGGAGCCCGGTACAGGGACGTCTCCTGGTGGCGCCGGGCGCCGTGGACATCGGTGTACGGGGAGTGGGCGAGCAGGATGCGCTCGTCGTGCTCGGGGAGCGGGGCGCGCGGGAAGTAGCGGTCGGCCTCGCCGGCGACCAGGTCCTCGATCTCGTCGCCCTCCTGGGCGCCGGTGGCCTCCCAGAGCCAGTGGCCGGCGTTGCGGACGATCATCGGGTGCGGCTCGGGCACGCGCCCGGCGTACTGGATGCCGAGCAGCTGCTGCTCGGCGCGGTCGATCTCCCGCCACAGCACGGGCCGGCCGGGTCCCTGGCGTTTGCGGCAGGTCAGCAGGCGGTCGGGGACGCCGGAGGGGGAGGGGGCCAGCTCCACCTGCCAGTACATGGTGTTGGCGGAGAGGAAGACGAGGGACGTGCCGTGCTCGCGGGCCACCTCGGTGGTGCGGCGCATGGCCGCGGACCAGTACTCGTCGTGGCCGGGGAAGACCAGGCCCCGGTAGCGGGTCGGGTCGACGCGGCCGGAGTGCAGGTCGCGGGCGTCGGCGTAGGCGATGTCGTAGCCGTAGCGCTCGGCGAAGCGGATGAAGTCGTAGGCGTGGCCGACGTGCAGGGGCAGGCCGGCGCCCGCGTAGGGGCGGTCGAAGGAGACGGTCGTCGCGGCGTCCGCCTCGCCGAGCAGCCGGCCCTCCTCGTCCCAGGCGTGGTAGAGGCTGGCGCCGGTACGGCCGTCCTCCGGGTAGAGGTTGTACGCCTGCCAGGTGATGTCCGGCAGGAGCAGCAGGAGGTCGGCCGGGTGGTCGTCGCGGACCGTGAAGGGGACGTGGGAGCGGTAGCCGTCGGCGGTGGTGAGGACGGCGACGTACGCGCCGATGTTCCAGTACGACGGGATCTGCAGCCGCCAGGACAGCCACCAGTGGTGGCAGGAGACCGTGCGGTCGGCGGTGAGCGGCGGGGGCTGGACGATGCCGGACAGGCGGGGACTGGTGGTGATCTTGGCGGCGCCGTCCCCGCCGTAGTGGCCGATCCGGTAGACGTCGACGCTGAACTCCTGCGGCGGGTCGACGGTGATGTGGAAGTCGATGGCCTCGCCGGGGGCGGCGGCTCCGGTGGCGGTGAAGCCCTTGATCTGGCGGCGGACGTCGTCGGCGGCGCGGGGACCGCCGGTGGTGGAGCGCCGCTCGGGGCCCCGCCGGCCCGCCCCGGTCCGCGATCCGGTCCCGGCCGGGCCCAGGTCGGGGTCCGGGTCCACGTACCAGGGAACGACCTGACCGGTGTCGCCGAAGTAGGTCTCACCGCCGCGCAGCCAGGGGACGGGTCCCTGGCCGAAGGGATCCGTGACGGCGTGCGCGAGTGCTCCCGACTCCCAGCGGCGGATGTGCTCGGACCCCATGGGACTGCCCCCTCCCTCGTGCCCCCGTGGTCGTGCGTATGACGAACGCTCTTGCCATGTGCGCGATCGGTCCCAGCACATCACATTTAGCGCGCGTGCTGTCACTGTTCGTTGCGAAGTGACCGAAAGTGGAGTTCAAGGGTCCGGTTCCAGGGAGTCGCGGCCTCAGACCAGGCGTACCGGCTTCTCCGCGCGTATGCCGAGCTCGGTCAGCCAGGCGCGCAGGGGGGCCGGGTCGCCGGTCTCGACGAGGCTGCGGACGCGGGGGGCCAGGTCGGCGGCGCGGACGCCGTTGACCAGGAGGGACGGGCCGTCGAGCCAGTCCAGACCGGGCGCGGCTCCGGCGGTGTCCATCGCGGCGCAGCACACCATCGCCGTGATGTGGTCGGTGAGGACCTCGCGGCCGGTGCGCGGGGGCTGGAGCGGGAGGAGGGGCAGCGCGCGGTCGTCCCAGAGGGCGCTGTCGGGGCCTGCCTGTCCCGTGGCCGCTCCGGACGCGGGGGACGGGGTCCCGGCCCCCTCGCGGGCCAGCTGCGCGCTGAGCCCGGCGGCCAGCGCGGCGCCCCGGGGAGTGGTGTCGGCGAGGTCGTCATCGTCGTCGCCGGGGGTGGCGGTGCCGGATGCCGGGGTGCCGGGGGCGGGGGCTTGGTGGGGGTCGGCGGGGGGTGCGGAATCCTGGACGTCCGACACGGTGCCGGTGCCGGTGCCTTTGCCGGTCTCCGTCCGGGCTTCCGTCTCCGCCTCGGGTTGGGCTCCTGCGTCCGCCTCGGGCCGGGTGCCGGTCTCGGCCTCGTGTCCGTCACGGTCTGCCGACGGGCCGGGCGTCATCGCGGCGGGGCTGTCCGTGAGGTGCTCCAGGACGCGGGCCAGGGTGGGACCGTCGGCGCCCGGGACGGCGTCCTCGGCGGTGCGGCGGACGCCCAGGGTGTCGAGGACGCGGTGGAGGCGGGCCGCGTCCGCGCGCCAGGTCCGGTCGACGACCTCCTCCGGATACTCGTCCCATCCCACCGGCGCCCAGTCCTGACCGGACTCCGCCGGTCCCCCGTGGAAGAGGCGCGCGGCGAGCAGGGAGACCGACTCATCGATCAGCCCCGGCTCCTCCAGCAGGTCGCAGGCGGGACGCTCGCCCAGGCGTGAGGCGAAGCCCTCGGCCAGGCGGTCGCGGCGGGACAGCTCCGTGAGGGCCGCGACCACGCCCACGTCCAGCCGGGCGGGCCAGCGGCCCATCCGCCAGGCGGGCAGCGCCACCCGGGTCAGCAGCCGGTCCCAGCCCGCGTACGCCAGCCCGACCTGCTCCTGGGCGACGATCCGCAGACCGTAGTCCACGGCCTGGGCGCGCTCGGCGGCCGCCGCCGCGACCCCCCGCTCCATCTCGGCGGCGTGGACGCGGCAGCAGCGCAGCAGCAGCCGGGACACCTGGCCGAGCCCGGCGCACACCCCACGGGACAGCAGGCAGCGGTCCCGTGCCGTGGCCACCGCCACCGCGGCGTCCAGGCCCCGTATGAAGCGCCGGGCGGCGGCTATGTCGGGGTGCGCCGACGGTCCCGTACCGGCGACGACCGGGGCGAGGACCGCGCGCAGCTCGCCCACGCGCATCCACCACAGGAAGGGCGAGCCGATGACGAGGACGGGCGCGGCGGGACCGCGGCGGTGGGCGGGGCCGCCCGAACCGGCCACCTCGTCGTGCCGCTCCTCGGGCGGCGGCCCGTGGGCGGGGTGGGTGCGGTCCTCCAGCCAGCTGTCGCAGTCCGGCGTGAGCGCTATCGCGGACGGGGCGGGCACCTCCAGCCGGTCGGCGAGGTCGCGCACCATCCGGTAGAGGTCCGGCGCCGACTCCTCGGCGACCGGGACCGTCGGGGTCATGGCGGGCCGGGCGCGGGCGACGACCAGGGCGACCCCCGCGGCGGCCGCCAGGACGAGGAGCGCGAGCGCGGACACGGCCCAGCGTGCGGCGTCCCAGCCCGCGCCCACGAGGTGTCCGGTGGAACCGCCCACGAGCAGGATCACGGCGGCGGCAGCGGGCAGCAGAGCGACGGCCAGCGCCCGGCTGCGGATGCGCAGCACGGCCAGCGCCCGGGAGCGCGCGGCCTGCGCGCCCATCTCCACTCCACCGATACCGGTCATGACCGGACCTCACCCCCTCCTTGCTGCCCTGGAACCGCGCTCCCGCTGTTGCTCACTCCCCCACTGTGGCACCCGCCACTGACATCGCAATGCCGGTGGGCCAAGTGCCGGAACGCCTGCGCGGCACCCTAGTTGGGGCCTTCGCGCCCGTCAGCCGTATGGCGCATCGGTCACTCGATGGAATGGCTTTGGGGAAAGCTGGATGACGGACAGCAAGGATCAGGCCCCGGCTCCTGAGACGGAGCCGGGGCCTGTCGGATCGGGTGCGGAGCGGGCGCTCTCCGGGGCGGTCAGACCCCCGTCGTGCCCGCCGTCGCCGCGTCCGCCGCGGCCTTCGCCGCGATGTCCGTACGGTGCTGGGAGCCGTCGAGGCCGATGCGGGCGACGGCCCGGTAGGCACGGTCGCGGGCCTCGGTGAGGTGCGCGCCGGTGGCCGTGACGGACAGGACGCGACCGCCGGCGCTGACGACGGCGTCGCCCTCGCGCCTGGTGCCGGCGTGCAGGACGTAGGCGTGCGGGGCGTCCTCGGCGGCCACCTCGTCGAGGCCGGTGATCGGGTCGCCGGTGCGCGGGGTGCCGGGGTAGTTGTGGGACGCGACGACCACGGTGACGGCCGCGTCCTCGCTCCAGCGCAGGGGCTCGAGGTCGGCGAGGTTGCCGGTGGCGGCGGCCATCAGCAGACCGGCGAGCGGGGTCTGGAGGCGGGCCAGCACGACCTGGGTCTCGGGGTCGCCGAAGCGGGCGTTGAACTCGATCACGCGGACGCCGCGCGAGGTGATCGCGAGACCGGCGTACAGCAGGCCGGAGAACGGGGTGCCGCGGCGGCGCATCTCGTCGACGGTCGGCTGGAGCACGCTCTCCACGACCTCGTCGACGAGCTTGGGGTCGGCCCACGGCAGCGGCGAATACGCGCCCATGCCGCCGGTGTTCGGGCCCTCGTCGCCGTCGAGGGCGCGCTTGAAGTCCTGGGCGGGCTGGAGCGGGCGCACGTTCTCGCCGTCGGTGACGGCGAAGAGGGACACCTCGGGGCCGTCGAGGTACTCCTCGATGACCACGCGCTCGCAGGCGTTCGCGTGCGCCCGGGCCGCCTCGATGTCGTCGGTGACGACGACGCCCTTGCCGGCGGCGAGCCCGTCGTCCTTGACGACGTACGGGGCACCGAACGCGCCGAGGGCCGCGTCGACCTCGGCCGGGGTCGTACAGACGTACGAACGGGCTGTGGGCACCCCGGCGCCGGCCATCACATCCTTAGCGAAGGCCTTGGAGCCCTCGAGCCGGGCGGCCTGCCCGGAGGGGCCGAAGACCGGGATGCCCGCCTCGCGCACGGCGTCGGCGACCCCGGCGACGAGGGGCGCCTCGGGCCCGACCACGACCAGGTCGGCGCCGAGCCCGGTGGCCAGCGCCGTCACGGCCGCGCCGTCGAGGGCGTCGACCTGGTGCAGTTCGGCGACCTCGGCGATACCGGCGTTGCCGGGTGCGCAGTGCAGCGCGGTGACGTCGGGGTCGAGGGACAGGGAACGGCACAGGGCGTGTTCGCGGGCGCCGCCGCCGATGACAAGGACCTTCACGGGGGCCAGCCTAATGGGAACGGGCTCGGCCGGTTTGTGCGGGCTTCCGAGAGGGCGGGACGAGAGCGCTTGTGCGTTCCTCCAGTACCGCCCCGGGCGGGCGGCGCCTACTCGTGCGCGATCTCCTCGACCACCGTCGCCCCCAGCTCCCGTACGAGCAGGTCCTTGCCGGAGAGGGCCGATTCGTCGAGGTCGGGGTCGTCGTCCTCCGGGATGTCGTCCTCCGGGGAGACCGGGGGCGGCGGCTCGGGGGCCGCGGGCCGGGGAGCGGGGTCGGCCGCCGGGGCGGACGCCTGCGCCGACGGGCCGTGCGCGGGGGGCCCCGCGGACGGACCGGCGCCCTGGGACGACGGGCCCGCGGGTGCCGGCGCCGCCGGACGCTGGGCGGGCGCGCCGCCGGCCGGCCCCCCGTAGCCACCGCCACCGGAGCCGCCGAAGCCACCGCCGCCGTAGCCGCCGGGCGGGCCGGCGGAGGGCGGGGGCGCCGAGCCGCCGGAGGGGTCGACGACCGCGTCGACCTTCCACTGCACGTTGAACTGCTCGGCGAGGGCCTGCCGCAGCACGTCCTCGCTGCCGCTGCTCAGGAAGTTGTCGCGGGCTCCGGCGTTGACGAAGCCGATCTGGAGGGTCGTGCCGTCGAAGCCGGTCACCTGGGCGTTCTGGCTGAGCAGGATCCAGGTGAACCGGCGGCGGTTCTTGACCGCCTCCAGGATGTTGGGCCAGAGCGAGCGCGGGTCGGGCCCGCCGCTCGGGGCCGGCGCCGGGGCGGCGGGCGGCACGGCGGCGGCCGGCGCGGGGGCCGGGGCGGACGCGGGCGGAGCCTGGGCCGGGGCGGCCGGTGCCTGGGGCTGTCCGCCGCCCGTCGGTGCCGCCGTGGGCCATCCTCCGGGACGCCGCCCGCCGCCCGCGGGGGCCGCGGTGGGCCAGGCGCCGGGCGCGGGGGCCGGTGCGGGCGCGGTGGGTGCCGGGGGCTGCCCGCCTCCGCCACCGGCGGCCGGGCCGGGCGCGGGAGCGGGAGCGGGCGCAGGCGTCGGAGCGGGCGCGGGCGTGGGCGCGGGGCCGGCACCCGGCACCGAGGGCGCGCCCTCCCCGGCCGGCGCGCCACCACCGGCGCCCGGCCCCCGGACCGCCGCCCGGGCCGCGGCCGGACCGCCGCCCGGCGGAACCGGCGCGGCGGCCGAAGGGCTCACCGCACCGGCATGCGCCTCGGGCCCGGGCACGTACCCCATGGCGGGCGCCCCGGCGCCCCCCGAGAACTGCACCCCGCGCTCGATCCGGTCCAGCCGGGCCATCACCGACCGCTCGTCGCCGTACGCGGCGGGCAGCAGCACGCGCGCGCAGATCAGCTCCAGCTGGAGACGGGGCGAGTGGGCGCCGCGCATCTCGGTGAGGCCCTCGTTGACGAGGTCGGCGGCGCGGCTCAGCTCGGCCGCGCCGAAGGACCGCGCCTGGGCCTGCATCCGCTCGATGACGTCGGCGGGGGCGTCGATGAGCCCCTTCTCGGCGGCGTCGGGCACGGCGGCGAGGATGACGAGGTCGCGGAGCCGCTCCAGCAGGTCGGTGACGAAGCGCCGCGGGTCGTTGCCGCCCTCGATCACCCGGTCCACGACCTCGAAGGCGGCCGAGCCCTCTCCCGAGGCGAACGCCTCGACGACGGAGTCGAGCAGCGAACCGTCCGTGTAGCCGAGGAGGGCCGTCGTCATGTCGTACGTCACACCGGCGGGTCCGGCGCCCGCGAGGAGCTGGTCCATGACCGACATGGAGTCCCGCACGGAACCGGCACCCGCCCGCACCACCAGCGGCAGCACGCCGTCCTCGACGGGGATGTCCTCCTTGCCGCACACCTCGGCGAGATAGTCGCGCAGGGTGCCGGGCGGCACGAGCCGGAACGGGTAGTGATGGGTCCGCGACCGGATGGTCCCGATGACCTTCTCGGGCTCGGTGGTCGCGAAGATGAACTTCAGATGCTCCGGGGGCTCCTCGACGACCTTCAGCAGGGCGTTGAAGCCCTGCGGGGAGACCATGTGGGCCTCGTCGATGATGTAGATCTTGTACCGGCTGTGGGCGGGCCCGAAGAACGCCTTCTCCCGCAGGTCACGGGCGTCGTCCACACCACCGTGCGAGGCGGCGTCGATCTCGATGACGTCGATCGAACCCGGTCCGTTCCTCGCCAGGTCGCGGCAGGACTGGCACTCGCCGCACGGCGTCGGCGTCGGACCCTGCTCGCAGTTCAGGCACCGCGCCAGGATGCGCGCGCTGGTCGTCTTGCCGCACCCGCGCGGACCGCTGAACAGGTAGGCGTGGTTGACCCGGTTGTTCCGCAGCGCCTGCTGCAGCGGGTCGGTGACATGCCCCTGCCCGATGACCTCGGCAAAGGACTCCGGGCGGTAACGGCGGTAGAGCGCGAGAGACGACACGCATACGAGGTTATAGGCGCCCACCGACAACCGGACCGCCCCGCGAACGCAAGCGCCCCCCACGCACCCGCCAGAGCCGACCTACCCTTGCTGCCTTCCGGCCCTGGGGGAGTTCAGTCAGATAGCGCCGCGTGAGGGGCTGTGCCACACGTTACCCGATCCGGGGCCCCGAGAACGAGTTCGCAAGCACTCTCCGACGTCATGTAATGTTTGCCGCGGAGGATTCGCCTAGAGGCCTAGGGCGCACGCTTGGAAAGCGTGTTGGGGGCAACCCCTCACGAGTTCGAATCTCGTATCCTCCGCCAGTGCCTCACCGGGCACTAACGTCGAAGGGCCCCCTGGAAACAGGGGGCCCTTCGACGTTGTCCGACAGCGTCGCTGCGCCGGCCGTCTCCGTACGTGCCGTACGCCACAGAAGAGAGTTCAGGGCAGGATCCGGATCCGCCTCGTCTCGCTCACCTGGTCCACCTCCGTCACCCGCACCGTCGCCTTCATGGTCCAGGTGCCGGGGAGGGGAAGGGTGAGGGAGTTGGCGCTCCAGTAGCCGCCCCGGTCGACGAGTTCGGCGGCGATCGGGCCGATCTCCCGGTCGGGGAGGGAGAAGGAGAGGCGCAGCTCGGGAACGGCGGCCAGGCTCCCGTCGGGGCCGAAGACGACGGCCTGCACCGCGTTGTCGCCGGTCCGGCCGGGGTCCAGGGTGATCTGGACCGTGCCCCGGCCGCCGGAGGCTCCCGCGTCGAAGGGGATCGTGGTGACGGACGCGGGCAGCACCCCGCCCGCCGGTGCGGAGCGTGCCGCCTCGGTCGCCGCCCGGCCCGGCAGGGTGCTGGTGAGGAGGGTCGTCAGGACGAGAACGACGGCCGCGACCACGGCCTCGGCCAGGACGGAGCGGCGCAGGCCCCGGCGGTGGGCGGTGACGTGCTCGTCCCCGAAGGCCGGCCCGCTGGGCACCGCCCCCGGTCCGGCCGGGGAGGCAGCCGACGGTGGCGTGGGCGAGGCGGTCCGCGGCGAGGCACCCACCGGTACGAGAGCCTCCGTCGCCCGCGCCCGTTCCCCCTCCGGTACGGGAGCCCGCCCCACCAGGGCGCCCGTCCACCGCCGCGACACCGCCGCCACCGCCAGCAGCACGCACACCCCGGCCAGCTTGGCGAGCAGCAGCCGCCCGTACGTCGTCCCGGTGAGCGCCGGCCAGGAGCCGAGGCCGCGCCAGGACTGGTAGACGCCGGTGACGCCCAGGACGGTCACGCAGGCGAGGGCGACGCGGGAGAAGCGGGCGACCGTGGAGGCGTCCGGGGATCCGCGCAGGGTGGTGAGCAGGGCCACGAGGCCGCCGAGCCAGACGGCCGTGGCCAGCAGGTGGAGTACCGACGACGTCACCGCCAGGGGCACCTGGGGGCCGGCGACGGCGTGCTCGGCGGCGGCCCAGGTCAGGGCCAGTCCGACGGCCAGGGCGGCGCCCGCCGCGGTGGTGAGGGGGCCGCGCTCGCGGCGGCGGGACGTCCGGGCGAGGAAGAGCGCCGTCGGCACGAGCAGCGCCAGCCGGGTCAGCAGCAGGACGCCGGGACGGCTCGTCAGGGTGTCGCCGAGGGCGGAGGCGTCCAGGGCCGTCGCGGGGCCGGTCCCCGCCTCGTACGGGGCACGCAGCACCAGCAGCGCCACGGTGGCCGCCAGCAGGGTCCACCAGCCGGCCACCAGGGGCCGGCGCAGCGGGGCGGGCTCCGGCGGGCGGCACAGGGCGACGAAGGCGGCCGTGCCGACGAGCAGGGCGGCGGCCAGGTAGGCGAGGTAGCGGGCGATCCTGTGGAGGACGGCGGTGAAGGGGTCCTCGGTGGGGCCGGCGGCGACCGCGGCGGTCGTCGCGGAGGGCTTGCCGACGGAGAAGGTGAAGGCGCCGGAGACGGGGTGGCTGTCGGCCGACACGACCCGCCAGGCCACGGTGTAGGTGCCCTCACCCAGCGTGCCCGGCAGGGTGACGCGGGCCGTGTCGGAGCGGCCGTCCGCGTGCCCGGCGTCCTCGGTGTGCAGCCGGTGGCCGCCGGGATCGAGGACGCGGAAGGAGTCGTCGCGCAGGCCGACGGACTCGGTGAAGGTCAGAGTGACGGCGCGGGGGGCCCGCTGGAGGACGGTGCCGTCGCCGGGGTCGGTGGAGCGGAGGGCGGCGTGCGCGGACGCCGGTCCCGCGCCGCCGAGGACGAGCAGGACCAGTACGGCCCCCAGCAGCACCAGCCCCCGCAGGGGCCGCCGCCCCCGGGGCATCCGGGAATCCGGGCCCGTACCGCCCGCACCGCCTCGCCTCACGTCACATCTCCGTCGCCGGGTCTCGCCGCTTCGGGGATACGTACGGACGCGGGCGCCGTCGCGCTCACCGCAGGGCCGGGCCCGCCCTCACCACGTCGGGCGTGCCGTGCCCCCGCCGTCCACGACCAGGTCGTGGCCCGCGGTCCAGGACGCCGGCCGCGAGGCGAGGACCACGCACGCGTCGCCCGCCCGGCCACCTCCCGTGCCGCCCGCACGCCCGTACGGCAGTGCACCGCGACCGCCGCGCCCCCCTCGGCGAACCGCGGCGGATGCCCCGGCCGATGCCGCCGCCCGTACCCGTGACCAGGGCGGCCGTACCGTCGAGGAGGTCATGGCCGGGACAGTTCCACGATCCGCGCGGCCTCGGCCGGATAGCGCGCCGTGAGGGCGGACGCGTCGCCGTGCTCGTAGTCCCCGTAGGTGAATCCGGGCGCCATCGTGCAGCCGAACAGCGTCCACGCGCCGCCCGCCGCCACCCGGCCGCCCATCCAGGTCCCGGCGGGGACGGTGAACTGCACGTGCTGCCCGCCCAGGACGTCCGGGCCGAGCACCGCCGTACGCGCGCCGCCGTCCGGGCCGAGGAGCAGCAGTTCCAGCGGATCACCGAGGTAGAAGTGCCAGACCTCGTCGGCGGGCAGGCGGTGCAGGGCGGAGAAGTCGCCCGGGCGGGAGGTCAGCAGGACGACGACGGCGGAGCCCGCGGGGCGTCCGTCCGGGCGCTGCGGACCGGCCCAGGTACGCCGGAACAGGCCGCCCTCGCGCGGGATCGGCTCCAGCCCGTAGTGCGCGACGAGATCCTCAGGGGTCACCGGGGTCACCCCGGGAAGGCTACCTCCCGGCGGAGGAAGGCGAGTTGTGCCGTCTTCTCGGGCAGGTACACGTCCGGCAGGTCGATCTCCGGCAGCACGACCCGAGGTCCGGCGGTGAAGCCCTGCTTGAGGAAGCGGGCGACGGCCTTGTCGTTGCGCACGTCCGGGTCGACCACGATCCGCTTCCGGTCCAGACCCAGCAGGGCGTACGCGACGAGGGCCCCCGACAGCGCGGCGGTCCAGCCGGGCCGCGCGCCGTCCTTCCCGGCGGGGGCGAGCAGCAGGTGGACGCCGATGTCGCCGGGTTCGACGTCGTAGCACTCGCTCACCCGGTCGGCCTCGGGTTCGTAGGTCTGGAACAGGGCGACGGGCTCGCCGTCCTCGACCACCAGGAAGGCGTGGTGGGTGTCGAGGCCGGCCATGTGGGCGTAGATCCCGGCGACCTGATCCCTCGTGAGGCCGTTCATGCCCCAGAACGCGGCCCGCTCCTCGCTCACCCAGCGGTGGATCACCTCGGTGTCCGCGGCGGGGTCGAGGGGCAGGATCCGGACGGTGCCGAAACCGTCGAGCGCCTGCTCGTGGACGGGGGTCCGGAAGAGGTACGGGTCAGACATCGGTCTCCTTCACGAGCCGGTCGAAGTCGGTGACCACCGGGGCGAGTTCCCCGGCGAGCCACAGGGGCTGCTGGTCGCGGTGGTGGGGCGAGCCGGGGACGCCCGAGGCGCCGTGGGGGACCACCCAGCGGCTGTCCTGCCGGTCGGCCAGGTCCCAGACGTACCGGGCGGCGGGGCCGCGTGCGGCGCGGTCGGTGAGGCCGGGGACGGCGGAGGTGCACAGCACGCAGTCGTGGTCGCCGGACAGGCCGGGCTCCTCCCGGGATGTGTCCGGCAGCGCCCGCCAGGGGGCGAGGCGGTGGGTGTCGCCCCAGGTGCCCGAGGGCTCTCGCGCGGCCACCTCCTCCAGGGCCGCGCGGACGGCCCCGGCGCGGTCGATGCCGTACAGGACCTCGGCCCGCAGCAGGTGTTCGAGGGCGTAGGCGACGCGCGGCACGAGCGCCAGCCACGGCAGGAACACCTCGGGGTACGCGGGCGGGACGGCGGCCGCGGCGAGGGCCGGGTGTGCCGCCAGGCGCCGTACGACCGCGCCGCGCACGGCCGCGTAGGCCGCCGCGTCGGTGCTGCCGGCGTCCATGCGGCGGTCCCAGGCGAGCAGGCGGTCGCGCAGGGCGCCGGCCTCGGGGGTGATGTTCTCCAGGGCCGCCAGGTGCTCGAGGAGCGGTGCTGCGGAGGCGAGGTGGGTGTCGGTGTGGATCGCGGGCATGTCGGCGGCCGACCAGCGGTCCTTGGCGGCGAGCAGGGCGGCGATGCGCTCGGCGCGGTGCGGCGGGGCGAACTCGACGCCGAGGGGGCCGGCCGGGCCGCGCTGGTTGGCCATCACGGCGACGCCGTCGGTGAGCCCGGCGCGGGGCGTCTCGTGCCAGCCCCGCCATTCGTGGCCGGGTTCCCACGCGGGCACGGGGCCCAGGCGGTTGGCGGCGGCCCGCACCGGCACCCGGCCCGCGACCCGGTGCAGCAGCCCGCCCCCGGTGTCGGCGGCCTGCACGACGTTGACCGGCTCGGCCCACGCGTCCAGGGCCCGGTCCACGTCGGCGGCCCGGCGGGCCCGCAGCAGCGGCAGCAGGGCGGAGAAGCCCAGGTCGGCGGTGACGCGGGGCGGGTGGCGCAGGCTCAGGGCGAGGGGGGTGCCGTCGTCCAGGCCCTCGGGTCCGCCGGCGATCACCGGGCCCCGGGCGGTCTCGATGACCTCGACCTCGACGCTCTCCTCCCCCGCGACCCGGATCAGCTCGGTGTGCCGGGCCGCCCGGTGCCAGGCGCCGTCCGGGCCGAGCGCCTCGACGCCGGCGCCGGTGCGGCGCAGCCGTTCGCGGTAGAGGTCCTGGTAGTCGGCCATGGCGTTGGTGATGGCCCAGGCGACCGTGCCGGTGTGGCCGAAGTGGGCGATGCCGGGGACGCCGGGCACGGCGAGGCCGACGACGTCGAACTCCGGGCAGGACAGGTGGATCTGCTGGTAGACGCCGGGGTCCTCGATGTAGCGGTGCGGGTCGCCCGCGATGACCGCCTGCCCGGTCACGGTCCGCTCGCCGCTCACCAGCCAGCCGTTGCTGCCCGCGGTGCCGGGCCCGTCGGCGGCGAACAGGGCGACGGCGTCCGGGCCGAGGTGCCCGGTGATGTGCTCACGCCAGAGCTTGGCGGGGAAACCGGCGAAGAGGATGTGCGTGGCCAGCCAGACGGCGAGCGGGGTCCAGGGCTCCCAGCGGCCGGGCGCGAGGCCGGTGCGCGCGAACTCGGGGGCGGACTCGTCCCCTTCGAGCGACTCGTTCACGCCGTCGACGTACGCCCGCACCCACGCGGCCGTCTCCGGGTCCCGTTCCTCCAGGGCCGCGAAGCAGCGGCGGGCGGTGTCGGCGAGCAGGGCCCGGCGGGCGAACCGGTCCCAGGGCAGGGCCTCCGCTCCGAGGAAGGACGCCGAGGTGCCCTGGGCGCGGTGCCGCTCGACCTCGAGCTGCCAGGCCCGGTCCCGGGCGGTCACGCGGCCCTGGGCGCGGGCGAGTGCGTCCGCGCTGTCCGCGCGCAGGTGCGGAATCCCCCAGGCGTCGCGGTATATCTCGGCGCTCACCCCTGTGCCCCTACTTTCCTTTAGGTTAGGCTCACCTAAGTCTTACGTCGTCGCGGAATCGTACGTGAAAGGTGAACAACCGATGGGGCAGGGGCGGGGCTGGGAGGGCGCGGTCCTCAAGCTGATGCGTGCGAAGGACTTCGAGTTCACCGTGACGGACGCCGAGGACGTCACCCCGGACTTCCGGCGGCTGCGCCTGTCCGACGGCGGTCTGCTGGCGGCGACGGGCGTCCACCCCACGATGTGGGTGCGGCTCTGGTTCGACGACGCGGGCAAGCCGCACCAGCGGGCGTACACGCTGGTCGACCCGGACCCGGCGACCGGCACCTTCGGCATGGAGTTCGCCCTGCACGAAGGGTGCGCCAGCGACTGGGCGCGGGCCGCGAAGCCCGGTGACACCATCGAGGCGACGGTCCAGGGCACCGGCTTCCAGCACCCCGACCCGGCGCCCTCCCGCCTCTTCGCCGTCGCCGACCCGGCGTCCCTGCCTGCCCTGAACTCGCTCCTCGACGCGCTGGACACGGTCCCGGCGACCATCTGGTTCGAGGGCGGGACCGAGGGCCTCCCCCTGCGCACCGACCCGGCCCGGCACGAGGTCCGCACGGTCCCGCGCCGCGACGGGGGCGCCCACCTGGTCGCGGAGGTGAAGGAAGCGCTGCCCGGACTGCTCCGCGACACCACCGAGCCGTACGTCTGGATCGCCTGCGACACGGCGACGACCCGGGCCCTGGCCGCCCACGTCCGCAAGGACCTGGGCGTGCCCAAGCAGCGGGTGAACGCGCTGGGGTACTGGCGCGCGGCCTGAGCCCGCACACGCGATCATCAGGACATGGACGTCACTCTTCACCTCGCCCAGGACCCCGAGGCCGACGAACTCCTCGGCCGCAGTCCGCTCGCCGCGCTGGTCGGCATGCTGCTGGACCAGCAAGTCCCCATGGAGTGGGCGTTCAAGGGCCCGTCGACCATCGCCCGGCGCATGAACGCCGAGGACCTGGACGCCCACGACATCGCCGCGTACGACCCCGAGGGATTCGCGGCCCTGCTGTCCGAGAAGCCCGCCGTGCACCGCTACCCCGGCTCCATGGCGGGCCGCATCCAGCAGCTGTGCCGGTACCTCGTCGAGACCTACGACGGTGACGCCGAGGCCGTCTGGCGGGGCGTCGGCACCGGCAAGGAGCTGCTGAAGCGGCTCCAGGAGCTGCCGGGCTTCGGCAGGCAGAAGGCGCAGATCTTCCTGGCGCTGCTGGGCAAGCAGCTCGGCGTCCGGCCCGAGGGCTGGCGGGAGGCGGCGGGCGACTACGGCGAGCCCAAGTCCTTCCGCTCGGTCGCCGACATCACCGGCCCCGAGTCGCTGACCAAGGTCCGCGCGCACAAGCAGGAGATGAAGGCGGCGGCGAAGGCCGCGAAGGCCGCGAAGGCCGCCGGCACGTAGCCGGGGGCCCACGGCCCGGTCCCGGGAGCACGAGGCGGCGCCGCCCGCGCCGGCCCGCGACGTCAGCCCGGTGGACCACTCCAGGTGGCGGCCGGTCCACGGCCGCTCCCAGCATGGACCATGACCGAGCCACCGAACAGCTCCCCCGGGGGCCCGCCGTACGACGACCGCGGGGTCCACGCCCGGCACGGGACGCACACCCGGTCCCCCGGCGGGCACGAGCCCGAGCCGCCCTTCGAAGGGCCCCTGCACCTCCTGTCCCGCACCGCCTGGCAGACGGTCCTGCTCACCGGGATCGCCTCCCTGGTCCTCGGTGTGCTGGTCCTGCTCTGGCCGAGCGCCTCCCTGCGCGTCGCCGGTGTGCTGTTCGGCCTCTACCTCCTCGTCAGCGGCGTCCTGCAACTGGCGTCCGCCTTCGGCACGCACAGCAGGACCTCGCTGCGGATCCTCGCGTTCATCAGCGGGGCCGTGTCGGTCCTGCTGGGCCTGCTCTGCTTCCGCGGCCCGCTCCAGTCCGTCCTGCTGCTCGCGCTGTGGATCGGCATCGGCTGGCTGTTCCGCGGCATCACCCAGACCGTGGCCGCCGCCCACGACCCGGCGATGCCCGCGCGCGGCTGGCACATCTTCCTCGGCATCGTCACGGTGCTCGCCGGCATCGTCCTGATCGACTCGCCCGTCGAGTCCGTCGCCGTCCTCACGGTGCTCGGCGGCTGGTGGCTCGTCGTCGTCGGCGTGGTCGAGATCGTCACGTCCCTGAGCATCCGGAGCCGGGCCCGCAGGGTCCCGCACACGGTGTGAACGGCGCACGCCGCCGTCGCCCGCCCGTAGGCCGAGCGAGCGGTTCCCGCCCGGGGCGTGCTGAACGGGGTACGCCGGGCGGGGACACGATCCGTGTGAGGCCCGCATCGCACACCGCCGCCACGGACCGCGCCGGACGCGCCGGACGCCGCGGCACCTGGGTGCGGGCCCTGGTCCTGCTGCTCGCCCTGCTCGTGCCCTGCGCGCAGGCCCAGGCCCCGGCGGTGCCGCCCCCGGCCGTGGTGGCCGGCGAGAGCGGCGGCCCGAACGGCCCGGCCGCCGAGTACGACCACCTCGACAACGCCCCCAGGGCACCGGCCCGGCTCGCCGGGCGCCCGGCACCGCCCCGGTGGACCCTCCTGCCCGCCACCACCGGGCACGCCCGCCCCGACGGGCACCCGGCACCGCCCGCTCCGCCGCACCCACCGCGCGGCACGCGCTCCGTGGTCCTGCGCTGCTGACCGGACCGGCCACACCGGTCCCCCAGCCCGCCCACAGAACGCGTCATCAGGAGCACAGCCATGCTCAACGACCCCTATGCCGTCCTGCGCGCCCTCCTGCGCGCCGAAGCCGCCCGCCGCACCCCCGCCGAACCGGAGCCCGCGCCGCAGCCCCCGCGCGAACGGCGGCCGCCCGCACGGGACAAGAGGCGTGACTGACCGGGAAATCCACGGTCACCGCACCCGGTGGGACGTCCGCACGGCCGTCCCACCGGGACCCCCTTCCCGTTTGCCCTCGTTTACGGTGTCTTTTCCGGCGCCGCACTGCGCCGCCATGGCTGCGCCCGCGACGCCCGGGCCGGTAGGCTTTCCGTGTGATCTTCAAGCGCATCGGAAACGGCCGGCCGTACCCCGACCACGGCCGGGAGAGCACCCGGCAGTGGGCGGACGTCGCGCCGCGCCCGGTCCGCCTCGATCAGCTCGTGACGACCAAGGGTCAACTGGACCTGGAAACCCTCCTCGCCGAGGACTCCACGTTCTACGGCGACCTCTTCGCGCACGTCGTGAAGTGGCAGGGTGACCTGTACCTGGAGGACGGCCTCCACCGCGCGGTCCGCGCGGCGCTGCAACAGCGTCAGGTACTGCACGCGCGCGTCCTCGAACTCGACTGACCGGACCGCGACGAGGTCCGTACCGGCCTCCGCGACGCCGCGCCTTGACCCTTTCGGGTGGCATTGCGGCGAACCGCGGAACACCGACTGATCATCTAATAGGCATCGCCGCCCGAGCGCATTACGCTGCGCCCATGAGCATGCTGACTCCCCCTGGCATGGGCGGACAGTACAAGATCACGGGGGACAAGTTCCCGCGGATGCGCCCGGCCCGGCGACGCGGCAGGCTCGCGTTCGCCGGCGTCGCCTGCGCCACCGTTCTCGGGGTCCTCGGCTGGGGCACGCTGCAGCTCATCGACGTCTTCACCGGCGGCGACGAGGCGTCGGCGGCCGGTACCGCGGCCTGCAGGGCCACCCCGGCCCGCGCGAGCGCCTCGCCCGCCGCGGTGACCGTACCGAAGCCGGCGCAGGTCACCGTCAACGTCCTGAACGCCACCACCCGCAAGGGCCTCGCGCAGCAGACCGCCGACGAGCTGAAGAAGCGCGGCTTCCGCATCGGCGAGGTGACCAACGCGCCCGCGCAGTTCGACAAGAAGGTCGACGGCTCGGGCGTGCTGCTCGGGCCCGCCGCGGCCCTGAAGGGCTCGCTGCCCGTGCTCGGCACCCAGCTCCCGGCCGCCGAGCGCCGCACCGACGCGGCCCGCAAGGGCGCCACCCTGGACCTGATCATCGGCAACGGCTTCAAGGGGCTGGCGGAGCGGGCGGACGCCGACGCGGCGCTGGCCCGGATGGCCGCGCCGCAGCCGACGTCCGCCGCGGAGAAGAAGGACTGCTGAGCAGCCTCAGGGACACGCCGTGAGCGGCTACTCGGCCGCTCCGTACATCCGGTCGCCCGCGTCGCCGAGGCCCGGCACGATGTAGCCCTGGTCGTTGAGGCGCTCGTCGACCGAGGCCGTCACGACCGTCACCGGAGTGCCGGCCAGCTCGCGCTCCATCACCTCGACGCCCTCGGGGGCCGCGAGCAGCACCACGGCCGTGACGTCGTCGGCGCCGCGCTTGATCAGCTCCTGGATGGCGGCGACCAGCGTGCCGCCGGTGGCCAGCATCGGGTCCAGGACGTACACCTGGCGCCCGGAGAGGTCGTCCGGCATGCGGGTGGCGTACGTGGAGGCCTGCAGCGTCTCCTCGTTGCGCACCATGCCGAGGAAGCCCACCTCGGCGGTCGGCAGCAGCCGGACCATGCCGTCGAGCATGCCGAGACCGGCGCGCAGGATCGGCACCACCAGCGGGCGCGGGTGGGAGAGCTTGACGCCGGTGGTCTGCGTGACCGGCGTCCGGATGTCGACCTGTTCGGTGCGCACGTCGCGCGTGGCCTCGTAGGCGAGCAGGGTGACCAGCTCGTCGGCGAGACGGCGGAAGGTCGCGGAGTCCGTGCGCTGGTCGCGCAGCGTGGTGAGCTTGTGAGCGACCAGGGGGTGGTCGACGACGTGGAGACGCATGTCCACCACAGTAACCGGGCCCGTCGCACCGGCGTCCCCGCGGGCGGGCAGGCCCACGGCAGCCGCTTGGCCCGCTCACGGGAGTCAAACCGTCCGTCCGGGGGAAGGTGGGAGGGACGGACGCTGGGTGGTGAGACTGTGCCTGACCGGGACATTCACGACGCGTCGTCCCCGAGCGAGGAGCCGGGGACGCGTCGGAGGACGGGGACGCAGCGCGGGCCGGGGCCGGAGGTGGAGTCCGAGCGCCGACGGCGCCGGGCCCAGTTCCTGCGCGATCTCGCGGAGGCCCGGGAGCTGCGGGACCGCGTCCAGCCGCGCCGCGCCAAGGCCGCCCGGCTGCGCCACGCGATGCGCATGCGCACGTTCCGCTGGTAGCGCGGGGCCTGTTCCAGAGCCCGTCGGGGGAAGATCGCGCGCCGCGCCGACGGCACGGGAACGGGTGTGCACGGCCCCGGGGAAAAGCCGCGTACGATCCGCGAGTGGCGGCAAGGACTGCGCCGCCGGGTCCGGCTCGGACACACACGCACGGACCCGCGATCAAAACAGCGGGACACAGGGCGCCGAAGATGTCCC
The DNA here is from genome assembly GCF_044765825.1 of Streptomyces flaveolus. NCBI lineage: Bacteria > Bacillati > Actinomycetota > Actinomycetes > Kitasatosporales > Streptomycetaceae > Streptomyces > Streptomyces flaveolus. Next base: position 516,081 of record NZ_JBIWKU010000005.1, on the reverse strand, counting down.
CCGAAGGCCTTGTTTCTGCCACGATTCCGAGTGGGTGGGGCTCGGGGGACCGCTTGCCCCGCCCACAACCTCCGCCGGGGGGAACCCCAACCGGCACGCCTACGACCAGTGGGAGAGTCACGGTGTACTTCACCGCACTGCTCGCGCGCACCGAAGACGGGTGGGAAGCGAGCGACACGGAGCTCGACGATGTGGAGACCCTGTCGGATCTGACCGACCTGGCACGGGAAGCCTCTCCCGACGAGGACACGGTGCTCGTGCTGATCGAGCAGGAGGACGCGTGGTTCGGAGTCGTCCGCGTGGACGGCGAGGAGGATCCCCGCATCTACGTCTCGGACGCCGCCGCGGCCGCCCGCAGCAGCTACGGGGAGATCCTGCTCACCGACGAACTGCTCGGCCGGGATCCCGGTGACGACGTCGCCGACCTCGACGCCCTCGACCTCGACGGTACGGAGGACGGTGAGACCGACGACGCAGCCGACGGCGACGACGACGCGGACGCCGGCGAGTCCTCCGTGCCGCACGGCCCGGTCGGCGACGCCGAGGTCCTCGACGACTTCGGCGTGAGCGAGAAGGAGCTGCGGGCGATGTCCGGGGACGCGGTCGGCGAGATCGCCGAGGCGCTGGGCGCCTCCGAGGTGCTGGAGACGGTCCGCTGACCGCACCGATCGACGAGGGCCCGGGGCGGGTGCCGCCGGGCCCGGATCAGGACCCGGCCGTGCCGGACCCGGTACGCGACCGGTGGCGGCCCGCGATGCGGCTCGCCCTGGCCGAGGCCACGCACGCCGCGCGGGGCGGGGACGTTCCCGTCGGCGCCGTCGTGCTGGCCCCGGACGGCAGCACTGTGCTGGCGGCCGGGCACAACGAACGCGAGGCCACCGGCGATCCGACGGCCCACGCGGAGGTGCTGGCGATCCGGCGGGCCGCGGCGCGGCTCGGCGACCGGTGGCGGCTGACCGGCTGCACGCTCGTCGTCACCCTGGAGCCGTGCACGATGTGCGCGGGCGCGCTGGTGCAGTCCCGGGTGGACCGCGTCGTCTACGGCGCCCGCGACGACAAGGCGGGCGCGGCCGGCTCCCTGTGGGACGTCGTCCGCGACCGGCGGCTCAACCACCGGCCCGAGGTGATCGAGGGCGTGCTCGCGGAGGAGTGCGCCCTGCTGCTCACGGACTTCTTCCGCGACCGCTGACACCCGCCGGGGAACCGCCGATACCGATTTCGAACCATGCCGCACTGTGCTGTAAGGTCTCTCTCGGTAGCGTGTCCGAGCGGCCGAAGGAGCTCGCCTCGAAAGCGAGTGTGGCGCAAGTCACCGAGGGTTCAAATCCCTCCGCTACCGCAGCAGAAGGGCCCAGTCCGAGGACTGGGCCCTTCGCCTTTTCCGGGTCGGCGGCTCGCCCCCTCCGGAGCGGCGGCGAGGCCGGTCACCGGATCGAGGCATTGATCGCACACGGGAGCGGACAGTTACACTCACCGCCGGTAGCGCAGAGTCCGAGGAAGTCCCAGGGGGAGGCCGCGGTGGCGGTGAACGCGAAGAAGATCGCCGTCTACGTGCTCGTGGTCTTCGTGCTGTACGTGATCATCACGGACCCGGCCAAGGCCGCCGACTATGTCCAGATCGGGTTCCAGGGCATATCCGACGCCGCGGGAGCCGTCGGGGACTTCATGACCTGGGCCGCCAACGGAGGTAAGTGATGATCCGTCACCTGGTGCTGTTCAAGCTGAACGAGGGCGTCGAGCGTGACGACCCGCGCGTCGTGAAGGGCGTCGAGGCCTTCCGGGCCCTCGGCGACCAGATCGAGGAGCTGCGCTTCTGGGAGTGCGCCTGGAACATCAGCGACCGCCCCATCGCCTACGACTTCGCCATCAACTCCGCCGTGGAGGACACCGACGCCCTGCGGCGTTACGTGGACCACCCGGCGCACCAGGCGGGCGTCGCGCTGTGGCGGGAGTTCGCCACCTGGGTGATCGCCGACTACGAGTTCTGAGGCACCGCGCACCCCCAGCCCCCCGCCGGAAACGTCGGGGGGCTGGTCTGTGTGCGGGGACGGCCGCGTCTCGCATGCCCGAATGCCCTCAACACGGCGTTATGGGGTGCTTGCGCACCGTGCGCATGTCTTGTGATGCTATGACCGCTTTTGACGGAGAGTTGACCTATGAGTTGACGGATCACGAGGTGGAGTTGACCGTGCCGGCCAGTACTGCGCCTCAGGCACCGCCCGCACCCCCCGCACAGGCCCATGAGGCGCCCGAGCGGCCCCCCGCGCCGCAGCGCAGCCGCGGCGCCGACACCCGGGCCCTTACCCAGGTGCTCTTCGGGGAGCTCAAGGGACTCGAGCCGGGTACTCCGGAGCACGACCGCGTACGCGCGGCGCTCATCGAGGCCAACCTCCCGCTGGTCCGCTACGCCGCCGGGCGCTTCCGCTCGCGCAACGAGCCGATGGAGGACGTGGTCCAGGTCGGCACCATCGGGCTCATCAACGCCATCGACCGCTTCGACCCGGACCGCGGGGTGCAGTTCCCGACCTTCGCCATGCCCACGGTGGTCGGCGAGATCAAGCGCTACTTCCGCGACAACGTGCGCACCGTGCACGTACCGCGCCGGCTCCACGAGCTGTGGGTGCAGGTCAACAGCGCGACCGAGGACCTGACGACCGCCTTCGGACGCTCCCCGACCACCGCCGAGATCGCCGAGCGGCTGCGCATCGGCGAGGACGAGGTGCTGTCCTGCATCGAGGCGGGCCGGTCGTACCACGCCACCTCGCTGGAGGCCGCGCAGGAGGGCGACGGGCTGCCCGGGCTGCTCGACCGGCTCGGCTACGAGGACCCCGCGCTGGACGGCGTCGAGCACCGCGACCTCGTCCGTCATCTGCTCGTCCAGCTCCCGGAGCGGGAGCAGCGCATTCTGCTGCTGCGCTACTACAGCAACCTCACCCAGTCGCAGATCAGCGCGGAACTCGGCGTCTCGCAGATGCACGTCTCGCGGCTGCTCGCGCGCAGTTTCCAGCGATTGAGGTCCGCCAACCGGATCGACGCATAACCTGAAGGCGCAACCCGGCGCACATCCGAAAGCATGGCCGAGCAGTCACCGGTGCGAGCGAATCGCTCACCAGGGCCGTTGCGGGCGGATTCCGTCCGACACCCCGTCAGACCCCCTCTTTCCAGGGGGTTTTCGTGTCTCGCATGTCGACATGTCACTACAGCGCGTTGCCGACATGTGACATTCTGCCGGAGACGCGTTTGCCGGGGCTTCGGCGCCGGTATTCAGGTGAAGGCTGCGTTCCCACCGTGGGAGCGTCCGCCGCGACCGTCCCGCGACCCAAAGGGGGTGGCATGTCCGTAGACCAGGGCAGCTCGAAGGTGCTCGCGCTCGCGGAGAGCGAGACCGCGCCCGACGCGCTCCAGGCGCTCGGCTCCATCGATGACGTCCCGACCCTCGACGCCGTGCCGGCTCAGGCCCTCCCGGCAGCCGAAGCCCCCGCCCTGGCGGCCTCGACGAACATCGACACCCGCACCCTGTCCCGCTCCCTGTTCCTGCGGCTCGCCGCACTCGACCAGGACAGCCCGGAGCGCGCGTACGTCCGGGACACCCTGATCGAGCTCAACCTCCCGCTGGTGCGCTACGCCGCCGCGCGCTTCCGCTCCCGCAACGAGCCGATGGAGGACATCGTCCAGGTCGGCACCATCGGCCTGATCAAGGCGATCGACCGCTTCGACTGCGAGCGGGGCGTGGAGTTCCCGACCTTCGCGATGCCGACGGTCGTGGGCGAGATCAAGCGGTTCTTCCGGGACACCTCGTGGTCCGTGCGCGTCCCGCGCCGGCTCCAGGAGCTGCGCCTGGCGCTGACCAAGGCCAGTGACGAGCTCTCCCAGAAGCTGGACCGCTCCCCGACGGTCGGCGAGCTGGCCGCCGTACTGGGCGTGTCCGAGGAGGACGTCGTCGACGGCCTCGCGGTGGGCAACGCCTACACCGCCTCCTCGCTGGACTCCCCCGCCCCGGAGGACGACGGTGGCGAGGGCTCGCTGGCGGACCGGCTCGGTTACGAGGACACGGCGCTGGAGGGCGTGGAGTACCGCGAGTCCCTCAAGCCGCTGCTGGCCAAGCTGCCGCCGCGGGAGCGGCGGATCATCATGCTGCGCTTCTTCGCCAACATGACCCAGTCGCAGATCGGCGAGGAGGTCGGCATCTCGCAGATGCACGTCTCCCGGCTGCTCACCCGCACCCTGTCGCAGCTGCGCGAGGGACTCATCTCGGACTGAGCCCGCCCCGCCCCCGGCACTCCACGACAGCAAGGCGACCGCCGCGGCACCCCCTGGGGGCCGCGGCGGTCGCGTCGTACGGGGGTCCGTGCCCCGTGCTACTTCAGCGCCAGCCAGGCCACGGCCGCGACGACCACCACGGCGGCCACGATGCCGATGATCAGGCCGATGCGGGGGCCCGAGGAGGCGACGGGGTCCGCCTGCCGGGCCTGGGGGGCGCCCTCGTCGACGAACGCGCGGAACATCTGGGTGCTGCCTGCGGGGTCGTAATTGCCCTGGGGGCCCTGGTTGTTAGCCATGGGCCGAGACACTAGCGAATCCGCGGGTGGGGCCCAAGTGCGGGGCTCCGCAGACCCGTTGTCGCAGGTCACCGCCACCCACCTGGGTGTTTACTATCGCAATACTTGCCTTTGCCAACTTTTTATGGGCGGGACCCCGTTTTTATTTGCCTGTAGCAACCAACCGCTCCTATGGTTGCCCTAAGCAACGAATGCGGGAGGTGCGCATGGCCGAGAGGGCGCAGTACGAGGAGCTGATCCGCCAGTTCAGCGCCTTCGGCGCCGTGAAACGGGAGCTGGGCCGGATCCTGCCCGCCCACTGCCCCGGCGGCTCGGCCGCCGTACTGACGCTGCTGGGCCGCCATGGCGACATGCGCATGAGCAAGCTCGCGGAGCTGCTCGCCGTGGACATGTCGGTGACCAGCCGCCATGTGGCCCACATCGCCGAGCGGGGCTGGATCGAACGCTCCCCGGACCCGGCGGACAAGCGCTCGCGCATCCTGCGCCTGACGCCCGAGGGCCAGGCCCAGCTGGACGACCTGTCCGAACGGACGACCCAGCTGCTGGCCCACCGCCTGAGCGACTGGTCCGACGAGGAGGTCGGCCAGCTCACCCGGCTGATGGCCAGGCTCAGGGCGAGCTTCGACGACTGCCGGTCCCCCGTGGGCCGGCCCGCCGTACCACCCGCGGTCGAACAGACCACCCGTACACCCGCAGTCACCACGTAAGTAAAGGAAGTCCATGGCAACGACCACACCAGCCGGTGTGCGGGCTCATGCCAAGCACGGGGGAGGCTCCTCCGGAGACGCTCCGATGACGCACCGGCAGATCATGGAGGCGCTGTCCGGGCTGCTGCTCGGCATGTTCGCCGCCATCCTGTCCTCCACCATCGTCACCAACGCCCTGCCCGAGATCATCGGTGACCTCGGCGGCGGCCAGAGCGCCTACACCTGGGTCGTCACCGCCTCGCTGCTGGCGATGACCGCCTCCACCCCCTTGTGGGGCAAGCTCGCGGACCTGGTCAGCAAGAAGGCCCTGGTCCAGATAGCCCTCTGCGTCTACGTCCTCGGCTCCGTCGTGGCCGGTCTGGCGCAGAACCCGGCGATGCTGATCGGTGCGCGTGTCATCCAGGGTCTGGGCGCCGGCGGTCTGTCCGCCCTGGCCCAGATCATCATGGCCGCGATGATCTCGCCGCGTGAGCGCGGCCGGTACTCCGGCTACCTCGGCGCGACCTTCGCCGTCGCCACCGTCGGCGGCCCGCTGCTCGGCGGTGTCATCACCGACACCAGCTGGCTCGGCTGGCGCTGGTGCCTCTACGTCGGCGTGCCCTTCGCGATCATCGCGCTGATCGTGCTCCAGAAGACGCTGCACCTGCCGGTGCTCAAGCGCAAGGTCAAGGTCGACTGGGCCGGTGCCTTCTTCGTCACCGCGGCCGTCTGCCTGCTGCTGATCTGGGTCACCTTCGCCGACGACAAGTACTCCTGGATGTCGTGGCAGACGGGTGTCATGGTCGGCGGCGCGATCGTCCTGACGCTGATCTTCTGCTTCGTCGAGACCAAGGCCAGCGAGCCGATCATCCCGCTGCGCCTGTTCAGGAACCGCACCATCACTCTGGCGTCGATCGCCTCGCTGTTCGTCGGTATCGCGATGTTCGCGGGCACCGTCTACTTCAGCCAGTACTTCCAGCTGGCGCGGGACAAGTCCCCGACCATGTCGGGCGTCATGACGATCCCGATGATCGGCGGCCTGTTCGTGTCGTCGACCGTCTCCGGTCAGATCATCACCAAGACCGGCAAGTGGAAGGGCTGGCTGCTGGCCGGCGGCGTGCTGCTGACGGCGGGCCTCGGCCTGCTGGGCACCATGCGGTACGACACCCCGTACTGGCGCATCGCGATCTTCATGGCGCTGATGGGCCTCGGCGTCGGCATGATGATGCAGAACCTGGTGCTCTGCACGCAGAACCAGGTGGCCCCGGGCGACCTGGGTGCCGCCTCCTCCACGGTGACCTTCTTCCGCTCCCTCGGCGGTGCGGTCGGCGTCTCGGTGCTCGGCTCCGTGATGTCCTCCCGGATCAGCCACTACGCCTCGGACACCATCGGCTCGCTCAGCCCGCAGGAGCAGGCGGCGGCCGCGAAGTCCTCGGGCAGCGGCGCGATCCCCGACATGGACCTGCTGCCCCCGGGCATCCGCAACTGGCTCGAGAGCGCCTACGGGCACGGCATCGCCGACATCTTCCTGTACGTCGCGCCGATCGCCCTGCTCGCCTTCCTGGTGACCCTGTTCATCAAGGAGGTCCCGCTGCGCACCACCGGTGCCCTGGCCCAGGCCGCGGAGTCCGCCGCCGAGACCGCCTCCCCCGTCGCCCCGGTTCCGGCCGAGGCCACCCGGGTCGCCGAGCCGGTTCCGGCCGGTGCGGTGGCCGCCGCGCAGGACGCCGACACCGCCGTTCAGCCCGCGGCCACGCAGCGGCTCGCCGCCGTCGCCACGGCCGCGAGCCCGGAGGCTCCCGTCTCCGGCGGCATCCCGGTCCGCGGCTTCGTCCGCGGCGCGGAGTCCGCGCCGGTCCCGCAGGCCGCCGTCACGCTGATCTCGCTGGCGGGCCGGCAGCTGGGACGGTCGGTCGCCCAGGCCGACGGCTCCTACGCGGTCGACGCGCCGAGCGCGGGATCGTACGTCCTGATCGCCTCCGCCGACGGCTTCCAGCCGCAGGCGTCCACGATCGTCGTCAACGACGAACCGGTCGCCTACGACATCCTGCTCAGCGGCACCAGCGGGCTCACCGGCCTGGTCCGTGCCGCGGAGAGCGGGCAGCCGGTCAAGGACGCGATGGTGATCGTGACCGACGTGCGCGGTGACCTGCTGGCCACCGCCGCCACCGGCGAGGCGGGCGAGTTCGCCTTCGCCGAGCTGGTGCCGGGCACGGTGACCGTCGCGGTGAACGCCGCCGGGTACCGGCCGCGCGCCCTGCCCGTCGAGGTGGGCGGCACCGGTGTCACCCGCGTCGAGGTCGACCTGCAGGCCGGCGCCGAGGTCCAGGGTGTCGTGCGGGCGCCGCACGGTCCGCTGGCCGACGCCCGCGTGACCCTGGTCGACGCGGCCGGCAACGTGGTCGGCACGGCCACCACCGGCTCGGACGGGGCGTACGCCTTCACCGACCTGGACGCCGGTGAGTACACCGTCATCGCGACCGGCTACCCGCCGGTGGCGACGGCCCTCACGGTCGCCGGCCAGGGTGTCGACGACCACGACATCGAGCTCGCCCACCCCGGCGAGTAGCGATACCCCGGCCCGTGGCGGCCCGCGCGCTCCGAGCGGAGGCGCGCCGCCGCCACGGGCCGGTCTCTTTGTGACCGATTTATAAGGCTTCTCGGGCCTATGCAGACCTATGGGCCCGCTTTCTGGGGAGAACAGGGGACAACGGGATGGGACTGACCGCGAGGATCCGTACGCGGGACGGATGGGCCGTGTCGCACGCGGTCGTCACGGTGACCGACATGACCGGCACCCAGGTGCTGCGCGCCGAGGCGGACGCCGAGGGCGCCGTCCGGGACACGACCGAGCTGGCGCCGGGGGCGTACACCGTCATCGTCACGGCCGTCGGCTACGCGCCCGCCGCCTCCAGCGCCATCGTCACCGCGAGCGGCCGGGCCGAGGTCGGCACCGTGACGCTGGCCCGCCAGGGCGGCACCGAACTGCCGCCGCCCGGGCCGTGGACCATCGACCCGGCACACTCCAGCGTGGCCGCGGTCGCCCAGCACCTGGGCATCTCCAGCGTGCACGGCCGCTTCACCGACTTCGCCGGCACGGTCGAGATCGCGCCGGACGACGTCACGAAGTCCCGGGTGGAGGCGGTGATCAAGGCGGCTTCCATCGACACCGGCAACGGCATGCGCGACACCCACCTGCGCTCCGCGGACTTCCTGGACGTCGAGCGGTACCCGGAGATCACCTTCCGGTCCACCGGGGTGACCCAGGCCGGCTCCGACCGCTGGACCGTCCACGGGGAGCTGGGCCTGCACGGCGTCGTCCGCCCGGTCGACCTGGACCTGGCCTACCTCGGCACCGGCGCCGACCCGTGGGGCGGCACCCGGGCGGCGTTCCGCGCGACCACGGAACTGCGGCGCGAGGACTTCGCCATGAACTACAACCAGGTCCTCCAGGCGGGCATCGCCGCCATCGGTACGACGCTCAGGGTCGAGCTGGACATCCAGGCGGTCCAGGGGGAGTCACTGCCGGCCGCGTGAGGCGCCGCCGGACGCCCGGGCCACCAGCTCGTCGCACAGGTCCCGGAGCTTGACGTTCGTGTGCTGCGAGGCCCGGCGCAGCCGTTCCATGGCCCGGTGGGCGTCGATCCGCTCCCGGGCCATGAGGATGCCGACCGCCTGGTCGATGACGCTGCGGGAGATCAGGGCGGTGCGCACGTCGGCCGCCGAGGAACGCTGCCGCTCGATGCGCAGGGCCTCGTTGACCGCGTCGGCGGCCCGCACCGCGAAGGTGCGGGCCGCTTCGCGTCCCTCACCCAGCGAGTCGGGTTCGACGCCGTAGAAGTTGAGCGCGGCGCCCGTCTCGCCCTCGACGGCCAGCGGCAGCGCCAGCACGCAGCGCACCCCGGTGGCCAGCGCGTACTCCGTGTACGCGGGCCAGCGGGTCTCCTCGGCCAGGTCGGGGGAGTAGCGGGGGCTGTCGGTCTCGGCGGCGTCCACACAGGGGCCCGAGCCGTTCTCGTACTGGCGCAGGTCCAGGCCGTTGGGGAGGCCGGAGCTGCCCGCCAGGGTCATCAGCCGGTCGGCCCGGCGCACCGTGACCGAGCAGGCGACGGCGCCGGGCACCTCGCGCACCGCGCGGTCGGTCAGATCGCGCAGCAGGGTGTCGAGTCCCTGACTGCGCGCCAACGCCCGGTCCAGCGTCTCGGGGCTCTCGGGGGTCTGTGCGGTCATGGCCCTACGGATATCCCGTCAACGCCCGTCAACGCCTCGTCACCCGGAGGTGTTGTTCGCGTCGACGATGCGGCGGGCAAGGTCGCGCAGCTTGACGTTCTCCCGCTGCGAGGCCTTGACCAGGGAGTCGAAGGCACCGGCCGCGTCCATGGTCATGCGCTCCATGAGGATGCCGGTGGCCTGGCCGATCAGGTCCCGGGTGCGCATCGCCTCGGTGAGCTGCTCGCGCACGGTCGCCGAGTCAAGGGCGAGGCTGACGTGCGCGGTGAACAGGCGGCCGACGCGGGTGGCGTCCTCGTCGAAGGCGTGCGGCTCGCGTGCGTAGGCCGTCAGCACGGTCAGACGGCGCCGGTCGGCACGCAGCCGCAGGGACAGCGCCGAGCGGAGGCCGAGGTCGGACAGGGTGTTGCCGCCGCCGTCGGCCTCGGTGTCCGCTATCCGCACCACGGGCGTGGTCCACAGCCGCTCCCAGTCCGGGTGCGGTGCACGGCCCGCGTGCCGGACATCGGCCAAGTGCACGACCTCGTCGGTCCAGGCGAGCGTGCGGCACCCGCTGCCGCGCTCGATCTCCGAGATGCCGGCGTGTTCGGCGCCGGGCATCAGGTGCACGGCCAGCTCGACCGCGGTGCGCAGGGTGTTGTCCGCGGTGCCCGTCTCGTGCAGCTGCCGGGCCGCCGTGGTCAGAGCCTCGGCCAGCTCGAATCCCACCGGAAAACGCGGCAAATCGGTAAATTCGGACGCAGACACCACGAACCTCTTCGGCATGCACGGCCATCCGGCCGTGCGCAGGAGAGCTCCGCAGCACATTCCCGACTGCGAGCACAGGACGAACAGCACTTTAGCTGTTCGGTTGCGCGCCGGTGACGCCCGGCCGACGGAGCGGGCGGGCACCTTTCGTGACCCGTCCCCCGCGTGATGGAATGGGGCCCGGGTCAGGAAGCGGCCTTGCCGAAAGCCGGACGGACGTCTGTCAGGTGAGTGACGTGACCTTCCTTCCCCAACCGTGCGAGCCGTGCGATCCGCCCGGCTGCGCCGTGCTGCCGCTGCCGCCGGAGATCGACTACTGCAACGCCGCGGGACTGCTGCCGATGATCATGGCCGCGGTGGACCATCACTCCGCCGGGCTGCGCCTCCTCGTCCTGGACCTGACCGCGACCCACTTCATGGACTCCCAGGGCGTCCGCCTTCTCGAAGAGGTACGCAACCGGCTGGACGGCCGGACCGCGCTGCGGGTGGTGGCCACCCCGAGGAGTGCGCCGAGCCGGATCCTGGAGCTGACGGGCCTGCGCCGCGACGTGCCGGTCCACGACGACCTCGCGGAGGCGGTGCGGGCCGGTGGCGGGCCTTCGGCCTAGGCTGGCGGCATGGCACCGAACATCGCGACCAACACCCGCGTGTCCCTCGACGAGTTGCTGGACTTCGTGCGCCCCCGGCACCGCGCCGTCCTGCTGACCCGGCGGGCCGACGGCAGCCCGCAGGGGTCGCCGCTGACCTGCGGGGTCGACGACTCGGGCCGGATCGTGGTCTCCACCTACCCGGAACGGGCCAAGACGCGCAACGCCCGGCGGGACGAGCGGGTCAGCCTCATCGTGCTCAGCGACGAGTGGAACGGCCCCTGGGTCCAGATCGACGGCACGGCGGAGGTCATCGACACCCCCGACTCGGTGGAGCCACTCGTGGAGTACTACCGCAACATCGCCGGCGAGCACCCCGACTGGGACGAGTACCGGCGGGCCATGGTCGAGCAGGGCAAGTCGATCATCCGGGTGACGCCCGGGACATGGGGGCCGGTGGCGACGGGCGGCTTCCCGGCACGGCTGGCGAAGGACGACTGAGCGGCCGCTGGGCCCTGTCGTCGAACTCCCGTCGTCCGCCCGGAGGGCGGGCCTTGCGGCGTCAGGTGCGGGCTCTCGGCGTGCCGGCCCCTGCCCCTCGTACGGGACGTACCGGGTCAGGGGCCGGTGCGGCGAATGGGGGCACCCCCTCCGGGGGAGCGTGCAGGACGCCGCCAGGCGGACGGGAGTTCGACGACAGGGCCTAGGCGCGCCTCACCATCGCCTCGATGCCCGCGATGAGCAGCTCCAGGGCGAAGTCGAAGTCCCGCTCCAGCATCTCCGCCACGGTGTCGCCGCCGCGGGCCGCCATGATGTCCTGGGACTCCTCGATGACGCCCGCGGTGTCCGGCGACTCGTTCACCGCGCTCATGGAGTGCTGGAAGTACTCGTCCGGGCTCAGGCCGGTGTCCGCCGCGCGGCCGAAGAAGTGGCCCTCGATCGTGCCGTAGCCGTAGACGAACTGGAAGACGGCCGCGATGGCACCGGTCACCCGGTGCGCGGGCAGGCCGGTGCGGCGGATGACGCGCTGTACCGCCCGGGAGAAGGCCAGCGAGTTGGGGCCGATGTTGAGGTAGGTGCCGATGAGCTGGGACAGCCAGGGGTGGCGCACCAGCAGCGCGCGGTTCTCCCCGGCCAGCGTGCGCAGCTGGTCGCGCCAGTCCTCGGCTTCCGGGTCGGGCACCCGCAGCTCGCCGAAGACGGCATCCAGGGCGAGTTCCAGCAGTTCGTCCTTGGTGTCGACGTACCAGTAGACGGACATCGCCGTCACGTTCAGCTCCGCGGCCAGGCGGCGCATGGAGAACTTGGCCAGACCCTCGGCGTCCAGCAGCCGGACGGTGACCTCGGTGATCCGCTCCCGGTCGAGCCCGGACGGCTGCCCGCCGCCCCGCCCGCCGCGGCGAGCCCCGCCCCCGAGCCAGACACTGGCCTTCGGCCCCTGCCGCCCTGCCTTCGCCATGCGCACTCGCCTCGATCTCTCGGTTGCCGGTCATGCTAAGCGCCCCCGGAAGGGGCGCGGGGAACTGCGCGACCAGCCACGAAAGGCCCACACGCGCGCGACGGCGCACTCCACCCGAGCTCCTAGGCGCCGCTCCGCGCCGCCCGCCGCAACAGCACCGCCGCGACCACCCCACCGAGCAGAACGGCCCCCGCCCCCACCAGCTGGCTGCTCTCCACTCCGGAGGAGAACGCGTCGATGACCCGCGCCCGCTCCCCCTCCCCCCGTGCCGAGGCCAGCGCGGCCGGCAACGACGCCGCCGCCACCGGCGCCAGCGCCGCGAACCGCGAGGTCAGCACCGCGCCCAGCACGGCCACGCCCAGACCGTTGCCGAACTCCGCCAACGTGCCGTTGATGCCCGCGCCGATCCCCGCCTTGGCCGGCGGTATCGCGCTCATGATCGCGTGTGCCATGGCCGGGTTGGCCACCGCGCACCCCGCGCCGACCAGCAGCAGGCCCAGCAGCGTGCCGGCGTAGCCCTGGGCGGTCAGCGTGGCGATGACCATCAGGCCGGCGGACATCAGCACCATGCCCAGCAGCACCGACTTCGGCGCGCCCAGCCGGGCCAGCCACTTCGCGCTGACGCCGGAGAAGTTCAACAGCACCACCGTCAGGGCCAGCGGAGCGGTCCGCAGTCCCGCCTCCAGGGGGCCGTAGCCGAGCACGAACTGCAGGTGCTGGGTGAGCAGGAAGAGCGCGCCGCCCATGCCGAAGGTGACCAGCACGGCACCGGCGACCGCGCCGGTGAACCGCTGGTCGCGGAAGAAGTGCAGGTCGAGCATGGGGTACGGGACACGGCTCTCCCAGTACGCGAAGAGCGCGAGGACCACCACGGCGACGGCTGCCGTGGCGAGCACCCTGCCGGACGTCCAGCCGTGCCCGGGGCCGGAGATGATCGCGTAGACCAGGGCGGCCATGCCGATCGTGGAGAGGACGGCGCCGAGCAGGTCGGGGCGGTCGCCCCGCCGGTTCTTCGACTCGGGGACCAGGGCCACGACCGCGACGAGACCCAGCGCCACGACCGGCAGATTGATCAGGAAGATCGCGCCCCACCAGAAGTGGTCCAGCACGAAGCCGCCGATCAGCGGCCCGCTCGCGAAACCGAGCGCGCTGACCGCGCTCCAGATGCCGATCGCCTTCGGGTGCTCCTCGGGCGTGAAGATCTGCATGACCACGGCGAGCGTGGTGGTCAGCAGCAGCGCGCCGCCGACGCCCATGCCGGCCCGGGCGGCGATCAGCTGACCGGCGGTGTCCGCGAGGCCGGCCGCGAGCGAGCCCAGGCCGAACAGGGCCAGGCCCGCGGTGAGCATCTTCTTGCGGCCGTAGCGGTCGGCCGCGCTGCCCGCGGTGAGCAGCAGCCCGGACTGCACCAGTGAGTAGGCGTTGATCATCCACTGGATGTCGGACGTGGCGGCCCCGAGTTCGCCGGTGAGCGAGGGGATGGCCACGTTCAGCACGGTGTTGTCCAGCACCACGGTCAGCTGGGCGAGGCTGATGACACCGAGGATCAGCCAGCGCTGCGGGTGGGCCCGGACCACGGGCCCGGCCGGTGCCTGTTCCTGCGAGGACGTCGTCATGTCTTACAGCGTATAGGGACTCCTTTACGGCGTACAACGCCGTAAAGGAGTCCCTGTCTCTGTTCAGCGTCGGTCGCTCAGCTGCCGCCGGCCGGCTGCGTGAGGTCGTAGAACGTGGCCGAACCCACTGTGACCTTCTTGAAGTTGGCCTCGACCCACGAGGTGATCTGCGACGAGCTGCCGGAGCCGCCGCCCATGCCGCCGCCCATGCCGCCGCCGGAGATGAAGTAGTGGATCCTGCCGTCCTCCACGTACTTCTTGAACTGGGCCGGCGTGGGTGAGGGGTCGGTGCCGTTGAAGCCGCCGATCGCCATCACCGGGTCGCCGGTGCCGAGCTGGTAGCTCGCGGCGTTCTGCGAGCCGATCGCCGCCGCGACCCAGGTGTACCGGTCGGCGTCGGTCTCCAGCAGCTTCTTCGCCTCGGCGTCGACCTCGGCGCCGTTGAGCAGGCCACCCATGCCGCCACCCATGCCGCCCGCGCGGCCGCCCTCGCCGGTGGCGCCGTTCCAGCCGTTCGGGCCCGTCTGGCCGCCGGGGGGCGTCTGGCCGTTCTGGCCGACGCCGGGGAAGCCGTTGCCCGGCTGGTTCCCGCCCGGCGCACCGCCCGGGAAGCCGCCGGTGCCGTTGCCCGGACCGCCCTGCCCCTGGCCCTGGGCCCGACCCGGCGCGTTTCCGCCGTCCGGCAAGGCGCCGCCCCGGCCGCCACCGCCCGGGCCGCCCCTCATACTCGCGCCGGCCGGACCGGCCGTGACGATGGAGCCGCTGTGCCCCTCCTGCACGGTGCTGAGCGTGTACGCGGTCGGCCCGGCCAGCGCCGCCACGACGCCCAGCCCCGCCACCGCGAGGGCGATCCGCCGCCCCAGCCGCCCCACGAAGACGAGCCCGAGCGCGGCGACCAGGCCGCCGACGAGGACCAGCCACCGCAGCCACGGCAGGTAGTCCGGCGTGCGGTTCAGCAGGACGTACCCCCAGGCGGCGGTCGCCGTGACGGCGGCGGCGAGCGCCAGGGACACCCAGATCCGCTCGCGCCGCTCCCACAGGGCCGCCGCGCCCATGCCGACCACGGCCGCCAGGTAGGGGGCGAGGGCCACCGTGTAGTACTGGTGGAAGATGCCCGCCATGTAGCTGAAGACCGCCGTGGTCATCAGCAGCGAGCCGCCCCACACCAGGAAGGACGCCCTGGTGGCGTCGGTGCGGCCGCGCCCGCGCGTGGCGATCAGGCCCGCGACCAGCAGGATCAGCGCGGCCGGCAGCAGCCAGGAGATCTGGCCGCCGATCTCGGAGTTGAACATCCGGTCCCAGCCGGTCTCGCCCCACTGCCCGCCGGCCCCGCCGCCGGGGCCGCCCCCGCCGCCGACGCTGCCGGTCTCCTCGCCGTTGAGCCGGCCGAGGCCGTTGTAGCCGAAGGTCAGCTCCAGGAAGCTGTTGTTCTGCGAGCCGCCGATGTACGGCCGCGACGACGCGGGCCACAGTTCGACGACCGCGACCCACCAGCCGCCGGAGACGACGATCGCGGCGGTCGCCAGCGCCAGCTGGCCAAGCCGCTTCTTCAGCCCGACCGGGGCGCAGACGCCGTAGACCAGGGCGAGCGCGGGCAGGATCAGGAAGGCCTGGAGGGTCTTCGCCAGGAACGCGAAGCCGATCGCGGCACCGGCCCACATCAGCCACTTGGTCCGGCCGTCCTCCAGCGCGCGCACGACGAACCAGCAGGCCACGGACATCAGCAGCGCCAGCAGCGCGTCCGGGTTGTTGAACCGGAACATCAGCGCGGCGACGGGCGTGAGCGCGAGCACCACGCCGGCGATCAGTCCGGCGGCCGGGCTGAAGCGGCGGCGTACGGCCGCGTACACGACGGCGACCGTCGCGACGCCCATCAGCACCTCGGGGACGAGGATCGACCAGGAGCTCAGCCCGAAGATCCGCACCGCCAGCGCCATCGGCCACAGAGCGGCCGGGGGCTTGTCGACGGTGATGGCGTTGCCGGCGTCGAGCGAGCCGAAGAAGAACGCCTTCGAGGACTGGCTGCCCGCCTGCACGGCCGCCGAGTAGAAGGAGTTGGCGTAGCCGGAGGCGCTCAGGTTGTAGAGGTAGAGCAGCGCGGTGGCCAGCAGCAGGCCGAGGAAGGCCGGGCGCACCCAGCTCGGGTCCTCGGGGCGGCCCCGCCACAGTCTGCGGGGCAGGGCCTCGGCGGATGGCCGGGGAGGCCGTGCCGGGGGCGGGGCGCCGCTGTCGGCGGGACGCGCGTCCCCCTCGTACGTCGTCCGGTCGTAGTGCGTCGTCATCGTCCGTCCCTCGGGTCGGTGTCGGCGGGGCGTACCGGCGCCAGTCGCACGGTGGCGTCACCCCGGGGGTGTTCCGCGACGTCGCCGGCGCGGAACGAGGTCGTCGGGCAGGCGGGCGCGGCGTACGGCGTCGCCTCGTGCGGGGCCGCTCCGTACGGGGCCGCCGCGTACGGGCGCGGGTCCGGGGCGGCCGGCGCCTGCGGGGCGGCGGGCGGCGCGTCCGGGAACACCCAGGCGCGGAAGAGCAGGAAGCGCAGCACGGTGGCGGCGAGGTTGGCGGCGATCAGCACCGCCAGCTCGGTGGAATGGGCCGGGTCGGCCGTCGCCGCGCTCAGGGCGGCGAGCGAACCGCTGGTGAGGGCCAGACCGATGCCGAAGACGACCAGCCCCTGCGCCTGATGGCGCACCGCGCGGCCCCGGCCGCGCACCCCGAAGGTCAGCCGCCGGTTGGCGGCGGTGTTGGCGACCGCCGACACCAGCAGGGCCAGCGCGTTGGCGAGCTGGGACCCGGCGAAGACCCGGAAGCCGCTGTAGAGCACCAGGTAGAAGAGGGTGGACAGGACTCCGACGACGCAGAAGCCGACGAGCTGCCGGGCCAGGCCCTGCGGTACGTCCTTGATGTCCCGGTCGCGCGGGTCGTCACCGAACGGCCGGGCCAGCCGGTCCAGCGGAAGCGAACCCGTGGCCAGGGCCTTGCCGACCCGCCAGACGCCCCTGAGGTCGTCGGTCGCCGTCCGCACGATGTGCACGGTGGAGTCCGGGTCGTCGATCCAGTCGACCGGCACCTCGTGGATCCGCAGCCCGGCCCGCTCGGCGAGCACCAGCAGCTCGGTGTCGAAGAACCAGCCGGTGTCCTCCACCAGCGGCAGCAGCACCTGGGCCACGTCCCGGCGGATCGCCTTGAAGCCGCACTGGGCGTCGGAGAAGCGGGCCTGGAGGGAGCCGCGCAGGATGAGGTTGTAGGTGCGGGAGATGAACTCCCGCTTGGCGCCGCGCACGACCCGCGAGCTGCGGGCGAGCCGTGAGCCGATCGCCAGGTCCGAGTGGCCGGAGATCAGCGGGGCCACCAGCGGCAGCAGCGCGTTGAGGTCGGTGGACAGGTCGACGTCCATGTAGGCGAGGACCGGGGCGTCGGAGGCCGACCAGACGGTCCCGAGGGCCCGGCCCCGGCCCTTCTGCTCCAGCCGGGAGGACCTGACCTCCGCGAGCTCCGCCGCCAGCCGCGCCGCCACCTGCGGGGTGGCGTCCGTGGAGGCGTTGTCCGCGACCGTGATGCGGAACGCGTACGGGAAGGTGCGGGTGAGGTGCTCGTGCAGTCTCAGGACGCACGGCCGCAGGTCCTTCTCCTCGTTGTAGACGGGGATCACCACGTCCAGGACAGGCGTACCGGCTCCTGCGGCCGGGAGGTGCTCCCGCGCCGGCAGGGAGCCGGGAGAAGAGTCGGTTCGCATGGGACCGACTCTTCTCAACTGCCCTGTCGCACCCGTGTGGTGAGGCTGTGCTGTACCTGTGAGTACGGTCGTGCGCTGTCCTGCGCGAGCACTGCGGGCGCTGCGGGCAGCGCGGGCAGCGCGGGCAGGTGCACGGTGAAGACCGTCCGCCCCGGCACGCTGTCGACGCTCACCCCGCCGCCGTGCGCGGTCGTCACGGCCTGCACGATGGCGAGCCCGAGGCCCGTCGAGCCGGTCGCCCGGGACCGCGCCGAGTCCCCGCGCGCGAAGCGCTCGAAGACGTGCGGCAGCAGCGCGGGCGGGATGCCCTGCCCGTTGTCCTCGACGTCCACGCACAGCCAGGGCCCGCTGTGCCGCACCCGCGCGGTGACGGTCGTACCGGGCGGGGTGTGAGTGCGGGCGTTGGCCAGCAGATTGACCAGCACCTGCTGGAGCCGGGCGGCGTCCGCCGACACCAGCGCCGGTTCGTCGGGCAGGTCGAGCCGCCAGACGTGGTCGAGGCCGGCCGCGCGGGCGTCGCTGACGGTGTCCACGACGAGCGGGACGAGGTCGGTCTGCTCGAACTCCAGCGGGCGCCCGGCGTCCAGGCGGGCGAGCAGCAGCAGATCCTCGACCAGCAGGGTCATGCGCCCGGCCTCGGACTCGATGCGGCCCAGCGCGTGCCGGGTGTCGGGGCCGACCTGTTCGCGTCCCCGGCGGGTGAGTTCGGCGTACCCGCGGATGGAGGCGAGGGGCGTGCGCAGCTCGTGGCTGGCGTCCGCGACGAACCGCCGTACCCGCGTCTCGCTCTCCTGCCGTGCGTGCAGGGCTCCGTGCACGTGGTTCAGCATCCGGTTCAGCGCGGAGCCGACCCGGCCGACCTCGGTGTGCGGGTCGCACTCGGACTCCGGGACGCGTTCGTCCAGGTTCACCTCACCCGCGTGCAGGGGGAGTTCGGAGACGCGGGTGGCGGTGGCGGCGACCCTGCGCAGGGGGCGGGTGGCGACGCCGACGATGACGGTCCCGGCGAGGGAGGCGGCGATGAGGCCGGCGGCGGTGACACTCGCCTCCACGAGGATCAGCGTGCTGATGGTGCCGGTGACGTCCGCGGTGGGGAGGGCGGCGTAGTAGCCGTCGCGGTACTCCACGCGGTAGTCGCCGAGGCCGGGGACCTCCACGGTGTGCGCCGTGCCGTCCCGGGAGACGGTGGCGAGCACGGCGCGCTGGGCCTCGTCCAGGGCGACCGCCGCCGTGCGGCTGAGGTCGGTGCTCTCCTTGTCCTCCTTGCCGTACCTGGCGTCGGTGACGGCGCTGCCCCGCACCTCGGCGACGATCGTGCCGCGCGGCTGCGGTCCGTGCCGGACGAACTCGTCCAGGTCCATCCGCTGCGGCACACCGACGCCGGCCCGGGGATCACCCGGCGGCCCGAATCCGGACACCCGCATCGCGACCTCGTGCACCTGCCCGTCCAGCTGCTCGTACAGGTGCGACCGCAGCGCCAGCGTCGTCACCGTGCCGATCACCGCGCACACGACGGCGATCAGGGCCACCGACGCGACAACGAGCCGCGTCCGCAGGGTCCGCGGCCGCGGGCGTCGCCGTCGGCTCATGACACCGCGGGCTTGATCAGGTAACCGGCGCCGCGCCGGGTGTGGATCATCGGCTCGCGACCGGCGTCTATCTTCCGGCGCAGGTAGGAGATGTACAGCTCGACGACGTTGGCCTGGCCGCCGAAGTCGTAGGACCACACGCGGTCCAGGATCTGCGCCTTGCTGAGCACGCGCCGCGGATTGCGCATCAGGAAGCGCAGCAGCTCGAACTCGGTGGCGGTGAGGTGGATGCCGTCGCCGCCGCGGGTGACCTCGTGGCTGTCCTCGTCGAGGGTGAGGTCGCCGACGACGAGGACGGAGTCGGAGCGCCGGTCGGCGGCGCCCGAGCGGCGGATCAGGCCGCGCAGCCGGGCGACGACCTCCTCCAGGCTGAAGGGCTTGGTGACGTAGTCGTCCCCGCCCGCGGTCAGCCCGGCGATGCGGTCCTCCACCGCGTCCTTGGCGGTCAGGAACAGCACCGGCACGTCCGGCAGGTCGCGGCGCAGCCGCCCCAGCACGCTCAGCCCGTCCATGTCGGGCAGCATCATGTCCAGGACGACGGCGTCGGGCCGGAACTCGCGCGCGGCCTGGACGGCACCGTGCCCGTCACCCGCGCTGCGGATCTGCCAGCCCTCGTAGCGCAGGGCCATGGACAGCAGTTCGGTGATGGACAGCTCGTCGTCCACCACAAGCACCCGGACGGGGCTCCCGTCCGGCCTCAGCAGTTCGGTGCGCCCCTGGGGCGAGGTCGTGGTCATACCGGACACGATGTCGGGGTGCTCTGAGAACACCCTTTCTCCAAGCTGTGATTTCTCTGAGAAACGCACAGGGGCCTCTCAGGAATCTCTTGGGCGCGCCACCGGTCAGCCCCTTCAGCCCGGTCAGCCCGGTCAGCCCGGTCAGCCCTCGGGCAGCCCGAACAGCCGGGCCGCGTTGTCGTGGCACACGGCCCGCAGCCACGCGTCCCCCAGCTCCAGCCGCTCCAGCGCGTGCAGCTGATGCAGGTAGGGATACGGGATGTTGGGGAAGTCGGACCCGAGCAGGACGCGGTCGCCGAGGCCGGCCAGCCGGGGCAGGGCCCGCCGGGGGAAGGGTGCCAGGCGCTCGCTGAAGTCGGTGAACGCCATGGTCGTGTCCAGCCGTACCTCGCCGTAGCGCTCGGCGAGGTCCAGGAAGTCCTCGTACTCCGGCATCCCGAGGTGCGCGACGACCAGCCGCAGCCGGGGGTGCCTCGCCAGCACCCGCGCGATCGGCTCGGGCCCGGTGTGCTTGCCCGGCGCGGGCCCGGAACCGCAGTGGATCACCACCGGAACTCCCGCGTCGGCGAGCAGTCCCCAGGCCCCGTCGAGCAGCTCGTCGGCGGGGTCGTACGCGCCCACCTGCACATGTGCCTTGAAGACCCGCGCCCCCGCCTCGACGGCCCGGCCGACGTACGCCTCGACGCCGGGTTCCGGGAAGAGGGTGGAGGTGTGCAGGCAGTCGGGTGTCCGGCGGGCGAAGTCCACCGCCCAGTCGTTCAGCCACTGCGCCATGCCCGGCTTGTGCGGGTACAGCATGGCGGTGAAGGCCCGCACCCCGAACTCGCGGAGCAGCGCCGTCCGTTCCTCTTCCTCCCTCCGGTAGGTGATCGGCCACTCCACCCCGCCGGTCAGCGGACCGAGCGCGTCGAAGTACCCCCAGACCTTGCGCAGCACCCGCTCGGGCATGAAGTGCGTGTGCACGTCGACGAGACCGGGCAGCCCGAGTTCCTCCCAGAAGCCACGGACGTGCCGGACCTCCTCGGGACCGGCTCCCGGCGCGATGCGGTGATCACTCATGTGGCCCACGATCTCCCCGGAAGCGGGACGGGGTCCACCTCCCGGCCGAAGAAGACACCGGATCAGAAAAGCTCGTCCTGAATTCCGGCGGCCCCCTTGAACTCCCGCACGGGAACGGCGCACCGGTCCCCCTCGGCGGCCAGCAGCTCCCACCCCGTCATCAGCCGCGTGTCGAGCACGACGACCCCCCGCTCCGTGGCCAGATGGAGATCCGGCCCGGCGACCGACACCAGCTCACCCCCGACCGCACCCCCCGCCACCAGCTCGACCACCTCCCCCACGGCTCCCGGCCCCCGCTCCCGCTCCGCGAGCCCGAACACCCGTACGTGATCCACTCCCCGGAACGGCTCCGGCGTCAGCGACTCCGGCCAGCCCCCGAGCGCCACCGCCCGCCCGTGCAGTTCGGCGATCTCGGCCGCCCGCTCCTCCTCCGTCGCCGGCAGCGCGGCCCGCACCGCCCGCTTCTGGGCGTACGGAATGCGGTCGGGCACCCGCAGCGCGGCCCGCAGCAGTTCCTCCGTCCGCCGCGCGGCCATCAACGGCCCGGTCCCCAGCCAGCTGAAACACACCGCCCCCTGCTCCAGCAGCCGAGCCGATCCCCTGTCGACCCCGGTGATCCCCACCTTGACGAGCCCCGGCCCGAACCACGCCACGTACACCCGGTACGGCCGGGGATCATCGGCGATCGTGTCCGCGGCCACCGAGTGCGCCCGATCCAGCCGCGCGCACTCCTCGCACCGCGCCCCCGTACTCCGTCCCGGCACGGCCACCCCGGCCGGACACGCGTGCCCCCGCGCCCCGACACACGTCCGCACACCCCCTGCCGCGACCTCGAAGGCCACCCGCTTCCCCCTGGTCAGCGCACTGCGCCGCCCACCGACCCACGTCAGCACAGGGCCGCCCGCCACCCACCGCAGCCCCGCGCACTTCCATGCCTGTGCCATCACCCACGAGCGTACGAGCCACCACTGACAAGGCCCGGTCGCCCGACACCGCACCCTGTCCTGAACCGCACCGTAGAAGCAGGGCCCTTCGACGGCGCCACCTAGGATGAGCCCGGGGGAACACGCGCATCATCAGTGAGGGGTCATCGTGCGGACACCGCTCTCCTGGCTGGCCGGTCGGTACACATGGGGGCCTCGGAGCCTGCACAGCGCGGCGGTGGCGTCGGTGGTGGCAGCCGTCGGGATCATCGTCACCGGTGGCGTGGTGCGGGTCACCGGATCGGGGCTCGGCTGCCCCGAGTGGCCGTCGTGCACCGGCGAGAGGCTGGCGCCCACGGCCGAGATGGGCCTGCACGGCGCGATCGAGTTCGGCAACAGGCTGCTGACCGGCGTCCTGTGCGTGGTGGTCGGCTGGCTCATCGTCGCCGCACGGCTGCAGCGCGATCCGTCGCGCGAGGTGCTGCGGGGGGCCTGGGCCCAGTTCTGGGTCGTCGTCCTCAACGCCGTTGTCGGAGGCGTCACGGTGTGGATGCGGCTCAGCCCGTACATCGTCGCCGCGCACTTCCTCGCCGCGGCGCTGCTGCTGGCCACGGCAGTGGTCACCTGGGAACGCGTGCGCCGACCGGAGCCCGAGGTGCCCGCGCCGATGCCCCGGCCGGGGCGCGCCGTGGCCCTGGGCCGTCTTCTGCTGGCGGGGACCTTCGTCCTGCTCGTGGTGGGCACCGCGGTCACCGGCTCCGGACCGCACGCGGGCGACTCCTCCGACGTGAGCCGGATGCCGTTCCACTGGGCGGGCGTCACCGTCGTGCACGGGCTGATCGCCGCGGGCTGCCTCGTCGTGGGCGGTCTGCTGCTGGCCGCTCTGCCCGCCGGCTCCCCGGCTCGCCGGCGCACCGGGGTGTTCCTCGCCGTCTTCGTGGCACAGGGCGCCGTCGGGCTGTTCCAGTCGCTCACCTCCCTGCCCGCGGTGGCGGTCATCCTGCATCTGCTCGGTTCCGCCCTGGTGTGGGCCGGTGCGGTCAGCGTCGTACTCGTGGTGAAGCGGCAGGTGACGGACGGGCAGCCGGCCGTCGATCAGCTCTCCGCGCCGCTCGCCCGGTCCACGATCGCCGCCGACACGTAAAGGGTCAGCGGGTCCCGCGCCTCGCGGTTCAGCTTGGCCGCCGCCCAGTGGAACGCGTTCGGCCCGTGTTCCCCGGCCTGCGGCTGCCCCTCCTCCACCGCGCCGTGGGCCAGGAGACGGGCCAGCCGGGTCAGGTCCGCCGGGCGTACGTACGGCCGCAACCGGGCCAGGGCCTCCGAGCCGGACGGCGTGTAGCGCTGGAAGGGCACGTACAGCGTGGCGTCGTCGGGGCGTTCCACCCCCGGCTCCGACAGGTTCCAGCAAAGAGTCGGCCGGGTGCCGGGCCCGGCCAGCGCGTCGGGACCGTCGGCCGACAGGGCCCGCAGGAGGCCGTCGGCCTTCCGGCCGGCCACACCGGACAGCCTGGTCAGCCGCGTGCGGAGCGCATCGCCGGACCGCTCGTCCACCGTCGTGTAGAACTTGGTCCGGGCCCGGGGCGAGTCGTCGAGGTCGAGCGCGAGGAACGCCGGCATCAGACGCGTCATGCCCTCCGCATCGTGTCGCCGCAGCCACCGCCACGCCGCGCCGTGTCCGAGGCGGTCCATCGCCTCACCGATGACGCGCCGGTTGTCGGCGGTGCCGGCGGCCAGGGTGTCGAAGTACACCTTGGCGTCGGCGACTCCCGTGGGCCGGACCGTCGCCGCGACGCACATCCCGAACGCGGCCTGCTCGCTGCGGGGGACGAAGAGGTCCCGCACGGTGCGGGCCCGGGTCAGGGACGCGGCGCCGCACTCCTCGAGCGCGCGCAGCGTGCGCCAGCCGTTCTCCCAGCTGCCGGTCGCGGTGGTCGGTCCTTCGTCGGACAGGGGGCGGAGGAAGATCCTGATCTCCGGGCCGCGGTCCTTCATCACCAGGGAGAACTCGAAGGGTGCCCGGCCCCGTGCCGCCTCCGGCTCGTCGATGCCCCGCGCGGTGCGGTGCCCCCACGTGCCGAACAGCAGGTCCACCGCGTCCTGCGCCACCCCGGCGAAACCCGGTTCCTGGCCGAACAGCCGCCCCAGACAGGAAAGGCCGCGCGCCGCCTGCCCGGCGTATCCCTCCCGCCGGGCCGGGCCGTGGCCGGGCGCCGGGGGAACGGGTGTGGCCGTCGGAGGGACGGGGGCGGCCGTCATGCCCGCTCCCGCTCGGTCGGCTCGTACGGTGTCGTGTCGATGCCCGGGTACAGCTCGGCCAGGCGGCGGGCGGTGTCCGCCGTCCAGTAGGGATCGCCTGGTTCCGGGAATCCCAGCACCTGCCGCTGGTGCGGAGCGAGTCCGACGATCAGCTCCTGGAAGGTCCCCCAGTCCGGTGACGCGGGCATCATCGCCCACAGGTGTTTGCCGGTCCAGCGGGCCGCCGCGGAATGCAGGTTGAAGAACAGCGCGAGCCGTCGGCCGTACCGGTCCCGGTAGGCCGAGCCGCGGTGCACGAGGTCGCCGGTGAACAGAAGCAGGGAACCCTTCGGTGCCTCGACGGGACGCTCGCGGTCGTAGAGCGCGGGGTACTCGCTCTCGCTGTAGGTGGCCCTGTCCTGCGAGGTGATCAGGGGCACCCCGAGGTCGTCGGCACGGCCCGCGACATAGGTGGGCGCGGTCCCGGTCGTCACGTCGGTCAGGTACACGATGCCGAAGAGCCGCTGGTAGGCGCCGTCCGTGCGGGGCGGAAGGAGGCTGTTGACGGCCCAGGCGTCGTTGTGCAGTGACTGGTCCTTGGTCGCACCGTAGGCCGTGCCGTACTTCGCCTGCACGAACGCGCTGGTCAGGAGGATGTCCCGGGTGCCCATCAGGCGTCCGGCCACGTCGATGACCTGCGGGTCCAGGGGGATCCGGTTCAGGGCGTTGCTGGTGAAGGGGAAGGGGACGGCGTGCTTGAGCGCGCCGACGCCGGCGGCGTCCACCGCACCGTCCTCCGGGTCGGGAAAGTACTCCGCGATGTCCGCGACCGCCTGGCCGAGCCGCTCGCCGGCCAGGAAATCGGGGATCAGCGCGAATCCCCGCTCCCCTATCTCCTTGGTCACCGTCTCGACGTCCATGGTCACGCCTTCTCCTCCGCGGACCGGTCCACCGCACGGGGGCGGGCGACCACCATGTTCTTCTGAAAACCGTCGAGCTTCAGCGCCTCGCCGACGGGACGGCCGTCCACCTCGATCCACGCGTGTGCGGCGAACGGCACGAGGTTGACGCCCGACACCCAGTCCGGCCAGCTTCCCCGCAACCGGGCCAGGAGCACCGCGGCGACCGACCGGTCCAGGCAGTACTGCCCCGCGCAACGGCCGCTGACCGACACCACGTCGCTGCGAGCGCGCAGCGCCTCGGCGTACGAGGCCGGCCCGGCACCGCGGCTGAGAACCCGCAGGACCTTCTCGAGACGGCGCGGGCGGCAGGTGGCGATCAGCAGCCGGCTCAGCCCCACTGCGACCAGGGGGAGAGCCCTTCTGTGCACCGGGAGCGGCGAGCGCGGCTCCAGCGTCATGGGCAGAGTCACGACGCCACCAGGAGGCCGGCCGAGCGCAACGTGGTGAGCAGGCGTCTCACGTCGTCGGCGATACGGTCGTGGGCATCGGGGAACCGGTCCTGGAGTTCCGCGACGACGTCCGTCTCCTGGCGGCCGGCCGAGATGCTCTCGTAGACGGCCACTGCCATGGGGTTCAGGCGGTAGTAGCCGCCCGACTTCTTGTCGAGCAGTACGGCCGCGTCCTCGTTCTTCGTCAGTACGACGTCGGGTGATGGCTTCAGCACGAGTGGGTCAACTTCCGTTCGAAGGAGCGTGGGCCGGCTGAACGAGGAGCCGCCCCGCCCCGCCTCCGGGCGGGGTGGCCAGTGCCGCGACCGCGGTCCGAAGCCATACCTCGGCGCCCACGGTCAGCTCCAGGGCAGCGGTCTCGGCCTGCGGACGCATGCTGTTGCGGATGCTCGACCGCAGGCGTGCCGGATCGACGAATCCGTGCTCGGCGAGCAGGGATCGGTCGAACAGCCCGAGCAGGCTGCGGCGGTTGCGGGCGATCCCGTGGTGCACCGACATGCTGAACTCCCCCTTGGTCGCGCGGGAGAGCACCGCCTTGGGACCGTCGGTCTGCATGGCGGCCTTGAGGGCCGGTTTGTAGCTCAGTCCAGGGCGGCTCTCGGCACGGGACACCGCCAGGGCGGCCTCCAGCACGCCGTCGTCCATGTACGGCAGTGACAGGAGGACCCCCTGGCGTTGCATCAGTTCACGCAGCGGGGCGAGCCGGTGGCCGCCGATGCGCTGTCCGGCCAGGGAGAGGTGCACGGATCTCCCGGGCGCCTGCGGAGTCCGGCCGGGCCCGGCGAGCGCCAGTGCGCGAACCGCCTCCGCCGTCTTCGGCGTCGCCCAGGCGGGAACACGCCACAGCGGCCCCCACTGCACCGTGGGACCCTGCCTTTCCGGCCGGGGCAGATGCAGTCCTCGCAACTGTTCCTCCACCCATTCCTCATAGGACTCCCCGCCGGCCAGCGCGCGCATGACCGCACGCATCGGCCAGCGCCGCAGACGGGCCAGCGGGCGTATTTCACGCAGGGCTCTGAGGGGAGACGTACGGTACAGGTCACTGAAATAGGAGGGGGCGACGGTGAAAAGTTCGTCGCCGCCGAAGCCGGCCATGTGCACCGTGGCGCCGGCACCGGCGAAAACCTTCGCCATGGCGGCCTTGCGGGAACGGTTGCGAATCAGCGTGTACGGCGTGGACACACTGTGCGGCACGGAGAAATCGAGAACACCCGCGTCGTCGCATATCCCGTCATACGGGCCGGGTATGTCGTCGGGCTGGAACACGGTCAGGTCGCAGCCTATTTCCCGTGCCGCGAGAGCGGCCCATTGTGCGTCGTCGTGATTGGGGTCCACGGTCTGCTCGACGAACGCCTGGAAATGGGCACCCTGTTCGGCCAGCAAATAACACAACGACGAGGAGTCCATGCCGCCGGAGAGGTCCGCGGACAGTCCCGACGCCGTGGCGGTGCGTGCCCCGACGGCGGCGTCGAGGGCCGCTCTCAGCCGCGGCGCCCCCTCGGCGAGAGGGAGCTCCGCAGCAGGCGGACGCCACCAGGTGACGGTGTCCGCCCGGTCGCCGTTCATCCGGAGCCGTTGGTCCGCCGGCAGGCGGTGCACACCGGTCCAGCAGGTCGCGTCGGTCAGGCCGTAGTCGAGGGTCGGCTGCATCAGTTCCCAGGCGACGGTCTCCAGCCGGGGAGCGGCCCCGCACAGGCGGGCCAGCAGTTCCGGTGAGTCGGACGCGGCACGGCCGCCGTCCGGGGTACGGGCGTGGAACACCTGCCGCAGGCCCGAGGCGGTGCCCTGGACGTAGGTGGTGTGTCCGTCGGTGTGGACGACGTGGAAGCTGCCGGGGTGGCGGTGGGCGGCGTCCATGACGCCGGGTACGTCGTCGTGCCGGTCGAGGACGCGTGCCAGCTGCCCCGCGTCGGCGCCCGTCTCGCCGAACAGTGCGAGACGTCTGGCGCCCGCCTCGGCGACGACCAGACGCGCATGGGTGGTGTCCGCGACCAGCCAGATATTTCCCGCACGGTCGCGCACAGTGGAAATCCGGTCGGCCTCTCCGGGTGAACCAGGAAACACCTCCGCACGCTCTCCGGAGAAAGCCACGAACCACGATGCATCCACGTTCTTCCCTTTCGGCCGACCGGATTTCTCCGACGTCAGATGATGGCGTCACCCTCGCCGTCGGCGCTCGCCCAGCCGTACCACATGGTCAGCTCGGCGAAGTCACCCATCGGCTCGATCCGGGGAGCCTCGTACTCCGTCATCTCGTACTCGGTCATCGAAATTCACCTTCTTTCGTGGAGGTCGAATTTGCACAGCGAGTACATCATGATCGGGCGCCGCGTCCCATGGGGTTTCTGGCCAAGGAGGACAGGCGGCCGGCCTCGAATAAAGGCGCACTATAAATCGGGTCACCGCGCACCGCGGGGGCCGGAAGCGCGCCTGGCCGGAACACTGCCCGACACGACGTGAAAGGTGATCTTGACAGCGCGGTGGGGCCTGCCGCATGACTCCGACATGCCGAGTGCGGTTGTGGCCGGCAATTGCCTGATGTTGTCGCAACCCGACCGTCTGGTGACACGTTCCCGGAGACGCCGGGCCGCGGCGGGTCGAGGACCTGCCTTCGGTCACCGACGTCCGCCCGCTCGTCGGGGAAACGCAAAAGGCCCGGACTCTCGTCCGGGCCTTTCGCTCATGTGCACTCGGCAGGATTCGAACCTGCAACCTTCTGATCCGTAGTCAGATGCTCTATCCGTTAAGCTACGAGTGCTTGTCTTGTTCTGTTTTCCCGCCGGTCCCGGTCCTTTCGGCCCGCTCGCGGCGACAGGAAGAACATTACATGACTGCCGCCGTCATGTGAAATCCGATGGCCACACCCCTTGTGACCTGCGAAAACGTCGCCAGGAGTCCGACGGGGCACCAACGGGACCCGGACAACGACGAAGCCCCGGCCGCAGGGGCCGGGGCTTCGTCGATCATGTGCGGAGGCGGAGGGATTTGAACCCTCGATGGGCTTTAAGACCCAAACCGCATTAGCAGTGCGGCGCCATAGACCGGACTAGGCGACGCCTCCAGACAACATCACCTCTCGCGTGCGAGCGCGAGTGGCGCGTGCCGATGATGACACAGTTGAGCGTGCTGTCACCAATCGACCCCCACGGTACTAGGCAGGCGGGTCGCAGGGCAAAGCCCTTAACGGCGTGGTCGCGCAACATCCGGCCGGACGGGGCGTTAGTCAGGTCATGCTGCTGATCTCCCGCCTCGACGCCGCCCGCCTTCTCGGCGCGGCCGCCGCGTCCGTCGCCACCCTCGTCTCCCTGGCCGCCGTGCCCGCGGGCGCGCACGCCGACACCGGCTCCCGCGCCGGTACGGACACCGGCGCGCTGATGCCGCCGCCGGTCCGCGACGAGGACCGGGCCGGTGATCACCTGACGGTCACCGTCCGGGACGCCGGCCCGGGCGCGGACGGTACGTACGAGCTGTACTGCCACCCGGACGGCGGCAGCCACCCCGACCCGGCCGGCGCCTGCGCCGTGCTCGACCGGGACACGCGCTGGGGCCAGGACACCTTCGCGCCGGTCCCGGAGGGCAGCGTCTGCACCATGCAGTACGGCGGACCGGCCACCGCGCACGTCACCGGCACCTGGGCCGGCCGCCCCGTCGACGCGCGCTACGACCGGAGCGACGGCTGCCAGGTCTCCCGCTGGAACCGCATGGTGCCGTTGCTGCCCGATCTGCGGGCGCCGCAAGGGGCGTAGGGCGGGGGCGCAGGCGGACCGGTCCGGCACACGGCCGGAGCCGCCGGTTCCGGACGCCGGTTCCCGACCGGGGTGGTACCCGGTCACACGTTCTACGTCACTTCCTCGTGCGACCTCCCTCCCATCCCGCGCCGCCGACCGGGCCCCAGCGCTTAGACTCCCTCGCGTGACACGCTGCGGGCCGGTTGGCAAGATGGCCCAGGCGGTCGGCAAGTGCGGTAACAGGAGGGAAGCGTCTCGTGAGCAGCAGGCCATCCCGAGGCGCTGCTCGCCTCGCAGCCATACTGGACGCCCTGCCCGACGCGTTGGTCCTGGTCAACGCGAACGGCACCGTCGTCAACGCGAACTCCATCGCGCTGGAGGCCTTCGAGGCGCCGGGCACCGCGCTGGTCGGACGCGGGCTGCTGGATCTGCTGCCGCAGTTCGACTCGCGGCTCATCCCCGGGTCCATGCGGCGGCCGGACCACATCGATCCGCGGGTGCGCACCAAGCCGACGCGGATGGTCGCCCGGCGCACGGACGGCACCGAGTTCCCGGTCGAGGTCGCCAGCGCCAACCTGGAGAACGGGCAGCAGGCCTACGACGGCTACGGCTACACCGGCGACGAGCTGCTGATGCTCGTGGTCCGCGATCTGTCCGGCACCGTCGACACCGAGGCCGAGCTGGCGCGTTCGCAGCGGCAGACCGAGATGATCCTGCGGGCCGCCTCCGAGGGCGTCGTGGGCACGGACACCGATGGGCGCATCGTCCTCGTCAACCCGGCCGCCGCCCAGATCCTCGGCTACCGGGCCAGCGACCTCGGCGGCCGTGAGCTGCACACCCTCGTCCTGCACTCGCGCGCCGACGGCTCCCCCTTCCCTTACGACGAGTCCCCGCTCGCCGACACCCTGCGCTCCGGGCGCAAGCACCGGGTGCGCGGGCAGGTGCTGTACTCCAAGAGCGGCGACAAGCTGCCGGTCGACCTGACGACCGCGCCCGTGCGCGACGGCGACCAGCTCGTCGGCGCGGTGATGACCTTCACCGACCGGCGGCCGTACGACGCCCTCGTCACGGAGCACGAGGAGGCGGAGAAGCGGCACGCCGAGGAGCTGGAGCGGCTGTCCGAGGAGCACGGCTCCGAGCTGACCGCGCTGCGCCAGCAGCACGTGACCGAGCTGGAGGAACTGCGCGAGAAGCACGCGGAGGAGCTCGCCGCGAACGAGGACCGCTACGCCGCGCTCGGTGAGCGGGAGAAGGACCGGTACGAGGCGCTCGCCGCCCGGCACGAGCAACTGCTCACCCTCCTCGGGACCTCCCTGCGGGGGCCGCTGGAGGAGCTGCGCCACGAGCTGGCCGCGCTGGCCGCCGACGACGCCGGGCAGCTGTGGCCCGAGGCCAACCAGGTGCTCCACCACCTGTCGGCCGGGTACACCCGGATCACCACCCTCATCGACAACGTCCTCGGCTACCAGCGCCTCGACGTCGGAAGCGAGAACGTCTCCCGCACCAAGGTGATGCTGGACGCCGTCGTCGCCTCCGGGGTCGACGGGGCCGTCGAGCTGATCGGGCCGGGGCGGGTGCAGTTCGCCGTGCACGCGCCGCCCATCGAGGCCGAGGTCGACCCCCGGCTGCTGGCCACCGCGCTGGCGCACCTCGTCGCGGACGTCGCGGGCGTCGACGCGACCGGCAACACGCCGGTGTCGGCGGGCGGTTACCTGGACAACACCGTGGTCGTGGCGGCGGCGCAGCGCGGCGAGGTCGTGCGGATCGAGGTGCGCGGGCCGTACGCCGGGGGAGACCCGGTGCACGAGCCGATCGTGCGCGGGATCGTCCGGGCGCACGGCGGCGTGCTGCAGACGCACGAGGTGCCGGGCATGAGCGGCAGCGCGTACGTCCTGGAGGTTCCCATCGGCGGAGGCGCGGGGGCCGTCGCGGCCGTGGCCCCGGCCTCCGGCGCGGAGGGCACTCAGGAGGTTGCGGCTCAGGATCCCGCCGCCGGCGGGCGGCGCCGGGCCCGGCGGGCGTCGGTCGACGCCTTCCTGGAGAGCGATGCCGAGGGCCCGTCCGCCGAGGGCGCCGACGGTCCCGATGCCGAGCCCGGCACGCCGACCGGGCGGCGCAGGCGCCGTGCGGCCCAGGAGCCGGCCGCCCTTCCGGTGCCGGCGCAGGCGTCGTCGGCCGAGGGGTCCGGCGGTACCGGGCGCCGGCGGGGTCGGCCCGCGGAGGGCGCGGGCGACGGCCAGCCCGCATCGGGGGCCGCGGGTGTCTCCGAGGGTGCCGTCGTCATGGCCGCCGAGCACGCCAAGGGCGCCGCGGCCTCCAACACCGGCCTGGGCGGGACCGTACCGCCGCAGGGCGTGCCCGCCTCCCCGCAGGGCGCCCCTTCCTCTCCGCAGGCCCTGCCCGCGCCCACCGGGCGGCGTGCCCGGCGGGCCGGGGACGAGCAGCACGCGCTGCCCGCGGCGCTGCCCGCGCAGGCCGGCGAGTCGGATCCGGACGACGCGTCGCGGCCGACCGGGCGCCGGCGGCGTGCCCTGGCCTCCGCGAACGAGCGTGCCGCCGCGCAGGAGGCGGCGCCGCGTCAGGTCTTCGCCCTGCCACCCGCGGAGGCCGACCGGCCGTCCGACGGTGCGGTGGAGGCGGGCGCCGTGGGCGCCGCGGGCCAGGTCCAGGTGCCCGGCCCGGCTGCTTCCGGCGACGCCCTGGTCGACGACGGCCGGCACGACGCCGTGCCGCACGACCAGGCCGACGACCACACTCCGCCGCAGCCGCACCCCGCCGAGGCGCCGACGGGACGCCGTCGCCGGGCCGTCGCCGCCCCGCAGGCACAGGCGGCACAGGCGGCACAGACGGCACAGACGGCGCAGGCCCACGGCATCCCCGCCCAGGGGGGTCCGGTGCAGGGGGCGCCCGTGCCTCAGCGGAGTGCCGTAGTGCCCCCGCAGGGCGGCGCCGCCGGGCAGGGCGTACCCGCGCAGGAAGCCACCGCGCCCGCCGGACCGGCGCAGCCCACTGGACCGGCCCAGCCCGCGGGACCCGTTCAGCCCGCGGGACCCGTTCAGCCAGCGGGACTCGCCCAGCCCGTCGGACCCGCTCAGCCTGCCGGTCCTGTTCAGCCTGCCGGTCCTGTTCAGCCTGCCGGACTGTCGCAGCCCACCGGGTCGGCTCAGCCCGCCGGACCGGCGCAACCCGCCGGCCCCGCCCAGCCCGCCGGACCGGCGCGCCCCGCCCAGCCCGTCGGCCCCACAGAGGGCACCGAGACCCCCGTGCCCGCCGCGGCCGAGGCCGTCGGGCCCGCTGTCGGCGGGCAGGCCCCGGCCGCCCCGGCGCCGGCCCCGCAGCCATGGCCCGCCGCCGCTGACGCCCCGGGCGCCGGCACCCCCGTGCCGCCCGGCGGCGCGGGTGGCACGGCGTCCCCGGCCGCCCCGGGCCCCGCCGCCGCGCCCGGCGCAGCAGCCGCCCCGGCGGCCCCGCAGAACGTTCCCGCCTCCACCCCGAGCCGGGGCACCCCGCTGCCGCCGGAGAACACGCCGCGCGTGGCCCAGCCCCTGCCTGCGGAAACCTCCGCTCCGGTCGACCCGAACTCCACCCAGGGCCGGGCGATCAGCGTGCGGACGCTCGGCCAGGGCGTGCCGTTCAACCGGCAGGCGCTCCAGGTGCAGCAGCCGTCGGCCACACCACCCCCGCATCAGCCGGGCGGCTCCGGCCGGCGCCGCAAGCTGGGCACCCCGCCCGACCCGGCGGCCACCGCGCGCCCGGAACAGGCGGCCCGCCCGCATCCGGCGGCGGAGCAGCCGACCGCGCCCGCACAGCCGAAGCCCCCGTCCTCCCAGGGACAGGAGCAGCCGTCCCTGGCGGGCGGTCAGCCGCGGCTCGCGCCGATGACCGAGGGCGCGGGACGGTCGTACGCCATAGGGGCCCCGGACCGGAACGCCGCCGAGGGACCCGAGCCGCTGGACGGTCCCGGCGGGGCCGTGGAGGTGGCGGACCCGCCGCGTCCGCAGCCGATGGACGACGAGCTGCCCCCGGAGCCGCTGGACAACCCGCGCCGGCTGCTGGTGTGGCCCGCGCCGGACGTCTCGACGCAGCAGGCGCTCAGCGACCGCGGCTACCGGCCGGTGATCGTGCACTCGCGCGAGGAGGTCGACGCGCAGATGGCGGCGTTCCCCGCCGCGCTGTTCGTCGACCCGCTGACCGGGCCGATCACGCGTACGGCGCTGCAGTCGCTGCGGCAGGCGGCCGTCGCGGCCGAGGTGCCGGTGCTGGTGACGGCCGGGCTCGGGCAGGCCTCGCGCGACGCCGCCTACGGCGCCGACCCCGCCGTCCTGCTGAAGGCGCTCGCCCCCCGGGACAGCGAGCAGCACCCGCCGCGCGTCCTGCTGATCGAGGAGCACGCGGAGATCGCGCTGGCGCTGACCTCGACGCTGGAGCGGCGGGGGATGCAGGTGGCGCGGGCGGCGAGCGACGCCGACGCGGTGACGCTGGCGGGACAGTTCCGGCCGAACCTGGTCGTGATGGACCTGATGCAGATCGAGCGGCGTCAGGAGGGACACGCCGGGATCGTCGACTGGCTGCGCGCGAACGGGCAGCTCAACCGCACCCCGCTCGTCGTCTACACCGCCGCCGTCGACCAGGCCGACCTGCCGCGGCTGGCGTCCGGCGAGACCGTGCTGTTCCTGGCGGAGCGGTCCACCAGCGGCGAGGTGCAGTCCCGGATCGTCGAGCTGCTCGCGCGGATCGGGACCAACTGACGGCGCGCTAGCCGGAGACGATCCTGCGCGCCGCCTGCTTGATCGAGGCGCGCAGCCGGTCGGCGCCCGTGTCGTCGCCGCCGACCAGTATGCGTTTCATCTGGGGCATGACGGACGCCCAGTTGGCCATGGCGACCAGCAGGAACAGCAGGTCGGGGGCCGGGATGGCGTCGGTGACCACGCCGCGCTCCTGACCGTCCCGTACGGCGGCGACCTTGCGGGCGTAGTGCTCCTGGCGTTCGGCCTCGTGGGGCAGTTCGGCGGTGCCGTACTCCATGCCCTCCCAGAAGAGGAGGCGCAGCAGCTCGGGGTGGGCGGCGTGGTAGTCCAGCAGGCGGTCGATCCAGCCCTCGATGCCGTCCGGGTCGACGGGGACGGAGATCGCGAGGTCGAGCATCTTCTTCTCGAGGACCGACGCGAACAGCTCGCCCTTGTTGCCGTAGTAGGCGTAGATGAGCTGCTTGTTGGCCTTGGCCTCGGCCGCGATGCGGTCGATGCGGGCGCCGGCGATGCCGTGGCGGGCGAACTCGGCGACCGCCGCCTCGAAGATCCGGGCCTTGGTGGCCTCGGGGTCCCTTGCTGCCATGGGGACAGGGTAGCGGGGCGGGCGCGGTAACCAACTATTTGGTTGACAGAGTTCGGGAATGCCGAGCAGACTCCGGGAGTTCCTTACAACCAACCAGTTAGTTGCCAGCGCGCTCGAAGGAGTCGCTCCGCTCATGTCGTCACCGTCAGCACCCGCCCGGACCGCACCGGAGCAGGCCCGCAACGCACCACAGGAGAGGTCCGCACCCTCCCGCCTCTTCCTCCCCCTGATCGCCGTCTGCACCGCCGTGACGGCCGCCAACATCTACCTCGCGGCGCCGCTGCTCCCCCTCATCGCCCACGACTTCGGCTCCACCCCGTCGGCGGTGGCCTGGCTCGCCTCGGTCGCGCAGTTCGGGTACGCGGCGGGCCTGCTCTTCTTCGCCCCGCTCGGGGACAGCGTGAACCGGCGCCGCCTGGTCGCCGTCCTCGCACTGGTCGCGGCGGCCTCGCTGGTCGTCGGCGCGGTGTCGTCCGGGACCGGCGCGCTCGCGGCCGCCGTCCTGGTCGCCTCGGCCGCGACCGTCGTCCCGCAACTCCTGGTCCCGCTGGTCGCCGCGCGCGCCCCCGCCGACCGCAGGGCACGTCATGTCGCCGCCGTCATCGCGGGTCTGTTCACCGGCATCGTGGCGGCCCGGGTGCTCGGCGGGCTGGCCGGGCAGGCCTTCGGCTGGCGCGCGGTGTTCGTGGGGGCGGCCGTCCTGACCGCCGTCCTCGGCCTGGCCACCGCGTACGTACTGCCCGCCGAGCGGCGCCGTCGGCAGGGCTCGCTGTTCTCCGGGCTCGCCGCGCTGCCCGCGGTGGTGCGCAGCTCGCCGGACCTGTGGCGGGCGTGCGTGCGCCAGGCGGGGATGTACGGCGCCTGGAGCGCCCTGTGGACCTCGCTGGCCCTGCTCCTCACGGAGGACGACGGCTACGGTCTCACCACGGCCGCCGCCGGGCTGTTCGGCCTGTTCGGGCTGGCGGCGAGCGTCGTCGCGCCGCTCGCCGGGGGCCTGGTCGACCGGTTCGGCGCCGCCAAGGTCGTACGGTCCGCGTACCTGCTCGCCGCCCTGTCGGTGCCGCTGTTCTGGCTGGGCGGGCAGGAGATGGCGGCCCTGTGCGCGGCGGCGGTGCTGGTGCACGCCGCCCTGGTCGCGTCCCACGTCGCCAACCAGACCCTCGCCCTGACCACCACGTCCGCCCCGGCCACCGCCAACACGGCGTACGTCGTGGCCGGCTTCGCGGGCGGCGCGCTGGCCTCGGCCCTCGCTGGTCCCGCGTTCGGCCACTGGGGCTGGGGCGGGGTCTGCGCGGTGGCGGGGGCGTGGCTGGCCCTGGGGTGGGCGGCGACGTCCGTACGGAAGCGGTGAGCGGGGCGAGCCGGGCAGGCGCGGAGGCCGGGCGGTGGGTGCCGCCCGGCCTCCGTGCCTGTGCGTCTCCGTGCCTGTGCGCCTCCGTGCCCGGACGTCAGAGCCGGGTGATGTCCAGCCCGCCCTCGGCGTACTGCCTGCGCAGCACCTTCTTGTCGAACTTGCCGACGCTCGTCTTCGGCACCGCCTCGATGACCGTCCAGCGCTCCGGGAGCTGCCACTTGGCGATCTTGCCCTCCACGGCGAGGAAGGCGCGCAGCTCCTCGAAGCCGACGCTCGCGCCCTCCTTGAGGACGACGGTGGCCAGCGGGCGCTCGCCCCACTTGTCGTCCGGGACCGCGACGACCGCGGCCTCGGCGACGTGCGGGTGGGACATCAGGGCGTTCTCCAGCTCGACCGAGGAGATCCACTCGCCGCCGGACTTGATGACGTCCTTGGCGCGGTCGGTGAGGGTGAGGAAGCCGTCGGGGGAGATGGTGCCGACGTCGCCCGTCTTCAGCCAGCCGTCCTCGCTGAACTTGTCGGCGGGGCGCAGCGGCTCGGCGCCGGGGCCGTTGTAGTAGGCGCCGGCGATCCAGTTGCCGCGGACCTCCAGCTCACCGGCGGACTCGCCGTCCCAGGGCAGGCGCTCGCCGCCCGGACCGGTGAGGCGGGCCTCGACGCCGGCCGGGAATCGACCCTGGGTGAGGCGGTACGCGAACTCCTCCGGCGTGCCGACCGCGTGGGCCGGCGGCCGGGCGACCGTGCCGAGCGGCGAGGTCTCCGTCATGCCCCAGGCGTGGCAGACCCGCATGCCGAGCTTGTCGAACGCCTCCATCAGGGACCGCGGACACGCGGAGCCGCCGATGGTGACCTGGGTGAGCGAGGAGACGTCCCGGGGCCGCGCGGTCAGCTCGGCGAGCAGGCCCTGCCAGATGGTGGGGACGGCGGCGGCGTGCGTCGGCCGCTCGCCCTCGATCATCGCGGCGAGCGGCGCGGGCTGCAGGAAGCGGTCCGGCATCAGCATGTTGACGCCGGTCATGAAGGTGGCATGCGGCAGTCCCCAGGCGTTGACGTGGAACTGGGGGACCACGACCAGCGAGGTGTCCTCGTCGGTCAGGCCCATCGACTGGGCCATGTTGACCTGCATGGAGTGCAGGTAGACGGAGCGGTGGCTGTAGACCACGCCCTTGGGGTCGCCGGTGGTGCCGGAGGTGTAGCACATGGCGGCGGCGGCCCGCTCGTCC
This sequence comes from Streptomyces flaveolus, assembly GCF_044765825.1. Classification (NCBI taxonomy): domain Bacteria; kingdom Bacillati; phylum Actinomycetota; class Actinomycetes; order Kitasatosporales; family Streptomycetaceae; genus Streptomyces; species Streptomyces flaveolus. Next base: position 478,871 of record NZ_JBIWKU010000005.1, on the reverse strand, counting down.
AGCTCGGGCCACTCGTACGTGGCCGGCTTCCCGGCGATCAGGTCCTCGTACTCGTGCACCTGGACGGACGCCTCCGCCAGTGCGGAGCGGTCGCCGGGGCCGGTGACGACGACGTGCTCGACCGTCTTCAGGTGCGGCAGCAGCGGCGCGAGCAGCGGCAGCAGCGAACCGTTGGCGATCACGACCCGGTCGGCGGCGTGGTTCACGATCCAGGCCAGTTGCTCGGCCGGGAGGCGGAGATTGAGGGTGTGGAGGATCGCGCCCATGGAGGGGATCGCGAAGTAGGCCTCGACGTGCTCGGCGTTGTTCCACATGAGGGTTGCCACGCGTTCGTCGTCGCCGACGGCGAGGTCCTCGCGCAGGGCGTGCGCCAACTGGGCGGCGCGGGCGCCGATGTCGGCGAAGGAGCGGCGGTGCGGCTCGTCCTCACCGGTCCAGGTGGTCACCTGCGAGCTGCCGTGGATCGTCGACCCGTGGGTCAGGATCCTCGATATCAGCAGCGGTACGTCCTGCATCGTGCTCAGCACGGTGTCCTCCCGGGGCGACATTGCCTACGCGGCGGTAAGGGCTGCGCTGATTCTGCGCACATACCGCGCGGTATGTCACTACTCCCCGGTGATCGATCAGTGCGCGGCCCCCGACAGATCCACCCGCCGGCCGGCCACAAAGCCACCCATCACCGAACAAACCCCAGCTCAGGGTCCTCGCGGAGCTTGCCGAGCGCGCGGGACACCGCCGACTTCACCGTGCCCACGGAGACCCCGAGGACTTCGGCCGTCCGGGCTTCGCTGAGGTCCTCGTAGTACCTGAGGACGACCATCGCCCGCTGCCGGGCCGGCAGCTTCATGACGGCCCGCCACATCGCGTCGCGCAGCGCCTGCCGGTCCGCCGGGTCGTCCCCGCCGGGCACCGGCTCCGGCTCGGGCATCTCGTCGCACGCGAACTCGTCGACCTTGCGCTTGCGCCACTGCGACGTCCGCGTGTTCACCAGCGCCCGGCGCACATAGCCGTCCAGGGCGCGATGGTCCTCGATGCGCTCCCAGGCCACGTACGTCTTGGTGAGCGCGGTCTGCAGCAGGTCCTCCGCGTCGCTCGGGTTCGCGGTCAGCGACCGGGCGGTACGCAGCAGCACCGGCTGGCGGGCCCTCACGTACGACGAGAACGACGGGTACGGGAAGGTCTGCGTCATTGCTGTGGCGGCGTTCGAAGCGCTGGTGCAGACAGGTGCGGTCATGACTCAACGCTATGAGCGAAGGGGTGCGCGGCGGATCGGCCGCAGGTCCCGAAGCGGAGTCCGCCTCAGGTTGTAGGGGTGGGGCCGGCTGCACCTCCTCTGGGTGGAGGAGAGGACGAGGGGTACTGGGGGTTCACCCCTGAGGGCCGCCCGGCCCCGGCGGAAGGCGGCGGGGACGAACGCCTGGGCGGCGGTACCGGAGTACCACCGCCCAGACGCCCTGCGACCCCATGAAGCACACCCGCACGGAGACCGGGGGCCGGCGCCGGAGCGCCCCCACCGGCCCCTCAGCTCACCACCACAGCGGGGAGAAACTGACGGCCACGTTCTCGTTGCCCTGGTTGACGGCCGTGAACGCGGAGTCCTCCAGCTGTGCGGTGTTGCTCTGGTTCGAGGCACCCGCGCCGACCGCCTGCTGCTGCGTGGTGGACGAGTTGCCGTCGTCCGCGGTCGCGACACCGCCGAAGAGGGCGACGGCCAGCGGGAGCGCGGCGACGGCGGCGATGACGCGAGCGGTACGGATGCTTGCCATGTAGTTCCTCCAGAAGGTGCGCACCGGCTTCCTGCCGACCACGCGAGAAGTACCTGCACTTGTGAACCAGCCTGGCTGCCAAGGCAGTTGGCCGACCGCCTCGACGCTGTGCACGACGTCGCGTGATCAGAGTTGCCCACCGACCCCCGGCGAACCACCCCGGAAGCCCTGATTCGCCCTCAAGCGTGAGGACAAGTCGATAAACCTCTTCGTCTTCCCTTATGCCGCACCACGGGCAGTACGGACAGCTCCACCTCAAGCGCCACAAGAGGTGAAGCGTTCCGTCACTTTCCCCGCCCGCCTCCCCGCCTCCGGCGCGTCGCGTGCGGGCACCCTTCCCTTTTTCGAACATGAGTACGAACATGGAGCCATGGCCACCACCGACCGGCAGGCCACGACGCTGGCCCTCGCGCACGCCCTGTCCGCCGCCGAACGCGGACTGGCGGTCATCCCCCTGTCCCGGACGAAGCTCCCGGCCCTGCGCTCCCCCCACCGCGACGACCCCGCTCCCTCCCGCTGCCACGGCGAGTGCGGCCGCTTCGGCCACGGTGTCCACGACGCCTCCACCGACCCGGCCCGCATCCGCGCACTCTTCGCCGCGGCACCCTGGGCCGCGGGCTACGGCATCGCCTGCGGGCTGCCGCCGCACCACCTCATCGGCGTGGACCTGGACACGAAAGGGGACACGGACTCCTCGGCCGCCCTGCGCGAACTGGCCCTGCGCCACCTGTTCACGATCCCGCCCACGGTGGTCGTCCTGACCCCCAGCGGAGGCCGCCACCTCTGGCTGACCGGCCCGCCCGACGCCGTCGTCCCCAACTCGGCCGGCCGCCTCGCCCCCGGCATCGACATCCGCGGCGCCGGCGGCTACCTCGTCGGCCCCGGCTCCCGCACCCGGTACGGCGCCTACGCCGCCGCACCCGGCACCGCCCACCTCGCGCCCGCCGCCTGCCCGCCCGCGCTGCTGCGCCTCCTGCTCCCGCCGCCCCGCGCGCACCGGCACGCCTCCGCCACGACCGACGCGCGCGGCCGGGGGCTCGTCCAGTTCGTCCTCGCCGCGCACGAGGGCCAGCGCAACACCCGCCTGTTCTGGGCGGCCTGCCGTGCCTACGAGGACGGCATCGGCGGAGCCCTCGTGGACCCCCTGGTCGAGGCGGCCCGGGAGACCGGCCTGACCGAGCGCGAGGCCCGCGCGACCATCGCGTCGGCGGCCCGCATGACGGGCCACCACCCGTGACCGGAGCGGAGCGGGAGGGTACGCATCGCCCGACCCCACCAGCCCCGCACCGGCTGGACGCCCTCGACGACGAAGCCCTCCGACTCGTAGAGCCTCCGGGCCGCGGTGTTGTGGCCGAGGACGCGCAGGGTGATGCGGCGGGCGCCCAGACTGCGGGCCTCCTCGACGGCGCCGCGGACGAGGGCCCGGCCGACGCCGTGACCGCGGGCCGCGTCGGCGACGGCGACCGCACCGACCTGTCGGAAGCCACAGTTCCGGTCACGGCCGTGCCACGGGCCCGCCCCTCCGTCTCACCGCGGTGATCACGGCCACGAGCGCGGCGGTCACGACGAAGGTCCCCACCATGACCATCCCCGCGCCCACCACGAAGAGCCCGCTGGCGTCGTCCGACCAGTCGTAGCCGGCGGAGACGGTCAGACCGGCGGTGACCCCGGGCACGACGCTCGCGCCATGGTCCCGGAACGCCGCCCAGCACACCGGCACCAGCAGCGTCAGCACGAGCCCGATCACCTGCCAGGGCTCGTACGGCCCGGTCGTCGAACCGTCGGGGTGCACATCACGCTCCTGGTCCCACCCCAGCCAGGCGGCCCACAGCGCCGCCGCCACCCCGGCGAGCACGAGCCCCGGCACCAGCCGCGCGACAGTCTTCGGTCGTCGATCTTCCATACCCCGAGCGTCCCCGCACGCCCCCCGGCCGACCAGAGCGAAAGTACTCAGCTCTCCCCGAGTACCAGCAGCGTCCGGCCCGCCCGGGAAGAGGGCGCGCACGACGACGGCCCCCGACCGTCAAACCTGGTCGGGGGCCGTCGATCACCGCGGTGGGTGTGGGATTTGAACCCACGGTGACTTGCGCCACGACGGTTTTCAAGACCGTTCCCTTAGGCCGCTCGGGCAACCCACCCCGCGCCGGCCGTGATCGGCCGCGCGGGACCAGGGTAGCGGGTCCGTGCGGGGGCGGGTGGCTCAGTCGTCGCCGGTCTTGGAGCCGAGGGTGAGTTCGGTCGTGTGCTGCTTGCCGCCGCGTTCGTAGGTGACCGTGACCTTGTCGCCGGGCTTGTGGGTCCAGATCTCGCCGATCAGGGTCGGACCGCTGTCGATCACCGTGTCGTCGAGCTTGGTGATGACGTCGCCCGGCTTGAGGCCCGCGGCGGCGGCGGGCCCGCCCGGCTCGACGGGCTCGGAGCCGCTGACACCCTGCTCGGTGATCTTCGCGCCGTTCGTCGTCTCCTCCAGCGAGACGGAGGCGCCGATCTTCGCGTACACCGGCTTACCGGTCTTGATCAGCTGCTTGGCGACGAACTCCGCCTGGTTGACGGGGATGGCGAAGCCCAGGCCGATCGAGCCCGCCTGGCCGGCGCCACCGAAGCCGCCGCCGCTCGTGGACTGGATCGCGGAGTTGATCCCGATGACGTTGCCCTGCGCGTCCAGCAGCGGGCCGCCGGAGTTGCCCGGGTTGATGGAGGCGTCGGTCTGCAGGGCGCTCATGTAGGACGCCTTGCTGCTCGCGCTGCCGTCGCTGGAGGCCACGGGGCGGTTCTTGGCGCTGATGATGCCCGTGGTCACCGTGTTGGACAGGCCGAAGGGGGCGCCGATGGCGATCGTCGAGTCGCCCACGGCCACCTTGTCCGAGTCGCCGAGGGGCAGCGGGTTCAGGTCCGACGGGGCGTTCTCGAGCTTGATGACCGCCACGTCGTAGCCCTGGGCGTGGCCGACCACCTGGGCGTCGTACTTCTTGCCGTCGGGGAAGGTCGCGCTGAGCTTGCCGCCGTCGACCGCCTCCGCCACCACGTGGTTGTTGGTGACGATGTGGCCCTGCTTGTCGAAGACGAAGCCCGTGCCGGTGCCGCCCTCGCCGTTGCTGCCCTCGGCCTGGATGGTGACCGTGCTGGGCAGCGCCTTGGCGGCCACGCCCGCGACCGTGCCCGCGTCGCGCTTGACCGAGCCGCCGGTGTCCGAGGCGGAGACCGTCGTGGAACCCGTCTCGTCGTTGTTCTTGGCCAGGGTGTAGCCGAGGCCGCCGCCCAGACCGCCCGCGACCAGCGCGGCGATCAGGAGCGCGGCGACCATGCCGCCGCGGCCGGACTTCGGGGCTGGCTGCTGGTACGAGGCGCCCCAGCCGTCGCCGGAACCGTCCCCGCCACCGCCACCGTAGGACGGACCGGCCGGCGGCGGGGGCGGCGGCCAGGACGCGTCAGGAGCCGAGGAACCCGGGGCGGCCTGGTGGGAGGTGTGTGCGGACGCCGGGGGCGTCGGGAAACCGCCGTGCGGTTCGGCCCCCGCGGGCGGCTGGGACGGCGGCTGGCCCGGGTGGGGCGGCGGGGCCGGTTCGGAGGCTGCGGGAGATGCCACCGGCACGGGAGGTGCGGACGGGGCCGGGGGTACCGCGGTGCCCTCGTTCTCGGTGCTCACAGCTTCTCTCCTCGATCCATGACTGCCGCTCGGGCGCACCGGTCGCGCTCAGCCACGCTCACGCGCGCTGCTCCACGGACCGGCGCGACGCGGCTGCGCATGTGGTGGTGCATGTTTGTGTAGGCCATCAGCTTTTCCCACGAGCCGTCAGAGCACCATAAGCGGATGCTGTGGGTCGCGGTTGTCGCTTATACAGGTCATCCAAGACTAAACGGGCACCAGCGACGACTCCGACGGCACGTCTACCCGTGCACGGTGGCACCATGACGCGGTGACCCACGTACGACAGCACCCGATTCAGGTCGTCGCCCACCGCGGGGCCTCCGAGGAGGCCCCCGAACACACCCTGGCCGCGTACCGGAAAGCGATCGAGGACGGGGCGGACGCCCTGGAGTGCGATGTACGCCTGACCGCCGACGGTCACCTCGTCTGCGTCCACGACTGGCGCGTCAACCGTACGTCCAACGGCCGGGGCGCGGTCTCGGCGCTGGAGCTCGCCGACCTGGCGGCCCTGGACTTCGGCGCCCGCAGGACCCGGGAGTTCTGGCGCACCCGCGACGAGCAGCCCGAATGGGAGCACCGGCCCGAGGACCGGGAGGAGACCTCCGTCCTCACCCTGGAGCGGCTGCTGGAGCTGGTGTCGGACGCGGGGCGGCGGGTGGAGCTGGCCATCGAGACCAAGCACCCCACGCGCTGGGCGGGGCAGGTGGAGGAGCGGCTGCTGCTGCTCCTGAAGCGGTTCGGTCTCGACGCGCCCGCCTCGGCCGCCGAGTCGCCGGTGCGGGTGATGAGCTTCTCGGCCCGCTCGCTGCACCGGGTGCGGGCCGCGTCGCCGACGCTGCCGACGGTCTATCTGATGCAGTTCGTCTCGCCCCGGCTGCGCGACGGAAGGCTGCCGGCCGGTGTCCGGATCGCGGGCCCCTCGATCCGGATCGTGCGGAACCACCCCGCCTACATCGAGCGGCTGAAGGCGGCCGGGCACCAGGTGCACGTGTGGACCGTGAACGAGACCGCCGACGTGGATCTCTGCGCCGGCCTGGGCGTCGACGCCATCATCACGAACCGGCCACGCGCGGTCCTGGAGCATCTCGGCCGCTGATTCGTCCGGAGGCCTTGACCCGGCGGGCCTTCTGCCCCATTCTCCGGTCTCGGCCACACCGACGAAATCCAGCCACACGATTACGGGGAGTGCTCCGGCGCGTTCGGTGCGTGTTCGACCGTGTCGAATGCGTCACTGGGCGGGGACCGGCCGGTTTCCGGTTCAGGCCAGAAGGGCATCCACACCGTGGCGTGGGGCGAAGGAGGTCTCGGGGGTGGCGTTGGTGGTGGCACAGGAGGTGCCCACGTCGTCGAGCATGGCCGTTCCTCATGGCCCTGCGGGCGTGGGGAAAGCACGGCACCGGATGCGGGAGCAGCTGCGCAGAGGTGGTGTGGCGGAAGCGGTCATCGACGACGCCGTACTGGTCCTGTCCGAACTTCTCAGCAACGCGTGCAAGCACGGCCGTCCGCTGGGCGACGCTCTGGCCGGGGACGGTGACGTCCGCGCCGCATGGCAGGTGGACGCGGGAGGCCGGCTCCTCGTGGAGGTCACGGACGGCGGCGGCCCGACCCGCCCGGCTCCGGCGACCCCGTCGGTCACGGCGCACGGCGGCCGCGGGCTGAACATCATCACCGCGCTCGCCGACGACTGGGGCGTACGGGACGAGGCGTGCGGAGACGTCACGGTCTGGGTCGTCGTCCACGACGACGTGCACGACCCGGACGCGGGACACCGGCGCGACGACTTCGCCACGCGGGTCGCGGCCCCGGCGGTGTCGCAGATGACCGGACTGGGCTTCGCGGACGCGTTCGACGATCTGGGCTGACCCGGGCCGGGCGGCGCAGGGCCGCGCGGGGCAGGACCACACGCGGGGCGTGCGGCTCGTTCCCGTGAGGAAACTCCCCGCACGGACGCCGGGGAGTTGTCCACACGCGGCCCGTCGTCCACAGGGTCCCGTCGGCCGGAGCGCGAGCGGCTAGGCTCGCGCCCGTACGAGTAGAGCCGTAACCGGGAGACACCCACGATGGCCAAGAAGCGACCCCAGACGAAGGCCAAGCGGCCCCAGCTCACCGACGGAGAGGTCCCGGTCGTCGGTGCCCGCGAGCCCTGCCCCTGCGGCAGTGGCCGCCGCTACAAGGCCTGCCACGGCCGGGCCGCCGCGCAGGCCACGACCGCGCTCGTGCAGCGCCCGTTCGAAGGGCTGCCCGGCGAGTGCGACTGGGTGGCACTGCGCGAGCTGGTGCCGGCGGCCACGGTCGGGCTGACGCTGAAGGACGGCCTGCCCGAGGACGTTCCGTCGGTCACGCTGGCCACGGTGCTGCCGATGGCCTGGCCGGCCCTGCGCCGCGACGACGGCTCGGTGCTGCTCGGCCTGCAGAACGACACGGCGTCGGGCGACATCAGCCGCGACCTCGCGGACACCCTCCAGCGGGCCCTGACCGCCCCCGCGGGCACGCCCGTGCAGGGACGTCGCGCGCCGGCCGACGGTCCGCGGCTGCAGGACCTGCTCGCGCCCGAGAGGGATTTCGAGCCGGTCGTGCACGAGGGCTTCGAGTTCTGGGTCCCGGACGCGGAGAACGCCACGCCGGAGGTGACCGCCTCCCTGGAGCGGGCCAACGCCGCGGCCATCCCGACCGTCCGGCTCCAGGGCGTGGACGCCGCCTACTGGTGCGAGACGCCGGAGAAGAACCACCTGCGGTGGGTCATGCCGCACGAGGAGGAGCGGCTTCTGGACGCTCTGGCCCGACTGCACGCGGCGGGCCGGTCGAGTCTCGGCGAGGGCACCCGGCTCGTGGGTTCCTTCCGTGCTCACGGGCTCACCGTCCCGGTCTGGGACCTGCCGAGCGGAGTCACCGCCGAGGACGTGGAGAAGCCGGCGGCCGAGTTCGCCGAGCGCCTCACCGAGGCACTGGCCACGGACGCGCCGCTCACGCCCGACGAGCGCCGGGCGCGCGGCGGTCTGACCAACCGGCAGGTCACCCTCAGCTGAGCCGCGGCCGGCGCACGGCGGCGGTGTCCGGCCCGGCTGACCGACCGGTCAGCCGGAACACCGGGCCCGGAAGGGGTGACTCCCGTCACAACTCCCGGCAAGGACACGCCAGTCGGTGACCGGAAAACAGGAGATCGAATTTGCTAACCGCCGATCTCTTGTTACCGTTCGAGTAGCCCGGTTGCTGGTGCATCCCCCGTCGCCAGCAACCGGGTCTTTCCATGCGCCCGGCGCGCACGCGGCCCTAGCCGCTGCGTCAACGGTCCTCTTCCGTGGGCGAGTTGCTGCCGGTGCGCAGCAGCAGCGGTCCATGACCGGCCCGGCCCGCGAACTCCGCGACCGCGGTGTACTCGGCCGGCTCGCCCCGCATCCGCTCACGGGGCGTCTCACACATACCCGGCGCGTCCTCGGCGCCCGTCGCGCAGCGCATCCGCACGCTGCGGCCCCCGGGCCCCATGAGGCTCAGCACGGTCTCCAGCGCTCCACCGGTCGCGTTGCGGTAGTAGGTCCGCGCCCAGGTCCCGGCCCCCTGCGTCAGCACACAGGTCTGCGCCTCGACACCCTCGGGCGAGGTGAGTTCGGGGCCGCAGCGCACGGCGGTGGCCAGGCCGAGCGGCAGCGTGGTGGGGGCGGGCCCGGCGTCGGACGGCGTGGCGTCGTCGCCCCTCCGCCCGGGTGCCTTGCCGTCACCGTCGCGCGGAAGCAGGCGCACACCCAGCGCCTGCTCGCCCTTCTCCCCGTTGTGCACGGGCCCCGCGGACGCCACGGCGAACGGCAGCACGACCGCGCACACCACGACACCGGCGAGGCCGTACAGACGAAACCGGCCGGCCGGTCGACGGCGGTGCAGTCCCGCGCGGCGCGGCCTCGCGGCGCGGTGCTCCCCAGCATGAAGCGGCATGGAGCGGACGATAACGACCCGGGCGGGCGCCGACTTCCGCGCGCGCCCGACACCCCTACAACTCGGGTGCGCTCACACCCGTACGGGTGAGGGCGTCGACCACCGCGTCCACCACGGCCTCCACGTCGGGCAGCCAGGGCGAGGCGGAGCCGGGCAGCGGTGCCCGCTCCCAGCGGACGGCGTCCCGGCCGGTCTCGGACGGGGGCAGGGCGAGGTAGCCGCCCTCGCCGTGGAAGCGCAGGGAGCCGGGGACGAAGTCCTTGGCGTAGAGCAGTTCGCCCAACTGCTCCATGGAGTAGGGCCGGACCAGCAGCGACCAGCGGGTGGCCGAGGCGACGACCGGGCCGAGCCGCAGACCGGCGCGGTCGAGCGCGGTCAGGGCGCGGGCGGCCGGCAGGGCGGGCAGGGAGACCGCGCACGGGGCGCTGCCCCCGGTGGCCAGGACGATCGGCGCCGTCGGCCGGTTGGTCCACCACCAGCGCACCATCCGCTCGTCGGTGGTGGCGGCCAGCAGGCCGGGGTCGAAGGGGTGCGCGCCGGGCACCGTGCACTCGGGGTCGGGGCAGCCGCAGCGCGAGCGCGCCTGCGGATCCGGCGCCACGCCCGGGAGTACGGGCCACTGCCACTGCGTCGCGTAGGTCAGGGCCGCGCCGATCAGCTCAGGCCGCCCGTCGCCTCGCCGGGACAGGAGCCTGCGTCGCCTTCCGAGGATCTCGCGCATGAGCGCTCGTTCCTTTCCGTTGCACGCCTGGCAACACCGTGGTCGTCTCACACCATGTGTCGATCACTTCGCTGTGCGTAGCTGGTGGCGCATCACACCCCTGCCGCGGGCAAGGGGAACCCCTGTGGTCCGAGCTCAGACTGCGTCCGCGGCGGTTCCGTCCATACTGCGTCCATCAAAAGCATGGGCGTGGCGCGGGGGTGGCGAAGTCTGGCGTTTGCCGTCCCGCGTATGTCTCTCCGCCTCCGCCACGGGAGGATGGGGCACGGTCGTCGGTGGATAGGACGCCCGGGTCCGCCGCCAGGTTCCGGGTGGCCCCCAGCCACCCCTGGCCTTCACCGAGTACGTACCCATCACGACCGCTGTGACGCTCCGTCGAGCACCCCCAGAAGACCGCAACAAGACATCCTCCAGGGCAGTTTCGAGCCAACTTTGCTTTTCCGCAAGGGGTTCGGAAAGGAGGCCCCTTCCGCCCCACAGACACCAGGAATCCCCGCAGGACAATGCTGGACATCTCCTTACGAGTGCGTGTACATGTGGAGACACTGCTAGCGGCGCAGAATGACATGGGGGTTTGCGATGCTTTTGAGCAGTAAGCACCGGTCGGAAAGCCGGACGCCATGAACGCCCCGCACGCTGCGAAAGTGGCTGGAATCGATTCAACTGTGCCGTCCCCCGCACACACTGTCGCGTCCGCCGCCGCGGGCACCTCGCCGGCCGCCCCGCTGGCCGACCCGGGCGCACCGGTTGCCCCGGGCGCCCTGCTCCAGGACCGGCTCGCCGGCTGGGTGTCGGACCTGACGACCCTGCACGAGCTGACCGAGCGCCTCGCCCGCACGGACTCCCTCGCCGAGGCGCTCCAGGAACTGCTGCGCGCCGGCGCCGCCCTGGTGGGTGCCCGGCGTGGTCTCGTCGTCCTGGAACCGGGCGACGGGCTCGGCCCGGACAGCACCATCGGCCTCGGACTGGCCCGCGCCGACCTCGGCCACATCGAGACGGTGCCGCGCAGCTCGCTGTCGTACGGACGGATCCTGGAGGGTCTGCCCGTCGCCGAGGGCGGCATCGCCGAACCCGACCTGTTCGCCGAGGAGGGCCTCGACCCGCGCCACCGCGAGGTCGCCGCCCGCCTCGGCTACGCCGCCAGCTACGCCCTCCCCCTGTCCACCGAGCGCGCCGGACGCCTCGGGGCCGCCGTATGGCTCTACGACGAGCCCGCCGAACCGCGCGAGCGGCAGCGGCACCTCGTCGGGCTGTACGCCCGGTACGCCACCGAACACCTGGCCCGGCTCCTGGAGACCGAGCGCACCCGCACCCGCATGGCGACCATGGCCGAGGAACTGCTGCCCTCGCGCCTGCCCCGGGTGCCCGGCGTGCGGCTCGCGGCCCGCCGCCGCACCGGTCCGCGCGGCGGCGGCGACTGGTACGACGCCCTGCCGCTGCCCGATGCCGCGCTCGGCCTGGCCGTCGGCTCCGTCACCGGCTGCGGCCCCAGCGCGGTGGCCGCCACCGGGCGGCTGCGCGCGTCCCTGCGGGCGTACGCCGTGATGGAGGGCGAGGACCCGGTCGCGGTCCTGTCCGACCTGGAGCTGCTGCTGCGGCTCACCGAACCCGCCCGCTCGGCCACCGCCCTGTTCGGCTACTGCGAGCCCGCGCTGCGCCGGATCACCCTGGCCGGCGCCGGACACAGCCCCCCGCTGCTGATCGGCGAGCGGCGCACCGAGTTCGTGGAGACCTCCGTCTCCGCGCCGCTGGGCATGCTCGCCTGCTGGGAGGCCCCGAGCGTGGAGTTCCAGGCCGCACCCGGAGAGACGGTCCTGCTGTACACCGACGGCCTGCTGCACCGCACCGGCGACCCGACCGACCGCGCCTTCGCCCGCCTGCACGCCGCGGCGGCCGGCGTTCCGCGGGCCAAGCGCCACGACCCGGACGCCGTCGCCGACCACGTGCTGCGCACGGTGCTGCCGGACGGCGCGGACGAGGCGGACTCCGAGGAGGACGTGGTCCTGCTGGCGGTCCGCTTCGACCAGTGACGCGCCGCCGCACGGTGTAACAGGTCCTTCGGCCCTGGGCCCCCTTCCGCACGACCGTACGATGGGGGTGGTCCAGTGCCGTATCAAGGAGGATGACCGTGGCGGAGGAGCTCACCCCGGAGACCCCGGACGAAGCCGAAGAGCCGATCAAGCAGCGCAAGAACGGCCTGTACCCGGGCGTGTCCGACGAGCTCGCCGAGAACATGAAGTCCGGCTGGGCCGACACCGAGCTGCACGACCTGCGGCCGATCGCCCAGGTCGCCGAGACCGCCGCCCGCCGCGCCGCGCTCTCCGCCCGCTTCCCGGGCGAGCGCCTGGTGATCCCCGCGGGCAACCTGAAGACCCGCTCGAACGACACCGAGTACTCCTTCCGCGCGTCCGTCGAGTACGCCTACCTGACCGGGAACCAGACCGAGGACGGCGTCCTGGTCCTGGAGCCCGAGGGCGACGGCCACGCCGCGACGATCTACCTCCTGCCGCGCTCCGACCGCGAGAACGGCGAGTTCTGGCTCGACGGCCAGGGCGAGCTGTGGGTCGGCCGCCGCCACTCCCTCACCGAGGCGGAGAAGCTGTACGGCATCCCCGCCTCCGACGTGCGCGAGCTCGCCGGCACGCTGCGCGAGGCCACCGGCCCGGTGCGCGTCGTGCGCGGCCACGACGCCGGCATCGAGGCGGCGCTGACCGACAAGGTCACCGCCGAGCGCGACGAGGAGCTGCGCGTCTTCCTCTCCGAGGCCCGCCTCGTCAAGGACGAGTTCGAGATCGGCGAGCTGCAGAAGGCCGTCGACTCCACCGTCCGCGGCTTCGAGGACGTCGTGAAGGTCCTCGACAAGGCCGAGGCGACCAGCGAGCGCTACATCGAGGGCACCTTCTTCCTCCGCGCCCGCGTCGAGGGCAACGACGTCGGCTACGGCACCATCGCCGCCGCCGGCCCGCACGCCTGCACCCTGCACTGGGTCCGCAATGACGGCCCGGTCCGCTCCGGCGACCTGCTGCTGCTCGACGCGGGTGTGGAGACGCACACGTACTACACGGCGGACGTCACGCGCACGCTGCCGGTCAACGGCACGTACAGCGAGCTGCAGAAGAAGATCTACGACGCCGTGTACGACGCCCAGGAGGCCGGCATCGCGGCCGTGAAGCCGGGCGCCAAGTACCGCGACTTCCACGACGCCGCCCAGCGGGTGCTGGCCGAGCGGCTCGTCGAGTGGGGCCTGGTCGAGGGGCCGGTCGAGCGGGTGCTGGAGCTGGGCCTGCAGCGCCGCTGGACGCTGCACGGCACCGGCCACATGCTCGGCCTGGACGTCCACGACTGCGCCGCCGCGCGCGTGGAGTCCTACGTCGACGGCACCCTGGAGCCCGGCATGGTCCTCACCGTCGAGCCCGGTCTGTACTTCCAGGCCGACGACCTGACCGTGCCCGAGGAGTACCGGGGCATCGGCGTCCGCATCGAGGACGACATCCTCGTCACCGAGGACGGCAACCGGAACCTGTCCGCCGGCCTGCCGCGCCGGTCGGACGAGGTCGAGGCCTGGATGGCTTCGCTGAAGGGCTGACCTTCGCGGCAGATGGCCGGGTACCGCACCGGGTACCCGGCCATCGACGTGCCCAGGGGTTCCCGCCTACGGGCCGCCCCCTGGGTCGGTGAGGCGCCTCGACGCGCCCAGGGGGAGGATTTCCGTGGACGACTTCCGGTCCGCCATCGGTGTGGACCTGCATCTCGAGCCGGACGCCGGGGAAGGGCGCCGGAACGGGCTCGAGCGGGCGCTGCGCGACGCCGTAAGGGACGGCCGGCTCGCCCCGGGGGCCCGGCTGCCGGCGACGCGGCGGCTGGCGGCCGAGCTCGGCATCTCGCGTGGCACGGCGAAGGCTGCGTACGACCAGCTCGTCGCCGAGGGCTATCTGACGGCGCGGCAGGGATCGGGCACCCGCGTGGCGCAGCTGCCCTCGGTCGCCGCCGAGCCGGTCGGCGGAGCGGCACACGCGCGTGCGCCGCGTCTCGACCTGCGGCCCGGCAGCCCGGACGTCGGCGCCTTCCCGGCGGCGGCCTGGCTGCGGGCGCTGCGCCGCGCGGTCGCCACCGCGCCGCTGCCCGCGTACGACTACGGCGACCCGCGCGGGCGGATCGAGCTGCGCACGGCCCTGTCGGGCTACCTGGGGCGGGCGCGCGGGGTGATCGCACCGCCGGAGCGGATCGTGATCACCTCCGGCTATGTGCAGGGCCTGGCGCTCCTCACGCGCGTGCTGGACGGCGCCGAGGTGGCCATGGAGGACCCCGGACTGCCCTTCCACCGGGAGGTGGTGCGGCGCGCCGGCGGGAGCGTGCGGCCGGTCCCGGTCGACGAGCGGGGAGCCCGCGTCGACGGCCTGGGCGACGCCACGGCCGTGGTCGTCACACCCGCCCACCAGTACCCGACGGGCGTGACGCTGCACCCGGAGCGGCGACGTGCCCTCACCGACTGGGCCCGCGCACGCGACGGCCTGATCGTCGAGGACGACTACGACGGGGAGTTCCGCTACGACCGGCAGCCCGTCGGCGCGCTCCAGGGCATGGCACCCGGCCAGGTCGTCTACCTGGGCACCGTGTCCAAGACGCTCGGGCCGGCGCTGCGGCTGGGCTGGATGGTGCTGCCGCCGCACCTGGTCGACGCGGTCGCCGATGCCAAGCTGCACAGCGACCACCACACCGAGTCCCTCGGCCAGCTGGCGCTCGCCGAACTGATCGGCACGCACGCCTACGACCGGCACGTGCGCGCGTCCCGGCTCCGCTACCGGCGCCGCCGCGACCAGCTCCTGGACCGGCTGGGCCGGCGCCGGCGGGTGCGCGGGATCGCGGCCGGGCTGCACGCGCTGGTGGACGTCGACGACGAGGCGGAGGCCGTGCGGCGGGCGGAGGCGGAGGGTCTCGCCGTCGGACGGCTCGGGGACCACTGGCAGTCGCCGCCGGCCGCCGGCTCCGGCCGGCCGCAGGGGCTGGTGGTGGGATACGGAACGCCCCGGGAACGCACGTACCCCGAGGCGCTGGAGGCGCTGGGGCGGGTCCTGGACGGGGTGCGCTGAGGGAAAGGCGGTCCGCCGCGGCCTCGGGCCCCGGGCCTCGGTGCCCGTCACACCGCCGTCAGGGGGGCGTCCTCCCGCCACTTGAGGAGCTTGTCGAAGCTCACCACGGCCCCCGCCCGGCCCGGTGTGCCGCCGATGTGGACGTGGTCGGCGAGCTCCCGGATGAGACACAGGCCGCGCCCGTGCTCGGCGTCGGCGGGCGCCGGCCGGGCCGGTACGCCCGGCCGGCCCGAGGCACCCGCGTCGAAGCCGGGGCCCGTGTCGGCGACCTCGATGCGGCACCGCTCGCCGTCGAGGTAGGCCGTGACGCGGTACGCGTCCGAGGGGCTGCCGGGCTCGTCGTCCCCGCCGTGCTCGACGGCGTTGGCGCAGGCCTCACTGAGGGCGACGGAGAGGTCGAAGGAGATGTCGGGGTCGACGCCCGCGGTCTCCATCGTGCCGAGCAGCAGGCGGCGGGCCAGGGGCACGCTCGCAGCCTCGCGCCGCAAATGGAGTGACCACCAGATGCTCATGCTCCAGCCTCCCGGCCGCGGCTCGACATACCGTTACGTATTGCCCCTTGTGCCCGGGCGTAAGCGCAGTGTGTGCATCGGACCGCCCGGACGGCGGATGCGACCGCCCCGGCGATCGGTGTATGTGGGGCGGCTGCTGCCAAGAGCGACCATCCGGTCGTACGGCATCTTGCGGACCTGCCGTACGGCGCGGGGGCCGCCAGTGCGATGATGGGCCCGCCATGACTGCCCCCCACCCGCCCTCGGCGCGCTCCGGGAACGACCTCCGGATTCTGCGGGCCGCGGTGTTCGCCGCGGTCTGCGTCGTGCTGGCCGCGGCGGGGCACACCTTCGCCTCCTGCGCCACCGTCCCCTGGTGGTCGCTGGGCGCGGGATTCCTCGGGGCGGTCCTGGTCGCCGTGCCCCTCGCCGGGCGCGAACGTTCGCTGCCCGGGATCGCGGTACTGCTCGCGGCCGGTCAGACCGCCCTGCACACGGTGTTCGGGCTCGGCCAGCACGGGGCCACGGCGGTCACCACGGCGGCGTCCCCCGGCGGGGCGGGCCCGCTGTCCGACGCCTCCCTGGTCCAGCAGGCCGCACGCCTGATCTGCGGGACCACCGCCGCGGCGATCAGCCCGGCCCAGGCCGAGCGGATTCTCACCGACGCGCGGCTCGCACCGGGTTCCGGCGCCCACACCGGCGCGGCACACCACCCGGCGGACGCCCTGTCCACCGCCGCCGGCTCCTCCGGCTCGCTGCTGCCGTCCCTGCCGATGCTGCTCGGCCACGTCCTCGCGGCACTCGCCGCCGGCTGGCTGCTGCGACGCGGGGACCTGGCCGTGGCACGGCTCGTCGCACTGTCGGCGCACTCGGCCCAGTCGATGGCCGAGGGAGCGCTCGTGCGTGCCCTGCGCGCCGCGCTCGCGTTGGTGCGCGCCCTGCACCGCGGGCTCGCGGGCGCTCCCCGTACGGGCCCGCGCCCGCCGCGCACCGCCCTGCTCGCGCCGGCGTCGCCGCACACCGCAGCTCTCCAGCACACGGTGATCAGGCGCGGTCCGCCGAGTGCCCTCGCCCTCGCCGCCTGACACGACGCGACCACCGACCCGCTTCCGCCTCCCGGCCGGAGTGACGGACGAGGTGCCGCCGTCGTGCGGCACGCGCGCGCGTGCGCGCATCCCTCACCGTCACTCCTGACCCGGCTCCTCGCCGGTCAGCACACGAAGCGGAGTACTCCGTTCATGAAGGTTTCCCGTATCGCCGCCGCCGGCTCCGCGGCCGGCATCGCCGTCCTCGCCCTGTCCGCCCCCGCCTTCGCGCACGTCAGCGTGCAGCCGGAGGGCCCGGCCGCCAAGGGCGGCTACGCGGTCGTCGACTTCAAGGTCCCCAACGAGCGTGACGACGCCTCCACCACCAAGCTGGAGGTCACCATCCCCGCCGACCACCCGCTGGCGTCCGTCATGCCGCAGCCGGTCGCCGGCTGGAAGGCCGAGGTCACCAAGTCAAAGCCGGCCAAGCCGCTGGAGGCGCACGGCAAGCAGATCACCGAGGTCGTCACCAAGGTGACCTGGACCGCCGAGGGCAAGGGCATCGAGCCCGGCTACTTCCAGAAGTTCCCGCTGTCCGTCGGCGCGCTGCCCGAGGACGCCGACCAGCTGGTCTTCAAGGCGATCCAGACGTACTCCAACAAGGAGGTCGTGCGCTGGATCGAGGTGCCGCAGGAGGGCCAGGAGGAGCCCGACAACCCGGCGCCCGTGCTCGAACTGACCGCCGCCGAGGGCGACGCCCACGGCGCCGCCGGCGCGAAGGACGGCACCGACGCCGAGTCCACCGCCCAGCACACCGCGGCCGGCAGCTCCACAGACTCCGGCGACAGCAGCGACACCACCGCCCGCGTCCTCGGCATCGTCGGCATCGTCGTCGGCGCGGCGGGCGTCGCGTACGGCGTCCTCGCCGGCCGCCGCCGGGACACCGGCGCCTCGGCGTAACCGCACCCCCCGCCGGGGGGGGGGGGGGGGGGGGGGGGGGGGGGGCGCGGCCCCCCCCCCCCCCCCCCCCCGCCGAGCGCCTCGGCCTCCGGACCGGCGCCCGCCTCACGCTCACCGACCGGTT
>NZ_JBIWKU010000005.1:0-461108 GCF_044765825.1 Streptomyces flaveolus | reverse complement strand
GCGGGGGGGGGGCGGGTGGGGGGGCGCCGGGGGCCGCCGGCGGCCCCCGGGCGCCGGGGGCCCCCCCCCCCCCGCGGGGGGGGGGGGGGGGGGGCCGGTGCGCCCCCCCCCCCCCACACCGGGGCACATCACATCTGGGACATCTCTCCATGCGCAAGAAGACCTTCGCCGCGGCGGCGCTGCTCGCCGCCGCCACCCTGACCCTCTCCGCCTGCGGCAGCGGCGGTGACAGCGACAAGCCCGTCACCGTGGTCTCCGAGGACACCGGCCAGCAGGCGGCCACCGTTCTCGACAAGCCGTTCGAGAAGCCGGACCTGGTCCTCACCGACACCCGGGGCAAGCAGTACGACCTCCGCGAGCAGACCGCCGGCAAGCCCACCCTGGTCTACTTCGGCTACACCCACTGCCCCGACGTGTGCCCGCTGACCATGAACAACATCGCCGTGGCCAAGAAGCAGCTGTCCCGGGCCGAGCAGGACAAGCTGCGCATCGTGTTCGTCACCACCGACCCCGAGCGGGACACCCCCGCCGCGCTCGGCAAGTGGCTCCAGGGCATCGATCCCCAGATCATCGGCCTGACCGGCGACTTCGCCACCATCCAGGCCGGCGCCCGCACCCTCGGCATCTCCATCGACCCGCCGGCCAAGGACAAGGACGGCAACGTCGTCTCGACCCACGGCACCCAGGTCATCGCCTTTTCCCCGAAGACCGACGGCGGCTACGTCCTCTACGGCGAGGACGCCACCGTCGACGACTACACCAAGGACCTCCCCAAGCTGGTCAAGGGGGAGAACCCGTGAGGGGCCGCCCCGCCCTGGCAGCCGCGGCGGTGATCGGCGCCCTGGTCCTCGCGGGCTGCGGCGACTCCGGCTCCGGCGGTGCCCCGGCCGCCGAACTCTCCGTCGACGCCGCCTACATACCGCAGCCGGTCTCCGACACCATGGCCGCCGGCTTCCTCACCATCACCAACAAGGGCGACGCCGAGGACGAGCTGACGTCCGTCACCAGCGCGGCCGGCGAGGTCACCGTCCACGAGACCGCCGGCGGCACGATGAAGCAGGTCGACCGCCTGCCCGTGCCCGCGCACGGCGAACTCGTGCTGGAGAGCGGCGGCAACCACCTGATGTTCGAAAAGCTGAAGCACCGGCCCGAACAGGGTGAGACGGTCTCCATCGAGCTCCACTTCAGCCACTCCGACCCCGTCACGGTCGAGATGCCGGTGAAACCGGCAACGTACCGGCCCACCGCCGGACACACCGGACACTGAGGGAGGGACCACGTTGACCCGGACCACCGCCCCGCGCCTGCGGACCCTGGTGCTGCTGCTCCTGGCCGCGGCCTGCGCGCTGCTCACCGCCGCCGGCCCGGCCTCCGCGCACGCCGCGCTGACCGGCAGCGACCCCCGGCAGGGGGCGGTGGTCGACAAGGCCCCGGCCCAGGTGTCGCTCACCTTCTCCGAGGCGGTCTCCCTGGACGACGACTCGCTGCGCGTCCTCGACCCCAAGGGCCAACGCGTCGACGACGGCCGCCCCGCCGGCGCGGGCGGCACCACGTACGCCGTGAAACTGCACGCGGGCCTGCCCGACGGCACCTACACGGTGGCCTACCAGGTCGTCTCCGCCGACAGCCACCCGGTCTCCGGCGCCTACACCTTCTCCATCGGCGCCCCCTCACAGACCTCCGTCTCGGTCGACGGACAGAAAGCGGGCGGTGGCATCGTCGGCCTGCTGTACGGCGTCGGACGGTACGTGTCCTACGCCGGGTTCGTCGTCCTGGCCGGCGGCGCCGCCTTCGTCCTCGCCTGCTGGCCGCGCGGCTCCGGAGTACGGCCCCTGCAACGGCTCGTCGTCTCGGGGTGGCTCGCGCTGACCGCCGCCACCCTCCTGCTGCTCCTGCTGCGCGGTTCCTACACCGGCTCCGGGAAGGCCGGCGACGTCTTCGACCTGAGCCTGCTCGGGCAGGTCCTGGGGACGAAGAGCGGTGCCTCACTGGTCTCGCGGCTGCTGCTGCTCGCCGCGGCGGCACTGTTCATCGCCGTCCTCTTCGGCGCCTACGACAAGCGCGAGGACGAGGAGAAGCGGGACCTAACCTTCGGGCTCGCGGCCGGCGGGACCGTCGTGGCCGCCGGGCTCGCGGCGACCTGGGCGCTGTCCGAGCACGCCTCCGTCGGCCTCCAGGCCGGCCTCGCCATGCCGGTCGACGTCGTCCACCTGCTGGCCGTCGCCGGCTGGCTCGGCGGACTCACCGCCCTGATCGTCGCCCTGTACCGGGCGCCCGCCGACACCCCCGTCCCCGCCTCCGCCGTACGCCGCTTCTCCCGCATCGCCTTCGGCAGCGTGGTCGCGCTCGTGGTGACCGGCGTCTACCAGTCCTGGCGCCAGCTCGGCTCCTGGTCCGCCTTCACCGACACCCGCTACGGGCAACTGCTCCTCGTCAAGATCGCTCTCGTGGCGGTGATGGTCGGCATCGCCTACCTCTCGCGGCGCTGGACCGCACAGCTGGCCCGGACGGCGTCCGCCGTCGCCCCGCAGCGGGAGAAGGAGCAGGTCGGCGTGGGCGGCGGCCGTGAGAAGGAGACGACGGGCGGCTCCGGGGCGTCGAAGGCGTCCGGGGCGTCCAAGGGCTCCGGGGCGTCCAAGGGCTCCGGCGATTCCCGGCGTGCCGCCCAGCTCGCCCGGCAGCGGGCCGCCATGGACACCGCCCGGCAGAAGCGACTGCGGGACGCCGACCCCCACCGCCTCGGCCTGCGCCGGTCCGTCCTCGCCGAGGCGGGCATCGCCGTCGTCCTGCTCGCCGTCACCACCGTGCTGACCCAGACCGAACCCGGACGCACCGAGCAGGAAGCCCGGGCCGCCGGCCGGTCCGCCGCCTCCTCGTCCACCGCCGCGTCCGGAGCCGTGACCCTGGACATGCCCTTCGACACCGGAAGCGCGAACGGCAAGGGCGTCGTACGGATCGAGCTCGACCCCGCACGGGTCGGCGACAACGACCTGCACCTCTACGTCGAGGACGCGGACGGCCGCGCCTTCGACATCCCCGAGGTCAAGATCGCCTTCACCCTGGAGGCCAAGGACCTCGGCCCCCTGCCCGTCGTCCCCGACCACATCACCACCGGACACTGGTCGGCGAGCGGAGTGCAGCTCCCGATGGCCGGCGACTGGAAGGTCGCCGTCACCGTACGCACCTCCGACATCGACCAGGTGACCCTCTCCAAGAACACGCAGATCGGCTGAACCGCACCATGGCTGACCAGTCCATCCCGGAGACCCGCACCCCGGAGACGACGCCCGGGACACCCGCCGGACCCGGACCGCACGAGGCCGGCGACGCCGCCCCCCGCGGGGGCATCTCACGGCGCCGGCTCCTCGGCACCGCCGGTGCCACCGGGCTCGTTCTGGGCGCGGCAGGCGGCGCCGTGGGGTATGCCGCCGCACCCTCCTCCGCGGCCACGCCGCTCACCTCGGTGGGCGGCGGGCAGGTGATGTTTCACGGGAAACATCAGCCCGGCATCACCACCACGATGCAGGCCCGCGGGCACCTCGTCGCCTTCGACCTGAAGCCGGGCGCCGGGCGCAAGGAGGCCGCCGCGCTGCTGCGCCGCTGGTCCGACACCGCCCGGCGGCTGATGGCGGGCGAACCGGCCGGAACCGGTGACACGGACGTCGCGCGGGACGCGGGGCCCTCCTCACTGACCGTCACCTTCGGCTTCGGCCACAGCTTCTTCGGCCGCACCGGACTGGACCAGCAGCGCCCGGCCGCCCTCGACCCCCTGCCCGACTTCTCCTCCGACCACCTCGACAAGGCCCGCAGCAACGGTGACCTGTGGGTGCAGATCGGCGCCGACGACGCCCTGGTCGCCTTCCACGCGCTGCGCGCGATCCAGCGGGACGCCGGGTCGGCCGCCCGCATCCGCTGGCAGATGAACGGCTTCAACCGCTCACCGGGCGCCACCGCCCACCCCATGACCACACGGAACCTCATGGGCCAGATCGACGGCACCCGCAACCCCAAGCCGGCCGACACCGACTTCGACAAGCGGATCTTCGTGCCCGAGAAGGGCGAACCCGCATGGATGGCGAACGGCTCCTATGCCGTCGTACGCCGGATCCGCATGCTCCTCGACGACTGGGAGAAGCTCTCCGGCACGGCACAGGAGGACGTCATCGGACGCCGCAAGTCCGACGGCGCCCCTCTGTCCGGGGGCACCGAGACGACCGAGATGGACCTGGAGAAGACGGACGGGACCGGAAAACTGGTCGTTCCGATCAACGCACACGCACGCATCACCCGCCCCGACCAGAACGGCGGCGCCACCCTGCTCCGCCGCCCGTTCTCGTACCACGACGGCTTCGACACCGACGGCGCTCCCGACGCCGGTCTCCTCTTCGTCTGCTGGCAGGCCGACCCCCTGCGCGGCTTCGTCCCGGTACAGCGCAAGCTGGACCGCGGGGACGCGCTGTCGCAGTTCATCCGGCACGAGGCCAGCGGTCTGTTCGCCGTGCCGGGCGGGGCCGCGGAGGGCGAGTACGTCGGGCAGCGGCTGCTGGAGGGATGACCCGTCGCGTAGAGGCGCCGCCCCGTGGGGTGACGGGCCGGGGAGGCGTGCTCCGCGTCCGGCAAGGCCATTAAGGTGAGGCTCATGCCCGCCAGTTACGCGTATCTCGGTCCCGAAGGCACGTTCACCGAGGTCGCCCTGCGCACCCTTCCCGAGGCGGCCACCCGGGAACTGGTCCCCTACGTCTCCGTCCAGTCCGCGCTCGACGCCGTGCGCGCCGGCGAGGCGGAGGCCGCGTTCGTGCCGATCGAGAACTCCGTCGAGGGCGGCATCACCACCACCCTCGATGAGCTGGTCGCCGGCCAGCCCTTGATGATCTACCGCGAAGTGCTGCTGTCCATCACCTTCGCGCTGCTGGTCCGCCCCGGCACCAAGCTGTCGGACGTCAAGACGGTCACCGCCCACCCCGCCGCCCAGCCCCAGGTGCGCAACTGGCTCAAGGCGCACCTGCCCCACGTGGCCTGGGAATCGGCCGCCTCCAACGCCGACGGCGCGCGTCTCGTGCAGGAGGGCCGGTACGACGCCGCCTTCGCCGGCGAGTTCGCCGCGGAACGGTACGGCCTGGAGGTCCTCGAGTCCGAGATCCACGACGCGGAGAACGCCCAGACACGGTTCGTGCTCGTGGGCCGCCCCGCCCGGCCCGCGGCGCCCACCGGCGCGGACAAGACGTCCGTCGTGCTCTGGCAGCGCGACGACCACCCCGGCGGGCTGCGCGACCTGCTGGGCGAGTTCGCCACCCGGGGCATCAACCTGATGCTTCTCCAGTCCCGGCCCACCGGCGCCGGCATCGGCAACTACTGCTTCTGCATCGACGCCGAGGGGCACATCTCCGACCGGCGGGTGGCCGAGGCCCTGATGGGTCTGAAGCGCATCTGTCTTCAGGTGCGCTACCTGGGGTCGTATCCGCGCGCGGAGGTCGATCCGTCGGACGTGGCGCCCCTGCGGCGGGGAACCTCGGACGAGGAGTTCACCGCGGCGGCCGACTGGGTGGCGCGGTGCCAGGACGGCCGTTTCTGACCGGTCGTACCTGCCGATATTCGTTATCCACAGAAGTTATCCACAGGTCAGCTTCTCGACCTGGGGACAAGTCGACAACGAAACGCCCTTCGGTCGACAAATCACCCTACGGGCACCCACTTCGTCCACAGGGGCCCAGGTCACCCTTCGGCCACCTGTTTCTTGCCCTCCCTCCTCCGGAGTGACCCGTTTCCACTCGAAAGTGAGCCTCCAGAGGGTTTGACACAGGAATTCCTCGCCCGGCATGCCCTCATGCGCCCGAATAGGAGTGATCACTTCCGGAGTCCACAGATCTTTCGCACAGCCTGTGGATAACTTTTCCCGAGGCGCGCAACCTGTGGACAGCCGAACCACCAAGTCCCGTTCCACGCAAGGAAGTCCAGTCAACCCGAGGTCGGTCGCCTGCATCGTTCCAGGGAATGGGACGCCTTTTATTGACAGGCCCGACAGGCGGGAACACAAGGCACCATTTCCCCCATAGCGGAGCGCGCGGAACGCCGACGGCAATAGTGAGTCGTGAGCCGTCACCGCGCACCGGTAGCCTTGACCGCGTGATTGACCTTCGCCTGCTCCGTGAGGACCCCGACCGTGTGCGCGCGTCGCAGCGCGCCCGTGGAGAGGACGTCGCGCTCGTCGACTCTCTCCTGTCTGCCGACGAGCGGCGCAGGTCGTCCGGCGTCCGCTTCGACGAGCTGCGCGCCGAGCAGAAGGGCCTCGGCAAGCTCATCGGCAAGGCCGCCGGGGACGAGAAGGCCGAGCTGCTGAAGCGCGCGAGCCAGCTCGCCGCCGACGTCAAGGCCGCCGACGCCGAGCGCGACGCCGCCGACGCCGAGACCCAGGAGCTGCTCCAGCGGCTCGGCAACCTCGTCCACCCCGACGTGCCCGTCGGCGGCGAGGAGGACTTCGTCACGCTGGAGACGCACGGCACGCACCGCGACTTCGCGGCCGAGGGCTTCGAGCCCCGCGACCACCTGGAGCTGGGCCAGCTGCTCGGCGCCATCGACGTCGAGCGCGGCGCCAAGGTCTCCGGCTCGCGCTTCTACTTCCTGACCGGCGTCGGCGCGCTCCTGGAGCTCGCCCTCGTCAACGCGGCGATCGCCCAGGCCACGGCGGCCGGCTTCACGCCGATGCTGACCCCGGCGCTGGTGCGCCCGCAGTCGATGGCCGGCACCGGCTTCCTCGGCCAGGCCGCCCAGGACGTCTACCACCTCGACAAGGACGACCTGTACCTGGTCGGCACGTCCGAGGTGCCGCTCGCCGCGTACCACATGGACGAGATCCTGGACGCCGACCGGCTGCCGCTGCGATACGCCGGCTTCTCGCCCTGCTTCCGCCGCGAGGCGGGCTCGCACGGCAAGGACACCCGGGGCATCTTCCGCGTGCACCAGTTCGACAAGGTCGAGATGTTCTCCTACGTCCTCCCCGAGGACTCGCAGGCCGAGCACCAGCGCCTGCTGGAGTGGGAGAAGCAGTGGCTGACGTCGCTCGAACTGCCGTTCCGGGTGATCGACGTGGCCTCCGGTGACCTGGGTGCCTCGGCCTCGCGCAAGTACGACTGCGAGGCGTGGATCCCGACGCAGGGCAAGTACCGCGAGCTGACCTCGACCTCGGACTGCACCGAGTTCCAGTCCCGCCGCCTGTCGATCCGCGTCCGCGAGGACAAGAAGGTGCGTCCGCTGGCGACGCTCAACGGCACGCTGTGCGCCGTGCCGCGCACGATCGTGGCGATCCTGGAGAACCACCAGCAGGCCGACGGCTCGGTGCGCGTGCCCGAGGTGCTGCGTCCGTACCTGGGCGGCCGGGAGGTCCTGGAGCCGGTGGCCAAGTGAGTGACACCGGTTCCGCCGCAGGGCCCGACACCGGTTCCGCCGGGGGGTTCCCGTACCGGCTGATCGCCACCGACCTCGACGGCACGCTGCTGCGCAGTGACGACACGGTCTCCTCGCGCACCCGTGAGGCGCTCGCCGCGGCCACCGCGGCGGGCGCGGCCCACATCGTGGTGACCGGGCGTGCGGTGCCGTGGACCCGGCACATACTGGACGACCTGGGCTATGACGGCCTCGCCGTCTGCGGTCAGGGCGCGCAGGTGTACCACGCCGGGGAGCACCGGCTGCTGACCTCGGTGACGCTGGACCGCCAGCTGGCCGGGGTGGCGCTGGCCAAGATCGAGGCGGAGACCGGTCCGCTGTACCTGGCGGCCAGCCGCGACGGCCTGGAGGGCGACGTCCTGGTCGGGCCGGGATACGCGGTCGGCGGTCACCTTCCGGCGGTTCCGTTCACCGACGCGTCGGACCTGTGGTCCGCTCCGCTGAACAAGATCTACATCCAGCATCCGACGCTGTCGGACGACGAGCTGGCGGAGGCCGCCCGGCAGGCCGCGGGCGGTTTCGTCACGGTCGTCATGGCCGGTGCCGGTGTCGTCGAGCTTCTTCCGCTGGGCCTGTCGAAGGCGACGGGCCTGTCCCTGGCGGCCCGCCGCCTTGGGCTGAAGGCGGCGGACACGATCGCCTTCGGCGACATGCCCAACGACATCCCGATGTTCGGCTGGGCGGCCCGGGGCGTGGCGATGGCCAACGCCCACGAGGAGCTGAAGGCCGTGGCCGACGAGGTGACGACCTCGAACGACGAGGACGGGATCGCCGTGGTGCTGGAGCGATTGGCGCTCTGACGGCGGCCCGACGGCCGGCCCGGACTTCTGGGACCGCGGCTTCTGAGCCACGGTCCGGACGGCGCCGGCGTCCCCGTCGGTCGGCCCACGCGAGGCGTCTCGCGTGCTCGAAGCGGCCGCCGATTCGCCGGCGCCGTCCGGCTTCGTGCATCCCCCACAGTGCCGGTACGGCAAGCCGGGTGCCACCGATTAAAAGCGGACGTACGGCGCCTTACCGCCTGCGTCCCCGTCAGGACCGGGACCCGGTCACTCCTCCCCCGCGAGCGTCAGCGACCGGAGCTTCTGGCCTGCGTACCAGGTCGCGAGCACGGTGACCGCGACCAGCAGCACCGTCGCGGTCGGCAGACCCACGTCGGAGGTCACCAGGTTGCCGTCGGCGACCTTCTGGGCCACGGCCAGCGACCACTGCTGGACGCTCAGGGTGCGGGCGCCGGGCACCAGGGAGCCGAACAGGGCCTCCCAGACGAGGGCGTAGACGAGCCCGAAGACCACCGCGTGCCGGGACACCGTGCCCAGCAGCAGGAAGAGGGCGGCGTAGGCGATGGAGGCGACCAGCGCGGCGATCGTGTAGGCGACGGCGACCTGCTGGCCGTTGCCGTTGAGGATCAGTCCGGCGAGCAGCGTGGGCACGGCGGAGAAGACCATGGTCATGGCGATGGCGACGATCAGCTTGGTGAAGATGATCGTCGGCCGCTTGATGGGCTTGGACAGCAGGTACACGACCGAGCCGTCGTCGATCTCGGGGCCGATGGCACCGGTCCCGGCGATGACGCCGATGATCGGCACCATGGTGGCGAGCGCGAACCCGCCGAGCACGTCGGACGCCGTCTGGTCGTCGGCTCCGGTGAGGGCCCGCACCGCCACGGCGATGACGAGCAGCAGCAGGGGGAGCGCGCCGAGGATGAGGGCCCGGCGGCGGCCGAGCAGGGCTCGGTAGGTGAGCCGGGCGACTGTGGGGTCGTACATTCTTCGGCCTCCTACGCCGCGACGAGATACGAGAAGACGGACTCGAGGGACTCGTCGGACGGCGAGACCGTGAGCAGCCGGATGCCGTGGTCGCGGGCGACCTTGGGCAGCAGGGCCGTGAACCGGGGGAAGTCGACGGCCTGGATGCGCAGGGCGCCCTCGGCGTGGTCGACCTCGATGCCGGATGTCGACGGGTCGGCGATCAGCGCCGCGGCGAGGGCCCGGTCGTCGCTGGAGCGCACCAGGTAGCGGTGCGGCCGGTCGGTCATCAGGCGGCGGATCTTGCGGAAGTCACCGCTGGCCGCGTGGCGTCCGGCGACGATGACCTCGATGTGCCAGGCGAGCTGTTCGACCTCCTCGAGGATGTGCGAGGAGAACAGCACGGTGCGGCCCTCGTCGCCCATGCGGCGCAGCAGGTCCATCAGCTGCATGCGCTGGCGCGGGTCCATGCCGTTGAACGGCTCGTCGAGCAGGAGCAGCGAGGGCTGGTGGACGAGGGCGGAGGCCATCTTCACGCGCTGCCGCATGCCCTTGGAGTACGTGGCGATCTTGCGGTCCTGCGCGTAGGCCATCTCGACCGTGGCGAGCGCCTGGTCGGCCGCCTTGGCGCCGAGGCCGTGCAGTTCGGCGTTGGCGAGGACGAACTCGCGGCCGGTGAGGAAGTCGTACATCGCCTCCCGTTCGGGGACGACGCCGATGTGCCGGTAGATGGACTCGTTGCGCCAGACCTGCTGTCCGTCGAGGGTGACGGTGCCGGTGGAGGGGGCGAGGAAGCCGCCCATCATGTTGATGAGGGTGGACTTCCCGGCGCCGTTGGGGCCGAGGAGGCCGGTGACGCCGGGGCCGATCGTCATGGTGATGTCGTTGACGGCGACCACGTTGCCGAACCAGCGGGAGACGTGGTCGATGGTGAGCGTGGTCACAGTCCCACCTTCTTGTAGCGGCGCAGCAGGAGGCCGTAGGCGCCGGCGATCAGGCCCAGGGTGACGAGGACGTACACCGCGCCCTCCGCGGTGCTCGGCCCGCTTCCGCCGGGGAAGGAGGACGTGGCGCCCAGGAAGGCGGACTGCACGCCGTCGATGAGGGTGATCGGTGAGAACAGGCCGATCCAGGCGATGGCGCCGGGGCTGTCCTGGACCTCCGCGATGGCCTGGAGCGTGGAGACGGCGCCGTAGGTGATGGTCAGGACGGCGATGACGGCGGCGATGCCGAAGCCGCGGCGCGGGGTGACCGAGGCGACGACCAGGCCGAGGCCGGCGAAGAGCAGCGAGAGCAGTGCCACGGAGACGAGTCCCTGTGCGAACCCCTTGGTCTGGTCCGCGAAGTCGAGTTTGGCGAGCAGGGCGCCCACGTAGAGCACCAGCAGGGGCGCGGCGGTGAGGATGAAGAGGGCCGAGGCCAGTGCCGCGTACTTGGCTCGGACGTAGTCGGCGGTCTCGATGGGCCGCGAGAAGTAGAGCGGCACGGTCTTGAAGCGCAGGTCGCGCGAGACGGACTGGGGTGCCTGGGCGGCGACGTAGAGGCTGATGACGGCCTGGAGGACGATCGCGTAGCGCGTGTAGCCCAGGGGCAGGTCGTCGGCCTTGGTGGCGACGGCGACGGCGACCATGATGCCGGCGGGCAGGCACATCACCACGAACAGGAGCATCGGCAGGACCTTGGACTTGGCCGAGCGGCCGAGGCCGTAGGCGCCGCGCAGGGACTGCGAGTACAGGGAGCGGCGGGCGTAGGCGCGGCCGAGGCGGGGGCCGTCGTAGCTGCGGTAGCCGATGTTGTGGATGCGGGTCTGGTCGCCCGGCATCGTGGCCGGTGCGGGCAGGGGCTGTTCAGTTGCCATGTCCGACCGCCTCCTTCCGTGCTGCGTCGCTGTCCGTGAAGACCTCCGAGATGTGGTGCCTGCGCTGCTCCATGCGCACCAGGCCGAGGCCGAGGTCCGCGATCACGTCCCGGACGAGGTCGTACGTCTCGTCGCCCGACGCGCTGAGCAGCAGGACGTGGCCGGCGCCGGGCAAACCGCTGCCGTCCTCGGTGGTCACCCCGCGCGCGTGGAGCGCGTCGCGCACCGCACGGGTGCCGTCGGGGTGCTCGTCGGTGTCGGTGACCTCGATCGCGAGGGTCGTCGTGGTCTGGGTGAAATCGGTGGTGGAGCTGGAGCGCAGCAGCTTGCCGCCGTCGACGACGACCACGTGGTCGCAGGTGCGTTCCAGTTCGCCGAGCAGGTGGGAGGTGACGAGAACCGAGATGCCGAAGTCGGTGTGGACGCGGCGGATGAGGCCGAGCATCTCGTCGCGGCCGACCGGGTCGAGGCCGTTGGTCGGCTCGTCCAGGAAGACCAGTTGCGGGTCGTGGACGAGGGCCTGGGCGAGCTT
Source organism: Streptomyces flaveolus (assembly GCF_044765825.1). NCBI lineage: Bacteria > Bacillati > Actinomycetota > Actinomycetes > Kitasatosporales > Streptomycetaceae > Streptomyces > Streptomyces flaveolus. The sequence goes on along the minus strand of NZ_JBIWKU010000005.1, from coordinate 449,533 downwards.
CACGCGCTGCTTCATGCCGGTCGAGTAGCCGCCGATGGGGCGGTAGCGCTCCTCGTACAGGCCGACGTGGCGCAGTGTGTCGGCGGTCCGTTCGCGGGCGGCGGTCGGCGGCAGGCCGGACATGCGTGCCATGTGGACGACGAACTCGGTGGCCGAGACGTCGGGTGGCAGGCAGTCGTGTTCCGGCATGTAGCCGACCCGCTCGCGGATGTCGGCGCCCTTGGTGGCGACGTCGAGGCCGAGCACTTCGGCCCGGCCCTCGGTGGCGGGAGACAGACCCAGCAGGATCTTGATCAGGGTGGACTTGCCGGCGCCGTTGGCACCCACGAGTCCGGTCACACCGGGTCCGATGTCCACGGAGAGCCGGTCGAGCGCGGTCACCCGGGGGAACCGCTTGCTCAGGCTTTCGGTCGCGATCACAGTCACGTCCACGACAGTAGTGACGCCCGCCACTCGGGTCGTCAGACCGGAGAGCCGTCTTGGGGTCAGACTCGAGTAGTACCGGCCCGTAGGGGACGCCGTACCCGAGGGGCACGGCGCTGGCTCCGGGGCCCGCACCGTGACGCCCTATTGACGCTCGGTCTAACAACTGGGAGATTCGGCGGCGTCACGGGACGAGCGAGCAGGGCGGTCGGCGGGGGCGGCCGGGACGGGTGGCACGCAGAGCGCCTTCTGACTGGACGACGATCTGCCGCACGTGCGGCGCTGGGCGGAGGAGAGATGACGGTGCTGGACGGTGCGCGGGAGCGCTGGGTGCGCTCGGGCGATGTGGAGCTGTGCGTGGCCGAGCTGGGCGACCCGCGGCAGCCGACGGTCGTCCTGGTGCACGGTTACCCGGACAGCAAGGAGGTCTGGTCCGAGGTGGCCGCCCGCCTCGCCGGCCGGTTCCACGTGGTGCTCTACGACGTCCGGGGCCACGGCCGGTCCAGCGCGCCGAGCCCGCTGCGCGGCGGGTTCACGCTGGAGAAGCTGACGGACGACTTCCTGGCCGTCGCGGACGCGGTCAGCCCCGGCCGGCCCGTGCACCTGGTCGGTCACGACTGGGGCTCCGTGCAGTCGTGGGAGTTCGTCACGGTCGAGCGCACCGAGGGCCGGATCGCCTCCTTCACCTCGATGTCGGGGCCCTCGCTCGACCACTTCGGCCACTGGATCAACCGGCGGCTCAAGCGGCCCACCCCCCGCCGGGTGGGCCAGCTCCTCGGCCAGGGCGCCAAGTCCTGGTACGTCTACCTGCTGCACACGCCGGTGCTGCCCGAACTGGCCTGGCGCGGTCCGCTCGGCAAGCGCTGGCCGGGCATCCTGCGGCGCGTGGAGAAGGTGCCCGGCGGCGACTACCCGACCGCGTCCCTGCCCGCGGACGCCGCGCACGGGGCCTGGCTGTACCGGGACAACGTCCGGCCCCGGCTGCGGCACCCGCGCGACGACGCCTACGCCCATGTGCCCGTCCAGCTCGTCACGCCCCTCGGTGACGCGTTCCTGTCGGAGCGGCTCTACGACGGACTGGAGCAGTGGGCGCCGCGGCTCACCCGCCGCACCCTGCCCGCCAAGCACTGGGTGCCGCGCACCCGGCCGGACCGGCTGGCGGACTGGATCACGGAGTTCGTCACCACCGTCGAGGGCGGGCGGACCGAGGTGGCGGCGAGCGGCCGGCACGCCGACCGCTTCGGCGGCCAGCTGGTCCTGGTCACCGGGGCCGGCAGCGGCATCGGACGGGCGACGGCGGTCGCGTTCGCCGAGGCCGGCGCGCGCGTGGTGGCCGTCGACCGGGACGCCGAGTCCGCGGCCCGCACCGCGGAGCTGTCCCGGCTGATCGGCGCCCGGCAGGCCTGGGCGGAGACCGCCGACGTCTCCGACGAGCAGTCCATGGAGAAGCTCGCGGCCAAGGTCGCCGCGGAGTACGGCGTGGTGGACGTCCTCGTGAACAACGCCGGGATCGGCCTGTCGGGCTCCTTCTTCGAGACGACGCCGGAGGACTGGAAGAAGGTCCTCGACGTCAATCTGTGGGGCGTGATCCACGGCTGCCGCCTCTTCGGCCGGCAGATGGCCGAGCGGGGGCAGGGCGGCCACATCGTGAACACCGCGTCGGCCGCCGCCTTCCTGCCCTCCAGGGTGCTGCCCGCCTACAGCACCTCCAAAGCGGCCGTGCTGATGCTCAGCGAGTGCCTGCGCGCCGAACTGGCCGGGCAGGGGATCGGCGTCACGGCGATCTGCCCCGGCATCGTCAACACCAACCTCACCTCCACGGCGCGCTTCGCCGGGGTCGACGCCGGCGAGGAGAAGCGCCGGCAGCAGCGCAGCGCCCTGCTGTACGGGAAGCGCAACTACCCGCCGGAGAAGGTCGCCGACGCGATCCTGGAGGCCGTGGTGCACGACCGGGCCGTCGTCCCCGTCACGCCCGAGGCACGCGGCGCCCACCTCCTGTCCCGTTTCCTGCCGAGGGCATCGCGCAGGCTCGCCCGGGTGTCTCCGCCGCTGTAGTTTCCACAGGAACGCCCCCAAGGCCTGTGGACAACCTCATACGGCTGTGGATCAAACCTCGGCGGCAAATCGATCGCGTGATGCGTGTCCCTCTCGGCACGCTGGTCGTATGGACAGAGAACAGATGGACGACAGACGCACCGTGAAGGTGTCCAAGTACCTGTCGAAGCATCTGCGGCACCAGCCGGACCGGATCGGGCTCACGCTCGACGAGGCCGGCTGGGTCGAGATCGACACACTGATCGCCGCGGCGGCCGCGCACGGCTTCCGCTTCACCCGGCAAGAGCTGGACCACGTGGTCGCCACCAACGACAAACGGCGCTTCGCCGTCGAGGGCACCCGCATCCGGGCCAGTCAGGGCCACAGCATCGACGTGGAACTCGGGCTGCCCGCGGCGGACCCGCCTGCGTACCTCTACCACGGGACCGTGGCCGCCGCCCTCGACGCGATCCGCGCCGAGGGCCTGCGCCCCATGAACCGGCACGACGTGCACCTCTCACCGGACCGGGAGACCGCCACCCGGGTCGGTGCCCGCCGCGGCCGGCCGGTCGTGCTGTCCGTGGACGCCGGCGCCATGCACCGGGACGGCCATGTCTTCCACGTCAGCGCGAACGGGGTCTGGCTGACCAGGGCCGTCCCTCCGCGCTATCTGCGCTTCCCCGGAAAGCACTGACCCTCCGTGCCGCCGCGTGCGACGACGGCCGTGGCCGTTTCACGTGAAACCTGCTCGTCCGCTTAGGCTCGGTGGCATGAGTCTGCGTCTGAGCACCGTGATCCTCCCGTACCGCCGCTGGCACGACGGCGGCCGTTCGACCTGGACCCGTGCGGAGCAGCTCGGTTTCCACAGCGCGTACACCTACGACCACCTGTCCTGGCGGAGCTTCCGGGACGGCCCGTGGTTCGGTGCCGTGCCCACGCTGACGGCCGCCGCGGCAGTCACCGAGCGGATGCGTCTGGGCACGCTGGTGACCTCGCCGAACTTCCGGCACCCGGTGACGCTCGCCAAGGAGCTGATCTCCCTCGACGACATCTCGGGCGGCCGGGTCACCCTGGGCATAGGAGCGGGCGGAACCGGCTTCGACGCCACGGCGCTCGGCCAGGAGTCGTGGACGCCGCGCGAGCGGGCCGACCGGTTCGCCGAGTTCCTCCAGCTGCTCGACCGGCTGCTCACGGAAGAGGCGGTGTCGTACAAGGGCGACTTCTACGCGGCGCACGAGGCGCGCAACATCCCTGGCTGCGTACAGCGGCCCCGGCTGCCGTTCGCGGTGGCCGCCACCGGCCCGCGCGGGCTGCGGCTCGCCGCGCGGTACGGACAGGCATGGGTGACCACCGGCGACCCCAAGCTGTACGAGGACGGCACCCCGGAGCAGTCGGTGCGGGCCCTGCGCGGACAGGCCGAGAAGCTGGCCGACGCCTGCGCCGAGATCGGCCGCGACGTGGGTGAGCTCGACAAGGTCCTGCTCACCGGCTTCACGCCGGACCGCGGCCGGCCGCTGGAGTCCGTGGACGCGTTCGTGGACTTCGCGGGGCGCCACCGGGACCTGGGCTTCACCGAGATCGTCGTCCACTGGCCGATCCCCGGTTCGGACTTCGCGACGGACGACAAGGTCTTCGAGAAGATCGCCATGGAGGCACCGGCACAGCTGCGGTGACCGATGCGACCGACGGATCCCGCCGGGCCCGGCTGCCGGAAAGGGGATGGCACCGATGAGAGCCGTAGCTCACAGATGTGCGGACTCCCGCACGGGCGTGCGGGCATATGCGTGACAATGGCCGGGTGACCTCAGCGACCCGACAGCCCGAGACCCCGGCCGCCGCCGTGCGCCCGCGACTGATCGCCACCGACCTGGACGGCACGCTGCTGCGCGACGACAAGTCGGTCTCCCCGCGCACGGTCGCCGCCCTGGCGGCCGCCGAGAAGGCGGGGATCGAGGTCTTCTTCGTCACCGGCCGCCCCGCCCGCTGGATGGACGTCGTCAGCGAGCACGTTCACGGGCACGGCCTCGCCATCTGCGGCAACGGCGCCGCCGTGGTCGACCTGCACGGCGGCCCCGGCGCCCACCGCTTCGTGAAGGTCCGGGAGCTGGCCCGCGAGAACGCGCTGGACGCCGTACGGCTGCTGCGTGACGCGGCACCCGGCACGCTGTACGCGGTGGAGCAGACCTTCGGCTTCCACCAGGAGCCGGAGTACCCGAGGATGCACATCGAGGTGCCCGACACCCTCGCGTCGGCCGAGGAACTGCTGTCACCGGACGGGCACGCCGCCGCCGAGCCGGTGCTCAAGATCCTGGCCTTCCACCCCGACCTGGAGCCCGACGCCTTCCTCACGCTGGCCCGCATCGCCATCGGCGACCGCGCCAACGTCACCCGGTCAAGTCCCAGCGCCCTGCTGGAGATCAGCGGCCCGGAGGTCTCCAAGGCCAGCACCCTGGCCCTGTGCTGTGCCGAGCGCGGGATCTCGCACGAGGAGGTCGTCGCCTTCGGCGACATGCCGAACGACGTCGAGATGCTCACCTGGGCGGGGCAGTCCTACGCCATGGGCAACGCGCACCCGGACGTGATCGCCGCCGCGTCGGGGCGGACGGTCGCCAACAACGACGACGGGGTCGCGGTCGTGATCGAACGCCTCCTGGCGGAGAGGGCGTAGGAGCGGATCCGAGCCATGTGGTGACCCGGTCAGAGCCGCGCCCCGCGCTGTCTCAGCCACGGCACCGGGTCCAGGGCCGAGCCCATCTCAGGGGTGACCCGCACCTCGAAGTGCAGGTGCGGCCCGGTGGAATTGCCGGTGCTGCCCGACTGTCCGATCCACTGCCCCGCTGCGACCCGCTCCCCCTGGTCCACGGCGACGGCGGCGAGATGGGCGTACTGCGTGTAGTAGCCGCCCGGGTGCTGGAGCACGACCTGGATGCCGAAGGCGCCCCCGCACGCCACCTTCACCACCCGGCCCTCGCCGACCGACCGCACCGGTGTCCCGACCGGGACCGCGAAGTCCTGCCCGGTGTGGCGGTTCGCCCACCGCGCCCCGCCGCTGCCGAAGGACGCCGACAGCTCGTACGTCTCCACCGGTGTGACCCACGCCGGTGAGGAGCGTGTCCCCGGCTGGTCCAGGCGGACCGCGCCCGGGCAGGAGCCGGCCGCCACCGAGGCGTCCGCCTGCCCCTCCAGCCGGGCCCGCGCCGCCAGCAGTTTGCCCTCGATCTTCGTCTTGAGGTCCGCGAGCTCACCGTTCCGTTTCTCCAGCGCCTGCCAGGCCGCGGTCGCCCGGGCCTCGGCCGCGGCGAACCGGGCCTCGGCCCGCAGGCTCCGTCCGATGGCCGTGTCGACGGCCAGATCGGCGCGTCGCAGCGCGTGCTGACCACGCATCAGCTCGTCGGGGTCGTCGGTGAGGATCATCCGTGCGGTGAGCGGAAGGCCGCCTCCGCTCCGGTACTGGGCGCGGGCGATGCTGCCCAGGTCCTCGTGCATGGCGGCGATCTCCTGCCGCTGCTCGTCGAGCAGTTCCTCGTAGTGCTGGGCCTTCGACCGCTGCGTCTCGGCCTCGCGCCGGCCCCGCTCGTACTGCTCGGTGGCCTTGGCCGCCTCCTCGTACAGCTGTGCCACCCGCGTGCCGACGGCGGTGCCTGAGCCGCCGTCCCCGTCGGTGGCCCCGGTGGGGCGGGCGGCGAGCACGGCGAGTGCGCACAGCACCACCGGAACGAGCAGCGGATGGCGACGAGATGAGCGCATGGCAGCGATCGTGGCCCGGAAAGCCGCCCACGGTCCTGTTCACGTCGTACGGGCGGGGGACCGGTTGCTGCACACGGCCCAGCGTGCTTACTGCACATGGGGCAACACGCCCCTGACGCTGCCTCAGGACGGTGGCGGGTCCTGACGCCGCCTCAGTACGGGGCTTCCCACAGCACCGTCGTCCCGTTGCCGTCCGCGCCGATGCCGGGGCCGACGCGGCTGACGCCGCCGAGTGTCTCGGCGCGGCGTTCCAGATTGCGCAGGCCACTGCGCCGACCGCCCTCGGGGATGCCGACGCCGTCGTCCGCGACGGTCAGCCGGACGCCCGGCCGCCCGTCCGGCAGGGTCGCCTCCGCGTCGACGACCACGTCGATCCGGGTGGCCCGGGCGTGCCGGAAGGCGTTGGACAGGGCCTCGCGCAGGGCGGCGATGAGGTTCTTGCCGGTCAGGTCGCCGACCGCGCCGTCGACCGGGCCCACGAAGCGGTGCGAGGGCGTGAAGCCCAACGGCACGGCCGCCATGGTGATCTCGCGCAGCACCCGGGCGCGCAGCCCGGCGGGCGCCTCGGCGGGCTGCCGCAGCGCGAAGATCGCCGAGCGGATCTCCTGGATGGTCACGTCGAGTTCGTCGACGGCCCTGCCCACTCCGTCGCGCACCTCGGGCGCGAGCGGTCCGCGCTGGGCGGTCTCCAGCATCATGCCCGTGGCGAACAGCCGCTGGATCACGAGGTCGTGCAGGTCCCGGGCGATGCGGTCGCGGTCCTCGTACACGGCGAGCCGTTCCCGGTCACGCTGCGCGTCGGCCATCATCAGCGCCAGCGCGGCCTGGGCCGCGAACTGGCCGCCGAGGGCGCGCTCCGTCCGCGTGAACGGGCGCCCGCCCCGCGCCCGGGGCATGACCAGGCTGCCGAGGACCTGCCCGTCGCTGCACAGCGGCAGCAGCATGATCGGCCCGTAGGCGCGCACCGGCCCGGAGTCCAGCCGCGGGTCGCCGGCCGCGTCGTCGACGAACACGGCCCGCCCGGCGAGAAGTTCCGCGACCACGCCGTTGTCCGGCGGGATGACCGTGCCCAGGGCGTCCGTGGGACGCGGCGCCGCGACGGCGGCGATCTCCATGCCTCCCCCGTCGGCGGTCAGCAGCACGATTCCGGCGGCCGCTCCGGAGAGCCGGCGGGCCTGTTCCGCGACGACCTGGAGGGCGTCGTCGGTGTCGCCGCCCGACAGCAGCGCGGTGGTGACGGCGACCGACCCGTCGATCCAGCGCTCCCGCTGCTGCGCCGACTCGTACAGCCGCGCGTTGCCGATGGCGATACCGGCCTCCGTGGCGAGGACACGGACCATGGCGAGGTCGTAGTCGTCGAACGACTCGCCGTCCCGCTTGTCGGTCACGTAGAGGTTTCCGAAGATCTCCCCCTGCACACGGATGGGCATCCCGAGGAAGCTGCGCATCGGCGGGTGGTGCTCGGGAAAGCCGCAGGAGCGGGGGTCGCCGGTCAGGTCCGTGAGCCGGACCGGCTCCGGATCGCGGATGAGGGCGCCCAGCAGGCCCTTGCGGCCGTCGGGCAGGTGGCCGATCCGCCGGGCGGTCGCCTCGTCGATGCCGTGATGGACGAAGTCGGCGAGACCGTCACCGTCCTCGGCGACGACGCCGATGGCCGCGTACCGGGCGTCCGCGAGATCGGCCGCGGTCTCGCAGATCCTGTTCAGCGTGGAGTGCAGCTCCAGCCCGGTGCCGACCGACCGCATCGCCTCCAGCAGCTTCGGCACCCGGGCCAGGAGCTCGGCCGAGACGCCGTCGCGGGGCGGCGGGCGGCCGGGGGGCGGGGCTGAGGGCATGGACCGAGACTAATCAGACGGTTTTGTTCAGGAAAGTCGGCATAGCTGAGCATCGTGCGCGGATACGGCCGCTTGCCCGTCCGGGACGGTCCGGCGCCCGCCCCGCGTCCAGCGGTCACCGGGCTCCCACCAGCAGCTCCGACGCCGCCTCCCGCTCGGCCATCGTCCGCAGCGGTCCCTCCACGGCTGCCAGCTCCGCGTACGTGCCCCGCTGCACGACCCGGCCCTCGTCCAGCACGATCACCTCGTCCACCGCGTCCAGACCCGCCAGCCGGTGCGTGATGAGCAGGGTCGTACGGCCCTCGGTGGCGGCCAGCAGATCGACGGTGAGCGCGTCGGCGGTCGGCAGGTCGAGGTGCTCGGCCGGCTCGTCGAGCACGAGTACGGGGAAGTCGGCGAGCAGCGCCCGGGCCAGGGCCAGCCGCTGCCGCTGGCCGCCGGACAACCTGGCCCCGTGTTCGCCGACCAGCGTGTCCAGGCCGTCGGGCAGACTCTCGGCCCAGTCCAGCAGGCGGGCCCGCGCCAGCGCGGCGCGCAGCTCGGGCTCCGTGGCGTCCTTCCTGGCCAGGAGCAGGTTCTCGCGCACCGAGCTGTCGAAGAGGTGCGCGTCCTGCGCACACAGCCCGACGAGCCGCCGAACGTCGTCGCCGGCCAGGGCACCGGCGTCCGTGCCGGCCAGTGTGTAGGAGCCCGCGCCGGGGTCCAGGAACCGCAGCAGCACCTGGGCCAGCGTGGTCTTGCCGGAGCCGGACGGTCCGACCACGGCGACGCGGCGGCCCTCCGCCAACGTCAGATCGAGCCCCGCGAGGGCCTCCCGTCGCTGCCCGGGGTGGCGCGCGGCCAGTCCTTCGACGACGACCGGGAACGGTGACGCGGGCGCCTCCCGTGGCCGCTCGGGCTCACGTACGGGCTCGGGCGCGTCGAGCACTTCGTACACCCGCTCGGCGCTCCTGCGCACGCGCTGGCGGTACTGCACGGCCAGCGGCAGTCCGAGGACCGCTTCGAACGCGGCCAGCGGGGTGAGGACCACGACGGCCACGGCCACCCCGGCGAGGCGGCCGTCCGCTACCGCCTGAACGCCGGTGAGCGCGGCACCCGCGACGGTCAGCCCGGAGATCAGGGCGACGAGGCCGTCGCCCAGCGCGGTGGCCGTGGCCGCCCGCGAGGCGATCCGGGTGAGCGTGCCGTCGGCCCGTCGCGCCTCGGCGGTCCGCCCGGGCAGGGCCCCGGCGACGGTCAGTTCGGCGGTGCCGGTGAGGAGGTCGGTCACCCGGGTGGCCAGTACGCCGCGAGCGGGTGCCAGCCGGTGCTCGGCCCGCCGTGCCACGGCCCCGGTGATCAGGGGTACGCCGACTCCGGCCGCGAGCAGCCCGACGGCGAGCACGGCACCGGCCTCCGGCAGCAGCCAGGCCGTGAAGCCGACCGACGCGGCACAGACGGCCACCGCGGTACAGGCCGGCAGCAGCCAGCGCAGCCAGTAGTCCTGCAGCGCGTCGACGTCGGTGACGAGCCGGGACAGCAGGTCACCGCGCCGGCTGCGGCGCAGGCCGGCGGGGGCCAGCCGCTCCAGCCGCCGGTAGACGGCGACCCGGGTGTCGGCCAGCATCCGCAGCACGGCGTCGTGCGAGACGAGCCGCTCGGCGTAGCGGAACACGGCCCGCCCGATCCCGAAGGCTCGGGTCGCCGTCACGGCCACCATCAGATAGAGCACCGGCGGTTGCTGCGAGGCCCGGGAGATGAGCCATCCCGAGGTGGCCATGAGTCCCACGGCACTGCCGAGGGCGAGGCTCCCGAGGAGCAGCGCGAGGCCGAGCCGCCCGCGCCGGGCGGCGGACATCGCCCGGACCCGGGCGAGGACCCCGGCCGGGGAGCCGTGCGCCTGGTCCGGTGTGCCCGGACCGCCGGCCGGAGCCGGGGCAGTGGCATCCGGCACCTCCTCGGCCGGGTGGTCCACCGTGGGCCTCGGGACACCGGCGGCCGCGGGAGCGGCGACCGGGTCGTCCAGGCGCACCACGCGGTCGGCCACCTCCAGCAGGGCCGGCCGGTGCACCACCAGCAGCACGGTCCGTCCGGTCGCCAGTCTGCGTACGGCGGCCACGACCTCGGCCTCGGTCGCCCCGTCCAGGGCGGCCGTCGGCTCGTCGAGCAGCAGCACCGGCCGGTCCGCGAGGAACGCCCGGGCCAGGGCGATCCGTTGCCGCTGCCCGGCGGACAGTCCGGCACCGTCCTCGCCGAGCACGGTGCCCGTCCCCTCGGGCAGCGCGTCCACGAACTCCAGCGCCCCGGCGTCGCGCAGCGCCCGCCGCACGGCCGCGTCGTCCGCGTCGGGACGGGCCAGCCGTACGTTCTCGTCGACGGTGCCCGCGAACAGGTGCGGACGCTGCGGCACCCAGGCGACGCGGGCGTGCCACTGCGCCGGGTCGAGGCCGGTGAGATCGGCCCCGCCGATCCTGATCCGCCCGTGGGACGGACGGACAAAGCCGAGGAGGGCGTGCAGAAGCGTCGACTTGCCGGCCCCGCTCGGCCCGACGAGCGCGACCGTCTCGCCCGGCTCGACGACGAGGTCCACGTCCGACACGGCATCCGCGGCGCGCCCCGGGTAGCGCACGGTCACGCCCTCGAAGGACAGGGCGCCGTCCCTCGGCACCGGCCCGCTCCCCGACGCCGGCGCGGGTGTCTCCAGCACCGAGAAGATCTCCTCGGCGGCGGCGAGCCCCTCGGCCGCCGCGTGGTACTGCGCCCCCACCTGCCGCAGCGGCAGATAGGCCTCGGGCGCGAGCACGAGCACGACCAGGCCGTCGTACAGGGCCATGTCGCCGTGGACGAGCCGCATACCGATGGTCACGGCGACGAGCGCCACCGAGAGGGTGGCGAGCAGTTCCAGGGCGAAGGACGACAGGAAGGCGATCCGCAGGGTCCGCATGGTCGCCTGCCGGTACTCGCCGGTGATGCGTTTGATCGACTCGGCCTGCGCCTTGGCCCGGCCGAACACCTTCAGCGTCGGCAGCCCCGCGACCACGTCCAGGAAGTGCCCGGACAGCCGGGACAACAGCCGCCATTGCCGGTCCATCCGCGCTTGCGTGGCCCAGCCGATCAGCATCATGAAGACCGGGATGAGCGGCAGGGTGGCGACGATGATGGCCGCCGAGACCCAGTCCTCGGTGACGATCCGGGCCAGCACCGCCACCGGCACGACCACCGCGAGCCCCAACTGCGGCAGGTAGCGCGAGAAGTAGTCGTCGAGGGCGTCGACGCCCCGCGTGGCCAGGGCGACGAGCGACCCGGTGCGCTGTCCGCTCAGCCAGCCGGGGCCGAGCGCCGTCGCCCGCTCCAGCAACCGGCCCCGCAGCTCCGACTTCACGGCCGCACTGGCCCGGTGCGCGGCCAGCTCGGTCAGCCAGCCGACCAGAGCACGGCCGCAGGCGACGGCCACCAGCAGCGACAGCGGGGTGCGGAGTTCGGCGGCCGTCATGCCGTGCTGGAAGGCACCCACCACCGCTTCGGCGATGAGCATCGCCTGGGCGACGACCAGCCCGGCCCCGACGGCGCCCAGGACGACGACCGCCGCCAGGAAGAGCCGGGTGGCGCGGGCGTACCGCAGCAGCCGTGGATCGATCGGTTTCACGTGAAACACACCCCGCCGGACTCAGTGCGCGGCTTCGGCGATGTGCTGGGTGCCGATCCGCTTGCGGAACACCCAGTACGTCCACCCCTGGTAGAGCAGGACGGCCGGCATGGCGATCACGGCCAGCCAGGTCATGATCTTCAGGGTGTACGGGCTGGACGAGGCGTTGGTGACGGTGAGGTTCCAGTCCGCGTCGAGCGTGGACGGCATGACGTTCGGAAAGAGCGTCAGGAAGAGCATCGCCACGGCGGCCACGATGGTGACACCGGACAGCGCGAACGCCCATCCCTCGCGGCCCGCCTGGTTCGCCGCCAGCGCGACGACCAGGGCGGCGACGGCCACCACCAGCGCGACCAGGCTCTTGCCGTCGCCATTGTCGGCCTGGGTCCACAGCAGGAAGGCGAGGGCCAGCACGGCGGCGACGAGACCCACCCGCAGCGCCAGCGTCCGTGCCCGTTCGCGGATCTCCCCCACGGTCTTGAGCGCGGTGAACACCGTCCCGTGGAAGGTGAACAGAGTCAGGGTGACCAGGCCGCCGAGGAGGGCGTACGGGTTCAGCAGGTCCCAGACGGTGCCGACGTACTCCAGGTCCCGGTCGATCTTCACTCCGTGGACGATGTTGCCGAAGGCGACGCCCCACAGGAACGCCGGGATCAGCGAGGTCCAGAAGATCGCGGTCTCCCAGTTGCGCTGCCAGTGCTCCTCGGGCCGCTTCACCCGGTACTCGAAGGCGACGCCCCGGACGATCAGGCAGAGCAGGATGACCAGCAGGGGCAGGTAGAAGCCGGAGAAGAGGGTGGCGTACCACTCGGGAAAGGCGGCGAAGGTCGCCCCGCCGGCCGTCAGCAGCCACACCTCGTTGCCGTCCCAGACGGGACCGATCGTGTTGATCAGCACCCGCTTCTCGGCCCGGTCACGGGCGAGCAGCCGGGTGAGCACGCCGACCCCGAAGTCGAAGCCCTCCAGGAAGAAGTAGCCGGTCCACAGGACGGCGATCAGGACGAACCAGACGTCGTGAAGTTCCATGACTGTGCAGCTCCCTCGGCCTAGTACGAGAAGGCCATCGGCTTGTCGGCGTCACGGGCGTCGCCGCCGATCTTCGTGGGCGGGTTGAGGTCGGCCTCGGTGAGCTCGGGCGGCCCGGCCTTGACGTACTTCACCAGCAACCTGACCTCGATGACGGCCAGGACGGCGTAGAGCAGGGTGAAGGCGATCATCGAGGTGAGGACCTCGGCCGTGGAGACACCGGGGGAGACCGCGTCGCGGGTCTGGAACAGGCCGTAGACGACCCAGGGCTGACGGCCCATCTCGGTGAAGATCCAGCCCCAGGAGTTGGCGATCAGCGGGAAGGCCATCGTCCAGACCGCCAGCAGCCAGTACAGCCGGGAGAGCTTCGACCCGAGCGGCTTCTTCAGCAGCACCAGGTGGGGCACCTCGTCGTCACCGGTCCGCCAGGCCGCCGGCAGCATGAACTTCTTCCGGGTCAGCCACAGCCCCAGCAGACCGAGCGAGAAGGAAGCCATGCCGAAGCCGATCATCCACCGGAAGCCCCAGTAGGCGACGGGGACGATGGGCTTGTAGTCACCGGGCCCGAACTTCTGCTGCTCGGCCTTGTTGGTGTCGTTGATGCCGGGCACGTACGAGTCGAAGTCGCTGTGGGCCAGGAAGGACAGCAGGCCGGGGATCTCCAGGGCGACCTTGTTGTGGCCCTCGTCGACGTCGCCGTAGGCGAAGACGGAGAAGGGCGCCGGCTGCTCGCCGTCCCACAGGGCCTCGGCGGCGGCCATCTTCATCGGCTGCTGCTCGTACATGACCTTGCCGAGGGTGTCGCCGCTGATGGCGGTGAGCAGGCCGCCGACGGCCAGGGTGACCAGGCCGAGCCGGAGCGAGGTCCGCATCACGGGGATGTGCTTCTTGCGCATCAGGTGGAAGGCGGCGATGCCCACCATGAAGGCGCCGCCCGTCAGGAAGGCCGCCGAGAAACTGTGGAAGACCTGGTTGAGCGCGGTGTTCTGGGTGAGTACCTGCCAGAAGTCGGTGAGTTCGGCGCGGCCCTTCTCCTCGTTGATCCGGTAGCCGACGGGGTGCTGCATCCAGGAGTTGGCGGCGAGGATGAAGTACGCCGACAGCAGCGTGCCGATCGAGACCATCCATATGCAGGCCAGGTGGACCTTCTTCGGCAGCTTGTCCCAGCCGAAGATCCACAGGCCGATGAAGGTCGACTCGAAGAAGAAGGCGATCAGCGCCTCGAACGCGAGCGGTGCGCCGAAGATGTCACCGACGAAGCGGGAGTAGTCGGACCAGTTCATGCCGAACTGGAACTCCTGCACGATGCCGGTGACGACACCCATGGCGATGTTGATCAGGAAGAGCTTGCCCCAGAACTTCGTCGCCCTGAGGTACTTCTCCTTCTCCGTGCGCACCCAGGCGGTCTGCAGCCCGGCCGTGAGGGCGGCCAGCGAGATCGTCAGCGGAACGAAGAGGAAGTGGTAGACGGTCGTGATGCCGAACTGCCATCGCGCCAGCGTCTCCGGCGCCAAAGCCATGTCCACGTCGTCGGCCTCCTTGCATCGCCGTGGTTCCGGCAGTTTGTGCGTGTATGTGCCACCTATTGCGGGAGCAACCCGACACGCTTGTGAACGCGTTCACATTCACAAGCAATTATGACCTACAGCTTTTCGACGCCGGAAGGGGGGTCCCCTGTGACGTCAACCCCTTGGCAAGGACTTCAACATCTTGTTGAATCCGCGGCATGAACACCACGGAGACACAGGAGCAGTACGCACGGATACGCATCTCATGGCCCGCGGGTCACCTCACCGCGACCCTCGGGGACACCCCCACCACACAGGCCCTCCTCAAGGCCCTGCCGCTCACCGCCTCCGCCCACACCTGGGGCGAGGAGGTGTACTTCGACACAGGTGTGTCGGTTTCATGTGAAACGGGCGCCCGGCAGGTTGTCGAGCCCGGCACCGTCGCCTTCTGGACCGACGGCGACGCGCTGGCTCTCCCGTACGGCCCCACGCCGATCTCGCGAGGCGACGAGTGCCGCCTCGCGAGCCCGTGCAACGTCCTCGGCCGTCTCGACGGCGACCCCCGCCGGCTGGCGTCGGTGCGCGACGGCGACCCGATACGCGTGGAGGCGGTGGACGCCTGACGCCCACCGCCTCGCCGGACACCTGAGGCTCGCTGCCCCGTCAGATCTCCTTGCGGAACGCTTCCGACACCTTCAGGAAGATGTCGTTCGCCTCGCTCTCCCCGACCGTCACCCGCACACCCTCGCCCGGGAACGGCCGTACGACCACGCCGGCCCGCTCGCACGCCTCCGCGAAGGCGACCGTGCGCTCCCCCAGGCGCAGCCACACGAAGTTGGCCTGGGACTCCGGCACCGTCCAACCCTGTGAGCGCAGGCCGTCGACCACACGGTTGCGCTCGCAGACCAGCGAGCCGACCCGGCCGACCAGCTCGTCCTCGGCCCGCAGCGAGGCGATCGCCGCCTCCTGGGCGATCTGGCTCACGCCGAAGGGCACGGCCGTCTTGCGCAGCGCGGCCGCCACCGGCTCATGGGCGATCGCGAAGCCGACCCGCAGGCCGGCGAGGCCGTACGCCTTGGAGAAGGTCCGCAGCACACAGACGTTGGGCCGCTCCCGGTAGAGCTCGACGCCGTCCGGCACCTCGGGATCGCGGATGAACTCGCGGTAGGCCTCGTCGAGAACGACGAGCACGTCACTCGGCACCCGGTCGAGGAAGCGCTCCAGCTCGGCCCGCCGCACCACCGTGCCCGTCGGGTTGTTCGGGTTGCAGACGAAGATCAGCCGCGTCCTGTCGGTGATAGCGGCGGCCATGGCGTCCAGATCGTGCACATCGCCCGGCGTCAGCGGTACCTTCACGGACGTCGCACCGCTGATCTGCGTGATGATCGGGTACGCCTCGAAGGAGCGCCAGGCGTAGATCACCTCGTCGCCGGGACCGGAGGTCGCCTGGATCAGCTGCTGCGCCACGCCGACCGATCCGGTACCGGTGGCCAGGTGGGAGAGCGGGACGCCGAACCGTTCCGACAGCTCGTTCATCAGGGCCGTGCAGGCCATGTCCGGGTACCGGTTGAAGGACGAGGCCGCGGCCGCGACCGTCTCCATCACCCCCGGCAGCGGCGGGTACGGGTTCTCGTTGGAGGACAGCTTGTAGGCCACCGGCCCGTCCGCCGCGGCGGGCTTGCCCGGCTTGTAGGTGGGAATTCCCTCCAGCTCGGCGCGCAGCTTGGGGCTCGTCTCGCTCACCGCAGTCCTCCTCGTGACCACCACCGGCATCGAATACTTCTCACCTTATGAGGATTCGGCGCCGCTGCGTATAGGGGCGGTCAGACCTCCTCCGTCACATCGGCATCAGGGGCATCGGCAGACGAAGGCGCACGATTCGGGGGGCGCGCTGCACATATATCTACGCGCCGGTGGCTTGCGCCGTGGCGCGCATCCCTCGTGCAGGTGAGTTGAGACCTCTTCGCAACATCGGCCAGTCGGCAGGCCCTCTCTCGCCGACACGACAGGTACTGGGACGGGAACCGTCAACTTCCTTGTTTTCTAAGGCTGTTAATGTCTCTTGATCATGCAGAATCGTGCCTGTCAACGCGTGCATATGCGTCCGCCCTACCCCGCCGCATGAGCCCTACTATCGGCTCGCCATGACAGCAGCAGGGAAGCATCAGGTGAGCCGCGCGGAAACCTCACGCCGAGGCAGCCGGCCGGGCCGGGCCGGTATCAGAGACGTGGCCGCCGCCGCCGGAGTATCCATCACGACCGTCTCCGACGCCCTCAACGGCAAGGGCCGACTCCCGGATGCCACCCGGCGCCATGTCCGTGAGGTCGCCGACCGGCTGGGCTACCGGCCGTCGGCCGCCGCCCGTACGCTCCGCACCGGCAAGTCGGGACTCATCGGCCTGACCGTGACGACGTACGGGAATGAACCTTTCACCTTCACCGAGTTCGCGTACTTCGCCGAGATGGCGCGCGCCGCCACCTCCGCCGCGCTCGCCCGCGGCTACGCCCTCGTGATCCTCCCGGCGACCTCCCGCCACGACGTGTGGTCCAACGTCGCACTGGACGGCACGGTCGTCATCGACCCCTCCGACCAGGACCCGGTCGTCAGCGAACTGGTCCGGCAGGGCTTACCGGTCGTCTCCGACGGCCGCCCGGCCGGAGCGCTTCCCGTCACCGCCTGGGTCGACAACGACCACGAGGCCGCCGTACTCGGCATCCTCGACCACCTGGCCGCCGCCGGCGCCCGCCGGATCGGCCTGCTCACCGGCACCACGACCGACACGTACACCCGCCTGTCGACCACCGCCTACCTGCACTGGTGCGAGCGCGTCGGACAGGACCCGGTCTACGAGGCCTACCCGGCACACGACCCGTGCGCGGGGGCGGTGGCCGCCGACCGGCTGCTCGCCCGGCCCGACCGGCCCGACGCCGTGTACGGCCTGTTCGACCCGAACGGCACCGACCTGCTCGCCGCCGCCCGCCGCTACGGTCTGCGCGTCCCTGAGGACCTGCTGCTGGTCTGCTGCAGCGAGTCCACGGTGTACGCCAGTACCGAGCCGCCCATCACCACCCTGTCGCTGAAGCCCCGCCGCATCGGCACGGCGGTGATCCAGCTCCTCATCGACGCCATCGAGGGGCTCGACTCCGAGCAGACGGTCGAGCAGGTGATACCGACGGAACTGATCGTGCGGACGTCCTCGCAGCGCCGCCCGCCCCGGACGACGATCAGCCCGCCGCGGTCACCCGATCACGGGTAGAGGCCGGGACGCGGGCCCGGACCGGAGGGAAATCACACCGGGCAGGCCCCGTACGGTGAAGATCACGCCGACGTCACGGACGGGCGAAGCCCGTCCCAATCGGGGCGAAAGCCGCGGCGAACCGGAGTCCTGCTCTGATTCACCACCCCTGGGTCATCACACAGAGCGATCCGCATTCCTATGATGGGCCCACACACCGCGGGCCGCTGCGACCAGGCAGTCCGAAGCGGTGCAGATGCGGCGCGATGGTGGAGGGGTCGATGACTCAGGGGGCCGGTCAGGGACCCGAGGTGGAGCGGACGGCGACGGTGCGCGACTTCCGGGTGCCCGCGTACGTCCACGAGGCCGCTCCGTACACCGCCCTCGGCACGCACGCCGACGAGGCCGCGCCCCCCTCCGAGGAGGGGTACGAGGATGCCTATCCGGAGGGGTACACGCCCACTCAGCGCGATCTGCCCGTCATCCGTAGGGGTGACACGGTGCAGGTGGCCGTCGAGCCAGAGCCGGCCCCGGCAGCACAGCCCGCCACGGGCCAGGGGCCGCTGTTCGTCGTCGGCGACGTGCACGGCTACCTGGACCAGCTGGTCGCCGCCCTCCAGGAGAAGGGCCTGATCGACGCCGCCGGCCAGTGGTGCGCGGGCACCTCCCGCCTGTGGTTCCTCGGCGACTTCACCGACCGCGGCCCGGACGGCATCGGCGTCATCGACCTGGTGATGCGGCTGTCCGCCGAGGCCGCCGCGGCCGGCGGTTACTGCAAGGCGCTCATGGGCAACCACGAGCTGCTGCTCCTCGGTGCCAAGCGGTTCGGTGACACCCCCGTCAACTCCGGCGCCGGCACCGCCACCTTTCAGGCGGCCTGGCTGCTCAACGGTGGCCAGAAAACCGACATGGACCGCCTCCAGGACCATCACCTGCAGTGGATGGCCCGCCTCGACGCGCTCGAGGAGGTCGACGGGCATCTCCTCGTCCACTCCGACACCACCACCTACCTCGACTACGGCCGCTCCATCGAGGAAGTCAACGACACCGTCCGCGAGACGCTCACGCGCAACGACGCGGAAGAGGTGTGGGACCTGTTCCGCAAGCTCACCAAGCGATTCTCCTTCCGCGACGAGGGCGGCGCCGACGCCGTGCGCTCGCTGCTGGACACGTACGGCGGCACCCGTATCGTCCACGGCCACAGCCCCATCCCCTACCTCCTGGGCGAGGTCGGCTCCGAGGACGGCGAGGACGACACCCGTACCGCGGTCGAGGGACCCCACGTCTACGCGGACGGGCTGGCCATCGCGATGGACGGCGGCGTGACCATGGCCGGAAAGCTGCTGGTCCAGCAACTCCCGCTGGACGCCTGACCCTTCGACGGGCCGTCCGTTCCTCCGCGGCGGCCCTACAGGTCGGCACCCAATTTCTGGAAACCCCCTGTCACCGCGCGCCGTCGCCGCTCTACCATCGGCTTATCCGTAGCAGGCTCCCCTCCGTTTCTGCCCGACGGCTCGTTGGCATGCGAGCCCCAAGCCCTACGGAGCATCGGGGGATGCACATGAACAGCGTTCCGCAGCATCTGTCGAACGAGGACCGCCAGGAGTACGAGCGGGTCCTCGACGAGGCGCTGCGCTCCGCACCACACCGCCCGGAACTGGCCGCTGTCGGACAGCGGCTCAACGCCGAACAACTGCGCACCATGGCACTCAACGCCACCGCTCTGATCACGGCGGCAGCCACCACGGAGTACCAGCACTACGTGAAGGTCCGCGAGGAACTGCGTCATCCGACGCCGTCCGCCTCGTCGTCCGCGCGCGACTCCGGCTCCGACGAGCCGGGCACGGGCGCGGTGGGTCTCGCCGCCACCGTGGGGGAGGCCGCCGAGGCCGGCGCGGGCGCGGTCGCGGTCGTCGCCGTCCTGGCACCCGTCCTGGCCGGCACCGCCGCGGCGATCTTCCTGCTCGTCGGCTACATACTGAGGATGCTCGACCCGGGGCAGGCGTTCGCGCAGACCATGCTCACCACGGGATGGGTGTTCGGCGGTGTGGCCGCCGTCGCCGTCCTCGTCGCGGGGGTGGGGCTGCTGCTCACCGCGCTGCGCAACCGGCCCTCCGCCGAGTCCGGCCGCTACGGCGAACTCGACGGGGAGGTGGCCCGGGCCAGGGAAGCCTGGCACGACGCCCTGCTCGAGCGCGGCATCCTGCCGTTCCTGCGGGAGGCCCTCACCGATCCGAACGCGGCGGTCGCGCTCCACCCGACGGGACCGGCGGCGCCGGCGAGCCGGATGCCGCACCTGGGCTACGACCGTCCGGGGTTCACGAGCCCCGACGACGGCCGGGAGGGGTCGCGCCCGAGCTACTCGAGCCCGGACTACAGCAGTCCGGACTTCGGTGGCCCGGAACACCGACCGGAATAGCCACCGGCCGGGGCGGGCACGTCAGAGAATGCCCGCCCGGCCGGCGGCAGTGATCCAGGACGGGAACTCGGACAGCAGGCGGTCGTACAGCTCCTGGTCGGGGACGGTGCCGATGTCGTCGACGGCGAAGAAGCCGACATTGTCCACGCGGCGGCCGGGCAGCGTGTCGAACCGCTCCAGCACCCCGTAGTTGGACCGGCCGAGGCCCACGAACTGCCAGAAGACCGGCTCCTCCACCGCGTCCCGCAGCTCCCGCTCGATCTCGCTGTTGCGGTAGACACCGCCGTCGGAGAAGAACAGCACCAGGGTCGGTGCCTGCGCCGGGTTGTCCCGGACGTAGGCCCGGACCTCGGCGATCACCTTCTGCTCCTCGTTCTGGATGCCGACGTCCCGCATGTCGACCTGGTCGGCGTGCAGTCCCTTCTTCCTCCCCCGGCGGAAGAGCCCCACCTCCCCCACCCGCACATGCAGCCGCAGCCACTCGGGGAGGTCGCCCAGCCGCAGGTCGGGCAGCCGCGCCGGGTTCGACGCGAAGGTCCAGGCCTGCATCTCGCCGTCGTCGTCCAGTTGTGCGGCGACGGCGGCCATGCGTTCCACCACGTCGGCCACCACGCCCTTGGAGTACAGGAAGGACATGGACCCGGAGGCGTCGAGGACCAGGACGACGCGCGCGGTGACACCGGCCGCGCCGTGTTTGCGCAGGCTGACCGCGACCTGTTCCTTGCGCAGGGACAGTCGCTTGCGCATGTCGACGGGTAGGTGCTCCTCGCCCTTGGTGAGTCGGGGACCGGCCGCCGCGGCCGGCGGTGCGGGCGGCGCGGGCGGCACGGAAGGGCTCGGCGGCACCGGGGGAGCCGGCTGCGGGGGCCGGGCGTGCGGCGCGGGAGGCGTCGGGGTGGACGGGGCGGCGGTGGTCGGGGAGGGCGGGGCCGCGGTGGTCGGAGCGTCGTCGACCGTGATGCCGAAGTCGGTGGCCAGACCCGCGAGTCCGCTGGCGTAGCCCTGCCCCACCGCCCGGAACTTCCACTTCCCCTGGCGCAGGTACAGCTCACCGCCGACCATCGCGGTCTCGGTGCCGGCCGCCATGTCGAAGCGGGCCAGCTCGGCCCGGGTGGCCGCGTCCAGCAGCCGCAGCGACAGTCCCGGCACCTGGCCGAACGTCCCGCCGTCGGAGGAGGCGCACAGGGCGATGCGCTCGACGCCCGGTTCCAGCGCGTGCAGGTCCACCTCGACGGTGTCGGTCGTGACACCGGACGCAGGCCCGGAGCCGGTCTCCTTCCCCAGGTGCCGCACCGCGCCGGACGCGTGCCGGGGCTGGTTGTAGAAGACGAAGTCGCCGTCGTCCCGTACGCGTCCGGCCGAGGTGAGCAGCAGGGCCGAGGCGTCGACCTCGGGCACACCCGGCCCGGCGGACCAGCTGAGTGCGACACACACCGCGGGGGAGTCGACGGCGAGATTGGCGCCCTTGCTCAGGGATGAGGCTGTCATGGGCCCAGTCTGCCGAGATGGAGCCCCCGAGGGGAGAGGGCAGGCCCGGTGGTCCGTCCCTCCTCCCGCTCCCCCGGCCCGTCGCCGGGAGTCAGGCGCTGCAGCTCGGCACCGGTCGCGTACAAGGCGACCAGCAGCGGCCGCAGGGACCGGCCCGCCTCCGTCAGGTCGTAGCGGGTGCGTACGGGAAAGCCCCGCAGCCGTTCGGATGTCACCAGGCCCCTCTCCCGCAGTGCCGTGAGGCGCTCGCTGAGCACCTTCGCCGACAGTTCGGGGAGCAGCGTCCGCAGCTCCGTGAAGCCCCGGGGACCGCCCATCAGTTCGCGGAGCACCAGGGTGGTCCACCGGCCGGAGACCGCCGCGAGGGCGATCTCCACGGGGCAGTCGGCTTCCGGACGACGGCTCCGGCCCCGTACATCGGGCACCAACTCCTCGTCCCAGCCGTGGGTTTCTGTTTGGTGACCCGTGTCGGCGGGCTGTTCGCTTGCCACATGACGCATCCCCTCAGTGTGGCGCCGGCCACCAGCGCGGCCGAGCATCCGTACGTCTTCGCGCGAGCCTTCAACACCTTCGATCCACGGGTCCTGGACCAGGTCTACGAGCCCGGTGCCGGCTTCGTCCCCGAGCCGGGCCGGCTGGTCGCCGGACCGGACCGGATGCGGGCCAACGACGACTTCCTCCGGCTGCGCGTCCCGATCCGGGTGACGCCCCGGCACACCTACGTCGTCGGTGACCTGGCCCTGCTGCTCGTCGACTTCGTCATCGACGGCGTCGCTGCCCACGGCGGCCGGGTGCACATCGAGGGCACCGCGACGGACGTGGCCCGCCGCGGACCGGACGGTTACTGGCGCTACGCCATCGACAACCCGTTCGGAGTGGCAGGTCCGCCCGAGGCGGTCCCGGTGCCCCGCTGACGCCGGGCGGTCCCGGCGCGGGCACCGCCCGGCGTGCGGCCGGGAGCGGGTTTCAGTCGGCCAGCGGGAGATACACCCGGTTCCCGCCGGCGGCGAACTCCTTCGACTTCTGCAGCATGCCCTCGGCGATCTCGTCGGGAGACGCACCCTCGGCGACCGCACCGCCGAACCGCTCGTTGATGCTCTGGCTGATCTTCATCGAGCAGAACTTCGGCCCGCACATCGAGCAGAAGTGGGCCGTCTTGGCAGGCTCGGCCGGCAGCGTCTCGTCGTGGAACTCCCGTGCCGTGTCCGGGTCGAGAGCCAGGTTGAACTGGTCCTCCCACCGGAACTCGAAACGGGCGTCCGACAGCGCGTCGTCCCACTCCTGCGCACCCGGATGACCCTTGGCGAGGTCGGCGGCATGAGCGGCGATCTTGTAGGTGATGACGCCGGTCTTGACGTCGTCACGGTTGGGCAGGCCCAGGTGCTCCTTGGGCGTGACGTAGCAGAGCATGGCCGTGCCCCACCAGGCGATCATCGCGGCACCGATGCCGGAGGTGATGTGGTCGTACGCCGGTGCGACGTCCGTCGTCAGCGGGCCGAGCGTATAGAACGGAGCTTCATCGCAGATCTCCTGCTGAAGGTCGATGTTCTCCTTGATCTTGTGCATCGGGACGTGTCCCGGGCCTTCGATCATGGTCTGTACGTGGAAACGCTTGGCGATCCGGTTGAGTTCCCCGAGCGTGCGCAACTCGGCGAACTGCGCCTCGTCGTTGGCGTCCGCGATCGATCCCGGCCGCAGGCCGTCGCCGAGAGAGTACGTGACGTCGTACGCGGCGAGGATCTCGCAGAGCTCCTCGAAGTTCTCGTACAGGAACGACTCCTTGTGGTGCGCCAGGCACCAGGCCGCCATGATCGAGCCGCCGCGCGAGACGATGCCGGTCTTGCGGTTCGCGGTGAGCGGTACGTAGGCCAGGCGGACGCCCGCGTGGACCGTCATGTAGTCCACGCCCTGCTCGGCCTGCTCGATCACCGTGTCCTTGTAGATCTCCCAGGTCAGATCCTCGGCCCTGCCGTCGACCTTCTCCAGTGCCTGGTAGAGGGGCACGGTGCCGATGGGAACGGGGGAGTTGCGGAGCACCCACTCGCGGGTGGTGTGGATGTTGCGGCCGGTGGACAGGTCCATGACCGTGTCGGCGCCCCAACGGGTCGCCCAGG
Source organism: Streptomyces flaveolus (assembly GCF_044765825.1). Taxonomy (NCBI): domain Bacteria; kingdom Bacillati; phylum Actinomycetota; class Actinomycetes; order Kitasatosporales; family Streptomycetaceae; genus Streptomyces; species Streptomyces flaveolus. Next base: position 426,078 of record NZ_JBIWKU010000005.1, on the reverse strand, counting down.
TCATCTTCTCGACCTCCTCCTCGATGGAGGACGTCACCGCCGAGTTGCCGATGTTGGCGTTCACCTTCACCAGGAACCGCTTGCCGATGATCATCGGCTCGATCTCCGGGTGATTGACGTTGGCCGGCAGCACGGCGCGGCCGGCGGCGATCTCCTCGCGGACCACCTCCGGCGAGACGTTCTCCCGGACGGCCACGTACTCCATCTCGGGTGTGATCTCGCCCCGGCGCGCATAGGCGAGCTGCGTCACCGCCGTGCCGTCCCGGCCTCGGCGCGGCTGACGCGGACGTCCGGGGAAGACGGCGTCCAGGTTGCGCAGGCCACCGCGCGGTGAGGTGTGCTTGATCCCGTCGTCCTCGGGACGGACGGGGCGGCCCGCGTACTCCTCCGTGTCGCCGCGGGCGATGACCCAGTTCTCCCGCAGCGGCGGCAGCCCCCTGCGGACGTCGGTGTCGACGAGTGGATCGGTGTACGGGCCCGATGTGTCGTAGAGCGTGACCGACTGCCCGTTGGTGAGGTGCACCTGACGGACCGGCACCCGCAGGTCGGGGCGCGAGCCCTCGACGTACGCCTTGTGCCAGCCGATGGACTTCCCGGCCTCCGCGGACTCCGCTTCGACGGAGTTGTGGGCGGAGGCAGGCGTGCGTGCGTCCTTGATGGTCATGAGACCTACTCCCTACGCCGGCATTACCCGGTAACAGGTTCAGCGGTCGACGCAGCGGTTTCCGTCTGACGACGCCTCGTGGTCAACATCACTCGACGTCGGTGATGTTTCCCGTGAAACATCGCTGGGACGGAGGTCAGCGCCCTCTCAGCCCGGTGCTCCGAGCTCCCGCGTGTACAAAGGTGCCCCCACGCTAGCGTCAATTCGGGCGCGGTGAACAGAGGGCCCCCCTCGTTCTTGCGATGATCGGTCGGTGACCACGACCCAGCACCCTCCCTACCCGCCGCACGAACCCCGCCGCGGCCCGGGCGCGCAAGCAGGCGACGGGCGTGCGGAAGGCCAGGCCCCCGCGGGCCCGTACGGTGCGGGCGGGAGACATGAGGCGGGTCACGGACACGCGTCTGGCGTCGACAGCCACGACCCCGGCTACGGACCGGGTATCGAGGCAGCGCACGGACCCGGCGGTGAGCACACCGGCAGCGGCGGGCACGGTGGCGGGCACGGGCACTCGCACGGTCACGGACCCGCGGCGCCCGTCTCACGGCATCTGCGAAAAGTCATCGCGGCGGTCCTCATCCCGTTCGCCGCGGCGGTGGTGGTCGGGCTCGCCGTGCTCTGGCCGGGCGGCGCGCCACCGCACGAGCGCACCGGCGTCGGCTTCGACCGGCAGACGCAGCAAGCCACCGTCACCGAGGTGGACAGACTGAGCTGCAAGTCCGTCAACGCCTCCGGCGTCCCCCCGACGGGGGACACCTCCACCGCCGAGGGCTCCTCCGCGGTGCAACAGGAGAACGGCGACTGCAAGCGGGCGACGATCCGCGTCGACACCGGCAAGGACAAGGGCCGCACCTTCACCGAGATCGTGCAGCCGGACCAGACACGTCAGTTGCACGAGGGCCAGAAGGTGGTGGTCGCCTACGAGCCCTCCGCGCCGAAGGACCTGCAGTACTCGGTGACCGACATCGACCGCGGGTTCCCGATGGCCCTGCTCGCCGGCATCTTCGCGCTCGCCGTCGTGGTCGTCGGCCGGCTGCGGGGTCTGATGGCCCTGGTCTCGCTGGCCATCAGCTTCCTGCTGCTGAACTTCTTCATCCTGCCCGCCATCCTGCAGGGCTCGAACCCGCTGCTCGTGGCGGTGATCGGGTCCAGCGCCATCATGCTGATCGCGCTGTATCTGTGCCACGGGCTGTCGGCGCGAACCTCCGTGGCGGTGCTCGGAACCCTGGTCTCGCTGCTGCTGATCGGCGTCCTGGGGTCGCTGTTCATCGGCTGGGCCGCGCTCACCGGCAACACCGACGACAACACCGGTCTGATCCACGGCCTGTATCCGTCGATCGACATGAGCGGTCTGCTGCTCGCCGGCGTCATCATCGGTTCGCTCGGTGTCCTCGACGACGTGACGGTCACCCAGACGTCGGCGGTCTGGGAGTTGCACGAGGCCAACCCGACGATGGGCTGGCGCGGCCTGTACCGCGCGGGCATCCGCATCGGCCGCGACCACATCGCCTCCGTCGTCAACACGCTCGTCCTCGCCTACGCGGGCGCCGCGCTGCCGCTGCTGCTGCTGTTCTCGATCGCGCAGAGCAGCGTGGGGACGGTCGCCAACAGCGAGCTGGTCGCGGAGGAGATCGTGCGCACGCTGGTGGGCTCGATCGGCCTGGTGGCATCCGTGCCGGTCACGACCGCCCTCGCGGCCCTGGTCGTCTCGGCCGACCGTCCGGCAGGGCACCCGGCCGCGCGGGACGCCGGTGCGGCACCGGGTGCGGGGCCGGCGCCGGCGCGTGGCGGGCGGGGCCGGCGCCGCAAGCGCTGACCCGCCCGGGGCGCCCCCACGGCACCGCGGGCCCTCACCTGAAGAACCGTTCCTGCAGAGGTGGGCAGCCTGACGAAGCGTTACGCCACCGTCCATGACCGCCGTAACGGTTCAGCCCGCGCTCTGCTCCTCGGCCAGGATGCGGTCAAGCGCCTCGTCGAGGTGTGCGTCGAAGTCGGCGAGCGCGCCTTCCTGTCCCAGCGGCACCAGCTTGTCGGTCCGGTCGAGGAACGCCACGAGCGGCGCCGCCGAGGAACGGAACAGCGCCTGGTCGGTGCCGACCTGGAGACGGATCAGCACCTCGGCCAGCGGCCCCGGGTCGACGGGTGCGATGCGCACGTCACCGTCGCCGCACGGCGTGCCCACCCCGTCGACCAGCAGCTCCCGGCCGAAGGCCCAGGTCACCGGGGCATCGCCAGGCAGATGGAAGGTCAGCCGCACCGCGTAGGGATCACAGGTCTGGTAGCGCAGCTCCACCGGGATACGGAAAGAGAGCTCCTCGGACACGAGAAAGCTCATCATGACCTCTGCCTGTACGGACTCGCCCATCGCCTGCCCCGTCATTCGCCGTCGCCTGTCCGGGAATCAAACCTCTAACACTGGTGGCATCTTGCTTAACGTACACACCAGATCACAAGGAGTGAGTTTTCAGATACTGATAGAGAGCGCGAGTGACCCCACGAGCCGGCCCATTTCGTTCTGCAGACGCTGTGCCGCGGTCAGCAGCCGATCGGCCTGGTGTGCGGGCAGGGAGAGGGCCATCGTGGCGGCCGTGGTGCCGATGGTGATCGGGATCGCCGCACAGACCGTCCCCAGGGCGTACTCCTGGCGTTCGGTCACCGGCGTCATCCGGCGCGTACGTTCCAGTCGTTTCATCAGGCTGGCTCCGTCACGCACCGTGTACGGCGTCACGGGGCTCACCGGATAGCGGTCGAGGTGATCGCGGCGGGCTTCCTCGTCCAGCTGCGACAGCAGGCACTGGCCGATGGCATGCGCGTGCCCGGTCTCGCGGAAGTCCGCCCACTCCTCCACCGCGGGATTGCCCGGGGTGTCGGAGACGCACATGATCTCGATCTCGCCGTCGCGGTACATGGCGTAGTAGACGGGAACGCCGATCGCGTCGCGGCAGTGCGCCAGCGCGTCGACGACCGTGCTGCGACGTTTCTGCTCGGCCCCGCTGCTGCCCAGCCGCTCGGCCGCCTCCCCGAGGAAGAACAGGCCCTTGTCACGGCGCAGATATCCCTCGTGCACGAGGGTGCGCAGCAGGTGGTACGCCGTGGGCAGCGCCAGTTTCGTCTCACGGGCCAACTGCTTGGCGGGAGCGCCGTACTCGTGCTCCGCGACGCGCTCCAGGAGGCGCATCGCGCGCTGTACCGAGCCGATGAGGGTCATCGCGGGCGGATCCGTGGACGGCGGCGCGGCGGGGGCGGGGGGTGTCCGGGGCGCCGAACGAGGCTGCACGGGCAGTGCGTGCGGCGGTACGAATGCGGTGTCAGCCGTGGCCAAGGGTCACTCCCGGAACGCGAGGAGGCAGCCCGTGCGGGGAAACACGGGTGGGGTGTACGCCGCTCGCGGGGTCGCCCCCGCGTGGAGTTCCGGACTCTAACCGCCGGTCACCGCGTGCCGACGGCCCGTCCGGGAAACTTCCCTCGCGCGAGGGAACCGGTGATTCCTGTTACCGCCACCGGTGCCCCACGGCTCTCACCAGTCGCTGCGGGACGAGGAACTCGTCATGAACTTGCGTACGACGTAGATCAGTCCGCCGACGAGCGCCACGAAGAGCAGCAACTTGAACAGCAGTCCGATCACGAAGCCGACCACACTGGCGATCAGCCCGCCGAACACGACCAGGGCGATGACCGGCACCGCGATCCACTTCACCCACCACGGCAGTCCCGTGAAGATCTCTCGCATCGCCCTCGTCCTTACCTCTCCGCCCGTTCGAGTGCCGGGTCCTTGGACGGCCCCGGGATCCCGCTGGGAATCTCCTGATGTCCTGCACTCGATGCTAGGGCCGTGAGGGCCCCGGCAGGGCCCTCGTACCCCTTGTCTCCCCCTGACCGATCCCCTAGGGAACCCCGGGGGCGTGGCTCAGCTCTCGGGCGGAGAGAACACCACGAGCACCCTCAGGTCCTCGCTGATGTGGTGGAACTTGTGGGCGACTCCGGCCGGCACGTACACCACGCTGCCGCGGGCGATCTGGGTGGTCTCCAGACCCACGGTGATCGAGGCGCGGCCACTGACCACGAAGTACACCTCGTCCTGCTCGTGCGGCTTCTGCGGGTCCGCCGTGCCCGCGTCGAGCGCGTACAGACCGACCGACATGTTCCGCTCGCGCAGGAACTGCAGATAGGCGCCGTCGTTGGCGGCGCGCTCCGCCTCCAGTTCGTCCAGCCGGAATGCCTTCATCGCCTCGTCCGCCCCTGCCTCACCGTTCGTTTCCGATCGTGTCTGCCACGATCAGACACATGAAGAATTTCCTAGTCAAGACGGTCGCCAACGCGGGCGCCCTCGCCGTCGCCGTGTGGCTGCTCGACAAGATCACCCTGACCGGGGGCAGCACCGGTGAGAAGGCCGCCACGCTGATCGTGGTCGCCCTGGTGTTCGGGCTGGTGAACATGCTGGTGAAGCCGATCGTGCAGGTGCTGACCTTCCCGCTGTTCATCCTCACCCTCGGCCTGTTCACGCTGGTGGTCAACGCGCTCATGCTGTTGCTCACGTCGTGGGTGGCCGACAAGCTCGACCTGAGCTTCCACGTCGAAGGCTTCTGGACCGCCGTCCTGGGCGGCCTGATCATCTCGGTCGTGTCCTGGGCCCTCAACGCCTTCCTGCCCGACAAGGACTGAGCCCCGTGACCTACCGCGTCTGCTTCGTGTGCACGGGAAACATCTGCCGCTCCCCGATGGCCGAGGCCGTATTCCACGCGCGCGTGGCGGAGGCCGGGCTCGAGGACCTCGTCGAGGTCGACAGCGCCGGCACCGACGGATGGCACGAGGGCGAGGGCGCCGACCCGCGCACCATGGCCGTCCTGGCGGAGAACGGCTACGGCCTCGACCACACGGCCCGCCGCTTCCAGCCGTCCTGGTTCGCACACCTCGACCTCGTCGTCGCCCTCGACGCGGGCCACCTCAGGGTGCTGCGACGGCTCGCGCCCACGGAGCGGGACGCGGCCAAGGTACGGCTGCTGCGGTCGTACGACCCCGCTGCCGAGGGCGGGGACCTCGACGTACCGGATCCCTACTACGGGGGTGCTGAGGGCTTCGAGGAATGCCTTGAGATGGTGGAGGCGGCGAGCAACGGACTGCTCGCCGCGGTACGTGAGCACATGAAGGGACGGGCGGCATGAACGATTCCGCTGTCGAACACGGGGGAGCGCCGGGCCCGGACGCGTCCGCCGGCGCCGGTGACGGCACGCGCGCGGTGCGCGCCGGGCTGCCCGAACCGCTGAAGCACGAGCCGACGCTGCCCGGCCCCGTGTTCGCCGCGCACTTCCACCTCCCGGGCGACCCCACCGGCCCGTACACCTACGGCCGCGACGAGAACCCCACCTGGACCCACCTCGAGCGCGCCATCGGTGAGCTGGAGGCACCCGGGCGGGACGACGCCGAGACGCTCGTGTTCGCCTCGGGCATGGCCGCGATCTCCTCGGTGCTCTTCTCGCAGCTGCGCGCCGGTGACGTGGCCGTGCTGCCCGACGACGGCTATCAGGCGCTGCCGCTGGTCCGTGCCCAGCTGGAGACGTACGGCATCGAGGTGCGCACCGCGCCGACCGGCGGCGACGCCCAGCTGGGCCTCCTGGACGGGGCCAAGCTGCTGTGGATCGAGACGCCCTCGAACCCCGGCCTCGACGTGTGCGACGTCCGGCGGCTCGTCGAGGCGGCACACGCGCGCGGCGCCCTGGTCGCCGTCGACAACACGCTCGCCACGCCGCTCGGACAGCGCCCGCTGGAGCTCGGCGCCGACTTCTCCGTCGCCAGTGGGACCAAGCAGCTGACCGGCCACGGCGACATCCTGCTGGGATACGTCACCGGCCGCGACGCCGAGGCCATGGCCTCCGTACGGCGCTGGCGCAAGATCGTCGGCGCGATCCCCGGGCCCATGGAGGCCTGGCTCGCGCACCGTTCGATCGCCACCCTCCAGCTGCGCGTCGACCGGCAGAACGCCACCGCGTTGAAGGTGGCCGAAGCCCTGCGGGAGCGGCCCGAGGTGACCGGTCTGCGGTATCCGGGGCTGCGCGACGACCCCTCGCACGAGGTCGCCTCGCGGCAGATGCGGCGCTACGGGTGCGTCGTCTCCTTCACGCTGCCCTCGCGCGCGCGTGCCGATCGTTTTCTCGACGCCCTGCGGCTCGTGGACGACGCGACGAGCTTCGGCGGGGTGCGGTCCACGGCCGAGCGGCGCGGGCGCTGGGGCGGCGACGCGGTACCGGAGGGCTTCATCCGCCTCTCGGTCGGTGCGGAGGATCCGGAGGACCTGGTGGCGGATCTGCTGAGCGCGCTGGAGCGGTCGGCGGACTGAGCCGCGCCGCGCAACCGCCGGACGGTGTCCGGCCGGACACCACGGACGGTCCGAGCCTCCCCCCTCGTGGCTCGGACCGTCCTTTCGGTTCTGCGCGCGAAGAACCGCGCGACCAAGGCTAGTTGACTCAGTGTCAGTGTCCAATCACAGTAGCGACAGCGACCTATCGACATATTTATAGTTGAGCGCGGCCGGGGGCGTCGGGAACGGCTGAGAAGGGGGAGGTCTTTCGTGGATCTGGCCTTGCTGCGCACGTTCGTGACCGTGCACCGGGCCGGTTCCTTCACGCGCGCCGCCGCCCTGCTCGGCCTCTCCCAGCCCGCCGTCACCTCACAGATCCGGACCCTGGAGCGGCAGCTCGGCCGGCCCTTGTTCCTGCGGCAGGCCCGTGGCGTGACCCCGACGACCATCGGCGACGAGCTCGCCCACAAGGCCGCCCCGCACCTCGACGCCCTGGTGGAGATCGCCGAGACGGGGGTCGACGACGACTCCCCGGTACGGACGCTGCACCTTGCCGGGCCGCCCGAGTTCACCGCCGAGCGGGCGCTGCCCGCGCTCACGGAGCTCACCGGCAAGGACGGACAGGGCTTCGCGCTGCGCGCCACCTTCGGAAACGCCGAGGAAGCGCTGGAGGGACTGGCCGCCGGACATCATGATCTGGCCATCGGCACCGCCCGGCCGCGCGGCGCCCTGCTCACGGCGACTCCGCTCTGCGACGAGGAGCACGTCCTGGTCGCCGCGCCCCGCTGGGCCGCGCAGACCGGCGCCGGGGAGCTCCACCGCACCTCGGCACCGGACCTGGCGCACGTGCCCGTCGTCGAGGTGCACGAGTCGCTGCCCCTCGTCACCCGGTACTGGGCATCCGTCTTCGACACCTGCCCGGCCGCCCCGGGCACCGTCGTCGTTCCCGACCTGCGCGCGGTGCTCACGTGCGTGATCGCGGGCGCCGGGCTCGCGGTGCTGCCCCGCTACCTGTGCGCGGATGCTCTGGCACGCGGGGACGTCGTCGCCCTGCACGATCCGGCGGTGCCACCGCTGAGGACGTACTTCCTGGTGGTGCGCACCGGCACCCTGGCGATGCCGCACATCGCCCGGGCCCATGAATGGCTGCTGCGCGCGGCGGGGGACTGGAACTGAGCAGCAGTGCTCGCCACGATGTTTCACGTGGAACCAGCCGGGCCACATTTCTCCCATGACCGTCCGACCCGTGGTCAAGCGCACCGCCCGCGCCGTCCTCCTGGACGGCGGCGACCTGATCCTGATCAAGCGCACCAAGCCCGGTGTCGATCCCTACTGGGTCACTCCCGGAGGCGGGGTCGAGCCGGAGGACACGACTGTTGTCGACGCCCTGCATCGCGAGGTGTACGAGGAGCTGGGCGCCAAGATCACCGACGTGGTCCCCTGCTTCGTGGACACCGTGGAGCACATCGGTGAGGACGGTGGGGCGACCGGTGTGAAGGTGCAGCACTTCTTCGTCTGCCACCTGGAATCCATGGATCCGGCCCTGCGGCACGGTCCCGAGATCGACGAGCCCGCCGGTGAGTACGAGATCGTCCGGGTGCCGTTCACCCGGGTCGGCATCGCCTCCGTCCACCTCGTACCACTGTCGTTGCGGCACTATCTGGACGGCAACATCGAGGGGGTGCGCGCGATGCACGCCCCTGATCTCGGCTGACGTCCACGGCACCGGCCCGCGGAACGCGAGACGTCCATCAGGTGCCGCGGCGCCGTACGCTCTGCCATGACATGGCCAAAAGGTCATGCGTCCCACCGCAAAGAGGTGGACGCGGACGGCTCTTGTCGGCCAGCCTGACCTGCGTGGTGACTCCTTCCCTCTCCTCTCTGCCGATCCGCCGTCTGACGCTTCGCGATCTCACCGCCTGCGCCGACTTGTCCGAGGACCGGGGGTGGCCACGCGAAGAACACAAGTGGGGCTTCCTTCTCACCGCCGGGCAGGGCTACGGCATCGACGACCCCGATGGCGGTCTCGTCAGCGCCTGCACCGTCACCGAGTACGGGCCGGTCGAGCGGCCGTCCCTCGCGGCCATCGGCATGGTGCTGGTCGCCGAACGACATGCCCGCCAGGGCGTGGGACGCCGGCTGATGCGCCACGTGCTCTCGGCGCAGGGCACCACCCCCCTGACGCTGCACGCGACCGCGAACGGCCGCCCGCTCTACGAGGAGCTCGGCTTCAAGCGCACGGGCCGGGCGGAGATGCTGCGGGGGCGCTTCACCCCGGGCGGGTCCGAGCCGGGGATCGCCACACGGGCGGCCACCGCGGAGGACCTCACCGCCATCCTCCGGCTCGACGAGGAGGTCTTCGGCACCGACCGCACCCACATCATCACGCGCCTGCCTGCCTTCGCCGACCAGCTGCGCGTGGCCGAGGAGGCGGGCCGGCTCATCGGCTACGCCGCCGCCTGGCCCAACATGGACACCCACGTGGTGGGCCCGCTGATCGCCCGCGACACCGAGACGGCCAAGGCCCTCGTCACCTCTCTCGCCGCCGGCACCGACCGGCCGCTGCGCACCGACATCGACGTACGGCACGAAGAGCTGCTGGCCTGGGCGAACGAGCGCGGGCTCGCCTCGGTGGCCACGAACGCGGTCATGACGTACGGGATCACGGAGCTGCCCGGGGATCCGAGCCGGCGGTTCGCTCCCCTGACCGTGGCGGCGGGCTGACCTCTGCGCCGCACGGCGGCGCGGGCCGTCAGGCGCGGGCGTCCACTGCGGCTGTGGCCAAGGGGTGCCTCCTGCTCCGGCGCCCCGCCACCGGCCCCGATCGCGCCGATCAGCCGGCCGGGAGCCCCCGAACTGGCTCCCAGGTCCGCGCGGTGAAGACGTTCAAGGCACCGGGTGCCCGCATGACCAAAACCGGCGCGGACCGTGTCCGCGCCGGCTCTCCCTGCGTAGGGTGCGGGCATGGGAGATCTTGAAATACGCCGTACCACCGAGGACGACATCCCCGCGGTCGTCGCGATGCTCGCCGACGACCCCCTGGGCGCCCGGCGCGAGTCACCGGACGACCTGAGTCCCTACCTCGCCGCCTTCGAACGGCTCCGTACCGATCCCCACCAGCACCTGGTCGTCGCCGTCCGCGAGGGCCGCGTCGTGGGCACGCTCCAGCTGACCATCGTCCCCGGGCTCTCCCGGCGCGGTGCGACCCGCTCGATCATCGAAGGCGTACGTATCCACGCCGACGAGCGGGGCGGCGGCCTGGGCACCCAGCTCATCGAATGGGCCGTCGCCGAGTCCCGTCGGCAGGGATGTCACCTGGTCCAGCTCACCTCCGACAAGACCCGCGCGGACGCCCACCGCTTCTACGAACGCCTCGGTTTCTCGGCCTCGCACACGGGCTTCAAGCTCGAGCTCTGATGTGGTGCGCCCGGGATCGGCGAGCTGTTTCACGTGAAACAGCGCGTGCCTCGACCGTCGGCGACGTCTAGCCGATTCCGCGCCACCCTTCCGGGTCCACGCCTCCCGGCACGGAGGCCCCTTCGTCATAGGGCCGGCGCGTGAAGACGAACGACCCGAGATCCAGATGGCTCACGGTCCCGTCCGGGCGCCGCACGGCCCGCAGCAGTTCACCGGCGTAGTAGCCCTCCAGCCCCGTCCAGGTGCCGTCGCCGTTCGCCCGGAAGCGCGAGCGGCGGCCCTGGCCCGACAGCGGCTCCAGCGAGACTCCCCCAGCGGATGTCAGCCGCAGCGCGAAGGCATGGGTCCCCCAGTACCAGGGCCCGGCCAGTTCCAGCACGGAGGCGTCGACGTCCGGGAACGGCCGCCACGGCTCCGGGATCCGCGGCTCGGCCTCCGCGACGATCCGTACGAGGTCGGCGCCCACCCCGGCCGTCAACGGCCCGGAGGTGCAGTTGGTCAGCACGACCGCCGCCACGTCGTCCTCGACGCCGATGGTGAGGTTGGCCAGAAAGCCCGGCAGGGAGCCGGAGTGGCCGACGAGCAGCCGTCCGTTCCGGTACTGGATCTGCAGCCCCAGTCCGTACGTCACACCGTCCGCGACATCCGCGGCCTCGGCCGGCGCCGCGGGCGTCCGCATCTCCCGTACCGTCTCGGCGCTCAGCACCTTGTCGTCGCCGTTCGCCAAGAAGGCGGCGAACCGTGCCAGGTCCCCGGTGGTGGACCAGAGCTGACCGGCCGGAGCCATCCGTCCAAGGTCCTCGACGGGCTCCGGCAGCATCACGTCGGCCCACGGATGCACCGCCCAGCCGCCGGCGTGAGGTGCCTGCGGACGCGTGGTCGTACGGTCCAGTCCAAGCGGCTCCAGGATCTCCCGCCGCAGCACGTCCTCCCACGGCGCTCCGCGCAGTCGCTCGACCAGCGCGCCGAGCAGGGTGTAACCGGGGTTCGAGTAGTGGTGCCGACGGCCCACCGGATGCAGAAGAGGCTGCTTGCCCAGCACATCGGCCAGCTCGGGGCGCAGGGAGCCGGGAGTCCGTTCCCACCACGGCGCAGGAGACTCAGCGGCCAGCCCACCGGTGTGCGCGAGGAGTCCCGCGATGGTGGCCTCCCCCGCTCCCGTGCCCGGCAGGTGCTGCTCCAGCCGGTCTCCGAGGTCGAGCACGCCCTCGTCACGCAGCCGCAGGACCAGAACGGCGGTGAAGGTCTTGGTGATCGAGCCGATCCGGTACTGCACGTTCTCGTCCGGCCCGTGCCCGTCGACCGACGTCCGCGCCCCGTGCCACACGGTCCGTCCGCCCCGCACCACCGCAGCGACGAGCGACGGTGTCCGCCCTTCGGCCTGGGCGACGGCGATCCGGTGCAGCAGCGCGCGGCGAGTGGCGGGAAGCAGCTCTTCCTCAGGTGTCGTCATGCCCCCAGTCCACCGGGCCGCGCCCCCCGCGTCGAGCCGTTTTCCCCTGGCCCACGGGTCAGGTCTGCGCCATGTCCACGAAACGCGAGTAGTGGCCCTGGAAGGCGACCGTGATGGTCGCCGTCGGACCGTTTCGGTGCTTGGCCACGATCAGGTCCGCCTCGCCCGCGCGCGGCGACTCCTTCTCGTAGGCGTCCTCGCGGTGCAGCAGGATCACCATGTCGGCGTCCTGCTCGATGGAGCCGGACTCACGCAGGTCGGACACCATCGGTTTCTTGTCGGTGCGCTGCTCGGGACCACGGTTCAGCTGGGAAAGCGCGATGACGGGGATCTCCAGCTCCTTGGCCAGGAGCTTGAGGTTACGGGACATGTCCGAGACCTCCTGCTGACGACTCTCCGCACGCTTGGACCCGCCCGACTGCATCAGCTGGAGGTAGTCGATGACCACCAGCTTGAGATCGTTGCGCTGCTTGAGCCGACGGCACTTGGCACGGATCTCCATCATCGACAGGTTCGGGGAGTCGTCGATGTACAGCGGCGCGGCCGAGACGTCCGGCATCCGGCGGGCCAGACGCGTCCAGTCGTCGTCCGTCATCGTGCCGGAGCGCATGTGGTGCAGAGCGACGCGGGCCTCGGCGGACAGCAGACGCATCGCGATCTCGTTGCGTCCCATTTCGAGCGAGAAGATGACGCTCGGCAGATTGTTCTTGATCGAGGCGGCCCGCGCGAAGTCCAGCGCAAGCGTCGACTTGCCCATCGCGGGACGGGCGGCGATGACGATCATCTGGCCGGGGTGCAGGCCGTTGGTGAGCGAGTCGAAGTCGGTGAATCCCGTGGGCACACCGGTCATCTCGCCGCTGCGCGACCCGATCGCCTCGATCTCGTCGAGCGCGCCCTCCATGATGTCGCCGAGCGGCAGGTAGTCCTCGCTGGTGCGCTGCTCGGTGACGGCGTAGATCTCGGCCTGGGCACGGTTGACGATCTCGTCCACGTCGTCGTCGGCCGCGTATCCCATCTGCGTGATCCGGGTACCGGCCTCCACCAGGCGGCGCAGGACGGCACGCTCGTGCACGATCTCCGCGTAGTAGGCGGCGTTCGCGGCCGTGGGCACGGTCTGGACGAGCGTGTGCAGATACGAGGCACCGCCGACCTTGTTGATCTCACCGCGCTTCGTGAGCTCGGCGGCGATCGTGATGGGGTCGGCCGGCTCCCCCTTGGCATAGATGTCGAGGATCGCCTGGTAGATCGTCTCGTGGGCCGGCTTGTAGAAGTCGTGGCCCTTGAGGATCTCGACGACGTCCGCGATGGCGTCCTTGGACAGCAGCATGCCGCCGAGGACGGACTGCTCGGCCTCCAGGTCCTGCGGAGGCACCCGCTCGAAAGCGGAGGGTCCCGCACCGTCCCACGCACCGTTGTCCCGGCCGCGCTCGTGCTGGTCGTCACGGGTCCTGGGACTGTCACCTCGACGGCGGGAAGCAGGCAGACGATCGCTGGGACCGCTGTCGGCCCACGGGTCGTCCAAGGGCTCGGAAATACTCACCGAGCCACCTCCTCCCGTCCGCCGAGCGGACCTCGCCGTGCCCGTCATGTCTACGGCACGGCACTGACAAATAAGACGCCCAACTCCGGTTCTGAAGCGTCGGGTTTGTGAGGGTTCACAAGCCGTCGGACGGAGCAGGCGCCGGACCACCGTAGGCCCGCGGGCACCGTCAGCCAATCTGGTTATCCACAGGCCATGTGGACGACTGGCCAGATGCTGTGGACAACTCCTCGAAAGCTGTGCACGACCCGGTGGACAGCCCTGTGAACAAGCCCTCTCTGTGACCACAAGCACCCTCTTGACCTGCGACTTCACCATCCACGGGCTGTGCAGAAGAAAAACTTTCCCAGTCGGATCAAGATCACTTCCAACCGTACACAAGAGCACACCGGACGAGAGCATAAGTAAGGGGTCATAAAGCTTTGCATCTCTTACCTGTGGACGATTAGATTGGTGCTCATGACACAGGCCCCCGCGCGCTCCCGCACTGCCCGACGCCGGCACGACCGAGAGATCGTCGCGCTGGCCGTCCCGGCCTTCGGCGCGCTCGTCGCCGAGCCCCTCTTCGTCATGGCCGACAGCGCCATCGTCGGCCATCTCGGTACGGCACAACTCGCCGGACTCGGCATCGCCTCGGCCCTGCTGACCACAGCCGTCAGCGTCTTCGTCTTCCTCGCCTACGCCACCACCGCGGCCGTCGCCCGGCGCGTCGGGGCGGGCGATCTGCAGTCCGCCATCCGGCAGGGCATGGACGGCATCTGGCTGGCGCTGCTGCTCGGTGCCGCCGTCATAGCCGTCGTCCTGCCCACGGCCCCGTCCCTGGTCGACCTCTTCGGCGCCTCCGACACCGCCGCCCCGTATGCCGTCACCTATCTGCGGATATCCTCGCTCGGCATCCCGGCCATGCTCGTCGTACTAGCCTCGACCGGCGTCCTGCGGGGACTGCAGGACACCCGGACCCCGCTCTACGTGGCCGTCGCGGGCTTCGTCGCCAACGCCGTTCTCAATGTCGGCCTCGTCTACGGCGCCGGCCTCGGCATCGCGGGCTCCGCCTGGGGCACCGTCATCGCCCAGCTCGGCATGGCCGCGGTGTACCTCTGGGTGGTCGTCCGCGGAGCACGCCGACACGGTGCGTCCCTGCGCCCGGACGCCGCCGGCATCAGGGCCTCGGCACAGGCCGGGGTGCCGCTGCTCGTTCGCACCCTCTCCCTGCGCGCGATCCTCATGATCGCCACAGCCGTGGCGGCTCGTCTCGGGGACGCCGACATCGCGGCCCATCAGATCATCCTGTCCTTGTGGAGCCTGCTGGCCTTCGCCCTCGACGCGATCGCCATCGCCGGGCAGGCCATCATCGGGCGCTACCTGGGCGCGGGCGACACGCGGGGTGCCCGGGAAGCCTGCCGCAGGATGGTCGAGTGGGGCATCGCGGTCGGATTCCTCCTCGGGCTGCTCGTGGTGCTGGCCCGGCCGGCGTTCCTGCCCCTGTTCACCGGTGACTCCTCCGTCAAGGACGCCGCACTGCCCGCTCTGGTGATCGTGGCCCTCTCCCAGCCGATCTGCGGCGTGGTCTTCGTCCTGGACGGTGTCCTGATGGGCGCGGGAGACGGTCCGTACCTCGCCTGGGCGATGCTTCTCACCCTGGCGGTCTTCACTCCTGCTGCGCTTCTCGTCCCGACGCTCGGCGGCGGGCTCACTGCACTGTGGGGGGCCATGACGTTGATGATGACAATGCGCATGCTGACGCTGTGGTGGCGTACGCGCTCGGGCCATTGGGTCGTCACCGGCGCGACGCGCTGACCGTTTCACGTGAAACACGCGGTTTCACGTGAAGCATGCGGCCCCACGAGCCCAGCGCATCGGCTGCCATGACAATGGGGCCGCACTCCCGACCGGGAGTGCGGCCCCATCTCATCGCTTCAGCGAGAGCCAGGCTCAGGCGGAAACAACCTCGATGTTGACCGTGGCGGCAACCTCGGGGTGCAGACGCACGGACGTCGCGTGGGCGCCCAGGGTCTTGATCGGCGAGCCCAGCTCGATGCGGCGCTTGTCGACGTCGGGGCCACCGGCAGCCTTGATCGCCGAGGCGACGTCGGCCGGGGTGACGGAACCGAAGAGACGACCGGCGTCGCCGGAGCGGACGGCCAGACGGACCTTCACACCCTCGAGCTGGGCCTTCACCTGGTTGGCCTGCTCGATGGTCTGGATCTCGTGGATCTTGCGAGCACGACGGATCTGCTCGACGTCCTTCTCGCCACCCTTGGTCCAGCGGATCGCGAACTTCCGCGGGATCAGGTAGTTACGAGCGTAGCCGTCCTTGACGTCGACGACGTCGCCCGCGGCGCCGAGGCCGGAGACCTCGTGGGTGAGGATGATCTTCATTAGTCGGTCACCCTTCCCTTATCGCGCGGTGGACGTGTAGGGCAGCAGCGCCATCTCACGGCTGTTCTTGACGGCCGTGGCGACGTCACGCTGGTGCTGCGTGCAGTTGCCGGTCACGCGGCGGGCACGGATCTTGCCGCGGTCGGAAATGAACTTCCGCAGCATGTTCGTGTCCTTGTAGTCCACGTACGTGACCTTGTCCTTGCAGAAAGCGCAGACCTTCTTCTTCGGCTTGCGCACAGGCGGCTTAGCCATGATGTTTCTCCTGTGTGATCAAGAAGTGTGGGTAGAGCCCGCCTAGAAGGGGGGCTCGTCCGAGTAGCCGCCACCGCTGCCGGAGCCACCGCCCCAGCCGCCGCCACCGCCGCCGCCCTGGTTGCCACCGGCGGGAGCGCCCGTGGCCCAGGGGTCGTCGGCGGGCGCGCCGCCGCCCTGCTGGCCGCCGCCGGGGCCGCCGCCCCAGCCGCCGCCACCCTGGCCGCCACCGCCGCCGTAACCGCCCTGGCCGCCGCGACCCTGGCCCGAGGTCTTGGTGACCTTGGCCGTGGCGCTGCGGAGGCTGGCGCCGACTTCGTCGACGTCCAGCTCGTAGACCGTGCGCTTGACGCCCTCACGGTCCTCGTAGGACCGCTGCTTCAGCCGGCCCTGCACGATGACGCGCATGCCTCGCTGGAGCGACTCGGCGACGTTCTCCGCCGCCTGGCGCCAGACCGAGCAGGTCAGGAAGAGGCTTTCGCCGTCCTTCCACTCGTTCGTCTGACGGTCGAAGGTGCGGGGGGTCGACGCGACACGGAACTTCGCGACGGCCGCACCGGACGGGGTGAAGCGCAGCTCGGGGTCGTCGACAAGATTGCCGATGACCGTGATGACGGTCTCGCCTGCCATGGGGGAACCTCTCGGCGGGTTTGCTGCTGGCTGCTTGTGGAGCTACTCGAATCCCGGGATCTGCTGAGCGGAAGGGCTCAGCGGGTCTCGGGACGGAGGACCTTGGTCCGGAGGACCGACTCGTTCAGGTTCATCTGGCGGTCGAGCTCCTTGACGACCGCAGGCTCGGCCTGCAGGTCGATGACCGAGTAGATGCCCTCGGGCTTCTTCTTGATCTCGTACGAGAGACGACGACGGCCCCAGGTGTCGACCTTCTCGACCTTTCCGCCGCCGTCACGGACGACAGAGAGGAAGTTCTCGATCAGCGGGGAGACAGCGCGCTCCTCGAGATCGGGGTCGAGGATGACCATCACCTCGTAGTGACGCATGTGGAACCCACCTCCTTTGGACTCAACGGCCACGGTCGTTCCGTGGCAGGAGGGTTGCGATGCGTTGTGCACCGGCATCAGCGAGTAAAGCAGGACCCACTGACAATCGGGTCTCCTCCGAGGAGGTGGCCCGGCCGGGGGCCGGCAGCAGACACCAGTGCAGAAGGTACAGAGTACCCGGCCGGCGGCTTGCGGTTGAAATCCGCCCGTGAGGGGACGCAATCTGTACACATCGGAAGTGCAGGGCGAAGACAGACTGCCTTCGGCTGGAGGTTCTCCATGGCACAGATCATGCGACCCGCCAAACCCAGGACCGGCCTGCTGGCCACCGACGGCAAACCGCACCCGCTCCAGGACACGCTGATGGCCGTGACCCTGGTGCTCGGAGTGCTCTCCCTCGTGACCGCGGGCTTTCCCGGGCTTCACCTCGTGACCTCCTGGGCCGGGCTGGCCGGTGTCCTGATCGGTGGATATGGCCAGTTCATCTCCGAGACGACCCGAGAGCGTTTCGGCCTGGTGCTGGGGATCGGCGCCTCCGCGATCGGCCTCTACTTCGGCATGGCCCACGGCGGGCTGTTCGGCTCCTTCGGCGGGTTCGTCGGCGGCTGACCCACGGACCGCGCCGGCCCTCGGGACGGCGCGGTCCGGCCGGTACGCCGGACGGGGCGCTCACAGGGCGCAGTAGGCTTCGCGCGAGAGCCGGAGCCCCTGTACCCATGGGGACACACCAGCCCGAGGAGCGCCCCGAATGAGCCTGACCCTGAGGACCATCAGCCGCGAGCAGCATCTGGCCTACATCCAGAGCCTGCCGGCGGCGAGTCACATGCAGGTCCCGGCCTGGGCGGACGTAAAGGCGGAATGGCGCTCGGAGAACCTCGGGTGGTTCGACGACCGGACCGGTCAGCTGGTCGGTGCGGGCCTTGTGCTGTACCGGCAGCTGCCCAAGATCAAGCGTTACCTCGCGTACCTCCCCGAGGGCCCGGTCATCAACTGGTTCGCGCCGAATCTCCAGGAGTGGATGGAGCCCATGCTGGCGCACCTGAAGCAGCAGGGCGCCTTCTCCGTGAAGATGGGCCCGCCGGTGATCATCCGGCGCTGGGACGCCGCGTCGATCAAGAAGGGCATCCAGGACCCCGACGTCAAGCGGCTGCGCGACATAGAGGCCGATCACATCGAGCCGCGCGCCTTCGAGGTGGCCGACAAGCTGCGCCGCATGGGCTGGCAGCAGGGCGAGGACGGCGGGGCCGGCTTCGGTGACGTGCAGCCCCGCTACGTCTTCCAGGTGCCGCTGGCCAACCGGTCCCTGGAAGAGGTCCACAAGAACTTCAACCAGCTGTGGCGCCGCAACATCAAGAAGGCCGAGAAGGCCGGCGTCGAGGTCGTCCAGGGCGGTTACCACGACCTGGAGGAGTGGCAGCGCCTGTACGAGATCACGGCGGTGCGCGACCACTTCCGGCCGCGCCCGCTGTCCTACTTCCAGCGCATGTGGGCGGCCCTCAACAACGAGGACCCCAACCGCATGCGGCTGTACTTCGCCCGCCACAACGGGGTGAACCTGTCGGCGGCGACGATGCTGGTCGTCGGCGGGCACGTCTGGTACTCCTACGGCGCCTCCGACAACATCGGCCGCGAGGTCCGGCCCTCGAACGCGATGCAGTGGGCGATGCTGCGCGACGCCTACGCCCTCGGGGCCACCGTCTACGACCTGCGCGGCATCTCCGACTCCCTGGACGAGAGCGACCACCTCTTCGGTCTGATCCAGTTCAAGGTCGGCACGGGCGGGCAGGCGGCCGAGTACCTCGGAGAGTGGGACTTCCCGCTGAACAAGCTGCTGCACAAGGCGCTCGACATCTACATGTCGCGCCGCTGACCCACGCTCCCCGCTCCAGTAGCGTCGGGAGAGGCTTTCACAGCTCCGACGAGTTTCCCTCACCACTGACACACCGCAGCCACGAGAAAGGTTCCAGGTCCGGCCATGGCGCTCACGCTCTACGTCGACACCGCGCGCTGGCGGGCGCACCACAAGCACGTGCAGGAGCAGTTCCCCGGGCTCGTCCCGGTCTGCAAGGGCAACGGCTACGGCTTCGGGCACGAGCGGCTGGCGGAGGAGGCCACGCGCCTCGGTTCCGATGTCCTCGCCGTGGGCACGACGTACGAGGCCGCCCGGATCAAGGACTTCTTCGGCGGCGATCTGCTGGTGCTGACGCCGTACCGGCGCGGCGAGGAGCCGGTGCCGCTGCCGGACCGGGTCGTGCGCTCCGTGTCCTCCATCGACGGCGTGTACGGCCTGGTCGGCGCGCGGGTGGTCATCGAGGTGATGTCCTCGATGAAGCGGCACGGCATCAGCGAGCAGGACCTGCCGCAGCTGCACGCCGCCATAGAGAACGTCCGGCTGGAGGGCTTCGCCATCCATCTGCCGCTGGACCGCACCGACGGCTCGGACGCCGTCGAGGAGGTCATCGGGTGGATGGACCGGCTGCGTGCGGCCCGTCTGCCGCTGCACACGATGTTCGTCAGCCACCTCAAGGCCGACGAACTCGCCCGCCTCCAGCAGCAGTTCCCGCAGACCAGGTTCCGCGCGCGCATCGGGACGCGGCTGTGGCTGGGGGACCACGAGGCCACCGAGTACCGCGGTGCCGTGCTGGACGTCACCCGCGTGGCCAAGGGGGAGCGCTTCGGCTACCGGCAGCAGAAGGCGGCCTCGGACGGCTTCCTGGTGGTCGTGGCGGGCGGTACGTCCCACGGCGTGGGTCTGGAGGCGCCGAAGGCGTTGCACGGTGTCATGCCGCGCGCCAAGGGCGTCGCCCGGGCGGGCCTGGCCACGGTCAACCGGAACCTGTCGCCGTTCGTCTGGGGCGGCAAGCAGCGCTGGTTCGCGGAACCGCCGCACATGCAGGTGTCGATCCTGTTCGTGCCCTCCGACGCACCGGAGCCGACGGTCGGTGACGAGCTGGTGGCACATCTGCGGCACACCACCACGCAGTTCGACCGCATCGTCGACCGCTGAGGATCGCGCGGAGCGAGAGCCCCGAGACCGGCGAAGGGCCGTGCACGGTTACCCGTGTACGGCCCTTCCCACATCCCGGTGTCCGGAGGGCTGTCGTCGGGCTGCTCGCCGACGCCGGTTCGCTCAGAGCGAACCACCCGGCTGCCGTCCCGAGCCCCACTCCACCCGGGGGCCTTCGAGGTGAGCCGCGTGCTGCGGCGAACGCGCCGCGGGACCGAGGACGAAGACGTCCTCGGCGCCGTCGAGCACTCCGCCCGAAGGGTCGTCGTCTCCGGTCCGCCGGACCGGGTCCCGGTCCGGCATGAGGATGTCGCGGACGACCATGACGCACAGGTACAGCGTCCCCAGCAGGTGGAGTCCGATGGCCCAGTGATAGCCGTCCGTCGGCAGGCCCTTGTGGGCGTCTCCGCTGGTGGTGTAGGCGAGGTACATCCAGATGCCCAGGAAGTAGGCCACCTCGCACACCTGCCAGATCAGGAAGTCCCGCCACTTCGGCCGGGCCAGCGCGGCGAGCGGCACCAGCCACAGGACGTACTGCGGCGAGTAGACCTTGTTGGTGAGGATGAACGCCGCGACGATGAGGAAGGCGAGCTGGATGAACCGCGGACGTCGCGGGGCCGTCAGCGCGAGTGCCGCGATGGCGCCGCAGCACAGCAGCATCAGGAGCATGGCGAGCGTGTTGACGGTCTCGGTGCTGGGCGGGTCGTCCGTGTTCCGGACGATGATCAGCCAGAAGGACCCGAAGTCGACGCCGCGTTCCTGGCTGAACGTGTAGAACTTCGACCAGCCGTCGAAGGCGAAGAGCATCACCGGCAGGTTCACCACGAGCCAGGCGACGGCCGCGCCCCCCAGAGCCTTTCCGAACTCCCGCCACTTGCCCGCACGCCAGCACAGCACGAACAACGGGCCGAGGATGAGGAAGGGGTAGAGCTTGGCGGCCGTGGCCAGCCCCAGGAGCACGCCGAAGGCCAGTGCCCGCCCCCGCGACCACATCAGGATCGCCGCGACCGTCAGGGCGACCGCCAGCAGGTCCCAGTTGACGGTCGCGGTCAGCGCGAAGGCGGGTGCCAGTGCGACCAGCAGACCGTCCCAGGGGCGCCTGGTGTGGATGCGGGTGACGCAGACGGCGATGACGGCCGCGCACACCAGGAGCATCCCGGCATTGACCATCCAGTACCACTGTTCCTGGTCCTGGATGGTGCCGCTGCCCGGCGTGAGCCAGGACGCCACCTCCATGAACACGCCGGTCAGCACCGGATACTCGAGGTACTCCATGTCGCCGGGGAGCTTGTCGAAGTAGGGCACGAGCCCGTCGACGAACCCACGGGCCTGGTAGAGGTGCGGGATGTCCGAGTAGCAGGCATGCGTGTACTGGGAGCTGGCACCGAAGAACCAGGCGCCGTTGTAGCAGGGCGCCTTCTGGACCAGGCCGAGGGCGAACATGCCGATCGCCACGAGCGCGATCACCCGCACCGGCGTCCACCAGGACGTCCCGAGCAGGGCACGCCGGCCGAGAGGACCACCGATCAGCTCACTGCCTGCTGCTGCGACCGCGTCCTCCCTGCTCGGGGGCACCCGATCCGGTTCGTGCACGCGCGCTGGCGTCGATTCTGCACTGGGCATGGGGCACATCCTGCCGTACATGTCTGGGAACGCGACGGGGCCGCCGCACCCTGAGGGGTGCGGCGGCCCCTGTTTCACGTGAAACAAGCGCGTGTTTCACGTGAAACACGCACGCCGGGCATGTCGGCGGCTATCCGCTCGAACCCCAGATGGTGCCTCCTGGCCCGTTTCCGTTGCCGTTGCCGTTGCCGCCGCTGTCACCCGTGCCGTCCGTCGCACTGGCCGAGGGTGAGGGCGACGGCTCGCCGTCCCCGCCGGCGGTGTCATTGCCGCCGTTCTGGTTGCCGCTGTTATCGCCGTTCTCGCATTTCCAGTCGAAGACACCGCAGGTGACGGTCGGTGAGGGCGAGGGACTGGTCGGGGTCTGGCTGGGTGTCGGACTCGGTGACGGGCTCGACTTCTCCGTCTTGGAAGGCGTGGGGGTCGGGCTCGGCGGCGGGGTGTCGTTGATGACCTCACCGATGGGTTCCGGGGTGGGGAACTTCTTCGCCGGCTGGCCCTTCAGGGCCTGTTCCATGTAGTCGTGCCAGATCTCCGACGGGAACGACGCACCGTGGATCTTGTCCTGATCACCCGTTCCGTACATCTCCAGGAACGTGCGGTTCTTGATGGACTCGTCGTCCGGGTAACGGAACATGCTGATCGCGGTCGACAGCTGCGGGGTGTACCCGACGAACCAGGCGGACTTGTTGCCGTCCGTGGTACCGGTCTTGCCCGCCACCTCACGGCCCGGCAGCTGGGCGTTGGACCCCGTACCGTCCTCGACGACGGTCTTCAGGACGTCCGTGACGTTGTCCGCGACCTTCGCAGTGAAGGCCTGCTCGGTCGTGCCCTGGTGCGTATGGATCGTCTCGCCTCCGTGCACCACCTTGGTGACGGAGAAGGGATCACGCTGCTTCCCGCTGGCCGCGAAGGTGGCGTACGAGCCCGCCATACGGATCGCGCTGGGATCCGAGACGCCGATGGAGAACGACGGGTAGTTCGTGCCCGTCAGGCTCTCCGACTTGAGGCCTGCGGCGACCGCGGCCTCCTTCACCTTGTCCAGACCGACGTCCATGCCGAGCTGCACATAGGCGGAGTTCACCGACTCCCGCATGGCCTCGCGCAGATCGATCTTGTAGTCCGGCGGGTCACCGAGCGAGTCCTTGCCGTCGTTCTCCTGTCGCCACTGCTCGCCCTTCTCGTTCGTCCAGATCGACCCGTTGTAGTTCTTGATCTTGAGGTCGTTCTGGCCGCTGTAGAGGCTCTTCGGCGAAACCACGGTGCGCTCGTCCTGCGGCTGGTCCTCGGGCCCGTCGGGATCACGCACGCCCCACTTCATCGCCGCCGCGAGCACGAACGGCTTGAACGTCGAACCGACCTGTGCACCGGTCACGTCGGCGTTGTTGGTGAAGTGCTTGGTCGCGTCGGCACCGCCGTAGATGGCCTCGATGGCGCCCGTCTCAGGATTCACGGACGCCCCGCCGAACTGGACGTGAGTGTCGGTCTTGGGACGCTCGTCAGGCTTGATGTTCGCCTTGTAGACCTTCGTGACCGCGGTTTCGAGAGCCTCGACCTTCTTCTGGTCGAAGGTCGTGTGGATCTCGTATCCGCCCTGGTCCAGCTGGTCTCGTGTCGCGATGCCATCCTTGATCACGGACGCCCTGGCGAGGTCGACGAGGTAACCGATCTGGCCGCCCAGCTGGGTGTTCGACCGGGGGTTCTGCACCTTGGGGAGCTCGGTGTACTTGCCCCGCTCCGCCTGGTCCAGATGCCCGTACTCGACCATCTTGTCCAAGGTGTCCTGCATCTGCCTCAGGGCACGCTTCCCGTTGGCCTCCGGGGTGGCACCCGGGTCGATCGACGTGGCACCCGCGGGGTCGTAATAGGTCGCACCCTTGAGAACGGCCGACAGGAGAGCGCATTCGCCGGGGTTCAGGTCCACGGCGTCCTTGTCGAAGTACGCCCGCGCCGCGGCCTGGATGCCGTAGGCCCCGCGGCCGTAGTAGGCCGAGTTCAGATAGCCCTCGAGGATCTCGTCCTTGTCGACCTCGGCGCCCACCTTGACCGAGACGAGGATCTCCTTGACCTTCCGGGAGATCGTCTGCGACTGGTCCTCCAGCATCGCGTTCTTGACGTACTGCTGGGTGATGGTGGAGCCACCCTGCGTCTCGCCGCCCCGGGCCATGTTGAACACGGCGCGGGCGATGCCCTTGGGATCGATGCCGCTGTCGGAGTAGAACGTCCTGTTCTCCTGGGAGATGACGGCGTTCTGCATCGCCTTCGGGATCGACGACAGCTTGACCACCTGACGGTTGCGCTCACCGCCGGTCGCGACCATCACTTCACCGTTGGACCAGTAGTACACGTTGTTCTGCGCGGTCGCCGTCTTGGCGACGTCCGGGATGCCCACCATGGCGTAGGCGATGCCGGCGGCGGCCACCAGACCGCCGAAGAACGCGATGCACAGACCCGAGACGAGCTTCCAGGACGGCACCCAGCGCTGCCAGCCGTCGCGGTCGCCCCGCGGATAGTCGATCATCCGCTTCTTTCCGGAAGCCGCCGCTCGGCCCCGGCCGGCGCCGCTCGCGGCGGCGGCGCCACCTGCCCGCCGGCCGCCACGGGCCGGCTCGGCCGCCCTGCGGCGACCGCCTCCATTGCGTTGTGACGCGCGCCGGGCCTCGGCACGACCCCCGTAGGGGCGCTCCTCGTCCTCCGGACCGTACGAGCCGGACGGAGACCCTGTGGCGCCTCGCGGTGCCGCACGGCGGCCGGAGGACGAGCCGGACTGGCCGCGTCGGGCCGCGGCACGTCCGCCTCCCTGCGGCTGCGGCGGTTTGCGACGGTGCTCGCTCATCGAACGACTACTCCTCGGGCAGGCGCACCTTTGCGCGCCTGGAAAAGGCGGCTGGTTTCCGGTCCCCCCGAAGTACGGATGCGGCCCCTACCGCATTCACCCGTACTGCACCGGGGACGAGGACGCCCCCACGCGTCACATGGTTCCCGGCAGTTTGCATGGCGCACAGACTACGCATCCCCAAAACCCCCGAGGTCCGAAGTTCACCTCAAATCAGGCAACTTGCTCACGAGGAAACGTGGATGTGATCCCGTTCACCGCTGCGCCTCTTGTCCCATGCGGAAGGTCGTTCTATCGTCGGGATGTATCGAGTCGATACATCAGCGCGGCATAAGGACGAGAGGAGGCGACGATGAGCCGGCGTTCCGGCATCCTCGAGTTCGCCGTACTCGGCCTGCTCCGCGAATCCCCGATGCACGGCTACGAGCTGCGCAAGCGGCTCAACACGTCACTCGGTGTGTTCCGGGCGTTCAGCTACGGGACGCTGTACCCCTGCCTCAAGACGCTGGTCGCCAACGGCTGGTTGATCGAGGAGCCGGGGAACGTCGGCGAGGCCGCCGCCTCCCTCACCGGGCGGCGCGCCAAGATCGTCTACCGGTTGACGGCCGACGGTAAGGACCACTTCGAGCAGCTCCTCTCGCAGACCGGCCCCGACGCGTACGAGGACGAGACCTTCGCCGCTCGCTTCGCGTTCTTCGGGCAGACGTCGCGTGATGTGCGCATGCGCGTGCTCGAGGGCCGGCGCAGTCGGCTCGAGGAGCGCCTGGAGAAGATGGGGGCCTCCCTGGCCCGCACCCGGGAGCGCCTCGACGACTACACGCTTGAGCTCCAGCGCCACGGAATGGAGTCCGTGGAGCGCGAAGTGCGCTGGCTGAACGAGCTCATCGAGAGCGAGCGGGCGGGGCGGGACCTGCGAGGTTCCGCCGCCGAGGGGACCGCTCAACAGGACACGACATCTGGAGCGACGGGCGGCCTGCCCCGGCCGGGGGACGACCCCCGGCCGGATACGCCCGGCGACACCGCCACGTGAGCGCCCAGTCAGGGCCTCACTCGTACACACAGGGAGCAACCGGAATGGGTTCGGTTCGCGTAGCCATCGTCGGTGTGGGCAACTGCGCCGCATCGCTGGTGCAGGGCGTCGAGTACTACAAGGACGCCGACCCGGCGGCCAAGGTCCCGGGCCTGATGCACGTCCAGTTCGGCGACTACCACGTCCGTGACATCGAGTTCGTCGCCGCCTTCGACGTGGACGCCAAGAAGGTCGGCCTGGACCTCGCGGACGCCATCGGCGCCTCCGAGAACAACACCATCAAGATCTGCGACGTACCGAACAGCGGTGTCCAGGTCCAGCGCGGCCACACGCTCGACGGTCTCGGCAAGTACTACCGGGAGACCATCGAGGAGTCCGCCGAGGCCCCGGTCGACATCGTCCAGGTCCTGAAGGACAAGCAGGTCGACGTCCTCGTCTGCTACCTGCCCGTCGGCTCCGAGGATGCGGCGAAGTACTACGCCCAGTGCGCCATCGACGCCAAGGTCGCCTTCGTCAACGCCCTCCCGGTCTTCATCGCCGGCACCAAGGAGTGGGCGGACAAGTTCACCGAGGCCGGCGTGCCGATCGTCGGTGACGACATCAAGTCGCAGGTCGGCGCCACCATCACCCACCGCGTGATGGCGAAGCTGTTCGAGGACCGGGGCGTCATCCTGGACCGCACGATGCAGCTGAACGTCGGCGGCAACATGGACTTCAAGAACATGCTCGAGCGTGACCGCCTCGAGTCCAAGAAGATCTCCAAGACGCAGGCCGTCACCTCCCAGATCCCCGACCGGGACCTCGGCGAGAAGAACGTCCACATCGGTCCGTCCGACTACGTGGCCTGGCTGGACGACCGCAAGTGGGCCTACGTCCGCCTCGAGGGCCGCGCGTTCGGCGACGTCCCGCTGAACCTGGAGTACAAGCTCGAGGTCTGGGACTCCCCGAACTCGGCCGGTGTCATCATCGACGCCCTGCGCGCCGCGAAGATCGCCAAGGACCGCGGCATCGGCGGCCCGATCCTGTCGGCGTCGAGCTACTTCATGAAGTCCCCGCCGGTCCAGTACTTCGACGACCAGGCCCGCGAGAACGTCGAGAAGTTCATCAAGGGCGAGGTCGAGCGCTGAGCGCGCCCGGCTGAAGTCCGCTGAAGGTCCCTGGGTCGCATGACCCGGGGACCTTCGCGTATGTGAGGCTGTGCCCCATGGCCGTCGTCCGTGACCTGCGCGTCCTGCTGCGCCTGCGGGGTTTCCGGCGCCTGCTCGTCGTACGTCTGCTCTCCCAGGGCGCCGACGGCGTCTACCAGGTCGCGCTCGCCACCTACGTCGTCTTCTCACCGGAGAAGCAGACCTCGGCCGCCGCGATCGCCTCCGCCATGGCGGTCCTGCTGCTCCCGTACTCGCTGGTCGGCCCCTTCGCCGGCGTCCTGCTGGACCGCTGGCGCCGCCGCCAGGTCTTTCTGTACGGCAATCTGCTGCGCGCCCTGCTCGCCTCGGTGACCGCGGTGCTGATGGTCGCCTCCGTCCCGGACTGGCTCTTCTACGTCTCCGCCCTGTGCGTCACCGCCGTCAACCGCTTCGTCCTCGCGGGCCTGTCCGCGTCGCTGCCACGCGTGGTCGACGCGGAGCGCCTGGTGATCGCGAACTCGCTCTCCCCGACGGCGGGCACCCTCGCGGCGACGGCAGGCGGCGGTCTGGCCTTCGTCGTGCGCCTCCTGGTCGCGGACTCCGACGCCGCAGTGGTGCTGCTCGGGGCCGTCCTGTACCTGTGCGGCGCGCTCGCGTCGCTGCGGATGGCGGCGGAACTGCTGGGCCCCGACCGGGCACTGGTGCGGCCGGATCTCGCGTCGGCGCTCGCCGGCACGGCTCGGGACCTGGTGGCCGGAGTACGCCATCTCCTCGCGCCCGCGCGCCGGGGAGCGGCCTGGGCGCTCGCCGCCATGACGCTGATGCGGTTCTGCTACGGCGCCCTGCTCGTCCTCCTGCTGATGCTGTGCCGGTACGCCCTGACGTCGGACGCGGACGAGGGGCTCGCGCTGCTGGGACTGGCCCTGGGGGTCTCCGGCGCGGGCTTCTTCGCCGCGGCGGTGATCACCCCCTGGGCGGCCGGGCGGCTGGGCCCCGGCCGCTGGATGGCCGTGTGCGCGGGGATCGCCGCGGTGCTGGTCCCGGCCCTCGGGCTGCCGTTCGCCACCGCGCCCCTGCTCGCCGCGGCGTTCGTGCTGGGACTGACGACCCAGGGTTCGAAGATCGCGACCGACACGATCGTGCAGTCGTCGGTCGACGACGCCTTCCGTGGCCGGATCTTCTCCGTTTACGACGTGCTGTTCAACGTCGCCTTCGTCGGCGCGGCAGGGGTGGCCGCGCTGATGCTGCCGCCGGACGGCCGGTCGGTGCCGCTGGTCGCCACTGTCGCCGCTGTCTACGGAGCGGTTGCAGTCGCTATGGCCCGTTTTGACGCCCAGTAAGTGTCACATCAATGCCACAGAGCCCCAGCGGGCTACAGAGATGTCAGTGGGGCCCGGTAACTTACGTGCGTCTTACTCGCGCCATGTTCGCGTCATGCACCCATGTTTAGGGGGACCCCCAGTGACTACTCCGCCGCCTCAAGGCAACCCATTTGCGCAGGGCCAGCCGCAGGCCCCGCAGCAGCCCCAGGGGCAGAACCCCTTCGCGCAGGGACAGCCGGGCTTCCCCCAGCAGCCCGGCCAGCCCGGCTTCCCCCAGCAGGGTGCACCGTACGCGCCGGTTCCCCCGCAGCCGGCCCAGCGCAAGGTCAGCTTCAAGACGATCAAGAACATCGCCATCGCCGTGATCGTCGTCGGCGTGGCCATCGGCGGTTACGTGGCCAGCCGCGATGACGCCGACACGGCGGCGGTCGGGGACTGCATGCACCGCGGCAGCACCAATGACGACGACCCGGACCTCGAGGTCGTGGACTGCGCGGACGCGAAGGCCCAGTACGAGGTGCTGGCCAAGATCGAGGGCTCGTTCCTCACCGACACGATGGCGCAGAGCAAGTGCGAGGCCGAGGCCAAGGACTTCCAGTACGTCTACACCGAGAGCGGTGACGGCAAGGACTTCCTGCTCTGCCTGAAGGACTACAAGAAGTAAGGCAGACGCCTCATATGTCGTGAGGGGCGGTGTTTCACGTGAAACACCGCCCCTTCGTCTGCCCAGGTCATGTTTCACGTGAAACGTGACCTGGTTCCACGGCTCACGACTCCTGGTCGGCCCACCACTTCTTGAGCGCCTCGACCGCCGCCTCGTGGCCCATGGGCCCGTTCTCCAGGCGAAGCTCCAGCAGGAACTTGTACGCCTGGCCGACAACCGGCCCCGGCCGGACACCCAGGATCTCCATGACCTGGTTGCCGTCCAGGTCCGGGCGGATGGCGTCCAGCTCCTCCTGCTCCTGGAGCTTCGCGATCCGCTCCTCCAGCCCGTCGTACGCCCGCGAGAGCGCGGCAGCCTTGCGCTTGTTGCGGGTCGTGCAGTCCGAGCGGGTCAGCTTGTGGAGACGGTCGAGCAGCGGGCCGGCGTCCCGGACATAGCGGCGGACCGCCGAGTCCGTCCACTCGCCCGTCCCGTAACCGTGGAAGCGCAGGTGCAGCTCGACCAGGCGCGAGACATCCTTCACCAGGTCGTTGGAGTACTTGAGCGCGGTCATGCGCTTCTTCGTCATCTTGGCCCCCACCACTTCGTGGTGGTGGAACGAGACCCGGCCGTCCTTCTCGAACCGGCGCGTGCGCGGCTTGCCGATGTCGTGCAGCAGGGCGGCCAGCCGGAGGACCAGATCGGGACCTTCGGACTCCAGGGCCATCGCCTGCTCCAGGACGATGAGCGTGTGGTCGTAGACGTCCTTGTGCCGGTGGTGCTCGTCCCTCTCCAGACGCAGGGCGGGCAGCTCGGGCAGGACACGCTCGGCGATGCCGCTGTCCACGAGCAGGGTCAGTCCCTTGCGCGGGTGAGCGGAGAGGATGAGCTTGTTCAACTCGTCCCGGACCCGCTCGGCGGAGACGATCTCGATCCGCTCGGCCATGTCCTTCATGGCCGCGACGACCTCGGGGGCCACCGTGAAGTCGAGCTGGGCGGCGAAACGCGCGGCCCGCATCATCCGGAGCGGGTCGTCCGAGAACGACTCCTCGGGCGTGCCGGGAGTGCGCAGCACACGGGCCGCGAGGTCGTCGAGGCCGCCGTGCGGGTCGATGAACTTCTTCTCCGGGAGCGCGACGGCCATGGCGTTCACGGTGAAGTCCCGCCGGACGAGGTCCTCCTCGATGGAGTCGCCGTACGACACCTCCGGCTTGCGCGACGTGCGGTCGTACGCCTCCGAGCGGTAGGTGGTCACCTCGATCTGGAAGCCGTCCTTTTGCGCCCCGACCGTGCCGAACGCGATCCCGACGTCCCAGACGGCATCCGCCCACGGCCGCACGATCTTCAGTACGTCCTGCGGCCGGGCATCGGTCGTGAAGTCCAGGTCGTTGCCGAGCCGGCCGAGCAACGCGTCCCGGACCGAGCCGCCGACCAGGGCGAGAGAGAACCCGGCCTCCTGGAAACGGCGGGCGAGGTCGTCGGCGACAGGCGCTACCCGCAGCGGTTCGCTCACCGCGCGAGGCTGCGCCTGACTCATGGCACTGGGGTTGACTTCGTTGGCGTTCGGCACAACAGAACAGGGTACGTGGCCCGGGCGGACCCGGTCGCCTCCGTTGTCCGCGCACCCGGCCGCCCGCCTTTGTCGGCCCGCTCCTCTATATAGGGGCACATACGGGGCAGCCCGCCTCGCGACGGATCTTGTGGCGTACTCCGCGGCACTTCCCCTCCGCGCGCATCGTTACCATGCGTGGACGCACATTCCGACGACCACTGACACGACGAGGGACGGGCGAGCGCGTGGCCGAGGCGGCAGACTTCCAGGGGACCAGTCCCTCACCTGCCCGCCGGTGGCTCCGGCGCACCGCGGCACTGCTCGCCGGTGCGCCCCTGCTGACCGGCCTGCTCCAGCTGCCCGCCGGCTCCGCGTACGCCGACGGGCAGGCGGCCGTGAAGGCCGTCTCGAAATCCGGCGCGGTGGCCGTCGCCGTCGACTCACTCACCCCGTCCGCCCCGACCGAGGGGGACACGGTGACCGTGTCCGGCACCGTGACCAACAACGGCAAGCAGCCGGTCACCAAGGCCCATGTCGGACTGCGTGTGGGCCCCGAGATCAACACCCGCTCGTCCGTCGACGCCGTCGCCAAGGACGGTACCGATCTGTCGGGATCCGTGCCTCCGGAGATCGACGACAAGTACACGGCGAAGTTCTCCCAGCTCGCCCCCGGCGTCGCCGAGCACTTCAACATCTCCGTCCCGGTCGACGACCTGGACCTCGGCGAGGACGGCGTCTACGAGTTCGCCGTCTCGCTCTCCGGGCAGACTTCAGCAGAGCCGTGGGAGCAGGTCCTCGGCATCCAGCGCACCTTCCTGCCCTGGAAGCCCGGCGCGGCGGACCCGAAGACGAAGACGACGTATCTCTGGCCCCTCGTCTCGACCACCCACATGGCCGCCGAGACGGGTCCGAACGAGGAGCAGACACCGGTCTTCCTCAACGACGACCTGGCCAAGGAGATCTCTCCCGGAGGCCGTCTGAACCAGATGGTCACGCTGGGCAAGGACCTCGACGTCACCTGGGTGGTCGACCCCGATCTGCTCGCCTCCGTCGACGCGATGACAGGCAGCTACCGGGTCCGCAGCGGGGACGACACCGTACGCGGCACCCACCAGGCGGTCGCCAAGCAGTGGCTCGCCGACCTCCAGGACGCGGTGACCGACAAGGAAGTCGTCGCACTGCCCTTCGCCGACCCCGACCTGGCCTCCCTGGCCCACAACGGCACGGACACCGCCGGGTCGCTGAGCCAGCTGAAGGAAGCCACGGACGTCGTCGACAACACGGTCCCGCCGATCCTCCACGTGAAACCGAACAAGGACTTCGCCTGGCCCGTGGAGGGCGCGGTCGACCGGTCGATCGTCAAGGTCGCCACCTCGGCGGGCGCCGACAAGGTGATCGCCCGCAGTGACAGCCTCCAGGAGACCAACGGCCTGTCGTACACCCCTTCGGCCGCGCGTCCCATCGGCGGCGGGGTCACCGCCGTCGTCGCGGACTCCCGGCTGTCCACGGCGTTCGAGGGCGACCTCGCGAAGGCGTCCTCGTCCACGCTCGCGGTGCAGCGATTCCTCGCCCAGAGCCTGACGCTGGGGCTTCAGACCGGCAAGCAGCGCAGCATCGTCGTCGCTCCGCAGCGCACCCCCTCCGGCAGTCAGGCCCGCGCGATGGCCGAGGCGCTGAGGGCACTCCAGGACGGCACCTGGTCGCAGCCCCAGAAGCTGGCGGACGCCGCCGCGGCCAAGCCCGACCCCGACGCCACCACCCAGGTACCGGGTGCCTCCTCGTACCCCTCGGCGCTGCGCAAGAAGGAACTGCCCCGGTCGGCGTTCACGGAGATCGCGCAGACACAGGACAAGCTGGACAACTTCAAGGTCGTCCTGTCGGACCCGTCCCGGGTGGTGACGCCCTTCGGGCGGGCCCTGAACCGGGAGATGTCCGCGTCCTGGCGGGGCCGGGCCACCGAGGCGGAGTCCTTCCGCGCCGGCGTGCGGTCGTACCTCGACGGGCTGACCGGCCGGGTCAGACTGATCGACAAGTCGGAGACGAAGCTGTCCGGCCGCAGCGCCACGATTCCCGTGACGGTGCAGAACAACCTGGTGCAGGATGTCGGCCCCCTGGTGCTGCGGCTCACCTCGACGAACCCGACGCGTCTGGAGATCGGCGGTGCGGCCTATCAGGAGCGGCCGGTATCCGTCTCCGGGGGCCACAGCCAGTCGGTGAAGTTCACCACGTCCGCCAACGCGAACGGCCGGGCCACGGTGATCGCCCAGCTGTACACGATGGACGGACGGCCGTACGGCAAGGCGGTCACGTTCGACGTGAAGGTCACCGAGATCACGGCCACGGTCATGCTGGTCATCGGCGGCGGTGTCCTGCTCCTCGTCCTCGCCGGTTTCCGGATGTACACGCAGCGCAAGCGGGCCGCCGCCCGTGCGGCCGACCAGGGCGATTCCGGCGAGGACCAGGAATCCGAGGGCGACGAGGACGGTCCTGAGAACCCCGATGCCGCGGAGGCGCGTCCCACGGAGTCCGAGGAACGCTCCCGGGCAGACGCCCCGGAGCAGCCGAGTGACCCGGCGCCGGACACCGCAGCGGAAAACGGCGACCCGTCCGGCACGGGTGAGAGAGTGGACCGTTGAGGATGTCGTGGCCGGTCGGCCCGGGACGATGAGGTGGGGTAACCATGAACGCGCCGTACGACGGTGACCGCGGTCAGGCCGTGGACGGCTCGGGCCACCCCGAGGGTCCGGTGCCCGACCACGGCCAGACGCCGCCGCAGCCGCCCGCGGACATGTACCTCCAGGACGCCTACGACCAGGATCCCTACCGGGCGCAGGACCTCTCCGCCCAGGACCCGGTCTCCGAGGCGCTCTACGACCGCGCCGCGCACCCCCCGCCGCCCCCGGGCACGTACCCGCAGCAGCCGCTCTACGGCCCACCGTCCCAGTCGCCGTACGCACCGGACCCGCGCGTCTGGGCCCAGACCCCGGCCCCCGAGCCGGAGGGCCCCACCCAGTACCTGCCGTACGGCGACGACCCGCGCACGACCCAGTTCGTCGGCGTCGACGACCTGGTCACCCAGGCCGGCGAGCAGCGCCACGAGCCCGACGCCTTCGCCCACCTGTTCCGGGACCAGCAGCAGGGTGGCGGCCACCCGTCCTACGACGACCAGGCGCCCTTTCCCTCCCCCGCACCCGCTCCGGGCCAGTACGGCGCGGCACCGGGGCCGGACCAGTACCGCGGGACCCAGGGCCCCGGCCCGTACGCGAACACCCCGGCCCCCGGCCAGTACGGCGGCACCGCTCCGGCCCCCGGCCCGTACGCGGCACCCGCCGCGGGCCAGTACGCGGCGGCTCCCACTGCGGAAGCGGCCGAGGCGCCCGTCCAGGGAGCCGAGCCCGCCGCCACGCCGGCCGCCGCCCCCAAGAAGGGCGGCCGTGCGGGCGGACTGCTGAAGTCCAGCGCTGTGATGGCGGCGGGCACGATGGTCTCCCGGCTGACCGGCTTCATCCGCTCGGCGCTGATCGTCTCGGCGCTCGGCGTGGGCCTGCTCGGCGACACGTTCCAGGTCGCCTACCAGCTGCCGACCATGATCTACATCCTGACCGTCGGCGGCGGCCTCAACTCGGTCTTCGTACCGCAGCTGGTGCGGGCCATGAAGGACGACGAGGACGGTGGCGAGGCCTTCGCCAACCGCCTGCTGACACTGGTCATGGTGGCGCTCGGCGCACTCACCGCGATCACCGTCTTCGCCGCCCCCTTGCTGATCCGGGTCCTGTCCAACCCGGTCGCCAGCAACCCGGCCGCGAACGAGGTGGGCATCACCTTCGTCCGCTACTTCCTGCCCTCGATCTTCTTCATGGGCCTGCACGTGGTGATGGGGCAGATCCTGAACGCCCGCGGCAGGTTCGGCGCGATGATGTGGACCCCGGTCCTGAACAACATCGTCATCATCGTCACGCTGGGCATGTTCATCTGGGTCTACGGGACCGCGGAGACCTCCGGCATGAAGGTCACCAGCATCCCGCCGGAGGGCCAGCGCCTGCTCGGCGTCGGCGTGCTGCTGGGCCTCGTCGTGCAGTCCCTGGCGATGATCCCGTACCTGCGCGAGACGGGCTTCCGGCTGCGGCTGCGCTTCGACTGGCGGGGCCACGGACTCGGCAAGGCCGTCACCCTCGCCAAGTGGACGGTCCTGTTCGTCCTCGCCAACCAGGCGGGCGCCATGATCGTCATCCAGCTCTCCACGGCCGCCGGCGCGGCGTCCCCCGTCGACGGCACGGGCTTCGCCGCCTACGCCAACGCCCAGCTGATCTGGGGCCTGCCGCAGGCCATCATCACGGTCTCCCTGATGGCCGCCCTGCTGCCGCGCATCTCGCGCTCGGCGTCCGAGGACGACGGCGGCGCGGTCCGCGACGACATCTCCCAGGGCCTGCGCACGACGGCCGTCGCCATCGTGCCCGTCTCCTTCGGATTCGTCTCGCTCGGCATCCCGATGTGCACGCTCATGTTCGGCTCCTCGGGCACCAGCGAAGCCACCAACATGGGCTACATGCTGATGGCCTTCGGCCTCGGCCTCATCCCCTACTCCGTGCAGTACGTCGTCCTGCGCGCCTTCTACGCCTACGAGGACACCCGGACGCCCTTCTACAACACGGTCATCGTGGCCGCGTTCAACGCCGCGGCGTCCGCCCTGTGCTACCTCCTGCTGCCCGCCCGCTGGGCCGTGGTCGGCATGGCCGCCGCCTACGGCCTGGCCTACGCGATCGGTGTCGGCGTCGCCTGGCGCAGGCTGCGCAAGCGGCTCGGCGGGGACCTGGACGGTGCCCGGGTGCTGCGGACGTACGCCCGGCTGTGCATCGCCTCCGTCCCGGCCGCCCTGCTCAGCGGCGCCGCCTGCTACGGGATCGGCCACACGCTCGGCCAGGGCGTCGTGGGGTCCCTCGCCGCCCTGCTGGCCGGCGCGGCGGTCCTGTTCGGTGTCTTCTTCGTCGCCGCCCGCAGGATGCGGATCGAGGAGGTCAACTCACTGGTCGGTATGGTGCGCGGACGCCTGGGACGCTGAGACCGGGGGTAGGCGCACAACCATCGTCCGCCGCCGTGTGTCGTGCATAGCGGCGGACTGTGGGCACAATTGGGTTCGGCGTCGGGCTGCGCGCATCGGGAGTCGGCCGGCGTGCATCGAATGGGGAGGCGGGAACGACGGTGGCGGAACGGAGCACAGCTGCCGTCGACGTGGCAGACAACAGCGGCGAGAAGCCGCTGACCGCACAGGCGGACCAGTCCACGGCCGACGGGGTGGCCAACAACCGGGAGCGGGACACGGACAGCGACGAGGCACAGGGAAGCCCCACGAGCGAGGATTCAGGCAAGGCCTCGCCTCCCGAACTGCACAGCGGGCACAAGCTCGCCAGGCGCTACCGCCTCGAGGAATGCGTCACCCGTCTGGACGGCTTCAGCAGCTGGCGGGCCGTCGACGAGAAACTCCGCCGCGCCGTCGGAGTCCACGTCCTGCCGGCGGACCACACACGGGCCCGTTCCGTGCTGGCCGCCGCACGATCCGCCGCGCTGCTCGGCGATCCGCGTTTCGTCCAGGTACTGGACGCCGTCGAGGACAACGACCTCGTCTACGTAGTCCACGAATGGCTCCCCGACGCAACCGAACTGACCGCGCTCCTCGCCGCCGGCCCGCTCGACGCGTACGACGCCTACCAGATGGTGAGCCAGGTCGCATCCGCGATGGCCGCGGCACACCGCGAGGGCCTCGCCCATCTGCGCCTGAACCCCAACGCCGTGCTGCGTACGTCCACGGGCCAGTGGAAGATCCGCGGACTGGCCGTCAGCGCCGCTCTGCGCGGCATCCGTTCGGACACCCCCCAGCGCGCCGACACCGAGGCCATCGGCGCGCTGCTGTACGCCACGCTCACCCAGCGCTGGCCGTACGAGAGCGACGCTTACGGCATGGCGGGCCTGCCCAAGGACATCGGGCTGATCCCGCCGGACCAGGTACGCGCGGGTGTCCACCGCGGCCTGTCCGAGCTCGCCATGCGGGCGCTCGTCAACGACGGCGCCACCGCTTCGCGCCACGAGTCCCCGTGCACCACGCCGGAGGAGCTGGTCAAGGCGATCGGTGAGATGCCGCGCATCCGTCCGCCGGAGCCGACGTACACCGCGCCGCCCGCATACCAGCGCACGTCGTACCAGAAGGGCACGTACGGCCGCCCGGCACCGCACCCCGGCATCACCCAGCCGGTGCCGACGCCACCGCCCCCGTTGCAGAGCCGTACCGGCAAGGCGCTGAAGTGGACCGTATCCGCCCTGCTGATCGCCGCCCTCGGCCTCGGCAGCTGGCAGCTGGCGGACGCACTCATGGAGCGGGGCGGCAAGGCCGACGACCAGAACCAGACGCAGACGACGGACGGCGACGACAAGAGCCCGAAGGTTCCGGTGGCCGGCAAGCCGATCGCCATCAGCAGTGCCCGGGACTTCGACCCCTTCGGCGACCAGTCCGAGAAGCCGTCCGAGATAGAGAACGTCTACGACAACAGCCCCTCCACGTACTGGCAGACGGACTACTACCTCAGTTCCGACTTCGGCCGCCTCAAGTCGGGGGTCGGTGTCATCGTGGACCTCGGCAAGGTCCAGCAGGTCGGAAAGGTGACGGTCACCTTCGTCGGAAGCACGTCCGTCGAACTGCGCAGCGCGGACGCGGACGCCACCGCGGAGCCGACGTCGTTCGACGACTACGGCAAGGTCGCCGAAGGCTCCGGAACGACGGTGGAGCTCAAGCCCGACAAGGCTCTGAGGAGCCGGTACCTGCTGGTGTGGCTGACCGATCTGCCGAAGCAGGCGGACACCGGGGAGTGGCGCGGCAGGCTGGCGGACGTCAAGGTGAGCAGCTGACGGCATCTGCCGCGAGGAGAGGGTGTGATGGCGGACGGCACGAGCGGTGAGAGCCTGACCGATCACGAGTTGCTCACCCGCCACGTCGAGGGCGATCCCGACGCCTTCGGTGAGCTCGTCCGCCGTCACCGCGACCGGCTCTGGGCAGTCGCCCTGCGCACCCTGGGGGACCGCGAGGAGGCCGCTGACGCGGTCCAGGACGCGCTCGTCTCCGCCTACCGGGCCGCGCACACCTTCCGGGGGCAGGCGGCCGTCACGACGTGGCTGCACAGGATCACCGTGAACGCCTGCCTGGACCGTGCCCGCAAGGCCGCCTCCCGCAAGACCGCTCCGGTCGACGACGCCGAGCGCCTGGAGCAGCTGCTGGAGCCGCACGAGTCGGCATCGGCCCCCGCCGAGCGCAACGACCTGCACCGCCAGCTCGTCGAAGCTCTGGGGACGCTGCCGGCCGATCAGCGGGCGGCTCTCGTCCTCGTCGACATGCAGGGTTACCCCGTCGCCGAGGCGGCACGGATCCTCGACGTGCCGGTCGGCACGATCAAGAGCCGGTGCGCCCGTGGCAGAGCCAGGCTTCTGCCGCTGCTCACCCACCTGCGTCCGGACGGCAAGGGTGACGACGAGAAGCCCGGCCCCGAGCGGAACCGGACGCAGGGCGCATCCGTCCCACCCGCAGCGGGACCGCACCGGGCGGGTCCGCCGGAAGCGGGCCCGAGCGATTCAGCCGCAGTGAAGGGCGGAGGTGGACGAGCGTGACGTCGTCGACGACAGACATGGCCGGGCATCCGGACGTCGCGGAGATCTCCGACCTCGCCGAGGGCCTGCTTCCGCCCTCGCGGACCACGGACGTACGAAGGCACCTGGAGACCTGCGCTCTCTGCGCGGACGTCTACGCGTCGCTGGAGGAGATCCAGGGGCTGCTCGGGACGCTGCCGGGACCGCAGCGGATGCCCGATGACGTGGCGGGTCGCATCGACGCCGCCCTCGCCGCCGAAGCACTGCTGAGTGCGACAGCCCCGGCACTCTCCGCAGCGCCGGCAGCCGACGAGGACGAGAGCCGCGACGCCACGCACGTTTCACGTGAAACGTCGGCGACGGACCGTCCCTCGGGGCGCGCCCGCACCTCCACCACGGGCCCGGGCCGCAAGGACCGCAGGCGGATCGGACGGCGCAGGATCGCCGTCCTGGGGGCCGTGGCCGCGGCGGCCGCCCTGGGGATCGGCTCCGTGATCGTGTCGTCCGTCACGGGAGGCAGCCCGCCCGACGACACGGCCCACGGGCAGCAGACCGCGCCCGTGGACACCTTCTCCGAGACCAAGCTGCAGAAGCAGGTCACCGATCTCATCGGCGATGGGCAGGGCACACGCAGCGGCCCGCGGACGCCGCACAGCTTCGGCACGGAGCCCGAGACGGAGAACCACGTCCTCACCCAGCCGACGGTTGTTCCCGAGTGCGTCCAGAAGGCCATCGGCCGCGACGACGCGGCGCTCGCCACGGAAGAGGGCGTCTACAAGGGCAAGGAAGCACTGCTCGTGGTGCTGCCCGACACCCTCAACGACAGCCGGGTCACCGCCTACATCGTCGACTCGTCCTGCGTGGACCAGCCCGCCGTCGGCAAGGCCACCGTTCTGCTGAAGCACTCGTACACGCGTCCCTGAGTGCGCGCGGTCCGCTCGCCCGCCGTGTGCCCGGACACAGCGGGAATGCGCGCCCCTTAGGATCCGTTGGGTGGGGTGAGAGTTCCGAGAGAAGCTCCACCCGGCCCTGAAGACGCAGTCCAGAGACGAGGAATGAAGCCGTGAGCGACGTCCGAAACGTGATCATCATCGGCTCCGGGCCCGCCGGCTACACGGCGGCGCTCTACACCGCGCGCGCGTCGCTGAAGCCGCTGGTGTTCGAGGGCGCCGTCACCGCGGGCGGTGCACTGATGAACACCACCGAGGTGGAGAACTTCCCGGGCTTCCAGGACGGCATCATGGGCCCCGAGCTCATGGACAACATGCGCGCCCAGGCCGAGCGTTTCGGCGCCGAGCTGATCCCGGACGATGTCGTCGCCGTCGACCTCACCGGTGAGATCAAGACCGTCACCGACACCGCGGGCACCGTCCACCGGGCGAAGGCCGTCATCGTCACCACCGGCTCCCAGCACCGCAAGCTCGGCCTGCCGAACGAGGACGCCCTGTCCGGCCGTGGCGTCTCCTGGTGCGCGACCTGCGACGGCTTCTTCTTCAAGGACCAGGACATCGCCGTGATCGGCGGCGGTGACACCGCGATGGAGGAGGCCACCTTCCTCTCCCGGTTCGCCAAGTCCGTGACGATCGTCCACCGCCGCGACACCCTGCGGGCCTCCAAGGCGATGCAGGAGCGTGCCTTCGCCGACCCGAAGATCTCGTTCGTCTGGGACAGCGAGGTCGCCGAGATCCAGGGCGAGCAGAAGCTGTCGGGCCTGAAGCTGCGCAACCTCAAGACCGGTGAGCTCTCGGACCTGGCGGTGACCGGCCTGTTCATCGCCATCGGTCACGACCCGCGCACCGAGCTCTTCAAGGGCCAGCTCGACCTGGACCCGGAGGGCTACCTGAAGGTCGAGGCCCCCTCGACCCGCACCAACCTGACCGGTGTCTTCGGCGCCGGTGACGTGGTCGACCACACCTACCGACAGGCGATCACCGCCGCCGGCACCGGCTGCTCCGCCGCCCTCGACGCCGAGCGCTTCCTCGCCGCGCTCAGCGACGAGGACAAGGCCGAGCCCGAGAAGACCGCAGTCTGACCCCCATCCGCCCCGCGCACCAACCAGTTAAGGAGCCCGCCGTGGCCGGCACCCTGAAGCAAGTGACCGACGACTCCTTCGAGCAGGACGTCCTCAAGAGCGACAAGCCCGTCCTGGTGGACTTCTGGGCCGCCTGGTGCGGACCGTGCCGCCAGATCGCGCCGTCCCTCGAGGCGATCGCCGCCGAGTACGGCGACAAGATCGAGATCGTCAAGCTGAACATCGACGAGAACCCGGGTACGGCCGCCAAGTACGGCGTCATGTCCATCCCGACGCTGAACGTGTACCAGGGCGGCGAGGTCGCCAAGACCATCGTCGGCGCCAAGCCCAAGGCCGCGATCGTCCGCGACCTCGAGGACTTCATCGCCGACTGACGTTTCACGTGAAACACGAAGGGGCCGGCCCAGAGGGGCCGGCCCCTTCGTGTTGCGGTCCTCGTGGGACTCAGCACGTCACAGCGGCCGCAGCACCGGCTCCTTCTGAACGGCACCGAGCAGCCGGTCCAGCGCCATCTCCACGTCTTCCTTCCACGACAGCGTGGAGCGCAGCTCCAGCCTCAGCCGGGGGTGGTAGGGATGAGGCCGGACCGTCTTGAAGCCCACGGCCAGCAGATGATCCGCCGGCAGCACACAGGCCGGCTCCTTCCAGCGGGCATCCCCGAAGGCCTCGATCGCCTTGAAGCCCCGCCGGAGCAGATCCTTGGCGACCGTCTGCACCATCACCCGCCCCAGCCCCTGACCCTGGTAGCCCGGCATCACGAAGGCCGTCATCAACTGCACCGCGTCGGGAGCCACGGGACTGGTAGGAAACGCCGTCGAGCGCGGAACGTAAGCAGGAGGGGCGTAGAGCATGAAGCCCACCGGTACGTCGTCGACGTAGACCACTCGACCGCAGGACCCCCAGTCCAGCAGGACAGCGGAGATCCAGGCTTCCTTCTCCGTGGCGGACGTCCCCGCTGTTACCGCGGCTTCGCCGCTGACGGGGTCCAGCTCCCAGAAGACGCACGAGCCACAGCGCTGGGGAAGGTCCTGAAGGTTGTCCAGCGTGAGCGGTACGAGCCGACGCCCCATGAAGGCTGTTCCTCGCTTCCTTCGCCCGTCGCGTCGCGGGCGGCTGTGAGAGCACTCCGTTCCCTGAGCAGGCTGCCGATGAACCCACCGACCGCGCCCAGCCCCAATCCCGCGCTCACCAGTCCG
This sequence comes from Streptomyces flaveolus, assembly GCF_044765825.1. Lineage (NCBI taxonomy): Bacteria > Bacillati > Actinomycetota > Actinomycetes > Kitasatosporales > Streptomycetaceae > Streptomyces > Streptomyces flaveolus. The sequence goes on along the minus strand of NZ_JBIWKU010000005.1, from coordinate 385,083 downwards.
ATGCGGCTCATCGTTCGCATGGCCCCTGCCTGCCTCTCAGAGGTACTGCCAGGTGATTGCGCCATCTCCTCGCATCGTATCCACGATGCGAGGGAGTGGGCACCGCCGAAAGGCAAAGGGCGGGCCGTGTTCCGGTAGGCACCGGACACAGCCCGCCCATCGGCAACCGGAGCACTGTCAAGTGATCCACCTGCCCGAAGATCAGGACTCGGTCTCCTCGTCCCCTCCGTCCCCGAGGCCCTTCTGCAGCACAGGGCCCTCGCCGGGAGCGAGGCTTCCAAGAATCCGTTCGAGGTCTTCCATGGAGGCGAACTCCACGGTGATCTTCCCCTTCTTCTGCCCCAGGTCGACCTTCACCCGCGTCTCGAAGCGGTCCGACAGGCGGGTCGCCAGTTCGGACAGCGCCGGAGAGACGAGAGCACCGGCCCGCGGCCCCTTGGCCCGCTGCGGCTTCTGCTGCCTGGAGCCCATCAGCGTCACGATCTCCTCGACCGCCCGTACCGAGAGCCCCTCGGCCACGATGCGGTGAGCCAGCCGTTCCTGCTCCTCCGAGTCCTCGACGGAGAGCAACGCCCGGGCATGCCCGGCGGAGAGTACGCCGGCGGCGACGCGGTTCTGCACCTTCGGGGAGAGCTTCAGCAGACGCAACGTGTTGGACACCTGCGGACGGGACCGGCCGATGCGGTCCGCCAGCTGGTCGTGCGTGCAGTTGAAGTCCTTCAGCAGCTGGTCGTAGGCGAAGGCCTCCTCCAGCGGGTTCAGCTGGGCGCGGTGCAGGTTCTCCAGTAGAGCGTCCAGGAGGAGCTGCTCGTCCTCCGTGGCCCGCACGATCGCCGGGATGGCCTCCAGCCCGGCTTCGCGGCTGGCCCGGAGACGACGCTCACCCATGATGAGCTCGTAGCGCCCGGGGCCGGTCTGCCGGACGACGACCGGCTGAAGGAGACCGACCTCCTTGATGGAGGTCACCAGCTCGGCGAGGGCGTCCTCGTCGAAGACCTTGCGGGGCTGCCGGGGGTTCGGAGTGATCGAGTCCAGGGGCACTTCCGCGAAGTGGGCCCCCATCGGGGGCGCGGGCATGCCCGCTGCTGCCGCCGACGCCGACTCCTCTGTTTCACGTGAAACAGAGGACAGCGCGGCCAGCTTCGCCGCCGCCACTCCCCGGTCGCTGGGCAGCACGGGCGCCGCCGAGGGGGAAGCGGACGTCGCATTCCCCAGGGCTGCCGAGGCCACCGACTTCTCGGTCGGGGCTGCGGGAATCAGTGCTCCGAGACCACGGCCCAACCCCCTTCGTCGCTCACTCACTGGATCCCCTCCACCATGTTCGGGTCATTCTGTGCGCCGAGGTGTGCCTGAGCCGGGTCGTAATTGACCCCCACACCCCTCAGCGCGATCTCGCGTGCCGCCTCCAGGTAGGAGAGGGCTCCGCTCGATCCTGGATCGTAGGTCAGCACGGTCTGCCCATAACTCGGGGCCTCGGAGATACGGACCGAGCGCGGGATGCTCGTCCGCAGTACCTCTTCGCCGAAGTGGCTGCGCACCTCGTCCGCGACCTGCGACGCCAGCCGCGTCCGGCCGTCGTACATGGTGAGCAGGATGGTCGACACATGCAGGGTGGGGTTGAGATGCCCCCGCACCAGGTCGACGTTCCGCAGCAGCTGACCCAGTCCCTCCAGCGCGTAGTACTCGCACTGGATGGGGATCAGCACCTCCTGGCCCGCGACGAGTGCGTTCACCGTCAGCAGGCCGAGGGAGGGCGGACAGTCGATGAGGATGTAGTCCAGCGGCTGCTCGTACGCCTGGATCGCCCGCTCCAGCCGGCTCTCCCGTGCCACCAGGGAGACCAGCTCGATCTCCGCACCCGCGAGGTCGATGGTGGCAGGGGCGCAGAAGAGACCCTCGACATCGGGAACCGGCTGAACGACCTCGGAGAGCGGCCGGCTCTCGACCAGCACGTCGTAGATGGACGGAACCTCGGCGTGGTGGTCGATCCCGAGCGCGGTGGACGCATTGCCCTGCGGGTCGAGGTCGACGACCAGAACGCGGGCCCCGTGCAGCGCCAGCGACGCGGCGAGATTGACGGTCGTCGTCGTCTTGCCGACGCCGCCCTTCTGGTTGGCGACCACGATCACGCGGGTCTGCTCGGGCCGTGGCAGACCCTCGTCGGCTCGTCCCAGAGCCTCCACCGCCAGTTGGGCAGCTCGACCGATCGGAGTGTCGTCCATCGGAGGCGGTGTTTCACGTGAAACATCCGTCCCCATCGACTCGGTGCGGGGACCGGGGACCGGATCGGTCATCGGTCCCGCGATGTTGGCGTCGGACCGCAAGGATTCACTCTCCTCGACTTCAGGCTCGCAATGAACAGAGCCTCCCATGCCTTCGGGGTCGTGAACCAGTGAGGCCTGACGTTCTGTGGAGAAATCCACCTCTGTGGACAACTCCGTACCTCGCAAGAGGGTCGAACCCTCGGGAGAGTCCGGTTCCTCAGCAAGAGAACCGAGGGGCCTCCGGTCGCGAGGTTCGGCCGCGGCGCGACCGCGACTGATGATGCCGTGCAGCAGTGAGCGACGTTTCACGTGAAACACGATGCACAGCACCCGAGGGCGAACCGCCGCGACACTCCGGCATGCGTAGGCGGGGAGGCTTGTGTGGAGTACGCCGTGTCGTCAGGACGGGGCCGTCAGGACGATCAGCGCCACCGCATTCTCATCCGCGTCGTCGGCGTGCCCGTCCGGTCCGGGCCGCCTTGGCCCGCTTGGCGGCGAAGCGCACACCTCCGGGGCTTTCCCCGACCTCGACGCGCACCACAGTGGACTGGGGATCCACGACGCCTTCACCCACATGCAGGATCGACGTCTCCACCGCACCCAGCTTGCTCAGCGCCGTGGCCGCGGCCTTGAGCTCCTCCTCGGCCGTGTCGCCCTTGAGGGCGAGCATCTCACCGTAGGGGCGCAGCAGCGGGATACCCCAGGTGGCCAGGCGGTCCAGCGGCGCGACGGCACGGGCCGTCACCACGTGCACCGGCGGGACCTTGCCCATGACCTCCTCGGCCCGGCCACGCACAACGGTCACATGATTCAGGCCCAGCAGCTCCACTACCTCGGTCAGGAAGTTGGTGCGCCGCAGCAGCGGCTCCAGGAGCGTGATCTTCAGGTCGTCCCGGACGAGCGCCAGCGGAATGCCGGGCAGCCCGGCGCCCGAGCCGACGTCGCACACCGTCACCCCCTCGGGCACGACCTCGGAGAGCACCGCACAGTTCAGCAGGTGCCGCTCCCACAGGCGCGGGACCTCACGGGGACCGATCAGGCCCCGCTGCACTCCCGCCTCGGCGAGCAGCTCGGCGTAGCGGACCGCATCCGCGTAGCGATCACCGAACACCTCGCGTGCCTGCTCGGGCACAGGGGGAAGCTCCGCTGCCTCCGTCACGGGGGGACCGTCCTTCCGTACCGCATCCGCGCCCAGGCGCCGATGCCAGAACCACCAGAACTATCAGGCTGACAAAATTCGGCCCCGCCTGCGCAACAGACGGGGCCGGAGAACGTGGGAACCGATCAGGCGGGAAGCACGACGACGAAGCGCTGCGGCTCCTCGCCCTCGGACTCGCTGCGCAGTCCCGCGGACTTGACCGCGTCGTGCACGACCTTGCGCTCGAACGGCGTCATCGGCTGAAGCCGCACTGCCTCGCCGCTGCTCTTGGCCTCAGCCGCGGCCTTCGCCCCCAGCTCGGAGAGCTCGGCGCGCTTCCTGGCCCGGTAACCCGCGATGTCGAGCATCAGCCGGCTGCGGTCCCCGGTCTCCCGGTGCACGGCCAGGCGCGTGAGCTCCTGCAGAGCCTCCAGCACCTCACCGTCCCGGCCGACCAGCTTCTGCAGATCACGGCTGTTCGTGTCGCTGATGATCGAGACAGAGGCACGGTCGGCCTCGACGTCCATGTCGATGTCGCCGTCCAGGTCGGCGATGTCGAGCAGACCCTCCAGGTAGTCCGCGGCGATCTCGCCCTCCTGCTCGAGGCGAGTCAGGGTGTCTGCACCCTCGGCAGCGGCGGAGGTGGTGCCTTCCGTCACGGGATGGACTCCTTCTTACTTCTTCGACGGGGACTTGGGCCGCTGCGGGCCCTTGCGCTGTCCGGACTGGGCCTTGCTGCGGCCACCGCCGCCGGGCTTCTGAGCGGACTTCTTCGCGGCGGCGGGCTGGGTGTCCGGCTTGGCGTCCTCCGGCTCGTCGGACTTGGTCAGCGAGGTCTTCGGCTCGGCCTCGCCGGCCGCCTTCGTGGACTGCCGCTGGGACTTGCTCTGCCGCTTGGGCTGCTGACGCTTCGGCGTGCCCGTCGCGACGGGAGCACCGTCCTCGGTCTGCACCGCGACAGCGGCATCGCTCTTCACCACGGTGCCGTCGGGCTGGGCCGCCAGACCCGCCTTGTTCAGACCGTTGATGAACTTGCGCTCGAACTCGTTGCGGTCCCGGCCCTTGGCGACGATCGCCTTCACGATGGCCTTCTCACCGCGGCCACGCGTCTTGCCGTGCTCGGTGACGTGCTTGTGCAGGCGCTCCAGGTACGCGGCCTGGGCCTTGGAACCCGGGGTCGGGTTGTTACGGATGACATACATCTGCTGGCCCATGGTCCACACGTTGGTGGTCAGCCAGTAGACGAGGACACCGACCGGGAAGTTGATGCCGAAGACGGCGAACATGACCGGGAAGACGTACATCAGCATCTTCTGCTGCTGCATGAACGGCGTCTTCACCGTCGTGTCGACGTTCTTGGTCATCAGCTGGCGCTGGGTGAAGAACTGCGACGCCGACATCAGGATGATCATGATGGCGGTGACGACGCGGACGTCGGTGATGGAGGACCCGAGGGCCTCCACCTTCGACGCGCCGTCGGTGAACTTCGCCGCGAGCGGAGCACCGAAGATGTGGGCCTTCTGCGCGCTCTCCAGCAGGCGATCGTTGATCACACCGATGGTGTCACCCGTCGCGATGCCGTTGAGCACGTGGTACAGGGCGAAGAAGAACGGGGACTGCGCCAGGATGGGAAGGCACGAGGAGAGCGGGTTGGTGCCCGTCTCCTTGTACAGCTTCATCATCTCTTCGGACTGACGCTGCTTGTCGTTCTTGTAGCGCTCCTGGATCTTCTTCATCTCCGGCTGGAGCGTCTGCATCGCACGCGTCGACTTGATCTGCTTCACGAAGAGCGGGATCAGGCAGATGCGGATCAGAATCACCAGGGACACGATGGACAGGCCCCAGGCCCATCCGGTGTCAGGGCCGAAAATGGCGCCGTACACGCTGTGGAACTGGACGATGACCCAGGAGACAGGTGTCGTGATGAAGCTGAAGAGGCTGGCAATCGTGTCCACTAATCATGCTCCTTGGGCATGGGACTGGGTCTCTGCGGCCGGGCTCGAAGGACTGGACGGACTCGTGGGAGAAGCCTGTCCCTCGATGGCCGGTTCGGCGGCGGAGGGCCCGCCCCTGCGTGCACGCCAGGCGTCACGCAGCATTTCGTGCCACCGCGGGCGCTTGCGCGGCGGAACATGGTCCACCCCGCCCAGCGACCACGGGTTGCACCGCAGGATGCGCCAGGCGGTGAGTGCCGTTCCCTTGATGGCACCGTGCCGGTCGATGGCCGTGTAGCCGTAGTGGGAACACGACGGGTAGTACTTGCAGACCGGCCCCAGCAGAGGACTGATCGTCCACTGGTACAGCTTGATCAGAGCCAGCAGCGGGTACTTCATCGCGCGCCCCCTCCCAGTAGCCGCTTCAGGGCGGCGTCCAGGTCTCGGGCCAGCTGTGCATGGTCGGCGTCACCCGCACCGGGCAGCGCTCGTACGACTACCAGGCTACCGGGGGGAAACAGGTCGACCCGGTCGCGCATCAGATGGCGAAGCCTGCGCTTCACCTTGTTGCGCACCACCGCGCCACCCACGGCTTTGCTCACGACGAAACCCGCACGTGTCGGGGGAGCGCTCTCCCCAGGCGCGTGCGGGTCCGTGGCACCGCTTCGAAGGTGGACGACGAGAGCCGGGCGGCCGGCCCGGCGGCCTCGTCGTACCGCGGTCGCGAAGTCCTCGCGCCGCCTCAGCCGGTTCTCGGTGGGCAGCACGATGTCATGACCTGACCGGGATCAGGCGGACAGACGGGCGCGACCCTTGCTGCGGCGGGTCGCGAGAATCGCGCGGCCGGCACGGGTGCGCATACGCAGCCGGAAGCCGTGGGTCTTGGCGCGACGACGGTTGTTCGGCTGGAAGGTGCGCTTGCTCACTCGGGGGCTCCAGAAAGAATCGGGGTTGGCGGGGTGCCGTCCTGGCTGTCACCGTGCGCCCACGAGTAGCTCTCGTCACGCCCGAGTGCACCGCTTTTTCGATCACCTTGGACGTGACCTGTGCCCATCGGAGGCAGGCGGCAGCAGCCATCGACAACTCGACCTGGTTACGGTACGTGAGACTGCGCCATTCGGTCAAACCAGAGGTGACCGAGGCACACTTGTCCACAGGCTGGGGACAACGACTTGAACCCTACCCGTCGCGCTGACTACCGTGACTGAACTCCGATTCGTTCCCTTATCCCTGCCCCACCCGAGTTTCATCCCGACCCGTCCCCGAATCACACCTTCGAGGGACTCGTGAGAGAGCGTGCCCTGTGGCTGACGTACCTGCCGATCTTGCCGCAGTGTGGCCACGCGTACTGGAGCAGCTCCTCGGAGAGGGCCGCGGGCAAGGGGTCGAATCGAAGGACGAGCACTGGATCCGCCGCTGCCAGCCCCTGGCACTGGTCGCCGACACCGCCCTCCTCGCCGTACCCAACGAATTCGCGAAGGGTGTGCTCGAGGGCCGGCTCGCTCCTGTCGTCAGCGAAACGCTGAGCAGGGAGTGCGGCCGCCCCATCCGCATCGCGATCACCGTCGACGACACCGCGGGCGAACCCCCGGCGCCGCCGGCACCGCCCGCCCGCCCCCAGCCGCGCTACGAGGAGCCCGAGCTCCCGTCCCCCGGCCAGGGTGGAAGCGGGGCGGGCCAGAGCGGCCCGGGAACCCACAACCGCGACGACTACGAGGGATACGGCCGCCACCGCGCCGACCAGCTCCCCACCGCCCGCCCGGCCTACCCGCAGGAATACCAGCGCCCCGAGCCCGGCTCCTGGCCCCGCCCGTCCCAGCAGGACGACTACGGCTGGCAGCAGCAGCGCCTCGGCTTCCCGGAGCGGGACCCGTACGCCTCGCCGCAGCAGGACTCGTACGGCCCGCCTTCCCAGGACGGCTACTCGCAGGACTCCTACTCCCAGGACTCCTACGGCCAGGAGCCGTACCCCCAGGACCCGTACCCGCAGGACCGGCGCCCTCAGGACCGCCGCACGCAGCCGCCGGAGCGCCCCCCGTACGACCCCCAGCGCACCGACTACGACCAGCCGCGCGGCGACTACGACCAGCGGGGCGCCCGGCGCGACCTTCCCGAGCCGCCGCCCGGCTCCGGCCACGTCCACCGCGGCGGTCCCGTCGGCCCCGGACCCGCCACCGGCGCCCCCGGCCCGCTGGCCGCACAGCCCGCACCGGCGACCGGCCCCGGCGAACCCACCGCGCGCCTCAACCCGAAGTACCTCTTCGACACCTTCGTCATCGGCGCCTCCAACCGCTTCGCCCACGCGGCGGCCGTGGCCGTCGCCGAAGCACCCGCCAAGGCGTACAACCCCCTCTTCATCTACGGGGAATCGGGGCTCGGCAAGACGCACCTGCTCCACGCGATCGGGCACTACGCGCGCAGCCTCTACCCCGGCACGCGCGTGCGGTACGTGAGCTCGGAGGAGTTCACCAACGAGTTCATCAACTCCATCCGCGACGGCAAGGGCGACAGCTTCCGCAAGCGCTACCGCGAGATGGACATCCTGCTCGTCGACGACATCCAGTTCCTGGCGGACAAGGAGTCGACGCAGGAGGAGTTCTTCCACACCTTCAACACCCTCCACAACGCCAACAAGCAGATCGTGCTGTCCTCCGACCGGCCGCCCAGGCAGCTGGTGACGCTCGAGGACCGTCTGCGGAACCGTTTCGAGTGGGGCCTGACCACCGACGTCCAGCCGCCCGAACTGGAGACGCGCATCGCGATCCTGCGCAAGAAGGCGGTACAGGAACAGCTCAACGCCCCGCCCGAGGTACTGGAGTTCATCGCCTCCCGCATCTCGCGCAACATCCGCGAGCTGGAGGGCGCGCTGATCCGGGTCACCGCGTTCGCGTCGCTCAACCGGCAGCCGGTCGACCTGGGCCTGACCGAGATCGTCCTCAAGGACCTGATCCCCGGCGGCGAGGACTCGGCCCCCGAGATCACGTCCACGGCCATCATGGGCGCCACCGCCGACTACTTCGGCCTCACCGTCGAGGACCTGTGCGGCACCTCCCGGGGGCGCGCCCTGGTGACGGCTCGCCAGATCGCCATGTATCTCTGCCGCGAGCTGACGGACCTCTCACTGCCGAAGATCGGCGCGCTGTTCGGCGGCCGGGACCACACCACGGTGATGCACGCCGACCGCAAGATCCGCAACTTGATGGCCGAGCGGCGCTCCATCTACAACCAGGTGACGGAACTGACCAACCGCATCAAGAACAGCTGACGGCCGCCGGCACGGGCCGGCACGCGTCCTGGAGGCGCCCCTGGAGAGCTCCGGGGGCGCCTTTTCCGTGCCCCCGACCGGTGCGGGTGCGCCCCAGACGCGGCCGGGAGAGCCCCTGGAAGCGCCGGCGAGCTCCCCGCGCCGGCTCGGCCCCGGACCTCCGCTGTTCGAATACCTGCCGGGTTACGGCCTCTCTCCACAGATTCGGTGACTTTTTCCCCTCCACAGCTTGGGGACCGGGAAGTTGTCCCGATCCTGTCCACAGGCTGGGGTGTTGAGGAATGATCAGGGCAGGTCAGCCCCCTGTGGATCCGTGGACAAAAGATCTCCACAGCCTGTGGACAACGGAAAGGCCCCCAGCCCGCGCGTCAAGTTGTCCACCGGCCACCCACAGGCTGGAGCCGGTTGTCCCCAGCGATCACCGGCTTCTCCACATGGCTGTCCACTGTTCGGCAACCCGACGCGGCTTCTCACCGCCCCGAGTGAAAGGCGTCACACCAAGGTGCCTGATTGACCTGTGGGAAAGGTGGGTAAACCTGGGGACGGCGCTGGGGAGAAGTCGCCCCTCCCTGTGCACGGCGTGTGCAGAACTTTCTGTTCTCCACAGAGACGCCCGGTTGTCCACCGGCTCCGCCCACAGGCCCCGTGGACAAAATTCATGCTCTGACCTGCGAAAACGGGGTTATCCACGGTATCCACAGGCCCTACTACTACTCCCGACTAGAGAGAGAGCGGGAATCGTTTCGAAGCGGGGCCTGTGCACAACTCGCTCTCTCGAGCCCGACCGCGCCTCGTCGCGACTTGACCCCGAAGGGCACCTACTGTCAGTGCGGTGCGTCAGACTGGTCCCCGGTGCTCTGCCCCCCGACGGGGTCGGCGACACCGGGTCAGACGACGAAGGCGAAGCAGGGCGAGAAGCGCCGGCAACAGCAGGAGGCGGCAACAGTGAAGATCCGGGTGGAACGCGACGTACTCGCGGAGGCAGTGGCCTGGGCGGCTCGCAGCCTCCCGGCCCGTCCGCCGGCGCCGGTCCTCGCGGGCCTGCTGCTGAAGGCCGAGGAGGGACAGCTGAGCCTGTCCAGCTTCGACTACGAGGTCTCCGCGCGGGTGTCGGTGGAGGCCGAGGTCGAGGAGGAGGGCACGGTCCTCGTCTCCGGCCGGCTGCTCGCCGACATCTCCCGCGCCCTGCCCAACCGGCCGGTGGAGATTTCCACAGACGGTGTACGGGCGACGGTGGTGTGCGGCTCCTCGCGCTTCACCCTCCACACCCTGCCGGTGGAGGAGTACCCGGCCCTGCCGCAGATGCCGAACGCCACGGGCACCGTCCCCGGCGAGGTCTTCGCCGCGGCCGTGCAGCAGGTCGCCATCGCCGCCGGCCGTGACGACACGCTGCCCGTCCTGACCGGTGTGCGCATCGAGATCGAGGGCGACACGGTGACGCTGGCCTCCACCGACCGCTACCGCTTCGCGGTCCGCGAGTTCCTGTGGAAGCCGGAGAACCCGGAGACCTCCGCGGTCGCGCTGGTGCCCGCCAAGACCCTCCTGGACACCGCCAAGGCGCTGACCAGCGGCGACCAGGTGATCCTGGCGCTGTCCGGGTCGGGTGCGGGTGAGGGCCTGATCGGTTTCGAGGGCGCGGGCCGCCGGACGACGACACGACTGCTGGAGGGCGACCTCCCGAAGTACAAGACGCTGTTCCCGACGGAGTTCAACAGCGTGGCCGTGATCGAGACCGCCCCCTTCGTGGAGGCCGTCAAGCGCGTGGCCCTGGTCGCCGAGCGCAACACTCCGGTGCGGCTCAGCTTCGAGCAGGGCGTGCTCATCCTGGAGGCCGGCTCCAGCGACGACGCACAGGCTGTGGAAAGGGTCGACGCGCAGCTCGAGGGCGACGACATCTCGATCGCCTTCAACCCGACGTTCCTGCTGGACGGCCTGAGCGCGATCGACTCGCCGGTGGCCCAGCTGTCCTTCACGACGTCCACGAAGCCGGCGCTGCTCAGCGGCAGGCCCGCGGTGGACGCCGAGGCGGACGAGGCCTACAAGTACCTGATCATGCCGGTGCGGCTGAGCGGCTGATGCCGTCCGGGTTGTCCACAGGCTGAGGACAAAGCCCCAGGTGGGGGCATACGCATGAGCGCGTATGCCCACAGCTGTGCACGGGGTTGCGGGTTTAGGCTCGTACGCGGGTACGAAAGTGCCGCGGCACGCATCCGCCGGGTGCGGACGTGCCGCCACGCCACCTCGCAGACCTAAGGAACGCAACTGATGGAGCTCGGTCTCGTCGGCCTCGGCAAGATGGGCGGCAACATGCGCGAGCGGATCCGCCGCGCGGGCCACACCGTCGTCGGATACGACCGCAATCCCGATCTCGCGGATGTCCACAGCCTGGAAGAGCTTGTGGGCAAGCTCAGCGCCCCCCGCGTGGTCTGGGTGATGGTCCCGGCCGGTGAGCCCACCCAGGCCACCGTCGACCAGCTGGGCGAGCTGCTGGAGCCCGGCGACGTCGTCGTGGACGGCGGGAACTCCCGCTGGACGGACGACGAGAAGCACGCCGAGGAGCTGGCCGCCAAGGGCATCGGCTTCGTGGACTGCGGTGTCTCCGGCGGTGTCTGGGGCCTGGAGAACGGCTACGCGCTGATGTACGGCGGCGACGCGGAGAACGTCGCCAAGGTGCAGCCGGTCTTCGACGCCCTCAAGCCGGAGGGTGACTTCGGTGCCGTGCACGCCGGCAAGGTGGGCGCGGGCCACTTCGCGAAGATGGTCCACAACGGCATCGAGTACGCGATGATGCAGGCCTACGCCGAGGGCTGGGAGCTGCTGGAGAAGGTCGACTCCGTGGAGAACGTCCGCGAGGTCTTCCGGTCCTGGCAGGAGGGCACGGTCATCCGTTCCTGGCTGCTGGACCTGGCGGTCAACGCGCTCGACGAGGACGAGCACCTGGACGAGCTGCGCGGTTACGCACAGGACTCCGGTGAGGGACGCTGGACCGTGGAGGCCGCGATCGACAACGCGGTGCCGCTGCCGGCGATCACGGCGTCGCTGTTCGCGCGGTTCGCGTCCCGGCAGGACGACTCGCCGCAGATGAAGATGATCGCCGCGCTGCGCAACCAGTTCGGTGGTCACGCGGTGGAGAAGAAGTAAGCAACACCCGAAGGTTGGGGAGGTCGGCGAACGACCATGCACGTCACGCATCTGTCGCTGGCCGACTTCCGCTCGTACGCCCGGGTCGAGGTCCCGCTGGACCCGGGCGTCACCGCCTTCGTCGGCCCGAACGGGCAGGGGAAGACGAATCTCGTCGAGGCGGTCGGCTATCTGGCCACCCTCGGCAGCCACCGGGTCTCCTCGGACGCTCCCCTGGTGCGCATGGGCGCCGACCGGGCGGTGATCCGGGCGCAGGTGCGGCAGGGCGAGCGGCAGCAGCTGATCGAGCTGGAGCTGAACCCGGGCAAGGCCAACCGTGCCCGGATCAACAGGTCGTCGCAGGTCAGGCCGCGTGACGTGCTGGGCATCGTGCGGACCGTGCTGTTCGCGCCCGAGGATCTCGCGCTGGTCAAGGGGGACCCCGGTGAGCGGCGCCGCTTCCTCGACGAGCTGATCACCGCCCGTTCCCCGCGCATGGCCGGAGTGCGCTCGGACTACGACCGGGTTCTCAAGCAGCGCAACACCCTGCTGAAGTCGGCCGCGCTCGCCCGCCGGCACGGTGGCCGCACGATGGACCTGTCCACGCTCGACGTCTGGGACCAGCACCTGTCGCGGGTGGGTGCCGAACTGCTGGCGCAGCGTCTGGACCTGATCGCCGCGGTGCAGCCGCTGGCCGACAAGGCGTACGAGCAGCTGGCGCCCGGCGGTGGTCCGGTGGCGCTGGAGTACAAGCCGTCGGCGCCCGGTGAGGCGCACACGCGCGAGGACCTCTACGAGCAGCTGATGGCCGCGCTCGGTGAGGCCCGGAAGCAGGAGATCGAGCGGGGTGTCACGCTGGTCGGCCCGCACCGTGACGACCTGGTGCTGAAGCTCGGGCAGCTGCCCGCCAAGGGATACGCCTCCCACGGTGAGTCGTGGTCGTACGCGCTGGCGTTGCGGCTGGCGTCGTTCGACCTGTTGCGGGCCGAGGGCAATGAGCCGGTGCTGGTGCTCGACGACGTGTTCGCCGAGCTGGACGCGCGGCGCCGGGAGCGGCTGGCCGAGCTGGTGGCGCCCGGGGAGCAGGTGCTGGTGACCGCCGCGGTGGACGACGACGTGCCGCACGTGCTGGCGGGGGCGCGGTACTCCGTGGCGGAGGGGACGGTGGAGCGCGTATGAGCGCGGACGGGCCGGGCCCCGGGAACTCCGGGGGCGAGCAGGGCAAGGGCGGCGGAGCCGCCGAACCGTCGGGTGTGGATCTGGCGCGGGTGGCGCTGCGGGCGGCCCGGGAGGCGGCGCGCGCGCGGGGGGACGCGGCGCAGCAGAAGCGGCAGGCGCGGCGCGGTGGGCTGCGTTCCGGTGCGCGCGCGGACGGTCGTGATCCGATGGCGCTGGGTTCGGCGATCAACCGGCTGATCACGGAGCGCGGGTGGGAGACGCCGGCCGCGGTGGGCGGTGTGATGGGCCGCTGGCCGCAGATCGTGGGCGAGGACGTGGCCAAGCACTGTGTGCCGGAGCGGTACGACGAGGACGAGCGGGTGCTGGTCGTCCGGTGCGACTCGACGGCCTGGGCGACGAATCTGCGGCTGCTCGCCCCGACGCTGGTGGCCCGGCTCAACGAGGACCTCGGGCACGGCTCGGTGCGGGTGATCAAGGTGCACGGTCCGGGTGGCCCGGGTGGTTCCGCCCGGCGTTACGGCCCGTTGCGCGCGCCGGGCAGCAAGGGCCCCGGGGACACCTACGGGTGACCTGTCCGCCCGCCCTGCGGGTTGGTGAGGTACATCACATTCGCGGGCGTCGAGGGCCGGTCCGGACCGTCGGCGCCCGGTGCGTCGTACCACCGCACACGGTTGCGAATCCCGATCTGACTCCCAAGTAGCCAAGGGTTGACGCCTCGAAGCGCTGAGTGCCGTCGTGAGCCTCTTGAGGACCCCTTCCGCATATCGGGAGTCGGGAGAGCCTCGTTCAGGGCGGCACATGCGAACTCAGGCACCGGCAAACCCCCATCAGTGTCAGTGCTACCGGTAGAATGGAAGACAATCCCGCCCCGAACGTGGGGACCGTCCGGGACAAGCTGAGCAACGCTGATCAAGGCTTACCAACGCAACATGCCGCAGCCGCTCCGGCAACCCGCCGACGAGCCCGGCTCGTGCTGTGCCAGAAAGGGCGCTTCGTGGCCGATTCCGGCAACCCCAACGAGAACAACCCGTCCACCGACACCGGCGTGAACGACCCGGTGAGCACCGCCGACGGCGAAGCTCCCGCCTCGTACGACGCCAGTGCCATCACCGTCCTCGAGGGTCTGGACGCGGTCCGCAAGCGACCCGGCATGTACATCGGCTCGACCGGTGAGCGCGGCCTGCACCACCTGGTGCAGGAGGTCGTGGACAACTCCGTCGACGAGGCGCTGGCCGGTCACGCGGACACCATCGACGTGACGATCCTCGCCGACGGCGGTGTCAGGGTCGTCGACAACGGCCGTGGCATCCCGGTGGGCATCGTCCCCTCCGAGGGCAAGCCCGCCGTCGAGGTCGTGCTGACCGTGCTGCACGCGGGCGGCAAGTTCGGCGGCGGCGGTTACGCGGTCTCCGGTGGTCTGCACGGCGTGGGTGTCTCCGTCGTCAACGCCCTCTCCACGAAGGTCGCCGTGGAGGTCAAGACCGACGGCTACCGCTGGACGCAGGACTACAAGCTGGGTGTCCCCACGGCACCGCTCGCTCGGCACGAGGCCACCGAGGAGACCGGCACGTCGGTCACCTTCTGGGCCGACGGCGACATCTTCGAGAGCACCGACTACTCCTTCGAGACGCTCTCCCGGCGCTTCCAGGAGATGGCCTTCCTCAACAAGGGCCTGAAGATCAACCTCACCGACGAGCGCGAGTCGGCGAAGGCCACCGCCGGCGCGGACGAGGCGGGCGAGGACGAGAAGCACGAGGTCAAGAGCGTCTCATACCACTACGAGGGCGGCATCGTCGACTTCGTGAAGTACCTCAACTCCCGCAAGGGAGAGCTGGTGCACCCCAGCGTGATCGACCTGGAGGCCGAGGACAAGGACAAGAGCCTGTCCCTCGAGGTCGCGATGCAGTGGAACGGCGGCTACACCGAGGGCGTGTACTCCTTCGCCAACATCATCCACACGCACGAGGGCGGTACGCACGAGGAGGGCTTCCGCGCGGCGCTCACCTCGCTGATCAACAAGTACGCGCGGGACAAGAAGCTGCTGCGCGAGAAGGACGACAACCTCACGGGTGACGACATCCGCGAGGGTCTGACGGCGATCATCTCGGTGAAGCTGAGCGAGCCCCAGTTCGAGGGCCAGACCAAGACGAAGCTGGGCAACACCGAGGTGAAGACCTTCGTCCAGAAGGTCGTCTACGAGCACCTGGCCGACTGGCTCGACCGCAACCCCAACGAGGCCGCGGACATCATCCGCAAGGGCATCCAGGCGGCCACCGCGCGCGTGGCGGCCCGCAAGGCGCGTGACCTGACCCGCCGCAAGGGCCTGCTGGAGTCGGCGTCGCTGCCGGGCAAGCTGTCCGACTGCCAGTCGAACGACCCGACCAAGTGCGAGATCTTCATCGTCGAGGGTGACTCCGCCGGCGGTTCGGCCAAGTCCGGCCGCAACCCGCAGTACCAGGCGATCCTCCCGATCCGAGGCAAGATCCTCAACGTGGAGAAGGCGCGCATCGACCGGATCCTGCAGAACCAGGAGATCCAGGCGATGATCTCCGCGTTCGGCACGGGCGTGCACGAGGACTTCGACATCGAGAAGCTCCGCTATCACAAGATCATCCTGATGGCGGACGCCGACGTCGACGGCCAGCACATCAACACCCTGCTGCTGACCTTCCTGTTCCGCTTCATGCGGCCGCTGGTCGAGGCCGGGCACGTGTACCTGTCCCGTCCGCCGCTCTACAAGATCAAGTGGGGCCGGGACGACTTCGAGTACGCGTACTCGGACCGCGAGCGCGACGCGCTGATCGAGATGGGCCGCCAGGCCGGCAAGCGCATCCGCGAGGACTCCGTGCAGCGCTTCAAGGGTCTCGGTGAGATGAACGCCGAGGAACTGCGCATCACGACCATGGACCAGGAGCACCGCGTGCTCGGCCAGGTCACGCTCGACGACGCCGCGCAGGCCGACGACCTGTTCTCGGTGCTGATGGGCGAGGACGTCGAGGCCCGGCGCGCGTTCATCCAGCGCAACGCCAAGGACGTCCGCTTCCTCGACATCTGAGTCGGTCTCAGCTGACCGCACCAGGAAGGACCTTCACCAGCAATGACCGACGAGAACACCCCTGTGACGACGTCCGAGGGCGACGCCCTGGCGATGCGTGTCGAGCCCGTCGGGCTCGAGACGGAGATGCAGCGCTCGTACCTCGACTACGCGATGTCCGTCATCGTCTCGCGTGCGCTGCCCGACGTCCGTGACGGACTCAAGCCCGTCCACCGCCGGGTGCTGTACGCCATGTACGACGGCGGCTACCGGCCCGAGCGCGGCTTCTACAAGTGCGCCCGCGTCGTCGGCGACGTCATGGGCAACTACCACCCCCACGGCGACAGCTCCATCTACGACGCCCTGGTCCGCCTCGCCCAGCCCTGGTCGATGCGGATGCCGCTGGTCGACTCCAACGGCAACTTCGGTTCGCCGGGCAACGACCCGGCGGCGGCCATGCGGTACACCGAGTGCAAGATGGCGCCGCTGTCGATGGAGATGGTCCGCGACATCGACGAGGAGACCGTCGACTTCACGGACAACTACGACGGCCGCTCCCAGGAGCCGACCGTCCTGCCCGCCCGCTTCCCGAACCTGCTGATCAACGGCTCGGCCGGTATCGCGGTCGGCATGGCGACCAACATCCCGCCGCACAACCTGCGCGAGGTCGCGGCCGGCGCCCAGTGGTACCTGGAGAACTACGAGGCCTCGCACGAGGAGCTGCTGGACGCGCTGCTAGAGCGCATCAAGGGCCCCGACTTCCCGACCGGCGCCCTGGTGGTGGGCCGCAAGGGCATCGAGGAGGCCTACCGCACCGGGCGCGGCTCGATCACCATGCGCGCGGTCGTCGAGGTCGAGGAGATCCAGAACCGCCAGTGCCTGGTGGTCACGGAGCTGCCGTACCAGACCAACCCCGACAACCTCGCGCAGAAGATCGCCGACCTGGTGAAGGACGGCAAGATCGGCGGCATCGCGGACGTCCGCGACGAGACGTCCTCGCGCACCGGCCAGCGCCTGGTCATCGTGCTCAAGCGGGACGCGGTCGCCAAGGTCGTCCTGAACAACCTGTACAAGCACACCGACCTGCAGTCGAACTTCGGCGCCAACATGCTGGCCCTGGTCGACGGTGTGCCGCGCACCCTCTCCCTGGACGCGTTCATCCGGCACTGGGTGAACCACCAGATCGAGGTCATCGTCCGGCGGACGAAGTTCCGCCTGCGCAAGGCCGAGGAGCGCGCCCACATCCTGCGCGGTCTGCTCAAGGCCCTGGACGCCATCGACGAGGTCATCGCCCTGATCCGGCGCAGTGACACCGTCGAGATCGCGCGCGGCGGCCTGATGGACCTCCTGGAGATCGACGAGATCCAGGCCAACGCCATCCTCGAGATGCAGCTGCGGCGACTGGCGGCCCTGGAGCGGCAGAAGATCGTCCAGGAGCACGACGAACTCCAGGCGAAGATCAACGAGTACAACGAGATCCTCGCCTCGCCGGTCCGTCAGCGCGGGATCGTCAGCGCGGAGCTGGCGGCGCTCGTCGAGAAGTACGGCGACGACCGCAAGACCAAGCTGATCCCCTACGAGGGCGACATGTCCATCGAGGACCTGATCGCCGAAGAGGACATCGTCGTCACGGTCACGCGCGGTGGCTACATCAAGCGCACCAAGACCGACGACTACCGGGCCCAGAAGCGCGGCGGCAAGGGCGTACGCGGCACGAAGCTCAAGGAAGACGACATCGTCAACCACTTCTTCGTGTCCACCACCCACCACTGGCTGCTGTTCTTCACCAACAAGGGCCGGGTCTACCGGGTCAAGGCGTACGAGCTGCCCGACGCCGGCCGGGACGCGCGCGGCCAGCACGTGGCGAACCTGCTGGCCTTCCAGCCGGACGAGACGATCGCCCAGATCCGCGCGATCCGCGACTACGAGGCGGTGCCCTACCTGGTCCTGGCCACCAAGGCCGGCCTGGTGAAGAAGACGCCGCTGAAGGACTACGACTCCCCGCGCTCGGGCGGCGTGATCGCCATCAACCTGCGTGAGCAGGCGGACGGTTCCGACGACGAGCTGATCGGCGCCGAACTCGTCTCGGCCGAGGACGATCTGCTGCTGATCAGCAAGAAGGCGCAGTCGATCAGGTTCACCGCCTCGGACGACACCCTGCGTCCCATGGGCCGTGCCACCTCGGGCGTCAAGGGCATGAGTTTCCGTGACGGGGACGAGCTGCTCTCGATGAATGTTGTTCGAGCCGGTACGTTCGTGTTCACTGCCACCGACGGCGGGTACGCGAAGCGGACCTCCGTCGACGAGTACCGCGTCCAGGGTCGCGGCGGCCTCGGCATCAAGGCCGCCAAGATCGTCGAGGACCGCGGAACGCTCGTGGGCGCGCTGGTGGTCGAGGAGAACGACGAGATCCTCGCCATCACACTCTCGGGCGGTGTGATTCGTACGCGAGTCAGCGAAGTCAGGGAGACGGGCCGTGACACCATGGGCGTCCAACTGATCAATCTGGGCAAGCGCGATGCCGTCGTGGGTATCGCGCGCAACGCCGAGGCGGGACGCGAGGCGGAGGAGGTCGACGGCGATGTCGTCGTCGACGAGGCCGCCGAGGGCGCCACGACCACCGGCACGGACGAGGGTGAGGCGCCCTCGGCCGAGTAGCACGAGGAGAGAGTCATCGTGAGCGGAGCCACGGGCGCCGGATCGGCCAGTACCCCGAGAGGTACGGAGACGGACGGCGGCCGTGGCTCCGCCGCGCGTGCGACGGATCCGCACACGACTCAGCTGCGCAAGATCGACGACGGCGCGACCGGCTCGCACGCGTCGGACACTCATGGATCCCAGGGGGGAACTGTGACGGACACCAGAGGCCCGCAGACCCGGCAGTCGGCCTCGCCGCTGCCCGGGGAACGGCAGCCCCAGCAGCCCGGCGGGCCGTACCACCCGCCGCAGGCCTACCAGACCCAGGGCGGCAACCCGTCCGCGGCCGCCGCGCGCCGACCGCGCACCGGCGCGCGCACCACGCCCCGCGTCCGCAAGGCACGCCTGCGCGTGGCCAAGGCCGACCCGTGGTCGGTGATGAAGGTCAGCTTCCTGCTCTCCATCGCGCTCGGCGTCTGCACGATCGTGGCCTCCGCCGTGCTGTGGATGGTCATGGACGCCATGGGCGTCTTCTCGACGGTCGGCGGCACGATCTCCGAGGCCACCGGATCGAACGAGTCCAACGGCTTCGACCTGCAGTCCTTCCTGTCGCTGCCCAACGTGCTGATGTTCACGACGATCATCGCGGTCATCGACGTCGTCCTCGCGACGGCTCTCGCCACGCTCGGCGCCTTCATCTACAACCTCTCCGCCGGCTTCGTCGGCGGTGTGGAGCTGACGCTCGCCGAGGACGAGTGATCCGCGCGGGCGGTCCCACGACAACCGATTTTGGGACTGCCCGCCTGGTGCGCTAATCTTCAGGAGTCAGCGCGCGGGACACACACCGCAGAGCGCGGCGGGGCTATAGCTCAGTTGGTTAGAGCGCATCCCTGATAAGGATGAGGCCACAGGTTCAAATCCTGTTAGCCCCACCAGCACAAAGACCCCCAGTCGGTAACGACTGGGGGTCTTTGGCATCCACGGCTGAACTCAACGGCGGTCACGGAATCCGCCGTGGTGGGGGTTCCTCGTGATCTCGGCCGGAGCGACAGTGGTCCTGGGGGGCAGTCCTTCTGTCCCTGGTCGGCGTGGTGGCACTCAGCCGAGCCAGGCCGACCGTGGTCCGGCGGACGCCGGCGCGCTTGACGAGTCGGTCGAAGGTGCGGGGTGGCGGTGCTTCGGCGCGGGCGCCGCCCCGTCGTCACGTTCTTGTCCGACACCCCCGGCCGCGGAGTGGGGGCGGATCTCCCGTGAGCGCGCACACGGCGACGGCCCGGCTGCTCTGTCGAGCGGCCGGGCCGTTTCTCGCGTGCGGTGCGTACGCAATACGCCGTGACGTCAGGGTCGGATGGCGGGGGCGCGGTGCGCCGGGCCGCTCAGCGCTGGAGCGGAACGGTGTGCTGCCGGGCCGGGGACTCGGCGGTGTCGCACTGGGTGTCGTCGGCCGGCAGGGTCCTCGCGCCGACGCGGTGTCCGCGAGCGGACGGTGCCGGCAGCTGGGGGCCTTGCCGTGGGCCTCGGCGTGGATGCGCTGCTTCATCGTGGGGGGCAGGGCCCCTGCTCGGGACCAGGACCAGGGTGCTGCCGCCGCCGGTTCCGCCGACTCGGGCGCGGTCTTCGGGTTGCTGCGCGTCTCGGTGTGCGGTACGGCCGCCGCGGCGGTCGTCGTGACGAATCCGAGCGCCGTGCACAGCGCGAGGAAGGCGGTGACGATGGCGGTCCACAGCTTCATGACCTTGTTCCGGTCCATGGCCCCTCACTTTCGGGTCGGGCGATTTGCGTACTTTCCTCATGATGTGTATGTGGGCCGCGAAGTGGTGGACCCGAGCCCGTGGCGCCGCGATGTTCAGATGAACACCACCCGTATGGCCCCAAGAAGGCCGAAAACGTCTGGAGAGGGGAGAAGTTCGGGCGAAAGTCACCGTCCGTGGAGGTGTGATCACCCTCCGATCGGAACGGTTCGGTCCGTATCTACTGGGTTCCACCGACGGGCAGTTGAGGGCCGACTCAGATCACCGATCGGTATCGGCCGGTGTGTATAGTCGGGCGCCAGAGGTCCCCTACGTCAAGGAAAGACGAGGTCGCGCGGTGAAGAAGCTTCTCCTGGTCGCACTGGCCGCCATCGGCGGGCTCCTCGTGTACCGCCAGATCCAGGCGGATCGCGCCGAGCAGGATCTGTGGACGGAGGCGACTGACTCCGTGCCCACGGGTTCGTGAGTACGACCGACATCCGGTCCTGAGCAGACCCCGGCCGTCATCGCGGTCGGGGTTTTGTGTTGTCCGGACCGGGCGCGGAGACCACCGGGCGCGCGGCAGGATGGGCCACGGTCCGTGCAACGGCGAGCGCGAGGGGTGGCGGCTGATGGTGCGGTGGTGTACGGCTCGGTGGCGAGGCGGGTCAGGACGTGGCCGCACACCGGTGCCGGTGCGTCTGGCCGTCGTCACCGCGGTGCTGGCCACCACCTCCGCCCTGCCGGGCGGCACGGCCCTGGCGGCCGGTACGCCGGGCGGCTACGCCTTCGCCGAGGACGCCCGGCGGGTCGAGGGCGCGAGCGGTACCGCGGGCGCCCCGCTGCTCGAACCCGGCACGACGTACCGCAGCTCCCTGCCGCGAAGCGGCACGCTCCACTACCGCCTCGAACTCGACGCGGCCTCGGACACGTACGTGTCCGCCACCGCGGTCCCCGGCGAGGGCGACGAGCTCACCGCCGTCGACGGCATCCGGCTGTCCGTACAGGACGCCGAGGGCGGCACCTGCTCGCTGGACAGCGCGAGTTTCGGCGCCGCCCGCAGCCCTCGACCGGTCACGGCCTGGGGCGTGCGCGCGATCTCCCCCGGCGGATCGCGGTGCCAGGACCCCGGCACCTACTACGTCACCGTCGAGCGGTCCCGGCCGCAGGACTCCCCGCCGGACCCCTGGGACCTGGAGCTCACCGCCGTCACCGAAGCACGCCCGGCGGACACCGGCGCCACACAGGCACCCGAGGCCTGGAACTCCGCCTCGCCAGGACCGCTCGCGGGCGAGCCCGAGCGCCGCCGGGGCGGCAGCGGCTTCGCCCGGGCCACCCCGGTCGGCCAGGGAGCCTGGCGCGACGACATCCGGCCCGGACAGACCCTCTTCTACAAGGTGCCCGTCGACTGGGGCCGGCAACTGTACGCGGCCGCCGAACTCGGCAGCACCGACAGCGGTTCCGGCTACGCGACCAGTGCGCTGCGCCTGGCCCTGCACAACCCCGTGCGCGGCGAGGTCGTCGACGCCGCCAAGGGGTACACCGGCCGTCGGGCGACGGCCGCCCTCGCTCCCGCGCCACCGGTGGCGTACGCCAACCGGTACGCCACCGACGACCGGGTCACCGGCATGCGGTTCGCCGGCGACTACTACCTCGTGGTGCACCTCGCGGCCCAGGTGGCCGACGACTTCGGAGAGGGCCCGTTCCCGCTGGTCCTGCGCCTGCGGCTCGAGGGGACGGCGCAGGCCGGGCCCGGGTACGCGGGGAAGTCCGTGCCCGACGGCGTCTTCGAGGTGTCGGCCCACGACCGGCAGGCGGCGTCGGCGGACGGAGCGGCCGGGGACGGCGACGCCGCCATGACGGTGATCGCCGTGGGCGGGATCGGCGCCGGCAGCGTCCTGCTGGCGGGGCTCGGCGTGTGGACGGCGGTGGCCCGGCGCCGGGCCGTCTGACGAGCGCCGGCGGGCCCGCGCCTCAGATGCGGGCCAGGGCCCAGAAGCCCACGGCGTAGCAGGCCAGCGCGAGCAGCAGCAGCGGAACCGCCACCCGGGCCGGGGGACCGGGTCGGCGGCGCCGAGCCGCGCGATGCTGGGGGTACGCCGGAGCGGGCGGGGGAGTCTGCGGGGCCTGCGCGGTGTACGCGGCGGTGGGCACGTCGGCGCGCTGCCACGGCTGCGGTGCGGGGGTCTGAGGAGGATGCGGGGGCGCGTACGAGGGCTGGTGCCGTGGACCCGGGAATCCGGGCGCCTGCGGCTGTGCCGGCAGATGGGCCGGTGCGTGTACGGGCGACTGCGGGAGGGGGGACGCGGGGGTGGACGTGGCGGTGGCCTGCGGGGGCGGCAGGGGAAAACTCCCGGTGTCCGACATGGCGGACGGCCGAACGGGAGCGGGCGCGTGTGCGGGCCGGGGTTCGGGCGAGGGGGATGGCTGCGGTGGTGGCGTACTGTCCGGGGCTTGCGGCGGGGCGGAGGGTCGCCGCGGATCCGTCGGTACCTCGTCCACTCCCGTGGCCCGCTTCAGCGGTCCGCCGGGCCCGAACCCCGGGGGCAGCGGGCCGATTTGGTCGAAGACCTCGATCAGCTCGTCGTCGGGACCCGGCTCCGGCAGCAGCTCCGCCGCCGCGGCCAGCGCCTTGCGCGCCCCCGTGGCCGTACGGAACCTCGCCTCCGGATCCGGCTGCAACAACGTGGCCACGACCTGCCACAACGGCTCGGGGATCCCCTGTGGAGCCGGTGGCGTCCCGTGCTCCGCGAAGTACTGCACGAGCGCCTTGGCATCCGGCTTGGCACCCTCCAGCAGATACAGGGCGACCAGTCCCACGGCGAACAGGTCCGCCGCGAAGTCCGGTTCCGCGCCCATCATCTGCTCCGGCGCGAGATAACCGGGCGTCCCCACCACCAGGTTGGTCTCCGTCAGCCGGGGCTCGCCCAGCCGCATCGCGATGCCGAAGTCGGACAGCCGGAGCCGGGGCCGCCCCGTGCCGGTGGCTTCGAGCAGTACGTTGGCGGGCTTGACGTCGCGGTGCACGACATCCTCCGCGTGCACCGCCGCCAGGCCCGCCAGGAGCTGGTCCAGCAGGGTGCACACGAAAGCCGGCGGCAGCGGGCCGTAGTCCCCGACCAGGTGGACGAGCGAACCGCCCGTGACCAGGTCCATGGTGAACAGGACCTGGTCGTCGTCGGCGGCCCAGCTGGCCGGGGCCAGCACATGGGGATGGTCGATCCGCAGCGCCTGCTCACGCACGAAGCGCAGCAGCGAGTGGGCGTCCCTCTGCTGCAGCACCTTGGCGGCCACATAGCGCCGGCGGCGGTGGTCCCAGGCACGCCAGACGGCACCCACCCCTCCACGGCCGATCGGATCGACCAGCTCGTACCGGCCGGCGAAGACCTCACCCATGGCTGTGTGCCGCTCCTCCCCCTCGCGCCACTCCCCGCGGGGCCGGCCGAACCCGTCGACGGCCGGACCCCGGGGGTCAGTTCTGGTGGGACTGGTAGTGCGCGACCGCGTCTGAGGTACGGCCGGCGCCGTACACCCGCAGGAACTCCGCCAGCTCCGGGTGGGACGGGGAGAGGGCGTCCGCGGCGTCGATTATGTCGCCGGCGGCCGCCACCGAACGCAGCAGCGACTGGATCTCACGGACCACCCGCTTGACCGTGGGTGCGCCCGAACTGTTCGTCGTCTGCGTGGTGTTGTTGAGCACCGAGCCCCCCTGCGACTTCTTGATCTCGTCCATGCGCTCGGTGGCCTCGGCCGCGCTCACACTGCCGTCCGCGACCTGCCCCGCCAGGTCCTGAAGCAGCTGCACCCGCTGCACCACCGCGGGATTCCCGATCTTCGCCCGCTGCCCGCTCATCAGCTGCGACAGCATCGGCGCGGACAGCCCCAGCACCCCCGCCAGACGAGCCTGGTTGAGACCAAGATCGTCGATCAGCCTACGGAAGAGCGCCCCCAGCGGCTCCCCGTACCAGTTCCGCTGCAGTTCCCGCGCTCTCGCGGTGGCTTCCTGCTGTGCGGCGTCCATTGCGTCTCCCCATCGCTTCCCCAAAAACCGCAGTTCGCTTCAGCGAACCACGCCGAGCATCTTACGGAGCGTGGTGTTTCCCCGGGAGTCCCCATCATTTGTGAGATACGGGGGGCGACCCGGTACTCTTGTCTGCGGCGCCCGCCGGTATGCGGATCCTCCGGCCGGACGTCTCCTCCGGGGCCTTAGCTCAGTTGGTAGAGCGCTGTCTTTGCATGGCAGATGTCAGGGGTTCGACTCCCCTAGGCTCCACACCCCAAGAGCCCGTCCGACCTGCGCAAACACCAGGCCGGACGGGTTCTTCGTGTCGATGTCGTCGCCCTGCGTGCGCAGCGGCTCTCCGGCCGGCGCTCAGCGCGGCCCCAGGGCCCGTCCTCGGCCCCCACGGTCGCCTCCGCGGGCAGTCCCGCAAGCCGCACTCCCGCTCGGCCGCCGTGCGGGGATGTTCGCCAACGACTGTCGGTAGTGCGGCAGTTGACAGGGCATCAGGGATCGCCGACCTCCCATGACCGGGTGGGAAAGGGTGTGCGCGAGGCCACCGCTCAGCACCGGAGTAGCGCTGTCTGCTCTTGATATCGTCACCTCAGAGGGCACCAGCGCCACACCCCTGCGGGGCGGTGCCAAGCGGCACACCGCCGCCGGAACCGTCCGGTCGCTGCCGACGAGATGAAAGGGGCAGAGCATGCGGGCCAAGGTACGAGCCGCACTCGATGCGCTGTACATGAAGCGTCTCGTCAAGGAGCTGGAGGGCCGCCCACGCCCCCAGCACATCGGCATCATGCTGGACGGAAACCGCCGCTGGGCCAAGGAATCGGGCATCGAGGACCCGCGGGAGGGCTACCGGGCCGGCGGTGCGAAGGTGCTGGACTTCCTGCACTGGTGCGACTCCGCCGAGATCGAGCACGTCACCCTCTACATGCTCTCCGACGACAACCTGCACCGGCCCGAGGACCAGCTCACCCCCCTGATCGACATCATCGCCGAGGTGGTGGAGCGGCTGGCCGCGCCCGGAAACCCCTGGCGCGTCGAGGTCGTCGGAGCTCTCGACCTCCTCCCGGCCGAGTCCGCCAGCCGGCTGAAGACCGCCACCGCCGCCACCCAGGGGCGCCAGGGCGGGACCAAGGTGGACGTCGCCGTGGGATACGGAGGCCGCCGGGAGATCGTCGACGCCGTCCGCTCCGCCCTCACCGAGCACAGCGCCCAGGGCGGGGACATCGACGAGTTCATCGAGACCTTCACCATGGAGCACATCTCCAAGCACCTGTACTCCAAGGCGCGGTCGGAATCCGACCTCATCATCCGCACCTCCGGGGAGCAGCGGCTGTCCGGCTTCCTCCTGTGGCAGTCCGCGTACGCAGAGATGTACTTCTGCGAGACCTACTGGCCGGACTTCCGGGAGATCGACTTCCTGCGCGCCCTGCGCTCCTACTCCCTGCGCGAACGACGCTACGGCCGCTGAACCGCCGCCCGACGTTCCACGTGAAACATCACCGCGGGGCGGGAGACCCGGAAGTCTCCCGCCCCGCGGCGATGTACAGAGGCGGTGGCGTACCGATCCGCCCCAAGAGTCGTCAGCGCGGCTCGTCACCGCCGTCGGCGGCCTCGTCCTCGGCCTGCTTGGCCTGCACCTCGGGGTCCAGGACCGCCCCACCGGTACCGTCCACCGACGTCAGCCGCCCGCTCTCGGGAACCTCCGTCGCCTCGGGCGGTTCGACCAGCCAGTCCGGGTTGGCCTGCTTGTCCCACCACTTCCAGGCCGCGAAGGCACCGCCCGCGACGGCGCCCACCACCGCAAGGACCTTGGCGATACGCCCGGCCCTCGCCCGCCGCTCGTGCCGGCGGGTCAGCTTCTGGATCTCCTTGGCCGAGACCTGACCCCGCAGCGCGGCCAGCGCCGCGGCACCACGCGCGGCCGCCTCGTCCCTGACGGGCCCGGCAGCGGCAACCGCCTGCTCGATCACCGGCCGGGAGTAGTCGGCCGCCTGCCGGGCGGCCAGACGTGTACGGACCGCGGCCTCGTGAGCGGCCTGGTCCATCTTCGGCGGCACATGCGTACGGGCCTGCTCCAGCCGTGGCGCGACATGCGCGCCGTACTGAAGCCGGGCCTGGCACGCGGCCTGCGACACCTTGGGCGCCAGCCGTACGCGCGCCTCCTGTGCGTAGTGAGCGGCCCTGTCCTTGGCCGTGTCGGCGTAGGGCGCCACCACTTCCGCGGCGTGCAGCACGCTGTCCTTCGCCGAACCGGTCGCGGCGCGCACGCTGTCGATGCGGGTCACGGGTTCCTCCTCCTCGGTGGCGTACGGTAATTCGACTTTCCACCCTTTTACGGATCATGCCTGCCGACACACAGGCAGGCATGCGCGGACGGGCATCCGGGTCACGGGTGATGACGCCGGGCCCTCTGGGGCACGCGGTGCCGAAGATGCGATCAAAAGACGATCAACGGCAATAACGGATGAATACAGGGCAACAGGAGCCTGTCGACGACAATGCCACGGATCGGCTCCCCGCGCTCGCAACCCGTGGGTACCCACCTGGATTCCCCCAAGCGCCCCACCCGTCCGCGGCCCGAACCGACAGCTGGGCGACGTACACCACGGGCCGTGCGAGGATCGGGGAGCACAACAAGACGACGGAAGGCACATCGTGGCCGAGCAGCTCTACGCCACCCTGAAGACCAACCACGGCGACATCGAAGTCCGGCTCCTGCCGAACCACGCCCCCAAGACGGTCCGGAACTTCGTCGAGCTCGCCCGGGGCGAGCGTGAGTGGACCAACCCCGAGACCGGGCAGACGTCCACGGACAGGCTCTACGACGGCACCGTCTTCCACCGGGTGATCAGCGGCTTCATGATCCAGGGCGGAGACCCGCTGGGCAACGGCACCGGTGGCCCCGGCTACAAGTTCGAGGACGAGTTCCACCCCGATCTCGCCTTCGACAAGCCCTACCTCCTGGCCATGGCCAACGCCGGCCCGGGCACCAACGGCTCGCAGTTCTTCATCACCGTCTCCCCGACCACGTGGCTGACCCGCAAGCACACGATCTTCGGCGAGGTCATCGACCCGGCCAGCCAGAAGGTCGTCGATGCCATCGCCGCCACGGAGACCAACCCGCGCACCGACCGCCCCGTCAACGACGTCGTCATCGAGGCGGTCGTCGTGGAGACACGCCAGGGCTGACCACCGCGGCTCCCCGACCGCCCTCACCGGCGTGTCCCATGGGAACCAAATGCCCCGCTCGTCCGTATGGAAGGGCGGGGCCGCGCGCCTCTCGGACACGGACGGACAAGGGAGGGGATCCCATGGACCAGTCACCGAACGGCCCGCAGGGCCCGGACGGCCAGGCACCCCCGCCCGCTCACAGCCTGCCCGGCTGCTACCGCCACCCCGACCGCGAGACCGGCATCCGCTGCACCCGCTGCGAACGTCCCATCTGCCCGGACTGCATGGTCAACGCCTCCGTCGGCTTCCACTGCCCCGACTGCGCCCGCGGCGGCACCGGCACGGGACCCGCGCCCGCCGCCTCCCGGCCCCGCACGCTCGCCGGTGGCACCGTCGCGGCGGATCCGCACCTCATCACCAAGATCCTCATCGCCATCAACGTGGCGGTGTTCATCGCCGTCCACGCCAGGTCCTCGCTCCTCGGCGACCTCGTCCTGATCGGACGCTGGCCGCCTGCCCCGTACATGCCGACCGAAGGCGTCGCGGAGGGCGAGTGGTACCGCCTGGTGACCTCGATGTTCACCCACCAGGAGATCTGGCACATCGGCTTCAACATGCTCGGGCTCTGGTGGCTGGGCGGCCCCCTCGAAGCGGCCCTCGGCAGAGCCCGCTACCTCGCGCTCTACCTCGCCTCCGGCCTGGCCGGCAGCGCCCTCACCTACCTGCTCGCCGCGCCGACCACCGCCTCGCTCGGCGCGTCCGGCGCCATCTTCGGCCTCTTCGGCGCGACAGGCGCCCTCGTCCGCCGGCTCAACGCCGACATGCGGCCGGTCATCGCCCTGCTGGTGATCAACCTGGTCTTCACCTTCGGGTGGAACAACATCGCCTGGCAGGCGCACATCGGCGGCCTCGTCGCCGGTGCCGTCATCGGCTACGCCATGCTCCACGCCCCGCGTGAGCGGCGGACGCTCGTGCAGTACGGCACCTGTGCGCTGGTCCTCGTGGCCGTCGTCGGCCTGACCCTGTTGAGAACCGCCCAGCTCACCTGAGCGGCTTGTTGTCCACAGCCGGTGGCGGACCCTGTGCAAAGCGTGCGGGAACAGGTGTGCCCCCTGTCACTGAACCGTGTTTCCGCAGGTCAGGCAGGGGGCGAACAGGTTTTCGGTTGCTGGTACTTCCGTCACACCGGCGTCAATGCCCGGCGAGTTATCCACAGATCGTCGTTTCTTTGTCCCCACCGTGTGGACAAGGTCTGTGGATAACTCGGTGGATAGCCCTGGGGAGGGCTACTTCCACTGGGTGGAGACACCGAATCCGGCGGCGATGAAACCGAAGCCCACCACGATGTTCCAGTTGCCCAGCGCCTCGATGGGCAGCGACCCGTCGGTGACGTAGAAGACGACGATCCAGGCGAGACCGATGACGAACATGGCCAGCATGACCGGCGCGACCCAACCGCGGTTGGTCAGCTTGATGGCGGCCGCCTGCTTCGCGGGCGGCGGCGTGTAGTCGGCCTTCTTGCGGATACGTGACTTCGGCACGAGGGTCTCTCCTGTCGATGCGCTGCGTGGCCGCGCAGGGAACGGTTCGGGCTCGGGGCGGCGTACAAGGGGACTCTGAGCGCTCCCCCGGGCGTCCGTTAGCGTAGTGCTTCCGTGGCGCTTAAGGAGATAAGGGTACGTTGAGCAATTCTGCCGACTCCCCCGGGACGGGATCCAGCCCTGCCCGCGGGCGCCGATTCCGGCCGGTCCGGGTGCTCACGGCGGCCGTCTTCGCTCTCGCGGGTCTCATTTTCTTCACCAGCTTCAATACCGCCAAGGGCACCAATATCCGCACGGACACCTCTTTGCTGAAGTTGTCCGATCTCATCCAGGAACGCAGCCGTAAGAACGGTGAGCTGGACGAGTCCAACGCGGCCCTGCGGGACGACATCGAAAGCCTCGCCGAGCGCGACGACGGAAGTACGAAGGCGGAGGACGACAAGCTCGCGGCGCTGGAGAAGAAGACCGGTACGCAGGAGCTGAAGGGCGAATCGGTCTCGGTCACGCTGGACGACGCCCCGCCGGATGCCACCGCCAAGCTTCCCGGGTATCCCGAGCCGCAGCCCGACTACCTGGTGATCCACCAGCAGGATCTGCAGGCGGTGGTCAACGCGCTGTGGCAGGGCGGTGCCGAGGGCATCAAGGTGATGGACCAGCGGCTGATCTCCACCAGCGCGGTGCGGTGCGTGGGCAACACCCTGATCCTCCAGGGGCGCGTCTACTCGCCGCCGTACAAGATCCAGGCGGTCGGGGAACCGGAGCGGCTGAAGAAGGCCCTGGCCGAGTCGCCGGCGATCCAGAACTACATGGTGTACGTCAACGTGTACGGGCTCGGCTGGAAGGTCGAGGACGAGGGGACGGCGACGCTGCCGGGCTACTCGGGCGCCGTGGACCTGCACTACGCCCAGCCTGTCGAGTGACGCCGTTCTCGGGGGCTCCGCGCCGTTAGTCTGGTGCCGTACGGCGTGAGTCTGGTGCCGTGGTGCGACGGAAGGGACGGCATGTACGGCTGGATCTGGCGGCATCTGCCGGGGAACGTGTGGGTGAGGGCGCTGCTCTCGCTGGTGCTCGTGGTGGCCGTGGTCTACGTCCTGTTCCAGTACGTCTTCCCGTGGGCCGAGCCGCTGCTTCCCTTCAACGATGTGACGGTGGACAACCAGTGAGTGCGCGCATCCTCGTCGTCGACAACTACGACAGCTTCGTCTTCAACCTGGTCCAGTACCTGTATCAGCTGGGTGCCGAGTGCGAGGTACTGCGTAACGACGAGGTGTCCACGGGGCACGCCCAGGACGGTTTCGACGGGGTGCTGCTGTCGCCGGGGCCGGGAGCGCCCGAGCAGGCGGGCGTGTGCGTCGAGATGGTGCGGCACTGTGCGGCGACCGGCGTGCCGGTCTTCGGTGTCTGTCTCGGCATGCAGTCGATGCAGGTGGCGTACGGCGGCGTGGTGGGCCGGGCGCCCGAGTTGCTGCACGGGAAGACGTCGCCGGTGGAGCACGGGGGCCAGGGCGTGTTCGCGGGCCTTCCGTCGCCGTTCACGGCGACGCGGTACCACTCGCTGGCCGCCGAGCCGGACACGGTGCCGGCCGAGCTGGAGGTGACGGCCCGCACGCACGACGGGATCGTGATGGGGCTGCGGCATCGGGACCTGCCCGTCGAGGGTGTGCAGTTCCATCCCGAGTCGGTGCTGACCGAGTACGGGCACCGGATGCTGGCCAACTGGCTGGTGGAGTGCGGTGACCAGGGCGCGGTGGCGAGGTCGGCGGGGCTCGCCCCGGTGGTGGGCAGGGCCACGGCGTGACCGCGCTGCGCCCCGAGCGTGAGTCCGGCGCGGCCGGTGACCAGGGGGTCTCGTACGGGCAGTCGTACGGGAGTTCTGGTGCGTTCGGGGGCGGCTCGTTCGGGGACGGCTGGTACGAGGGGCGCGTCCCGGCCGAGGGGGCGTACGAGGAGACGTATGCGCCGGTTCCCGACGACGAGACGGTGGCGTTGCGGGTTCCGGATCCGCCGCCGGTGCGTACGGGGGACGTTTCTCCTTCCGTAGCGGCCGGACCGCCGGGTGGTGGCCGTGCGGCCCGCAGGAAGGCCGCCAGACGGCGCCACGGGCGTCATGGAGGCGCTCAACGGCCGTCGGGGGCACAGGAGTCCGCCGAGGCGCCGAAAGCGCCGCTGTCGCGTGTGGAGGCCCGTCGACAGGCCCGGGCGCGAAAGCCGGGGGCCGCGGTGATCGCGAGCCGGGCGATAGGCGAAATCTTCATCACGACCGGTGTGCTGATGCTGCTGTTCGTCACCTACCAGCTGTGGTGGACGAATGTGCGGGCGCACGCGCAGGCCGACAAGGCGGCGAGCAGCCTCCAGGACGACTGGGCGAGCGGCAAGCGGAATCCGGGGGCCTTCGAGCCGGGGCAGGGTTTCGCCATCCTGCACATTCCGAAGCTGGACGTGGTGGTGCCGATCGCCGAGGGCGTCAGCAGCAAGAAGGTGCTGGACCGGGGCATGGTGGGGCACTACGCGGAGGACCCGCTCAAGACGGCGATGCCGGAGGCGAAGAGCGGCAACTTCGGGCTGGCCGGGCACCGCAACACGCACGGTGAGCCGTTCCGGTACATCAACAAGCTGGAGCCGGGCGATCCGATCGTCGTGGAGACGCAGGACGAGTACTTCGTCTACAAGATGTCGTCGATCCTGCCGGTGACGCCGCCGAGCAACACCACCGTCCTCGATCCGGTGCCCCGGCAGTCGGGGTTCACGGGGCCGGGGCGCTACATCACGCTGACCACGTGCACCCCGGAGTTCACGAGTAAGTACCGGATGATCGTCTGGGGCAAGATGGTCGAGGAACGGCCGCGCAGCAAGGGCAAGCCGGATGCGCTCGTCAATTAAGGGCAGATGACCAGTGGCAGCGACCACCGACACGGATCACGAAGAGCACACCGACGCGTCCGGCCGGCCGCCGTCCACGGCACGCCGCCGTCGCGGCCCGGGGCGGGGCGTCGCCGCGGTCGTCAGTGTCTTCGGCGAACTCCTCATCACGGCGGGCCTGGTGCTGGGCCTGTTCGTCGTCTACTCGCTGTGGTGGACGAACGTCGTCGCCGACCGCGCGGCCGACAAGCAGGCCGACAAGGTGCGGGACAACTGGGCCCAGGACAGGGTCGGTCCGCAGGGGCCGGGGGCGCTGGACACCAAGGCGGGCATCGGCTTCCTGCACGTGCCCGCGATGGGGGACGGCGACATCCTGGTGGAGAAGGGCACGTCGATGGAGATCCTCAACGACGGCGTGGCCGGCTACTACACCGATCCGGTGAAGTCCGAACTCCCGACGTCGGGCAAGGAGGGCAACTTCGCGCTGGCGGCCCACCGGGACGGGCACGGTGCGAGGTTCCACAACATCGACAAGATCGAGAAGGGTGACCCGATCGTCTTCGAGACGAAGGACACCTGGTACGTGTACAAGGTCTACGGCATCCTCCCGGAGACCTCGAAGTACAACGTGAAGGTGCTCGGGGGCATCCCCAAGGAGTCCGGGAAGAACAAGGCGGGGCACTACATCACGCTGACGACCTGCACGCCGGTGTACACGAGCCGGTACCGGTACGTGGTGTGGGGCGAGCTGGTCCGCACGGAGAAGGTGGACGGCGAGCGGACTCCGCCACAGGAGCTGAGCTGACCGGCCTCCTCGCAGGGGCAGCCACCCAGCACGACGACAGAGCCCCGGCCCTCACCAGAGGGCCGGGGCTCTGTTCGTTTCGGTGGGGTCAGTCGTGGTTGCCGAGGCCGCCGATGAAGCCGCCGCCACCGTTGTCGTTGCCGTTGTTGCCGTTGCCGCCGGCGGCGAAGAGGGTGACCTTGTCGCCCTTCTTGACCTCCTGGCCTTCCGACGGATTGCTCGTCAGCACGATGGCGTTGTCGTCGCCGCTGCCCTGGACGCTTTCGAGCTGGAGGCCGCTCTGGGCGAGGACCTGCTTGGCCTGGCCGACGGTCATCTGGGTGACCTTCGGCATGGCGAGCTTCTCTTCCGCCGGCGCCTTGGCGATCTTCACCGTGACCGTGCTGCCGCGGTCCACGTCGGTGCCCGGCTGGAAACTCTGCTCGAAGATCGTGCCCTCGGGCTGCGCGGTGGACTCCTCCTCCGTCTGGGAGCCGAGGACGAGGCCCTTCTCCTTCAGGCGCTGCTCGGCGTCCGCCGGGCTCAGGCCGAGCAGGCTCGGCACGGTCACCTGGGAGGTCTCGCGGGCGACGGTGAGCGTGACGGTCGAGCCCTTCTCGCGCGAGGTGCCGCCCTCGGGGTCCTGGGAGAGCACCGTGTCCGGGGTCTCCGTCGACTCCTTGGTCTCCTTCTCGACCTTGAAGCCCTTGTCCGTCAGGGCCGCCTCGGCGTCGTCGAAGGTCTGGCCCTCGACGTCCGGGACCTCGACCTTGGGCGCGCCGGTCGAGACGACGAGGTTGATGGTGGAGTTCTTCTCGACCTCGGTGTCCGGCTTCTGGTCCTGCGAGCAGATGTGGTCCTTGGCCTGGTCCTCGCAGGGCTTCTGGGTGAATGCCAGTTCCAGGTCGGCGTTGGTCGCCTGGTTGCCGGCCTCCTGCTTGGTGAGGCCCACGAAGTTCGGTACGGGGACGGTGTCGTTGCCGACGCCTCCGCCGCCGATGGCGTACTTGCCGATCAGGATGGCGCCGACGAGGACGAGGAGGCCGGCCAGGACCAGGAGGATCGTGGAGGTGTGGGACTTCTTCTGCTGGCGGCGCCGTCCGGGGCGGTCGTCGTAGCCGTAACCCCCGTCGTCGGGGTTCATCGGCGGCAGCATGGTCGTGGCGCCCGCGCCCGTGCCGGAGTCCGAGCGCAGGGCGGTGGTCGCCTGGTCGTCGGGGTAGCCGCCGTAGCCTCCGGCTGCCATGACGCCCATCGCGGCGGTGGCGGCGACCGGCTGGCCGTCGAGGCAGGCCTCGATGTCGGCGCGCATCTCGTCCGCCGACTGGTAGCGGTAGTCGGGGTCCTTGACCAGGGCCTTCAGGACGATCGCGTCCATCTCGGGCGTGATCTCGGGGTCGAAGACGCTGGGTGCCTGCGGTTCTTCGCGGACGTGCTGGTAGGCGACCGCGACCGGGGAGTCGCCGACGAAGGGCGGCCGGACCGTGAGGAGTTCGTAGAGCAGGCAGCCGGTGGAGTACAGGTCGGAGCGTGCGTCGACCTGTTCGCCCTTGGCCTGCTCCGGGGAGAGGTACTGGGCGGTGCCGATGACGGCGGAGGTCTGGGTCATCGTCATGCCGGAGTCGCCCATGGCGCGGGCGATGCCGAAGTCCATGACCTTGACCTGGCCGTTGCGCGTCAGCATGACGTTGGCGGGCTTGATGTCGCGGTGGACGATGCCGGCGCGGTGGGAGTACTCCAGGGCCTGGAGGATGCCGATGGTCATCTCCAGCGTCCGCTCGGGCAGCAGCTTGCGGCCGGAGTGGAGGAGCTCGCGGAGCGTGGAACCGTCGACGTACTCCATGACGATGTACGGGATGGAGACCCCGTCGATGTAGTCCTCGCCCGTGTCGTAGACCGCGACGATCGCGGGATGGTTGAGCGAGGCGGCCGACTGGGCCTCCCGGCGGAACCGGGCCTGGAAGGACGGGTCACGCGCGAGGTCCGCGCGGAGCGTCTTCACCGCCACGGTGCGGCCGAGCCGGGTGTCGTGCGCGAGGTAGACCTCCGCCATGCCACCACGGCCGAGCACCTGGCCCAGCTCGTACCGGCCGCCGAGGCGACGCGGCTCTTCCATGGTTACCTACCAGCCCTCTCCGTCGGTCCCGACCGGCATGCTTGTACGGTCGGAGGCTGCCGTCCGGCCTACCGTACCCGGCTCGCTCTGTGTGACCTGGCCAAGCCCGGTACCCGATACAGGACCGGTATCGCAACGTGCGTCGATGTGAAGGGGACGTGAGCGGAGTCACGTCCCGTCCAGCGCTTGGTCACTTCTTGCTGTTGATGACGGCCTCCATCACGCTCTTCGCGATCGGTGCCGCGAGGCCGCCGCCGGAGATGTCGTCGCGGCTGGCGTTCTCGTCCTCGATCACCACGGCCACGGCGACCGGTGAGCCGCTGTCGGTCTTGGCGTACGAGATGAACCAGGCGTACGGGTTCTCGCTGTTCTCGACACCGTGCTGCGCGGTACCGGTCTTGCCGCCTACGGTGACGCCGTCGATCTGCGCGTTGGTTCCCGTGCCGTCCTTGACGACGGTCTCCATCATCGACTGCAGGATCTGGGCGTTCTCCGGGGAGAGCGGCTTGCTCATCTCCTGCGGGTCCGTCTTCTCGATGGTGTCGAGGTTCGGGGCCTGGAGCTCGTCGACCATGTACGGCTTCATCAGGGTGCCGTTGTTGGCGATGGCCGAGGTGACCATGGCCATCTGCAGCGGGGTGGCGGCGGTGTTGAACTGGCCGATGGAGGAGAGCGCGACCTGCGAGTCGTTCATGTCGTCGGAGAAGACCGAGGCGCTGGAACGGACGGGGACGAACTGCTCCTCGGTGAAGCCGAACTTCTTGGCCGTCTCGAGCATCTTGTCGTTGCCGAGGTCGTAGCCGATCTTGCCGAAGACGGTGTTGCAGGAGACGCGCAGTGCCTCGCGGAGGGTGGCGTTCTCGCAGGGGAGGTCGCCCTCGTTCGGCAGGGGCGTGGTGGTGCCGGGCATGGTCCACGGCAGCGGGGAGTCGGTCTTCTCGTCGGCCGAGGTGTACTTGCCGTGCTCCAGTGCCGCCGCGGCGGTGACGACCTTGAAGGTCGAACCGGGCGGGTAGACCTCGCGCAGGGCGCGGTTGAGCATCGGCTTGTCGGGGTTGTTCTTCTCGATGATCTTGTTCCAGGCCTTGCCGTCCGCCTCGCCGCCGCCGGCGATCGTCGAGGGGTCGTACGAGGGGTACGAGGCCAGGGCGAGGATCTTGCCGGTGGAGGGCTCGATGGCGGCGACGGCGCCCTTGCCGCCCTGCTTCTTCAGGCCCTCGTAGGCCGCCTTCTGCGCGGCGCTGCTGAGCGTGGTGACGACGTTGCCGCCCTCGCGCTTCTTGCCGGTGAGCATGTCGAGGGTGTTGCGGAAGAAGAGCCGGTCGTCGTTGCCGGTGAGGATGCCGTCGTCGATGTTCTCGAGCTGGGTGGCGCCGTAGGCCTGGGAGACGTAGCCGGTGACCGGCGCCCACATGGCGCCGTCCTTGTAGGTGCGCTTGTACTTGAAGTCGCCCTCGGTGGTGGCGTGTCCGGTGATGGCCTTGCCGTCGACGATGATGTCGCCGCGGGGGGTGGCGTAGCGCTCGATGGCGACGCGGCGGTTGGCCTCGTCGTTCTTCAGTTCGTCGGCCTGGACGTACTGGAGCCAGTTGTCGCGGATGAGCAGGGTGAGGACCAGGAGTCCGCAGAAGATCGCGATGCGGCGCAGGGGCTTGTTCACGGTCGGACCACCTGGGTCATCTCGGCGTCGGGGTTGGCGGCGGGCGCGGGGGCGGGCCTGCGCGCGGTGTCGCTGATCCGCAGCAGGATGCCGATGAGGGCCCAGTTGGCGATGACGGAGGATCCGCCGTAGGCCAGGAAGGGCATCGTCATACCGGTGAGCGGGATGAGGCCCATCACACCGCCTGCCACGACGAACACCTGGAGCGCGAAGGCGCCGGACAGGCCGATGGCGAGGAGCTTGCCGAACGGGTCGCGGGCGGCGAGGGCGGTGCGCACGCCGCGTTCCACGATGAGTGCGTAGAGCAGGAGCAGGGCCATGAGGCCGGCCAGGCCGAGCTCCTCGCCGAAGGTGGCGAGGATGAAGTCGGAGTTGGCGGCGAAGCGGATCAGCTCGGAGTGGCCCTGGCCCCAGCCGGTGCCGAGGGTGCCGCCGGAGCCGAACGCCCACAGGGCCTGCATGGCCTGCTCGGAGTGGCCGCCGACGCCCGCGCGGGAGAGCGCGTACTCCTTCATCGGGTCCAGCCAGGCGTCGACGCGCTGCTGGATGTGCGGTTCGAAGCTGGCCACGCCGACGGCGCCGACGGCGGACATCATCAGGCCGAAGACGATCCAGCTGGTCCGCTCGGTGGCGACGTACAGCATGATCACGAACATGCCGAAGAAGAGCAGCGAGGTGCCGAGGTCGGTCTCGAAGACCAGGATGAGGATGGAGACCATCCAGACGACCAGGATGGGGCCGAGGTCGCGGCCGCGGGGCAGGTAGAGGCCCATGAAGCGGCGGCTGGCGAGGGCGAGCGCGTCGCGCTTCACCATCAGGTAGCCGGCGAAGAAGATCGCCAGGACGATCTTGGCGAACTCTCCGGGCTGGATGGAGAAGGAGCCGACCTGGATCCAGATCTTGGCACCGTAGATGTTCTTGCCGAGGCCCGGGACCAAGGGGAGCAGCAGCAGGAAGAGGGCGCCGACCATGGAGATGTAGGTGTAGCGCTGCAGGACGCGGTGGTCCTTGAGGAAGATCATCACCACGACGAACAGGGCGATGCCCATCGCGGTGTACATCAGCTGGCGGGGTGCGGCGGTGCCGGCCTGCTTGATGTCCTGGAGCAGCTCGGACTGGTCCAGACGCCAGATGGCGACGAGCCCGAGGCCGTTGAGCAGGGTGGCCAGCGGCAGCAGCAGGGGGTCCGCGTACGGCGCGAACTTGCGGACGACCAGGTGGCCGACGCCGGCCAGCAGGCCGAGCCCGAGGCCGTAGCTCAGCAGTCCTGCGGGTACCTCGTCGTTGAGGGCCAGGCCCACGTTGGCGTAGGCGAAGACCGGGATGACGACGGCGAACACCAGCAGGGCCAGCTCGGTGTTGCGGCGGCTGGGCGCGCCGATCGAGCCGATCGTGGACGTGTGGTGCGTCGGCGAGTTGGAAGTACTGCTCATCGTGTGACGGGGCCTCTCACGGCTTGCCTACTGCTTACCGCACAGCGAGACGACCTTCTGCTCTTCCTCCGAGAGGCTGGGGCCGGGGCTGGTAGTGGGTGCGGTCGTGGACGGGGACGGGGACGATTCGGGCGTCTTCGGTGGCTCCGACGCGGTCGGTGTCGGTGTGGCCTTGGACGTGAAGGAGGCGGGTGTGGTTCCCGTGGTGCCTCCGGCCTCGCCTTCGCCCGTCTTCGCGTTCTCGCTGTCCGCGGCATGCCGTTCGGCCTGCTTCTTGCAGGCCGAGGCCTGTACCGACAGCTCTTCGATCTTCGCCCGGGCGTCGTTCAGGTCGCCCTCGGCGATGGTCGACTCGACGAGTTTCTGCTGGTAGGGCGGCAGGTACTTGAGTTCGATCTCGGGGTGGTCCTTCTGGACCTTCGAGAGCGAGACCCAGGCGAGGTCCTGGCTGATGCCCCGGTAGAGGGCGACGTGGTCGTTGTTGGTGCCGACGTAGTACTGGGTCTGGGTCCAGCGCCAGCCGCCGTAGAGACCGCCGCCGATGACGGCGAGGGCGAGCACGCTGTAGAGGGACCGCTTGAGCCACTTGTGGTTCTTGCGGGGTTTGACGAAGTCGTCGTCGCCGTAGTCGCCGAAGCCGCCGGCGGGGATGAAGCCGGTGGTGTCGCCGCTGCCGGGCGGGCCGAACTCGCCGCCTCCGCCGTGCCGGCCGCCGCCCTGGCGGCCGAGTCCGGCGGCGCGGCCGGCCGGGGTCTGCATGATGCCGTTGTCGCCGAACTGGGCCTGGTTCTCGGCGACGGCGCCGACGACGACGGGCGTGTCGGAGAGCTGGCCGGCGAGGGTGTCGCCGGTGTCGAGGTCGAGGACGTCGGCGACGATGACGGTGATGTTGTCGGGGCCGCCGCCGCGCAGGGCGAGCTGGATCAGCTCCTGCACGGTCTCCTGGGGGCCCTGGTAGCTGGCGAGGGTGTCCTCGAGCGTCTGGTGGGAGACGACGCCGGAGAGTCCGTCCGAGCAGATGAGGTAGCGGTCGCCGGCCCGTACCTCGCGGATGGACAGGTCGGGTTCGACGTGGTCGCCGCTGCCGAGGGCGCGCATCAGCAGGGAGCGCTGCGGGTGGGTGCCGGCCTCCTCCTCGGTGATGCGTCCCTCGTCGACGAGGCGCTGCACCCAGGTGTGGTCCTGGGTGATCTGGGTGAGGACGCCGTCGCGCAGGAGGTAGGCGCGGGAGTCGCCGACGTGGA
Organism: Streptomyces flaveolus; assembly: GCF_044765825.1. NCBI lineage: Bacteria > Bacillati > Actinomycetota > Actinomycetes > Kitasatosporales > Streptomycetaceae > Streptomyces > Streptomyces flaveolus. The sequence continues at coordinate 345,962 of NZ_JBIWKU010000005.1, read as the reverse complement.
CGAGGCCGAGGCGCTGGCCGGTCCAGAGCAGGGCGGTGAGGGTGGTGCCCATGCCTTCGAGGGCGGGGTCCTCCTCGACCATGTGCCGGAGCTGGTCGTTGGCGCGCTGCACGGCGGTGCCGAGGGAGGTGAGGATGTCGGAGCCGGGCACGTCGTCGTCGAGGGCGACGATGGTGGAGATCACCTCGGAGGAGGCGACCTCTCCGGCGGCCTGGCCGCCCATGCCGTCGGCGATGGCGAGCAGGCGGGGACCGGCGTAACCGGAGTCCTCGTTGCCCTCCCGGATCATGCCCTTGTGCGATCCGGCGGCGAAGCGCAGTGACAGACTCATGCGCACCTCGCCCGTCGGCTCCGACTGCAGCCGGTCGTGTCGAGCCACACTGCCCACCCTCCGGTCGGGAGCGCGCCGTGGCCCGGGGTGCCGGCCGCCGCTGCGTGCTCGCTCCGCTCGCGCTCATTCATTGGTGTAGCACTACTTCCGCAGCTCGATGACGGTCTTGCCGATGCGGATCGGCGCCCCCGGGCCGATGGGTGTGGGGGACGTCAGCCGGGACCGGTCCAGGTAGGTGCCGTTGGTGGAGCCCAGGTCCTCGACGATCCACTGGCCGTCGCGGTCCGGGTAGATCCTGGCATGGCGGCTGGAGGCGTAGTCGTCGTCCAGCACGATCGTCGAGTCGTGTGCCCGGCCGAGCGTGATGGTCTGGCCCTGGAGGGCGACGGTGGTGCCGGTGAGGGTGCCCTCCGTCACGACGAGTTTGGTGGGCGCGTTGCGGCGGCCCCGGCCGCCGCTCGGCTGCTGGCGCTGCGGTGGAGGCGCCTGGCCCTGGCGCGTGGCCTGCTGCGGTCGTGCGGCGTCGCGCCGCGCTCCGCGCTGGGTGACCCGCGTACCGAACAGGTCGCTGCGGATGACCTGCACGGCCACGATCACGAACAGCCACAGTACGGCGAGAAAACCCAGCCGCATGACCGTGAGGGTCAGCTCTGACATTGCCCCCGGATCACCCTTCGGCTTGCCTATAGATAACGGTGGTGCTGCCCACGACGATCCGCGAGCCGTCGCGGAGCGTAGCGCGGGTGGTGTGCTGCCCGTCCACCACGATGCCGTTGGTGGACCCGAGATCCTGGATCGTCGAGGGCGTTCCGGTCCGGATCTCGCAGTGCCGGCGGGAGACGCCGGGGTCGTCGATCCGCACGTCGGCCTCGGTGCTGCGTCCGAGGACGAGGGTCGCGCGGGAGATCTGATGGCGGGTGCCGTTGATCTCGATCCAGTGGCGGGTGCGGGTGCCGGGCGCGGGTGCGGCCGGGGGGTGCTGGCCGCCCGCGGGCTGCGGGTAGCCGTAGCCGCCGGGGCGTCCGCCGGGCGGCGGAGCGGCGGGCATGGGCGGGGCGCCGGCGGGTCCGGCGGGCGGGTAGCCGTAGCCGCCGCCCGGTGCGCCGGGCCGTCCGGAGGGAGCGGGGGGCGCGGCGGGTCCCGAGGGGCCCGGGCCGCCCTGCTGGCTGCTGGAGGAGGCGAGCGTACGGCTGCGGACCCGGTACAGGCCGGTGTCGAGGTCGTCCGCCTTCTCCAGGTGGACCTTGATCGGTCCCATGAAGGTGTAGCGCTGCTGCTTGGCGTAGTCGCGCACCATGCCGGCGAGCTCGTCGCCGAGCTGGCCGGAGTAGGGGCTGAGGCGCTCGAAGTCGGGCGTGCTCAGCTCGACGATGAAGTCATTGGGCACGACGGTGCGGTCGCGGTTCCAGATGGTCGCGTTGTTGTCGCATTCGCGCTGGAGCGCTCCAGCGATCTCCACGGGCTGCACCTCGGACTTGAACACCTTCGCGAAGGTGCCGTTGACCAGACCTTCGAGACGCTGCTCGAACTTCTTCAGGACTCCCATGGGGCACCTCCTCCGTCGCTGCCGTCCTGTCCACTGCCTTGCGTACTGCTCGTCGTGCCGCGTGTCCGGGCACTGTCCACCTGGTACTGCTTACTGATCGTATCCACGCGCCGGTCGATCGGCTGGTTCCCCCTGTCGGCCCCGTCGACGGGTGTCGACGCCTCTCGGAGTTCCCGCTGGAGCTCCTCTTCGAACTCTCCCGGCCGTTCGAAGCTGCTCCCGCAGGTCCTCATGCCCAGGATCGTAGAGGCGGCCGTGGACCAGTGTCCCGCACCTGACTGTGGACCCCTGCCTGCTCCTGGGGAGACGGGCGGGACCGGTACGAGGTTGATACGTGAACGGGTACGGGCCGGTACGAGTGCCCGGCCCGGCCCCGGGGGCCCTTCCACCGGCGAACAAGGGATGTGAATCGGGCCCGTACAGCGTGCTAATGTTCTGGGTGTCGGAAGGCGCCGGGCCGAAAGGAACGGGGCCCGAGGACACACCCAATGCGCGGGTGGCGGAATAGGCAGACGCGCTGGATTCAGGTTCCAGTGCCCGCAAGGGCGTGGGGGTTCAACTCCCCCCTCGCGCACAGAACGAAAGCCCCCCAGGTCTCGGACCTGGGGGGCTTTCGCGTTGTCCGTCACGGGCCGTGTGAGGAAGGTCTCACGGGGGTGGGGTCATTCCCGGTGCCACAGGGCGGGCACGTTGGGCGGCTCCCAGCCGGTCATCGACGTGTGGGCCTGCAGGCAGCGGTAGGCGCCGGAGCCGTACGTCACGCGGGCGCCGGCGGCGTAGGCGCGGCCGGGGGCCCAGGTGCCGCCGGGCGGGTCGGTGGGCGGGTCGGTGGGGGTGCCCGGGCCGGGGCCGCCGTCCACGTTCAGCACGAAGTCGAAGGTGGCCTGCCTGCCGCCGCCCGCGTCGCGGACGTTCATGAGCAGCGCCGGATCGAAGATCGTGTCCGTGCTGTTGCGCGGTTCGCCGGGGAAGTAGAGCTGGGTGGTCAGCACGGGTTCGCCGGGTGCCTGGGCCTTGACGTGGATGTGCCGGGTGCGGCCCGGATAGAGGCCGGGGACGATCGTGCGCAGGGTGAACGCACCGGTGGAGTCGGTGAACTGGTGGCCGCGGAGCGTGTATCCGGCCATGTCGTAGGCGCCCGCGGTGTCGGCCTGCCAGAAGTCGAGCAGGACGCCGGGCAGGGGGACGCAGTTGCGGCCGAAGACGTAGCCGCTGACGGTCAGCCGGGTGCCGGCGGTGTCCGGGGTGACCAGGTCGGTGCGCAGCGGGGAGTTCGGCTTGAAGTAGGGGCCCTCGATCTGGTCGGGCGTGGGGTCGTCGCCGTCGTCGCAGAACGGGGTCGGTGCCAGGGTCGTGCCCGGTGCGCGGGCGGAGTCCCGGGCGAGGGCGACGGCGCCGGTGGCGAGCAGCGGGACGGCGGCACCGGCGGCGACGGCCGCCCTGAGCAGGGTCTTGCGGCTGACGCCGGGCTCGGCGCCGCGATCATCGGGGGTGGTGGGTGTCATGGCGGGCTCCTCGGGCTCCTCGGTGGGGGGCAGCCCCTGGGGAAGAAGACGGGCGGGACGTGCACGACACGGAGCGCGTCCCCCGGGCGCGGGGCAGGCTGAGTGCACCGGGGGACGCGCTCCCGTGGTGATCGCCGAAACCGTAAGCCGCGCCGGCGGGCCGCGGGGACCTCCCGTTGTGCCCCCTGCCCGGCGTTATGGGGCGGGATTCCGTGTACGGGCGGTGCGGGCGGCTGTACGGTCGTGGCGCGTTCATGACGGCGGCCGGGCGTGTCCGGTGCGTGCGGGCGGCGGCGGGCGGTGTGGGCGGGAAGTACGGGCCGTGGGGTGCGCGGGGCGGGTTCGCCGTGGTGCGCCGGGGCGGGTGCGTGGGTCGAGTACGGGAGTCGGGGAGGGCGGTCGGATGGCCGAGGCGACTGAGGCGGCTGCGGATGTGGCCGCTGCCGGGGTGACGGAGGACATCGAGGCGGGAGCCCGTGCGGTGCGGGCGGGGCGGATGCCGCAGGTGCCGGGGTTCGCGCGGTGGCCCGCAGGGGGGTCGCCGAAGGCGGAGGGCAAGGCGCTGCGCGGGCGCGTCCCGCGTTCCGCGCACGCCGCCTTCGACCCGGACGGGGCCCGGCCGGACGCGGTGAGCGCGGTCGAGGAGTCCCACCGGGGACGGATACCGGGGCTCACCCCGATACGGACCGGGCGGATGGCGGCCACGCCGTTCGCCTTCCTGCGCGGGTCGGCTGGCCTGATGGCGTACGACCTGGCGCGCACGCCGATGACGGGCATCGGCGCCCAGATCTGCGGCGACGCGCACGCGGCCAACTTCGGGCTGTACGGGGACGCCCGCGGCGGCCTGGTCATCGATCTGAACGACTTCGACGAGACGGTCCACGGCCCCTGGGAGTGGGACCTCAAGCGGCTCGCCGCCTCCCTGGTGCTCGCGGGCCGGGAGGCCGGCGCCGACGAGGACACCTGCCGGGCGGCCGCCCACGACGCGGCCGGCGCCTACCGGCGCACCATGCGGCTGCTGGCCCGGCTGCCCGCGCTGGACGCCTGGAACGCCATCGCCGACGAGGAACTCGTCTCCCACACCGACGCCCACGACCTGCTCGGCACGCTGGAGCGGGTGAGCGAGAAGGCGCGGGCCAACACCAGCGGCCGGTTCGCGGCCAGGTCGACCGAGGCCACCGAGGACGGCGGGCGCCGCTTCGTGGACGCGCCCCCGGTGCTGCGCCGGGTGCCGGACCCGGAGGCGGCGGCGGTCGCGGCCTCGCTGGAGCCCTACCTCGCGACCCTGTCCGAGGACCGGCTGCCGCTGCTGGCCCGGTACGCGGTGCACGACGTCGCCTTCCGCGTCGTCGGTACGGGCAGCGTGGGCACGCGGTCGTACGTCGTGCTGCTCCTGGACCACCGGGGCGAGCCGCTCGTGCTCCAGGTGAAGGAGGCCCGGCCCTCCGCGCTGGGGCCCCATCTGGCGACGGCCGGTTTCGACGTTCCCGAGGTCGCGCACGAGGGCCGCCGGGTGGTGCTCGGGCAAAAGCGCATGCAGGTCGTCAGCGACATATTGCTCGGCTGGACCTCGGTCGACGGGCGGCCCTTCCAGGTGCGGCAGTTCCGCAACCGCAAGGGCAGCGTCGACCCCGCGGCCCTGGCCGCCGACCAGCTCGACGACTACGGCCGGATGACCGGCGCCCTGCTGGCCCGCGCCCACGCGCACAGCGTCGACCCGCGCCTGGTCGCCGGCTACTGCGGCAAGAACGAGGAGCTGGACGAGGCGATGGCCGCCTTCGCCCTGGCCTACGCCGACCGCACCGAGGCGGACCACGCCGCGCTGCTCACCGCGGTGCGGTCGGGGCGGATCGCGGCGGAGCCGGGGGTGTGAGGGGGCCCGGCGGCAGGCCGGACGGCACCGGCGGTCCGTGCCCTAGGCTGGTCGGGTGACGACCCCGGAAGCTGAGCCCGAGCAAGGTGGTGCGCCGCGGCCCGAGGAGCGGCTGGAGCAGGCCGTACGGGCCGCCGAGCAGGCGCTCATCGAGTACGAGATCGCCCTGGAGACCTTCCGCGTGGAGGTCGAGAACTTCTCACGGCTGCACGAACAGCGGCTCGGCCCGGTGTACGCGCGGCTCGAGGAGCTGGAGGCGCAGATCCTGGAGGCCCGGGCGGCCCGCAGCGACGACCCCGAGGACCGCCGCCGGGCCGACGAGGCACGGGCCCGGCTCATGCCGATCCCCGGGGTCGAGGAGCTGCTGCACGGCTGGATGGACGGGGACGGACTGTTCCCGGAGGCCACGGCGATGCTCACGGACCAGGCGGTGCGCCCGCCGAAGCGGGTCCGGCCGGGCGAGGAGGCCCGCAGGCTCTACCGCGAGCTGGCCCGCAAGGCCCACCCCGATCTGGCGCAGGAGGACGGCGAGCGGACCCGGCGCGAGGAGTTCATCACCCGCGTCAACGCCGCCTACGCCCGCGGCGACGAGACCGAGCTGCGGGCGCTGGCCGAGGAGTGGGCCGCGGGCCCGGCCCCCGAGCGGCGGCCGAGCCGCGGCGAGGAGCTGTACGTGCGCCTCGAATGGCTCGACCGGCGCAAGGAACTGCTCACCGTGCTCGCCAAGGAGCTGGAGGAGAGCGCGATAGGCGCCATGCTCCGCCTGGCCCCGGACGACCCCGACCGCCTGCTGGAGGAGATCGCCGAGCAGTTGGCGGCCCAGGTGGGCGAGCGGGAGGCCGAGCTGGCGGAGCTGCTCGGCCAGTAGCCCCGCCGGAGCCGCCGTGGTCAGCAGCGACAGGGGCTGCGCGATCCGGACCAGGGCCTGATGGGCGACGGCGCCCGCGACCCCACGGGCGTCGGCGGCCGGCCGGGCGGGGCGTCGTGTCGGGTAGCGTCGGGGGCATGAGTTTTGGAGCTGGTGTGCCCACGGTCGAGGTCACGGACCTCAAGGACGGCGACTTCTTGCTGGACGTCCGCGAGGACGACGAGTGGCAGGCCGGCCACGCCGCCGGGGCCCTGCACATTCCCATCAGCGAGTTCGTCGCCCGCTACGGCGAGCTGACCGAGGCGGCGCCCGAGGACGGCCGGGTCCACGTGATCTGCCGCTCCGGCGGACGCTCGGCCCAGGTCACCATGTACCTGGTCCAGCAGGGCATCGACGCCGTGAACGTCGACGGCGGCATGCAGGTGTGGGCCGCCGCCGGCCGGCCCGTCGTGGACGGGAAGGGCGAGCCGGGGCACGTCCTCTAGCGATCCCCGCGCGGGTCGCGGTCCACGGCCGCGGCGCGGGTGTGGCGACGGCCACGGTGCGGCCGGTCCGCCGGGGGCTGTGCCGCCGGGCCGTCCTGAGTACCGTTCCCGTTCGAGCGGCGTGGACCACCCGCACCGGTGGTGTCACGCGGCGCCCCCGCGGCAGGGCGGGCGGAGAGACGGACCGGGGAACGGGGCGGAATGGACGCGCACGACACAGGCTCGGACGCCCGGCGGGGGCCGGACGAGCCGGACCGACCCGCCGAGCCGTCCGCCGCGCGCACCGGACCGTCTGCCGGACCGCCCCCCGCCGTCGCGCCCGACGGGCCGCCGATGCCGCAGGCCGTCGCCGGTGCGGCGGGGACCGGGCCTCCCCGTACCGGGGTCGCCGCCCTCTCTCCGCGCTACCAGGTCGGTGCCGTGCTCGCGCTCGCGGTCGTCGCGGCCGCCGTGTGCGCGCACATCGGACTGACGTTCCTGCACGTCGCCCCGTCGAACACCCTGTCCAAGCGGCACGGTTCCGTGGTCGACGAGTGGATCTACCCGGAGTTCGAGCAGAACTGGAAGCTCTTCGCGCCCAACCCGCTCCAGCAGAACATCTCCGTCCAGGTCCGTGCCGAGGTGAGCACGTCGGACGGCGGGATACGGACCACCGGCTGGTACGACCTGTCCGCCGAGGACGGCCGGGCCATCGACGGCAACCCGCTGCCGAGCCACACCCAGCAGAACGAGCTGCGCCGGGCCTGGGACTTCTTCGTCGCCACCCACGACTCCCACAATCGCCCGGTGGGCCTGCGGGGCACCCTGTCCGAGGCCTATCTGCGCCGCGTCGCGGTCCTGCGGCTGGACCGCAGCGACGCCGCGGAACCGGACGGCGCCGTCCAGCGCGTCCAGTACCGCTCCCGCACGACCAATGTGCCGCCGCCCGACTGGAGCGGTGAGACGGTCTCCGACCGGCCGGTGTACCGGGAGCTGCCCTGGTGGCGGGTGCCCGCCGACGAGGCGGAAGGAGGCGTCGCGTGAACGGCCTCGCCCTGTCGGTCTCGCGCGGTATCGCCCGCGTCACCGGGTCCGCGCTCGGCCCCTGCCAGACCGCCGTGATCCGCATCGGCTTCAGTGCGACCTGGCTGCTCTTCCTGCTCCGCGAGTTTCCCCACCGCCACGAGCTGTACGGCCCGGACGGCCCCTGGAGCCACGACCTCGCCGAGCAGCTGATCTCGGACAACGGCGCGTTCACGGCGTTGATGTGGTGGGACGGCGCGGCCTGGTTCGAGGCCGTCTACGCGCTGTCCGTGCTGAGCAGCCTGCTCTTGCTGCTGGGGTGGCGCACGCGGACCACCTCGGTGCTCTTCATGGTCGGGGTGCTCTCGCTGCAGAACCGCAGCATCTTCATGGGGGACGGCGGCGACAACGTCCTGCACCTGATGAGCATCTACCTGGTCCTCACCCGCTGCGGCCGGGTGTGGTCGCTGGACGCGCGCCGGGCACGGCTCGCGGGCGCGGCACGCGCGCGGGGGGAGCGCGTCGTGGACCGGACCGGGCCCGCCCTGTGGACGGTGCTCGGGTCGGGGCTGGTCCTGGTGACGCTGGCGGGCCGGCTCGACGGCGACTGGTTCGTCCCGGCGCTGCTGTGGGCGGTGTGGTCGGCGCAGGGCCTGTGGTGGAGCGTGGGGCGGTGGGCCAGGAGCGGTCAGCCGCGGATCCTGCTGGACGTCGTCGCCGACGTCGTGCACAACGGCGCCCTGCTGGTGATCATGGCGGAGGCCTGCCTGATCTACGCGACGGCCGGCTGGTACAAGATCCAGGGATCGCGCTGGCAGGACGGCACCGCGGTCCACTACCCCCTCCACCTGGACTACTTCTCGCCCTGGCCCGGCCTGTCCGACGCGCTGGCCGCCAACGGCACGATGGTCATGCTCATCACGTACGGCACGGTCGCCGTCCAGGTCGCCTTTCCCTTCACCCTGTTCAACCGGCGGATCAAGAACGTCCTGCTGGCCGCCATGATCACCGAGCACGCGGTGATCGCCGTGGTGCTCGGGCTGCCGTTCTTCTCGCTGGCGATGATCGCCGCCGACGCGGTCTTCCTGCCGACCTCGTTCCTGCGCCGCCTGGGCGGGCGGGCGGCACGTGCGCGGGACCGTTTGGTACGGCGCGGGGGCGGCCGGGGGAAGGTGCCGGCGCCCCGTGCCGCCCAGGAGGACGCCGGGCAGGCGCACGTAGGCTTCACGGCATGACCGACCCCGCCCCCGGGCCCCGCCCCGACGCCCTTTCCGTCTGGCGCGGGCACGCCGACGCGTGTGTGCTGCTCGACGGCTTCCACGCCCTCAAGCACGCGCTGCGTTTCGGCGCCGGTGTCCCGGTGGCCGTCACCAGTGACCGCGCGGCCGTCCTCGCCCTCGCCGACGAGCTGGCACCGGACGTCCGGGAGGCGCTGGACGGTCTGCTGACCGAGGTGCCGCACGCGGCGTACACCTCCCTCGTCCCGCGCCCGCACCCCACCGCGGTGGCCGCCCTGGCCGTACGCCCCTCGCGCGAGGCCGCGCTGCGGACGCTGGCGCACACGCCCCGCACCAGCCCCGTCGTGGTCCTCGACCAGCCGCGCAACCTCGGCAACGCGGGGGCGGTGATCCGGCTGGCCGCCGGTTTCGGCGCGACCGGCGTGGTCACCACGGGGCCGCTCGACCCGTGGCATCCCACGGTGGTGCGCGGCGGGGCGGGCCTGCACTTCGCGACCGCCGTGGAGCGGCTGGACGTGGCGCAGCTCCCGCCCGGACCGGTGTTCGCGCTGGACCCGGAGGGCGAGGACATCCGCGGACTGAAGCTGCCCGACGACGCGCTGCTCGCGTTCGGCTCCGAGCGCAGCGGGCTGTCGGGCGAGCTGCGCGCGCGGGCCGACCACCTGGTGGCGCTGCCGATGCGCCCCCAGGTCTCCAGCTACAACCTCGCGACCAGCGTGGCCATGACGCTGTACCACTGGAGCGCCACCGGGGGCGCGTCGCCCACGTCCCGCTAGGTCAGGCCTGGCGCCGGACCTCCACCACCCGGAAGCGGTTCGCGACGAACGCGCCGTCGCACAGGGCCGCGTTGGCCGCCGGGTTGCCGCCCGAGCCGTGGAAGTCGGAGAAGGCGGCCGTCTGGTTGACGTACACCCCGCCGGTGAGGTTGAGGGAGAGCTGGGCCGCCTCCTCCAGGCAGACCTCCTGCACGGCCTGCTCGACCTCCGGGTCGGTCGTGTAGGCGCCGACGGTCATCGCGCCCTTCTCCCGGATGCTGTGACGCAGCAGGTCCGTGGCGTGCGCGGCGGAGTCGACGGCGACGGCGAAGGAGACGGGGCCGAAGCACTCGCTGGTGTAGGCGGCCTCGTCGTCGGGCTTGGCGCCGTCCAGCTTGACGATCACCGGGGTGCGCACGACCGCGTCCGGGAAGTCCGGGTTGGTCACCTCGCGGGAGGCGAGGGCGACCTCGCCGAGACCGGCGGCGGCCTCCAGGCGGGCCTTGACGTCCGGGTTGACGATCGCGCCGAGCAGGGCGTTCGCGCGGGCGTCGTCGCCGAGGAGGCCGTCGACGGCGCGGGCCAGGTCGGCGGTCACCTCGTCGTAGGACTTGTCGCCCTGGTCGGTGCGGATGCCGTCGCGGGGGATCAGCAGGTTCTGCGGGGTGGTGCACATCTGGCCGCTGTAGAGGGACAGCGAGAACGCCAGGTTGGCCAGCATGCCCCGGTAGTCGTCGGTCGACTCGATGATCACCGTGTTGACGCCGGCCTTCTCGGTGAAGACCTGGGCCTGTCGGGCGTTGGCCTCCAGCCAGTCGCCGAAGGAGGTCGAGCCGGTGTAGTCGATGATCCGGATCTCGGGGCGGGTCGCCAGGGTCTTGGCGATGCCCTCGCCGGGGCGCTCGGCGGCCAGCGCGACCAGGTTCGGGTCGAAGCCGGCCTCGGCGAGGACGTCGCGGGCGACCTGGACCGTGAGGGCGAGCGGCAGCACCGCGCGCGGGTGGGGCTTGACCAGGACCGCGTTGCCGGTGGCGAGGGAGGCGAACAGGCCCGGGTAGCCGTTCCACGTCGGGAAGGTGTTGCAGCCGATGACCAGGCCGATGCCGCGCGGGACCGGCGTGAACTGCTTGGTCAGCGCCAGCGGGTCGCGCTTGCCCTGCGGCTTGGTCCACTCCGCCGTGCCGGGGGTGCGGACCTGCTCCGCGTACGCGTAGGCCACCGCCTCCAGGCCGCGGTCCTGCGCGTGCGGGCCGCCCGCCTGGAAGGCCATCATGAAGGCCTGTCCGGAGGTGTGCATGACCGCCTGCGCGAACTCCATCGTCCGGTCGGCGATCCGCTTCAGGATCTCCAGGCATACCGTCGCGCGCAGCTCCGCGCCCGCGTCCCGCCACGCCTTCTGGCCGGCCTTCATGGCGGGCAGCAGCACGTCGAGGTCCGCGTGCGGGTACTCCACGCCCAGCTCGATGCCGTACGGGGAGACCTCGCCGCCGGTCCAGCCGTCGGTGCCGGGCTGGCCGAGGTCGAGGCGGGTGCCGAGCAGCGCGTCGAAGGCGGCCTTGCCCGCCGCCATGTCCAGGCTGCCGTTCTCCCCGTAGGCCTTGGGGTGCTCGGGGTGCGGGGACCAGTACGCGCGCGTACGGATCGTCTCCAGCGCCTGGTCCAGTGTCGGCCGGTGCCGGTCGATCAGCTGGTGCGCGGTGAGTTCGGCGGCCATGCGGGACCAACTCCTCGTCTCACGAGCTCTCCGTCGAGTCGTGACCTCGGGGGAAACCTGGGCAGAAACAGGCGGACACGGCTAGAGTAACCGAACGATCGGTCGGGACAAGGGGGACCGCCGTATCTGTGGAAAACGCCGTGCGGGAGGATCGCGCACATGACAGCACTCGACCTCAGCAGCCCCGTGGCCGTCGTCGGCACCGGCACCATGGGCCAGGGCATAGCCCAGGTGGCGCTGGTCGCGGGCCACCCCGTACGGCTGTACGACGCCGCCCCCGGGCGCGCCCGTGACGCGGCCGACGCGATCGGCGCCCGGCTCGACCGGCTCGTCGAGAAGGAACGCCTGGGCGCCGCCGACCGCGACGCGGCCCGCGCCCGGCTGCGGCCCGCCGAGACCCTCGCCGAGCTGGCCGACTGCGCACTGGTCGCCGAGGCGGTCGTGGAGCGGCTGGACGTCAAGCAGGAGCTGTTCCGCGCGCTGGAGGACGTCGTCGCCGACGACTGCCTGCTCGCCACCAACACCTCCTCCCTGTCCGTCACCGCCATCGGCGGCGCGCTGCGCGTCCCCGGCCGCTTCGTCGGACTGCACTTCTTCAACCCGGCCCCGCTGCTGCCGCTGGTGGAGGTCGTCTCCGGCTTCGCCACCGACGCCGCGTCGGCCACCCGCGCGTACGAGACGGCCCGCGCCTGGGGCAAGACCCCGGTCGCCTGCGCGGACACCCCCGGTTTCCTCGTCAACCGCATCGCCCGGCCCTTCTACGCCGAGGCCTTCGCGGTCCACGAGGACCAGGGCGCGGACCCGGCCACCATCGACGCCGTGCTGCGCGAGTCGGGCGGTTTCCGGATGGGCGCCTTCGAGCTGACCGACCTCATCGGGCAGGACGTCAACGAGTCCGTCACGCACTCCGTGTGGCAGGCGTTCTTCCAGGACGTGCGCTTCACCCCGTCGCTCGCCCAGCGCCGTCTGGTCGAGTCCGGCCGCCTCGGCCGCAAGAGCGGACAGGGCTGGTACGACTACCGCGAGGGCGCCGAGCGGCCCGAGCCGCACACCGCCGAGCCGGCCGACCCGCCCGCGTACGTCGTGGTCGAGGGCGATCTGGCGCCGGCCGCCGAGCTGGTCGCGATGATCCGCGAGGCGGGCATCGAGGTCCGCCAGGAGGACGAGGACAACGGCACGCGCCTCGTCCTGCCCGGCGGCGGCCGGCTCGTGCTCGCCGACGGCCGGACAGCGGGGGCCTACCGGGACGTCGTCCACTTCGACCTCGCACTGGACTACCGCAGGGCCTCCCGCATCGCCCTGTCCGCCGCGCCGTCCACCTCCCCGCGCACCCTCGCCCAGGCCACCGGGCTGTTCCAGGCGCTCGGCAAGAAGGTCAGCGTCATCGGCGACGTTCCCGGCATGATCGTCGCCCGGACGGTGGCGCGGATCATCGACCTGGCGGTCGAGGCGGTCGCCAAGGGCGTGGCCACCGCCGAGGACATCGACACCGCGATGCGGCTGGGCGTCAACTACCCGCTGGGCCCGCTGGAGTGGAGCCGCCGCCTCGGCGGCGACTGGGCCTGCGAGGTCCTCGACAACCTGCACGAGTGCGCGCCCACGGGCCGGTACGCGCCCTCCCTGGCGCTCTACCGCCACGCGTGCGCCTCCGCCAAGCAGGAGGGCAGTTCCTCATGACCACCGCCAAGCGCGACACGTACACGCCCGAGACGCTGCTGTCCGTCGCCGTGCAGGTCTTCATCGAGCGCGGCTACGACGGCACCTCCATGGAGCACCTCTCCAAGGCGGCCGGCATCTCCAAGTCCTCGATCTACCACCACGTCACGGGCAAGGAGGAACTGCTGCGCCGGGCCGTGAGCCGGGCCCTGGACGAGCTGTTCGGCATCCTCGACGAGGAGCACGCCCGCGTGGGGCCGGCCGCCGGCCGGCTGGAGTACGTCGTGCGGCGCATGGTCGAGGTGCTCATGGCCGAACTGCCGTACGTGACGCTGCTGCTGCGGGTGCGCGGCAACACCGGCACCGAGCGCTGGGCGCTGGAGCGGCGGCGCGAGTTCGACCACCGGGTCGCCGAACTGCTCAGGGCGGCGGCGGCCGAGGGCGACGTGCGCGCGGACGTGGAGGTGCGCCTCGCGACGCGGCTGGTCTTCGGCATGATCAACTCGATCGTCGAGTGGTACCGCCCCGAAGGCCCCGACGGCCGGAGCGGCGCGGGCGAGCGCGAAGTGGTCGACGCGGTGGCGCGGTTGGTGTTCGCGGGGCTGCGCGGGACCTCCTGAACCGGCCGGGGCGCGCCCCCGCGCTCAGCCCTGCGGCTCCAGGTCCTCCGTCTCGAACACCAGCAGCGTGCGCGTGCTGAGCACCTCCGGGATGGCCTGGAGGCGGGTGAGGACCAGCTCCCGCAGGGCCCGGTTGTCGGGCGTGTGCACCAGGAGCAGCACGTCGAAGTCGCCGCCCAGCAGGGCGATGTGGGAGGCGCCGGGGAGCTGCCTGAGCTGCGCGCGGACCGTGCGCCAGGAGTTCTGGACGATCTTCAGCGTGATGTACGCCGAGGTGCCGTGCCCCGCGCGTTCGTGGTCGACGCGGGCGCCGAAGCCGCGTATGACGCCGTCCTCGACGAGCCGGTTGATACGCGCGTAGGCGTTCGCCCGCGAGACGTGCACCCGCTCGGCGACCGACCGTATCGAGGCGCGCCCGTCCGTCTGGAGCATGCGCAGGATGTCCTGATCGATCGCGTCCAGCGGGCGCGGGGGCGGCGGGGTGCCGGCGTCGTCCGGGCCGCCGGCCTCTCCCGGGCGTTCGGCCATTTGTTCAGATGCCATGTGCCCCCGCCTTCCTACCATGGACGTACTGCGTCCATCTCAGGTTGTGGAGAACCGTTTGTCCACAGCCTGGGGGTGCCTGTAGCCAAAATGTGCCGACGACCGAACAATCGGTAGGTGAGGCCCGTCACACCCGTGCCGGGCCCGAAGCCGCTCCCACGAGGAGGTGCCGTCATGACGGTCATGGAGCAGCGGGGCGCGTACCGGCCCACACCGCCGCCCGCCTGGCAGCCCCGTACCGACCCCGCGCCGCTGCTGCCGGACGCGGAGCCGTACCGCGTCCTCGGCACGAAGGCCGCCGAGGGGACGGACCCCGAGCTGCTGCGCACGCTGTACGCCCGGCTGGTGAGCGGCCGGCGCTACAACGCGCAGGCCACCGCCCTGACCAAGCAGGGCAGGCTCGCGGTCTACCCGTCCAGCACCGGCCAGGAGGCATGCGAGGTCGCCGCCGCGCTGGCGCTGGAGGAGCGCGACTGGCTCTTCCCCAGCTACCGCGACACGCTCGCCGTCGTCGCCCGCGGAGTCGACCCCGTCGAGGCCCTCACCCTGCTGCGCGGTGACTGGCACACCGGCTACGACCCCTACGAGCACCGGGTCGCGCCCCTGTCCACCCCGCTCGCCACCCAGCTGCCGCACGCCGTGGGCCTCGCGCACGCCGCCCGCCTCAAGGGCGACGACGTGGTCGCGCTGGCCATGGTCGGCGACGGCGGCACCAGCGAGGGCGACTTCCACGAGGCGCTGAACTTCGCCGCCGTCTGGCAGGCCCCGGTCGTCTTCCTCGTGCAGAACAACGGCTTCGCGATCTCCGTGCCGCTCGCCAAGCAGACCGCCGCCCCGTCGCTGGCCCACAAGGCCGTCGGCTACGGGATGCCCGGCCGCCTGGTCGACGGCAACGACGCCGCCGCCGTCCACGAGGTCCTCACCGACGCCGTGCGCCGTGCGCGCGGGGGCGGCGGACCCACGCTGGTGGAGGCGGTGACGTACCGCGTCGACGCGCACACCAACGCCGACGACGCCACGCGCTACCGGGGCGACGCCGAGGTCGAGACGTGGCGCCGGCACGACCCCCTCGATCTGCTGGAGCGGGAGCTGACCGAGCGCGGCCTGCTCGACGAGCAAGGCATCTCGGCCGCCCGCGAGGACGCCGAGACGATGGCCGCCGACCTGCGGGCCCGCATGAACCAGGACGCGGAGCTCGACCCGATGGACCTCTTCGCGCACGTGTACGCCGAACCCACCCCCCAGCTGCGCGAGCAGCGGGACCTGCTGCGCGCGGAGCTGGCGGCGGAGGCCGAGGCCGGTTCCGGGCCGGAAGGGACCCACCGATGACCACCGTCGCCGTCAAGCCGGCCACCATGGCGCAGGCCCTCACACGGGCGCTGCGCGACGCGATGGCCGCCGACCCGGCCGTGCACGTCATGGGCGAGGACGTGGGCACCCTCGGCGGTGTCTTCAGGGTCACCGACGGGCTCGCCGAGGAGTTCGGCGAGGACCGCTGCACGGACACCCCGCTCGCCGAGGCCGGCATCCTCGGCACCGCGGTCGGCATGGCGATGTACGGGCTGCGCCCGGTCGTGGAGATGCAGTTCGACGCCTTCGCCTACCCGGCGTTCGAGCAGGTCGTCAGCCATGTCGCCAAGATGCGCAACCGCACCCGCGGCCGGATGCCCCTGCCGCTGACCATCCGGGTCCCCTACGGCGGCGGCATCGGCGGTGTCGAGCACCACAGCGACTCGTCCGAGGCGTACTACATGGCGACTCCGGGGCTCCATGTCGTCACGCCCGCGACCGTCGCCGACGCCTACGGACTGCTGCGCGAGGCCATCGCCTCCGACGACCCGGTGGTCTTCCTGGAGCCCAAGCGGCTGTACTGGTCGAAGGACTCCTGGAACCCGGAGGAGCCGGCGCCCGTTGAGCCCATAGGCCGCGCGGTGGTGCGGCGCTCGGGCCGGAGCGCCACGCTCATCACGTACGGGCCGTCGGTGGTCGTCTGCATGGAGGCCGCCGAGGCGGCCCGGGCCGAGGGCTGGGACCTCGAGGTCGTCGATCTGCGCTCCCTGGTGCCGTTCGACGACGAGACGGTGTGCGCCTCGGTGCGGCGGACGGGACGCGCGGTCGTCGTCCACGAGTCGGGCTCCTTCGGGGGCCCGGGCGGGGAGATCGCGGCCCGGGTCACGGAGCGCTGCTTCCACCATCTGGAGGCGCCGGTGCTGCGTGTGGCCGGGTTCGACATCCCGTATCCGCCGCCGATGCTGGAGCGTCACCACCTGCCCGGTGTGGACCGGATCCTGGACGCCGTGGGGCGCCTGCAGTGGGAGGCCGAAAGCTGATGGCACAGGTGCTGGAGTTCAAGCTCCCCGACCTCGGTGAGGGGCTCACCGAGGCGGAGATCGTGCGCTGGATGGTCGAGGTCGGTGACGTGGTCGCCGTCGACCAGCCGGTCGTCGAGGTCGAGACGGCCAAGGCGATGGTCGAGGTGCCCTGCCCGTACGGCGGGGTGGTCACCGCCCGCTTCGGCGAGGAGGGGGCGGAGCTGCCCGTCGGGGCGCCGCTGCTGACGGTGGCGGTGGGCGAGGAGGCCTCCGGCGGGGGCGGGCGGGACTCGGGCACCCGGGGCGAGAGTGCCGGGGAGCCGTCGGGCCGGCAGCCCGGGGACGATCGCGCCGAGGGGTCGGGCAACGTCCTGGTCGGGTACGGCACCTCCGAGGCGCCCGCGCGGCGCCGCCGGGTCCGGGCGGACGGACGGGCGGTCACGGCGTCCCCCGCGTCCGGAGGGGCGAACGGCCGGGTCCGTGCCGCCGAGCCGGTGGACGGGCCGGTCCCCGTGATCTCCCCCCTCGTGCGCAGGCTGGCCCGGCAGAACGACCTGGACCTGCGCGAGCTGACCGGCTCCGGCCCCGACGGGCTGATCCTGCGCGCGGACGTGGAGTACGCGCTGCGTGCCGCCGCGGTGCGGGGCGGCCGTCCGGCGGCCCCGGAGACCGACACCGCCCCGCACCCGGCCGGGCGGCCCCAGGCAGCGGCACCCGCCCTCCTGGGAGGGGCGCCGGCCGAGGTCCGCACCCCGCTCAAGGGCGTCCGGGGCGCCGTCGCCGACAAGCTCTCCCGCAGCCGGCGCGAGATACCGGACGCGACCTGCTGGGTGGACGCGGACGCGACGGAGCTGATGCGGGCCCGCGCCGCCCTGAACGGGGCAGGCGGTCCGAAGATCTCTCTCGTCGCCCTGCTGGCCCGGATCTGCACCGCCGCGCTCGCCCGCTTCCCGGAGCTGAACGCCACCGTCGACACGGAGGCCCGGGAGATCGTCCGGTTCGGCCACGTCCACCTCGGCTTCGCCGCCCAGACGGACCGGGGCCTGGTCGTGCCGGTCGTCCGGGACGCGCACGCGCGCAACGCCGAGGGCCTCACGGCCGAGTTCGCCCGGCTGACCGAGGCGGCCCGGGCCGGCCGGCTGACCCCCGGCGAGCTGACCGGCGGCACCTTCACGCTGAACAACTACGGCGTGTTCGGCGTCGACGGCTCCACGCCGATCATCAACCACCCCGAGGCGGCCATGCTCGGCGTCGGCCGCATCGTCCCCAAGCCCTGGGTCCACCAGGGCGAACTGGCGGTCCGTCAGGTGGTCCAGCTGTCGCTCACCTTCGACCACCGGGTGTGCGACGGCGGCACGGCGGGCGGTTTCCTGCGGTACGTGGCGGACTGCGTCGAACAGCCGGCGGTGCTGCTGCGCACCCTGTGACGGGAGTGCCCGCGCGCACACTCCGAAAGCGCGGGCTCCCCCGCGTTCCCTGTGATCGCGCGGGCCCGCATACTCGGGGGGTGACCGCGTACGAACCCCCGGGTGAGCCCGGCGCAGGCACCGACCCCGCGCCGGGGACGGCCCCCGCCGTGTACGACGCCGTCGTGCTCGCCGGCGGGGCCGCCCGCAGGCTCGGCGGCGCGGACAAGCCCGGCCTGCGCGTGGGCGGACGTGCCCTGCTCGACCGGGTGCTCGCCGCCTGCGCCGGGGCCCGCACCACCGTCGTCGTCGCCGACCCCCGGCCCACCGCGCGGCCGGTGACCTGGGCCCGCGAGGAACCGCCCGGCGGAGGACCCCTCGCCGCGCTCGCCGCCGGGTTGCGGCACACCACGGCGGAGCACGTCGTGGTGGTCTCGGCCGACCTGCCGTTCCTCGCCGCACCGACCGTCGGGAGACTGACGGGGGCCCTCGCCGCGAGCGATGCCGACGGCGTGCTCCTCACCGACGCCGATGGCCGCGACCAGCCCCTCGTCGCCGCCTACCGCGCGTCGGCGCTGCGCCGTGGACTCACCGCGATCGCCGGCGGCCGGGCGGATCTCACCGGGCTGCCGCTGCGCCGGCTGACCGACGGTCTGCGTCTCACCCGCGTCCCCGACGCCGTCGCCTCGTTCGACTGCGACACCTGGGACGACATCGCCACCGCCAGGGCACGCATCAGGGAGCATGGGCACGTGTTGGATGAATGGATTTCCGCAGCCAAGGACGAGCTGGGCATCGACCTGGACGTCGACACCCGCGTCCTGCTCGACCTCGCCCGGGACGCCGCCCACGGGGTGGCCCGGCCCGCGGCTCCGCTGACCACCTTCCTCGTCGGCTACGCCGCCGCGCGGACCGGGGGAGGCCCCGAGGCCGTCGCCGAGGCCGCCCGCAAGGCCGCCGCCCTCGCCCAGCGCTGGGCGGAGGAGGCCGCCGGCTCCGGGGCAGCCCCCGCGGCGGGCAAGCCGGACGTGGCCCCCGACGCCACCCCCGACACCCGCCCGGACGCCTGATGACCTCCCCCGGCACACGGGCCGGCGAGGAGGCGGAAGACCTCCACGTCGAGGAGGCGCTCGCCCTCGTACGCGAGAACCCCGGCCCGCCGCCCGGCGACCGGGCCCCCGCCCGCGGCACCCAGCCCGGACCCGCTGCTCGCCCCGGTCACGGCGCGCACCACGGTGATGACGAGCTCCCCGGTGACGGTGCGCACCCCGGCCACGACCCCCACCAAGGGCACGAAGCGCGCCCCGGTGGCGACACGCGCCCCGGTCACCGCGCCGCCTCGCACCGGCCGGCGCAGTCCCGGCACCGTGCGACCCCCTGGGCCGAGGCCCGGTCGGTCGCCGAGCGGGCCGGCCGGGCCGGTGCCCGCGCGGGCCGCCGCGCCCCGGCCTCCGTGCCGCTCGACGCCGCGCTCGGGCTCACGCTGGCCGCGCCCCTCACCGCCCTCACCGACCTGCCCTCCTTCGACACCTCCGCGATGGACGGCTGGGCGGTCGCCGGCCCGGGCCCCTGGACCGTGCGCGACGAGGGCGCCCTGGCCGGGCACGCCGAGCCCGCGCCGCTCACCGACGGCGAGGCCGTCCGCATCGCCACCGGCGCCCGCGTCCCCCTGGACACCACCGCGGTCCTGCGCACCGAGCACGGCCGCACCGACGAACGGGACCGCCTGCACCCCACCCGCGAGGTCGTGCACGGCCAGGACATCCGGCCGCGCGGCCAGGAGTGCCGCAGCGGCGACCAGTTGCTGGCCGTCGGGACCCTCGTGACCCCGGCCGTCCTGGGTCTCGCGGCGGCCGCCGGATACGACACGCTGACCACCGTTCCCCGCCCCCGCGTCGACGTCCTGGTGCTCGGCGACGAACTGCTCACCGCGGGCCTGCCGCACGACGGCCTCATCCGGGACGCGCTCGGCCCCATGCTGCCGCCCTGGCTGCGTGCCCTGGGCGCCGAGGTCTCCACCGTCCGGCGGATCGGCGACGACGCCGACGCCCTGCACCGGGCCGTCACGACGTCCGAGGCCGACCTGATCGTGACGACCGGCGGCACCGCTGCCGGCCCCGTCGACCACGTCCACCCGATCCTGCACCGCGTCGGCGCCGACCTCCTCGTGGACGGCGTGAAGGTGCGCCCCGGCCACCCCATGCTGCTGGCCCGGATCGCGGAGGGACGGCACCTCGTCGGCCTGCCCGGCAATCCCCTCGCCGCCGTCTCCGGGCTGCTCACGCTCGCCGAGCCGCTGCTGCGCACCCTCGCGGCCCGCCCGGCGCCGGAGCCGTACACGCTGCCGCTGCGGGACGCGGTGCACGGGCACCCGTACGACACCCGGCTGGTCCCCGTCGTCCTGCGCGGCGAGGGCGCGGTGCCGCTGCACTACAACGGTCCGGCGATGCTGCGCGGCATCGCGGCGGCCGACGCCCTGGCCGTCGTGCCCCCCGGCGGTGTGCGGCCGCAAGAGGAGACCGAGTTGCTCGACCTGCCCTGGGCAACCGGCGGAATCGGAGTGTGTTTCACGTGAAACTTCCGGGCCAGGACGCGATCGCCCGCCAGGCGGACGAGCACCTCGTGACCCATCGGGTGAAGCTCCCGAAGAAGCTGGTGGAACACCCGATCCGGCAGGTCGGCAAGCGGCTGTCCCTGGCCCTGGTGGTCCTCCTGGCGACCGCGCTGATCGTCTATGCCGATCACGACGGTTACAACGACAACTCGGACGGTTCCGTCGATCTCCTCGACGCCTTCTACTACGCCACCGTCACCCTCTCCACCACCGGGTACGGCGACATCACCCCGGTCAGCGACGCCGCCCGGCTGACCAACATCTTCGTCATCACGCCCCTGCGCGTGCTGTTCCTGATCATCCTGGTCGGCACCACGCTGGAAGCCCTCACCGAGCGCACTCGGGAGGAGTGGCGCCTGAACCGCTGGAGGTCCACCTTGCGCGATCACACCGTCGTCGTCGGCTTCGGCACGAAGGGGCGGTCGGCGATCCAGACCGTGTGTGCGACGGGCCTGCGCAAGGAGCAGGTCGTCGTGGTCGACCCCAGCGGGAAGGCGATCGACGCCGCGACGGCCCACGGGTTCGCGGGAGTGGTCGGCGACGCGACGCGCAGCGACGTGCTGAACCGGGCCGAGGTCTACCGGGCGAAGCAGATCATCATCGCCACCCAGCGCGACGACACGGCGGTCCTGGTGACGCTGACGGCCCGCCAGCTCAATCGCTCCGCGAAGATCGTGGTCGCGGTGCGGGAGGAGGAGAACGCCCCGCTGCTCAAGCAGTCCGGTGCGGACGCCGTGATCACCAGTGCCAGCGCCGCGGGCCGTCTGCTCGGGCTCTCCGTGCTCAGCCCCGCCGCCGGCATGGTGATGGAGGACCTGATCAGCCAGGGCAGCGGGCTCGACCTCGTCGAACGCCCCGTCATAAAGGCGGAGGTGGGCAAGAGCCCGCGCGAGACGGACGACCTGGTGGTGAGTGTCCTGCGCGGGCACCGGGTGCTCGGGTACGACGACCCGGCCGTGGGCGGCCTGGAGCTGACGGACCGGCTGATCACCATCATCCGTGCGACGCCGGGCTCCCAGGTGGCCCCGGACACCCGTCCGCTGCCGCGCGACTGACGACGGCCACGGGCCGGCCGACGGGACCACCGCGTACGTCGTGCCGGCCCGTGGGGCCGCCTACTTGCGGTTGTACAGCCGCATGGTGACCGGCCCGAAGACGAGCAGGAACAGGGCCGTCCAGCCCAGCGTCCAGCCGATCTCCCCGCCGGGCCACTCACCCGCCATCAGCTCTCGCACCGCGGAGGCGAGATGGGTGATGGGGCTGTTGTTGACGAACGCCTGGAGCCAGCCGGGCATGGTCCTCGGGTCGACGAAGACGTTGGACAGGAAGGTGAGCGGGAAGATCACCATCATGCTGACGCTCATCACCGACTTCTCGGTCCGCAGCATCAGCCCGAACATCGTCCAGATCCACGAGAAGGCGAACGAGAACACCAGCAGCAGCGCGACCCCGGCGACCACGCCGACGAAGCCGCCGTCCGGCCGGTAGCCGAGGAGCAGGCCCACGGCGAGCATGACGACCGACGCGATCGTGTAGCGCAGCGCGTCGCCGAGGAGATAGCCGACCATCGCCGACGGCCGCCAGATCGGCAGCGAGCGGAAGCGGTCGAAGACGCCCTTCTCGATGTCGATGTTCACCGAGACCCCGGTGTACATCGTGATCATCACGACCGACATCACCAGGATGCCCGGCAGAACGAACTGGATGTAGTCACTCGGCGAACCCGCCAGCGCGCCGCCGAAGAGGTACGTGAACATCAACAGGTTCATGATCGGGAAGGCCGTGACGTCGAAGAGCTGCTCCGGCACGTGCTTGATCTTGAGGATCGCGCGCCAGCCGAAGGTCAGGGACGTCGACAGGGAGCTGGGCCGCGGCGGGCGCTCCCCGGTGACCAGCAGGGTCGCCAGCGACTCGGTGCTGACCGGGGCGAGGTCCGTGCTCTGGGTGCTCGTGGCCGTGCTCATGCCGCCACCTCGTCCTTCGTGCCGTCGCCGTCGCGGGCATCGTCGTCGTGGCCGGTGCCGTGGCCGGTCAGGGCCAGGAAGACCTCGTCGAGGCTGGGCTGCCCCAGGGAGAAGGTGTCCACCGTGATGCCGCCCCGGGCCAGCTCGCCCAGCGCCTTCGCGGCCTGGTCGGCCGCCGTGTCGCCGCTCGCCGCGCCGAGGCGGGCGGTCAGTGCCACCGGGTCGGGTTCCAGCTGCACCTCGGCGGACAGCAGCTCCCGCAGCACCCGCTCGGCCTCGGGCCGCCGGTCCGCGTCCCGCAGCCGCACGTGGACGGACCCGGCGCCGACGGACGCCTTGAGTTCGCCCTTGGTGCCCTCGGCGATCACCCGCCCCTTGTCGATGACGGCGATCCGCGACGCCAGCTGGTCGGCCTCGTCCAGGTACTGCGTGGTCAGCAGCACGGTGGTGCCCTGCGCGACGACCGCGCGGACGATGTCCCACACCTGATTGCGGCTGCGCGGGTCGAGCCCGGTCGTCGGCTCGTCGAGGAAGAGCAGGTCGGGAGTGTTGAGGATGGACGCGGCGATGTCGATCCGGCGCCGCATGCCGCCGGAGTAGTGCTTGACCTGCCTCGCGGCGGCGTCCGTCAGCCCGAAGGCCTCCAGCAGCCGGTCGCCCCGCTCGCGGGCGGCCTTCTTGCCGTGCCCGAGGAGGCGGCCCAGCAGGATCAGGTTCTCGGTGCCGGTGAGGTCCTCGTCGACGGACGCGTACTGGCCGGTGAGGCTCACCCGGCCGCGTACCTCGTCGGCCTCGCGCACCACGTCGTGACCGAAGACGTGGGCCTGGCCGCCGTCGGGCCGCAGCAGGGTGGCGAGCATCTTCACCGTGGTGGTCTTGCCGGCGCCGTTGGGCCCGAGGACGCCGTACACCGTGCCGGCGGGCACCGCGAGGTCCACCCCGTCCACGGCCCGGGTCTCGCCGAACGTCTTCACCAGACCGGCGGTCTCGATCGCCAGGCCCGACGTGTGCGTGTTCATACGTGGTGGTCCTTCCGCGCTCTTGGGCTACGCATGGGAAGACCTTTACCGTCGCGCAAACTCATCGGTCCCGCACGGGCTTTTTGGGCGGCAGGGCCCAAAGGCGGACACGGGGTCCGACCGCGGACGCGGGCAGAGGGGCCCGGGCGGGGACCGAGGAGTAGCGTCGCCCCCATGCATGCGATCACGATTTCCGAACCCGGAGGCCCCGAGGCGCTGGTCTGGACCGAGGTCCCGGACCCGGTGCCCGGCGAGGGCGAGGTCCTGGTCGAGGTGACGGCCGGCGCCGTCAACCGGGCCGACATCATGCAGCGCCAGGGCTTCTACGACCCGCCGCCCGGCGCTTCCCCCTACCCCGGCCTGGAGTGCTCCGGGCGCATCGCCGCGATCGGGTCGGGGGTGTCGGGCTGGTCCGTCGGCGACGAGGTGTGCGCGCTGCTCGCCGGCGGCGGCTACGCCGAGAAGGTCGTCGTCCCGGCCGGTCAGCTGCTGCCGGTCCCCGAGGGCATCGACCTCAAGCAGGCCGCGGCCCTGCCCGAGGTGGTCTGCACGGTCTGGTCGAACGTCTTCATGGTCGCCCACCTCCGCCCCGGCGAGACGCTGCTCGTGCACGGCGGCTCCAGCGGCATCGGCACCATGGCGATCCAGCTCGGCAAGGCCGTCGGTGCGAAGGTCGCCGTGACGGCGGGTACCAAGGAGAAGCTGGAGCGCTGCGCCGAGCTGGGCGCCGACATCCTGATCAACTACCGGGAGCAGGACTTCGTCGCCGAGGTGAAGGAGGCCACCGGCGGGGCGGGCGCCGACGTCATCCTGGACAACATGGGCGCCAAGTACCTGGACCGCAACGTCCAGGCGCTGGCCGTCAACGGGCGGCTCGCGATCATCGGCATGCAGGGCGGCCGGAAGGGCGAGCTGAACATCGGCATGCTCCTCGCCAAGCGCGCCGCCGTCAGCGCGACCTCGCTGCGGGCCCGCCCGCCGGCGGAGAAGGCGGCCATCGTGGCGGCCGTGCGCGAACACGTCTGGCCGCTGCTCGCCGGGGGGCACATCCGCCCGATCATCGACCGTGAACTCCCGATGAGTGACGCGTCCGCCGCGCACCGGGTCGTGGAGGAGAGCGGTCACGTCGGCAAGGTGCTGCTGGTCGCGGCGCCGTAGCAGTACGCCGTACGCCCCAGGTCCGCTCCCCTCCGCCCGCCCGTGGCGGGAGGGACCGTGCGGACCGGCTCAGGCCCCGTCCCGGCGCAGGCGGAGGCCGACGAAGGCCAGGGCCAGGCCGAGACCGACGAGGACCAGCCCGCTGCCCAGGGGCAGGACCTTCAGGACGGGGCCGGTGGCCCCCTCGGTCCGGGCGGCGGACGTCGGCTCGGACCGAGGCGTGGCCGCCGTGGTCGTCGGGGCGGTCGCCCCGGGCGGGACGGCGACGGCCGGACTGTCGGGGCGGTCGGGGCGGTCGGGGCGGTCGGGAAGGTCCCTGCCGCCGACACCCTCGTGGTCGGCGTGGCCCTTCGTACCGTTCTCCTCCGCCTTCTCCGCGTCCGGCCGCCCCGGCCGCTGCCGGCCCTCGCCCGCCCTGCTGCCCGCCCGGGAGGGCTCGCCGTCCGGCGCGGAGGCGGACGGGGCCGGTTTCGAGGGAGCGGGAGAGGGCGTCGCGGACCGGTGGCCGGCGCCGGACGCGGGACGGGAGGGCGGACGGCCCTCCTCGGGGCGGGGCGCGTGGGCGGTCGCGGAGGGAGCGGACGAGGGACGCTTGCCGGGGCCGTCCGGATGGCGCGGGCCGTCGGAGCGGCCGGGCCCGGCCGGGCGCTCCAGGTGCTCGGCGAGACCGGGGCGGTCGGGGTCACCGGGGCCGCCCGGGCCGGACCCCGCCGCCCGGCCGGCAGCGGGCACCGGCACCGAGGCGGACGGGGACACCAAGGCCCTGGACGCAGAGGGCCCCGACTTCGCGGCCCCTGCCGTCCCGGCCCCCGGCACCACGCTCTCCGACGCCGTGAACCCGGCGCCCTGCGCCACCCCCGCCGCGCCGGGCGACATCAGCGCGCCCACCCCCAGAACCCCCGCCAGCCCCGTCGCGCGCACGGTCCGCAGCCATGGAGTCACGTCGTGACCCCCTCCCGGTGAGCAGTCGACAAAAAACCAACGGTTGCCGACATCGACGCGCCGACCTCGGGCTGCCGAGACCGACGGGTCGAAAATCGACGGAACAAGCCTCACACCTACCCGCTTTCCCGGCATTCCGGACTCCGCCGTACGTGGTGGATCACGTTTCCCCGGGGGCACCACACGGATGCGGCACAGCGGTGCGAGAGAATGGCGGTATGGAGATGCCGAGGAACGACAGGTCGCCGGAGAATCCCCAGATCCTGGTCGTCGGCCAGGACGGAATGGCACTGAGCGGGGGCGGTGACGGGGAGCCCCGTGAGATCCCGGTGACGGAGCAGGTGGAGCAGCCTGCGAAGGTCATGAGGATCGGCAGCATGATCAAGCAGCTGCTGGAGGAGGTGCGCGTCGCTCCCCTGGACGAGGCGAGCCGGGCCCGGCTCAAGGAGATCCACGCCAGTTCGGTGAAGGAGCTCGAGGACGGCCTCGCCCCGGAGCTGGTCGAGGAGCTGGAGCGCCTCTCCCTGCCCTTCACGGACGACGTGACACCCACCGACGCGGAACTGCGCATCGCCCAGGCCCAGCTGGTCGGCTGGCTGGAGGGCCTGTTCCACGGGATCCAGACCACGCTGTTCGCCCAGCAGATGGCCGCGCGGGCGCAGCTGGAGCAGATGCGCCGCGCTCTCCCGCCGGGCGCGGGCCACGACGGCGACGAGCCGCACCCGGGCCCCCGCTCGGGCGGCCCCTACCTGTAAGACCGTCCAGGACACCGAGTCGGCGAAGGGCCCGGCAGCATCGGCTGCCGGGCCCTTCGCCGTACGCGCGGGGTCAGGACGTCGGGGGATTGCCCGTCGACACCTTGAGCTGGATCTCCGGCATGTTGTTCTCGTCGACGTCAGTGCCGGCCTCGGGGAACTGGTCCCTGATCGAGCCCTCGCCGTACGTGTTCTCGTCGACCTGCACGATCTTCATCGTCCAGCCGGCGGCCTGGAAGCACTCCTTGACCGAGCCGATGTACTTGAAGGTGAAGTCGGGCACCCGGATCTTGTCGGGGTCGTTGTACGACTCCTCGGGCTCCGTGCACTCGTCCTTCTCGATCGTCTTCGTCGTGTCCGGCCCGCGGTAGCCCTCGGCCTTGGCGTTCGACGCGGAGGCGCTGGCACTGCTCCCGCCGCCGGCCTCGGGATCGTCGTCGCCGCCGCTCATCAGCAGCGCCGCGACCAGACCGCCCACCGCCAGGACGGCGACGACCGCCGAACCTATGATCACCAGCTTGTTGCTCCTGCCGCCGCCCGAGGGGCCGGACCCCTGGGCCTGGGGCGTGATGGTGTACGGAGGCGGAGTCTGCGCCCCCTGCTGCGGCGCGTACGCCGACGCGGCCGGCGTCGGGTAGCCGCCCTGCTGCGGATAGCCGTACGCCGGGGAGGGCGTCACCGGTGCCGGGGCGCCGTACGGGTGCGGCGCGGGCGTCGGCTGGTAGGGGGTCTGGACGTGGCCCGCGGGTGCCTGGCCGGTCTGGTCGACCGGCGGGAACACCGCGGAGCCGACACCCGAGCCGCTCGGCGTGTGCGCACCCGGCACGATGCTCGGCGGGGCGGCCTGGAAGGAGGCCGCCACCCGCAGACACTCGTCGCGCATGGCCTCGGCGCTGGGGAAGCGCTCGTTGGGGTTCTTCTTCAGCGCGCGGGCCACCAGCGCGTCCACGGCCGGCGGCAGGGCGCGGTTGACCGACGAAGGAGCCACCGGCTCCTCCTGCACGTGCGCGTAGGCGATGGCCAGCGGCGAGTCCGCGTCGAACGGCAGCCGCCCGGTGACCAGTTGGAACAGCATGATGCCGACCGAGTACAGGTCGGAGCGGGCGTCCACGCCGCGGCCGAGGGCCTGTTCCGGCGAGAGGTACTGCGGGGTGCCGACGACCATGCCGGTCTGCGTCATCGAGGTGACACCGGACTGCATGGCGCGGGCGATGCCGAAGTCCATCACCTTGACCACGCCGCGCTTGGTCATCATCACGTTGCCCGGCTTGATGTCCCGGTGGACCAGGCCCATCTCGTGGCTGATCTCCAGGGCCGCCAGCACATCCGCGGTGATCTTCAGGGCCTTGTCGGCGGGCATCGCGCCGAACCGGCGGACGTCCTCGTCGAGCACCGAGCCGAGCGGCCGGCCCTCGACGTACTCCATGACGATGTACGGCATCGGCGCGCCGACGCCCGCGCCGGAGGCGCTGTCGGTCAGCGTGTCCTCGCCGGTGTCGAAGACCGAGACGATGTTGGTGTGCGTGAGCTTGGCCACGGCCTGGGCCTCGCGGCGGAAACGCTCGCGGAAGGCCTGCTCCCGGCCCAGCTCGGTGTGCAGCGTCTTGATCGCGACCTGACGGTCCAGCACCGAGTCGTACGCCAGGTGCACCGAGGCCATGCCGCCCTCGCCGAGCAAGTCGCGCAGCTGGTAGCGGCCGCCGGCGAGTGCCCGCCCCGCGTACCGGCCCTGTCCGGCGTCCTGGCTCATGTCTCTGCTTCCCCCGTAGGCGCCGGCGGCAGCGGCCCGAGCGCGTGGTGATCCAAAGTGCTATTCCCGGCCAAGTCTGCCCCAGGGCAGTGACACGTCAAGCGCGGTGCCCGTTCCGTGACCGTACGCGAAAGAAGCGTCGCGCAAGCGTTACAGCGGGCGTACGGCCGGTACACAGAATTTGCACGACAGTGCGGAACCAGGGTTTCATGACCGGTCCGTCTCGATGCCGGTCCCGGCGCCCATCTCGGACCGGAGGCTTGCGCGGAGGCTGTAGCGTGGCCGACGGAGACCGTAACAACACCGCGCGCACCGCGGGCAGAAACGACGGCGAGGACTGATGGCACAGCAGCAGCGCGCCCAGGGCCCGTCCGAACCCGAGGCTACTGGCGGCGGTATGTCTGACGCACCGGAGACCTGGGGCAACGGCGGCCTGGTCGGCGACGGCCGGTACCGGCTGACCCGCAGACTCGGGCGGGGCGGCATGGCCGAGGTGTTCGCGGCCGAGGACGTCCGTCTCGGCCGCACCGTGGCGGTCAAGCTGCTGCGCGCCGACCTCGCGGAGGACCCGGTCTCCAAGGCGCGCTTCACGCGCGAGGCGCAGTCGGTGGCCGGGCTGAACCACCATGCCATCGTGGCCGTGTACGACTCCGGCGAGGACTTCGTCGGCGGCCAGTCGGTGCCCTACATCGTGATGGAGATCGTCGAGGGCCGCACCATCCGCGACCTCCTCCTCAACGCCGAGGCGCCCGGCCCCGAGCAGGCGCTGATCATCGTCTCGGGCGTCCTGGAGGCGCTCGCCTACTCGCACCAGCACGGCATCGTGCACCGCGACATCAAGCCGGCCAACGTCATCATCACGCACAACGGTGCGGTGAAGGTGATGGACTTCGGCATCGCCCGCGCCCTGCACGGCGCGTCCACGACGATGACCCAGACCGGCATGGTCATGGGCACCCCGCAGTACCTCTCCCCGGAGCAGGCCCTCGGCAAGGCCGTCGACCACCGCTCCGACCTGTACGCGACGGGCTGCCTGCTGTACGAACTCCTAGCGCTGCGCCCGCCGTTCACCGGCGAGACGCCGCTGTCGGTGGTCTACCAGCACGTCCAGGACATCCCGACGCCCCCGTCCGAGGTCTCCGACGCGGTCCCGCCGGAGCTGGACGGCCTGGTGATGCGCTCGCTGGCCAAGGAGCCCGACGACCGCTTCCAGACCGCCGAGGAGATGCGCGGCCTGATCCAGTACGGGCTGCAGATGCTCTACGAGCAGGGCGGCCACACCGGCACCTGGAACACCGGCCCGGTCGGCGTGCACGAGGGCCGGCACACCCCGGCGGCCGGGATGGCGGGCACGACGGTGCTGCCGCACCCCGACCACGGCTCGGGCACCACGCAGATCCCCCAGCAGGTCCTGCCGGGCGGCTACGGCGGTGGCGACGACGGCGGCTTCGAGGGGCACGGCAACAAGGGCAGCGGCCGGGGCAAGCTGTGGATCCTGGCCGTCCTCGCGGTGATCGCCGTGGCCGCGGGCGTCGCGCTGGCCCTCAACAACGGCGGGGGCGGCGGGGGCGGCGGTCCGAAGACCTCCCCGACGCCCACGATCTCGCAGAGCACCCAGGACGACCAGACCAGCGAGTCGCCGAGCGACAGGGCGACCGAGGAGACCTCCGACCCGGGCACGGACGAGAACCACGACGGCGGTGGCGGCACCGGCGGGGACTGGGAGCAGCCCTACACGCCGTCCTACACGCCGTCGCGGTCCGCGTCGGACGAGCCGACCGGGGACCCGACGGACGGCCAGACGGAGCCGTCCACCCCGACGGACGGTGGCGAGCCGACGGACGGTGGCGAGCCGACCGGCGGTACCGAGCCGACGGGCGGTACCGAGCCGACGGGCGGTACCGAGCCGACCGGCGGCTCGACCGGCGGTGTCCTTGACCCCGTGGGCGGCTGACCGGCCTCTTCCCCGACATGCGCGCGTGCGTCCCCGAGCGAGGGGCCACGCGCGCGTCGCGTTTCAGGCGTACCGGGCCGCACGCGCGCGTGGTGTCACGGACGTCCGTCCGCCGAATGCACCGAACCGAACCGTGGCTCGATCCGCAGATAGATCGGCTCGAACGGTTCACCGTCCACGTGCCGCGGCGCGGGCCCGAACCGCTGGATCTCGCCGGCGGTCGGCGCGTGGGTCTCGCACCGGCCCACGACCTGCACGGTCCACAGGCTCTCCCCGGGCGCGGCGGAGCCCAGGTTGTCGGAGCCGTACGCGACGACGCTCCCGGCACACACCCGGTGGAAGCCGCAGCTCGCGGGCATCCGCAGCAGGACCCGGCCGTCGGTCACGATGTGCCGTGCGAAGGCGAGGCAGGGCAGGGCGCGCATGGTGGTGGCGGCCCGGCCGTAGGCGGTGCGGCCGAGCAGGCCTACGGCGAGCTGAGCGTCGGAGGGCATGCACTCACTGTGCGGGCGGGGGACAGGAGGGAACAGGGTCGCCCGCCCCGCCATGAAGGGACGTAAGTCCCGATCAGGGCGTCCTCAGCGGTTCTCCGCATGCAGGCGGGCCACGAAGGCGGCCGCCTGGGAACGCCGCTGCATACCGAGTTTGGCCAGCAGACTCGACACATAGTTCTTGATCGTCTTCTCGGCCAGGTGCAGCCGTTCGCCGATCGCCCGGTTGGTGAGCCCCTCGCCGATCAGCTCCAGGATGCGGCGCTCCTGCTCGGTCAGGCGGTCGAGCCGTTCGTCGCCCCTGGCGCCACCGGCGCGCAGCCGCTCCAGTACCCGCGCGGTGGCCGCCGGGTCGAGCAGCGACTTCCCGGCGGCGACGTCCCGCACGGCGGACAGCAGCTCGGTGCCCCGGATGTCCTTGAGGACGTAGCCGGAGGCGCCCGCCATGATCGCGTCGAAGAGGGCCTCGTCGTCGGCGAAGGAGGTGAGCATGAGGCAGTGGACGGACTCGTCGCGGGAGCGGATCTCGCGGCACACCTCCACGCCGCTGCCGTCCGGGAGCCGCACGTCGAGCACCGCTACGTCCGGACGGGTGGCGGGGATCCGGGCGAGCGCGTCGGCCGCCGTGCCGGCCTCGCCGACGACCTCGATGTCGGCCTCGCCCGACAGCAGATCGTGCACACCCCGACGGACGACCTCATGGTCGTCGAGGAGAAATACCCGGATTTTTCCGTCTTCGCGCACGCGCTCAGTCAAACACACGAGCTCTTCCCGTGCCCGGGGTGGCCGGGATAACGTGCCGTTGTTCCGGCCCCCTGCGAGGCTGTGACCAGTAAAACTTCCCCACTTCGCCGATTTACTTGGAAATCCGAGTAAAAACGCAGGTCAGGAGGGGTTTCACAGAAATGTGGAGCACTGGGTAACGTGCCCTTTGCAGGGATGCTCGCCGGGGCACCTGTCACGCCTGTTCCCGACCGGGCCGCACCCACCCTGTGCGACCGACGGGCCACAGGTGAGCCGCACTGGCGCCCGGCGAACCCGGGGGCCGGACCGACGGAGGAGCACACGTGACCGTGGAGAGCACTGCCGCGCGCAAGCCGCGACGCAGCGCCGGAAGCAAGGCAGCCGGCACCACCGGCACCGAGGCCGGCACCACCGGCGCCAAGCGCACCACTCGCACCACCCGCACCGCTGCCGGGAAGGGCTCCGGGACGGAGCTCGTGCAGCTGCTGACGCCCGAGGGCAAGCGCGTCAGGAAGGCGGCCTACGCGGAGTACGCCGAGTACGTCGCCGACATCGCCCCCGACGAGCTGCGCGGTCTGTACCGCGACATGGTGCTCACCCGGCGCTTCGACGCCGAGGCCACCGCACTGCAGCGTCAGGGCGAGCTGGGCCTGTGGGCCTCGCTGCTGGGCCAGGAGGCCGCCCAGATCGGCTCCGGCCGCGCCACCCGCGAGGACGACTACGTCTTCCCCACCTACCGCGAGCACGGCGTCGCCTGGTGCCGCGGGGTGGACCCGACCAATCTGCTCGGCATGTTCCGCGGCGTGAACAACGGCGGCTGGGACCCCAACAGCAACAACTTCCACCTCTACACCATCGTCATCGGCTCCCAGGCGCTGCACGCCACGGGCTACGCGATGGGCATCGCCAAGGACGGCGCGGACTCCGGCGTGATCGCCTACTTCGGCGACGGCGCCTCCAGCCAGGGCGACGTCAGCGAGGCGTTCAACTTCGCGGCGGTCTACAACGCCCCGGTGATCTTCTTCTGCCAGAACAACCAGTGGGCGATCTCGGAGTCCAACGAGAAGCAGACCCGCGTGCCGCTGTACCAGCGCGCCCAGGGCTTCGGCTTCCCCGGCGTCCGGGTCGACGGCAACGACGTGCTGGCCTGTCTGGCGGTCACCCGGTGGGCCCTGGAGCGCGCACGGCGCGGCGAGGGCCCGGCGCTGATCGAGGCGTACACGTACCGCATGGGCGCCCACACCACCTCGGACGACCCCTCCCGCTACCGGCACGACGACGAGCGGGCCGCCTGGGAGGCGAAGGACCCGATCCTGCGCCTTCGCCGCTACCTGGAGTCCGCACACCACGCGGACGAGGGGTTCTTCGGGGAACTGGAGGCCGAGAGCGAGGCGTTGGGCAAACGAGTGCGCGAAGTGGTCCGTGCCATGCCGGACCCGGACCGGTTCGCCGTCTTCGAGAACGTGTACGCGGACGGGCACGCGCTCGTCGACGAGGAGCGCGCCCAGTTCGCCGCCTACCAGGCGTCGTTCGCAGAGGCCGAGGGGGTCTGAGATGGCAGCGGAGAAGATGGCGCTGGCCAAGGCGATCAACGAGTCGCTGCGCAGCGCGCTGGAGTCGGACCCCAAGGTCCTGATCATGGGCGAGGACGTCGGCAAGCTCGGCGGCGTCTTCCGCGTCACCGACGGGCTGCAGAAGGACTTCGGCGAGGACCGGGTCATCGACACCCCGCTGGCCGAGTCCGGCATCGTCGGCACCGCCATCGGCCTGGCCCTGCGCGGCTACCGCCCGGTGGTGGAGATCCAGTTCGACGGCTTCGTGTTCCCGGCCTACGACCAGATCGTCACGCAGCTGGCGAAGATGCACGCCCGCTCGCTTGGCAAGGTCAAGATGCCGGTCGTCATCCGCATCCCCTACGGCGGCGGCATCGGCGCGGTCGAGCACCACTCCGAGTCGCCCGAGGCGCTGTTCGCGCACGTGGCGGGCCTGAAGGTGGTCTCCCCGTCGAACGCGGGGGACGCGTACTGGATGATGCAGCAGGCCATCCAGAGCGACGACCCGGTGATCTACTTCGAGCCCAAGCGGCGCTACTGGGACAAGGCCGAGGTCGACACCGAGGCGATCCCGGGCCCGCTGCACAAGGCGCGGGTCGTCCGGGAGGGCACCGACCTCACGCTGGTCGCCTACGGTCCGATGGTGAAGCTCTGCCAGGAGGTCGCCGACGCGGCGGCCGAGGAGGGCCGGTCCCTGGAGGTGGTGGACCTGCGGTCCATCTCCCCGCTGGACTTCGACACGATCCAGGCGTCGGTGGAGAAGACCCGCCGCCTGGTAGTGGTCCACGAGGCGCCGGTGTTCCTGGGCTCGGGCGCGGAGATCGCGGCGCGGATCACCGAGCGCTGCTTCTACCACCTGGAGGCCCCGGTGCTCCGGGTCGGCGGCTACCACGCGCCGTACCCGCCGGCCCGTCTGGAAGAGGAGTACCTGCCCGACCTGGACCGGGTGCTGGACGCCGTCGACCGCTCGCTGGCGTACTGAGGAGAGGGCGTTGACGACGATGACTGAAGGCTCCGTGCGCGAGTTCAAGATGCCCGACGTGGGCGAGGGACTCACCGAGGCCGAGATTCTCAAGTGGTACGTCCAGCCCGGTGACACGGTCACCGACGGACAGATCGTGTGCGAGGTCGAGACGGCCAAGGCCGCGGTCGAACTGCCCATCCCGTACGACGGCGTGGTCCGCGAGCTGCACTTCCCCGAGGGCACCACGGTCGACGTGGGCACGTCGATCATCGCGGTCGCCGTGGGCGACGGCGCGGCCGCCGCCGCTCCGGCGCAGGAGGCCGCACCGGAACCGGCGCAGGCGTCCGTGGCGGACGCCCCGGCACCGCCCGAGGAGGAGAAGCCGCAGGGCCGTCAGCCGGTCCTGGTCGGGTACGGAGTGGCCACCTCCTCGACCCGCCGCCGCCCGCGCAAGAGCCCGGGGGCCCCGGCCCAGGAGGCGTCGGCCGCGATCCAGGCCGAGATGAACGGCCACGGGCCGGTCACCCGCGAGCGCCCGCTGGCCAAGCCGCCGGTGCGCAAGCTGGCCAAGGACCTCGGCGTCGACCTGGCGACCGTGGTGCCCTCCGGCCCCGACGGCGTCATCACGCGCGAGGACGTGCACGCGGCGGTGGCACCCGCACCGGCCGAGGCGCCCGAGGCGGCCCCCGCAGCCGCCACGTCCGCGCCCGCGGCCCCGGCGCCCGCGGTGTCGCACGACACGGCGCGCGAGACCCGGGTCCCGGTCAAGGGCGTGCGCAAGGCGACGGCGGCGGCGATGGTCGGCTCGGCGTTCACCGCGCCGCACGTCACCGAGTTCGTGACGGTCGACGTGACGCGGACGATGAAGCTGGTCGAGGAGCTGAAGCAGGACAAGGAGTTCACGGGCCTGCGGGTGAACCCGCTCCTGCTGATCGCCAAGGCCCTGCTGGTCGCGATCAGGCGCAACCCGGACATCAACGCGTCCTGGGACGAGGCGGCGCAGGAGATCGTGGTCAAGCACTACGTGAACCTGGGCATCGCGGCCGCGACCCCGCGCGGCCTGATCGTGCCGAACATCAAGGACGCCCACGCCAAGACGCTGCCGCAGCTGGCCGAGTCGCTGGGCGAGCTGGTGTCGACGGCCCGGGAGGGCAGGACGTCCCCGGCCGCCATGCAGGGCGGCACGGTGACCATCACCAACGTCGGCGTCTTCGGCGTCGACACCGGCACGCCGATCCTCAACCCCGGCGAGTCCGCGATCCTCGCGGTCGGCGCGATCAAGCTCCAGCCGTGGGTGCACAAGGGCAAGGTGAAGCCGCGTCAGGTGACGACCCTGGCGCTGAGCTTCGACCACCGCCTGGTCGACGGGGAGCTGGGCTCCAAGGTCCTCGCCGACGTGGCGGCGGTCCTGGAACAGCCGAAGCGGCTGCTCACCTGGGCGTAACGCACCAGGAGCAGAGGAAACGGAACCGCGCGTCCCGTCACGGGGCGCGCGGTTCCGTCGTTCTCCGCCGAAGGCGGACGTCCCTACCGCCGGTCCGCCCGCAGCGCGTTGAGCAGTGCGGCGCCCCGCTCGGCGTCGTCGACGCTCACCGCGAAGTCCGTACGGCGTCCCCGGGGACGTACGACCAGGCAGTCCCCGGCACGCAGCATCACCGTGGTGCCGAGACCGCTCAGGCGGTATCCCCAGCCGCCGACCTGGGAGGGGAGACGGGCCTCGGCGCGGGCTGTGTCGATGTCACCGGGGGCCCAGCGGCGC
Organism: Streptomyces flaveolus; assembly: GCF_044765825.1. Taxonomy (NCBI): domain Bacteria; kingdom Bacillati; phylum Actinomycetota; class Actinomycetes; order Kitasatosporales; family Streptomycetaceae; genus Streptomyces; species Streptomyces flaveolus. The sequence goes on along the minus strand of NZ_JBIWKU010000005.1, from coordinate 310,441 downwards.
CTGGGCCAGGCGAGCGGGCCGAAGGACACCTCCAGACCACGCTCCGAGACGCGCGCCTGCACCGAGGAGCACAGGGCACAGGCGAGGGACGCGGCGGCGCAGCCGGCGAACAGCGCCCACAGGCTCCCCGGAGCGGCGAGTCCGCCGACGAGGGCGACGAGCGCGGCCACGGCGGCCAGGCCGGTCACCGCCGCCAGCAGCTGGAGCCAGGGGTTGGCCGTCCGGGAGAACCACACCAGCCGACGCCCCTCGGGGATCTCCAGTGCCGGGGCGTCCGTCTCCGGCCCGTCGTCGTCCCCCCGGGCCGCCGTCCGCCGGGTGGTGGCCAGCCATCCCGCCGCGGACGCGAGCAGGGCCGCGGCGAGGAGCGCGAGCAGCCACGCGGTCGGCTGCCGGGCCTCGTGCCAGTCGGCGCGGTCCAGGTTGGCCCGTACGACGGCGGCCTGCGCGCCGCCCAGGACCACTCCGAGGGGCAGCAGGACCGCGGCGGTCCACGGCCGGGCCGCCGGCGGGCCGCTCCGCAGCAGCGGGACGGCCGAGGCCGCCGCCGTCACCAGCCAGAGCAGCGCCGGGAAGAAGGACGCCGCCCACAGCGGCATCGAGCCGTCGGGGGCCCCTCCGTCCAGGCCCCAGTGGGTCGCCAGCCGCTCGGGCAGCCGGTCCCGGGCCGCGAGCGGCAGCCCGGCGAGCACGGCCGTGACACCGGCCGTCCAGACCACCGCCGTCGTCCCGACCGCCACCCTCGTGTCCCTCACGGCATCCCCCTGATCATGTCGATGACATCGGCCCTGCTGTAGCCCAGCCGGGCCGCCTCGGCGACCAGCTCCCGCACGCGGATCCGGAGACCCGAGTTCCGGGTCGCCTCCGGGGCCACGGTCACGCCCCGGCCCCGCCGGAACTCCAGCAGTCCCTCGTCGCGCAGGCCGCGCAGTGCGCGCAGCACGGTGTTGACGTTGACGTCCAGTGCCTCGGAGAGGTCGCGCGCCGAGGGCAGGCGGTCACCGGGGCCGCACTCCCCCTCGGCGATGGCGCGCCGGACGGCGCCGGCGACCTGCTCGTGCAGGGGACGGGTGTCGGTCTTGTCCAGACTCAGCAGCATGGTGCTAATGAAGCTATCACCATTCAGTTCATCCGCACAGCGAAAGGGCCCGTCGCGGCGGCGACGGGCCCTTGGTGACGGTCTGTCCGGATGCCGGCCCTACTTGGCGAAGCCGTAGTTCATGAGCTTCGTGGCGTCCGTGGCGCGCTGCGTCGTGGACGTGGAGGCCAGGACCGTGCCGATCACCGTCTTGCCGTTCCGGGTCGCGGCGAAGACCAGGCAGTACTTGGCCTCCGGACCCGAGCCGGTCTTCACGCCGATCGTGCCGCTGTAACTGCTCAGCAGCGTGTTGGTGTTGGTCCACGCCGCCATCGTGCGGGTGCCGCCGCTCTTCGTCGTCGTCCTCGCCGTGTACGACTTGGTCTTGACGATCGTGCGGAACGTGGAGTTCTTCATGGCGTTGCTCGCGAGCTTCGTCAGGTCGCGCGGCGTCGAGTAGTTCGTGCCGTTGCCGATGCCGTCGAACGAGTCGAAGTGCGTGTTCTTCAGGCCGAGGCTCTTGGCGGTGGAGTTCATCTTGCCGATGAACGACTTGACCCGCTCCGCCCGCGTCCTGCCCGTGCCGAACTTGTCGGCCAGCGCATAGGCGGCATCGCAGCCGGACGGCAGCATCAGGCCGTACAGCAGCTGCCGGACCGTCACCTTGTCGCCGACGATCAGACGCGCGGACGAGGCGTTCTTCGAGACGATGTAGTCGCTGTACGCCATCTGGACCGTGACCTTGGCGTCCAGGTTCAGATTCGGCTGGGAGAGCACGACCTTGGCGGTCATGATCTTGGTCGTGGACCCGGTGGAGCGCCTGGTGTCCGCGGCCTTGGTGTAGAGGGCCGTGCCGGTCGCGTCGTTCATCACGAAGCCGCCCTTGGCGGCGATCGCGGGCACGGCGACGGCCCGCGCGGGGGCGGACGCGGCCTGTGCGGGCGCGACGGCCTGTGCGGGTGCGGTGGTGAGGGCTCCGGACGCGAGCACGGCGCCGGCGGTCACGGCGACGGCGACGGCTCGGCGGAGACGGATGCCCTGAATGCCGTTTATCAAGTGAGATACCCCGATTGTTGTGAAAACCCCAGTGGTGTGGCCCAGTTGTGGGTCGGTCCAGAATGGGCCGCGCCTGTGGGACACGTGAATAGCACGGACGGTTGTGCTCTGTGCGGGCACTTCCCTCGGATGGGTGGATGCGCGTCCGGATGCTGGACGGGGCCCCTCTTGCGTCCCTGTTGTATCTATCCTGTGGGCATGACCATGGCCGTGAAGCAACCCCCCGCCGCCGACCGCGTGTACGCCCACGTCAAGCAGGCCGTCCTCGAGCGCCGCTACGAGGGCGGGACCCTGCTCACCGAGGGTGAACTCGCCGAGGCCGTGGGCGTCTCGCGCACCCCGGTGCGGGAGGCGCTGCTCCGGCTGGAGGTCGAGGGACTCATCCGGCTCTACCCGAAGAAGGGCGCACTGGTCCTGCCGGTCTCCGCCCAGGAGATCGCGGACGTGGTGGAGACCCGGCTGCTGGTCGAGGAGCACGCGGCGCGCAAGGCCGTGCCCGCACCGCCCGGGCTCATCGAGCGGCTGGAGGAACTGCTCGCCCGCCAGCACGAGCAGGCCGCCGCAGGCGATCTCGCCGCCGCCTCCGTCACCGACCGCTGCTTCCACGCCGAGATCGTCCGCAGCGGCGGCAACGAGATCCTCTCCCGTCTCTACGACCAGCTCCGCGACCGCCAGTTGCGCATGGGCGTCGCCGTCATGCACTCCCACCCCGACCGGATCGCCAAGACGCTCACCGAGCACGAGGAGATCCTCGACGCGCTGCGCTCCGGGGACGCGGAGGCGGCCGTCGGCGTGGTCCACCGGCACGTGGGCTGGTTCTCGCACCTGGCGCGGGGTGAGGTCCGATGAGTTCCGCCGCACTGGGAAAGAGCACCCTGCCGGGTGATCCGCCCGGAGGGCGGCGCGCGATCGCCGTCTGGAGCATCGGCGTCGCCGTCTACTTCGTCGCCGTCATCTTCCGCACGTCCCTGGGCGTGGCCGGCCTCGACGCGGCCGACCGCTTCCACGTCAACGCCTCCGCCCTGTCCACCTTCTCCATCCTCCAGCTGCTGGTCTACGCCGGCATGCAGATACCCGTGGGCCTGCTGGTCGACCGGCTGGGCACGAAGCGGGTGCTGGGGATCGGCGTCGTCCTGTTCACGGTGGGGCAGCTGGGCTTCGCCTTCTCACCGACCTACGGCACCGCGCTGGCCTCGCGGGCGCTGCTCGGCTGCGGCGACGCCATGACCTTCATCAGCGTGCTGCGGCTCGGCACCCGCTGGTTCCCGGCCCGGCGCGGGCCGATGGTCGCCCAGCTCGCCGGACTGGTCGGCATGGCGGGCAACCTGGTCTCCACGCTGGTCCTGGCCCGCCTGCTGCACGGCATCGGCTGGACGGCGGCCTTCGCGGGCAGCGCGCTCGCCGGCGTGGTCGTCCTCGTCCTGCTGGTGCTCTTCCTGAAGGACCACCCCGAGGGTCACGAGCCGGATCCGGTGCCGCACCAGGGGGCCGCGTACGTACGACGGCAGATCGCCGCCTCCTGGCGGGAGCCGGGCACCCGGCTGGGGCTGTGGGTGCACTTCACCACCCAGTTCCCGGCGATGGTGTTCCTGCTGCTGTGGGGCATGCCGTTCCTCGTGGAGGCCCAGGGGCTGTCCCGGGGCACGGCCGGCGAGCTGCTCACCCTCGTGGTGCTGTCCAACATGACGGTCGGCCTGGTCTACGGCCAGATCATCGCCCGGCACCACGCGGCTCGGCTGCCGCTGGCGCTCGGCACGGTGGGCGCGACGGCGGCCCTGTGGGCGGCGACGCTGGCCTACCCGGCCGAGCACGCGCCGATGTGGCTGCTGATCGTGCTGTGCACGGTGCTCGGCGCGTGCGGGCCGGCGTCGATGATCGGCTTCGACTTCGCGCGGCCGGCGAATCCGCCGGAGCGGCAGGGGACGGCGTCCGGGATCACGAACATGGGGGGCTTCGTGGCATCGATGACCACGCTGTTCGCGATCGGGGTGCTGCTGGACGCGACCGGGGACGACTACGCCGTGGCGTTCTCGTCGGTGTTCGTGCTGCAGGCGCTCGGGGTGACGCAGATCATCCGGTTGCGCAAGCGGGCGGCGCGCAGGGAGCGGGAGCGGCTGGTGGCCAGCCGGGTGGAGACGGTGCACGTCCCTGTGTAGGCACCGGGCGCGCGCCGGCGGGACGGGGGTGGGTGCGCAGCCACGGCGTGGCGGGGTGCCGCTGCGCCCACCCGTGCCGCCCCAGCGGCACGACTGCCCGCAGCTAGGGGGTGACCGCGAAGTTGCGCAGGATCGCCGTCGTCAGGTCCGGGTCGCCCTCCGTCTTGATGCGGTCCGCGACGGCCTCCGGTGTCACCCGGCCGCAGGCCAGGCGGACGTACGTCTCCCAGTCGAGGGTGAGGGCGGCGGCCGGGCCGAGGGCGGGGGCCGTCTCCAGCGTGCCGCGGCCCTGGATGTCGACGCGGATCGTGCGCAGGAACTCGACCGGGCCGTGGACGTCGAAGACGACCGCCGAACTGCGCGGCGCGTCCGCGCGCTCGGCGACGACGCCGGGCAGCTCCGCGAGCAGCACGTCACGGGCGACGAGCGCGCCGGGGGAGTCGAGGTTGCCGGGGCGGCCGAGGGCCGTGCGCAGGTCCTGCTCGTGCGCCCACACGGCGAACGCGTGCCGGCGCATGGACTCCTCCAGCGTCAGCTCGGAACCCATCGGACCGCGCACCTTGGTGCCCGGGTCCCGCGACTCGTTCCGCAGCTGCCGGTTGCGCCGGATGATCATGTACTCGAGCTCGGAGGTGATCTCGGGCGCCGTGTGGTGGCGGCGGACGTCGACCTGCATCTCCATGTAGCGCTGCTGGTCGTTGGTGACGTGGAACAGGTCGCGCGGGAGCGCGTGAATGGGGCGCGGGTCGCCGAGCATCTCGGAGTCCAGGCCCATGACGTGCGAGACGACGTCCCGCACCGACCAGCCCGGGCAGGGGGTGCGACGGTTCCACTCTGCTTCCACAAGCGGCTGGACCAGCTCGGATATCGCCTCGATGGAGTGAGTCCAGGCGTCGGCGTAGGGCTGGAGGGTGGGATGCAGACTCACGGAACGGGACCCCTCGGCGGTCGGTACACGGGCAGGTTGTGGCGGCGGTGCCAGTGGGAGGTGGCTGCGGTCGGCGGTCTTGGAACTCCCCCGGTTCTCGGCTGCGCTCGAACCAGGGGGACCCCCAAGTTACGCTGCTGTGCGGCACCCCGGCAGTGCTTTCGTGTGACGATCGTAGGCCCGAGTGGACGGCTCGAATGCCAGGACGGTGGTAGTGTGCGCGCCTCTTTGATCCAAATCGCTGTGAACGAGGACGAATCCGTCGAAGCGCGCCGCCTGCGCGCGGCGTCGCTGGTCCGGGACCAGGCGGGCGCCGACCTCGTCGTGCTGCCGGAACTGTGGACCACGGGCGCGTTCGCCTTCGAGGAGTTCGGCGCGCGCGCCGAGCCGCTCCAGGGGCCGACGTACGAGGCGATGGCCAAGGCGGCGAGCGACGCGGGGGTGTGGCTGCACGCGGGGTCCGTCCCCGAGCGCGGCCCCGACGGAGAGCTCTACAACACCTCCCTCGTCCTCTCCCCCGCCGGCGACCTGGCCGCCGCCTACCGCAAGATCCACCGCTTCGGCTTCGACAAGGGCGAGGCCGTGCTGATGGGCGCGGGGAGCGACCTGGTGACGGTCCGTCTGCCGGAGACGACCCTGGGCGTGGCGACCTGCTACGACCTCCGCTTCCCCGAGCTCTTCCGAGGTCTCGTCGACGCCGGCGCCGAGACCCTCGTCGTCCCGGCGGGCTGGCCGGAGCGCCGCCGGTCCCACTGGACGCTGCTGGCCCGGGCGCGTGCGGTGGAGAACCAGGCGTTCGTCCTCGCCTGCGGAACGGCCGGGACGCACGCCGGGGTGCCGCAGGCCGGTCACTCGATCGTGGTCGACCCCTGGGGCGAGGTGCTGGCGGAGGCCGGCGCGGACGAGGAGATCCTCACCGTGGAGTTCGACCCGGCGAAGGTGGCGCGGACCCGGGAGCAGTTCCCGGCCCTCAAGGACCGGGTGCTGGGCCTGCGGACACCGCGCCGGTGACGGGAGGGCGGGGGGCTCACTCGCCCTCGTCGCCCTTCTCCCGTTCCTTCTCCGCCAGGTGGATCACACACACGGTCAGCGCGATCAGCAGCGCCGGGTCCGCGTCGTCGCGGACGACGTCCACACCGTAGGTGTCCCGGAGGGTCAGCCACCGCCGGGAGACGACGGCCAGCAGCTCACCGTCGTACTCGATGGCGAACTCGCGGTCGAGGATCTTGCCGCTGACGTCCAGCTCGGTGCCGTCGGCCAGGGAGACCCGGTAGTGGTTGCGCAGCAGCGACAGCCGTTTGCGCTTCAGGGTCGCCAGCGGTTCGCCGCCCCGCTCGATCACCATCGTGTCGCGCAGGGCGAACATCTTCTGGTGGATGTCGATGAGCACCCGCCCCTGGGCGTCCTTCAGCTCCCAGGTGTCCCGCAACCGCATCGCCTTGCCGTCGACGAGGTACACCTTGTTGCCGTTGTCGTCCTCGATCCAGTAGTCGTCACCGAAGCCGAGGAGCCGGTCGTACACGAGGAATCTCATGCACTGACCGCTTCCCCGCCGAACGCTCCGGGACGCGGACGGTAGGCCGACAGGCTGAGCGCGGCCCGCCGCGGGCGCGCTCAGGCGCCGTAGCCGTCGCTGTAGCCGTCACGTGTGTGGTGGTGGGGCCGGTCCTCGACGACGGGGGTCGTCGGCGGCATCACGACGCGGCGGCGCCGGGCGATGCTGCTGAACGTCGCGACACCGATCAGACCGACGATCATGAAGATGACACCGACCAGGTCGAGGTTGACCCCCTGCATGTCCCAGTCGGTCGCGAACGTGAGGATGGCTCCCACGGCGATGAGGATGATGCACCCGCCGAGGCCCATGAGTGTCGCCTCCCTGTAGATCCGGTCGGTCCGGCTTTCCGGTCGATCCGGTTCCGTTCGGGTACCCCCGGCTGGAACAGCCATGCGGCACAAGGGCGTTCCGGCCGGGGGCGCGACGGCGGGCTCAGCCTTCCAGGAACGCCACCAGCGCGTTCGCCAGCAGATGCGGGTCGTCGGCGCCGCACAACTCCCGGGCGCTGTGCATCGACAGGATGGCCACGCCGATGTCGACGGTGCGGATGCCGTGCCGGGCCGCCGTGATCGGGCCGATGGTCGTGCCGCAGGGCATGGAGTTGTTGGAGACGAACGTCTGGAAGGGGACGTCCGCCTTCTCGCAGGCGGCGGCGAAGACGGCGCGGCCCGAACCGTCCGTGGCGTAACGGTTGTTGACGTTGACCTTCAGGATGGGGCCGCCGTTGACGCGCGGGTGGTGCGTCGGGTCGTGCCGTTCCGCGTAGTTGGGGTGGACGGCGTGGCCGGTGTCGGAGGACAGGCAGACGGTGCCCGCGAAGGCCCGCGCCCGGTCCTCGTACGAGCCGCCGCGCGCGAACACCGAGCGCTCCAGCACGCCGCCGAGCAGCGGGCCGTCCGCGCCGGTGTCCGACTGGGAGCCGTTCTCCTCGTGGTCGAAGGCGGCGAACACGGGGATGTGGGAGAGGCCGGTGCCCGAGGCGGCGACGGCGGCCAGGGCGGCGGTCCCGGCGTGCACGGACAGCAGGTTGTCCATGCGGGGGCCGGCCACCAGCTCCCGGTCGCGCCCCAGGTACGCGGGGGGCTCCACGGAATGGGTCATCAGGTCCCAGCCGGTGACCGTGCCCGGCTCCAGACCGGCCTCCTCCTCCAGGAAGGAGATGAGGTCACCGTCGCGCACGGTGTCGCCGAGGCCCCAGACGGGCTGGAGGTGGCGCTGCTTGTCGAGCTTGAGGCCCTCCGTGGACACGTTGCGGTCCATGTGGATGGCGAGCTGGGGGACGCGCAGCAGCGGGCGGTCGACGTTGACCAGCCGGGTCGAGCCGTCACGCAGGGAGAGGCGGCCGGCCAGCCCCAGGTCGCGGTCGAGCCAGGAGTTCATCAGCGGCCCGCCGTAGATCTCCACGGCGATCTGGCGCCAGCCGTGCGCACCGCTGTCGGGGCGCGGCTTCACGCGCAGGTTGGGGGAGTCGGTGTGCGCGCCGATGATGCGGAACGGCGTGTGCGGCTCGGCACCCTCGGGGACGTACCAGGCCACGATCGCGCCGCCGCGCAGCACGTACTTGCCGCCGGTCGTCCCCTCCCAGGCCTCCGTCTCCGCGACCTGCCGGAAACCGGCCTTCTCCAGCCGTTCGGCGGCGTTCGCCACGGCGTGGTACGGCGTCGGGCCGGCCGCCAGGAAGGACATCAGGTCGTCGGTGTGGCCGCGGTCGAAGCGGGAGGGTGCGCTCATGGGGTTCACCTTAACGACGTGCGAGGGCCCGCTCCCCGTCTGCCGGGAGCGGGCCCTCGTGAGGGTGTGTGGGGACTGTGGAGAGTGCCCGAAAGACTCCGGAAGGAACCTCGCGGGCGTCCGGAAGGGCCTTAGAAGGCGGCCTCGTCCAGCTCCATCAGGTCCAGCTCGACGCCCTGGGCGACCTTGCGGGCCAGGGTGACGCCGGGCAGGACGTTGGCGGCGAAGAACTTCGCCGCGGCGATCTTGCCGGTGTAGAAGGCCTTGTCCTTGGCGGACGCGGTCGGCAGCTTCTCGGCGGCGATCGCGGCGCCCTTGAGGAGCAGGTAGCCGACGATCACGTCGCCGGAGGCGAGCAGCAGGCGGGTGGTGTTGAGACCCACCTTGTAGATGTTCTTGACGTCCTGCTCGGTGGCCGCGAGGTCGGTGAGCATCAGGCCGACGATGGCCTCCAGCTCGACGGCGGCCTTGGCCAGGTGCTCGCGGGCGCCGGACAGCTCCTCGCCGCCGGTGGCGAGCGCCAGGAACTTCTTGATGTCCTCGGCGACCGAGTTCAGCGCGGCGCCCTGGTTGCGGACGATCTTCCGGAAGAAGTAGTCCTGGCCCTGGATCGCCGTGGTGCCCTCGTACAGGGTGTCGATCTTGGCGTCGCGGATGTACTGCTCGATCGGGTACTCCTGCAGGAAGCCGGAGCCGCCGAAGGTCTGGAGCGACTGGGCGAGCTGCTCGTAGGCCTTCTCCGAGCCGTAGCCCTTGACGATCGGCAGGAGCAGGTCGTTGAGGGCGTGCTCGGTCGAGGCGTCCTCGCCGTTCGCCTCCTTGACCTGGATCTCGTCCTGGACGGAGGCGGTGTACATCACCAGCGCGCGCATGCCCTCGGCGTACGCCTTCTGCGTCATGAGGGAGCGGCGGACGTCCGGGTGGTGCGTGATGGTGACCTTGGGCGCGGTCTTGTCCATGAAGTTCGCCAGGTCGGGACCCTGGACGCGCTCCTTGGCGTACTCCAGGGCGTTGAGGTAGCCCGTGGAGAGGGTGGAGATCGCCTTCGTGCCGACCATCATGCGGGCGAACTCGATGATGCGGAACATCTGGCGGATGCCGTCGTGCTTGTCGCCGATCAGCCAGCCCTTGGCGGGGTGGCGGTCGCCGAAGGTCATCTCGCAGGTGTTCGAGGCCTTCAGGCCCATCTTGTGCTCGACGTTGGTGGCGTAGACGCCGTTGCGCTCGCCCAGCTCGCCGGTCTCGAAGTCGAACTCGTACTTCGGGACGAGGAAGAGGGACAGGCCCTTGGTGCCGGGGCCCGCGCCCTCGGGGCGGGCGAGGACGTAGTGGAGGATGTTCTCCGACATGTCGTGCTCGCCGGACGTGATGAAGCGCTTCACGCCCTCGATGTGCCAGGAGCCGTCCTCCTGCTGCACGGCCTTGGTGCGGCCGGCGCCGACGTCCGAGCCGGCGTCCGGCTCGGTGAGCACCATGGTGGAGCCCCACTGCTTCTCGACGGCGATCTTGGCGATGTGCTTCTGGACCTCGTTGCCCTCCTCGAAGAGGATGCCGGCGAAGGCCGGGCCGGAGGAGTACATCCACACGGCCGGGTTGGCGCCGAGGATCAGCTCCGCGTAGGCCCAGATGAGTGAGCGCGGGGAGGTGGTGCCGCCGATCTCCTCGGGCAGGCCGAGGCGCCAGTACTCGGAGTCCATGAAGGCCTGGTAGCTCTTCTTGAAGGACGCGGGGACCGGCGCGGTGTTGGTCTCCGGGTCGAAGACCGGCGGGTTGCGGTCGGCGTCCGCGAAGGACTCGGCCAGCTCGTTCTCCGAGAGGCGGGTCAGCTCCTCGAGGACGCTCTTGGCGGTGTCCGTGTCCATCTCCGCGAACGGGCCCGTGCCGTAAACCTTGTCACGGCCGAGCACCTCGAAGAGGTTGAACTCGATGTCCCGGAGATTCGGCTTGTAGTGCCCCATGGCGACGGCTCCGTCGATAGATCGGCGAGGCACTGGCTCCTCGCACACTCATACACATACCAACTAGTAGCTCCGATGATGCTACCCGTCGGTAATAAGAAGCAACCCCGCACCGCCCATCTGTGACTCGTTACTCGTTACGCTGTGCGCCATGTACGGCTACGACCAGACCGCGGGTCCTCAGCAGCAGCAGTACGCGCCGCCGCAGCAGCCGATGTCCGGCGGCTACGGGCAGCAGCCGCCGCTGTACCCCGAGCCGTCGCCGCCCTCGCTCGCGGACGCGGTGCGCGCCTTCACCACGGGGCAGATGGCCGCCGAGGACTTCCAGCAGATCTTCGCCACCTCGAAGGTCTACTGCCCGCGCGGCGACAACCCGGGCTTCCTGGCGCTGCACAACACCCAGCAGCCGGTGATCCCGATGTTCACCTCGCTCAAGGAGCTGCGCCGGTACGCGGGCAAGGAGTCCAAGTACTTCGTGATCACCGGCGCGGAGGTGATCGACCTGCTGCCGACCGGCTACGGCTTCGTCCTGGACATGGAGGGCGAGCACCGGATGGTCTTCGACGCCAAGGCGGTCGAACAGATGGTCGATTTCGCGATGCGCCGGATGTACGGCTAGACGCCGCCGCCGCGCGGACGGCCGACGAGCGGAGTGATTCCTTCCGTCGGCGGGGTGCCCTTATCGTGCCGACGTGATCCGCAGGAGCACGGCCCCGTCCCTGTCCTTCTGCCGCCGGAGCGCGCCGGCGGTGTCGCCGAACCGGCTGTGGGGGGCCGCGGCGGCCGCCTATGTGCTCGTCCTGGTGTTCTTCGTGGTCCGCGGCGCGGGCGCCGCCTCCTACTGGTTCTGGCTGCTGGGCCCCGTCGTCGGCCGGCTCGGCCTGGAGGCGGCCGGTGCCGGGCTGCGGGTGGGCCGCACGGCGTACGTCCTGCGGCGGCGCGGGATCGTGACCGAGGGGCGGCTGGAGGGCGGGACGGACGTCGTCGTCGACGAATTCGGCGCGACGACCCGGCACCACCGGTACGTCTACGCCGATGCCGAGGGGCGCCGGCACGCGCGCACGGGCGCGGGCGGGGGCGCGGAGCGCGTCGACATCCTCTACGACCCGCGCGATCCGGCCCGCACCACCAAGGTCGGACGCGGCACCGCGGCCTGGTTGGCCGGGGCGGGGGTGCTGCTGCTGGTGCCCGGACTGCCCCTGGTCGCCTGGGGCGCCGGACTGATGGTCGCGGCGGTCGTGCGCGCGCTCGGATGAACCCGTTCGTCCGGCCGGGGTCCGGCGGAGCCCGGAGGGAATGCCCTCCGGGTTTTCTTGGTTCAGGGTGGCAAGAAGTTCAACGCTCAACTAAAGTGGGCGTACCCGAGGAGGTACCGACATGCCTGCAGTGACCGTCGAGAACCCGTTGACGCTGCCCCGCGTATCCGCACCCGCCGACGCCGTGGCACGTCCCGTGCTCACCGTCACGACCGCTCCCGGCGGTTTCGAGGGCGAGGGCTTCCCGGTGCGCCGCGCGTTCGCCGGGATCAACTACCGTCATCTCGACCCGTTCATCATGATGGACCAGATGGGTGAGGTGGAGTACGCGCCCGGAGAGCCCAAGGGCACGCCCTGGCACCCGCACCGCGGCTTCGAGACCGTCACCTACATCATCGACGGGATCTTCGACCACCAGGACTCCAACGGCGGTGGCGGCACCATCACCAACGGCGACACTCAGTGGATGACGGCCGGCTCCGGCCTGCTGCACATCGAGGCGCCGCCGGAGCAGCTGGTCATGTCGGGCGGTCTCTTCCACGGTCTCCAGCTGTGGGTGAACCTCCCGGCCAAGGACAAGATGATGGCCCCGCGCTACCAGGACATCCGCAGCGGCTCGGTCCAGCTGCTCACCTCGCCCGACGGCGGCGCGCTGCTGCGCGTCATCGCCGGCGAGCTGGACGGCCACGAGGGTCCCGGCATCACGCACACCCCGATCACCATGGTCCACGCCACGCTCGCGCCGGGCGCCGAGGTCACGCTGCCCTGGCGCGAGGACTTCAACGGCCTCGCGTACGTGCTGGCCGGGCGCGGTTCGGTGGGTGCCGAGCGGCGTCCGATCCACCTGGGTCAGACGGCGGTGTTCGGGGCCGGCGGATCGCTGACCGTCCGCGCGGACGAGAAGCAGGATTCGCACACCCCCGACCTCGAGGTCGTCCTCCTGGGCGGGCAGCCGATCCGCGAGCCCATGGCCCACTACGGTCCGTTCGTCATGAACACCAAGGACGAGCTGATGCAGGCCTTCGAGGACTTCCAGAAGGGCCGGCTGGGCACCGTCCCCGCGGTGCACGGCATGTCCGCCGAGGGCCCCGGCGCCTGACGGCCGTACGGCCGCGTGGTCTCACCCGGGCGGGCCGTCCGCACAGGACAGCCCGCCCGGTGCGTGATCGGCTGGAGCGGTGCACCTGCTTCCCGGTCCGGTACGCCGTTTCGCCGCCTGGTGCGTCGTCATCCTGCTCGCCAGCGGTGTCGTCTACGTCGCGATCAGGCTGTGCGTCGAGTTCCGCACAGCGGTGACCCCGGCGCTGCTCGCGCTGCTCGGTACCGCCCTGCTCAGACCGCTGCACCGGCGGCTGGTGAAGGCGCATGTGCAGCGGTCGCTGGCCGCCGGGCTGACCTGCGTCGCCGTCGTGGCCGTGGTCGGCGGGGCCGTGTACATCGTGGTCGCCGCGCTGGTCGACACCGGCGACCAGATCATCGCCTCGCTCAAGGAGGCGGCCCGAGGCGTCGCCGAGCACTTCGGGGCGGCCGGGACCTCTCTGGACGACCTCGCCACCAACTCCCGCGAGCTGCTCGGCAAGTTCGGCGGTACGGCCGCCTCCGGGGTGATCACCGGGGTGAGCGTGGCCGGCGAGATGCTGGCCATGGCGGTCCTCGCGCTGCTGCTCGTCTTCTTCTTCCTGCGCGACTCCGACCGCGCCGTCGGCACGGTGCGCTCCGTCGTCCCCCGGCGCAGCGCCGACATGGCCGAGGCGATGGCGCGGCGGGCCTTCGGGGCCGTCGAGGGGTTCATGCGGGGCACCACCCTCATCGCCCTCATCGACGCCCTCTGCATCACCGTGGGGCTGCTGGTGCTCCGCGTGCCCGGCGCGGTCGGGCTCGGCGCGCTGGTCTTCGTCGGCGCCTACATCCCCTATCTCGGCGCCTTCATCTCCGGGGCCGTGGCCGTGCTGGTCGCGCTCGCCGACCGCGGGTTCGTCATCGCGCTGTGGGCCCTCGGGGTGGTGCTGGCCGTGCAGGTGCTGGAGGGGCACGTGCTCCAGCCGATGGTCCAGAGCCGGACCGTGCAGATGCACCCGGCGGTCGTCCTGCTGGCGCTCACCGCGGGGGCGTCGGTGGCGGGCATCCTGGGGCTGCTCCTCGCCGTTCCGCTCACCGCCGCCGCGTTCGGGATCGTCCACGAGCTCCAGGGCCGCTACTCGGACACCGAGGAGACGTCCACCAGTCCGAGGGCGGCGCCCGGCTCTTCCTCGGATCCGTCCTCGGACCCGTCGTCCGGGGATTCGTAGAACTCGAACCAGATGCTCTTGCCCTCGCCGCGCGGGGCGACGCCCCAGGCGTCCGAAAGCAGCTCGATCAGCATCAGGCCGCGTCCGGAGGACGCCATCTCCCCCGGGCGTCGCTTGTGCGGCAGGTCGTCGCCGCTGTCGGTGACCTCCACCCGGATGTGCCGCTCGCCCGGATTCCCGCTGACCTCGGCGACCAGCAGCGCGTTGGCGTCGGTGTGGACGAGGACGTTCGTCAGCACCTCGGACAGCAGCAGGACCGCCGCGTCCCGCTGCTCCTCGTCGGGCCAGTCGTGCAGCAGGTCCCGCAGATGCTGCCGGGCGACGGCGATCCGCTCGGGCTCGGCCTGCGCGACCGTCAGCATCGTGCGCCGTACGGGGGGCCGGGCGACGGTGCTCGTGCCGTTGCCGCAGCTCTCGTCCTGCCAGCACAGCAGCACCAGGGCGATGTCGTCCTCCCGCCGGTCGGCCAGGGGGCCGGTGGTGTGGTGCGAGGACGGCCCGTGCACCGCCTGGACGAGTGCGTCGGCCAGCTCCTCCAGGTCGCCCTCGTGCTCCTCCAGGACGACCCGCAGGCGGTGCCAGCCGGTCTGGAGGTCGTGGCCGCCCGTCTCGACCAGCCCGTCCGTGCACAGCATCAGGGTGTCGCCGGGCTCCAGGGCGAGCCGGGAGGTCGGGTAGTCGGAGTCCGGGTCGACACCGAGCGGCAGCCCGCCCTCGGTGGCGAGGATCAGCGCGGTGCCGTCGGCCATCCGCACCACGGGGTCCAGGTGGCCGGCCCGGGCGCTCTCCACGACGCCGGTGGCCGGGTCCACCTCCGCGTAGAAGCAGGTCGCGAAGCGCAGGTCGGCGGGGTCCTCGGCGGAGTCGGCCAGGCTGTGGAAGAAGTGGGAGGCCCGGGAGAGCACCGCGTCGGGGCGGTGGCCCTCCGACGCGTAGGCGCGCAGGGCGATGCGCAGCTGGCCCATCAGCCCGGCGGCCCGTACGTCGTGTCCCTGGACGTCGCCGATGACCAGGGCGAAGCGGCCCCGGGGCAGCGGGATCATGTCGTACCAGTCGCCGCCGACCTGGAGTCCGCCGCCGGTGGGGACGTAGCGGGCGGCGATGGTTGTGCCGGGGATCTCCGGTCCCAGCGCGGGCAGCATGGTGCGCTGCAGTCCGTCGGTCAGCTCCCGCTGGGTCTCGGCGGCGCCGGCCCGGGACAGCGCCTGTGCCAGCATCCGGGCCACGGTGGTCAGCACCGACCGCTCGTCCGGTGTGAAGGCGACGGGATAGGCGAAGGCGGCCATCCAGGCGCCCATGGTGCGGCCCCCCGCGACCAGCGGCAGGAAGGCCCAGGACTGGCGGCCGAAGCGCTCGGCGAGCGGCCAGGTGATCGGGTAGCGGGCGCGGTACTGCCCGGGGGAGGAGAGGTAGACGGCACGGCCGGTGCGGACCACCTCGGCGGCCGGGTAGTCGGTCTCCAGCGGCATGTCCACGAACGGGTTCATGTCGTTCTGCGGCTGGCCGTGGTGGCCGATGACCGTCAGGTGGTCGCCCGACACGCCGAACACCGCGAGCCCGTCCGGTGAGAACCCGGGCATCGCCAGGCCCGCGGCCACCCGCAGCACCTCGGCGGTGGAGCGTGCCTCCGCGAGGGCCCGGCCCGCGTCCAGCAGGAACGCCTCCCGCGAGCGGCGCCAGTCGCCGGTCACCGCGCTGCGTCCCGCGGGGGTGCCGGGCGTCGGCTCGGCGACCTCCTGGAGCGTGCCGATCAGCTCGTAGGCCTTGCGCGCGGAGTCGAAGGACGGTTTGGAGCGGCTGCGGACCACCCGGACGTTGCGCCCGTGCTCGTCCATGATCCGGATACGGACCTCGGCGAGCGTGTTCTCGGCGACGGCCCGCTGGACCACCCCGGTGACCTCGTTCCAGTCCACCGGGTGCAGCCGGGCCCGCACCTGGGACTCGGTGAGCCTGGCCCCCCGGGCCGGCAGTCCGAGCAGCCGGGCGGCCTCCGCGTCGACCGTGACCTCTCGGGCGGCGGTGTCCCAGTGCCAGAGGCCGGTCGCGAGGGCGGTGAGGACCTCCCCCACCTCGGGCAGGGGCTCGCCAGTGCGCATTGCCCCACTGTAAGAAGAGGTGATCGGAGGCTGCCACCGCTCGCTCCCGCGGTATTGGTGAGGAACCGAGCCGTGAGTCCCCGGTACGCTGGGGTTGTTTCACGTGAAACACGGACCGCGAGACCACGCCAGGTGAGCCCCGTGAGATCCGTGGGACACAGCCCCCGATCCGCGAAGACTGGATGAACGACGATGCATCGGTACAGGTCCCACACCTGCGGCGAGCTCCGCTCCTCTGACGTCGGCACCGACGTCCGACTGAGTGGCTGGCTGCACAATCGGCGCGACCTGGGCGGCATCCTCTTCATCGATCTGCGCGATCACTACGGCATCACCCAGCTCGTCGCCCGTCCGGGTACGGAGGCGTACGAGGCGCTGGACAAGCTGACCAAGGAATCGACCGTCCGGGTCGACGGCAAGGTCGTCTCCCGCGGTGCCGAGAACATCAACCCCGACCTGCCCACCGGTGAGGTCGAGGTCGAGGTGGGCGAGGTCGAGCTGCTCGGCGCGGCCCAGCCGCTGCCCTTCACCATCAACACCGAGGACGGGGTCAACGAGGAGCGGCGCCTGGAGTACCGCTTCCTGGACCTGCGCCGCGAGCGCATGCACCGCAACATCATGCTGCGCACGGCGGTCATCTCGGCGATCCGGCACAAGATGACGGCGCTGGGCTTCAACGAGATGGCGACGCCGATCCTGAGCGCCACCTCCCCGGAGGGCGCTCGTGACTTCGTGGTCCCGTCCCGTCTGCACCCGGGCAAGTTCTACGCGCTGCCGCAGGCCCCGCAGCAGTTCAAGCAGCTGCTGATGATCTCCGGCTTCGACCGCTACTTCCAGATCGCGCCCTGCTTCCGTGACGAGGACGCCCGCGCGGACCGCTCGCCGGGCGAGTTCTACCAGCTCGACGTGGAGATGAGCTTCGTCGAGCAGGAGGACGTCTTCCAGCCGATCGAGAAGCTCATGACCGAGCTGTTCGAGGAGTTCGGCAACGGCCGTCACGTGACGTCGCCGTTCCCGCGGATCCCGTTCCGCGAGGCCATGCTGAAGTACGGCTCCGACAAGCCGGACCTGCGCGCCAAGCTGGAGCTCGTCGACATCACCGACGTCTTCGAGGGCTCGGAGTTCAAGGCCTTCGCCGGCAAGCACGTGCGGGCCCTGGCGGTGCCGGACGTCTCCGGCCAGCCGCGCAAGTTCTTCGACCAGCTGGGTGACTACGCCGTCTCGCAGGGCGCCAAGGGCCTGGCCTGGGTCCGCGTCGGCGAGGACGGCACGCTGTCCGGCCCGATCGCGAAGTTCCTGACCGAGGACAATGTCGCCGAGCTGACCAAGCGCCTGTCGCTGGCCGCCGGTCACGCGGTGTTCTTCGGCGCGGGCGAGTTCGACGAGGTCTCGAAGATCATGGGCGCGGTGCGGGTCGAGGCCGCCAAGCGCGCCGGGCACTTCGAGGAGGACGTCTTCCGCTTCTGCTGGATCGTCGACTTCCCGATGTACGAGAAGGACGAGGAGACCGGCGCGATCGACTTCTCGCACAACCCGTTCTCGATGCCGCAGGGCGGCCTGGAGGCCCTGGAAACCCAGGACCCGCTGGACATCCTGGGCTGGCAGTACGACATCGTCTGCAACGGCGTCGAGCTGTCCTCGGGCGCGATCCGGAACCACGAGCCGGAGATCATGCTCAAGGCGTTCGAGATCGCGGGATACGACCGTGAGACCGTCGAGGACAAGTTCGCCGGCATGCTGCGCGCGTTCCGCTTCGGCGCCCCGCCGCACGGCGGCATCGCCCCGGGCGTCGACCGCATCGTGATGCTGCTGGCCGACGAGCCGAACATCCGCGAGACGATCGCCTTCCCGCTCAACGGCAACGCCCAGGACCTGATGATGGGCGCCCCGACCGAGCTGGACGAGAGCCGCCTGCGCGAACTGCACCTTTCGGTGCGCAAGCCGCAGCCGAAGTAGGCGGACGCCCGGAGGGCCCGCCGGCGGAGCGACTCCGCCGGCGGGCCCTTCGCCGTCTCACGACGCTTCGTAGCGGGGCAGGCCCTCGGTGGGTGGGGCGGGGCGGCAGTCGCGGCACCGGCCGGGCCGGGCCGCCCGGAAGGCGCGGTCGCAGCCGTCGCAGGTCTGGAGGGGGTGGCGGGGCTCGGGGCCCGGTGGGGCCGTGGGCCGGTACGGCGGTGGAGGCGGCAGCTGGGCGGCCAGGCGGTGGGCGAGAAGCGCGGCCGGGCGGATCAAGGGTTCGTCCGGCAGGTTCGCGGTCAGGGCGTGGCGTACGGCGGTGGGGGTGGCCTCGCGTTCCAGCCAGGCGGCGACACCCGGGGCGAGGTGTTCGGCGTCGGTGGCGGACAGGAGCAGGCGGGGGTCGTGGCGACGCAGGCCGGTGAGGACCTCGACGGCTGCCTGGAGGAGAGCGGGCCAGGGGTGTGACGGCTGGGGGACCGCCGGGAGGCGCTTGCGTGGCGCGGGCTCGTCGGGGGTCGTCCGCCGTGCGGGCCTGCGGGACGACGTCTCCCGGCCGGCGCGGTGACCGGGCCTGTTGCAGGAGACCGTACGGGTGACGATCCGGCCGGTGGCGGTGCGCTCGCGGCTGCGGATCAGGTAGCCGTGCGCTTCGAGTTCGTTCAGGGCGGCGGCGATGCGGGTGGGGCCTTCCGGGAAGCGGGCGGCGAGCGTCTTGATGTCGACGGCGGTGCCCGGACGCACGGACTGGATGTAGCAGGCCAGGCCGATGGCGAGCAGGGACAGCTCCCGGTGCTGGGCCAGGTCGTTGCCGATCACCGTGAAGTTCTCGGTGTGGCGGACGTGGTCGTGGGTGACGCCGGCGAGCGGCTGCCCGTCGGGGTGGTTTTTGCGCGCGATACGGGACCGGGCGCGCGAGGGCGCGCTAGGGTTTTCGGTATCCATCGGGAAGCCTCATCTTCCTCGGTGGTCAGGCCCTCGCACTGGGATGCCAGTCCCGGCGAGGGCCGTCGCATGTCTGGGGGTCGTCGTGCACTGCTGGCGATGAGCGTAAAGCAGGCAACCGGTCACGAAACCAGCCCACTTGGCATATTCACTCGCGGGAGTGAGCCTCCCCGGCGGGAGGGAGGGGTGGGGCTTGGCGGGGTCCTTTCCCCCGGTGAGTAGTGCATGGGGAGCGCAGGTCGTACCGGAGCGTGGGCCGTCGGGTGCCGGTGGTTGCGGGGTGGAGAGGGCGGATCGACTCACCCTGCGTAGCCGGATGTGCCACCGTGGCGGTGACGCTCTGGTGGTGAGCGGTGACTGTCCGGTCCTTGTCCGGTGGTGTCCGGGCTTGTCGGGGCGTGGCGTACGGGTAGGGCCTGGCTGGTACGAGGCGGTTCGACGGAGGGGCGCGCGCATGTCGGTGGACGGCGAGGTTCGGCAGCTCAGGACCGAGGCTGACGAGCCGGGGTGGGAGGTGGACCCGGACGACGAGTGGGGCGTGGCGGTGATCGCCACCGTGGGGCGGCAGTTGAAGCTGCGGCGCGAAGCGGTCGGGATGCGGGCCGGCGACTTCGGCAAGGCCGTGGGGTACGGCGAGGATCTCGTCTACAAGATCGAGGGCGGGAAGCGGATTCCCCGGCCTGAGTACCTGGAGCGGGCGGACGAGGTGCTGGAGGCGGGCGGGCTGCTCGCCGCGATGAAGGAGGACGTCGCGAGGGTCCGGTACCCGAAGAAGGTGCGGGACCTGGCCCAGATGGAGGCTCGGGCCGTGGAGATCGGGGTGTACGTGTGCAGCAGCGTCCCCGGACTGCTGCAGACTCCCGAGCATGCCCGTGCTCTGCTGGAGTCGTGGCAGCCTGCCTACTCTCCCGAGGACCTGGAGCGCCGAGTGGCCGCCCGTATGGCTCGCCGAGCCATCTACGACCGGTGTCCCGCGCCCGCGCTCAGCTTCGTCCTGGAAGAGGCGACGCTTCGCCGCAGGGTTGGAGGCACAATGGTGCGGCGACAGCAGTTCGAACGCTTGCTGGAGGTGGGGCACTTGAACAACGTCACCCTCCAGGTGATGCCGATGGACAGCGGACCACACTCCGGCATGAGCGGCAGGATCGAAGTGCTGAAGTTCGAGGACGGCACGGCGGTGGGGCGCTCCGACGGGGCGTTCAACGGCCGGCCCACGCACGATCCGAGGCAGCTTCGCATCCTTGAACTGCGGTATGGCACCATCCGCGCCCAGGCTCTTCCGCCGGGAGAGTCGCTGGCGTTCATCGAGCTACTGCTGGGAGAGACATGATCCGCAAGCCCACCGCCAGGGATGCCTCCGAACTGGCGTGGTTCAAGAGCAGCTACAGCGACGGACCCGACGGTGACTCCTGCGTGGAGATCGCGACCACTCCCGGCACCATCCACGTCCGTGACTCCAAGCACCGGGACGCGAGCCCTCGTCTCGCGCTCGGCCGGCAGGCGTGGGCGGACTTCGTGACGTACGCGTCCGGACGCTGATTCCTCGACGAACGTGCCCCCACCCGGTCCTTGCCGGGCGGGGGCACGTCCGTGACGCCTAGCGAGCCACGAACTGGGTCAGGATCGCCTGGACCTCGTAGATGTCGACGCCCTTGGTGAAGGTCTTCTGGATCGGGGCCGCGCTGCCGGACAGCCAGATCTTCAGCTCGGCGTCGAGGTCGAAGTGACCGGCCGTCTCCACCGCGAAGTGGGTGATGCTGCGGTACGGGATGGAGTGGTACTCGGTCTTCTTGCCGGTGATGCCCTGCTTGTCGACCAGGATCAGCCGCCGGTCCGTGAACAGGATCGTGTCGCGGATCAGCAGGTAGGCGGCGTGCACCTGCTCCCCCTGGCCGAGCAGACGCGCGTACTCCTGCTGCGCCTGGGACGGATCGATGCTGTGCGCGTTGCCGAACAGTGCCATGGACGGATCCCCCCGCGTGAGTGGCGACGGCCGGCCGGCCGTCTTCCCGGGATCTTCGCAGAGCGAGGGGCCGGGGAGAAGATCTCGTCCTCCCCGGCCCCTCGCTTGTGGCAGACGCGTTACGCGGTCGGCTTCTCCTCTAGGCGCGGGAAGAGCACCGCGCCCTTGGTGACCGTCGAACCGGCCGGCAGCCGGCCCCAGTCCGCCGCCTCCTGGACCTTCTGGTCCGCGAGGCCGCCGAGGGAGGCCTCCGCGCCGAGGGAGTCCCAGAGCTTCTGGGACGTCTCCGGCATGACCGGGTTGAGGAGGACCGCCACCGCGCGCAGGGACTCCGCGGCCGTGTAGAGGATCGTCGCCAGGCGGGCCTTGCCCTCCGGCGAGTCGTCCTTGGCGACCTTCCAGGGCTCCTGCTCGGTGATGTAGCCGTTGACCTGCTTGACGAAGTCGAAGACGGCCAGGATGCCGCCCTGGAAGTCCAGCTCCTCGCCGATCTTGCGGTCGGCGAGCGCCACGGCCTTGGCCAGGCCGTCCTGGACCGCCTTCTCGGCGTCCCCGTCGGCCGTCGCCTCCGGCAGCGTGCCGCCGAAGTACTTGCCGACCATGGCCGCGACGCGGGAGGCGAGGTTGCCGTAGTCGTTGGCCAGCTCGCTGGTGTAGCGGGCGGAGAAGTCCTCCCAGGAGAACGAGCCGTCCTGGCCGAACGCGATCGCGCGCAGGAAGTACCAGCGGTACGCGTCCACGCCGAAGTGCGAGGTCAGGTCCTGCGGCTTGATGCCGGTCAGGTTGGACTTCGACATCTTCTCGCCGCCGACCATCAGCCAGCCGTTCGCAGCGATCTTCCCCGGCAGGGGGAGGCCCTGCGCCATCAGCATCGCCGGCCAGATGATCGCGTGGAAGCGGAGGATGTCCTTGCCGACCAGGTGCACGTCGGCGGGGAACGTCGACTCGAACTTCTCCGGGTTCTCGTTGTAGCCGACCGCCGTGGCGTAGTTCAGCAGGGCGTCGACCCACACGTAGATGACGTGCTTGTCGTCCCAGGGGACCGGCACGCCCCAGTCGAACGTCGAGCGGGAGATGGAGAGGTCCTGCAGGCCCTGGCGGACGAAGTTCACGACCTCGTTGCGCGCGGACTCGGGCTGGATGAAGCCCGGGTTGGCCTCGTAGTGGGCGAGCAGCTTCTCGCTGTACTCGCTCAGCTTGAAGAAGTAGTTCTCCTCGCTGAGGATCTCCACCGGCTTCTTGTGGATCGGGCACAGCTTCTGGCCCGCGTACTCGCCCTCGCCGTCGAGCAGCTCGCCGGGGAGCTTGTACTCCTCGCAGCCCACGCAGTACGGGCCCTCGTAGCCGCCCTTGTAGATCTCGCCCTTGTCGTACAGGTCCTGCACGAACTCCTGGACGCGGTCGGTGTGCCGCTTCTGCGTGGTGCGGATGAAGTCGTCGTTCGCGATCTCCAGGTGCTCCCAGAGAGGCTTCCACGCCTCGGTGACGAGCTTGTCGGCCCACTGCTGCGGGCTGACGCCGTTCGCCTCCGCGGTGCGCATGATCTTCTGACCGTGCTCGTCCGTGCCGGTGAGGTACCACACCTTCTCGCCGCGCTGGCGGTGCCAGCGGGTGAGCACGTCGCCTGCGACGGTCGTATAGGCGTGGCCCAGGTGAGGAGCGTCGTTGACGTAGTAGATGGGGGTGCTGACGTAGAACGCCTTGCCACCCTGCTTCTCGGTTCCAGTGGCCGCCATGGTCGAAATCCTACTGGTCCCGCGGAGATCGGCTCACACGTGTTTCGGGGGGTGGACGGGTGGTTTCCCGGTCCACCCCCCGGTGGGGTGCGTGCGGTGGGTGCGTGGCGGTTACGGGCGCCAGGCGGCCAGCACGCCCTCGTACAGCTCCTTGTCGGTGAGCTCCTTCGGACTCTCGCCGGCGAGGAAGTGGGAGGTGTTCGGCGTCTTGAGCTTGCGGAGGTAGTCGAACGCCTTGTTCTCCGGGTCGCCGAAGGCGACGAAGGAGAAGTGGACGTTCGGGTGGTTCGCGGCGGCGTCCGTGAGGGTCTGGGTGGCCGGGGTCTTGGCGTCCGGGGCGCCGTCGGTCTGGAAGACGACCAGGGCGGGGGTGCCCGGGGCCTCCTTGTCGTGCTGGGCGAGGACGGCCTCGACGGCGGCGTGGTAGCTGGTACGGCCCATGCGGCCGAGGGCGCCGTGCAGCTCGTCGATCTTGTTCTCGTGGTCGGTGAGGGTCAGCTCGCCGGTGCCGTCCACCTCCGTGGAGAAGAACGTGACGTGGAGGGTGGGCTCGGGGTCGAGGTGGGCCGCGAGGGCGAGGGTCTGCTCGGCGAGGGCCTGGGCGGAGCCGTCCTTGTAGTACGGGCGCATGGAGGCCGAGCGGTCGAGGACGAGGTAGACCTTGGCGCGGGTGCCGGTGAGGGTGTGCTTCTTCAGGGCGGTGCCGGCGGCCTTGTAGGCGGTGGTGAGGGCGGGGGCGCGGGAGCGGAGTCGCGCCGCGGGGGTGGCGGGTTTGGGGGCGGGGCCCTGCGGGGCGTTCTCGTCGTCGGCCTCGGCCTCGGCCTGGGGGTCGGGTGCGGTTTCCTCGCCGTCGGCGGCCGCGGGTTCCGGGGCCTCGGCTTCGCCTTCGGCCTGGGTGTTCCCACCCGCACCACCCGTGCGGGTTTCGTTGTCGGGTGCGGGTGGCCCCTGTGGGGTGTCCTCGACGTCGGCGGCTGCCGGTTCGGGGGTGGCGGCCTGCGGCTCGGTCTTGGCCTCGGGCTCGGGGGTGGGCTCGGCCTTGGCCTCCGGCTCGGGCTCGGCGGTGGGCTCGGCCTCAGGCTCCGGCTCGGGCTTGGCCTCCGGCTCGATTTTGACCTCGGCCGCGGGCTTGGGCTCCGGCTCGGCCTCGGCCTCGACCGCGGGCTTGGCCTCGGGCTCCGGCTCTGTCTCGGGCTCCGGCTCGACTTCGACCTTGGCCTCGGGCTTGGGCTCGGCCTCGACCTCGGCCGCGGGCTTGGCCTCGGGCTCCGGCTCGGCCGCGGGCTTGGCCCCGATTCCGGCCTCGGGCTCGGGCTCTTGAGCGGGGGCCGGGGGCGGGAGCGTGGTGTCCGGGGAGGGGGACGGTTTGGGGACCGTGATGTTGGCGAACGCGGCCTTGACGAGTTCGTGTTCGTCGGTCTCGGTGCGGGGCTCCGGGACCTGGGCGGTCGCCCGGGGCTCCGGGGCCGCCTCGGTCGGCTCCTCGGGTGCGGTGGGCTGGGACGGGAGCGTCGGCTCCGGAGCGGCGGCCGGTGCCGCCGCCTCCTGCGTCGCACCCTCCGCCTGGGCGGCCCGTGCTTTGCGTGACCGGCCGAACGCGTTCCGCAAGAGAGTGAGAATGCCCATGTGCGCAACCCTTCGCGTGAGTTGATGCCCGTCAATCCCTGGCCAGGACGGACACGTAAGGTTAGCGGCCCCGTCTTGTGATCTTGCGCAGGGTTTGGCATGCGGTCACCGGCGCGTCAAGGGCCGGATCCGGCCGCGGGCCAATTCCGGTTCGGCTGCCACGGGTTCACCCTGCGTTCACTCCGGCGCCCGTCTCCCGCACAAATGCGCACCTACCGTCGCGCTGACACCAAGGGCATCACAGGGCATCCCAGGGGAGAACGAAGTGCGCAAGCTGCTGCCGTTGATCGGAACGCCGTCCGGTTCGCATCCCGGCGGCCGGTCCGCCATGACCTGCCGTTTCCGGTGTGGTGACGCCTGTTTCCACGAGGTGCCCAACACCAGCTCCAACGAGTACGTCGGCGACGTCATCGCGGG
The DNA here is from genome assembly GCF_044765825.1 of Streptomyces flaveolus. Taxonomy (NCBI): domain Bacteria; kingdom Bacillati; phylum Actinomycetota; class Actinomycetes; order Kitasatosporales; family Streptomycetaceae; genus Streptomyces; species Streptomyces flaveolus. Next base: position 285,693 of record NZ_JBIWKU010000005.1, on the reverse strand, counting down.
TGCGCTCAGCCGCCGTTCCCTGATGCGCGCCGCGGCCGTCGTCACCGTCGCCGCGGCGGGCGCCGGTGCCGTGGGCGTGGCCGGGGCGCCCTCCGCGCAGGCCGCGCCGGCGGCCGGAACGGGCCACGGGGCGGGACACGGTCAGCAGCCGGAGCCGCAGGGCGCGCGCGGGCTGCGGTTCGCGCCCGTGGCCCCCAACACCGAGGACGCCGTCGTCGTGCCGGAGGGGTACCGGCAGGGCGTCGTCATCCGGTGGGGCGAGCCCATTCTGCGCGGGGCGCCCGCCTTCGACCCGGAGAAGCAGACCGCGAAGGCGCAGGCCGGGCAGTTCGGGTACAACAACGACTTCCTCGCCCTGCTGCCGCTGAAGGGCGAGCGCGGCCGGCAGCTCCTCGTCGCCAACCACGAGTACACCGACGAGGTCCTCATGTTCCGGGGCTACGACCCCGAGAACCCGACCCGCGAGCAGGTCGAGATCGCGTGGGCCGCGCACGGGCTGTCCGCCGTCGTCGTGGAGGAGGACCGCAGGAGCGGCAGGCTGACCCCCGTGCCGCGGCACCACCTCAACCGGCGCGTCACCGCCACCACCGAGTTCCGGCTCACCGGCCCGGCCGCCGGGTCCGACCTGGTGAAGACCTCTGCCGACCGCACCGGCCGCAAGGTGCTCGGCACCCTCAACAACTGCTCCGGCGGCACCACCCCGTGGGGCACGACGCTGCACGGCGAGGAGAACTTCAACCAGTACTTCGCCAACAGCAGCAGCGCCACCGACAAGCGCTACGGCATCGGCACCGGCGCCACCGAGCGCAAGTGGGAGCGGTTCGACAAGCGCTTCGACGTCGCCCGGGAGCCCAACGAGGTGCACCGCTTCGGGTACGTCGTCGAACTCGACCCGTACGACCCGCAGTCCACGCCCCGCAAGCACACCGCGCTCGGCCGCTTCAAGCACGAGGCGGCGACCGTGCGGCTGACCTCCGACGGGCGTCCCGTCGTCTACACCGGCGACGACGAGCGGTTCGACTACTTCTACAAGTTCGTCGGCAGCAAGCGGATGCGGCACGGCAGCAGCCGCAGCGCGCGCGAGCACAACCTGACGCTCCTCGACGAGGGCACCCTGTACGTCGCCAAGCTCACCGGCGACTCCCCGGCCGAGGACATCGACGGCAGCGGGAAGCTGCCGCGCGACGGCGAGTTCGACGGCAGCGGCCGCTGGATCCCGCTGGTCACCGCCACCGCCGACGGTGCCGTCTCGCACGTCGAGGGCATGACGGCGGAGGAGGTCTGCGTCTTCACCCGGCTCGCCGGTGACAAGGTCGGCGCGACGAAGATGGACCGGCCCGAGGACATCGAGCCGTCCCCGGGGACCGGCAAGGTGTACGTCGCCCTCACCAACAACTCCAACCGCGGCAAGTCCGGCTACGCGGGCCCCGACGAGGCCAACCCGCGCGTCGCCAACAAGCACGGCCACGTCCTGGAGCTGACCGAGCGCCGCAACCGGGCCGACGCCACCACGTTCGCCTGGTCGCTGTTCCTGGTGGCCGGTGACCCGGAGGACCCGGCGACGTACTTCGCGGGCTTCCCGAAGGACGCCGTCAGCCCGATCTCCTGCCCGGACAACGTGGCCTTCGACGGCCACGGCAACCTGTGGATCTCCACCGACGGCAACGCGCTCGGCACCCACGACGGTCTCTTCGGCGTGGCGACGAAGGGCGACCGGCGCGGTGAGCTGAAGCAGTTCCTGACCGTGCCGACCGGAGCGGAGACCTGCGGCCCGCTCGTCCAGGACCGGCGCGTGCTGGTCGCCGTGCAGCACCCGGGGGAGGTCGACGGCGCCTCGGTGGAGCGGCCGGCCAGCACCTGGCCCGACGGGCCCGGGAAGATCGTGCGCCCGGCGGTCGTGGCGGTGTGGCGCGCGGACGGCCGCGACATCGGCGTCTGAGCGCACCGGCCCCGCCGGTCCTCGCTGCTCAGCGGCCCGCGTGCAGCGTGAGGTCGACGACCAGCGCGCGGTGGTCGGTGTCGGCCAGGTCCAGGAAACGGGCGCGCTGGGCGGCGAAGTCCCGCGACACCAGCACGTGGTCGATCTGCGCCCCGAACACCGGGGTCGTCCGGGCCGGCCAGCTCGGTGTGCGGTCCTGGCCGGCCAGGCGGGCCGCGTCGTGCAGGCCTGTGTCGAGGATGCGCCGGAAGGCGGCGTGGTCCTGGGAGGCGTTGAAGTCGCCGGCGAGGACGGTGGGGGTTCCGCCGGCCTCGGCGGCGGCGTCGCGCAGCCGGCCCAGCTCGGTGCGCCACAGGCCGAGCTGCTCCGGCAGCGGCGGCATGGGGTGGGCGAGCTGGAGGCGTACGGCGTGGCCGCGCACGTCGGCGACGGCGCCGGGCATGCCCATGGTGGCGGGGATGCCGGGGGCGGGTGTGAGCGGGAAGCGGCTCAGGATGACCGACCCCTCGGAGCCGCCGCCCTCGACGGCCTGCCGGTGCGGGTAGTCGGCGCCGAGCTCCCGCCGCAGGGCCGCGTCACATGTGTACTCGCACTCCTGTACGAACAGCAGGTCGGGTTCTTCGCGGCGCACCGCGCCGATCAGCGCGTCGGTGCCCTGCCCGAACTCGACGTTCGACGTCAGCACGCGCAGTTCGGCGACCGGCGGTCCGGCCGGTTCGCCGCTCTTGCCGTACGGCTCGATGAACCAGGCCAGCAGGCCGAGCAGCGCCACGGCCCACACCGCTCCCGTCCACCACCGGGCGAGCAGCGTCAGCAGCAGCCCGGCTGCGGTCGGCACCAGCAGCCAGGGCAGGAAGGCGAGCAGTTGCGGCACCGGCGTGATGCCGTCGGTGTCGGCGATCCGGCAGCCGACGACGGCGCTGACCCCGGCGAACAGCAGCCCGGCGCACCAGGCCCCGAAGCGTCGCCCGGCCCGGCGGACGGCCGGTCCGCCGTGCGTGTCCGTCCACTCGCCCCTCGCCGTGTCGGTGTCCACGTGCCGGCCTTCCGCTCGCGGGTGCGATGTCCGAATCCTCCCTCAAGGACGACGGGCGCGGACGGAAAGTTGCCTTCCGGCTATGCGTCGGCCGTGTCCGCCGTGTCCGCGTGGAACTCCCGCACGACCTCGATGCGGCCCACGATGTGCCGGTTGAACTCTTCCAGCTCCTCCGCCGGGACCCACAGTTCCAGGATCGTCTCGCCGCCGGCCTGCCGTACCGGGTAGCGCGCGAGGAACGCCGTGTCGGCCTCGAAGCGGGTGACGTATCCCGATCCGGAGGCGGGCACGTTCCAGTCGCGGGCGATGCGGACGGCGTAGTCCTCGTCGAGGACCGGGTAGAAGATCGGCTGCTCGGGCAGGCGCGGGGGCCAGGCCGTCCAGCCGGACGCCTCGACGAGGGCCAGCTCCTCGGGGCCCGTGGGGCGCCACAGGGTCGTCGTCTCTCGTCGCATGGTCGACGACGGTAGCCGTACGGGCGGGTTCCGGCCCAGGGGATTTTCGCGTGCCGGCCGTCAGAGCCGGGCCCGTGTCGAGCGGGACGGTGCCGGGTCGACGGCGGGGTCCGCAGGGGGCCGGCGGCGGCGCAGGAGATGTCCGTACCGGCCGGTGAGCCAGGAGACCGCGGCGACCGTCAGACCGAGGCCGACCAGCAGCCAGGACGCCGTGCGCAGGGTCGCGGTGAGGGCGTCGTAGACGGCGCCGGCGGCCGGGCCGTCCACCGCGCCGGGCAGTTCGGCCAGGGTGAGCCGGCGGCCGACGAGGACGGCGAGGGCGAGCAGCCCCCCGCCGACGGCCGTGCCGAGGCCGGTGGCCGTGAGCGCGCGCCGGCGGCAGGCGGCCAGGGCGATGCCGGCGACGGCGAAGACGACGGCCGCGAGCGGCAGCCAGAAGGCGGCGACGTCGAGCACGTGGTAGCCCTTCCTGAGCCGGTCCGCCTCGTGGGCCGGGAGCACGGTGAGCTCGGTGTGCCGGACGGGGATCCGCCGTGCCATCGGCACGTTGTCCTGGACGAGCCGGTTGCGGACCCGCGCGGTGACGGGGGCCAGGTCGACGGTGACGGGGCGCCCGGCGGCCCCCTCGTCGCGCAGGGCGCGCAGCACGGCGGTGTGGACGGCCCGGTTGGCGGCGTCCCAGCCCGCGCGGAAGGCCTCGGTCCGGGTGAAGGAGCGGGCCGCGTCCTGCACGTAGAGACGCACGGTCGCGCGCATGGGTCCGGCGCCCACCTCGTTCATGACCCCGTCGCCCACCGTGTCCGCGACCGCGTCCCGCACGTCCGGGTCGGCGGCGAGCGGCGCCATGGCGGCGACGTACCGGCCGGTGTCGCCCAGCCCGTACGCCGCCCAGGCCGCCAGCGTGCCGCACGGTGCGAGCAGGCAGGCGAGGACGATCAGGACGGCCGACAGGGCGCTCCGAAGACGTGAGGGCACCCTTCCAGGCAAGTCCCGCGGGGCGGCCCGGGCGACCGGGATGCCTGCATATGGCCCCGCCGGACGATCCGAACGCGCGACGGCGCGGGCGCGGCGCCCGGAGCGACCGGGCAGACCGGCGCGCTTCGGTGGGACGGGCGGGCGGGGGCCGGGAGGGGCAGTCGGGCCTGCGCGGCCGTGCAGGCAGGTGGCGGGTGGACGAGCGGGCCCCGGCCAGGTGGCCGGGGCCCGCTCACCGTTGCCGGGGACCGGGGTGCCGGGCGGTTCAGGGGATGCGGTGGCCCGTCGCGTCCTCGCGTGAGTAGAAGATGTAGAACAACGCGGCGGTCACCGCGCCCGCCAGCAGCAGTGACGCGAGGATGCACGTGAACATGGCCACCCCGCTCTGCGCGTACAGGAAGCCCAGCGCGCTGCCCGCGAACGCGCCCCACAGCACCGCGTGTCCCTCGCGCGGCAGCCGCGCCGCCACCGACCGGACCACGGCGTACAGGACGACGAAGGCGAGCGCGGTCATGAAGCCGAACAGCAGGTTCCAGCCGGTGACGGGACCGCCGTAGCGCCGGTTGGCCGCGGCCCAGTAGCCGTAGATCAGCCCGGCCACGACGGGCACCGCCCACTTCGCCACCAGGTGGGTCCGCGGGCCGAAGACGTCGGGTGTCGTGCCGCGGGGGATCGCGCCGGCGGGCGTCCTGCCCGTGGGTACCGCGTGAGCCATGAGAGCACTCCTCTCTCCTCGCCCCCGTCTACCAGAGCACACCTGGCGGGGGCGGGTGGCAAGTCAGGATGCGGGCCGTGGGGGCACGTGTTTCGCTGGGGCCCGTGAGGGGTCGCGCGAGAGGTCGTTCCGGCGGGCCGGTGCGCGGCCGGTGGCGGCTGTTCGAGGGCCTCGTCCGGGCCGCCGGCCGGGGTGACGCCGTCTCCCGGCACGAGCTGCTGAGCGTGCGCGGCCGGAGCGTCGCCTGGTTCTTCCCGCTGGTGCTGCTCTTCGGCATCGCCGTGGCCGACGTCAGTACCGGCGCGTTCCAGATCATCTCCTGGACCGTTCTCGTGCCCGGTATCGCGGCGGCGGTCTGCGGAATGCTGGGCACGGCGGCCCTCGCGGTGCTCGCGGTGGTCGTGTACGCCCTCGCCGACAACGTCTGGCAGCACCACGAGCGGACCGGGACGTCCGGGCTGGTCCTCGTCGTCCTCGGCGGCTGCATCGCCGTGGGCGCCGCCGCGGTCCGGGTCGGCGGCGAGCGGCGCATGCTGCACATGCGGGACATCGCCGACACCACCCGCCGCACCGTGCTGCGCCCGCTCCCGGAGGGCTTCGGCGGCCTGGAGCACGCCGCCGTCTACCTCGCCGCCGACACCGAGGCCCGCGTCGGCGGCGACTTCTACGACGTCCAGCCCGGCCCGCACGGCACTCGCGTCCTCATCGGCGACGTGCAGGGCAAGGGGCTGGGCGCGGTGGAGACGGCGGCCGCGCTGCTCGGCACCTTCCGCGAGGCCGCGTACCACGAGCCGGACCTCGCGACGGTCGCCGATCGCCTGGAGACCCGCATACGGCGCCACCGCGAGCACACGGCCGCCCTCGGCCGTTCCGACGGCGACCGCTTCGCGACCGCCGTGCTGATCGGGTTCTCCCCCGCCCTGCCCGACGCCGTGGACGCCGTCGTCTTCGGGCACGAGCCCCCGCTGGCGGTCGGCCCGGGCGGCGTACGGCGCCTGCCGGCCGTCGGCGGGCTGCCGCTGGGCATGAGCGATCTCGTCCCCGGTCCGTCGGTGGCGGTGCAGCGGCTGGCCCTCGCCCCGGAGGAGACGCTGCTGCTGGTCACCGACGGGGTGACCGAGGCGCGCGACGCCGCGGGACGCTTCTACCGGCCCGCCGACGACGTGGCCCGCGCCGTCGCCGCCGACCCGCGCAGCGCCGCGCCGCGGCGGCTGGTGGCCCTCGTCCGGGACGGCACGCTGCGGCACAGCCGGGCGCGGCTGGTCGACGACACCACCGTGTTCGCGGTACGGCGGCTGAACGGCTGACTGCCCGCTTTGCAGCCGCAGCGGTTACCGTGCTGCCGTACGTGATCGACAGGGGGAGGGGACATGCCCGGAACCGTGCTGCTGCTCGCGGCGTCGCCCGTGGGCCGGGGGTGCCTGGTGGACGCGGCCTCCGTGCTCCCCGTGCTCGCCGCCGTGCCGCCCGCCGTGCTGGCCGGGACGGACACCGCGAACGTCGTCGAACTCGCCGACCCGCTCGAGCCGCAGGCCGTCCTGACCCGGCTCCGCGCGGCCGCGGCGGCCCCCGGCCCGCTGACCGTGTACGTCACCGGGCAGCTCCAGCTGGACCGGCGCGAGCGCCTGCCCCATCTGGCGCTGGCCCGCACGACGTCCTCCACGGTCCGTTACACCGCCCTGCCCTGGCACTGGATCCGTGAGGAACTGCGGCTGCGGCCGAGCGGTGCGACGACGCTGCTGCTGGATCTGCACGCCGACCAGGAGACCTGGGAGTGGCTGCGGGCCCACCCGCTGGACTCGGGGCGCAACAACGCGGTTTACGGTCGCATCGCGCCGCCGCCGTCACGGCGGACCGTGGCGGCCCCCGCGTACATGCGCGCCGTCGCGACGATCCTGCGCAGCGGGCACCGGCCGCCGCCGGACCAGCTGCACCAGCAGGCGCTGGACCGCTGCGCGGCCGACGGCGGCGCGAGCGGCGCGGACCTGGTCCTCGCGGCGCCCGGGCCGGTGGCGGGGGACCCGCACGCCGTCATCGCCGCCGCCGTGCGGTCGGGGCGGCACGGGGACGCCGACGCGCTCGCCGCGCGCCACGAGCGGGCCGCCGCCCTCGCTCTCGGGCCCGCCTCCGAGGACGCGTTGCACTGGGCGGAGGTCCGGGCCGACCTGGCGATGTTCGCCGGGGACCCGGTGCGCAGCTGCCGGGCCTGGCTGGCGGTGGCCGAGGCTCGTCTGCGGGCCGGGCAGGAACCGGGGACGCCCGCGGTGGAGGCGGCCGTGGACCGGGCCCACCACCAGTGGGGCCTGATCCGCGACGCCGCGTGGGCCCGCGAACTGGGCTCCGCGCTCGCCGCGTTGCGCGGCCGGGTCCCCGGGCGGCGCGAGGGCGCGCTGGACCATGTGCAGCGGGAGCTGAGCCGGCTGCAGACCCAGGGCTGACGCCCCTCCCGCGAGCCCCCGGCCGGCGCGTGCGCCCGCGTGCGCACCGCGACGGAGGCGTACGAACCCTCCCCAGTGCACAACAGCGGTGCCATGATGGTGAGTTATGGCTGAGGGGGATGGAGTGGTGACGCGCGGTATCCGGGTCCGGCTGGACGGCACCGCGAGCGAGAGCGACATCGGCGCCCTGCGCAAGTGGCTGGAACGGGAGAAACCGCTCGACGAGCTGGTCCGGGCGGGCCGGCTGCGCATCGACGAACGGCGCCGGGCGGACGAGACCGGCGCCCCGATGGGCATCGGTATGGAGATCGTCGTGGCGTTCGTGGGGGGCGGCGCGGCCGTGGTGGTCCAGGAGGTGCTGGACCAGGTCAAGGGGGCCGTGGAGGCCTGGCGCTCCAACCGCAGCGAGGTGGAGGACGGCGAGCCGCCCGAGGGGCGCGTCGAGCCGGTGAACCTCGACGATAGGTAGGCGGCCGGTGACCGGTTACGACCCGCGGGGGCAGGCGAACCGGGCGCTGCTGGTCGGGGTGTCCGAGTACGACCTCACGGAGCCGCCGTACGGGGTGCCCGGCGACCTTCCCGCGGTCCGGCACAACCTGAACCGGCTGCGGGACGCGCTGCGGCGCGGCCGGGTGTTCCGCGAGCGGGAGATCACGGTGTGCCGCTCGCCGGACCAGGTCGACTTCGGCCGGGCGCTGCGGACCGCCGCCGACGAGGCCGAGGGCGTCCTGCTGCTGTACTTCGCCGGGCACGGGGCGATACCGAGCGCTGGCGACGAGCTGTTCCTGCAGATGCGCAACGCGAGCGTGGTCGCGGGCGGGCACGCGGTCTTCCCGGGCGCGGAGATGTTCACGACCGTGCTGACGGTGCTCGCGGCCAGTGAGGCGCGGCGGATCGTGGTCGTCCTCGACTGCTGCTTCGCGGGCAACGCCGCCTGGATCTGGGAGACGTTCCGCGACAAGCGGCGGGTGCTGCTGCTGATGAGCGTGCAGGCCAACCACCGCACGGACGCGGGCGATCCGCACACGCCGACGCCGTTCACCGACGAACTCGTGGCGCTGCTGGACGACGGCGACGGGGAGGTGTGGTTCCGCGGTCTCGCGGACGCGGTGCGCGCCCGGATGACCGGCGACGGCCACCGGACCGTACGCGGCGACGCGTGGGAACCGCAGAGCCGCACGGAGCCGGAGGAGGACGTCCTGCTCGCGGCGGGTGCCTCCGGCGGTGGGGTGCACGGCCGGTTCCCGTGGCACCGGGGAGCCGCGCCCGGCCGGACGCACCCGGCGAAGCGCGACCCCGAGGGCACCGGGATGACACCGCCGTCCGGGCGGTGGGACGAGTCCGGTGCCGGTGCCGGTGCCGGTGACGGTGACGGGGCGGGGGGCGGCGGCGGTGCGGAACCGGTGCCCGGGGGCGCTGGGAAGCGCGGGGCAGGGGCGGGATCGTCCGGGCGCGGCGGCCGGCAGGAGGGCGGGGAGCACCCGCCGCGGTCCGATGCGGGAGACGAGCGCCTGCCCGGCCAGGGCGGCGGACCCGGCGGAGGGCCAGTGTCCGGGAGGGACGCGGAGGCCGGGCGCGGGGCGGAAGCGGACGGGGGCACGGAGTCCCGAAGCGGACCGGTCGCGGGCCGGGGTGAGTCCGGCGGCGGCGTGGAAACGGGCCGGACGGTGGAGTCTGGCGTCGGGGCGGGCGCGCATGGAGGTGCGGAGTCCGGCGGCGGGCCGGAGGTGGGTCGGGGTGCGGGGGCCGGGCCCGGGCCGCAGGCGGGTCGGAGCACGGAGTCCGGCGGCGGGGCAGCGGGTCGGGGTACGGAGTCTGGACGCGGGACCGAAGCGGGTCGGACGGCGGAGTCCGGCGTTGGGGCGGACGCGTATGGGGGTGCGGAGTCCGGCGGTGGGGCGGACGCCAACCGGGGTGCGGAGTCCGGCGGCGGCGGCGGGGAAGCGGGCCGGGGCACGGGCGCCGGGCGCCGGGTGGACGCGGCCGGGGTTGCGGGGACCGGCGGCCGGCCGGAAGCGGGCCGGGGCGGCTCGGGGCGAGGGGACGGACCGGGGCGGGCGTACGGCCGGCCGGGGCGAAGGGGCAGCTCGGCGGGAGGGAACAGACGGGGGTGGGCGTACGGCTTGCCGGGGCGAAGGGCAGGCTCGGACGGAGGGTCCGGGGCGTCGGACACGCGTGCCGCCGGAGGGCTCCGGGCGGGACGGTGGCCGGGGCGGGTGGGGAGCGGCGTGCTTCTGCTGGTGTTCCTCGCCGCGGTCGGCATCGGCTCGTACCGGCTCGTCGCGACGGCCGGTGACCCGTCGGCCTCCTGCGCCCCGGCCCTGGAGCTGCGCGTGCTGACCGACCCCGACCTGGAGACGACCGTCCGGGCCGCCGCGGACGCGTATCTGACGTCGGAGGAGAACACCACCGGCGACGGCTGCCGGCGCAGCGGCATCACCGTCTACAGCGCGGGCGCCGCCGACACGGTCACCGCCCTGCGCAAGCGGACCGGCGCCTGGCAGGAGCCCCGCGACGACGACACCAACCCGCAGCGCGACGTCGGCCCCCAGCCGGACGTCTGGATCCCCGGCTCCCGCGCCGACGCCGCCCGCGTGGCCGAGGGCCAGGACACCGACGCCGTGGCCGTCCTGGAGCCGGACGACGAGGCGTTCGCGTACTCCCCGATCGTGCTCGCCGTCCCGCAGGACATCGCCGCCGAGTCCCTGGACGAGCGCTCCGGCCCCCCGCTCAACCGGATGATCGACGACCTGCTCGCCCGGCGCGCCGACGCCGAAGTGCGCCGCCCCGACCCGGAGTTCACCGACACCGGCCTGCTCGCCACCGTCGGCCTGCACGCCACCACCGGCACCGGCACCGGCGACCCCCGTCGCGCCGAGAGCCGCGTCGCCCAGCCGGGACCGCCCTCCCCGACCGCCGCCGACCTGCTGTGCGCACTGCCCGACGACGACGCCGTGGACGACCGCACCGCCGCCCTCGTCCCCGAGTTCCTGATGAAGAGCGGCGTCGGCTGCGACAGCGCCCGCCGCACCCCGCGCATGGCCCAGTACCCCGGCGACGTGCCCGGCCTGGAGCCCGTCTTCGTCCGCGTCCGCTGGCAGGGCGCCGACCGCGACGAGGCCGCCCGGGACGACGCGGCCGGCCGTTTCCGCACGTGGCTCACCGGTGAGCGCGGGCGCGAGGCGTTCGCCCGGGACGGGTTCCGGTCGGCCACCGGCAGCCGCGCCCTGCTGGACACCACCGACGTCGTCGGCTCGGTGCTGCGGGCGCCGTCGCCGCTGACCGAGTCGGCCGGCCGGGACGCGATGGAGGCGTCCCTGGAGGGCTACCGGGGCGCGGGCGGGCCCGGCCGGGTGCTGTTCCTGCTCGACAGCTCCGGTTCGATGGCCGGCCGCTGGGAGGGCCCCAGCGGCGGCCCCGGCCTGCTGAAACAGTCGCTCGGCGGGCTCGGCGCACGGGACGAGTACGGCGTGTGGGCGGTGTACGGCGAGGACGGGGACCCGTACGACACCCTGCTGTCCTTCGGCCGCCACGCCCGCAAGGACGCCGAGCGCACCATCGACCGGGCGGCCGAGGTCCGCGACGCCCAGGCCGACCCGTACCGGGCGCTGCGCGCCGCCCTCGACGACATGGAGCGGCGCGGCGCCGACGACGAGCGCCCCGGCCTGATCGTCTACGTCACCGACGACGAGGACGCGTCCCGGCTCACCGGCGACCGCCTCGACGACGTCCTCGCCCTCGCGCGCGCGGTGCGGGTGCCGGTCGCGATGGTCTCGCTCACCGGCGGGGGCTGCGACCCGGGAAAGCCGGACGCGCGTATCTCGGAGGCGAGCGGCGGCCGGTGCCTGGACGCCGACGACGACCTCGGTGCCGCCCTGCACGACGAGGTCGCGCGCACCGGAACGGGGGAGGACTGATGCCGCGACGGCTCTCACGACGACGGCTCGCGGCCCGGTGGGCGCTGCCGGTGGCGCTGGCCCTGCTCCTGCCGACCGCCTGCACCGGCGGTGACGGGGGCGCCGCCGGCGGTTCCGGGGCGACGCCGTCCGCCGATGTGCCCGGTGACATCGTGGTCGCCAGCGGCCGGGACGTCACCGGCAAGAACGGCGTCCGGCAGCGGCTCATCGACGCCTGGAACGCGCGGCAGGAGAAGGCCGGTTCCGGCTATCGCGCCCGGCTGGTCGAACTGCCCGGCAACGCCGACGAGCAGCGCAGCCAGCTCCTCGGCGCCCTCCAGTCCGGCAGCGCCGCCTACGACGTGGTCAACCTCGACGTCACCTGGGTCCCGGAGTTCGCCGCGGCGCGTCTGATCGGCCCGCTGCCGGCGTCGTTGCTCGACCAGGACGTCATCGCCCCGGTGGCGAGCACGGCCCGCTGGGACGGCGAGGTGTACGCCGTGCCCTTCAACAGCGACGTCGGCCTGCTCTACTACCGGCGCGACCATCTGCGGCAGGCCGGCGTCCAGCACACCGACCTGAGCGGCGGTGTGGACTGGAAGCGGCTGAGGAAACTCATCGAGACCCTCAACGACCACAAGCCCGCCGGCTACGAGAAGGGCTGGACGACCCAGCTGGCCGCGTACGAGGGCCGCACCGTCAACGCCGTCGAGGCCTTCGCGTCGGCGGCACCCGAGGTCACGCTCACCGACGAGGACGGCCACTACGACGCCACCGTCGAGGAGCTGACCCAGGGCATCGCCGAGCTGCGCCGCCGCACCGAGGCGCCGTACATCCTCCCGGACGCCGCCCACTCCGACGAGGCGGCCTCCCTCGGCGACTTCGCCGCCGGGCGCACCACGTTCCTGCGGCAGTGGCCGTACGCCTACCCGACCCTCTCCCAGACGTTCCCCGGCGACCGGCTCGGGGTGACCGCGCTGCCGGGCCGGGCCGTGCTCGGCGGCCAGAACCTCGCCGTGACCTCGGCGTCCCAGCGGTCCGGCAAGGCGGCCGACCTGATCAGGTACCTCACCGGCAAGGAGAGCGAACGCTGCCTGCTGGACGCCGGGTTCGCGGCCACCCGCACCTCGGCGTACGTGGACGACACCGTGACCTGCGCGGTGCCCGCCGCGGCCCCGTCGGCGGCCCCCACCGGCGAGGGCGCCGACACCATGCCCCGTGACGCGGCGGGCCGCCCGGCCTACGCCCGCCACACCCTGCTCCCGGCCCTGCAACGGGCGGTCCACCGTCCTCGCACCCCGCTGTACGGCGCCTTCACCCAGACCTTCACCACCCAGCTCGGTGCCCTCTTCGCCGACGACCCGCCGGGCGACGCGGAACTGGCGGCGCGCCTGGACGAGGCGCTGCGCGAGGCGCTGCCGGACTGAGGGGCGGCGCGGGCTCCGCACCGGGCGGCCGTCTCCGCCGGGGGGGGGGCTCAGCGCGGGCCGGGCCGTGGCGCCCAGGTGTCTTCGTCGAGCCGGACGGTCGACGCGAGCGAGTCGCTGACCTCCCCCACCCGGCCGGTCCCGCCTGCCGGGGGGCGCTCCGCCGACTGGGCCGGGCCCGCGTTGGCGGCCAGGACCAGGGTGGCCACGGCCGCGAGGGCGGCGGCGACGCCCCTGGCGTACCTCCCCCAGTGCCTGAAAGGCCTGGGAGGTACTCCCAGGGCGGTGCGTGTGGGGTCGGGCACGGCGTCCTCGTGGGGAAGGTGTGGGAGGCTGTCAGGAGCGCTGTTAAACATGCTTAATCCGCAATTTAACCTAGGGCCGTCGCGGCCGAACGGCAAGAGGGCCGGGGGGAGTTGGCAGTGGGGGACCAAGTGGGGGACCGTGAAGATCGGGTGACCATCGGGCGCCGGGTGCAGCGGCTGCGGGCCGAGCGCGGGATGACCCAGCGGCAGCTCGCCGAACCGGCGTACACGCCCGCCTACATCTCCACCCTGGAGGCCGGCCGCGTCCGCCCCTCCGACGAGGCGCTGCGGCACCTCGCCGAGCGGCTCGGCGTCGGCTACGAGGAGCTGGTCACCGGCCGTCCGGCACGGCTCGCCACCGACCTGCGGCTCCGGCTCACCGAGGCGCGGCGCACGCTCGCCACCGGCGGCGCCGAGCAGGCGGCCGGGCAGTACGGCGAGCTGCTCGCCGAGGCCGAGGCGTACGAACTGTCCGAGGAGCGGGCCGCGGCGCTGCTCGGCCTCGGGGAGTGCGCGGTGGAGACCGGCGAGCTGGCGACCGGCCGCCGGTACTTCGAGCGGGCCGAGGAATGCCTGACCGACGCCGGCGCGCCGCTGCCGGCCCGGGTCCCGGCCCTGCGCGGACGGGCCCTCACCCACTACCTCGCCGGTGAACTCCGGTACGCCGTCTACCTCCTGGAGTCCACGCTCGACGAGCTGAACCGCGGCGGCCTGCACGACCCCGACGCGCTGCTGCTGCTCTACGCCAGCGTCATCGGCCCGTACATGGACATGGGCGCACACGCGCGGGCCGCCCAGGCCGCCGAACTGGCCCTCGCCCTCGCTCCCCGGGCCGGCGACCCGGCGCTGGTGGCCCGCATGCACCGTTCCGTCGCCCGCACGCTGCTCGCCGAGGGCCGCCTCGCCGAGGCCGACGCCTCCCTGGCCAAGGCGTCCGAGCTGTACCGCACGCTGCAACTGCGCACCGAGCTGGCCAACTGCCACTGGATGCGCGGCTACGTCTGCGCGCAGAACGGCGAACTCGCCCGCGCCGAGGAGGAGATGCGGCAGGCCCTGGAGATGCTGTCCGTCACCTGCGCCGCCCTCTACAGCAGCCAGGTCGCCGTCGAGCTGGCCGACGTACTGCACCGGCGCGGCAAGTCCGCCGAGGCCGCCGGGCTGCTGCGCGGGGTGCTGGACGACCTGTCCTCCGAGCGCGGTGCCGTGCACGCGGCGGGCGCGCACCGGCTGCTCGGCATCATCGCCGAGGACGCCGGCGACACCGAGGCCGCCGAGGAGCACTACGTGCGCGCGCTGAGCCTGCTGGAGCGGGCGGGCGCGGCCGGTGACCTGGCCGACCTGTGCCGGCTGCTGGGCGATCTGCTGCGCCGTACCGGGCGGGTGGAGGCGGCCCTGGACGCCTACCGCACCGGTCTCGGGCACCGCACGGCGCCCGGCACGACCACGCTGGGCCCGGCGCCAGCGCAGCCTCCGCTGTAGGGGCCCCGGACCTCCCGGTTTCCTCCGGTCGGCCACGGGTAGTCGGGCATCCGGCCACGTGAGCGAAGGAGGCGGTGGGCGTGCGGGCCAGCGACGACCCCCGATGGCCCCCGGACGGGGAACTCCCCGACGGTGACGAGGGCGGCACCCCGCCCGGCGTGGTGCCGGAACGCCTCTGCGCGATCGCGGTCGAACTGCTGCCGGTGACCGGCGCGAGCGCCTCGCTGCGCGGCGGTGACGGCCTTCCGGTCCGGCTGTGCGCCAGCAGCGACCGGGCCTCGTACCTCGCGGAGATCCAGGCCACCCTGGGTGACGGGCCGTGTGTCAGTGCCGCCGAGACGGGCGCCCCGGTGCTCGCCCGCGACCTGCGGTCCGGCGCCGACGCCGACCGCTGGCCCGTCTTCGCCCAGCAGGCGACGGCCGTCGGCGTGAACGCGGTCTACGCGCTGCCGCTGGGCAGCGACACGGTGTGCGTCGGCACGTTCGACCTCTACCGCGACACCGCCGGCGGCCTCACCGACCCCCAGCTGAACACGGCCCGGCTCCTGGCCGGGGTCATGACCACGGCCCTGATGGCGCTGCCGCGCGGGGAGGACTACGACCTCGGCGGCGGGGTGGACGCCTGGCTGAGCGGGCTGGGCGGCGGCCACGACGAGGTCTACCAGGCCATCGGCATGATCATGGCCCAGCTGGGCGTCGGCGCCGACGAGGCCCTGGCCCGGCTGCGCGGCGCCGCCTTCGCCCAGGGCCGCACCGCCCACGACGTCGCCCGTGACGTCCGCACCCACCGGCAGCGCTTCGACCTCGACGGCTAGCGGGCCGACGGCCCGGTGTCACACCTGGGCCCGTCCCTGCCGACGGATCTCGGTCAGCCGCCCCGCGCCGACCTCCACGGACGTCCGGGTGGCGTCCTCGGCCGCCTCGCCCAGGCTGCCGTTGGTCAGGCTGATCGCGTCGTCGCCGACGCGTACGGCGACGAGGTCCACGGTGAGGACGGCGGGCCCGGCATCGGCCGTCGTGCCGGTCACCGTCACCCGCAGTCCCTGCCGGGCGTCGCCCGCCTCGGGCAGCGTGACGCCGGCGACGCGGACCTCCCGGGCGGCCCCGCGGGCGGCCTCGGCGGTGAAGTGCCCGCACGTGTCGGGCAGCGTCGCCAGCCAGGCCAGCGTCCGGTCGATGCCGGCCGCGCGGTGGGAGGTGATCCGGTAGTGCAGCTGGGCATGGCCCACCTGGTCGTCCAGGGCGGCCGTCGCCCGGGGAGCCGGGGACGCGCCGAAGAGCTCCTCGGTGTAGAGGACGTCCAGCAGCCGTCGGCAGTCCGGGTCTGTGGCGGTGGCCTTGAGCAGGTCGTCCCGCCAGGTCGCGGCACCCAGCGTCGGTCCCCAGGTCTCCCCCAGGTCGGCCCCCGTGATCAGCGCCGCGCTCGCCTGCGCCCGGGTGAGCGCGGGCGGGGCGGCGGCCGACGGCAGCGCGGCCGGTGACTGCGGGGTCGCGGGCCCGGTGCCGGCCGGCCGGCGGGCGTCCTGGCCGGCGGTGGAGCACGCGGTCAGGGACACGGCCAGGGCGGCGGAGAGCACGAGCACGGGGGCGAGGCCGGGGCGCGGCCTCCAGGAGCCCGGGGGCGGCCGGCGCCCTTCACGATCGGTCACACGGCCCACGGCACCACACCCCCGCCCTCACCACCACCGCACGGACCCGTCCGAGTGACCCGGACCCGCGCCGAGAACCCGCCCGGCCGAGGCCGCGCCACCGCACCGGCCCGCGCGGACCCCGCCCCGCCCTCGGGCACGTGTTCATGGGCGGCGCGATGGCCACCGGGAACGCGACGCCCGTCGCCGAGTTCAACGTCTGGCACGACCCGGAGGCCGCCGCGATCCTGCTCACCGCCGGGGTGCCGATCACCATGCACGGGCTGGACGTCTTCCAGCGCGTGATCGTCCCCGGCCCGGACGTGCGCCGCCTGCGCGCGAGCACCGAGCCCGGCACCCGGCTCGCCGGTGAACTGCTCGCCCACCGGGGCCCCGTCACCGCCGAGGCCGACCCCGGCGGCGGCCTCGGCGACGCGGGCGCGGTCTGCGCGGTCGCCGACCCGGAGGGGCTGACCACCCACCGCCTGCCGGTCGAGGTGTCCCTCGCCCCCGGCCCGGCCCGCGGCCAGACCCTCGTCGACCGCCGCGGCCGCCCCGGCGAGTCCGAGATCCACGAGGGCACGCGCGAACAGCCGCACGTGGGCGTGGCGTCGGACGTCGACGTGGCCCGGTACGTGGACCTGCACCTGACCGCGGTCGAACGCCAGGACGCCAAGGACGCCCAGGACAGCCCACGGTCACCGGCGCGTCCCGCCACCCCCGTGTTCACTTTTGGGGTGATGTGGACAGATCTATTCGTGTCGCCCGCACGCATGCGAAGGAGACCGCGTGACCGTACGCAGCACCACCAGCACGCCCGACCTGTCGTCCAAGGACCCCAACTGGTGGCGGCAGGCCGTCATCTACCAGATCTACCCCCGCAGCTTCGCCGACGCCGACGGCGACGGGCTCGGTGACCTGCGCGGCATCACCCAGCGCCTGACCCACCTGGCCGCCCTGGGCGTCGACGCCCTGTGGCTCAGCCCGTTCTACCCGTCCGAGCTGGCCGACGGCGGCTACGACGTCGACGACTACCGCGACGTCGACCCGCGCCTGGGCACCCTGGACGACTTCGACGCCCTGGCCGCCGAGGCCCACCGGCTCGGCCTGAAGGTGATCGTCGACCTGGTCCCCAACCACACCTCGCACCGCCACGCCTGGTTCCGGGAGGCCCTGGCCGCGGGCCCCGGCTCGGCGGCCCGCGACCGCTACGTCTTCCGGGACGGCCGCGGCGAACACGGCGAGCTGCCGCCCACCGACTGGCAGTCCGTCTTCGGCGGCAGCGCCTGGCAGCGGGTGCCGGACGGCCAGTGGTACCTGCACCTGTTCGCGCCCCAGCAGCCCGACCTGAACTGGGAGAACGAGCAGATCCGCGCCGACTTCCGCACCACGCTGAAGTTCTGGTGCGACCGGGGCGTCGACGGCTTCCGCGTCGACGTGGCCCACGCGCTGGTCAAGGACCTCACCGAGCCCCTGCGCGACCTAGGCTCCCCCGAGCTGAGCAGCGAGGCCGCACTCGCGGAGTTCGCCCCGGGCACCCACCCCTTCTACGACCGCGACGACGTGCACGAGGTCTACCGCGACTGGCGCAAGATCCTCGACGCCTACAGCCCGCCGAGGATGGCGGTGGCCGAGGCCTGGGTGCCGGGCGCCCGGCGCGCGCTGTACGCCCGCCCGGACGAGCTGGGCCAGGCCTTCAACTTCGAGTACCTCCAGGGCCGCTGGGACGCGGCGGAGCTGCGCGAGATCATCGCCGGTTCGCTGGCCGACGCGGATGCCGCCGGCGCCTCCGCGACCTGGGTGCTGTCCAACCACGACGTGGTCCGCCACGCCTCCCGGCTGGTCCTGCCGCCCGGCACCGACACGGACGCCTGGCTGCTGTCCGGCGGCAGGGCACCGGCGGTCGACGAGCGGGCGGGCCTGCGCCGGGCCCGGGCGGCGACGCTGCTGATGCTGGCGCTGCCCGGCTCGGCGTACGTCTACCAGGGCGAGGAGCTCGGCCTGCCCGAGGTGGCCGACCTGCCCACCGAGGTCCTCCAGGACCCGATCTGGGAGCAGACCGGGCACGTCCGCAAGGGCCGCGACGGATGCCGGGTGCCGCTGCCGTGGACGACGAGCGGACCGTCGTACGGCTTCGGCGCGGGCGCGGCCTGGCTGCCGCAGCCGCCCGGCTTCGCGGAGTACTCCGTCCAGGCCCAGGACGGGGTGGCCGGCTCGACGCTGGAGCTGTACCGCACGGCCCTGCGCCTGCGCCGCAAGCTGCTCGACGGCGAGTCGCTGACCTGGGCGGACGATGTGCCGCCCGGTGTGCTCCAGTTCGACCGCTCGGACGGCTGGCGCTGCGTCGCGAACCTCTCGGAGGTGCCGGTCGACCTGCCGGCGGGCGAGGTGGTGCTGACCAGCGTGCCCCTGGAGGACGGCAGGCTGGGGCCGGACACGACGGCGTGGCTGGTGAGGTAGCGGCGGCGCCTCGTGGGAGAGCGGGCCGGAGGCCGCACCGGCCGCCGCACGGCCCGCTCGTCGCGGCCCGCACGGCCCCGGTCGGTGACGGCCCACCGGCCGCCAGTACTGTCACGACCGCCGCCCCGCGTGCCCGGTGACCGGCCATGACGCCTCCAGGGACCTCGTACGCACCCGCTCCCGCGAGGACCCGC
Organism: Streptomyces flaveolus; assembly: GCF_044765825.1. NCBI lineage: Bacteria > Bacillati > Actinomycetota > Actinomycetes > Kitasatosporales > Streptomycetaceae > Streptomyces > Streptomyces flaveolus. Next base: position 266,746 of record NZ_JBIWKU010000005.1, on the reverse strand, counting down.
GGGGTCCCTGTCAGTCAAGGCGTACCGGCACCGCGCCGCACACCGGTGCTCGGCCGAACGAGGCCGAACAAGCGTGCGGTGGTCCGGCGGGGCGTCGCGCCGGAGGACGGGCGCCCGGGGGTCAGATGCGTCCCGGGCTGCCGCTGCCGAAGGAGCCGCTGGACCCAGGCAGCCAACGGCGCCGGCTCTGGTCCGCTCCTCGTCGGCTGCCCGCGTGATGGAGCTGGTACGGCATCAGCCGTGGGCTCCCGTCGGTGCTCAGCGGGATCTCGTCCGGCTCCCGGATCTCCCGTTCCTCGTGGACGGGACCGGTGGGTGGCAGGTGGGGCTGTTCGTCGGCGCGGGGGCGGGGCGATTCCTGCTCCATGGCCCGCATACCGAGCCGGACGGCCAGGATCAGCACGCCGGCGACGAAGAGCCCGCCGATGAAGGCCGCTGTCACGTTGAGCGCGTTCGAAGCGGCCAGCAGTTCATACGTTGCCGTACTCATGTTCTGATTATGTACCCCGGATTGAGATAAAGCGCCCGCTATGTCCTCGTGATTGAGGGCGGCGGCGGGCTGGTACCCGGTCCGCAGCGAGCGGCGGTACGCGGGTGAGCGGCCGGCCGCCGGAGCGTCCCTGGCGGAAGGAGCGCGCGGATGACTGCGCCGTTGACGGTCGACGCCCACGAACACGGTCTGGCCGGGGACGGCACCACCGACGACGGGCCGGCGTTGCAGAAGCTGGTGGACGCGCTCGGTGACGCCGTCGCCGCCGACGGGCGGCCGCGCACGGTCCACGTGCCCGCCGGGCGCCACCTGGTCCGGGACCGGCCCGTGCGCTGGCGCAGCGGCGTCTCGCTCGTCGGCGCCGGGCGGGGGACGACCTGCTTCGTCCTCGCCAACCCGGGCGCACCGGCACAGCCGGTCCCGCTGGCCTGGTTCACCGCCGCCCAGCACGGTGCCGGGCGGGAGCACCACATCGCCGACATCACCTTCGCGCACTTCGAGATCGACGGGTCCGGGGTGGAGACGGAGGAGTACGACGTCCTGGCCAAGGGGCTCGGCCTGCAGTACGTGCTGCGCGGACGCTTCACCGACCTGTACATCCACGACACCGCCGCCACCGGCTTCGGCTGCGACTTCCTCCAGGACACGGTCGTCGAGGGCGTGCTGGCCGAGCGGTGCGGACGGCAGGACCCCGGCGGGAAGATGGGCGGCGCGGGCATCGGGATCGGCGTCGGCGGATGGGGGCCGGTGGAACGGCTGACGGTCACCGCGTGCACCGCGACCGGCAACGGCACCAACGGCGTCTTCCTGGAGCTGCAGCAGGAGGACTGGCCGCCGCCCCGCGGCATCCGCATCACCGCCTGCCACACCGAGGACAACCGTTACGGCATCTCCGACTGGGGCGCCGACGGGCTGCAGGTCACCTCCTGCACGATGCTCGGCAACCACGTGGCCGGGTTCGACGTGTCCGCCCAGGGCACGACCTCCGTCGGCGGCCGGGGCGGCATCGTCACCGGCTGCGTGATCGACGGCAACCTGCGCGACGGGATCGCGCTCGGCAACACCCCGGGCCCCTACGCCTTCCGCGGCAACCGCGTCAGCGACAACGGCCGGTACGGCTACTGGCAGCACAACCTCGCCGGCGGCGACCAGGAGGCGACCACGGACATCGTCCTGGAGTCCAACGACATCCGCGGCAACGCCCTGGACGGCATCCGCGTCGACGCACCGCTGCACGAGCCGGCGATCTTCGGCAACCGCATCCACGACAACGGCCGCCGCGCCGCGCCGGCGACGGAAGGGGGCGGCGCGGGCGTGAGCTGCGGGCCGCTGTCCCTGACCGACGAGGGCGCCGACTGGCTCCCGGGCGGCCACCGCGGCAAGGAGCTGACGGTCGGCGACGGGAGCGCCGCGGTCACCGCCGTGGTCACCGGCAACACCGCCACCGGACTCACCCTCGCCCCCGAACGCCCCGGTGCCACGACGGCCTGGCCCGACGGCGTCCCCGCCCCCGGCACCGCGTACCGGCTCCCGGACGCCCCGGCACCGCGCACCGGCCTCACCGCGGCGGCTGCCGTGACCCACCCGTACGTGCACGGCAACCGGGTCCGTGACGACGGGCACCCCCGCACCCAGACGCACGCCCTGTGGATCGCGCACGAGGCCACCTGGACCGGCGGCCGGGTCTCCGGCAACGACTTCAGCGGCAACGCCTCGGCGGCCACCCGCTTCGACTCGGCCCCGAGCGGCGGACGCTGGCGGGACAACGACCGCTGAGCTGGCCGGCCGGGCGACCGCCCCGGTGCGTCACGGCGCCCGCAGCGCGTCCACCGCGATCCGGGCCGCCGTGCCGATCACCGCGTCGGCCGCCGGGAGGGTGGCCGCGGTGTGGGCGGTGCGGGTGAAGACGGCCACGGCGTAGCGGCCGCCGTCGGGGTATTCGACGACGCCGACCTCGTTGCGCAGGGTCGGCAGGGTGCCGGTCTTGCCGGCCACGTGGACGTCGTCGAAGGGGAAACCCGAGGCCAGGCGGTGCGGCCAGACCTGGAGGCCCAGGATGCGGCGCATGGCGGCGCCGTACTCGGGCGGGCAGGCCTCGTCCCGCCAGACGGCGGTGAGCAGACGGGTCATGTCGCGGGGGGTGCTGTGGTTGGCGCGGGCCGGGTCCAGGGACCGCAGCCGGGTGATGACGTGCGGGTCGGTCAGCGCCCGGGCGCCGGCCGGTCCGGCGTCCTCCCGCATCGCGGCGAGCATCTCGCCGAAGGACGACACGGCCCGCGTGCGGGTGAGGCCGAGCCGGGCCGTGGTGCGGTTGACGGCGTCCAGACCGACCCGGTGCAGCAGCAGGTCGGCGGCGGTGTTGTCGCTGACGGACATCATCAGGAACGCGGCGTCGCGCAGGGACAGCGCGACGGGGTCGAGCATGGCGGCGATGCCCGTGGGCCCCGGGGTGCGGCCGGCCGGCGGGCACTCGATCCGCTCGGTCAGGTCCAGCAGCCCCGCCGCGGCCTGCTCGTGCAGCGCGACGAGGACGCACAGCTTGTGGACGCTGGCCGTGCACACGGGCTGGTCGGCCCCAGCGTCCACCTGCGCCCCGGAGTCGATGTCGACGGCGTGCAGCCAGCCGGTGACCCCGGCCTCGGCGAAGGCCGCGCGCAGACGGCCGGTGACGGTGTCGGTCATAGCCAGTGCTCCGGTGCCGGGCGAGGGGAGGGCGTGGTGAGGACGGCGCCCACGAACGGACACGAGCGGGGCCGTACCCCGGCTCCCCACGGGCGCCGGCGCCAGGGGTGTGCCCCGCTCGGGCCCAGGGCGGTGGAGCCGGTGTGCGGGTGGGGACGTGCCTCGGTTGCGGCGTGCGGGCGGCCGGTGCCGGTGGTTGCCGGTGTTCCCGCGCCGGTGCGAGCGGTGACCGCGGCGGCACTGTGGGGGCGCCGGCGGTGGGGATGCGCCCCGCTCGCGTCCAGGGTGGCGGAGGCGGCGGAGCTGAGGTGCGGGTGGCCCGTCATGGTGGTGGTCACAGCCAGAACTCCGACGCCGGGCGCAGGTGCAGTGGCCGGGAGGGGGCGTCGGTGCGTGCGTCGGCCGTCGTGCGGAGCGCGTGCGTGGCCGCGTCCGCGAAGGCGCCGACGGCGGCGTCACCCCGCCCCTTGGGCCAGGCGACGGAGTGCCGCCAGGCCAGCGGAGCCCCGGCGAGCGGGCGCCAGACCAGGTCCGGGTCCCGGCCGTCGGGGGCGGCGAGCAGATGGGTGTCACGGGGACCCAGGGCCACCGCCCCGGAGGACAGCACCAGCCCGCGCACGAAGCTGACGCCCTGGCCGTGCCGTACGGCGCTGGGGGTGTAGCCGCCCCGGGCGCAGGCCGTGAGCAGGTCGTCGTAGACCGCGGGCGCGCTGTCGCGGGGGAAGAGGACCAGGTCGTACCCGCTGAGCGCGGCCAGCGGCACCTCGCCGAGCCCGGCCTCCGCCGCGCCGCGCGGCAGCAGCACGCCCAGGTCGCGGCGCAGCAGCGGTCCCAGTTCGAGGCCGGCGACGTCGCACGGGTGGTGGACGATGCCGACGTCCAGCTCGTGCGCGGCGAACGCGGCGAGCTGCTGCGCCGTGGACAGCTCGTGCAGTTGCAGCTCCAGACCGGCGTGGCGGCGACGGAAGTCCGCCAGCAGCGCGGCGACGGTCTCCCCGGAGATGTCCGGGGACAGGGCGGCGCGCAGCAGCCCGGTCTCGCCGTCCCGGATGCGGCGCGCGGCGGCCAGGAAGGAATCGGAGCGGGCGAGGAGCTCACGGGCCTCGGCGAGCAGCAGCGTGCCCGCCTCGGTGATCGTCACCTGCCGGCTGGTGCGTTCGAAGAGCCGCACACCCAGCTCGCGCTCCAGCCGCTGGATGCGCTGCGACAGCGGCGGCTGCGCCATGCCCAGCCGGGCCGCGGCACGCCCGAAGTGTGACTCTTCTGCAACAGCCACGAAGCACTCCAGGTGCCGCACCAGGTCCACGACCAGTAATCATATCGAGCATTGATCGATCCGACATCCATATGAATCTTGGACAGGGGCCGGAGGGTCTTGCTCTGCTCGGGGCATGCGCTCCCTCCGTGACCTCGTCCCGATCCCCCGCCGGTGGCCCGGCGCGCTCGTCCTCGCCCTCGCGCTCCCCCTGACCGGCTGCGCCACCGATCCCGACCGGCCCGCCGCGAAGCCGGCGGTGAGCAGCTCGACGCCGGCCGGCGGCACGGCCACTGCGGCGCCGGACGCCCGCGAACAGCTGCGCGTGGACGGCCGCACCCGCGGCTACCTCCTGCACCGGCCGGCCGTGGCAGGCGACGGACCCAGGCCTCTGGTCGTCGCCTTCCACGGCCGGGGCTCGGACGCCGCCGGACTGCGGGAGCAGACCCGGCTGGAGAAGGCCGCCGGGGCGCGCGGCATGCTCGTCGCCTACCCGGAGGGTCTCGGCCAGGGCTGGGGCGCGGGCACGCAGAAGACCGCGCGGCGCCCGGATCCCGACCTGGACGTGCGGTTCACCGAGGCACTGGTCGAGCACCTGGTGCGCACCGAGCACGCCGACCCCGGGCGGGTCTACGTCGCCGGGTTCTCCAACGGCGGCTCGATGGCGCTGCGCGTCGCGGCCCAGCGCCCCGGCCTGCTGGCGGGAGCGGCCTCGGTCTCCGGCCAGCTCCCCTCGGGCGCCGCCGCGGTGGAACCCACCGGCCCCGTGCCCGTCATGGTCGTCTACGGCGCCGACGACCCCGTACGCCCCCTCGCGGGCTGGCCCTCCCCGCCGCCGGACCCCGAGGAGCCGATCGTGCCCACCAGGTCGGCCCGGGACAGCGCGGAGGCCTTCGCCGCCGCGGGACACGCCGGCCGCCCGGTCACCGAACGGGAACGCGGCTACGACCGCACCGTCTGGCACCTCGGCGGTGGTCCGGCGGCCACGGTCCAGCTCCTCGTCGTCCACGACGCCGGCCACACCTGGCCGGGCTCGTCCATCACCCCGCCCCCGGGCTTCGGCCCCACCAGCAGGGCCCTGGACGCCACCGACACGATCCTCGACTTCTTCGCCGCCGCCTGACCGGTGCCGCGGTCCCGTCCCACAGAACAGGAACCCTGATGCCGGACACTCCCCGCCTCACCCCTCCCGGCCGCCGCCGTCCGCGGGGCGGCGTGCGGGCCGTCACCGCCGTGGCGGTGGTGCTCGCGATCGCCGCGGGCGGCTCGTACGCCGCCGGGCTCGGTCCCTTCGCCCGCGGCGACGACGGTCCCGACCCCGCCGCGATGAAGCAGGCGCGCGCCTTCCTCGCCGACTGGGCCGCCGGGCGGCTGCCGAGTGCGGCCGGCCGCACCACCAGACCCGGCCAGGCGCGGGAGGTGCTGCAGAGCTTCACCGCCGGGCTCGACATCGCCAAGCCCGTGCTGACGGCGGCGCCGGAGGCGGAGGAGGCCGAGGACGGGACCCTGGCCGTCCCCTTCACCGCCAGGATGCCGATCACCGGCCTGGGCACCTGGACGTACGAGTCGCGGCTGCCGCTGCGCGAGCAGAAGGACGGCGACTGGAAGGTGGACTGGCGGCTGTCCCTGGTCCACCCCCGGCTGAGCGACACGGAGAAGTTCCGGCTGGAGCGCGAGGAGACGGCCCCGCCCGAGGTCACCGACCGCGCCGGAACCTCCCTCACGGGCGCCGACCACCCCTCCCTGGCCCCGCTGCTGGGCCGGATCGCCGGATCGTCCGGCGGTGGCCCGCGCGGCGCGGTCGAGCTGATCGACCGGGCCACCGGTCAGCTGGAGCGCACCGAGGCCAGGTTCGGCAAGGAGCCCGACCCGGCGACCGCGGACCGGCCCGTCCGCACCACCCTGGACGCCGGCTGGCAGTCCGCCGCCGAGGAGGCCCTCGCCGAGGCCGACGGCAAGAACGCCGCCCTCGTCGCCCTGCGCATCGACAACGGCGAGATCCTCGCCCTCGCCAACTCCCCGGCCGGCGGCTTCAACCGGGCCGCCTCCGGCACCTACGCGCCCGGCTCCACCTGGAAGATCGTCACCAGCAGCGCCCTGCTGCTCAAGGGCGCCGTGAAACCCGACGAGGTCGTGGACTGCCCCAAGTACCTGACGGTGGGCAAGGAGTTCCACAACGTCGAGACCTCCGAGCACCCCGGCGCCACCTTCCGCAAGGACTTCACCGAGTCCTGCAACACCGCCTTCATCAGCCTGCGCGGCAAGCTCGACGACGGGGAACTGGGCGAGGTCGCCCGGACCTACTTCGGCGTCGGCCAGGAGTGGCACGTGGGCATCCCGACGTACGACGGGTCCGTGCCGGTGCCGAAGGACGAGACGGAGAAGGCGGCGTCGATGATCGGGCAGGGCCGGATCCAGGCCAACCCGCTGATCATGGCGTCGGTGACGGCCACCGCGGTCTCCGGCGAGTTCCACCAGCCGTCCGTCACCGCGGGGAACGAGGACACGACCCGCACCGAGCCGCTCCCCGACGAGGTCGTCACCCAGGTGCGCGAGATGCTGCGCGCCACCGTCACCGACGGCACCGCGCACGTCCTGGGCGACCTGCCCGGCGAGGTCGGCGCGAAGACCGGCACCGCCGAGGTCTCCGACGACCAGGACAACAACGGCTGGCTCGTCGCCCACCGGGGCAACGTCGCCGTCGCCGCCGTCGTCGAGGAGGGCGTCACCGGCGGCGGCTCCGCGGGCCCGATCGTGCACAGCCTGCTGTCCGCCGTACCGGACGACCCGTCCTGAGACCCGCCCGCCGGGCCGTCAGGTGTCCTCGCGCCGGACCGTCTCGCCGGGGATCACGCGCGGCGTCCCCGGTGCCTCCGCCGGGGCCTGCTCGTCCTTGGCGGCCCGGGCCTCCGCCTTGAGGATGCGCGCCGACTTGCCCGCCGAGCGGGCCAGCTCGGGGAGCTTCTTGGCGGCGAGGACGGCTATGACGACGACGAGAATGATCGCGAGCTCGCTCAGTCCGAACACGGCGCTCCCCAGGTGGCATGCGGTCCGGGCCCGTGACCCGGGCCCGGTCGGAATCTACGGCAGGACCCGATGGCGATCCACCGTCTCGTATCTACAGGCATGTAGAAGCTACCAGGCGGCTCAGCCCTCCTCTCCGTCTTCTTCCTCCTCGCCGTCCCCGTCGCCCTCGAAGAAGTCCCCGATCTCGTCCACGACCTCGGCCGCCACCATGCCGCCGGCGACGCCGACCGCGAGCCCGGCCGCGCCCGCCGCGACGGCGGTGCCGACGCCGGGGCCGGAGTGGTGCCCCGGCTCGTGTCCGTGGCCGCCCGTGTGCCCGTACACGGCGTGGGAGCCGTAGGACGCCCGGTGCTCGACGAGCTCGCGGATCCAGCCGTCGACGAGGCCGGCCCAGTCCTGCGCCGCGACCCCCTCGTGCGGAACGGTGAAACGGCTCAGGGCGTCGTGGCCGTCCCCGAGCGGCCCCCCGCGCTTGTCCGCCTCCAGGACCACCTCCAGCCCGCCGGGCGCGGCCAGGAAGGTCAGCTCGATCTCGCCCACCTGATGGGCGTACCGCGGCGCCGGGGTGAGCTCGACCTCCTGGTAGAAGGGCAGCTGCTGCCCGGTGCCGCCGATGCGGCCGTACTCCAGGTCGGCCGAGCGGAAGCCGAAGCCGAGCTGCCCGAGGGCCTCCAGGACGGCCTCCTGCGCGGGCAGCGGCGCCACGGTCAGCGGGTCCAGGTCGCCCTTGTCCCGGGCCCCGGCGACCGCCAGCTCGGTGCGCACGCCGAGGACGACGCCCAGCGGCTGCCCGTGCAGCTCGGTGACCGGGGTCTCCCAGGGCAGCGTCACCGAGAAGGGCACGCTGTGCCGTTCCCCGGCGGCCAGCCGGAAGCCGCCGCCGACGGTGAACCGGCCGAAGGCGACGACGCCCTCGCTCTCCCCGTCCGCGTGCTCGGCCTCCACCCGGGCCACCAGCTCCAGCGCGACGAGCTCGACGTCGAAGCCGGTGGTGCCGCCGACGAGGTCGACCCGGCCCGACAGCGCACCGCCCGGCCGGGCCGCGCCCGGGTCGAGGACCGTGTCCACCGTGGGCCCGCCCACGCCGAGGGAACCGAGCAGCCGCTTGAACACCATCGAGGCGTTCACTCCTTCACATTGGTGCGGGAAACATGTGTGCGGGAAGACATGCGTGCGGGAACAACCCGAACCATCAGGCCGTTCTCTACAGGCGAGTAGAAGCATAGGGGTCCACGGACTCCCGATCTCTTTGCTCGTCCTTTACCATGTGAGGAAACCACGGGCGGCCCGCAGCGGCCCCCGCCGACCCCGTTAAGGAGTCCCGTTCCGTAATGGAGCCCCCCAGTACCGGCCGTGCCACGGACGGCCCGCCAGTCCCCCTGTATGCGCGTGAGGGAAGCGGGGTGGCACGGTGACCGAGGTCCTGCTGCTCCTGCTGGCCCTCCTCCTCACCCTGGCCTGCGCCCTCTTCGTCGCGGCCGAGTTCTCGCTCACCACCGTCGAGCGCGGTGACCTGGAGCGTGCCGCCGAGTCCGGCGAGCGCGGCGCCGACGGCGCCCTGAGGGCCGTCCGCGGCCTGACCCTCCAGCTCTCCGGCGCCCAGCTCGGCATCACCGTGACCTCGCTGGTCATCGGCATGCTGGCCGAGCCGTCGCTCGCGGTGCTGCTGCGCGGCCCGCTGACGGCGATCGGCCTGGGCGGCGCCGCCTCCACGGTGGCGACCGTCCTCGGCGTGGCCCTCTCCACCGTCGTCCTGATGGTCGTCGGCGAGCTGGTCCCCAAGAACTGGGCGATCTCCAGCCCGCTGGCGGTCGCCAAGGTCGTCGCCGGACCGCAGCGCGGCTTCACCGCCGCGTTCGGCCCCTTCATCCGGCACCTGAACAACACGGCGAACCGTTTCGTCCGCCGCTTCGGCCTGGAACCGGCCGAGGAGCTGGCCTCCGCCCGCAGCCCCGAGGAACTGGTCGCCCTCGCCCAGCACTCGGCCGCCGAGGGCGCCCTGGAGGCGGACTCCGCCGAGCTGTTCGTGCGCACCCTGCACCTGAGCGAGCTGACCGCGGAGAACGTCATGACCCCGCGCGTGGACGTCAAGGCCCTGGAGGCCCACGCCACCGCCGCGGACGCGGCCAACCTCACCCACGCCACCGGCCTGTCCCGCTTCCCGGTCTACCGGGACAGCCTGGACGAGGTCATCGGCACCGTCCACATCCGCGACGTGCTGGCCCTGGAGCCCGGGCGGCGCGCGGCCACCCCGGTCACCGAGCTGGCCACCGCACCGCTCCTGGTGCCGGACAGCCTGCCCGCCGACCGCCTCCTGGAGCGCATGCGCCGGACCCGCACCATGGCCGTCGTCATCGACGAGTACGGCGGCACGGCGGGCGTGGCGACCGTCGAGGACATCGTGGAGGAGGTCGTCGGCGAGGTCCGCGACGAGCACGACCCCGTCGAGGTGCCCGACCTGCTGCCCGCCCCCGCCGGGGCGGACGGCCGCGCGGCCTGGGAGGCCGACGGTTCGCTCCGGCTGGACCGGCTCGCGAGCATCGGCCTGACCGCGCCGGACGGCCCCTACGAGACCCTGGCCGGCCTCGTCGCCACCCATCTGGCGCGCATCCCCGCGGAGGGCGACGTCATCGACCTCGACGGCTGGCGCCTGGACGTCCTCGACATCGACCACCACCGCGCCGACCGGCTGCGCATCACCGCCCCCGCACGGGCGGAGTCGGCCGGGGAGCCGGTGGAGCCGGCGGAGCCGGTGGCCGCGGGCCGGTCGTCCCACCGGGAGCCGGAGGTGGCCCGATGACCGCCGTACAGCTCCTCATCGGCGCCCTGACGCTGCTGACCAACGCGTTCTTCGTCGGCGGCGAGTTCGCCCTGATCTCCGTGCGCCGCAGCCAGATCGAGCCGCGCGCCAAGGCGGGCGACAAGCGGGCCCGGATGACCCTGTGGGGCCTGGAACACCTGTCGGCCATGATGGCGACGGCCCAGCTCGGCATCACGGTCTCCTCCCTGGTGCTCGGCGCGGTCGCGGAACCGGCCATCGCGCACCTGATGGAGCCGGTCTTCGAGGCCGTCCACATGCCGCACGCCCTGGTCCACCCGGTGGCCTTCGCGATCGCCCTGGCCCTCGCGACCTATCTGCACATGCTGATCGGCGAGATGATCCCGAAGAACATCGCGCTGGCCGCCCCGGCGACCACCGCGCTGATCCTCGGCCCGCCGCTGGTGGCCCTCACCCGGGCCCTGAAGCCGGTCGTCTTCGGCATCAACGCCTTCGCCAACACGCTGCTCAGGCTGCTGCGGGTGGAGCCGAAGAACGAGGTCGAGGCCGTCTTCACCGACGACCAGCTGGCCCGCATGGTCGTGGACGCCAGCGAGGCCGGGCTGCTGACCCCGGCCGACGGCGAGCGCCTGCGCGACGCGCTGGAACTGGGCACCCGCCCGGTCGGCGAGATCCTCGTGCCCACCCCCAAGATGCGCACCGCCCCGCACACCGTCACCCCGGCCGAACTGGAACGCCTGGCCGCCGAGGCGGGCTACTCCCGCTTCCCGGTCACCGGCCCCGGCGGCACCGTGCTCGGCTACCTGCACATCAAGGACACCCTGGGCATCACCGAGCGCGACCGCCCCTTCCCCCGCAGTGCCCTGCACCGGGTCACCCGGGTCCGCATCGACACCCCCCTGGACGACACCCTCACCGCCCTGCGCGCCGAGGACAGCCACCTGGCCGCGGTCACCGGCGAGACGGGCACGGTCCTGGGCTTCGTGACGATGGAGGACGTCCTGACGGAACTGGTGGGACCGGCGCCGGTGGCGTCGTGACCTGACATCACGCCACGGCGACGGCGAACCACGCGGTCGCCGTGGCCGTCCTCCAGGACAGCATCGGGCGAGCGGACCTGGTCCGCTCGCCCTTTCGCCGAGGTGAGCGCCCTGGCGGCCGTCCCCGGCGGGATCCGCACGCCCGAGGAGCACGAGCTCTCCCGCGCCCCGCTCACCCGGCTCGCCGACGGCGCCGCGTCCGTCGAGGACCTGCTCGCCCGGCACCGCGACCTGGCCGGGGGCACCGCCCGGGGCAGGCACGAGCGGACCGCGCTGCTGCACGAGTGGACCGGCGCCCGCCGACGGGCGGCGGGCGCCGGTCGAGGTCCGGTCCGCGCGGGTCGGATATGTGTTCGCCGCAGCAGGTATCCGACCGGCGCGACTAGAGTTCAGGTGTGGGGGAACCGGATTCCCCGCGGCGGGCCGTGTCCCTCGGCGGTCCGCGGGAAGGTATGCATGCCCTCGGAGAGCAGGCTGGACGCCGAAGGCCGGACGCCGGCCGCCGACCGGCTCGACGACGATCATTACCCTGCGTACACCATGGGCAGGGCGGCCGCGCTGATCGGCGCCACGCCCGGATTTCTCCGCGCGCTCGGTGAGGCCGAGCTGATCAGCCCCATGCGCTCGGAAGGCGGCCACCGCCGGTACTCACGGCAACAGCTCCGCCGCGCCGCCCGGGCCCGCGAGCTGGTCGACCAGGGCACGCCGATCGAGGCCGCCTGCCGCATCGTCCGGCTGGAGGACGACCTGGAGGAGGCGCTGCGGATCAACGAGGAACTGCGCCGCACGGCGGAGCGATCCGGGAGCAGCGGCCGTGGCCGCGGCTGAAAATCTGACACCGGCGAAACAGATATTCGCGGGTAAGCGAGAAGATATCCGCATTCCCATTCCCGCAGTGATTTTCGCCGTGATTTGTTGCCGGGGCGGCCGGGGTATTTCGTGCTAGGCTCGACATCAGTTGCAGTTGTGGTTGCCATTTGCGTTACCGGTTTTTTTCCGGGCAGGTGATCATCGCAGCGATGGGAGGATCCGCACGGTGCGGGTCCCCAGCACTGCCTAGGAGAAAAATCATGGCTTCCGGTACCGTGAAGTGGTTCAACGCCGAAAAGGGCTTCGGTTTCATCGCGCAGGACGGCGGCGGCGCCGACGTCTTCGCCCACTACTCGAACATCGCCACCCAGGGCTTCCGTGAGCTCCAGGAAGGCCAGCGGGTCAACTTCGACGTCACGCAGGGCCAGAAGGGCCCGCAGGCGGAGAACATCGTTCCCGCGTAACACGCGCGAACCGCACATGAGGGCCCGCACCGCAAGGTGCGGGCCCTCATGCGTGTGCCCGGTCCGTGCCCGGGTCCGCGCCCCTGCGGACGCCCGGTGGTCCGCTCACCAGCCGGTCGCGAGCAGATGGTTGAGGAGCAGCGCCAGTACGGCCTGCGCCGCCAGCCATACACGCGGGCGGCCGAGGAAGGCACAGGCCGGCAGCAGCCACAGGGCGAAGGGGAGCCAGATGCGTTCCGTCTCCGCCTTGCTCATGCCGGACAGGTCGGCGGCCAGCAGGGCGAGCAGCCCGGCGGTCACGAGAAGCGCGGCCCGGCCGTCCCCGGGGGCCAGGGACTCGCCGCGCCGCCCGGCGAGGAGCACGCCCCCGGCCCGCCGCAGTCCCGCCACCGTCGCCAGGCCCGTGATGAGCACCGTGCAGGCGAGGTTGGCCCACACCCAGTAGCCGTAGGGGCGGATTCCGGCCGCGCCCTGGTAGTACCGCTCGACCAGCAGGCGGTACGCCTCCCACCAGTCGAACCCGGCCGCGGTGAACGCCACCGGCACCACCGCCGCCCCCGCCAGCAGCGGCACGAACAGCACCGGTCGCTCCCGCACCCCGCGCCGGCCGAGCCACAGCACCGCCGCGCCGATCACCACGAACAGCGTCAGTCCGTACGACAGATAACAGGTCAGGCCGAACAGCAGCCCCGAACCCGCGGCCCACCACAGCGAGCCTCCGGTGACCGCGAGGGCCAGCAGCGCCACGGACCACGCCGCGACCGCCGCGAAGTACCCGTCGGCCGACGTGCCCATCCACACCGCGGCCGGCGTCATGACCAGGAAGGGCGCCGCCCGCCGGGCGAGCCGCTCGCCGGCCAGCGCCCGCACCGCCACCAGCACCGCCACGCACCCCGTGGCGCCCACGGTGATGCACCAGGCCCCGGCCCAGCCCCCGCCCCGCAGCCCGATCCGGTCGAGCAGCACGAAGGTGAGGGTGGCCGCCGGAGGGTGGCCGGCGACGTGGGCGGGCCAGTTGTCGGGGGAGTCGATCAGGATGTGCCGGGTGAAGTCGCGCAGGGTCGCCGGGATGTCGTGCCAGCGGTCGATGACCTGGAGGTACTCGAAACGGGTGGTGAGCCGGACCGCGACGCCCCGGTGCCAGCCGTCGATCAGGGCGAGGGACCAGATCCAGGCGCTCGCCGTGCCCCAGGACGCGGCGAGCAGGACGCGCCACGGCAGACGGGCGGCGACGGACGGGCCGTACGCCACGGTCGCCGCCGCCAGCAGCACGGCCGCGGGCGTGCCGGGACCGACGTGCGGGTCCCAGCGGCCGATCAGCGGCGGCCAGCCGACCAGCAGCGAGTGGTCGGTGGCCTGGATGTGGCGGCCGATCAGTACGGCCGCCACCACGAGGAGCACGGCGGGCACGACGGCGTACAGGTCGCGCAGGCCGGGGCGGGGGCGGGTCACACGGGCACCGTAGGCCGCAAGAGCGGCCGCGGAACGGTGCACACGGCGGACGTCAGCGTTTCGTCATGGGTCGCAGCCCCTCCCCGGGGCCCGGTCCGGCCTACGGTCGGGACATGCGCGACCTCGCCTCACGGCTACCGTCCTCTCCGGGCTTCTGGCGCAGCCCGCTGCGAGGCCGCCGGTTCACGGCGGTGCTCGGCCTCGTCCTGCTCGTCGGCATCACCGTGCTGTTCGTGACGGGCCTGCTCTCCTACGCCGCCTACAACCCCGGCCTGGACCCGGTCAACGACAAGACCCCGGACAAGGGGATCCTCGGCTTCTACCTCTTCGCGTGGCCGGCCGGCCCGGCCTGGCTGTACCGCCTCAACCAGGGTGTCCACGTCACCCTCGGCCTCACCCTGATCCCGGTCCTGCTGGCCAAGCTGTGGTCGGTCGTGCCGCGGCTGTTCACGCTGCCGCCGGTCCGCTCGCTCGCCCACGGGCTGGAGCGGATCTCGCTGCTGCTGCTGGTCGGCGGCGGGCTGTTCCAGTTCGTGACCGGGGTGCTCAACGTCCAGCTGGACTACGTCTTCCCCGGCTCCTTCTACCCGCTGCACTTCTACGGGGCCTGGGTGTTCTTCGCCGCGTTCGCCGTGCACGTCGCACTCAAGATGCCGATCGCGCTGCGCGCCCTGAGGACGCTGCGCGACGAGCGCGACGACGACCTGGCGGCCCCGCGGCCCGATCCGCCCACCGTCTCCCGGCGCGGGGCGCTGTGGCTGGTCGGTGGCGGCTCGCTGCTGATGTTCGTCACCAACGCCGGCCGCAGCTTCGACGGACCGCTGCGGCAGACGGCCGTGCTCTCGCCGCACGGCGGGCCCGAGCCGGGGAGCGGCCCCAACGGGTTCCAGATCAACAAGACGGCCGCGTACGTCGGCATCGACCCGGCCGAGACCCATGAGGACGCCTGGCGGCTCGTCGTCACCGGGCGCACGGGAACCGTCCGGCTCGGCCGGGCCGAGCTGCTGGACATGGAGCAGTACAGCGCGGCACTGCCCATCGCCTGCGTCGAGGGCTGGTCGACGTCCGACCAGTGGTGGCGCGGGGTACGGCTGCGGGACCTCGCCGCGCGCGTGGGCTTCGAGGACGACCCGCCGGACGTGTTCGTCGAGTCCCTCCAGCGGCACGGCGCCTTCCGCAGCGGGGCGCTGCGCGCCAACCAGGTGGCCGACGCGCGCTCCCTGCTCGCGCTGTCCGTCAACGGGGAGACGCTCAGCCTCGACCACGGATATCCGGCGCGGATCATCGTGCCCGCCGCGCCCGGCGTGCTGAACACCAAGTGGGTGACGCGGATGACGTTCGGACACCTGGGATGAGGGCCGTGACGAAGCGGGTGCGGGACCACGCGACCGGGCTCCGGCCCAGGATCGGCAGCCCTTTCCAGATCCTCCTGCTGTTGTGCTCCTTCGCACTCGCCGGTTACGCGGGCGTGCGGCTGCTCGCCGGGGACTGGTTCGGCGTGGCGCTGTGGTTCGTGGGGGCGGCGCTGCTGCACGACCTCGTGCTGCTGCCGCTGTACGCGGTGGCCGACCGGGCGGTCGTCCGAGGGCTGGGCGCGGCCGGACGCCGTGCGTGGGTCCTGTACGTACGGGTTCCGGCCGCGTTCTCCGGGCTGCTGCTGCTCGTGTGGTTCCCGCTGATCAGCGGCCGCGTGGACCGGCGCTACCGGTCGGTCGCCGGGCTGTCGGCGGAGGGCTTCCTGGCCCGCTGGCTGCTGATCACGGCCGCGCTGTTCGGCGTCTCGGCACTGCTCCTGGCGCTGCGGCCGCTGCGCAGCGCGACGAACCGGCGCGCACCCGACGACCACTGAGCGGCGGTCCGCCAGCCGGCGCCGTCCGCGTGGCGGAGCAGGGCGGGCGTGCCGAGCCGCGCCCACGGGAAGCAACCGCCCGCCGAGCGGGCGGCGGTGACGTCGACGACCTGTACCTGGGCGCGTTCGTCGACGTCGGCCTCGGCCGTCTCGGCGATCAGCAGGCCGCCGGGCGTGAGCAGGGCGGCCACGCGGGCGAGCAGGGCACGGGGGTCGCCGCCGATGCCGACGTTGCCGTCCATGAGGAGGACGGTGCCCCAGCGTCCCTCGCCGGGCAGCGGATCGAAGACGGAGCGCCGCAGCGACCGGCCGCCGAGCCGTACGGTGCGGGCGACGGCGGCCTCGCTGACGTCGATGCCGAGGACGGTCCGGCCACGGGCGGAGAGCTCCGCCACCAGCCGGCCCGGCCCGCAGCCCACGTCGAGCACGGCGCCCTCGCACCGGTCCAGCACCTCCCGGTCGACCGCGTCGGCCCGCTCGCACCAGCGCTCCACCTCCAGGGGCAGCAGCCAGCCGTCCGTGCGGCGCAGGAACAGCGGGCCCCGGCCGGCGCGCAGGGCGGCGGCGTAGGGGTCGGAGGCGGCCCAGGGGACCGGGGCGGCGGCCGTGCGGGCGTCCCGCGTGCGGCGCGCCGACCCGTGCGCCGAGCCGCTCATCCGGCCACCCGCCGGTCCGTCACCGCCGGGCACGCGGCCAGCCGGGCGGCGAAGCGGCCGTGCGGGGCCAGTGCGGCGACGGCCCGTGCGTCGGCGGCGGTGTCGACGTCGCGCAGGGGCGGCAGGTCGCGCACCCGCAGCCCGGCCGTGACCAGCCGCTCGCGCTGCACCGCCCCCGTCACCGGCGTCGACATGGGCACGCCCCGCAGCAGCCCGGGGTCGGGGCGGGCCAGGCCCAGCGCCCAGAAGCCGCCGTCCTCGGCCGGACCGAAGTACGCGTCGCAGCCGGAGAAGTCCACGGTGAGCAGCTCCGGCGTCACCTGCGGCGTGTCCATCCCGACCAGCAGGGCCGGCCCGGCGCACCCGGCGAAGGCGTCCGCGAGCCGTTCGTCGAGTCCGCCCGCGCACTGCGGCACGACGTCGAAGCCGGCCGGCAGCCAGGGGCCGGGGACGCCGTCGAGCACCAGTACCCGGCGCCGCGCGGGCGTGGCGGCCACGGCGCGCAGGGTGTCGGCGAGGGCCGCTTCGGCGAGCGCTGCCGCCTGGGCCGGGGTGAAGGGCGGGGTCAGGCGGGTCTTGACCCGGCCGGGACGCGGCTCCTTGGCGATGACGAGGAGGGTGGTCGCCATGCTCACCATGAGTTCCCCCCGCCGGCCGCCTCACGCGGGAGCGAGGGTGCCGGATCCTCGGCCAGGACCCGGCGCATGTCCCGTACCGCGTGCCAGGTGCCGCGCCAGGTCCCCGTCACCTTCGAGGCACCGGTGCGGGGCAGGTAGGGGACGTCGTGCTCGGTGATCCGCCAGCCCGCGTCGGCGGCACGCACCACCATCTGGAGGGGATAGCCGCTGCGCCGGTCGGTGAGGCCGAGGGCGAGCAGCCGGTCGCGGCGGGCGGCGCGCAGCGGGCCGAGGTCGTGCAGGCCGAGACCCGTGCGGCGGCGCAGCATCCGGGCGAGGGCGAGGTTGCCCGCGCGGGCGTGCGCGGGCCACGCGCCCCGGCCCTGGGGACGCCGGCGGCCCAGCACCAGGTCGGCCGTGCCGGCGCGGATCTCGTGCACGAAGGGCGTCAGCAGGCCCGGGTCGAGGGAGGCGTCGCAGTCGCAGAAACAGACGACGTCGGCGGTGGCGGCGGTCAGACCGGCGTGGCAGGCGGCGCCGAAGCCGCGGCGCGGCTCGGTCACGACCGTGGCGCCGAGGGCGCGGGCGAGGTCCGCCGAGCCGTCGGTGGAGCCGTTGTCGACGACGAGCGCGCGCCAGCCGTCGGGGATCCGGGCGAGGACCCAGGGGAGGGCCCCGGCCTCGTTCAGGCAGGGCAGTACGACGTCGACATCCGCAGCGGGCGAGGTGGTCACGGCGTTCACCCTACGAACCCGAACCGGACGAATCGGGCTTCCGCTCCTTACGAAACGCGGACGTCGCGGGTCGTGGGCGCTTCCGGGGACGACGCCGGGCAGAGCGCGGTGCGAGGCTGGGCGCATGCAGCAGCCCCACGAGTCCGCTTCCGCGGCGGCGGTCCCGGCCGGACGCCCCGACGGCTCCCCGGCCGGGCCCGCCCGGGTCCTGGTCGTCGACGACGACCCCACCGTCGCCGAGGTCGTGGCCGGCTACCTGGACCGCGCCGGTTACGTCGTCGACCGGGCGGAGGACGGGCCCGCCGCGCTCACCCGGGCCGCCGCGCACCGGCCGGACCTGGTGGTGCTGGACCTGATGCTGCCCGGCATGGACGGCCTGGAGGTCTGCCGGCGGCTGCGCGGCGGAGGACCGGTGCCGGTCGTCATGCTGACCGCCCGGGGCGACGAGGACGACCGCATCCTCGGTCTGGAGGTCGGCGCCGACGACTACGTGACCAAGCCCTTCAGCCCGCGGGAGCTGGTGCTGCGGGTGGAGTCCGTCCTGCGCCGGGCCCGGCCCGCCACCGCGGTCCGGCCCCCGTCCGCGGCCGGGCTGACCGTCGACCCCACCGCCCGCAGGGCCACCAAGGACGACGCCGAACTGGCGCTCACTCTGCGGGAGTTCGATCTCCTCGCCTTCTTCCTGCGGCACCCGGGGCGGGCGTTCGCCCGGGAGGAGCTGATGCGCGAGGTGTGGGGCTGGGACTTCGGCGACCTGTCCACCGTCACCGTCCACGTCCGGCGGCTGCGCGGCAAGGTCGAGGACGATCCCGCCCGGCCCCGGCTGATCCGGACCGTGTGGGGCGTGGGCTACCGCTTCGACCCGGCCGGGCGGGGAACGGAACCCGGCGGACAGGAGCGGGACTGATCATGCGCGACACCCTCCTGATCGCCCTCTACGCCTTCGCCGGCGCCGCCGCCACCGGCCTGGCGGGTGCGGGCGTACTGCGGGTGATCCGGCGGCGCTCGCTGACCGCGTCGCTCGCGGTGGTGGCCTCGGTCGCCGTCCTGGCGATGCTCGCGGGGACGCTCGCCGTCGCCTGGGCGATGTTCCTGTCCCCCCACGACCTGTCCGTCGTCACGACCGTCGTGGCGATGGCGGCCGTCGTCTCCCTGGCCACCGCGCTGCTGCTGGGCCGCTGGGTGGTCGCCCGCAGCCGCGAACTGACCGCCGCCGCACGCTCGTTCGGCGACGACGGCGGTTACGCGGCGCCCCCGGTGCCCGCGACCGCCGAACTGGACGCGCTCAGCCGGGAGCTGGCCGCCACCAGTGCCCGGCTCCGGGAATCCCGGGAGCGGGAAAGAGCCCTGGAGGCCTCCCGGCGCGAACTGGTCGCCTGGATCTCGCACGACCTGCGCACCCCGCTGGCCGGCCTGCGCGCCATGTCCGAGGCCCTGGAGGACGGCGTCGCCGCCGACCCCGACCGCTACCTGCGGCAGATCCGCACCGAGGTGGAACGCCTCAACGGCATGGTCGGCGACCTCTTCGAACTCTCCCGCATCCACGCCGGCACCCTCCCCCTCACCCCGGCCCGGATCTCGCTCTACGACCTGGTCGGCGACGCCCTCGCGGGCGCGGACCCGCTCGCCCGCGAGCACGGCGTACGGCTGGTCGGCGACGCGGTGCAGGCCGTGCCGGTCGAGGTGGACGGCAAGGAGATGAGCCGCGTCCTCGGCAACCTGCTGGTCAACGCCATCCGCCGCACCCCCGCCGACGGCACGGTCGCGGTCGCCGCCGAACCCTCGCCCGAGGGCGTGGTGCTCTCCGTCACCGACGGCTGCGGCGGCATCCCCGAGGAGGACCTGCCCCGCGTCTTCGACACCGGCTGGCGCGGCACCCACGCCCGCACGCCCCCGGCCGGCGCGGGCCTGGGTCTCGCCATCGTCCGCGGCATCGTGGAGGCGCACCGCGGCCGGGCCACGGTCCGCAACATCCCCGGCGGCTGCCGCTTCGAGGTGCTCCTGCCCACGGCGGACGCCTGAGGCCCGGGGGCGCGAGGGGTCACTCCCCGCGCAGTTCCGCCCGCGCGAACTCCCGCATCCCCTCCGCGAATCCGACCTGCGGCCGCCACCCCAGCTCGGCCCGCAGCCGCGAGGAGTCGGCGGTGATGTGGCGTACGTCGCCGAGGCGGTACTCGCCGGTGACGACGGGCTCGGGTCCGCCGTACGCGGCGGCCAGGGCGGTCGCCATCTCGCCCACCGTGCGGGGGTCACCGCTGCCCGTGTTGTACACCGCGAGTGTCCCGGCCGGCGTCCCGGCCTCCAGCGCGGCGACGTTCGCCGTGGCCACGTCCCGTACGTGCACGAAGTCCCGGCGCTGGCGGCCGTCCTCGAAGACGCGCGGGGCCTCGCCGCGGGCGAGCGCGGAGCGGAAGAAGGACGCGACACCCGCGTACGGGGTGTCGCGGGGCATCCGGGGCCCGTACACGTTGTGGTAGCGCAGCGACACCGCTGCCGCGCCGGTCGTCCGGGCCCAGGCGGCGGCGAGATGCTCCTGCGCCAGCTTGGTCGTGGCGTACACGTTGCGCGGGTCGGCCGGGGCGTCCTCGCCGACCAGTCCCGGGGCCAGGTCCGCGCCGCAGACCGGGCAGGCGGGTTCGAACCGGCCCTTGTCCAGGTCGGCGACGGCGCGCGGCCCCGGCCGCACCACCCCGTGCCGGCGGCACGCGTACCGCCCCTCCCCGTACACGACCATGGACCCGGCGAGCACCAGCCGCCGTACGCCCGCCTCCGCCATGGCCGTGAGCAGGACGGCGGTGCCGAGGTCGTTGCGCGAGACGTACTCCGCCGCGTCGGCGAATCCGTTGCCGAGCCCGACCATCGCCGCCTGGTGGCACACGGCGTCCACCCCGGCCAGCGCCCGGGCGACGGCCGCCGGGTCGCGCACGTCGGCGCGGGCGTCCTCGCGGACGTCGTAGCCGACGGGGTCGTGCCCGTGTGCCCGCAGCGCTTCCACGACGTGGGACCCGATGAACCCGGCACCGCCGGTGACCAGTACACGCATACGGCCACGCTAGGGCCGCGAGGGCACCGGGGCCGGGTGCCGGGCCCGGCACGTCACGGGTCCGTAAGAAGCGGCGCGGGCACGACGGGCGACTTTGCCATCTCTTTACAACCCGCTCCGCCGCCGCCTCGTCTCTCTGCTCGGTCCGCGACCCACGCGACCACGCGTTGCCGCCCACCGACCACGGGCGGACGGGCGGACCGACCGACGAGAGAGAGCGACCCGATGCGCAGGACCATCCTCAGTGCCCTGGCACTCGCCTGCACCGCCGTGCTGGCGAGCACCGTCCCCGCGTTCGCCGACGACCCGACCGCGGCCCCCAGCAGCCCGCCGTCCGCCGCCACCCCGAGCCCCACCGCCGAGCCGAGCCAGGCCCCGGCGCCGGCCCCGTCCGTCAGCTCCCCGGCCCCGGCCGCCGAGCCGAGCAGCCCTCCGGCCGGCGGGCAGGTCTCCGCCGTGCCCGCGGGCGCGCCCGACACCGGGGTGACGACCCCGCGGTCCTCCGGGAACAGTGACGGGCTCGTCGGCGCGGGCGCCGGCACGCTGCTCGCCGCGGGCGGCGCGGTCGTCTTCGTCGTACGCCGCCGCCGGGCGACCGGGGCATGACCCCGTTCTCCGGGCGCGCCCTGGCCGGACTCGCCCTGGCCGCGCTGCTGGTGGGCTGCGGCGGCGGGCACGGGGCCGAGGAGGCCGCGACCGCACCGCCCGCCCGCACGGCACCGTCCGCGCAGGCGCACGACGGCCCGGCGCGGCCCCTCGGGCGTTCGGTCCCGGTCGGCCTGCGCATCCCGGCCATCGGGGTCGACACCCCGGTGATGCCGCTGGGACTGGAACCGGACGGCACGGTGCAGGTGCCGCCCGTCACGGACCACGACCGTGCGGGCTGGTACCGGCACTCGCCCACGCCGGGCCAGGTGGGACCGTCGGTCGTCCTCGGCCATGTCACGGTCGGCACCCACGGGGACGGCGTCTTCCGCCACCTCGCGCGGCTGCACCGCGGCGACCGGATCGAGGCGCGCCTGGAGAACGGCACGGTCGCGGTGTTCACCGTCACGTCCGTACGCACGGTGGCGAAGGCCGCGTTCCCGACCCGGGACGTCTACGGGGACGTGGACCGCCCGGAGTTGCGGCTCATCACGTGCGGCGGCCCGCACGACGGCGACGGCTACCGGGACAACGTCATCGCCTTCGCCGAGCTGACCGCCACGGCCACGGCGGCCGCCGGCGCGCCGACGGCCACCGCACCGTCGTGACCACGGGAACGCGGGCCCCCGCACCGGCGTCTTCCCTCTGCCCCCCACCCGACCATGGAGAGCGTTGAAACGGTCCCGTGACAGGGCGGCGTCCGAGCTGTTCGCCGCCCTCTACCCCCGCCTGGCCGGCTGGTGCCGCCGTCTCGTCGACGACGACGAGACGGCCCACGAGATCGCCTCGGAGGCGTTCACCCGGCTCTGGGCCCGCTGGACGTCCGTGGACGAGCCCCGCGGCTTCCTCTACGTCACCGCCGCCAACCTCGTCCGGGACCACTGGCGCAAGCTGGAGCGCGAGCGCCGGGCCGTGCGCCGGGTCACCGCGGAGGTCGCCGTCCGCCCGCATCCCCAGCAGGCCGACCCCTCGGTACGGCTGCTCGTGCAGTCCCTGCCGGAGCGACTGCGGGTGCCGATCCTTCTCCACTACTACGCTGACATGCCGATCCGGGAGGTGTCCGTGCTGACCGGGCGCAAGGAAGGAACCGTCAAGGCCGACCTGCACGCGGCCCGCGAACTGCTCCGCGTCCATCTGAGGAGAAGCCTTGACCACACGCTTTGAGGACGATCCGGACGGCCCGGAGCCGGCGTACGACGACCCGCACGACCCGCTGCTGGTCGTCCTGCGCCCGGGGTCGGACTTCCTGGGCCCGCCGCCGGGCCGCTACGAGGCGATCCGCCGGGCGGCGTCCCGGCGCCGCCTGCTGCGCGCGGCCGCCGGGGCGGCCGTGACCTGCGCCGTCGCTGCCGCCCTGCTCGCGCTGCCGGTCCAGTGGACGAACACCGGTCCGCCGGCCCGCCCGGCCGTTCCGCTGGCCCCGCCCCCGGTCTCGCCGTCGCCGTCCGCGCCCAGTCCCTCGCCGTCCGAGCCCGCTCCGTCCGTCGCCCCGTCCCAGGGCCCGGACGACCAGGACCGGGCGGTCCCCCGTACGTCCGCCCCCGCCACGCCCTCCGCTGCTCCGAGCACGCCACCGGCCGGCGACCCGCCGGCACCGGCGACCTCGGTCCCGCCCGGAGCCTGGCCGACGGCTCGCCCGAGCACCGCGGCGACGCCCTCGGAGTGAGGGCGCGCGGGCTGCCGCTGGGACAATCGGACGATGATCTATCACGTCGTACCGCTCGCCGACTGGGAAGCCGATCCCGGCCGGCCGTACGCGCCCGCGTCCCTCGCCGAGGACGGGTTCGTCCACTGCTCACCGGACGAGGAGACGACCCTCGCCGTCGCCGACGCCTTCTACCGCACCGCTCCGCGGCCCCTGCTCGCCCTGGTCGTCGACGAGAAGCGGCTCACCGCGCCGTGCGTGTGGGAGGCGGCAGCCCCCGCTCCGCCGCCCGGGGTGGCCGAAGGCACCCTGTTCCCGCACGTGTTCGGTCCGGTCGACCGGGACGCCGTCGAGCGGGTCCTGGAGGTCCGGTGGGACGACGAGGGCCGGGCGACCGGTCTGGCCGCCGCCGGCTGACGCCGGGGCCCTCGTCCGTCCCGCGTTCCGACGCGGCCTCAGCCGTCCAGCGGCGTGGTGCCGCCGAGCAGCGCAGACGCGGTCTGCACCGGCGAGGCGGCGGGCGCCGGCGCGGGCGCGGCCTCGGGGTCGGGGTGGCAGGTGAAGCCGAGGCGGGCCATGGCCCGGGTGACCTCGCCGCCGGTGAAGTCGCGGCGGTCCTGGCGGGTGATGACCGCGCCCACCTGCTTGACGGGGTAGCGCCGTCGGCCGATGGTCACGGACTCACCCGTGATGGGCTCGGGCGTGATGCCCTTCATCGAGCTGAGCACTCCGTCCTTGGTCAGGTCGAACGGGTACCGGGCGATGACGCAGCGCATGATGCCTCACAGGGGGAAGGGAGGGGGACTCCGAGGAGTTTGCCGTTCGTGATGGCCGTTAGGCCGGGTGAGGGGCCCCAGTGGAGGGGCCCCGGCGACGGGGGCCTCGGTGGAGGGCCCCGTCGCGGTGCCGGCCTAGGCCGCCGAGTCGCCGGTGGACTGCCGCCGCGGCCTGCGCCGGGGCGCCTCCCCGGCGGGCCGCCCCTGGGCGGAGCCGCCCTGCACGGACCTGCCCTGTGCGGAACGCGCCTGTCCCGAGCGCCCCTGGCCGGTGCCGCCGCCCTGCGCGGTGCGGCCCGCGGCGCCGCCGCGGCCACGGCGGCCACGGGACGAGGAACCCCCGGACGCGGCGCGTCGGGGACGCTCCACGACCGGCGCGGTGATGACGACGGGGACACCGGACGGCGCCTGCGCGCCGGTGATGCGGGTCAGTTCCGCCTCACCCGAGCGGACCGGGGTGATCTGCGGGGTGATACCGGCCGACGCCATCAGCCGGCTGATGTCACGCCGCTGGCCGGGGGTGACCAGCGTGACGACGCTGCCGGACTCGCCCGCGCGGGCCGTACGGCCGCCGCGGTGCAGGTAGTCCTTGTGGTCGGTGGGCGGGTCCACGTTGACGACCAGGTCGAGGTTGTCGACGTGGATGCCGCGGGCCGCGACGTTGGTCGCCACCAGCGCCGTGACGTGTCCGTCCTTGAACTGGGCGAGGGTCCGCGTGCGCTGCGGCTGGGACTTGCCGCCGTGCAGGCCGGCCGCGCGGACGCCGCTGTTCAGCAGGTGCTTCACCAGCCGGTCCACGGCGTGCTTGGTGTCCAGGAACATGATGACCCGGCCGTCCCGCGCCGCGATCTCGGTGGTGGTGCGGTGCTTGTCCGTGTCGTGCACGTGCAGCACGTGGTGCTCCATCGTGGTGACGGCGCCGGCCGACGGGTCGACGGAGTGGACCACGGGGTCCGTCAGGTAGCGCTTCACCAGCCGGTCGACGTTGCGGTCGAGGGTGGCCGAGAAGAGCAGCCGCTGCCCGTCGGGGCGTACCTGGTCGAGCAGGGCGGTGACCTGGGGCATGAAGCCCATGTCGGTCATCTGGTCGGCCTCGTCCAGGACGGTGATCTCGACGTCGTCCAGCCGGCAGTCGCCGCGGTCGATGAGGTCCTTGAGCCGTCCGGGCGTCGCGACGAGGACCTCGGCCCCCGCACGCAGGGCGCCGGCCTGCTTGCCGATCGACATGCCGCCGACGACGGTGGCCGACCGCAGTCCCACGGCGCGGGAGTACGGGGTGAGCGCGTCGGTGACCTGCTGGGCGAGTTCGCGGGTGGGGACGAGGACGAGGGCGAGCGGCTGACGCGGCTCGGCACGGCGTCCCGCCGTACGGGCCAGCAGGGCGAGGCCGAAGGCGAGGGTCTTGCCCGAACCGGTACGGCCCCGGCCGAGCACGTCACGGCCGGCCAGCGAGTTGGGCAGGGTCGCCGCCTGGATCGGGAACGGCTCGGTCACGCCCTCGCGGCCGAGCGCGGCCAGCAGGGCCGGCGGCATGGCCAGATCGGCGAACGCCTCCACGGCGGGCAGCGCCGGAGTGATCGTCTTCGGCAGCGCGAACTCGCCCTGGGGAGCGGCCGGACGGCGCCCGGAGCCCTGGGAGCGGCGCGGACCGCCGGACCGTCCGGACCCTTCGGAGAACCGGCCGCCGCCCTTGCCGGAGCTCGGGGCTCCGCTGCGGGTGCGGGAGAAGCGGCTGTTCGTACGTGTGGGGTTCATGCGGAACCTTCCTTGATACGGCACGTATCAAGGGAGTCCCGCAGCGGAAGAGCAGCGCAGGGAATCGCAAGAACGAGCCGGTCTCGGTCGACTTCGGCGAAGTGAGCCGTGCGAACCGAGAGAATCGGGTGAATCGAGAGAATGGAGAAAATCCAGGTGATTGCGGAATTCAGGTGCTGGGAAAACCGAGGGAATTCGGAATCGCGCCCTGAAACGCGGCGAGCTGGGGCCCGCACCCCTTGAGGTGCGGGCCCCAGCTGCGAAGTGTGCGTGAGCGTCAGGCGGGAACGATGTTCTCGGCCGTCGGGCCCTTCTGGCCCTGCGCCACGTCGAACGACACCTTCTGGCCTTCCTGCAGCTCGCGGAAGCCCTGGGTGGCAATGTTCGAGTAGTGGGCGAAAACGTCGGGGCCGCCGCCGTCCTGCTCGATGAAGCCGAAGCCCTTTTCGGAGTTGAACCACTTCACGGTACCGGTAGCCATGTTGAATCTCCTTCGGAAACGGTGCTCGGAGCCCACCCTGTGCGAGCTCCGGTCGCCGCGATGATCACCCCGTCGGAAAAACCTTCAGGCAACCACTACTGCAACTTCGATCGACACTAGCATGCCGTGATCGCCCGGACGCGTGGAATAATCCCGCCTCCGTGGGCCGCCAGGGGAATATTCCCGGCGCCTGACGTCGATTTCTCCTCTCATGGCCACAGATATTGCTCTGCTCCCACAGCAGGGTCCGTCGGCCCCCTCACCCCTCGCGGCGCCGTGACCTCCGCCGACGGCTTTCCGGTGCACCGGTGCGCGTCTCGGCACGGGAGACGCCGCGAACGCCGCCGCCAAACCCTGCCGAGACATGAAGCACACCGGCCGCGAGGGGGGTCCGTGCCCGTCAGTGGCGGGCCTTGGCCCGGTCGAGGGCGACCACACCGAGCGCCGCGAGGGCGATCTGGATGAGCCACTCGACCCAGTCGACACCCTTGGTGTCGGCGACGCCGAACGCGGCGGCGAGGGCCGATCCGATGAGGGCGGCCACGATGCCGACCGCGATGGTCCACAGGATGCCGATGCGCTGACGTCCGGGGACGACGAGCCGGCCGAGGACACCGATGACGATGCCGATCACGACGGCGCTGATGATGCCTGAAATCTCCATGTGTGCCCCTCGAGTGGTTTTATCTCGCCCTTACGGATGCCCGTTCGATGCGAGTGCAGTCCGGCCGGGAGCGGGGTCCGGCGTCAGACGTTGACGCCGAAGTCGGCGGCGATGCCGGCCAGGCCGGAGGCGTAGCCCTGGCCGACGGCGCGGAACTTCCACTCGGCGCCGTGGCGGTAGAGCTCGCCGAAGACCATCGCGGTCTCGGTGGAGGCGTCCTCGGAGAGGTCGTAGCGGGCGAGTTCCTGGTTGCCCGCCTGGTTGACGACCCGGATGAAGGCGTTGCGGACCTGGCCGAAGCTCTGGCCGCGGTTCTCCGCGTCGTGGATGGAGACCGGGAAGACGATCCGGTCGATGTCGGCGGGGACGGCGGCGAGATTCACCTTGACGGTCTCGTCGTCGCCCTCGCCCTCGCCGGTGAGGTTGTCGCCGGTGTGCTCGACCGAGCCGTCCGGGCTGGTGAGATTGTTGTAGAAGACGAAGTGTCCGTCCGAGGGCACCCTGCCCGAGGCGTCCAGGAGCAGCGCGGAGGCGTCGAGGTCGTAGTCGGTGCCGGTCGTGGTGCGCACGTCCCAGCCGAGGCCGACCAGGACGGCGGTCAGGCCCGGCGCCTCCTTGCTGAGCGAGACGTTGCCACCCTTGGCCAGGGAAACTCCCACTGCGTGCTCCTTCTCGGCGAGTGCGGGGCGTGGTCCACGGCGCGGAAGCGGGCGCGGACACGAGCCTTGAATCTACAGCAGTGTAGAAGATGGCTGTCGGGCGGTCCGGGCGGGCTTCGGGCGTCTATACGATGTCCGCCCGGGAAACGGGTGGCGGCGGAAGGGAGTGCGGGCGTGACGGATCACCGGCGTCCCCGGCGGCGGGGGCAGGGCGAGCTGGAGGCGCTGGTGCTCGCGGTGCTGCGTGAGGCGGAGGGTCCGGCGACGGCCGGCTGGGTGCAGGAGCGCCTGGGCGGGGACCTGGCCTATACGACGGTGGTGACGATCCTGACCCGGCTGCTGGACAAGGGTGCGGTGAGCCGGGAACGGGCGGGCCGCTCCTTCGCCTGGACTCCGGCCGCGGACCAGGCGGGCCTGGCCGCCCGCAGGATGCGCAAGGTGCTGGACGCGGAGAGCGACCGCGAGGCGGTGCTGGCGAGCTTCGTCACCGGCCTCGACCCGGCCGACGAACGGCTGCTGCGCGACCTGCTCGGCGACGCGGGCGCCACGGAGGAAGACTGACGCGGCACGCTCTCCCGGGCCGGCGGGCCGCCGGGCGGAGGCGGAAAGCGGAAACGGCCATGGGCACGAGGGCTCCCCGCAAGCCCCGCACTCCGACCCCCCGTACCTCGCCCCGCCCCGCCCCCGAGCAACGGCTGCCGCGCCGTCGCTCCCGCACTACTTGCTGACGGCGAAACGCATCAGGGCGTGCTCGTCCCCCTGCTTGATCTTCCCCGTCTCGTTGATCACTTCCAGCTTCCACGTACCGCCGACCCGCACGGCCTTGGCCACGGCGCAGCCGTTGTCCTGGCTGAGCAGGCTGGGCCAGATGTCGGCGACCTGCTGCGTGCTGCCCCCGGTCGCGTCGTAGACCTTGAAGCTGACGTTGCGGGCCTTCTGGAAGGAACTGCCCTTCTTGTAGGCGGCGGCGACGAACACGATCGACGTGATCGCGGACGGGAGCCGTGCGAACTCGACGGTCACCGTCTCGTCGTCCCCCTCCCCGTGCCCCGTCTGGTTGTCGCCGCTGTGGAGCAGCGACCCGTTCCCCATCGGGTCGAGCGAGTCGATCCCGGCGAGCCGCACCGGGTCCCCGCCCTGCATGGCGATGGCGATCAGGTCCAGGTCGGTACCGGTCTTGCGGCGCAGCTTGCCCATCACTCCGCCGCTGCTTCCGGCGGTCGGGTCCCAGGAGACGCCGATGGACAGATGGGTCACTCCGTCCAGGTCCGCGGGGCCGTCTTCCTTGGTGAGCGTGATCATGCGCGAGTCCTCCTCCGTCAACGGAACTACACCGAAGAGTCTGCCTGGCGCGCGGCGATTCCGGGACGACGGGTCATATTTTCCGCGCCCCTCAGGCGCCGCGCGGCGGCCGGCGAGGTGCTCGACCCGCGGTCTCCTCGGTGCCCCGCGCGTAGCCGCCGGCCGTGGGCTCAACGCACCGGGAAGCCGAAGGAGTAGCCCTGCTCCTTGAGCCAGGGCAGGACGCGGCGCAGGGCTTCGACGGTCTGGGAGCGGTCGCCTCCCGCGTCGTGGAAGAGGAGCGTCGGCCCGTTGGGCAGCTCCCGCTGCACGGTGGCGACGATGGCGTCCGTGCCCGGCCGCTCGAAGTCCTTGGTGTCCACGTTCCAGCCCAGCGGGCGCATGCCGTGGGAGGCGGCCAGCTTGCGGCTGTAGGGGGTGAAGGCGCCGCCCGGTGCCCGGTAGTACATCGGCCGTACGCCCCCGGACGCCTCGATGATCATGCGCTCGGCGTCGAGGATCTCCTTCGCCTGGTAGGCCTCGGACTTCTTGTCCATCGCGGTGTCGTGCGAGACCGAGTGGTTGCACAGCCGGTGCCCCGCCGCGACCACGTCCTTCACGAGGCCCGGGTGGGCCTGCGCCTGCGTCCCCGTCACGCAGAACGTGGCCTTCACCCCGTACTCCCGCAGAAGGTCGAGGACTTGAGGGGTCCACGCGGGGTCGGGACCGTCGTCGATGGTGATGTTGACGCCGCGCGCCCCCGCGTCCGAGGCGTGCGCGATGGTCACGGCGACCTGCTCCACCTCACCGCCCGGCGTGGCCGGCGCGGACGCCCCCGGCGACGACGAACCGCCCACGGAGTCGGCCTGCGCGGTCCACACCGACGCACCGACGGCGAGCATCGTCACCCCGAGCGCCGCCCCGACGACCTTGCCGTACCAACCCCGCCCGCCACTGTGCCGTGCCATGTCCGCCCCGCTTCCCCGCCGTTGTCCGCCTCGGTCACCTCGAGTCCACCTGGCAGGACGACGGAAGGGGGCCCCGGGATGCGTCCGTTACCGATCACGGACAATCCCGGGGGAGTTCAGGGACAACTCGGCCTCACAGGTCGAGCTGGTACTCCAGGGCCTGGTGCGTGGGGACGTACCCCAGCGCGTCGTTGATGCCCCGCATGGGGGTGTTGCTGTCCGCCGTGTCGGTGACCAGGCCGCCGAGGCCGGGGTGGTCGGCGCGGGCGAGACGGATCGACTCGGCCTTCATCCAGCGGCCGAGGCCGTGGCCGCGGTGCTCGGGCAGTACGCCGGTGCCGTAGTGCAGTCCGTCGCCCTTGCCGTCGCCCGGCACGACGAGTTCCGAGAAGCCGACGACCGAGCCGTCCGACTCGTGGACGGCGGCCACCGTGGTGAGCAGCTCCCCGCGGGCGGCGACGGCCTCGGCGGCGGCCAGAACCCGCTCGACGTCCCAGGTCACGACCCCGTAGTCGGTGTCGTCCATGGGCATGTCGTCCATGGCGCGGCGCGACTCGGCGAAGGTCTCGGCCAGTTCCTCGGGGACGGTGCCGCGCCAGGACACGAGACGGTAGCCGGGATGCGGCCGCGCGACGATCGCGTCGATCTCGCCGGCCCTGCCGCTGTCCCACGCGTCCAGCGCGAGCCGGGCGTACGTCAGTGTCAGCACCTTGCGGAAGCCGTGTGCGGCGAGGAAGTGGTCGCCCGGCGTTCCCGCGTCGGCCTGCGCCACCACCGCCCTCCGGCCGGCGTCCCGTGCGGCGGTCACCGCCGCCTCGACGAGCCGCGACCCGACCCCCCGGCGCCGCTCCGCCGTGTGCACGTTCACCTGCAGCTCGGCCAGGTGCTCCTGTCCCTCCCGGGTGAACACCCGCAGAAACGCGGAACCGAGGGGATCCCCACCGTCCCCACCGGCCAGCCAGGCGAGCCGATAGCCGGACGCGGTGCGCTCGGGGTCGGTGAGGGCAGTGATGCGGAAGGACAAGAGGGACTCCGATGAGGCCGACGGCGACGATGTCGGCCCCAGTCGACCACGCAACCGTCGCAGGGGGACAGGGAATTCGGCGCGGCGGAAGAGGAGCTGGAGGACGTACAAGGAGGTCGTCGGGGCGGGGGATCTGAACTCTGTCGGCGATACCGAGGCCCGCGTCCGTCCGGTCCGGCAGTGACGTCCTCAGCCGACGTGGACCCGGGGACGCCGGGAACGGTCGGGCTCGGCCTCGCGCAGGACCTCTCGGGTCACCGGGGCGACCTCTCCCTGGCCGAAGAGGAAGAAGCGGAGGAAGTTGGTGAAGGGGTTGCCCTCGGTCCACTCGAAGTAGATGTGGGGGATCTGGCCGGTGAGGTCACGGGCGTGGAGGAGAAAGGCGGCCAGGGCGTTGGAGACCGAGGAGCTCTCCAGGGTCAGGACGCGGTAGCGGTCGTGCATCACCTCGCCGCGCACGGTCAGGCCGGCCTCGAACTCCGAGGGGTCGGTGACGGTGACCTCGACGAAGACGAAGTCCTCGTGGGAGGGGATCTCGTTGTCGGCGCGGATCTGTTCGGTCTTGTCGCGGTACTCGGTGGCGTCCCGGTTGTCGGGCTCGTTGGCGATGAACCGGATCTTGCGGCTCGCGATGTCCCTGACGAAACGTTCCGCCGTCTCGTCCAGCGCGACATCGGTCACGCGGAGTTCGAAGGCGCGGGCGAGGCGGGACAGGAAGGAAACCAGGACGATGGCCGCGATGAAGCAGGCACCGATCTTGACGCCGTCCGGACGTTCGGCGACGTTGAGGACGGTGGTGTAGAGGAAGACCGCGGAGATGACGGCGAAGGCGATGGTCCAGCCCCGCTGCCCGGCCTTGTGGGCGGCGATGGTCACCGCGATGGCCGCCGAGCTGATCAGTACCAGGACGCCCGTGGCGTAGGCACCGCCCTGGGCGTCCACGTCGGCGTCGAAGATCCAGGTGACGAGGAACCCGACGAGCGTGAACACGATGACCATGGGGCGGACGGCGCGGGCCCAATGGGGCGCCATGCCGTAGCGGGGCAGGTAGCGCGGCATCAGGTTGAGCAGCCCGGCCATCGCCGAGGCGCCGGCGAACCAGAGGATGGCGATGGTCGAGACGTCGTAGACCGTGCCGAAGCCGTTCCCCAGGTACTCGTGCGCCAGGTATGCCAGGGCCCGCCCGTTGGCCGCGCCGCCGGATTCGAACTCCTTCTCCGGGATCAGCACGGTGGTGATGAAGCTGGTGGTGATCAGGAAGGCACTCATGATCAGGGCGGCCGTGGTGAGCAGCTTCTTCGTGTCCCGGATGCGGCCGGTGGGCTTCTCCTCCGTGTCGGACGCATCGCCCCGCACATGCGGCATCACGGCCACGCCCGTCTCGAACCCCGACAGGCCCAGCGCGAGCTTGGGGAAGACGATCAGTGCCACGCCGATCATGACGAAGACGTTGCCGTGCTCGGCGGTCAGGGCGCTGGACCAGTCGGTGACGACGTGCCCTTCGGTGGCGACATGCCACAGGCCCGAGACGACGACCACGACATTGAGCGCGAGATAGGTCCCCACCAGGACCACGGCGACCCCGATCGCCTCCAGGAAGCCCTTGAGGAAGACCGCGCCGAGCAGCGCGATCAGAATCAGGGTGATGATCAGTTGCTTGTCGTGCAGGGCATCGGCGAGGTGGGGGTTCTCCACCAGGTGGGTGGAGGCGTCCGCCGCCGACAGGGTGATGGTGATGAGGAAGTCGGTCGCGGCGAAGCCGAGCAGGGTGAGGACGAACAGCTTGCCCTTCCAGAAGGTCAGCAGCCGCTCCAGCATCGCGATCGAGCCCTGCCCGTGCGGGCTCTCCTCGGCCACTCGCCGGTAGACCGGCAGGGCACCCGCCAGGGTGACGATGACCAGCACGACGGTGGCGACCGGAGAGAGCAGGCCCGCGGCGAGGGCGGCGATGCCCGGCTGGTAGCCGAGCGTGGAGAAGTAGTCGACGCCGGTCAGGCACATCACCCGGTACCAGGGCCGGCCCTTGTGCGGCGGTTCGGGCTGGGCGTGCGGCCCCTGAAGACCGCCGTCCCTGCCCATGTCGGACAGGCCCTCCAGCATCCATGCCCGCAGGCGGCGGGGCGGCGGGTGCTCGGTGCTGGCCATCGGTGCGTTCTCTCTTGACGTGCGGCTGCCTGACGTGAGGCTGGGGCCCGGCCATCACACGGACGGCCTGGTCAGCGTAGGCAGAGAGTGACCCATGGGCCCGCGGATGAATCGGCCGGCCGCGTCAGGTTCCCGTTAAAACTCGGGTGCCGGGTGTGCGGTACCGCGACGAGAGCTGATCACTACGGTGCTTCCGAGGGGTTACGCCGTCCAGGGGAGAGGTGGCGAGCGGTGAGACTGTGAGGCTGCCCTGCTACGAGTCGGCTGCGGGAATCCCCTGTCACTCGATGCCGGAGCGCCGGGTCGGTGACGAAGACCCGCGGGTCGAGTGCGACGCGTCCGCCGCAGATGCGCTGCTGGGCCGCTTCAGCCGGCCGGCCGGACCTGAAGGCGGTCAGGCAGTGCTGTCCGAGGTCGTTACGGGCTTAGGGAGACGAAGTCGACGAAGCGGGCGATGTTCTCCAGGCGGGCGGCGGCGGGGGTGCCGGAGCCGAGGACGCCGACGCCCTGCCGGGCGACCTCGCCGAGGTGAGCGATGGAGCGGGCGCCGGCCATCGTGGACTAGTACATGACGTCGTCGTCGACGACGTAGCGCTCGCGGCGGCGTTCGTCGCGTTCCCGGCGGATGAGGCCCTGGCTCTCGAGGAACGCGACCGCCTTGGAGACGGATGCCGGGCTGATCCGGAGGTTCTCGGCGAGTTCGGAGGCGGTGAGGCTGCCGGCGTCGGTGGTGCAGAGGCCGGCCAGCACCCGGGCCGTCATCCTGGGCAGGCCCGATTGCATGAAGACCGTGGTGAACAACTCCTCGTACTCGCGTACGGCTTCGGCGTCGCGTCCGTGGGCCTGCGGGG
Organism: Streptomyces flaveolus; assembly: GCF_044765825.1. Taxonomy (NCBI): domain Bacteria; kingdom Bacillati; phylum Actinomycetota; class Actinomycetes; order Kitasatosporales; family Streptomycetaceae; genus Streptomyces; species Streptomyces flaveolus. The sequence continues at coordinate 232,954 of NZ_JBIWKU010000005.1, read as the reverse complement.
GCGTGCCGGGGTTCCGGGAGGTGGCCTTCCTGCGGCGGTGGGCGCGGTGTTCGGTGGCGCGGTGGGCGAGGTCGGCGCGGTAGGCGGTGGGGCCGCCGTTGCGCATCACCTCGCGGGTGACCGTCGAGGTCGGGCGCTCCAGGCGCCTGGCGATCTCCGCGTAGGCGAGTCCGTCGGCCAGCCCCAGCGCGATCTGCCGGCGTTCCTGCTGGGTGAGCCTGCCTCCCGGCATTGCGGTCTCCTTCGTGGTCCGTGGTGTCTCCAAGATTCCGAAGGGGGACCGCTCGGACTGTCGGGCACCGTGGTGCCGGACACCGGCCCGGAGATCCCCGAACCGCACACCCACGCCTACTACCGGTACGAAGACGCCGGCGAGCCGAAGACGGTCGACGTCACCCGCCAGAACCCCTCCTGGATCTCCACCGGCGGAGACGTGATCTCCACGACCCAGGACCTCCACACGTTCATCTCCGCGCTGATGGGCGGCAAGCTCCTGCCGGCCCCGCTGCTGGCCGAGATGTGCAAGCCGCATCCCAAGGCCGGCTACGGCCTGGGCGTTGTTCGTGCAGGACGCGGGCGAAGGCGGCGGCACCGTCATCACCCACAACGGCGGCATGGCGGGCCACGCGGCACTGATGGACAGCACGCCCGACGGCAGCAAGACCCTGACCGCCGCGCTGAACCACGTCGACGACACCGCACTGTCCATGGCCGCGGCGTTCCAGAAGACGACGCAAGAGCTCCTCAAGGAGGTCTTCGGCAGCGGGCAGGCTCAGTAGACAGCGGCGAACGGCGTACAAGGCCCGGATCGATGATCCGGGCCTTCTTCGCGGAGCGGGTGACGGGAATCGAACTCGCCCCCTTAGCTCGGTGAGCCGGCCGGCGAACTCCTCTCCCCAGCTCCCCGTGCTTCCCCTACTCCTCCGGCTCCCACGCGCGGAGCAGGTCGAACAAGCCCGCGTCTCCCTCGACCTGCAGGGAGTCCGCCGGGATCCGGTCGTACACGAAGAGAACCAGCTCACTGGCCGTGCCGCGGACGGAGACGCCGGCCGCGTCCGGGCCCCCGTCGGCAGCGGCGACAGGCGTCGTGCCGGGCGCGGGGATACGGGCGGAGCGAGCGCCGTCGCCGTCGACCGTGAGGCGCCAGGAGCGGCCCTCGGTGGCGTGGAAGTCGAAGGCAGTGGGCTTGTGCGGCCAGGCACCCGTCGTTGCGACGCAGGTGTGCAGGAACTCCTCGACACCGTCGAGTGCCACATCGTCCGGCAGCGGCTGCGGGGCACCCACGGTGACCTGGGCGTCGTAGGTGTGCACCGCGAGCTGCTGGAGCTGGTGCCGGGCGACGGCGCCACAGGTCTGCGGCGACTGGGACGCCCCCCACCATGTCCAGCAACCGCGATCCGGGCCGGCCTCCCGCAGTGCGTCCAGCAGTTGCTCCGTGGACTCCGCCAACCAGGCCGACAGGGCCTCGCGCTCCCGGGGTGCGGCCGGGGCGCCCTCCGCTGCGGACTTGGCCGGAGCGGGCCCTGCGGCGACGGTGGCGGCCCAGGAGCGGCGCCCCTCGCCGATGTGCTCCGCCAGATCGAACAGCGTCCACTCCGGGCAGGTCGGCACCCGCATGTCGAGGGTGGGCGCGGAGGCGACCGCGGCGCGGAAGGCGCTCGACCGTTCGTCGATCAGTCGCAACAGAACGGGGAACGCAAGTGTCGTCGTCACGTGGACTCTCTATCACCGTGATCCGATCATGGGACAGTGATTTTCAACCCCGAGGCAACGGGAGGTCGCCGACGTGCTCGACCGCGGTGTTCGGTAAGGCCCGTGGCGCCCGTGGCGCGAATCCGCACAGCAGAAGGCCCGGGTCGATGACCTGGGCCTTCTTCGTGGAGCGGGTGACGAGAATCGAACTCGCGCTCTCAGCTTGGGAAGCGACGGCGCTCGGGTGGTCGCCCTCGCGCGCGCGGGTTCTACGCCTCCGGGCTCTGCCGGCCCGAGGGAGCCTCGGTAGCTTTCGCACGTCCGCAAAAGTCTTCCGGGCGCACACTGCAGGCCTGAGCAGCCCCTCTGACTGCCCTGCGACCGGTTCAGATCCGGCCGAGGTCGATCTCCGCTGCGAAGGGAGCGGTGATCTTCAGGGCGCCGGCGAACACGTCCCCTTCGCGGTACGTCCTCGTCGCGGGATCGAGCAGGTACGTATACACCAGCGGTGTGCCCGTCGCGGCCTGCTCGATCCGCCAGTAGAAGCCGATCCCGGCCTTGGCGTACTGGTCCACCTTCACGATCCGATCGGTGGTCTCCGAGCCCGGCGACACCACCTCGGCCACGAGCAGTACGTGCTCCGGACGGGTGGGCGTGATGTCGATCGTGTCCGCACGGTAGACGATGACGTCGGGGCGGCGATTGGTCAGCGGGACGTCCTGAAGCCGGACGTCGAAATCCGTGTCGGCGTTCCAGTCGGGGCCGGCTGCGGCGTCCAGGGCGTTCGCCAGGAGCCGGGCCAGCCGATTGTGTCGCTTGGAGGCGCTGGGGCTCACGACGACCATTCCGTCCACGATCTCGATGCCGGCGCACTGCTCCTCGGACCACGACTCGTACTCCTCGGCCGTGATCTGCTGGTGCATCCACGCCGGGGCCACCATCTCGGCAGTCATGACACGCCTCCCGGACACTGTGCGGCGGGCCCGATCCCGCTGCACTCAGCGTACTGACTCCCACGCGCCGGGGCGGCACGGAGACCTAGGTCGCCTCCCAGCCGTGGAGACGGCCGCCCTGATGCGGGAGCGCGGTGACAGCGGCCTCACCGTCCTGGCGTGGCTGCTGCCCCGATCGGCTTCGAAGGAGGGCGTCCATGGCCAGGTGCCGGATCAACGCGTGCTCTGCCCAAGGGATACCGCCACTGTCCGTTCTGCCTTCTTCCGCTGCACAGCCCTGCACGAGCGACTGGGGGAGACCGTCGGAGGTCCTCGCCTGGTACCGGCGTGCGGAACGAGGTGATCCCAGGTCATCCCGCAGATCGCTCGCCTGATGACGGCAGCCGTGGGGCCGGACGAGACCTTCGACTGGCTGACGTCGTGCGCGGATCACCGAGGCGAGGAGGGCGACCCGGACCAACGGTCCGCCGTGGCCGAGCCGCTCCGCATCGCGGGTCGCACGGACGAGGCACCCGCCTGGCTCGGCCGCGTCTCGCAGACCGGTGCCCTTACGCCTGGCGTCAGTTCGCCGAACCGCCGGCAGCGGCCGGTCGCCTGGGAGCCCTGCGGCGAGACCTCGAAACCGTGGAGGGTGGCCCCGCAGGCATACTCCGCATCAGTCTCCGGCAGTCCGGACGTGGCCCAGTCGCTGAACTGAGATGCGGCACGACCACGGCCCTGCACACAGCGCAAAGGCCCGGGTCGATGACCTGGGCCTTCTTCATGGAGCGGGTGACGAGAATCGAACTCGCGCTCTCAGCTTGGGAAGCTGATGTTCTACCATTAAACTACACCCGCGTAATCCGCCGACCGGAGTCGCTGGACGCTCGCTCACCATACCTCATCGTCGGCCCCCGGTGTTTCCGCCGTGGGGCCTGAGGGCGCTTCAGGGGGAGGAAGCGGCTGCGGAGGGCCGGAGTTGGGGCGTACCGTGGGGGCGTTCCCGAGGGTGCCCGGGAGGGCGGAGTGCCGCCTGGAGAGTCGTCTCTTTGATCCCGTAATGTGGCTTTCGTCGTCAGGGTAGTTCGCCAGACGCGGCTCTTGGGGAAGGGACTTGAAGGACTTGATGGATCACACCGTCCTCCGCTGTGCCGATGGGCACGTGTTCACCGCCGCCTCGTTCCCGATGCAGCAGGCCGAGCGGCTCGGGCCCGGCCGGCTCGTCCGATGTCCGCGGTGCGCGCGGCTGCGGAGTGCCGTGCCGGTGGTGTCGGAGAAGCGGTAGCCGGCCTCCGGGCACGGGGACCCGAGCAGTACCGGGCGCGCGGCGCGGCGGCGGTTGTCGCTGCTCCGCGCGCCTTGCGTATCCTCGGTGCGTGCTTCTCTCAGACAAGGACATCCGGGCCGAGATCGATTCCGGGCGGGTGCGTATCGATCCCTTCGACGACTCCATGGTGCAGCCGTCGAGCATCGACGTGCGCCTCGACCGCTACTTCCGGGTGTTCGAGAATCACCGGTACCCGCACATCGACCCCTCCGTCGAGCAGGCCGATCTGACCCGGCTCGTGGAGCCGGAGGGGGACGAGCCGTTCATCCTGCACCCGGGCGAGTTCGTGCTGGCCAGCACGTACGAGGTCGTCTCGCTGCCCGACGACCTGGCCTCCCGGCTGGAGGGGAAGAGCTCGCTCGGGCGGCTCGGGCTGGTCACGCACTCCACCGCCGGGTTCATCGACCCCGGGTTCTCCGGGCACGTGACGCTCGAACTCAGCAATCTCGCGACCCTGCCGATCAAGCTGTGGCCCGGGATGAAGATCGGGCAGCTCTGCATGTTCCGGCTCACCTCGCCGGCCGAGCATCCGTACGGCAGCGAGCGGTACGGGTCGCGGTACCAGGGGCAGCGGGGGCCGACCGCCTCCCGGTCCTTCATCAACTTCCATCGGACCCAGGTATGAGCAGGACGCGCGCATGAGTGAAGTACGGGAGAACCTGACCTACGAGCAGTTCGGCGTCGCCGTCCGCGAGCTCGCGCAGGCGGTCGCCGACGACGGGTACGAGCCGGACATAGTGCTCTCCATCGCCCGCGGCGGGGTCTTCGTGGCCGGCGGGCTGGCGTACGCGCTGGACTGCAAGAACATCCACCTGGTGAACGTCGAGTTCTACACCGGGGTCGGCACCACGCTCGAGATGCCGGTCATGCTCGCGCCCGTGCCCAACGTCATCGACTTCTCCCGCAAGAAGGTCCTCATCACCGACGACGTCGCCGACACCGGCAAGACGCTCAAGCTGGTGCGGGACTTCTGCCTCGACACGGTCGCCGAGGTGCGCAGCGCGGTGATCTATGAGAAGTCCCACTCGCTCGTCCAGTGCGAGTACGTGTGGAAGCGCACCGACGACTGGATCAACTTCCCGTGGAGCGTTCAGCCGCCCGTCGTGCGGCGCGACGGTCAGGTGCTCGACGCCTGAGCCGTCCGGACACGCGTCCGATACATGGGAAGGGCCCCCGGCGCCAGGCGCCGGGGGCCCTTCCACGCGGTGGGCTCAGAACGTGCCCAGCTTGACGATCGACAGCAGCGCGATCAGCTGGATCGCGGACGCGCCGAGCGCCTTCGGCCAGGGCAGGTCGTGGGAGCGGCTGACCATCGAGGTCAGCAGGGCGCCGGCCGCGACCCATGTCACCCAGCCCAGGATCTGCACGAAGGGCGCGTCGCCGCCGGCGAACATCGCGACGACCAGCCGGGGCGCGTCCGTGATCGACATGATCAGCATGGACAGGCCGACGGTGGGCTGCCAGGCGCCGTCGCCGCCGAGCTGGCGGGCCAGGGTGTGGGTGACCACGCCCAGCACGAAGGCGCTCAGCACCATCGCGACGGCCGTGGTCAGGACGATCGGGACCGCGTTCGACAGGGTCGCGTTGATGGCGTCCTGGCGGGCGCCGTCGAAGCCGAAGACCGCCAGCAGACCGTAGAGGAAGGTCACGACGAGGGCGGGGCCCCACATCGTGTAGTCCCGCATCTGGAGGAAGGTCTGGTTGGGGGCGGCGACGATGCCCTTCAGCAGGGCCTTCCAGTGCAGGCGCGGGCCGACCGGGCCGGGGGGCGGTGCCGCCGAGCCGGCGCGGTAGGTCTCGCCCTGGGTGTAGGGGTCCTCGCCGATCGCGAACGCCTGGGTGTGGCCAGGGTTGTTGGCCGCGTACGGGTCGTACGGGGGCTGTCCGCCGTGCGGGTGGCCGCCGTCGCCGAAGTACTCCGGCTCCCCGTGGCCGCCGCCCGGCTGCGGCCACTGCCCGCCGCCGGGTCCGCCGGGCCCGTACGGCTGCTGCGGGTACGGCTGCCGAGGCGCCGCGGGAGCGCCGTACGACGGTCCCTGCGGCGTCTGCTGCCCGTACGGAGGGTGTTGCGGTCGCGCGTGAGGAGCGCCGTTGTCCCGGCCGCGTCCGATCCTGAATCCAGCCACGCCTTCGAACGTACCTGGTCCCGGAGAGTGACGTGCGGGGGCCGGGCTTTCGAGGGGTCCTTTGCGGCCGAGCTGTGACATCCCCTACGGGAGGCCCCCGAGGCGGCCCCGAGGGCTCCCTGCGCGTCACCTCGGCCGTCGCCGCACGGCCCCTACGGGCTGAGGAACTCCGAGGTCGAGAACGTGACCGCGGCCCGCTCCGTCACCAGTCCCTCGGCCGCCCCGCGGTGGACCTCGACGGAGTCCTCGGTGTCCCCCTCGTACGTCCGCACCACCAGGTCCGCGCGGCCGTCGCCGTCGAAGTCGCCGACGGTCAGGACCCGTGCGGTGCCCCGGGCGGCGGGCGTCACGGTGACCGCGCCCCGGATGGTGGGGCCCGCCTCGCGGCCCGGCAGGACGCGGACACGGGTGCCGCTGGTGACCAGCTCGCTGAGGCCGTCGCCGTCGAAGTCGGCGACGTCGAGCACCGAACCGGGGGCGTCCAGGGTGCCGTGGGCGGCGGCGGGGAGGTCGTAGCGCAGGGCCGTGCCGGTCATGGCCCCCACGGCCGCGTCGAGGGACGCGCCCCGGCCGAAGGCGCCGAGGGCCACGTCGACGCCGGAGGGCAGGGTGGCGCCGGTGCGGGCGGGGCCGGCCGGGCCGCCGAGGACGACGGCGGCGGTGCCGGTACCCGCCGAGGTGCGGACGACCAGGTCGTCGTAGCCGTCGCGGTTCACGTCGGCGGAGGGGCCCGTGGGGGCCTCGCCCGGCGAGGCGAGCGGGGCGCCGGCCGCGTGCGGGGCGCCCTCGCGGGTGAAGGGGCCGCGCAGAAAGCTGAGGTGGCCGGCCGACGCGTGCAGGACCAGGTCCTGGGCGCCGTCGCCGTCGAAGTCGCCGCAGACCGGCCGGTCCGGCCAGTCGTTGCCGAGCCGGGCCCGGCCGGGCACGGTCAGGACCACCGCGCGGCCGGTGAAGCCGTCCGGGGAGCCGAAGAGGAGCTGGAGGGGCACCGGGGGGCGGCCCTGGCCGTCGTAGGGCGGGTCGGTGGTGACGACGAGGTCGGTGAAGCCGTCGCCGTCGAGGTCGCAGCCGGCCTCCGCCTCGAAGACGGCCGGCAACTGGCCCTGCACACGGGCCGCGTGCGTGGCCGGGGAGAGCAGTTGCCGGGCGCCCGGCACGAGTCCGTGCGACGAGCCGTAGACGATGCCGATGCCGGCGTCGTCGGCGTGGCTCTCGGCCTTGACGAGGTCGTTCAGGACGAGGTCGCGGTGGCCGTCGCCGTTGAAGTCGTCGGCGGTCCTGCTGCCCTTGCCGTGCGGGACGGGCAGCACGGCCGGGGCCTGGGCCGCGCGGACGGGGGCGTGCCCGGTGGCCGTGGCTCCGTCGGCGCCCGGGGTGTGCGACGGGCCGTGGCCGCAGGCGACGAGCAGCAGCAGGGAGCCGAGGGCCACCGCACCTGTGGTCGCCCGCCGCGCGCTTCTTCGCACGTGCACCGTTCACCTCGTCCGCATCACCCATCACCGAACAACACCCCGGTCATGATGCACGTGTTCGACCAACGGCGACAGCCCGGGAACGGCGACGCCCCCGGGTCCTGGTGGACCCGGGGGCGTCGGCCGGTCTGTCGTGGCCGTGGGGCTACTTCACCGGCTCGGGCGTCGGCTCGGTCTCCTGCTCGGCCTCGCCGGCCGGGTCGGCCGGGGTCCTGACGGAGTCCAGCAGAAGCTGGGCGACGTCGACGACCTGGATCGACTCCTTGGCCTTGCCGTCGTTCTTCTTGCCGTTGACCGAGTCGGTCAGCATGACGAGGCAGAACGGGCAGGCGGTGGAGACGATGTCCGGGTTGACGGAGAGGGCCTCGTCGACGCGCTCGTTGTTGATGCGCTTGCCGATCCGCTCCTCCATCCACATCCGCGCGCCGCCGGCGCCGCAGCAGAAGCCGCGCTCCTTGTGGCGGTGCATCTCCTCGTTGCGGACGCCCGGGACGGCGGCGATGATCTCGCGCGGAGGGGTGTAGATCTTGTTGTGCCGGCCCAGGTAGCACGGGTCGTGGTAGGTGATGATGCCCTCGACCGGGGTCACCGGGACCAGCTTGCCCTCGTCCACCAGGTGCTGGAGCAGCTGGGTGTGGTGGATGACCTCGTAGTCGCCGCCGAGCTGCGGGTACTCGTTGCCGAGGGTGTTGAGGCAGTGCGGGCAGGTCGCGACGATCTTCTTGGCCGACTTGGGCTTCGCCGACTCGGGCACGACCTTGCCGTCCTCGTCCATCTCCTCGCCGAAGGCGGCGTTGAGGGACATGACGTTCTCCATGCCGAGCTCCTGGAACAGGGGCTCGTTGCCGAGGCGGCGGGCGGAGTCACCGGTGCACTTCTCGTCGCCACCCATGATCGCGAACTTCACGCCCGCCATGTGCAGCAGCTCCGCGAAGGCCTTGGTGGTCTTCTTGGCGCGGTCCTCGAGGGCGCCGGCGCAGCCGACCCAGTACAGGTACTCGACCTCGGTGAGGTCCTCGATGTCCTTGCCGACGACCGGGACCTCGAAGTCGACCTCCTTGGTCCACTCCAGGCGCTGCTTCTTGGCCAGGCCCCAGGGGTTGCCCTTCTTCTCCAGGTTCTTGAGCATCGTGCCCGCCTCGGACGGGAACGCGGACTCGATCATCACCTGGTAGCGGCGCATGTCGACGATGTGGTCGACGTGCTCGATGTCGACCGGGCACTGCTCGACGCAGGCGCCGCAGGTGGTGCAGGACCACAGGACGTCCGGGTCGATGACGCCGTTCTCCTCGGCCGTGCCGATCAGCGGGCGCTCGGCCTCGGCCAGCGCCGCCGCGGGGACGTCCTTGAGCTGCTCCTCGGAGGCCTTCTCCTCGCCCTCCATCGTCTTGCCGCCGCCGGCCAGCAGATAGGGGGCCTTGGCGTGCGCGTGGTCGCGCAGGGACATGATCAGGAGCTTGGGGGAGAGCGGCTTGCCGGTGTTCCAGGCGGGGCACTGCGACTGGCAGCGGCCGCACTCGGTGCAGGTGGAGAAGTCCAGCAGGCCCTTCCACGAGAACTGCTCGACCTGGGAGACGCCGAAGACGTCGTCGTCGCCCGGGTCGGTGAAGTCGATCGGCTTGCCGCCCGAGGTCATCGGCAGCAGCGGGCCGAGGGCGGTGCCGCCCTTGGCGTCGCGCTTGAACCAGATGTTCGGGAAGGCGAGGAAGCGGTGCCAGGCCACACCCATGTCGGTCTTCAGGGCGACCGTGATCATCCAGATGAAGGAGGTCGCGATCTTCAGGCCCGCGAAGAAGTAGGTGAGGTTCTGGAGCGTGGAGACGTCCAGGCCCTCCAGCCACGACACCACCGGGTACGAGATGAAGAACGAGGCCTCGTAGCCGTCCACGTGGTGCTGGGCGCCTTCGAGCGCGTGCAGCATGAAGATGCAGACGCCGACGATGAGGATGACGGCCTCGACGAAGTACGCCTGGCCGAAGTTGGACCCCGCGAAGCGGGACTTGCGGCCCGGCTTCCTCGGGTGGCTCAGTTGCCGGATGACGATCAGGGCCAGGATGCCGAGCACCGTCATCGTGCCGATGAACTCGACGAAGACGTTGTACGGCGCCCATTCACCGATCACCGGCAGGAGCCAGTCGGCCTGGAACAGCTGCCCGATGGCGTTGACGATCGTCAGCAGCAGCGAGAAGAAGCCCACCGCCACGAACCAGTGCGCGACGCCGACGACGCCCCAGCGGTTCATCCGGGTGTGGCCGAGGAACTCCCTGACCACGGTGAGGGTGCGCTGTCCGGGTGCGTCGGTGCGCGTGCCCGCGGGCACGCTCTGGCCGAGCCGCATGTAGTTGACGATCTGCAGAACGGCGCGGGCGAACAGGGCCACGCCGACCACAATCAGAACCAGCGACACGACGATCGCGGCGAGTTGCATTTGGGGGCTCCTCGGGCCTGCGAGGGGGTGGGGCGGGGTTCTTCACCTACCCCGACATTACTAAGCGGTAACTTATGCAGTCCGTCTGAGACTACCCGCATCTCCAGCCGCACTGTAGTCAGCACCGCGGTGATCTGCGTCGCTGAGGCAACCCTGACCGCTCGGGAGCCGTCGCCCGTCCCCGCCACGCCGGACTGGACAGGACATTCGTCGCACATCGTGATATTCGGCTTAGTTTATGTCCGTGCTCTACGGGATCACTGCCGCCACCGCGTCTTTTCTCCTCGCCGCCCTGCTCACCGCGCTGCTGAGGGTCCCAGCCCTGCGTCTGGCCCTGGTCGACCGGCGCCGTGCGCGACCGGTGCCCCTGCTCGGCGGCGTGGCCGTCGTCCTCGTCACCGGCCTGGTCGCGGGCGCCTCTCAATGGGCGGGCGTCGTGCCGCTCGGCACGGGCGTGGTGCGCCTGCTCGTCGCCGGCTGCGCCGTCGGGGCGCTGGGCCTCGCCGCCGACCTCTGGCGGCTGCGGCGACGGTGGCTGCTGGCCGGCACGGCCGTCGCGGCGGCGTGCGTGGTGCCCTACGACGGGACCGGGCCGCTGGCCGGGGCGCTGGCGGTGGCCTGGATCGCGCTGGTCGCCATGGCCTTCCGGGGGCTGGACCACGCCGACGGACTGGCCGGTGCGGTGGGGGTCGTGACCGCCTTCGGCATCGGCGTCTGTGCGGCGGCGGAGCTGATGGACGGGCTCGCGGTGCTGCTGAGCGCGCTGGCCGCCGCGCTGGCCGGGTTCCTGCTGCACAACTGGCATCCCGCCCGGATCGCGTTCGGGGCCTCCGGGTCGCTCTTCGCCGGCTTCCTGCTCGCCGGATCGGCGGTGTTCACCCGGGCGGGCCAGGCGCCCGGTGCGGGTGCGGGGGTGCTGTTCGCGCTGACCGCGCTGGTGAGCGCCGACGCCGTCCTCGTCCTGCTGTCGCGCCTGCTGGCCGGGCGGCCCCCCTTGCGCGGTGGGCCCGACCACCTCGCCCACCGGCTGCGACGGCTGGGGGCCACGCCCCAGGGCGTGGCCGTGCTGCTCGGTGTGGGCGCCTTCTGCGGGGTGGTCGTGGGAGTGCTCGTGCACATCGGCCGGGTGGGGGAGACGGCCGTGCTGTGGGTGGCGGGCGCCTCGGTCACCGTGGTGCTGGGGCTGCTGCGCGTGCGGGTGTACGAGCCGCGGCGGACGGGCCCGGACACCGCCGTCCGAGGGAGCCGCCGGGTGCCGCCCTCGCGTCCCGCGACCGGGGTGCGCACCTCCCCCGGACCGTCCCCCCGGTCATCCCCTCGGCGAGCGAGTTTTCCGGTTCGTCAGGCCGCCGGTCCTGAAGAATCGCAGTTCAGCTGGCCATTGCGTGTAAGGAACGGATAAGAGTTGAGTCTGCCCGACTCACGTCTGTTGACCCAGCGGTGGGCGTCATGCACACTTGAGCCTGTTCCACTCAAGTCAGCTGGAGGAAATCACCATGGCACGTGCGGTCGGCATCGACCTGGGCACGACTAACTCCGTCGTCAGCGTTCTGGAGGGCGGCGAGCCCACCGTCATCACCAACGCCGAGGGCGCCAGGACCACGCCGTCCGTCGTCGCCTTCGCCAAGAACGGTGAGGTGCTGGTCGGCGAGGTGGCCAAGCGTCAGGCGGTCACGAACGTCGACAGGACCATCCGGTCGGTCAAGCGCCACATGGGCACCGACTGGAAGATCAACCTGGACGGCAAGGACTTCAACCCGCAGCAGATCAGCGCCTTCGTGCTGCAGAAGCTGAAGCGGGACGCCGAGTCCTACCTGGGCGAGAAGGTGACCGACGCGGTCATCACCGTCCCGGCGTACTTCAACGACGCCGAGCGCCAGGCCACCAAGGAGGCCGGCGAGATCGCGGGTCTGAACGTCCTGCGCATCGTCAACGAGCCGACGGCCGCCGCGCTGGCGTACGGCCTCGACAAGGACGAGCAGATCATCCTCGTCTTCGACCTCGGTGGCGGTACCTTCGACGTCTCGCTGCTGGAGATCGGCGACGGCGTCGTCGAGGTGAAGGCCACCAACGGTGACAACCACCTCGGTGGTGACGACTGGGACCAGCGCGTCGTCGACTACCTGGTCAAGCAGTTCCAGTCCGGCCACGGCGTGGACCTGTCCAAGGACAAGATGGCCCTCCAGCGCCTCCGCGAGGCCGCCGAGAAGGCCAAGATCGAGCTGTCCTCGTCCACCGAGACCTCGATCAACCTGCCCTACATCACGGCCTCCGCCGAGGGCCCGCTGCACCTGGACGAGAAGCTCACCCGCGCCCAGTTCCAGCAGCTGACCGCCGACCTGCTGGAGCGCTGCAAGACGCCGTTCCACAACGTCATCAAGGACGCCGGCATCCAGCTGTCCGAGATCGACCACGTCGTCCTCGTCGGTGGCTCCACCCGTATGCCCGCCGTCGCCGAGCTCGTCAAGGAGCTGACCGGCGGCAAGGACGCCAACAAGGGCGTCAACCCGGACGAGGTCGTCGCCATCGGCGCCGCCCTGCAGGCCGGTGTCCTCAAGGGCGAGGTCAAGGACGTCCTGCTCCTCGACGTCACCCCGCTGTCCCTCGGCATCGAGACCAAGGGCGGCATCATGACCAAGCTCATCGAGCGGAACACGACGATCCCGACGAAGCGCTCGGAGATCTTCACCACCGCCGAGGACAACCAGCCCTCCGTGCAGATCCAGGTCTACCAGGGCGAGCGCGAGATCGCGGCGTACAACAAGAAGCTCGGGATGTTCGAGCTGACCGGTCTGCCGCCGGCGCCCCGCGGCGTCCCGCAGATCGAGGTCGCCTTCGACATCGACGCCAACGGCATCATGCACGTGACCGCGAAGGACCTGGGCACGGGCAAGGAGCAGAAGATGACCGTCACCGGCGGCTCCTCGCTGCCGAAGGACGAGGTCGACCGCATGCGCCAGGAGGCCGAGCAGTACGCGGAGGAGGACCACCGCCGCCGCGAGGCCGCCGAGTCCCGCAACCAGGGCGAGCAGCTCGTCTACCAGACCGAGAAGTTCCTCAAGGACAACGAGGACAAGGTCCCGGGCGAGATCAAGACGGAGGTCGAGGAGGCCGTCGCCGAGCTGAAGGAGAAGCTCAAGGGCGAGGACTCCGCCGAGATCCGCACCGCCACGGAGAAGGTCGCCGCCGTCTCGCAGAAGCTGGGCCAGGCCATGTACGCCGACGCCCAGGGTGCGCAGGCCGCCGGCGGCGAGGCCCCGGGCGCCGGTGCCGGTGCCGGTGACAAGGCCGCCGACGACGACGTCGTCGACGCCGAGATCGTGGACGACGAGCGCAAGGACGGTGCGGCGTGACCGAGGAGACCCCGGGCTTCGACGAGAAGCCCGACGTCCCCTCTGGCGCCACGCCTGACGCCGCCGAACCGAAGGCCGCCTCCGAGGAGGAGGCGGCCCCGGCCGGGGACGCGAGTGAGAACGCGGGCCTGGTGGCCCAGCTGGACCAGGCACGCACGGCGCTCGGCGAGCGCACGGCGGACCTCCAGCGCCTCCAGGCCGAGTACCAGAACTACCGCCGTCGGGTGGAGCGGGACCGCGTCGCGGTCAAGGAGGTCGCCATCGCGAACCTCCTGTCCGAGCTGCTCCCCGTGCTCGACGACGTGGGCCGCGCCCGGGAACACGGCGAACTCGTCGGCGGATTCAAGTCCGTCGCGGAGTCGCTGGAGACCACCGTGGCCAAGATGGGCCTCCAGCAGTTCGGCAAGGAGGGCGAGCCCTTCGACCCGACGATCCACGAGGCCCTGATGCACTCGTACGCGCCGGACGTCACCGAGACGACCTGCGTGGCGATTCTGCAGCCGGGGTACCGGATCGGCGAGCGCACCATCCGCCCCGCGCGGGTGGCGGTGGCCGAGCCGCAGCCGGGGGCGCAGACCGTCAAGGCCGAGGAGCCGGCCGAGGCGGCCGACGACAAGGAGAACGGTGGCCCGGAGGAGGGCTGACGTCACGACGTACGCGTACGCAGGAGAGGAGGGACGTCGGGGATGAGCACCAAGGACTTCATCGAGAAGGACTACTACAAGGTCCTCGGCGTCCCCAAGGACGCCACCGAGGCCGAGATCAAGAAGGCGTACCGGAAGCTCGCCCGCGAGTTCCACCCGGACGCCAACAAGGGCAACGCCCGGGCCGAGGAGCGCTTCAAGGAGATCTCCGAGGCGAACGACGTCCTCGGTGACGCCAAGAAGCGCAAGGAGTACGACGACGCCCGCGCGCTCTTCGGCAACGGCGGCTTCCGCCCGGGGCCGGGCGCGGGCGGCGGCGGCACCTTCAACTTCGACCTGGGCGACCTCTTCGGAGGCGGCGCCCAGGGCGGCGGGGCCGGCGGCTTCGGCGGCGGTCTCGGCGACGTCTTCGGGGGCCTGTTCAACCGCACCGGCGCCGGCGGTCCCGGCACCGGCACGCGGACCCAGCCGCGGCGCGGCCAGGACATCGAGTCCGAGGTCACCCTCAGCTTCACGGAGGCCATCGAGGGCGCGACGGTCCCGCTGCGCATGTCCAGCCAGCAGCCCTGCAAGGCCTGTTCGGGCACCGGCGACAAGAACGGCACGCCGCGCGTGTGCCCGACCTGCGTCGGCACCGGGCAGGTCGCCCGGGGCTCCGGCGGCGGCTTCTCGCTGACCGACCCGTGCCCGGACTGCAAGGGCCGCGGCCTGATCGCGGAGAACCCCTGCGAGGTCTGCAAGGGCTCCGGACGCGCCAAGTCCTCGCGGACGATGCAGGTCCGCATCCCGGCCGGGGTGTCGGACGGGCAGCGCATCCGGCTGCGCGGCAAGGGCGCACCGGGCGAGCGGGGCGGCCCGGCGGGCGACCTGTACGTGGTGGTGCACGTCAAGGACCACCCCGTCTTCGGCCGCAAGGGCGACAACCTCACCGTCACCGTCCCGGTCACCTACGCCGAGGCGGCCCTCGGCGGCGAGGTCCGCGTCCCGACCCTGGGCGGACCCCCCGTCACGCTGAAGCTGCCGGCGGGCACACCCAACGGCCGCACCATGCGCGCCCGCGGCAAGGGCGCGGTACGCAAGGACGGCACCCGCGGCGACCTCCTGGTCACCGTCGAGGTGAGTGTCCCGAAGGACCTGACGGGGAAGGCTCGTGACGCGCTCGAGGCGTATCGCGAGGCGACCGCGGACGAGGATCCGCGGGCGGAGCTGTTCCAGGCCGCGAAGGGAGCTTGATGGGGATGGACGGTCGTCGGCGCAATCCGTATGAACTGACCGAGGACACCCCGGTCTACGTCATCTCGGTGGCGGCCCAGCTCTCCGGTCTGCACCCGCAGACCCTGCGCCAGTACGACCGCCTCGGCCTGGTCTCCCCGGACCGTACGGCCGGGCGCGGCCGGCGCTACTCGGCCCGTGACATCGAACTGCTCCGCCAGGTGCAGCAGTTGTCGCAGGACGAGGGCATCAATCTGGCCGGAATCAAGCGCATCATCGAACTGGAGAACCAGGTCGCCGCGCTCCAGTCCCGCATAGCGGAGCTGTCGGACGCGCTGGAGGGCGCGGCCACGGCGATGCGTCAGCGGGAGGCGGCGGTGCACGCCTCGTACCGCCGTGACCTGGTGCCGTACCAGGAGGTCCAGCAGACCAGCGCGCTGGTGGTGTGGCGGCCCAAGCGGCAGCAGCAGGCGCCCGACTGACGGCGCGTGAAGGTTCCCGCGAAGGGGCCCGGAGGCTCGGGTGAGCCTCCGGGCCCCTTCGTGTGTCCCTCGTGTGGGAGGCATGTGCAGGGACCCGGGAGACGATTCCGCTCCGTCTCCACGTCGGCTGCGGAGCGTGGTGTTGTCATCTCGTTAAGTGGTTCCGCTTGACGGTGGGGGCGCCGACGCGTTGGCTTTTCAGTCACCTGGGTTGCAATGCGGCCCCCGCGTCCGGAAGGCACCAGAAGTGAGCTCCTGCATCCGTCGTATCGCCATATCCGTGGCCGCGTCCACGATGACCGTTTCGCTGGCCGGCTGCGGGGTGCTGGGCGCTTCGGAGAGCAGCGACGACGCGAGCCCGTCCAAGGGCAACGACATCACGGTGGGCCTGCTGCTTCCTGAGACGGAGAACACGCGCTACGAGCAGTTCGACCACCCGTACTTCGTGAAGAAGATCGCCTCCCTGACCCGCAACGAGGGCAAGGTCGAGTACGCCAACGCCGGGGCGGACGAGGCCAAGCAGGCCGAGCAGATGCAGAAGATGATCGACGACAAGGTCGACGCGATCGTCCTGGACGCCGTGAACGCGCAGTCCATCGCGTCGAGCGTGCAGAAGGCCAAGGACGCCGGTATCCCGGTCATCGCCTACGACCGGCTGGCCGAGGGGCCGATCGCCGCCTACATCTCCTTCGACAACGAGCTGGTCGGCGAGGTCCAGGGACGCTCCCTCATCGAGGCGCTCGGTGACCGTGACAACCCGGCCAAGGTCGTCATGATGAACGGCTCGCCCACCGACCCGAACGCCAAGCAGTTCAAGGCCGGTGCGATGTCCGAGCTGAACGGCAAGGTGACGATCGCCCAGTCCTTCGACACCAAGGACTGGAAGCCGGTGAACGCCGAGGCGAACATGGCCGAGGCGATCCAGTCGATCGGCAAGGACAACATCGCCGGCGTCTACTCCGCCAACGACGGCATGGCGGGCGGCATCATCAAGGCCCTGGAGGCCGCAGGTGTCACCGACCTGCCGCCGATCACCGGCCAGGACGCGGAGCTGCCGGCGGTCCAGCGGATCGTCTCCGGCGAGCAGTACATGAGCGTCTACAAGTCCTACCCGCAGGAGGCCGAGAACGCCGCGGAGATGGTCGTGGCGCACATCCAGGGCCGGGACATCCAGTTCGACGCGCTCACCCGTGACAAGGTCGACAGCCCCAGCCACCAGGGCATTCCGGCGCAGCTGGTGCCGGTCGTCGCCCTGACGAAGGCCAACATCAAGGACACCGTCGTGGCGGACGGCTTCTACAAGGTGTCCGACATCTGCACGGCGAAGTTCGCGGCGGACTGCGCGGAGATCGGGCTGAAGTAGCCGTCGGCCGCCGCCCGGGCATTCCCGTGCGAACCGGTGTCTTCCGGCCGCCGCCCGGGGCGGAGCCGTGTTGCGGACCCGGTCCCGGCCGCGCATAGTTGCGCTGCGGAAAGAGCCGGAACCGGGGGTGGGATGGGCGATGGCCGGGCACGGGGCTCAGGAGCATCCGCACGGTGCCGACCGGCTGTGCGCGGTCGGGGACCGCGTGTACTCCCGGGCCGTACGGCGCGGCCGGGTGCCGCGCCGGGACGCGGAGCCGGTGCCCTGCCTGCTGGAGCTGGCCCTGCTGCACCCGGACCCCGACGACATGGACTGGCTCGTGCCGACCTCCCCGCAGGAGGTCATGACCCGGCTGCTGCGCGGGGTGTACGACGAGGTGAGGGCCAGCCAGCGGCGGGTGGGCTCGGCGGTGGAGGCCTTCGAGCGGTACGCGGGCCTCGGCCGGCGCATCGAGGCGTCGGCGGCCACGGAGGGCACGGCGATCCGGGTGCTGGACGGGCTGGCCCGCATCCAGGCCGCGATGGACGAGGCGACGGAGGCGTGCACGACGGAGGTGCTCACCGTCCAGCCGGGCGGCATCCGGCGCGAGCACGAGCTGTCGGAGGGGCTGCACCGGGCGCTGGCGCTGCGCGGGCGCGGGGTGCGGATGCGGGACCTGTACACGCACGTGGCCCGGCACGGGCAGGGGCTGCTCAACTACCTGGAGCTGATGGGTGACGCGGTGGAGGCCCGCACCCTCGACGAGGTCGTCGACCGCCTCATCCTGTTCGACCGCACGGTGGCGTTCATCCCCGCCAACACCGACCGCACGATGGCCCTGGAGCTGCGCCACCCCGCGCTGGTGGCCTACCTGGTGACGGTCTTCGAGCGGCTGTGGCGGCTGGCGATCCCCCTGACGGCGCCGCTTCCCGACACCGGTTTCGAGGGCGTCTCGCACCGCGAGCAGTCCATCGCGGCGCTGCTGGCGGAGGGCCACCAGGACGCGGTGATCGC
Organism: Streptomyces flaveolus; assembly: GCF_044765825.1. Classification (NCBI taxonomy): domain Bacteria; kingdom Bacillati; phylum Actinomycetota; class Actinomycetes; order Kitasatosporales; family Streptomycetaceae; genus Streptomyces; species Streptomyces flaveolus. The sequence goes on along the minus strand of NZ_JBIWKU010000005.1, from coordinate 214,930 downwards.
GGAGCGGCTGGGCATCAGCGTGCGGACGTGCCGGGCGCACATCGCGCGCCTGTCGGAGACCCTGGGCGCGGCCAGCCGGACCCAGCTGGGGGTGCGCATCGCCCAGGCCGGCCTGGACGGCTCGCCCTCCGTCAGCGTTCCTGGTCGAGAATCCCCGACTGTCCGATGAGATGACCGAGCTGAGCCCGGCTCTCGCTGCCGAGGGTGGCGGCGAGCCTGGCGATGCGGACGCGGGCGGTACGGACGTTCATACCGAGGCGGTCGGCGATCGAGGCGTCCGTGTGCCCTTCGACGAGGAGGGCGGCGATGGCGCGTTGGCGGGGGGTGATCCCGTTGACGGTGGGCTGCTGGACCGCTTGGGGGTGGCGAGGTGCCAGAGGCGGTGCGGTCCAGGCCACCGCCCCCACTCACTCCCTCAGCGTGCTGGAGGGTTCGAGACCCGCCTCGCACAGGCCCTCGTCCCGGTGCCGGTGCGGCCTGAGGGTCACGTGCGGGTTTCTCCGCCCAGGCCGGGGGACCCGTGCTCCAGGACCCCCGACTGGGCTATGAGATAGCCGAGTTGGGCACGGCTGCCGCTGCCGAGCACCGTCGCCAGTTTCGCGATGTGGGCACGGCAGGTGCGCACGTTCATGCCGAGACGGCGGGCTATCGCCTCGTCCACGTGGCCCTCCACCAGGAGCTTGGCGATCGAGTGCTGGATGTCGGTGATGCCGTCGGGGGCCGTTTCGTACGGGGCGCCGGCGGTCAGCGGGACCGCCCGGCTCCAGATGAACTCGAACACCTTGATCAGGTAGCGGACAAGGCCTGGGTGACGGATCTCCAGGGCGACCTGACGGTCCTCACGGATGGGGATGAAGGCGACCGTCTCGTCACAGATGATGAGGCGCTCGACGAGTTCGTCGATGGTCCGGTACTCGACCTTGCCGTTCACGAACTGGTCCACGTAGGCGAGGCGTTCGGGGTTGTACCGCGCGGTGTGCTGGTAGAGGGTCCGGATGCGCACCCCCCGCTCGATCAGCGGCTTGTCGCGCTCCAGCGCCTCCAGGAGGCGGTTCTCGGCGCTGCGGGCGCTGCTGCTCGGCTGGACGGTGAGCATCTCGGTCCGGCACTGGGCCGTGGCCAGGTCGAGAGCCGCGTTGATGCGGTCCAGGCCCTCCAGCACACTGATGGAGTGGGTGGGGGCGGTGGCCTGGACGCCGAGGGCCATGAACGGCTCGAAGACTTCGGAGAGCGCGATCGACAGCCGTCGGTGCTCGGTGATCTCCCGCTCGATGGGGTTGAGCCGCTGGGCCAGGGCGATCGCCGGAGGCACGGGGCGCAGCCATTTTGCGTCGTCAGGATCGGGATGAAGCAGGGCGAACTCCATCAGGCACGGAGCGGACTCGGCATCCGTCCGCAGGACGCGTCCTGTTCGCAGCGCATCCGCGTAGAGGCGCCTTCCGTCCTCACAGAGCTCGGTGACCGTGTGGGGATGTGTCGTGTTGGTCCCATTTGCTATCAAATCTCCACCCCCCAGGGTCCTGAACGTGCAGGAACATGATGCACCGATTGTGTGGCCATGACGTGCCTGAATGAGCCATCGTCTTATCCGACGGGGGACAGAGGGGATCTTCAAGTGAGGACGAAGCCGACTATGCGTAAGAAAATGCTTCGCTCGGTGCTTGTTGTCGCCGTCTCCGCCGTTGTGGCCTCTGGAGCTCTGGCTGGCCTCTCCGGTGCGAAGAGCGACGCGCACGGTGCGGTTGTGGGAGCCGAGACTGCGCTCGCCGTCACGGTCGGCGGCGAGGCGGTCAGTCTCCCGGCGGACAGCAAGTGGGACTGATCGACATGACCACTCCACCCGACGACCGCTCCTTCCGCCGTGAGATGGCCACCGCCTACCGCTCCGGCTGGCACTTCATCGATCTGGTCACCGCGATCCCCCACGCCGGTGACTCGCTGATGGTGACCGTCTTCGGTGAGCCGGTCGTCGTCACGCTGGACGACGACGGCGACGTGCGGGCGTACCGGTGTCTGCGACGGCCCCGGGGGGCGCCGCAGCCCGTGCGGTGCGCCGTCCGATACGGAATGATCTTTGTGAACCTGGACCAGAGGGACCACCGGCTCGCGCAGCCGGAGGTCCCCGAAGTGAGGACCATCTCGGCCACCCCCCGCAGTGCCTGACGCGATTCCCCCGTCGTAACAAATCGCTCAGGTGCTTCCCCCCGGCAGCGGCGTCACCGTGACCTGAACACGGTGACGCCGCTGTCGTATGCGGGGACATTTCCAGGTATCGCCAGGTTCTCCGCCTGACCGGAAAGACGCTCGCGGTGCAGGTCCCCCGCCGTTTCCTCCTTGAGTGGAATAGACTCAACTTTGTGCACGTTGACCGAGTCAGCACCGCTAGGAGGGAAGCCAGAACGTGGACGCCGAGCTGACCAACCGGAGCCGGGACGCGATCAACGCGGCCAGCAACCGGGCCGTGACCGAGGGGCACCCCGACCTCACCCCCGCCCACCTGCTCCTCGCTCTGCTCCAGGGGCAGGACAACGAGAACATCACCGACCTGCTCGCCGCCGTAGAGGCCGACCTCGCCGCCGTGCGCTCCGGCGCCGAGCGCATCCTCGCCGGGCTGCCCAGCGTCACCGGATCCACGGTCGCGCCGCCGCAGCCGAACCGTGAGATGCTCGCCGTGGTCGCCGACGCCCAGGCCCGCGCCAAGGAACTCGGGGACGAGTACCTCTCCACCGAGCACCTGCTCCTCGGCATCGCCGCGAAGGGCGGCGCGGCCGGTGAGGTACTGGAGGGGCAGGGCGCGAGTGCGAAGAAACTGCAGGAGGCCTTCCGCAAGGCGAGGGGAGGGCGCCGCGTGACCACCGCCGACCCCGAGGGCCAGTACAAGGCGCTGGAGAAGTTCGGCACCGACCTGACCGCCGCCGCCCGCGAGGGCAGGCTCGACCCGGTCATCGGGCGGGACCAGGAGATCCGGCGGGTCGTGCAGGTGCTGTCCCGCCGCACCAAGAACAACCCCGTCCTCATCGGTGAGCCCGGTGTCGGCAAGACCGCCGTCGTCGAGGGCCTCGCCCAGCGGATCGTCAAGGGGGACGTGCCCGAGTCGCTGAAGGGCAAGCGGCTGGTCTCGCTCGACCTGGGCGCGATGGTCGCCGGAGCCAAGTACCGCGGCGAGTTCGAGGAGCGGCTCAAGACCGTCCTCGCCGAGATCAGGGACTCCGAGGGCCAGATCATCACCTTCATCGACGAGCTGCACACCGTCGTGGGGACCGGCGCCGGCGGCGACTCCGCCATGGACGCCGGGAACATGCTCAAGCCGATGCTCGCGCGCGGTGAGCTGCGCATGGTCGGCGCGACCACGCTGGACGAGTACCGGGAGCGGATCGAGAAGGACGCCGCCCTGGAGCGGCGTTTCCAGCAGGTGCTGGTCGCCGAGCCCACCGTCGAGGACTCCATCGCGATCCTGCGCGGGCTCAAGGGCCGCTACGAGGCCCACCACAAGGTGCAGATCGCCGACAGCGCGCTGGTGGCGGCCGCCGCCCTCTCCGACCGGTACATCACCTCCCGCTTCCTGCCCGACAAGGCCATCGACCTCGTCGACGAGGCCGCGTCCCGGCTGCGCATGGAGATCGACTCGTCCCCCGTCGAGATCGACGAACTCCAGCGTGCCGTCGACCGGCTGAAGATGGAGGAGCTGGCGATCGGCAAGGAGACCGACGCCGCCTCCCTGGAGCGTCTGGAGCGGCTGCGCCGCGACCTCGCCGACAAGGAGGAGGAGCTGCGCGGCCTCACCGCCCGCTGGGAGAAGGAGAAGCAGTCCCTCAACCGGGTCGGCGAGCTGAAGGAGAAGCTCGACGAACTGCGCGGGCAGGCCGAACGCGCCCAGCGCGACGGCGACTTCGACACCGCCTCCAAGCTCCTGTACGGCGAGATCCCGACCCTGGAGCGCGACCTGGAGGCCGCCTCCGAGGCCGAGGAGGAGGTTGCCAGGGACACCATGGTCAAGGAGGAGGTCGGCGCCGACGACATCGCCGACGTCGTCGCCTCCTGGACCGGCATCCCCGCCGGCCGCCTGCTGGAGGGCGAGACGCAGAAGCTGCTGCGCATGGAGGACGAGCTCGGCAAGCGGCTGATCGGGCAGACCGAGGCCGTGCGGGCCGTGTCCGACGCCGTACGGCGCAGCAGGGCCGGGATCTCCGACCCGGACCGCCCGACCGGCTCGTTCCTCTTCCTCGGCCCGACCGGTGTCGGCAAGACCGAGCTGGCCAAGGCGCTCGCCGACTTCCTCTTCGACGACGAGCGGGCCATGGTCCGCATCGACATGTCGGAGTACAGCGAGAAGCACAGCGTCGCCCGGCTGGTCGGTGCCCCGCCCGGATACGTCGGGTACGAGGAGGGCGGCCAGCTCACCGAGGCCGTGCGGCGGCGGCCGTACACCGTCGTGCTGCTGGACGAGGTGGAGAAGGCGCACCCCGAGGTCTTCGACATCCTGCTCCAGGTGCTGGACGACGGTCGTCTCACCGACGGGCAGGGCCGCACCGTCGACTTCCGCAACACCATCCTGGTGCTGACCTCCAACCTGGGCAGCCAGTACCTGGTCGACCCGCTGACCGGGGAGGAGGAGAAGAAGGAGCAGGTCCTGGAGGTGGTCCGGACGTCGTTCAAGCCGGAGTTCCTCAACCGGCTCGACGACCTCGTGGTCTTCTCGGCCCTGAGCAAGGACGAGCTGAGCCGGATCGCGCGGCTCCAGATCGACGCGCTCGCCCGGCGGCTCGCCGAGCGCCGCCTCACCCTGGAGGTCACCGACGACGCCCTGGCCTGGCTCGCCGACGAGGGTATGGACCCGGCCTACGGCGCCCGCCCGCTGCGCCGCCTCGTCCAGACCGCGATCGGCGACCGGCTCGCCCGGGAGATCCTCGCCGGCGAGATCAAGGACGGCGACACGGTCCGCGTGGACCGTTTCGGCGACGACCTGATCGTGGGCCCGGCGAGCGGCAAGACGCTGTAGCCCCGGCGGTCCCGGCGCGGCCCGTCACCCCCCGTGGGGTGGCGGGCCGCCGTACGTCGCACGGTGAACGCGCAGCACCGCGCCGGCGCCGGGCAGGTGTGCGCGAGCCGCCCGTGGACACCCGGACGGAGGAGCGGAGGGACGCGCCGCGGCGGATGTCCGGCAGACTCACGCCCGTACGCGCCCCCACCGCCGTCCGCCGGGGCCGTCCGACCGGCCGGATCGTGTCAGCCCAGGGCTGACAGGGCCACGGCGGGCTTGCCACGCCCCTCCCCGCATGGGGGAGGATGGTGTGATCCGTACGAAGGGAAAAACACGGTGAGCATCGACCCGTCCTCGATTCCGAACTTCGGGGGCCAGCCCGAGCCGCAGCCCCAAGGGCCGGCGGGCCCCGTCGTCCCGGATCAGGACCTCGTGAAGCAGCTCCTCGAACAGATGGAGCTCAAGTATGTCGTCGACGACGAGGGTGACCTCGCGGCGCCGTGGGAGCAGTTCCGTACGTACTTCATGTTCCGTGGCGAGGGCGACCAGCAGATCTTCTCGGTGCGGACGTTCTACGACCGTCCCCACCAGATCGACGTCAAGCCGCAGCTGCTGGAGTCGCTCGACGACTGGAACCGGCGCACCCTGTGGCCCAAGGTGTACTCCCACACCCACGACGACGGCACCGTCCGCCTGATCGGCGAGGCGCAGATGCTGATCGGCATGGGCGTCAGCCTGGAGCACTTCGTCTCCTCGACGGTCAGCTGGGTGCGCGCCGCCATCGAGTTCGACCGCTGGCTGGTGGAGCAGCTCGGCCTGGAGCAGGAGGTCAACGAGGCGGAGAAGCCCGAGGACGAGGGCGGCGAGTAGTCCGCCCCCCGCGTACCGGGGAGCCCGGCCGGGCACCGACACCACCTGGGGTCGTGTGCCGGGGCCGGGCTCTCGCCGTTCAGCGTCCCAGCGACTTCAGCCGCCGTACGGCCTCCTCCAGCACCGATGTCCGCTTGCAGAACGCGAACCGGACGAAGGGGGCGCCCGCCTCCCGGTGGTCGTAGAAGACGGCGTTGGGGATGGCGACGACACCCGCGCGTTCCGGCAGGTCGCGGCAGAAGGCGAAGCCGTCGCTCTCGCCGAGGGGCCGGATGTCGGTGGTGACGAAGTACGTCCCGGCGGGGCGGTAGACGCCGAAGCCCGCCTCCGCGAGGCCGGCCGCGAGGACGTCCCGCTTGGCCTGCATGTCCGCGCGGAAGGCGGCGAAGTGGGAGTCGGGCAGCGCGAGGGCCTCGGCGACGGCGTACTGGAAGGGGCCGGACGCCACATAGGTCAGATACTGCTTGGCCGAGCGGACCGCGGTGACCAGGGCGGGCGGGGCGGTGATCCAGCCGACCTTCCAGCCGGTGAACGAGAACGTCTTGCCGGCCGAACCGATGGTCACCGTGCGCTCGCGCATCCCGGGGAAGGACGCCATCGGGATGTGCTCGGCGGTGTCGAAGACCAGGTGCTCGTAGACCTCGTCCGTCACCACCAGCAGGTCCCGCTCCACGGCCAGCTCGGCGACCGCCGCGAGTTCCGCGCGGGTCAGGACGGTGCCCGTCGGGTTGTGCGGGGTGTTGAGCAGCAGCAGGCGGGTGCGGTCGGTGACCGCGGTGCGCAGCTCGTCCAGGTCGAGGCGGAACGTGCCCTCGTCCGGGCGCAGGGTCACCGGCACCCGCGTGCCGCCCGCCATGGCGATGCAGGCCGCGTACGAGTCGTAGTACGGCTCCAGCGCGATCACCTCGTCGCCGGGCTCCAGCAGGGCCAGCAGTGAGGCGGCGATGGCCTCGGTGGCGCCGGCGGTGACCAGGACCTCGGTGTCCGGGTCGTAGGACAGGCCGTACCGCCGCTGCTGGTGGGCGGCGACGGCGGTACGCAGCTCGGGGACGCCCGGGCCCGGCGGGTACTGGTTGCCGCGCCCGTCGCGCAGGGCCCGTACGGCCGCCTCCCGGATCTCCTCGGGGCCGTCGGTGTCCGGGAAGCCCTGTCCCAGGTTGATCGCCCCGGTCTTCACCGCCAGGGCGGACATCTCGGCGAAGACCGTGGTCCCGAACTCGGCGAGCCGGCGGTTGAGGAAGGGGCGTGCGCTGGAGGTCATGGCGGTCATCCTGCGCCGAAGCTCTGGAGTTCCTCAACTCTGCTTTGGGGCGTGGCGGGTGAGGGCATCCCCCGTTCACGCAACGAGCTTCACGGAAAGCGGGGCGCCCGACGGGGGGTTGCTTCGGGGGAACTTCCGGGCGGGAGCCCGGGGGAATCGGAAGGAGGGTGACGCCATGGTCTTCGGCCTCATCCTGATCGTGATCGTCGCTCTGATCGTCGCCGGGATCGTCTCCGGCGTGCGCGGCCGCTCCACCGCCGGGCGGGTGCGCGGCCGGGGCTCGCGGTCGTCGGGCGGCAGCTACAGCAGCAGCAACAGCTGGTGGGCCGGTGGGGGAGACGGCGGCTCGTCCTCGGGCGGGCACCACCACGGAGGCCACTCCTGCGGGAGCAGTTCGTCCTGCGGCGGCGGCTCGTCCTGCGGAGGCGGGTCGTCCTGCGGGGGAGGGGGCGGCGGATGCGGTGGAGGCAGCTGACACGGGGCAGCTGAGCTCCTGCCAGGGGGAACCGCATCCGCTTCGAGGGGGCCCGCACCTGGGTCCGGGCCCCCTGCCCCCACCGAGAGCGCCCGCCGGGAAACACACCCGGCGGGCGCTCGCACACACCGGCGCACGCCGGGCGGGCCGGGCGCGCGCCATGGTTGAACAGTTGAGCTGTGGACCCCCCGGGGGATGGAAACGCCACGAAGTTGGGTAAAAACGCTGTGGTGCCGCCACAGTTCATGATTGCCTCTCCCTCGTCAACGCAGCCCCCCGGACGACCTGTTGACCCCCCTCCTGACCGGCCGACTGGGCTGCCCGGGCCGCCTCCCCGACAGTGACCGGGGTGCGCAGGCCCACACCTTCCTCTCCTTGTGTGCTTGCGGAGCCGATCCATGCTCACGACCCTGAACACCGCCTACACCGACACCCGCGCCGCCGACCTGGCCTGGGCCCTGGGGCGCGAACCGCTGCCCGCGCTGGCCAGCCTCGACATCGAGCTGACGGGGGCCAAGCTGCAGTTGAGGCTCCTCGGTGCCTCCCACCAAGTCCTGCTGGAGGAGGAGCGGGGCAGTTGCTCGGAGACGGTCGCGTGCATCCCGGGCAGCAGCACGCCGCTTCCGCTGGGCGTGGCCAAGCGGGTGGGCGACTGGGAGTACGAGTTCGCCGCCCGCGTGGAACTGCTCACGCCGGGCTCCTTCGCGGGCCGGGCCCAGGAACTGCTGGCCCTGGTCGCCGACCATCCGCACGGGCTGGCAGGCGTCTTCCCCGGCAGCCCGCACGCCTTCACCGCGCTGCTCGCGCACCGGCACGAGGGCCAGGTGCACTGGCGCACCTGGCACGCCTATCCGCAGGACGGCCAGCTGGTGGCGACCCGGACCCGGGTCGGCGTCCGGGTGCCGGCGCGGCAGCTCAGCCCGTCCGGGGCGGGACGCGGATAAACCCGCGGGGGCCCAGAGGGCGGAAGTTTCACACGTGTGGGTGACGAGGTGCAGCCGGGGAGTGACGTAACGTCACTGCGTGATCGAACCGCACGCTCCCGCTCCGCCCGGCTCACCGCCGTCCTGGGACGGCGCGGACGGGCGCGGTGGCCCCGGCGGGCCGGACAGCCGTCCTGGCCTCCGCGGGCCGGGCGGCCGCAGCGCCCCGAAGCGAACCGGCCCGAACGGCCCCGGACCGACGGAACCCGGGCCGCCCAAACCCGGCCCGAACGGTCCCGGTGCGCCGGGGCCCGGGCCGACCGTCCGGCTGCCCGTCCGGCCCGGCACCGGGCGGTTCCTGGTCCTCGCGGGCGTCTTCGTCTGTGCGGCCTGCGGACTCGTGTACGAACTCGAACTGGTCGCCCTCGCCTCGTATCTGATCGGCGACTCGGTCACCCAGGCGTCCGTCGTCCTGTCCGTCATGGTCTTCGCCATGGGCATCGGCTCGCTCGCCGCCAAGCGGCTGCGCCGGTTCGCGGCGGCCGCTTTCGGCGCGGTCGAGGCCGTCCTCGCCCTCGTCGGCGGCTCCAGCGCCATGGCGCTGTACTCCGTCTTCGCCTGGACCGGCGGCTGGGGCGGCCTGTGGTCCGACGGCCCGCGCTTCCTCCTGGTCGCCTTCTCGCTCACCATCGGCCTGCTGATCGGCGCCGAGGTGCCGCTGCTGATGGAGCTGATCCAGCGCATCCGCCGCCAGGACGCGGGCGGCGCCGTCGCCGACCTGTTCGCGGCGGACTACGTCGGCGCCCTCGTCGGCGGCCTCGCCTTCCCCTTCGTCCTGCTGCCCTTCCTCGGCCAGCTGACCGGCGCGCTGCTCACCGGCACGGTCAACGCGGCCGTCGGCGCCGCGCTGGTCCTCGGCCTGTTCCGGCGTGACCTGACCCGCCGGGCCCGCTGGCTGCTGGTGACCGCCAACGTCGTCGTGCTCGCCGTCCTCGCCTCGGCGACCGTCCTCGCCGACGACTTCGAACGAGCCGCCCGGCACGCGGTCTACGGCCAGGACGTCCGCGTGGCCGTACAGACCGGCGTGCAGGAGGTGGTCCTCACCGGCGGCACCGACGGCCGGACCCTCCGCCTCTTCCTGGACGGCCGGCTGCGCGTCAGCGGCAGCGACGAACGCCGGTACCACGAGGCCCTGGTGCAGCCGGCCATGACCGGGCGGCACGCGCGCGTGCTGATCCTCGGCGGCGGTGACGGCCTCGCCGCGCGGGAGGTGCTGCGCCATCCGGACGTCCGCCGCGTCGACGTCGTGGAACTCGATCCGGGCCTCGCCCGGCTGGCCCGGCACGACCCCGGCCTGTCCGCGCTGAACGAGCACGCCTACGGCGACCCGCGCGTACACGTCACCGCCGCGGACGCCTTCCGCAGGCTGCGCTCGACGCCCACCGAGACGTACGACGTGGTGATCTCCGACCTGCCCGACCCGGGCATCACGGCCAGCACCAAGCTGTACTCGCTGGAGTTCTACGGCCTGCTGCGGCGGGTGCTCGCGCCGGGCGGGCGGCTGGTCGTGCACGCCGGGCCGGTCTCCGCGCGGCCCCGGGCGTTCTGGACCGTCGACGCGACGCTGCGCGCGGCCGGCCTGCGGACCGTGGCCTACCGCGTCGGCGGTCGCGACACCGGCTTCACCGCGGGCCCCGACCGGGCGGCCGGCACCGCCCGCGCCCCGCGGGACCGGGGCTTCGTCCTCGCCGCCCGCACGCCCCCCGGCCTGCGCCTCGACCCGGCGGCCCCCCGCCCGCTCACCCTCACCCGGCAGTCCCTCACCGCGGCCACCCGGTCGGCGGCCCGCACGCGCGTGTCCGGCCTGCCGCCGTCCACGCTGGTGCATCCGCGGTACTGAGCCCGCCGGAGCGTCCCCACCCCCCGGAGCGTCCCCACGCCCCCCGGCGCGGGCCGCCCTGGACGATCCCCGCGCTGCGGCCCGTCCCTTCCCCCGGGCTCGGGACGGGCCGCCGCGCCCCCCTGTGGATCGTTCGCACCGAGAACCTACGGCCGCCCCGCCCGCCCCGGAATCCCGCAGCGGGTGGATACCGGAGCCCACCCGGCGCGGTAGACGCGCGGTTCCTGCAACTTCCGCGGTACGGCGGAAGGATGACGCCGCCGCCGGGCGGGCGGACTTACCCTGCGGCAATGCGCCTGCACCCCCTGGCGGCCGACGGCCTGATCGCCGCGGCGCTGACGACCGTGGCCGTCCTGCTCGGCACCGAGGCCGTCGCCCAGGGATGGCCCGCGCTCGGCCCGCTCGCCTGGACGCTCGTCGCCCTGGTGAACCTGCCGCTCGCCCTGCGCACCCGGGCCCCCGTCACCGTCTGCCTCGTCTCGCACGGCTGGTGGGCGGTCTCCATCGCCCTCGGCGAGTGGCCCGTGGTCGGCTCCTTCGGCCCCATGCTCGCCGTCTACACCGTGGCCTCCCTGCGCTCCACCCGCGTCGCCGCCGCCTCGGCCGCCCTGCTCGCCGGTGTCTGGATCTGTGCGGGGATCGTCAGCGACGCCGACGCCATGGCGTCCGTCGTCGGCCAGGCCGTGGGCTTCCCGCTCGTCCTGTGGCGGTTCGGGTACGTCGCCCGCCGGACGGCCGAACTCACCCGGGAACTCCGCGCCGAGCAGGCCGCCCGGGCCCGGCGCGAGGTGGCCGAGGAGCGGGTGCGGATCGCCCGCGAGCTGCACGACGTGGTCGCCCACCACATCGCCGTCATCAACGTCCAGGCCGGTCTGGCCCGCTTCGTCTTCCACTCCGACGCCCCCACCGCCCGCGGCGCCCTCGACACCATCGAGGGCGCGAGCGGCGAGGCCCTCGCCGAACTGCGGCGCATGCTCGGCCTGTTGCGTGCCGACGGGGTGCAAGGCGCGGACGGTGCCCCGGCGCCGGGGCTCGACCAGCTCGGCGAGATGGTCACCCGGGTGCGCACCGGCGGCGTCGGCGTCGACCTGCGCGTCACGGGCGAACCGCGCGCCCTGCCGCCCGGCGTCCAGCTGTGCGTGTACCGGGTGGTCCAGGAGGCCCTGACCAACGTCCTCAAGCACGCGCCCGGCGCGCACGCCGCGGTCGAACTCGCCTACCGCGCGGGCGAGGTGACGGTGTCGGTGACCGACGACGGCCCCGGGGACGCCCGGCGGGAGGGGGCGGATTCGGACACAATCCCCGATCGCGGCGGCCACGGCTTGATCGGTATGCGCGAGCGGGCCAAGCTCTACGGCGGGACGATCGCCGTCGGCCCGCGCAGCGAGGGGGGCTTCGGCGTGCGCCTGACCCTGCCGACGCCGGTACAGACCGCACGCCGGGGAGACACCGTCCCGGAATGACCGACGCAGACCGTCCGACCCACCATCCGACCGACCGTGCGACGGACCGTCCGGACGACCGCGCGACGGGCCGTCCGATCAGGCTGCTCGTCGTCGACGACCAGTTCCTCGTCCGCAGCGGGCTGGCCGCGCTGCTGCGGGCCGCCCCCGGCATGGAGGTCGTCGGCGAGGCGTCCGACGGTGCGGAGGCGGTGGCGCTGGCCGCGGCGACCCGGCCGGACGTCGTCCTGATGGACATCCGCATGCCCGGCATGACCGGCATCCAGGCCACCGAGCGGATCCTCGCCGACGCGGTGGACCCCGCGCCGAGCGTCCTCGTCCTCACCACCTTCGACCTCGACGAATACGTGTACGGCGCCCTGCGCGCCGGAGCCTCGGGGTTCCTGCTCAAGGACGCCGGCCCCGAACGGCTGCTGGCCGCGGTCACCGCGGTGCACGGCGGTGACGCGCTGTTCGCCCCCGCGGTCACCCGGCGCCTGGTGGAGGCGTTCACGCGGATGTCGGAGCCCGCGGACGCCGGACAGCCGCCCGAGCTGACGGCGCTGACCACCCGGGAGGCCGAGGTCCTGAAACTGGTCGCCCGCGGTCTGAGCAACGCCGAGGCCGCCGACCGCCTGTTCATCAGCGAGGCCACGGTGAAGACCCACCTCAACCGCACGATGTCCAAGCTGGGCCTGACCAGCCGGGCCCAGGCGGTGGTGGTGGCGTACGAGACGGGACTCGTGACGCCCGGGGGTGCCGCGGGCGGCGGGTGAGTTTGTGCCGACGGGGGGTGCGCCGGGCGCCCGCTGGGTAGGCTGCGCTGACATGGAGCATGAGGTGTTCGTTCCGGTTCCGGCCGAGCGGCTCAGGGACGTGCTGGCCGACCCCGTGAGGGTCGCCCGGGCGATTCCGGGGCTCCAGCAGGACGCCGGCGCCGAGCCCGTCGCGGGACGGCTCAAGGTGCGCATCGGCAGCCACTCCATCACCTACCGGGGCTCGCTGCGGCTGTCCGCGCGCGACGACGGGGCGTACGTCGTCGAGGGCGACGCCACGGAGTCGCGCGGCACCGGCGCGGTCACGCTGGCGCTCGTCCTGCACGTGCGGGACGCCGACGGCGGCACCACCCTCGCGTTCGCCGGGACGGCCACCGCGGACGGGCGGGTCACGGAGCTGCCCGAGGAGTCGGTGACGTCGGCCACCACCCGCCTGATGACCCGGTTCGCGGAGAACCTGGGCGCGGCGGCCGCCGAGACGGAGCCGCGGCACACGTCGGTCTTCGACACCGAGGTCCCCCCGTCCTCCCTCGACGCCGAGGAGACCCCGGCCGTCCCGCGGCTCCCCGTCACCCCCGAAGCCGCCGAACCCCCCGCCGAGGCCGCGCACGCGCGCCGCACGATGATCGGCCGCAGCGCCGAGGAGGTGGACCACGCCCCGCCGCGCGGTCGCTACGCCCCCGTCCCGGCACCCCAGGCGAACGCGTCCGGCACCCCCCTGCGCTGGGCCGCCCCGGCGGCGGCCCTGGCCGTGGCCTCGGCGATCGTGGTCGGCAGGGCGCTGCGCAACAGGCGCCACTGACCCGCAGCCACGCACCGGGCCGCGGCGCGTGCCCCGGCCCGGTGGGGGCCCCTTGATCGCCCCAGTAGGGTCGTGGCGTGAGTAACGAACCCATCACGCTGACCGCGGGTGACGCGGAGGCGACCGTGCTGCCGGGCAACGGCGGCCGGATCGGCGGGCTCCGTGTCGGCGGCACCGAGCTGCTGCGCCAGGGCGACCGCTACGGCTGCTTCCCGATGGTCCCCTGGTGCGGCCGGATCCGCGAGGGCCGCTTCCGGGACGGTGCCGCCGTCCACCAGATGCCGCTGAACTCCCCGCCGCACGCCATCCACGGCACCGCCCGCGACGGCGCCTGGCGCACCGCCCGCGTCACCGGGAACGAGGCCGTCATCACGTACGACCTCGTCGACCCCTGGCCCTACTCGGGCCGCGTCACGCAGGTGATCGCGCTCTCCGAGGACGCCCTGACGCTGACGATGTCCGTGGAGACGTACGCGTCGTCCTTCCCGGCGCAGATCGGCTGGCACCCGTGGTTCAACCGCACGCTCGACGGGGCGGACGTGGCGATCGCCTTCGACCCCGCCTGGCAGGAGGAGCGCGGCGACGACCACCTGCCCACCGGCAACCGGACCGACCCGAAGCCGGGCCCGTGGGACGACTGCTTCGGCATGCCGGACGGCGTCGACGTGACGCTGACCTGGCCGGGCCGGCTGGAACTGAAGGTGACCAGCCCGGAGCAGTGGGCCGTGGTCTACGACGAGCAGGAGGCCGCCGTCTGCGTGGAGCCGCAGACCGGGCCGCCCGACGGCCTGAACACCCTCCCGCGCCTGGTCACGCCGCTGGAGCCGCTGGAGGCCACGACGACCTGGAGCTGGACCCGGCTCTAAGCTGGTGCGCATGACGGATGTACGCGCGGCGCTGCTGCAGCAGATCAAGGACAAGGCCGTGGTGCACGGCAAGGTGACCCTCTCCTCGGGGCTGGAGGCCGACTACTACGTCGACCTGCGCCGCATCACCCTGGACGGCGAGGCCGCGCCGCTGGTCGGGCAGGTGCTGCTGGACCTGACCGACGACCTGGAGTTCGACGCGGTCGGCGGGCTGACCATGGGCGCCGACCCGGTCGCCGCGAGCATGCTGCACGCCGCCGCCGCGCGCGGCAAGCGCCTGGACGCGTTCGTCGTCCGCAAGGCCGCCAAGGCGCACGGGCTGCAGCGCCGCGTCGAGGGCCCGGACATCAAGGGCCGCCGCGTCCTCGTCGTCGAGGACACCTCCACCACCGGCGGCTCCCCGCTCACCGCCGTCGAGGCCGTGCGCGAGGCCGGCGCCGAGGTCGTGGCCGTGGCGACGATCGTCGACCGGGCGACGGGCGCCGCCGAGAAGATCGAGGAGGGCGCCGGGGTGCCGTACCGGTACGCCTACTCCAAGGACGAGCTGGGCCTCGACTGAGGTCCACTCGGAGTATCCCGCCCCGTCTGGAAAGATGGGGCCGACGATGACGTCGCCCCCAAGGTCTAGGTCAGGGCCGTAAGCACGCAGCACGCCCACCCGCACATACAAGGAGCGGACATGCCCATCGCAACTCCCGAGGTCTACAACGAGATGCTGGACCGGGCGAAGGCAGGAAAGTTCGCCTACCCGGCCATCAACGTGACCTCTTCCCAGACGCTGCACGCGGCCCTGCGCGGTTTCGCGGAGGCGGAGAGCGACGGCATCGTCCAGATCTCCACCGGCGGTGCCGAGTTCCTGGGCGGCCAGCACAACAAGGACATGGTGACCGGCGCCGTAGCCCTCGCCGAGTTCGCGCACATCGTCGCCGAGAAGTACGACGTCACCGTCGCGCTGCACACGGACCACTGCCCGAAGGACAAGCTGGACGCGTACGTGCGTCCGCTGCTCGCCGTGTCCGAGGAGCGCGTCAAGGCCGGCCGCAACCCGCTGTTCCAGTCGCACATGTGGGACGGCTCGGCCGAGACCCTGGCCGACAACCTCTCCATCGCCACCGAGCTGCTGGAGCGCGCCCGCGCCGCGAAGATCATCCTCGAGGTCGAGATCACCCCGACCGGCGGCGAGGAGGACGGCGTCTCCCACGAGATCAACGACTCCCTCTACACCACGGTCGACGACGCGGTCCGCACCGTCGAGGCCCTCGGTCTCGGCGAGAAGGGCCGCTACCTGCTCGCCGCGTCCTTCGGCAACGTGCACGGCGTGTACAAGCCGGGCAACGTGGTGCTCCGTCCCGAGCTGCTGAAGGAGCTGAACGAGGGCATCGCCGCCAAGTACGGCCAGCCCGCCGGCAGCAAGCCGTTCGACTTCGTCTTCCACGGCGGCTCCGGCTCCTCCGAGCAGGAGATCGCGACCGCGCTGGAGAACGGCGTGGTCAAGATGAACATCGACACGGACACCCAGTACGCCTTCACGCGTCCGGTCGCCGACCACATGTTCCGCAACTACGACGGCGTCCTGAAGGTCGACGGCGAGGTCGGCAACAAGAAGACCTACGACCCGCGCACCTGGGGCAAGCTGGCCGAGGCCGGCATGGCCGCGCGCGTCGTGGAGGCCTGTGGCCACCTGCGCTCGGCGGGCCAGAAGATCAAGTAACGGCCGCAGACGCACGACGGGCCCGGCACCCCTGGGGTGCCGGGCCCTCGCACGTCCGCCCCCGGCATGGCGCAGACTTGTCCCCATGGCCATTCACGAGAACCTCCTCGGGGGACCGCCCCCGACCCACCTCCCCGACGACCCCGGGCCGCGCGAGCTGCTGGCCGGCGGCACCTCCGCCGCCGACGTCGCCGCGAAGTACCCGACGTCCTCGCTGGCCTGGGCCCGCCTGGCCGACGAGGCGTACGAGCGGGGCAGCGTCGTGGAGTCGTACGCCTACGCCCGTACGGGCTACCACCGCGGTCTGGACGCCCTGCGCCGCAGCGGCTGGAAGGGCCACGGCCCGGTGCCCTGGGAGCACGAGCCCAACCGCGGCTTCCTGCGCGCCCTGCACGCCCTCGCCCGCGCCGCCCAGGCGATCGGCGAGAAGGAGGAGTACGAGCGCTGCAGCCAGTTCCTGAAGGACTCCTCGCCGACGGCGGCCGAGGTGCTGGGCTGACGTACCGGCTCCGCAAGGCCCGCGACAGGCGGGCCTTGCGGTTTCCTGGGAGCATTGCGGAGGATGCCGTTGGGGACCGGGGCCCCGTGCCGGTAACGGCAGGGCGGACCGCTACCCGTAGTGCCATCAGGAGACAGAAATGTCCCACGACGCCCCGAATCTGGACTTCGAGGGCAGCACGCCGTACGAGGACTACGTCAAGGCGGACGTGCTCACCCATCTCCAGCACACCCTCTCCGACGATCCCGGAGAGATGGTCTTCCTGGTCACGACCCAGGTCATGGAGCTGTGGTTCACCGTCATCGTCCACGAGTGGGAGACCGCGGCCCGCGCCCTGCGCGAGGACCGGCTCCAGCCGGCGACCGACGCGCTCAAGCGCTCGGTGCGGGAGCTGGAGGCGCTGAACGCCTCCTGGACGCCGCTGGCGGGTCTCACGCCCGCCCAGTTCAACTCCTACCGCAGCGCCCTCGGCGAGGGCTCCGGCTTCCAGTCGGCGATGTACCGCCGCCTGGAGTTCCTGCTCGGTGACAAGTCCGCGTCCATGCTCGTCCCGCACCGCGGCGCGCCGCGCGTCCACGCCGAGCTGGAGAAGGCGCTGCACGAGCCGAGCCTGTACGACGAGGTCGTCCGGCTGCTCGCCCGGCGCGGCTACGACATCCCGGACGCCGTGCTCCAGCGGGACGTCACCCGGAAGTACGAGGCGGCGCCCGAGGTGGAGGCCGCCTGGACCGCCGTCTACTCCGGCGACCAGAACGGCGACCTGGCCCGCCTCGGCGAGGCCCTCACCGACGTCGCCGAGCTGGTGTGGCGATGGCGCAACGACCACCTGGTCGCCACCCGCCGCGCCATGGGCTCCAAGACCGGCACCGGCGGCTCCGCCGGGGTGGCCTGGCTGGAGAAGCGCGCCCGGGGCAATGTGTTCCCCGAGCTGTGGACGGCGCGGTCCTATGTCTGAGCTGATGAGCGAGGCGGAGCGGCTGGACGCCGCCGACGGGCTGGCCGCGGTGCGCGAGCGGTTCGTCCTGGACGACGTGACCTACCTGGACGGCAACTCGCTGGGCGCCCTGCCCGCGCACGTCCCCGACCGCGTGGCGGACGTCGTACGGCGTCAGTGGGGCGAGCTGCGCATCCGGTCCTGGGACGAGAGCGGCTGGTGGACCGCCCCCGAGCGGATCGGCGACCGGATCGCCCCGCTGGTCGGTGCGGCGCCCGGGCAGATCGTGGTGGGCGACTCCACGAGCGTCAACGTCTTCAAGGCGGTCGTCGCGGCCGTACGGATGGCGGGCCGGGGACGGGACGAGATCCTCGTCGACGCCACCACCTTCCCCACGGACGGGTACGTCGCCGAGTCCGCGGCCCGGATGACCGGCTGCACGCTGCGGCCCGTCGTCCCGGCCGAGGTGCCCTCGGCGCTGGGCGACCGCACCGCCGCGGTCCTGCTCAACCACGTCGACTACCGCACGGGCCGGCTGCACGACCTGCCCGGGCTCACGGCCGCGGTGCACGCGGCGGGGGCGTACGCCGTCTGGGACCTGTGCCACAGCGCGGGCGCCCTGCCGGTCGGGCTGGACGAGCACGGCGTCGACCTGGCGGTCGGCTGCACCTACAAGTACCTCAACGGCGGCCCCGGTTCGCCCGCCTACCTGTACGTGCGCCACGACCTCCAGGACCGCTTCGACTCCCCGCTGCCCGGCTGGAACTCGCACGCCGAACCCTTCGGCATGCGGCCCGGGTACGCCCCGGCCTCCGGTGCGCTGCGCGGCCGGGTCGGCACGCCGGACATCCTGTCCATGCTCGCCCTGGAGGCGTCCCTCGACGTGTGGGACGGGGTGTCCGTCGAGGCGGTGCGCGCCAAGTCCCTCGCCCTGACGGACTTCTTCCTGCGCTGCGTCGGGGAGTACGTCCCCGAGGGCCGGGCCGAGTCCGTGACGCCGGCCGCGCACGCCGAGCGGGGCAGCCAGGTGGCGCTGCGCTGCTCCCCCACTCTCGAATTCGCTCGAGCGGGAGGGGCCCCCAACGCCGGCGACGTCATGCGGCGGCTGATCGAGCGCGGGGTGGTCGGGGACTTCCGCGCCCCCGACGTGCTGCGCTTCGGTTTCACCCCGCTGTACGTCGGGTTCGCGGACGCGGAGCGGGCGGCGCGGGTGCTCGCCGAGGTCCTGGCGGAGGGCTCGGCACCGGAGGACTGAGGAACGGGCCGCCGGTGAGGTGCGGCGCCCGGGACGGCCGGACCGGCCCGGGCACCGCACTCACCCAGCGTGACATCCCCGTGTCCGCGCACGTCACCGGCCTGATAACGTCCCGCCGACGGCCGATTCCCTTTCCCCGGTCCGCCAACACCGTTTCGTCGCTGAGAGGTTGGAGCATGCCGGACGCCGCCGCAGAACCGGGCACCGCTGCCGCGCGGAACGCCGCGGAGGAGAAGTCGGCCTTCTCGCACCCTGCGGTCGACCCCGACAGCACCGCAGCGTACGGCGACCACCCCGACCAGGTGATCGACTTCTACGTCCCGCGCGGCGCGGGCGGCGGCCCCGGTATGCCCGCGCCCGTCGTGGCCGTCCTGCACGGGGGCGCGTGGCGGGCTCCGTACGACCGGCGCCATGTCAGCCCGTTCGCCGGGTTCCTGGCCGGCCGGGGCTTCGCCGTGGCCAGCGTGGAGTACCGGCGGGGCGGCGCGGGCGACCACTCGGTCGCGGGGCGCTGGCCCGACACCTTCGACGACGTGGCCGCCGCGCTGGACGCCCTGCCCGCGCTGGCCGGACAGCACCTGCCGGGGGCCGACGCGCGCCGCACGGTGCTCACCGGCCACTCGGCGGGCGGCCACCTCGCCCTGTGGGCGGCGGCCCGGCACCTGCTGCCCGCCGACGCGCCCTGGCGCCTCGACCGCCCGCCGTCCCTGCGCGGTGTGGTCGCCCTCGCGCCGATCGCCGACTTCGAGGTCGCCGGGAAGCTGGACGTGTGCGGGGGAGCGGCCCGGCAGCTCCTGGGCGGCGAGGAGCACTACGCCGAGCGCCGGCCGTACGCCGACCCGGCCCTGCTGCTGCCCACCGGCATCGCGACCACCGTCGTCCAGGGCCGCGCCGACGTGGACGTCCCGCAGGCGGTCGCCGAGGCGTACGCCGACGCGGCGGCGAGGGCCGGTGAGATGGTGGGTGTGACGCTGCTGGAGGACGTCGGCCACTTCCCGCTGATCGACCCGGCGGCGGACGCCTGCGCGGTGGTGGCGGAGGAGATCGCCCAGCTCGCCTGGTGAGCGGTTTGGCCCGCTCCGGTCTCCGGCGGGCGGCACGTCACTCCCGTCATACCTGAGAGCTACGCCGCGGATGAGCTCTCCGGCGGGACGCGGGTTACCCGCTCCGCTCCATAACGTCCCTTCCGGACACGCCCGATGAGCGGGCGCGCGGGAGGGGAGCGGCCATGGGGCCCGGTACGGCGGTACGTCGGCGTCGGCGCGCGGGGAGAGCACGCAGGGCCGTACTGGCGGCACTCGTCGCCGGTGCCGTGGCGTTCCCTCTCTCCGCCGCCGCGCGGCCCGAGATCCCCGCCCCGCCTCCCGCGGTGCTCGCCGCCCCGACGGCGGACACCCTGGCGGACACGTACGCCGCCAACCGGGCCAACGCGGCCGAGGCGGCCCGGATGGCCGACGCCCACGGCGACCGTCACCGCGCGGCGGCGGACCGCTCGCTGGCCGGCCCGTCCCGGCACCTGCTCGCCTTCGACGGGCGGGGCGCCGGCCTGGCCACGGAGGTCTTCGGCGACCTGGCCCACGCCGACCGCGTCGCCGTCCTGGTCCCCGGCTCCGACACCGGCCTCGACACCTACGGCCGGTTCCGCGCCGCCGCCCTCGCCCTGCACCGGCAGCTCCTCGCGCGGGCACCGGACGGCACCCGCACGGCGGTCGTGGCCTGGCTCGGCTACCGGACACCCGGCACCGTCAGCACCACGGTCGCCACCACCGGCCGCGCCGACGAAGCCGCCCCGAAGCTGCGCGGCCTGGTCGACGACCTGCGCGGCGTCACCGGCCCGCACGCCCGGGTGGCCCTCCTCTGCCACTCCTACGGCTCGGTCGTCTGCGCCCGTGCTGCCGCCGGCCTGGACGTCGCCGACATCGCCCTGGTCGGCAGCCCCGGCACCGGCGCCGACTCCGCCGCGGGCCTGCGCACGAGCGCCCGGGTCTGGGCGGCGAGGGGCACCGGCGACTGGGTGGAGCACGTCCCGCACCTCAGCGCCGGACTGTTCGGCACGACCCTCGGCTTCGGCACCGACCCGGTCTCCCCGGCCTTCGGCGCCCGGGTCTTCGACGCCGGAGACGGCGGCCACAGCGACTACTTCGACGCCGGCTCCCGCTCCCTGACGAACCTGGCCCGGATCGCCCTGGGCGAGACCACGGAGGTGACCCATGACTGACGTGAGGCGACCGGCCGGGGGCGGTGCCCTGAACGCCCTGCGGCGCACCGCCGCCCGGATCGACGCGGCGACGCCCGCCTCCAGGGACCGCGCGGTCGACGCGCTGCGCGCCTTCGCCGTCCTCGGCGTCGTCCTCGGCCACTGGCTGGTGACGGCCCTGGTCTCCGACGGCGGCGGCCTGCACACCGCCAGCCCCCTGCAGCACATGCCCGGGCTGGCCCCGGTCTCCTGGACCTTCCAGACCCTCGCGGTGTTCTTCCTGGTCGGCGGGCACGTGGCCACCCGTGGCTGGGCCACGGCCCGCGACCGGGGCACACCGTACCGGCGGTGGCTGGCCGCCCGGCTGGGCCGGCTGTTCCGGCCGGTCGTGGCCGTCCTCGCCCTGTGGACGGTGACCGCGGTCCTGCTGTTCCTGACCGGCGCCGACCACGGGACCGTCCGCACCCTGGTCAAACTGGCCCTGTCCCCGCTGTGGTTCCTGCTGGTCTTCGCCGCGCTGACCGCGGCAACGCCCCTGCTGGCCCGGCTGCACCCGCTGTGGCCGCTGGTCGTCGTCCTCCACGTCGACCTGCTGCGCTTCGGGCTCGGCGGGCCCTCCTGGCTCGGCTGGATCAACCTCGCCGCGGGCTGGACGGTCCCCTACACCCTCGGCGCCGCCTGGAGCCGCGGGGAGCTGGAGCACCGGAGGGCGGGCCGGGTCCTGCTCATCGGCGGTACGGCGGCGACCGCGGCGCTCGTCGCCTGGGCGGGCTACCCGGCGTCCATGGTCGGCGTCCCCGGCGCCGCCGTCTCGAACCTCAACCCGCCGACGCTGGCCGCGGTGACCTTCGGCCTGGCCCAGTGCGGCCTCGCCCTGCTGCTGCGCGAGCGGCTGCGCCGTGCGCTGCGGCGGCCGGTGGCCTGGGCGGCGGTGGCGCTGGTCAACCTCTTCGCGATGACGATCTTCCTGTGGCACCAGACGGCCATGATGGCGACCACCGCCACCGGGCTCCTCGCGGGCCGCCTGCCCGGCCTGCACACGCTCCCCGACGGACCGGCCTGGGTCGCGGCCCGGCTCGTCTGGCTGCCGGTGTTCGCCCTGGTCCTGGGCCTGTGCTGGGCGGCGTTCCACACCTTCGAACGCGGCGACGGCCGGCGCCGCTCACGGGTCGTCCGCACCCACCGCCCGCGGACCCGGGCGACGACGAAGGGCGTGCGGCATGTCTAGGCTGGGCGGCGTGATGCCAGGGGGGAGCAGGCGTGCGATCGGCACGCGTTGGCTGGGGGTGCTGCGCGACGACCTGTGGACCGCGCGGGTGGATCCGCTGCCGCCCTCGGTGTGGCTGCGCTGGTTCCCGCACGGGATCGTCTGTCTGGCCGCGTTCGGGGTCCTGCTCGGCGACGCGGCGCAGCTCGGTGACAACGGCGGACTCGGCGGAGGGCTTGCCTTCCTGATCGCCCTCGGCCAGAGCGGCGCGATGGTCCTCGCCCTGTGGCGGCCGGTCCCGGCGTGGTGGCTGTCCATGGCCGCCATGCTGGTGGGGGCCTTCGCGGTGCGGGCCGAGATGATCGCGAACGGTGCCGAGTTCACCTGGCCCTGGCCGGCCGCCGGGATCATCGGGCACATGCTCGTCCTGCTGCTGCTCGCCCTGCGGGCCCGCACCAGGGTCTCCTTCGAGGCGCTGGCCCTGAGCGTGCTGGCCACCTACGTCGTGCAAGGCGTGGTGGGCGCGCCGAACTACCAGCCGACCGGCCAGCTCGCCGTCATCCTGTTCGCGGTCGTCGCGGTGCTCGGCATCGCCCTGCGCGGCCGCCGCGAGGCCCGCACGCAACTCGCGGAGCAGACCACGCTCACCGCCGAGGAACGCGCCCGGCGCACCCTCCTGGAGGAGCGCAGCCGCATCGCGCGCGAGCTCCACGACGTCGTCGCCCACCACATGTCCGTCATCTCCATCCAGGCCCAGGTCGCCCCCCACCTCGTCGAGAACCCGCCGGACGAGCTGAAGGAGAACCTCGCGGGCATCCGCGAGAACGCGCTGGAGGCGCTGACCGAACTGCGCCGCGTCCTCGGCGTCCTGCGCTCCGAGGACCCCGACGTCCCGGAGGCGGCGCCCGACCGGAGCGGCACCGCCCCGCACGCCCCGCAGCCCACGCTCGACCGGCTCGACGCGCTGGTGGAGAACACCCGGGCCGCCGGGCTCACCGTGACCGTCGAGCAGGACGGCCGGCGCCGGCCGCTGCCGCCCGGCGTGGAGCTGTCGGCGTACCGGATCGTGCAGGAGGCGCTCAGCAACGTCCTGCGGCACGCGCCCGGCGCGAGGGCCCGGGTCCACCTCACGCATCTGGCGGCCGGGCTGCGCGTCGACGTCTCCAACACCCGGCCCACGCGGGCCCCGGCGCCGTCGCAGGGGGCGGGGCACGGGCTGCTCGGCATGCGGGAGCGGGTGGCGATGCTCGACGGCACCCTGAAGGCCGAGCGGCTGCCGGACGGCGGCTACCAGGTGGCCGCGTTCCTGCCGGCCGACGGCCCCGACCACGCGACCGGCCCTTCCGCCCGCCACTCCACCGCCCACTCCACCGAGGACGACACCCCATGACGACCGGCAGCGACGGCCGCGTGATCCGCGTACTGATCGCCGACGACCAGCAGATGGTCCGGCAGGGCTTCACCGTGCTGCTCAACACCCAGCCCGACATCGAGGTGGTCGGGCAGGCCGTCGACGGCCTGGACGCCGTGGCCAAGGTCGCCGAGCTCGTCCCGGACGTCGTCCTGATGGACATCCGCATGCCCGAGCTGGGCGGCATCGAGGCCACCCGGCGGATCACCGGGGCGACCCCGCAGATCAGGGTGCTCGTGCTGACCACCTTCGACCTGGACGAGTACGTGTACGAGGCGCTGCGGGCCGGCGCCTCCGGGTTCCTGCTGAAGGACGCGTCGGCCGACCAGCTCGCCGAGGCGGTCCGGGTGGTGGCGGCCGGGGACGCGCTGCTCGCGCCCGGCATCACCCGGCGGCTGCTCACCGAGTTCTCCCGGCTGCGCGAGGGGCCCCGGGCCCCGCTGAAGGAACGGGTCGGCGGCCTGACCGAGCGGGAGACGGAGGTGCTGGCCCTGATCGCGCAGGGACTGTCGAACGCGGAGATCGCCA
The DNA here is from genome assembly GCF_044765825.1 of Streptomyces flaveolus. NCBI lineage: Bacteria > Bacillati > Actinomycetota > Actinomycetes > Kitasatosporales > Streptomycetaceae > Streptomyces > Streptomyces flaveolus. The sequence goes on along the minus strand of NZ_JBIWKU010000005.1, from coordinate 190,892 downwards.
CCCGGCTGGTCGTCGCCGAGCAGACGGTGAAGACGCACGTGGGCCGGATCCTGGTGAAGCTGGGGCTCAGGGACCGGACGCAGGCGGCCGTGTTCGCGTACGAGTCGGGGCTGGTGCGGCCCTCCGGGTACTGAGCGGGGCGGGTCCCGTAGTACTTGAGACGGACACCGCAGGACCCCTCTCACTGGTGACGACCGCGCCCCCGGCCGCGCCTACCGTTGCCAGGGTGACCGAGACGACTCAGACGCGGACCGCCCCCTCCGGGAGCGGCGGCGCGCGCAGCCCGGAGTACCGGCTGGCCATGGACGCCCTGGGCGGACTGCGCCAGGACCTGTTCCACGACGCGTTCGCCTGCCGTCCGCTGCCGCTCATGGCGACGGACGGCCCGCTGACCCGCCGGCTCTCCGGGAAACCGCAGTGGTACGCCGCCCGCCTGCCGCACGCGGTGGTGATGGCCCTCGCCGTGATCGCCCTGTTCGGCGGTTCCGTCGCCGCGGGCACCATGGACGGGCCGGTGGCCCTGGTGAGCGGGCTGGTGTGCGCGGTACCGGTGCTGGCCACGCTGGTCCGGCCGGTCGGCGCCTTCTGGATGTCCATGGCGGCGACACCGGTGGTCGCGGTGCTGGACGGCAACCTGGGCGAATGGCCGTGGCAGCCCGGCGCCTTCATCTGCCATCTGACGGTGCTGGTGATCGTGGCGATACGCACCCGGCCCCGCACCGCCGCCTGGATGTGGGCCCTCACCGCCGCCTACGCCTTCCTCGTGGAGACCCTGATCGGCGACGGCGAGTTCAACACGTCGGCGCCCATGCTGGTCCTGTCCGCCCTGGCCCTGCTGATGGTCGCGGTCCGGCACGTCCGCCGCGAGGCCCGGCAGGAGGTGACCGCGCAGCGCACGGTCACCGCGCACGAGCGGTCCCGGCGCACCCTGCTGGAGGAGCGCACCACGATCGCCCGCGAGCTGCACGACGTGGTCGCCCACCACATGTCGGTGGTCGCCATCCAGGCCGAGGCCGCGCCCTACCGGGTGGAGAATCCGCCCGAGGAGCTGGAGCGGGCCTTCGCCACCATCCGGGAGAACGCGGTGGCGGCGCTGACCGAGCTGCGCCGGGTCCTCGGTGTCGTCCGCGCCGAGGACTACGAGGCGCCGGACGCCCCGCAGCCCACGCTCGCCGACCTGGACGCGCTGCTCGCCAATGTGCGCGACGCGGGCCTCACCGTGGACAAGGCGGTGACCGGCGCGGTGCGCGAACTGCCGCCCGGCGTGGAGCTGTCGGCGTACCGGATCGTGCAGGAGGCGCTCAGCAACACCCTGCGGCACGCGCCCGGCGCCACCGCGCGCGTCGAGGTCTCCTACGTCCTGGGCGGCCTGGGCCTCAGGATCGTCAACGGCCCGATGCCCGAACCGTCCCTGGTCAAGCCCTCGCCCGGTGCCGGGCACGGCATCACCGGCATGGGGGAACGCGTGTCGATGCTGAACGGCGAGATGACGGCCGGCCAGGCCGACGACGGTGGGTACGAAGTGGCGGTGTTCCTGCCGGTCACCGCCGTGAGCGAAGGGGACGCATGACCGACCGCACGATCCGGGTCCTGATCGCCGACGACCAGATGATGGTGCGCGAGGGCTTCTCGGTGCTGCTGAACGCGATGCCGGACATCGAGGTCGCCGGCGAGGCGGTCAACGGCCGGGACGCGGTCGAGAAGGTCCGCGAACTCGCCCCGGACGTCGTCCTGATGGACATCCGCATGCCCGAGCTGAACGGCATCGAGGCGACCCGGCGGATCATCGCCGCGGACGGCGCGGCGAAGGTGCTAGTGCTGACCACCTTCGACCTGGACGAGTACGTGTACCAGGCGCTGCGCGCGGGCGCCTCCGGCTTCCTCCTCAAGGACGCCTCCGCCCGTCAACTCGCCGACGGGGTACGGGTGGTGGCCGCCGGTGAGGCACTCCTCGCCCCTTCGATCACCAAGCGCCTGATCACCGAGTTCTCCAAGCTGTCCGACGGCCCCCGCCCCATGCCGTCGGCGCACGCGGCGTACGGCGATCTGACCGAGCGGGAGACGGAGGTGCTGGTGCTGATCGCGCAGGGCCTGTCGAACGCGGAGATCGCCGAGAACCTGGTGGTCGCCGAGTCGACGATCAAGACCCACGTCAGCCGGATCCTGGTGAAACTGGGCCTCAGGGACCGCACCCAGGCGGCGGTCTTCGCCTACGAGGCCCGCCTGGTGACGCCGGGCTGACCGGCGGGCCTGGTCAGGGCGGTCCGGCCGCGCTAGCGTCCGGCCATGGCAGCCTTCGACCCGTGGGACGCGGACTTCGTCGCCGACCCCTACCCCGCCTTCGCCGAACTGCGGGCCCGGGGACGCGTGCACTACTACGAGCCCACCGACCAGTGGCTGGTCCCGCACCACGCGGACGTCTCGGCGCTGCTGCGCGACCGCCGGCTGGGCCGCACCTACCTGCACCGCTTCAGCCACGAGGACTTCGGCCGCACCCCGCCCCCGCCGGAACACGAGCCCTTCCACACGCTCAACGACCACGGCATGCTCGACCTGGAGCCGCCGGACCACACCCGTATCCGGCGTCTGGTGTCCAAGGCGTTCACCCCGCGCACGGTGGAGCGGCTGCGGCCCTACGTGCACGGGCTGGCCGACGACCTGGTGGCCCGGCTGGTGGCGGCGGGCGGCGGCGACCTGCTGACGGACGTGGCCGAACCGCTGCCGGTCGCGGTGATCGCCGAGATGCTGGGCATCCCCGAGTCCGACCGCGCGCCCCTGCGCCCCTGGTCGGCGGACATCTGCGGCATGTACGAGCTGAACCCGTCCGAGGAGACGGCGGCGAAGGCGGTCCGCGCGTCGCTCGACTTCTCCGACTACCTGCGCGGACTGATCGCCGCCCGCCGCAAGGAGCCGGGCGACGACCTGATCTCGGGGCTGATCGCGGCGCACGACGAGGACGACGACCGCCTCACCGAGCAGGAGATGATCTCGACCTGCGTCCTGCTCCTGAACGCGGGCCACGAGGCCACGGTCAACGCGACGGCCAACGGCTGGCTGGCCCTGTTCCGCAACCCGGACCAACTGGCGGCCCTGCGCGCGGACCATGCGCTGATCCCCTCCGCCGTGGAGGAGCTGATGCGCTACGACACCCCGCTCCAGCTCTTCGAACGCTGGGTGCTGGACGACATCGAGATCGACGGGACGACGATCCCGCGCGGCGCGGAGATCGCGATGCTGTTCGGCTCCGCCAACCACGACCCGGCCGTCTTCACCGCCCCGGACCGCCTGGACCTGACCCGCCGCGACAACCCCCACATCTCCTTCAGCGCGGGCATCCACTACTGCATCGGCGCCCCCTTGGCCCGCATCGAACTGGCGGCCTCGATGAACGCCCTGCTGAAGCAGGCCCCGACCCTCACCCTGACCGAGGAACCGAAGCGCAGGCCCAACTTCGTCATGCGCGGCTTGGAAACCCTGCACGTAACCGCGTAACCGCGTAACCGCGTAACCCACCCGGCCGCCCCGGTCGCCCAGCCGCCCCAGCCGTCCTGGCGCGCCTGCCACCCCGGCCGTCCCGGCGCCCGTGCCGCCCGGCACCCCGGCGCCCCTGCCGTCGAGCGCCCGGGTCGCCCAGCCGCCCGGTCGCCCCAGCCGTCCTGGCGCGCCTGCCACCCCGGCCGTCCCGGCGCCCCGGCGCCCCTGCCGTCGAGTCGCCCGGGTCGCCCAGTCGCACCGGTCGCCCCAGGCGCGGGCAATCGTGCCGCAGGGCGGCACGGGTGGGCGCGGCGGCACCCGGTGAGCGCCGGCCCGCGCACGCACCCCGCCCAGCCCCGACGGACGGTCACCCCACGACATCCCGGCGCCGCAGCCCCGCGAGCCCCACCCCCACCAGCACACCCGCGATCAGCACCAGCACCAGCACCGGCGGCCAGCTCATCGCCCCACCCGGCACCTTCGGCAGATGCCCGAACGGCGACACATCGAGCACCCCCCGCGGCACATCCAGCGCGGGCCCGACCCACCCGAGCAGCAGCACCGCCCCGGCGACCCCCCACGCCGCGACCGCCCCCCGCGGCAGCACCCCGTGCAGCAGCACCGCCGCCCCGCCGATCACCCACACCGCGGGCACCTGCACGAGACACGCGCCCAGGATCGCCCCGGCGTCCTTGCCGTACCCCGCGGCGAAACCCAGCCCCGCGAGCAGCATGATGAGAACCGCGCCGCCGAAGGCGATCACCAGGTGCCCGGCGGCCCACCGCAGCCGGCCCACGGCCCCCGCGAGCACCGGCTCCGCCCTCCCGGACGTCTCCTCACCGCTGAGGCGCAGCACCGACGCCACCACGTACAGCGCGGCGATCAGCCCGAGCATCCCGACCATCGCCGACACGAACGCGTCCGTCAGCCCGGCCTGCCCGCCCATCCGCTCGATGACCGCGCGGGCCTGCTCGTTGTCGCCGACCAGATCGGCCGCGCCCTCCGTCATCCCGCCGTAGACGGCCCCGGCCAGGAGGAAGCCGACGCTCCAGCCGAGCAGACTGCCCCGCTGCAACCGCCAGGCCAGCGCGCCGGCCGTGCCCAGCCGGCCGTGCGCCGGGCCCGGCCGGGTCGGCAGGAAGCTCATGCCGAGGTCCCGGCGCCCGGCCAGCCCGTAGGCCACCACGCCCTGCACCACGGCCGCGCCGGCGAGCAGCACCAGCACCCACCACCGCTCGGCGGCGAAGGCCCGCAGGTTCGTCTGCCAGCCCAGCGGCGACAGCCACGTCAGCACCGACGAGCCGTCGTTGTTCGCCGAGTCGCCCGCCGCGCGCAGGACGAACGCGGCCCCGAGGACCCCCGCCGTCAGGCCGCGCGCCAGCCGCGCGCTCTCCGTCAGCTGGGCGACGACGGCCGCCGTCGTGGCGAAGACCATCCCGACGCCCGCGACGCCGAGCCCGAGGGCCACCGCTCCGGCCACCCCCTGTCCGGCCAGCCCGGCGGCCACCAGCACCGCCAGGGCACCGTTCGCGACCGCCGCCGTCAGCAGGGCCGCGGTCAGCGGGGCGCGGCGGCCGACCATCCCGGACGCGACCAGTTCCTGCCGGCCGCTCTCCTCCTCGTCGCGGGTGTGGCGGATGACGACCAGGAGGCTCATGACGGCCGCGAGGGCGGCGGCGTAGACGCCGACGCGCCAGGCCGTGAGCGCGCCGAGCGAGTCGCCGAAGACGGGGCCGACCATCGCGCGCAGGGAGGAGCCGGTCTGCATCTGCCGCACCAGATCGGCGCGTTCGGCCGCGGTGCCGTACAAGCCGTTGAGGGTGCCCGGCATGGACAGCACCATGAGCGCGTTCACCGCGACCCAGACGGGGATCAGCACCCGGTCGCGGCGCAGGGCGAAGCGCAGCAGCGTGCCGGTGCCGGCCAGGTGGCGGGAGCCGCCGGTCCGGGCCGCGAAGGCCGTCGTGGTGGCCGTGGCGGTCATCGCGACGCCACCTCCTCGGCGGCCCCGGCCTGGTAGTGCCGCAGGAACAGTTCCTCCAGCGTCGGCGGCGTCGACGTCAGGGACCGCACACCGGACTCGCTCAGGGACCGGAGCACCGCGTCCAGCTTGTCGGTGTCGACCTGGAGCCGCACCCGGCGGCCCCGGACGTCGAGGTCGTGCACGCCCGGCAGACGGGCCAGCCCGTTCGGGGCGGCGGCGAGCTCGGCGGTCACGCTGGTCCGGGTCAGATGGCGCAGGTCGGCGAGCGAGCCGCTCTCCACGGTCCGCCCCTTGCGGATGATGCTGACCCGGTCGCACAGCTCCTCGACCTCGCTGAGGATGTGGGAGGAGAGCAGGACCGTCCGGCCGCGCTCCCGTTCCTCGGCCACGCAGCGCTGGAAGACCTCCTCCATCAGCGGGTCGAGACCGCTGGTCGGCTCGTCGAGGATCAGCAGGTCCACGTCCGAGGCGAAGGCGGCGACCAGCGCGACCTTCTGCCGGTTGCCCTTGGAGTACGTCCGGCCCTTCTTGGTCGGGTCCAGCTCGAAGCGCTCGACCAGTTCCGCCCGGCGCCGGGTGTCCAGGCCGCCGCGCAGCCGTCCGTAGAGGTCGATGACCTCGCCGCCGGAGAGGTTGCGCCACAGCGTCACGTCTCCGGGCACGTAGGCGATCCGGCGGTGCGCCTCCACGGCGTCGGCCCACGGATCGCGGCCGAGCACCTGGGCGGCGCCCGAGTCGGCGCGCAGCAGGCCGAGCAGGACGCGGATGGTGGTGGACTTGCCGGATCCGTTCGGGCCGAGGAAGCCGTGGACCTCGCCGGCCTCGACGTCCAGGTCGAGGCCGTCCAGCGCGTGCGTCCGGCCGAACGACTTGTGGAGTCCGGAGACGCTGATTGCCTTCGTCATGGTTCGGAACGTACGCTGCATTCAGAAATTTGTGAAGTTAAGAAACCGTCAGGGTGGTGAGAGATGATCGAACGATGACGGAAGAAGCGGATGCCAGGGGGCCCGGGCGTGATCCCGAGGCGGTGTCGAGGTTCGTGGAGGGTTTCGCCGCGCAGCTCGTCGAGGCCGGGATGCAGCGCATGCCGGCCCGGGTGTTCGCCGCGCTGCTCGCCTCCGACTCCGGTTCCCTGACCTCCGCCGAACTCGGCGAACAGCTCCGGGTCAGCCCGGCCGCCGTCTCCGGGGCCGTCCGGTACCTCGCCCAGCAGCACATGGTGTCGCGGGAGCGGGAACCCGGCTCCCGGCGGGAGCGGTACCGGGTGCACAGCAACCAGTGGTACGAGGCGCTGACCAGCCGCGAGGCCGTGATCAAGCGATGGGAAGGCGCGCTGCGGGAGGGCGTCACCAGCCTCGGCGCCGGGACCCCGGCGGGCCGCCGGATGGCCGAGACGCTGGCGTTCTTCGAGTTCATCGACGGCGAGATCGCGGCCATGATGGACCGCTGGCGCGACCACCGGGGGAAACTCTTCGGAAGCTAGCCGGGTGCCGTCCGGATCAGCTCGCAGGAGCGGACCCGGCCCTCACCCCGGCAGCGTCAGCCCCCACGCCCCCTTCCGGGCCACCCACGTCCGCGTCCGTACCGGCCCCGACACCACCGCGTCCGCCCGGTACCGGTAGTGCGCCCCCGACACCGTCACCGTCCGCCCCGTCGCCGTCAGCGGCGACGCCTCCGCGCCCACCGACACCGGACGCACCTCCACCTCGGCCAGCCCACCGGCGCCCGGCAGGACCGACACCGCGTCGACCGGCTGGTCCAGGTCCACCAGCGTCACCCCGTCGACCTCCACCCGCAGCCGGGCCGGACCGGACGTGCCGGGGCCGGCGGTGATCCGGGCCGGCCGCGCGGGGGCCAGCGTCCGGACCAGGGACTGGCAGGTCCGCAGCCAGGGCCGGCCCGCCGCATGCGCCCCGCCCTCGGCGTCCGCGTCCGTGTCCTCGCGCACCGTGGCCGGCGGTATGCCCACCTCGCCGAGCACCACCCCGTCGCTGTCGTCGACGAGCAGGTCCAGCCGCCGTACCGCCCCGTCCAGCACCGCCCGCGCCGCCGCCACCGCGCCCGTCGGCAGCCCGAGCGACCGGGTGAGGCCGAGCACCGGCCCCACCGGCACCACCGACAGCGCGCATTCGGCCAGCTCCCGCTGCCGGTGCAGCACCGCGACGGCCCGCAGCAGCGCACGGTCGTCGCCGATCACGACGGGGCGCCGCGACCCCCGCCGCCGCAGGGCCCGCGCGAACTCCTCGGGGTCCTCCGGCAGGCACACCTTCGTGTGCGCCGCACCCGCGCCGAGCACGTCCTTCGCGATCCGGACGGACTCGCCGTCCGCCCGCCGGGCGACCGGATCGACGACCACCAGAAGCTGATCGGGCGTCGCGGATGATCTCGCGGAAGTCGCCACCTCGGCCATGCCTCGCTTCCTCGGGTAGCATCTTTGTGCAAGAGCCCCTTGCGCTATTGCGCCAGGGGCTTCGTCTATTCCGGGGCATCCGGTCCGACGGTTGGCGGCCAACGACGGCCGCGGTGCACGCGGTGGATCCCCTCCGCGTACGCCCTCGACCATGGACATGCCCCGCCCGGAAGGGGTGTACGCGCGTGCCCGCACTTGTGCTGCTCGGTGCTCAGTGGGGTGACGAAGGCAAGGGAAAGGCGACGGACCTGCTCGGTGGTTCCGTCGACTATGTGGTGCGCTACCAGGGCGGCAATAACGCCGGCCACACGGTAGTCGTGGGTGACCAGAAGTACGCCCTTCACCTGCTCCCTTCCGGAATCCTGTCTCCCGGCTGCACGCCGGTCATCGGCAACGGCGTCGTCGTCGACCCGTCGGTCCTGTTCTCCGAGCTGAGCGGGCTGAACGAGCGAGGCGTCGACACGTCCAAGCTCCTGATCAGCGGTAACGCGCACATCATCACGCCGTACAACGTGACCGTCGACAAGGTGACGGAACGCTTCCTCGGCAAGCGCAAGATCGGCACCACCGGGCGCGGCATCGGCCCGACCTACGCCGACAAGATCAACCGCGTCGGTATCCGCGTCCAGGACCTGTACGACGAGTCGATCCTCACCCAGAAGGTCGAGGCGGCGCTCGACGTCAAGAACCAGATGCTCACCAAGCTCTACAACCGGCGCGCGATCGCCGTCGACCAGGTGGTCGGGGAGCTGCTGGGCTACGCGGAGAAGCTCCGCCCGTACGTCGCCGACACGGTCCTGGTCCTCAACCAGGCCCTGGAGCAGGACAAGGTGGTCCTCTTCGAGGGCGGCCAGGGCACGCTGCTCGACATCGACCACGGCACCTATCCCTTCGTGACCTCGTCGAACCCGACCGCGGGCGGCGCTTGCACCGGCGCCGGCGTGGGCCCGACGAAGATCAGCCGCGTCATCGGCATCCTCAAGGCGTACACGACCCGTGTCGGCGCCGGCCCGTTCCCGACCGAGCTGTTCGACGAGGACGGCGAGGCCCTGCGCCGCATCGGCGGGGAGCGTGGTGTCACCACCGGCCGTGACCGCCGCTGCGGCTGGTTCGACGCGGTCATCGCCCGCTACGCCACCCGCGTGAACGGCCTGACCGACTTCTTCCTCACCAAGCTCGACGTCCTCACCGGCTGGGAGCAGATCCCGGTCTGCGTGGCGTACGAGATCGACGGCAAGCGCGTCGAGGAGCTGCCGTACTCGCAGTCCGACTTCCACCACGCGAAGCCGGTCTACGAGATGCTGCCGGGCTGGAGCGAGGACATCAGCAAGGCGAAGACCTTCGCCGAGCTGCCGAAGAACGCCCAGGCGTACGTCAAGGCGCTCGAGGAGATGTCCGGCGCGCCGATCTCCGCGATCGGCGTGGGCCCGGGCCGGGACGAGACGATCGAGATCAACTCGTTCCTGTAGGCCCGCCGGGTTCTCTCGGCTGCCGTTCGGCCCTCCCGGCCGGGCGGCAGCCCACGGCACGGTGTGGGATCGGAGACATGACCGACCGCGACCGTGCCGCTTCCTGCCAGGGCCCGTACGGAGCCGAGGGTGCCCCCGGGGACTGCGGCGACCCGGCCCGCTTCGAGGTCGCCCGGTACCGCCGGACGCCGCTGACGGTGTGCCCCGTGCATCTGGGGCCGGCGCTGCTGCTGGCCGAAGGGGTGCTCTGGCCGCCGGAGATCCGCCTGATCCGCTGACCCCGGCCCCCGTCACCGCCGACGCCGGACACGGAGAAGTCGAACGAGGCCATCGGAGCTGAACGCCGAGACCGAGGTGTCCCCGGTCGTGAACGTGGAGGACCTGCGGAAGGGGCTCTCCCAGCTCGGCTGACCGGGCGGGCACCGGTCAGCTGAAGACGATCATCGACCCCTGGGCCAGGCTCCGCGTGGCCGCCGCGTGCAGCCCCAGCCACACATGGCGCTCCCGCGCGAAGGGGCTGGGATCGTACGGCGCCGCCACGGCCAGTTCCTCCAGCTCCGTCGGGGCGAGCGGCGGCTGCGGCGGCGCCGGCGGATTGGCCGGGTCGATGCCGAGGGCCGGGGCGACGGCCTCCAGCTCCCGCAGCAGCGTGTGCGAGGAGCCCAAGGGCCCGCCGTTCGCCAGGAGTTCGTCGCTGGACAGCGGATGCGGGAAGTCGACCGGGACGTAGGCGCCCGCGTGGTCGTAGTGCCAGACCAGATGCGACTGCTGGGCCGTCGCCTCGAACATCTCCAGCAACTGCTCGTAGTCCCCGCCGAGTTCGTCCACCGGCGTCACCGGCAGCCCGCACACCTGGAGCAGGTACGCCCGGCGCAGGAAGTGCAGCGCGTCGTAGTCGAAACCGGCGACCGGGGCCACCTCGCCGGACAGGCCCGGCATGTACTGGTACACCGGCACCGGCGGCAGCCCGGCCTCGGCGAGCACCTTGTCGTATTGCGCGAGTTCCTCGGCGAACGGGTTGTCCGGCGTGTGGCACAGGATGTCGACGAGCGGGACCAGCCACAGGTCACAGGCCAAAAGAGGGCTCCTCACACAGCACGGTGGTCAAGAAAGCGTAGTCGGTGCGTGGTGCGTGCAGGTCCCATACCCATCTGGGACCGGGCCACGACACGTCGGGCGTTGGTCATCGGCCCGTTCTCGTCCGTCGCCCGTCCGCCGCTCATCCCCCGGTGAGCCGCTCGACGAGGGCGAGGGAGTGGGCGTTGTACGCGTCGACGAGCGCCCGGGCGGCCGGGGCGTCGCGCCGGGCGAGGGCGTCGACCAGTTCGGTGTGCCCGGACCACAGGGCGCCGCGCAGGTCGCTGAGCCGGCGCAGATGCTGCACCGTGCACACCCAGCTCTGCACGCGCAGCCGGTGCAGGAAGTCGGAGAGATAGGGGTTGCCGAACAGGGCGGCCAGCTCCCGCCAGTACCGCAGGTCGTAGCCGATGAGGACGGTGAGGTCACCGGCCACGGCGGCGCGCTGGGCCTCCTCGCCGCGCCGGCGCACCCCCGAGAGGGCGGCGACGAGCCGCTGGCCGTCGGGGAACCGTTGCCCCCGGGGGTCGTCGGCGAGGGCGACGAACATCCCGTCGGTGACGAGGCTGCGGGCCTCGACCATGCCGCGGAAATCGGCGACGGAGTACTCGTGCACGCGGAATCCGCGGTGGTGGTCGGTGTCGAGGAGCCCCTGCGCGGACAGGTCGACCAGGGCCTCGCGCACGGGCGTCGCGGACACCCCGTACTGCTCGGCGATCTCCTTGACGGTGAACTCCTGCCCGGGCCGGAGCCGTCCGGCCAGCACCTCGTCGCGGAGCGCGTCGGCGATCTGGCGCCGCAGGGTGCTGCGCGTCACGGCGCCGCTGGGGCCGGGCATGGTCGGGCGTTCTCCTCGTCGGGTGCGGGCGGCGTGCTCGTACACCTGGTCGGCGTGTACGAGCACGTCACCTTACGCGCCCGGGGCGCCCCGGGGGCCGGTCGGCCGACGGGGTCTACTCCGTGTACTCGTCCGCCACGGACAGTGCCGTGTCCAGCGCCGCCAGGCCCTCCTTGAGCTCCGCCTCGCTGACGTTGCACGGCGGCACCACGTGGGTCCGGTTCATGTTCACGAACGGCCACACGCCGTGGGCCTTGGCGGAGGCGGCGAACGCGGCCATCGGGGTGTTGTCCTGCCCGGTCGCGTTGTACGGCACCAGCGGCTCCCGGGTCTCCCGGTTCTTCACCAGCTCCAGCGCCCAGAACATGCCGGTGCCGCGCACGTCGCCGACGCTCGGGTGGCGCTCGGCCAGCTCCCGCAGCGCGGGCTCGACGACCTCGGCACCGAGCCGGGCCGCGTGCTCGACGATGCCCTCCTCGGCCATCACGTCGAGCGTGGCGACGGCGGCGGCGCAGGCCAGCGGGTGCCCGGAGTACGTCAGCCCGCCCGGGTAGGGCCGCTCGGCGAACGTCGCGGCGATATTCGCGGAGATCGCGACACCGCCCAGCGGGACATAGCCCGAGTTCACGCCCTTGGCGAAGGTCAGCAGGTCCGGCACGACGTCGTACAGGTCCGCGGCGAACCACGAGCCGGTGCGCCCGAAGCCGGCCATGACCTCGTCCAGGACGAAGACGATCCCGTACTTGTCGCAGATCTCGCGGACCCCGGCCAGGTAACCGGCCGGCGGCATCATGATCCCCGCCGTGCCCGGGATCGTCTCCAGGATGATCGCGGCGACGGTCCCCGGCCCCTCGAAGACGATCGTCGACTCCAGGTGCTCCAGCGCCCGCGCGCACTCCTGCTCCTCGGTCTCGGCGTAGAAGCGCGAGCGGTACAGGAAGGGCGCCCAGAAGTGCACGACCCCGGCCGTGCCGCTGTCCGAGGCCCAGCGGCGCGGGTCGCCGGTGATGTTGATCGCCTGCTGGGTGCCGCCGTGGTACGAGCGGTACGCCGACAGCACCTTCGGCCGCCCGGTGTGCAGCCGCGCCATGCGCACGGCGTGCTCGACGGCGTCGGCGCCGCCGTTGGTGAAGAAGATCTTGTCCAGGTCGCCGGGCGTGCGCTCGGCGATCAGCCGTGCCGCCTCCGAGCGCGCCTCGACGGCGAACGCGGGCGCGAACGTCGTCATCTTCGCGGCCTGCTCCTGGATCGCGGCGACGACCTTGGGGTGCTGGTAGCCGATGTTGGTGTAGACGAGTCCGCTGGCGAGGTCGAGGTAGCGCTTCCCGTCGTAGTCCCAGAAGTACGACCCTTCGGCGCCCGCGACGGCGAGCGGGTCGATGAGCTCCTGTGCTGACCAGGAGTGGAAGACGTGCGCACGGTCCGCGGCCTTCACGGCGGCGCCGGCCTGGGGATTGGGCTGAGGGGTCATGCGGCCGAGGGTAGATGTCCGCGATGCGGAAACGGAATCGGCGTCCTGTATGTGGTCGGGGGCTTTCCACGACAGGTTGTCGACACGGCGGGGCCCGGGAATCAATTGACAGTATACTGTCGAAATGACAGCCTTCTGTCATAAGCCTCTGCTCCGAGGAGGAGTCATGAACGGCACCGGCAAGCCCGTCCACCTCGCCGTGTACGACACCCTCGCCGACTGGGAGACCGGCCACGCCACGGCGTACCTGGCCCGCGGCGGGTACGAGGTCCGCACCGTCGGCCCGACCACCGCCCCCGTCACGAGCATCGGCGGCCTGCGTGTCCAGCCCGGTCTCGCCCTGGCCCACCTGCGCCCCGAGGACAGCTCCCTGCTGATCCTCCCGGGCGCCGACCTGTGGGACACGACGGACGACCTCGCCCCGTTCGCCCGCGCCGCCCGCGCCTTCCTGGACGCCGGCGTGCCCGTCGCCGCCATCTGCGGCGCCACCGCCGGACTCGCCCGCGAGGGCCTGCTCGACGACCGCGCCCACACCAGCGCCGTCTCCTTCTATCTGGCGGCCACCGGCTACGCGGGCGGCGCGCGGTACGTCGAGGCCGACGCGGTCACCGACGGCGGCCTGATCACCGCCGGTCCCACCGAGCCGGTCGCCTTCGCCCGCGAGATCCTCGGCCTGCTCGGCGTGTACGAGGGCGAGGTGCTCGACGCCTGGTACCGGCTGTTCCACGACTCCGACCCGACCGCGTACGCCGTGCTGGAGAGGGCGGGCGCCGCGTGAGCCGCCGGCGGCAGGACCTGCTCAGCCGCAGCGCCCTCGGCGTCTTCCGGCTCAACGGACAGTTCCTCGCCGCCGCCGAGGAACTGTCCCGCCCCGCCGGACTCACCGCCGCCCGGTGGCAGGTGCTCGGCGCGGTGCTGCGCGAGCCGCTGCCCGTCTCCGGTGTCGCGCGCGTCATGGGCATCACGCGGCAGAGCGTGCAGCGCGTCGCCGACCTGCTGGTGGAGCGCGGCCTCGCCGAGTACCGGCCCAACCCGGCCCACCGCCGCGCCAAACTCCTCGCGCCGACCGACGCGGGCCGCGCGGCCGTCTCCCGGATGGACCCGGGACACGCGGCCCTCGCGGACCGGCTGGCCGAGGCGTACGGGGGAGAGGCGGAACTGGCGACGGCGGTCGAGGTCCTCGAACGCCTGTCGAAGGCACTGGACGCGATCGAGGGCCCGCCTGTTACGGAAACGTAGACAAGGCCGCCTCTCCCCGGGCCCACCCCGCACTATCCTCGGGATGTTGCTCACGTGCGGGGGGAAGGCGGCGCAACATGCACAAGCTCGGGGGCGGGGACCCGCAGCGCATCGGGTCCTACCGGCTGCTGGGGCGGCTCGGCGCCGGCGGCATGGGGACGGTCTACCTCGCCCGGTCGGACCGGGGACGCACCGTCGCCGTCAAGCTGGTGCGCGAGGAACTGGCCGCGCTGGAGGAGTTCCGCCAGCGGTTCCGCCAGGAGGTCGAGTCCGCGCGCCGGGTCGGCGGGTACTGGACGGCGCCCGTGCTGGACGCCGACACCGAGGCCGCCGTGCCGTGGGTCGCCACCGGGTACGTCGCCGGGCCCAGCCTCCAGCAGGTCGTCGGGCACGACCACGGTGCCCTCCCGGAACGCTCGGTACGGACCCTGGCGGCCGGGCTCGCGCACGCCCTCCAGGACATCCACGCCGCCGGGATCGTGCACCGCGACCTCAAGCCGTCCAACGTGCTCGTCACCATCGACGGCCCCCGCGTCATCGACTTCGGCATCGCGCGGGCCCTTGAGACGGTGACCGACGGCGGACTCACCCGCACCGGCGCGCTCGTCGGATCGCCCGGCTTCATGGCGCCCGAGCAGGTGCGCGGCGACCGGATCACGCCCGCCTGCGACGTCTTCTGCCTCGGCTCGGTCCTCGCCTACGCCGCCACCGGCGACCTGCCCTTCGGCACCGCCAACAGCGGGGTGCACGCGCTGATGTTCCGCATCGCGCAGGAGGAACCCGACCTGGAGGCCGTGCCCGAGGGCATTGCCGACCTGGTCCGCGACTGCCTGAAGAAGGACCCGGCGGCGCGTCCCTCCCTCGCCGCGGTGCTGGAGCGCACGGGCGCGCAGGACACCGTCACGGAGGGCCGCTCCAGAGACCCCTGGCTCCCCAGCGCACTGGTGGCCCAGCTCGGCCGGCACGCGGTACGGCTGCTGGACACGGAGAACCCGGAGGACGCGGGGGGATCGGTGCCCTCCGCATCGGTTCCGCCGGCCCCGGTCCCACCGGCGTTGGGGTCGCCGCCGCCGTTCCCCCCGGCACCGGGGCTGCCGGCGGCCGGGGAGCCTGCCGCCGCGGCCTCCGCCGCCGCAGGCTCCGCAGCGGCGGGATCCGCTGCCGCCGAGCCCGACTCCGGCCGCCCGGGGCAGACGCCCTCACCGGACCCCGGCGACGCGGCTCCGGACCGGAACCCCGGCGACGCGGCTCCGGGGGCCGCCGGGAATCCGGGGCCCCCGCCACCGCGGCAGCCGGGCAGCGGTGCGCCGGCGAACCACCTCCCCACGCTGGTCGCGGGCGGCCCGGGCGCCCCTGCGCCCCCGCCCACGAGCCCCGCCCCCGCACACGGCCACCCGCAACAGCACCCCTCTCACCCGCCCGCGCACGGCTACGCCCCGGCACCGGCCTGGATCCAGCCGCCGGGAGCGCAGGGGGCGCCGCCACCGCAGTACCACCCGTACGGCGGCCTCGGCTCGACGCCGCCCTACGGGCCGCCGCCGGGTGGCACCCCGCCGTACGGGCCCCCGCCCTACGGGCCGGTCCAGGAACCGTCCCGAAGAGGCCGTTCCACCGCGCTGCTGGTCGTCGTCGCCCTGGTCGTCGCGCTCGGCGCCGGCGGCTCGGTCTACGCGCTGATGAGCGGGGGCAAGGAGGACGACGGGGCGGGCGGCGACCCGACGACCACGTCGGCCGCCCCCGAGACCCCGGGCACCGACACGTCGGGACCGGCCCCGACGAACGGCACGTCGAGCGCGCCGGAGACCCCGGCCTCCCCGGACGGCACGATCCCCGCCGCGTACCTGGGCACGTGGGCCACGACCATCGACAACGCCTCCGGCGTGCACAGCCGTCGGCTGACCATCCAGCAGGGCGAGGTCGGCGACACGGTCATGTCCCTCGTCGCCGACGGCCCCGCCGGCAACAGCACCTACCACTGCGTCTTCGAGGCCGACCTGACCACCGACCCGGGCACGGACGGCCCCCTGCGCCTGGGCCCCTCCACGGTGACGACGGGCCCGGCCTCCTCCTGCACCCCGGGAGAACCCACCGAGGTCACGCTCCTGCCCAACGGCACCCTCACCCGCACGAACACGACCACAGGAGAAACCCTGAACTACACCCGCCAGTAAGCCGCCGCAGCCGCGGGCCCCGCCCTCGTCGCTGCCGTAGCTGCGGGCAATCGTGCCGCTGGGGCGCCACGGGTGGGCGCAGCGGCACCCGCCAGCGCCGGGCCACGCGACCCACCCCCGGCCCCGCCTCAGTGCCGGGCACTCCGCTGGCGCGGGGCCACGCGACGCACCCCCGCCCCCCGCCTCAGCGCCGGGCAGCCCGCCAGCGCGGGGCCACGAGATGCACCCCCGCCCCCGCCTCAGCGCCGGGCACCCCGCCAGCGCCGGGCCACGCGACGCACCCCCCGGCCCCGCCTCACCGCCGGGCACAGCCCGACGCCGGCCACGCAACCACCCTCACCCCCGCCGGCTCACCTCGGCTCCGGCGGCCGCTGCCGAGGCATGTTCGGCCGAGCCCCGTTCGACGCCACGGAAAACCTCCCCGGGACCCCCGCCCCCACGTCCGACCGCCCCCCGCCGCCCCCCAGCGACTGAAGCCCCAACGGCGCCGACCCGGCCCGGAAATCCACCATCCAGTCCGCCGTCTCCGCCCGCACCAGCTCCGTCACGTCCTCGGAGAACCTCCGCAGCACCCCCAGACACCGCTCGGCCGCCTCACTCGCCGTCCCGTCGGCGGGCCCCAGCACCTCCCGGACACTCTCCGACGCCCAGTCGAACTGCAGCGCCTGCAGCCGCCGCTGCACCGCCTGCGCCGTCGCCATGTCCCGCATCCACCCGGCGGTCACCCCGAAGTACCGGTCCCCGGCCACGCACGCCACCCCGAGCAGCAGCGCGAGATACCCCCAGGGCCCGGCCCCGCCCGCTACCCCCGTCATGTCCAGCAACGGCAGCACCGCCCCGGCCAGCGCCCCCACCGCGGCCCCGCCCCGCAGCAGCCGTGCCCCCCGCCGCTTCCACACCCGGTCCGCGAGATACCAGGCCGCCGTCTCCAGCGCGCCCCGCTCCACCCACCGGTACAGCTCGTCCAGCCGCTCGGCGGGCAGCGCCCAGTCGCCGAGCGGAAGCGCCCGTCCGGTCAGGTCGCCCGGACACGGCCCGGCCGCCCCCTCGCCGCGCGGTCCGTCCTGTGGCGGCCCCTCGGGCTGCATCTCCGGCTGACCCACCCGGCACTCCCTACTGCTCACCGTCCGTGAAGACCTCGCGGCGCTCGTGTGACACGCGAGGCTGACGCGCCGGACCCTTCCTACCGCCCAATGGGTGGCGAAGACCCGGCTTTGGCCTCTTGTCCGCCCGGAAGAGGTCCTTGATCAGGTATAGGGCGCCCGCTCGAATCACTCGAAAGAGTGCTGGGGCGAGGGCCGCTCGGACCACGTAGGCTCGTGCCGAACGGGAAAAACCCGCCGCGACAGCGCGGCGACAGCGGTGACAGGAGCTGAACGTGATCCCCGGTGGTGGCCAGCCCAACATGCAGCAGCTGCTCCAGCAGGCGCAGAAGATGCAGCAGGACCTCGCGAGGGCGCAGGAGGAACTGGCGCAGACGGAGGTCGACGGACAGGCGGGCGGTGGCCTGGTGAGGGCCACCGTCACGGGCTCCGGCGAACTGCGCGGCCTCAGGATCGACCCGAAGGCGGTGGACCCGGAGGACACCGAGACCCTCGCCGACCTGATCGTGGCCGCCGTGCAGGCGGCCAACGAGAACGCGAAGAGCCTCCAGGAGCAGAAGCTGGGCCCGCTCGCCCAGGGTCTGGGCGGCAGCGGCATCCCCGGCCTGCCTTTCTAAGACGGGCCGGGGCCCTCTACCGTACGTAGTGAAGGAACCTCAGGAAGGACGGCAGTCCGTTGTACGAAGGCGTGGTCCAGGACCTCATCGACGAACTGGGGCGGCTGCCCGGCGTCGGTCCCAAGAGCGCGCAGCGGATCGCCTTCCACATCCTCCAGGCGGAACCGACCGACGTACGGCGCCTCGCCCAGGCCCTCATGGAAGTGAAGGCCAAGGTCCGCTTCTGCGCGACCTGCGGCAACGTCGCGCAGGAGGAGCGGTGCAACATCTGCCGCGACCCGCGCCGCGATCCTTCCGTCATCTGCGTGGTGGAGGAACCGAAGGACGTCGTCGCCATCGAGCGCACCCGCGAGTTCCGCGGCCGGTACCACGTGCTCGGCGGCGCGATCAGCCCGATCGACGGGGTGGGGCCCGACGACCTGCGCATCCGTGAACTGCTCGCCCGCCTGGCGGACGGCACGGTCACGGAACTGATCCTGGCCACGGACCCGAATCTGGAGGGCGAGGCCACGGCCACGTATCTCGCCCGCATGATCAAGCCCATGGGCCTCAAGGTCACCCGCCTGGCCAGCGGCCTCCCGGTGGGCGGCGACCTGGAATACGCGGACGAGGTGACCCTCGGCCGCGCCTTCGAGGGGAGACGACTCCTAGATGTCTGACGCCACGCTGCACGCGACCAACCAGAACCCCGACGACTTCGCGGTCCAGATCGCCGACCAGATCGAGAGCTTCCTGGTCGCGGTCACGGAGGTGGCCAAGGGCGACGAACCGGACTCGGCCGTCCCCTTCCTCCTCCTCGAGGTCTCCCAGCTCATGCTGGCCGGCGGACGCCTGGGCGCCCACGAGGACATCGTCCCCGACGAGCGGTACGAGCCCGACCCGGGCCCGGAGCTGGACGTGGACGACCTCCGCGAGAACCTGGCCCGCCTCCTGGAGCCGATCGACGTCTACTCCGAGGTCTTCGACCCCTACGAGCCGCGCAGGGCCCCGGTCCCGGCCCGTATCTCGGACGACCTCACCGACGTCATCACCGACCTCCGCCACGGCATGGCCCACTACAAGTCGGGCCGCACCACGGAGGCGCTGTGGTGGTGGCAGTTCTCCTACTTCTCCAACTGGGGTTCCACGGCGTCGGCGACCCTGCGCGCCCTCCAGTCGGTCGTCGCCCACGTCCGGCTGAACCAGCCGCTCGAGGAGCTGGACGGCCTGGACACCGACCAGGACCTCGGTGACGACGCTTTGGAACGGGAGGCCGGCCGCGTGATGGTGCAGGAGATCGCGGGCCCGCTGGGCCTGCGCCCGGTCACGTAGCCCCCGCTTGTGAACGTGTGACTCACCGCACTTTTCCGAGTGACCCGCCTCCTCCTGGGCATGAGCCTGCCTGGACGGACGGAGGTCTCACCATGCGATACCGCAGGGGGGAATTTCGGACGCTCGATAGAATGAACCGACCGCAGTACATGTACGTACGTGCGGAAAGAGACGGATTGAGCGAGGAGCGCACGTGGGCCTTGTCGTGCAGAAGTACGGAGGCTCCTCCGTAGCCGATGCCGAGGGCATCAAGCGCGTCGCCAAGCGGATCGTGGAAGCGAAGAAGAACGGCAACCAGGTGGTCGCCGTCGTTTCCGCGATGGGCGACACGACGGACGAGCTGATCGATCTCGCCGAGCAGGTGTCCCCGATCCCTGCCGGGCGGGAACTCGACATGCTGCTGACCGCCGGAGAGCGCATCTCCATGGCGCTGCTGGCCATGGCGATCAAAAACCTGGGTCACGAGGCCCAGTCGTTCACCGGCAGCCAGGCCGGAGTCATCACCGACTCGGTCCACAACAAGGCCCGGATCATCGACGTGACGCCGGGTCGCATCCGCACCTCGGTGGACGAGGGCAACGTCGCCATCGTGGCCGGCTTCCAGGGTGTCAGCCAGGACAGCAAGGACATCACCACGCTGGGCCGCGGCGGTTCCGACACCACGGCCGTCGCTCTCGCCGCCGCGCTCGACGCGGACGTCTGTGAGATCTACACCGACGTCGACGGCGTGTTCACCGCCGACCCGCGCGTGGTGAAGAAGGCGAAGAAGATCGACTGGATCTCCTTCGAGGACATGCTGGAGCTCGCCGCCTCCGGTTCCAAGGTGCTCCTCCACCGCTGCGTGGAGTACGCCCGCCGGTACAACATCCCGATCCACGTGCGGTCCAGCTTCAGCGGACTGCAGGGCACGTGGGTCAGCAGCGAGCCGATCAAGCAAGGGGAAAAGCAGGTGGAGCAGGCCCTCATCTCCGGAGTCGCGCACGACACGTCGGAGGCCAAGATCACGGTCGTCGGTGTGCCGGACAAGCCGGGCGAGGCGGCCGCGATCTTCCGGGCGATCGCCGACGCCCAGGTCAACATCGACATGGTCGTGCAGAACGTGTCCGCCGCCTCCACGGGCCTGACGGACATCTCCTTCACCCTGCCGAAGTCCGAGGGCCGCAAGGCCATCGACGCGCTGGAGAAGAGCCGGGCCGGCATCGGCTTCGACTCGCTGCGCTACGACGACCAGATCGGCAAGATCTCGCTGGTCGGCGCCGGGATGAAGAGCAACCCGGGCGTCACCGCCGACTTCTTCACCGCACTGTCCGACGCGGGCGTGAACATCGAGCTCATCTCGACCTCCGAGATCCGCATCTCGGTCGTCACCCGCAAGGACGACGTGAACGAGGCCGTGCGCGCCGTGCACACCGCCTTCGGGCTGGACTCCGACAGCGACGAGGCCGTCGTCTACGGGGGCACCGGGCGCTGATGTCCGACATCCAAGGCGCCGGGCGCACCGGACGGCCGACCCTGGCCGTCGTCGGAGCGACCGGCGCCGTCGGTTCGGTGATGCTCCAGATCCTGTCCCAGCACGCGGACATCTGGGGTGACATCCGTCTGATCGCCTCGCCCCGCTCGGCCGGCCGCAAGCTGGCCGTGCGCGGTGAGGAGGTCGAGGTCGTGGCGCTCACCGAGGAGGCCTTCGACGGGGTCGACGTCGCCATGTTCGACGTACCCGACGAGGTGGCCGCCCAGTGGGCGCCGGTCGCCGCCGCCAAGGGCGTGGTGGTGGTCGACAACTCGGGCGCGTTCCGGATGGACCCGGACGTGCCCCTCGTCGTGCCCGAGGTCAACCCGCACGCCCTGCGGATGCGGCCGCGCGGCATCGTCGCCAGCCCCAACTGCACGACGCTGTCCATGATCGTGGCGCTGGGCGCGCTGCACGCCGAGTTCGGGCTGCGCGAGCTGGTCGTCTCCTCGTACCAGGCGGTGAGCGGGGCCGGGCGGGACGGGGTGGACACGCTGCGACGGCAGCTGTCGCTGGTGGCCGGGACGGAGCTGGGGACCCACCCCGGCGACGTGCGGCGGGCCGTCGGCGACGACACCGGGCCGTTCCCGGAGCCGGTCGCGCTGAACGTCGTACCGTGGGCCGGTTCGCTGCGCGAGGACGGCTGGTCGTCGGAGGAGATGAAGGTGCGGGACGAGTCCCGCAAGGTCCTCGGACTGCCGCAGCTGCCGGTGGCGGTGACGTGCGTACGGGTCCCCGTGGTCACCACGCACTCCCTGACCGTCCACGCCCGCTTCGAGGGCGAGGTCACCGTCGACAAGGCGCGGGAGATCCTGGCCACCGCGCCCGGCGTCGTCCTCTTCGACAACCCGGCCGCCGGTGAGTTCCCCACCCCCGCCGACGTGGTCGGCACCGACCCGACCTGGGTCGGCCGGGTACGGCGGGCCCTGGACGACCCGACGGCCCTCGAACTCTTCGTGTGCGGGGACAACCTGCGCAAGGGCGCCGCGCTGAACACCGCGCAGATCGCGGAGCTGGTGGCGGCCGAGTTCGGCTGAACGGGCCGGCGGAGCAAAAGGCCCTGGCCGCCATGGGGTTCGTTTGTAGGATCCATGAACAAGATGTGATCCGGAAGTAGGTCCGGACTACTTGTAACCGGCACCTGTGGCATCAGAGGATTTCCTCCCCGCCCTCCGCAACCGTGCGGAGGGCGGGGAGCGTCTTTGCGGTCACCCCTTCAGGGTGCGGGGCGCGTGGATCGGCGCGGGGACGCCGAGGGCGGGCGTGGGGACGCCCGTTCACATGGGACATAGGGGAAGAGCGGGACGATGAGGGCCTATGACGCACCGTCTGCCGGGTGGCCGCCCGGCAGACGCGGGAACGTGACGCCCGGCACGTACAACCCTCAGGGGGTCGGACGTGTCCAACTGGCGTGGCAGAGGTACTCGAATTCACCGCGACACCGCGTGGCCCCGCAGTGCGGGCTCCCGTCCGGCCCGTCCGTCCCCGTGTGGCCGGCGCGGCCGGTGGCATGCCGGTGATCGCGCCGATGCCCGCAGCGCGGCCGGCCCGCATATCGAATCAGCGTGACGGCGCCGATGACGTCGTGGCGGCGGGCACCACCGTCGACCACCTCACCGAGACCTACCGCGCCCACTACCGGTCGCTGCTCGGTCTCGCCGCCCTCCTCCTCGACGACACCGCCTCCTGCGAGGACGTCGTCCAGGAGGCCTTCATCCGCGTCCACTCGGCGCGCAAACGCGTGCGCGACCCGGAGAAGACGCTGGCCTACCTGCGGCAGACCGTCGTCAACCTCTCGCGCTCGGCACTGCGCCGCCGCATCCTCGGCCTCAAGCTCCTCTCGAAGCCCATGCCGGACATGGCGAGCGCGGAGGAGGGCGCCTACGACCAGCTGGAGCGCGACTCCCTGATCAAGGCGATGAAGGGACTGCAGCGCCGCCAGCGTGAGGTCCTGGTCCTGCGCTACTTCGCCGACATGACGGAGTCTCAGGTCGCCGAGACGCTCGGCATATCGCTGGGCTCGGTGAAGGCGTACGGATCGCGTGGCATCGCGGCGCTCAGGGTGGCCATGGAGGCGCCGGCATGAGCGACGGCAACGAGGCACGGCGTGACCCCCACGAGGGTCAGGAGCCGGCCGAGCCGACCGGGCAAGAGCCGAAGCACACGCACGCTGGGAACGGAACTGTGAACCACGGCCCCGCCGACCAGGGCCCCGACACTCAGGGGCCCGCCGGGCTCGCCCCGGACGAGCTGGCGCTGCGCAGGATGCTGCACAGCGCCGTGCGGGAGATGGAGCCGAGCGACGGCACCCTGGACCACCTCCGCCGGGCGGTACCGGCCCGGCGGGCCCGCAAACGCCAGGCCGCCGTCGGCATGGCGGCCGCCGCCCTGTTCATCGGCACGGCGGTCCCCGCCCTCGTCCACGTGTCCAACTCCACCGGCCCCGGCGCCGACCCGTCCGTGGCGGGCAACGCCTCGCAGGCGCAGGGCGGCACCAGCCAGGGCAAGGACCCGGCCGGCGGCGAGAGCGCCATCACCGGCTCCTCCGGGCAGCCCGAGGACAAGGAGAAGTCCGGCCCGAAGGAGAAGCCGACGGACGCGGCGACCGGCTCCGCCACCGGTTCGGCCACCGGCGTCGGACCCTCCGCCAGCAGCCCCGCCGACCTCCCGCTGTGCATGTCGCAGCAGCTCGGCCCGGCCGTCGCGAGCAGCGCCGCCCCCGACTCGGCGGGCGCCGTCTACGGCTCCTTCCGCGTCACCAACGTCTCCTCGGACAGCTGCACCGTCGCCGGCCCCGGCAGCGTGGCCGCCACCCCGCAGGGTGCGGCGGACCCGGCAAAGATCGGCACGGCACGGCACGCCGCCGGCGACGCCGCGGCCGCGCTGCCCGACCCGTCGCTGGAGTCGGCCTCGCTGACGCTGGCGTCCGGCGCCTCCTACGAGGTGCAGTTCGCCTGGGTGCCCTCGCAGACCTGTCCGACCACCGGCGGTACCACGGGAGGCGGCACGGGCGATCCCACGTCCGACCCGTCGCCCACCGAGGAGCCGACCGCCACCGCCGGGACGTCCACGGGCGGTGACACCGGCACCACGACGCAGCTGGTCACCGAGGAGGGCCCGGCCGACGGGAGCGTGACGGTCTCGTACACCCCGGAAGGGGGCTCGGGGCCGGCCGCGGTCACCGTGTCCAACGCGTGCGCGGGAACCGTGTACTGGACGGGAGTGCTGGCCGCCACGTGACCGGGAGGCCGGCCGGCGGCAGGCGCTCGGGCGGCGCCGGGCGCCTGCGTGCTCAGACGCCGGTCGGGCTGGGGCGGGGTTCCTGCCCGGCCTCGGCTTCGGTGACGTCCTCGCTCTCGTCCCCCTCCGGGACCAGGCCCAGCTCCGCGTCCCGGGCGAGCTCCGCCTCCCGGCGCAGCAGCCGGAACCACATGAAGACGACGAAGCCGACGAAGGCGAACCACTCGGCGGTGTAGCCGAGGTTCTGGAACGCCTTCAGGTCCAGGCCGGTGTTCTGCGGCGCGCTCACCGGCACGGCCCGCATCCCGGAGTCGCCCGTGTTGAGCGTGACCCACGCGTCGTACACCTCGTACGGCACGAGGTTCACCAGCGACGCCGCGCTGATCGCGCCGGTCTGGCCCTCCGGCCATCCGGAGCGGGAGCTGACGCCGTTGTCGCCGGGCGTCTCGGACGCCTGGAGCGCGCCGGTGACGGTGACCTCGCCGGCGGGCGGGGCCGGGACCTTCGCCGGGTCGGGGTCGCCGGGCAGCCAGCCCCGCACGACGGGCAGCGCCCGGCCGGCGTCGGTGCGCAGCAGCGTGAGGACGTAGTAGCCCTGCCGGTCGTCCAGCTTCCGCTCCGGCACGAGCAGCTGCTCGCCGTAGCGGCCGCTCACGGTGGTCTGCTTGCCGACCGTCGCCTTGTCGACGGGCAGCAGCTCGGCCAGCGGGCGGGCCGACTCGTGCCGGGCCGACTCCGCCTGGGTGGTGGCGCTGTTGTGGTCCTGCACCCGGTCCTCGAACCGGCCCAGCTGCCACGACCCCATGAAGATGCAGAAGGGGATGGCGAGCACGACGAAGACGTTGATTCCCCACCATCGGGGGGTCAGCAGAAACCGGTACACGCCCTCCACGGTACGGGGCGCGTGCCGGTGACCCGCCCGCGGGGCTGTGGATGAGCGAGGTTGTCCACAGGCTGGGGATCGGATCTGCGCGTTGTCGGCGCGGCGAGGCACTATGGGGCCATGACTGAGAGCAACGGGTCCGCCTCACCGGATCAGCAGGGCACGCGGGGCGTACGGGACGGCGTGCGGGGACAGGGCGAGGGCATGCCGGACTGGGAGAAGCGGTTCCGCGCGCCGCGGGTCTCGCTGCCCGACTGGGCCGAGGACGCGCCGGACCGCTCCCTGTTCGTGTCGAACGCGACGGGGACGTACGAGCTGTACGCCTGGGACCGCGCGACCGGCGAGCAGCGGCAGGTCACGAACCGGCCCAACGGCACGACGGACGGCGTGCTCTCCCCGGACGGCGCGTCGATCTGGTGGTTCGACGACAAGGACGGCGACGAGTTCGGCGTGTGGCGCCGCCAGCCCTTCGTGGGCGGTGAGGACGAGCTCGCGGTGCCGGGCCTCGACCCCTCCTACCCGGCAGGCCTCGCCCTCGGCCGGGACGGGCGGACGGCGGTGATCGGCCGCTCGACCGACGAGGACGGCACGACGATCCACCTCGCGTACGAGGGCAAGGCCCCGGTGGAGATCTACCGCCACCGCGAGTCGGCGGGCGTCGGCGACCTCTCCCACGACGGCACGCTGATCGCGATCGAGCACACCGAGCACGGCGACGCCATGCACTCCGCGCTGCGCGTCCTGCGCCACGACGGCACGACGGTCGCCGAGCTCGACGACACCGACGGCGGCGAGAAGGAGCTGGGCCTGGAGGTGCTGGGCTTCGCGCCCGTCGACGGCGACACCCGCCTGCTCATCGGGCACCAGCGCCGGGGCCGCTGGGAGCCCCTGGTGTGGGACGTGGCGACGGGCGAGCAGACGGACCTCGCGCTGGAGCTGCCCGGCGACGTGAGCGCCGAGTGGTATCCGGACGGCAGCGGCCTGCTGATCGTGCACGGCTTCGAGGCCCGCAGCGAACTGTTCCGCTACGACTTCGACGCGCGCGAGCTGGTGGAGATCGAGACCCCCGCGGGCACCGTCTCCGGGGCGACGGCCCGCCCCGACGGCAGCGTGGAGTACCTGTGGTCGTCGGCGGCCGAGCCGTCGGCGGTGCGCTCCACCACCGGCCGGGTGGTGCTCGACCCGCCCGGCATGAAGTCGCCCGGCTCGGTGCCGGTGGAGGACGTGTGGGTGGAGGGCCCCGGCGGCCGGGTCCACGCCCTGGTGCAGAAGCCGGCGGGCGCGACCGGGCCGCTCCCGACGGTCTTCGACATCCACGGCGGGCCGACCTGGCACGACAGCGACTCGTTCGCCGCGGGCCCGGCCGCCTGGGTCGACCACGGGTACGCGGTGGTCCGCGTCAACTACCGCGGCTCCACGGGATACGGCCGGGCCTGGACCGACGCCCTCAAGCACCGGGTCGGTCTCATCGAGCTGGAGGACATCGCGGCGGTGCGCGAGTGGGCGGTCACCTCCGGGCTCGCCGACCCCGCCCGCCTGATCCTCACCGGCGGCTCCTGGGGCGGCTACCTCACCCTCCTCGGCCTCGGCACCCAGCCCGAGGCGTGGACCCTGGGCATCGCCGCCGTCCCGGTCGCCGACTACGTCACCGCGTACCACGACGAGATGGAGGGCCTGAAGGCCCTGGACCGCACCCTGCTCGGCGGCACCCCCGAGGAGGTCCCCGACCGCTTCGAGGCGTCCTCGCCCCTGACCTACGTCGACCGGGTCAAGGCCCCGGTGTACATCTCCGCGGGGGTCAACGACCCGCGCTGCCCGATCCGCCAGATCGAGAACTACGTCGAGCGCCTGGAGGCGAGGGGCGCGGTCCACGAGGTCTACCGCTACGACGCGGGCCACGGCTCCCTGGTGGTCGACGAACGCATCAAGCAGGTAGCCCTGGAACTGGACTTCGCGGCACGGTACTTGCCGCAGGGCTAATTCCCCGGCCCCTTGCCCCACCCGGCCCGGCCGGGGCGTGGCTTCTTGGCCGGGCCGGTCCGGCCTGAGGCGTGGCTTCTTGGCCGCCCGGGCCGGCCTGAGGCGTGGCTTCTTGGCCGCCCGGTCCGGCCTGAGGCGTGGCTTCTTGGCCGCCCGGTCCGGCCCAGGGCGTGGCTTCCTGGCCTACCGAGCCGGCCCGAGGGCGTGGCTTCCTGGCCTACCGAGCCGGCCCGAGGGCGTGGCTTCCTGGCCGACCGAGTCGGGTGGTGGGTGGGCGTAGGCCGGGGGTCCAGGGGGCGGAGCCCCCTGGCGGGGTTGTAGGGGCGGCGCCCCTACAACCCGGCCTGCTGCCGCGCCCGCCGCCCGAGCAACTCGGCCAACCCCCGCCGCGTCGCCGCCAGCACCACCCGATCCTCACCCCGCAGGACATACGTGTCGGGCATCTCCCACACCAACCGCGACTCCCGACCCCCCTCCGCACCGGCACCGGCACCGGCCCCGGCACCCACCCCGTCCCGCCCCCCGACGGAGACCTCCCGCGCCAGCACCCGCCACGCCCCCGCCCGGAACGCCTCCCCGACCGTCTTCCCCTCCAGTTGCGGATGCCCCGCCACCCGCACCGCCGCGAACAGCAGCACCCGCCGCTCCACGGGGATCGCCCCCAGGATCTGGCGCCCCATCATCGCCCCGGCGAACGCCGGCGCCGCCAGGTGGGTCACACTGCGGCTGCGGGTCAGCGCCCCGGGATGCGCACCCCGCAGGGTGCGGTACACCGCGGTCGCGAAGTCGTCGTCGTACAGGCGCAGCACCACCCGCAGGTCGGGCCGCACGGACCGCCCGTACAGCACCGCCTCCAGGTTCGTCGTGTCGACACTGGTCAGCGCGAGCAGCGAGTGCGCCCGGTGGATCTTGGCCGCCTCCAGGACGCCCTCCTGCGTGACGTCCCCGAGCACCACCGGCACCCGCAGCCGCCGTGCGGTCGCCATGCCGCGTGCCTCGGGGTCGCCCTCGACGCACACCACGGGGATGTCCATCTCCCGCAGCCGGGTCAGCACCCGTGTGCCGATCTTGCCGAGACCGAGCAGGACGACGTGCCCGCCGAGCCCGCGCGGCGGCTTGCGCAGCGTGGAGGCGCTGCGGAAGGTCCCCAGGGCCTCCAGCACGGCCGCCAGCAGCACCGGCAGCAGCAGTAACCCGACGAAGCCGGAGAGCAGTTGGAGGACCTGTTCCCCGGAGTCCTTGTTGTGCGCGGGCTCGTTGATGGCGAACAGGTCGAGCAGCGTCACGTACGTCGCGTGCAGGGGATGGTCGCCGGTGACCACCATGAGCGCCACGGCGAGCGCGACCACGCAGGCGGCCAGTCCGGCCAGCGACCACCGCAGCCGCCGCGAGAACAGCGAGGCGAACGGCGGCACACCGGCCCGCCCGGCCGGCAGCGACGGCCCCGAGTACGACACCTGCTCCAGGACGACGGTGCCGCGGCCGGTGGCCGCCTCCACCGCCGCCGCGTCGGGCAGCAGCTGCGGTCCCTGCTCGCCGCTGCCCTCCGAACCGTCCGCGCCGGCCGGGTCGTTGCTCGTCGCGGACAGCAGGGCCAGCGTGCACAGCCCGGGGTCGGCGACCTCACCGGGGCGGGGCGGCTGCCGTTCCACCGCGCGCAGCAGCAGCCCGTCCGTCTGGACGACCTTGCTGGTGCCGACGAGCGCGGTCGCCGCGAGGGCGGGCGCCGCCGTGTCGGCGTCGGAGAGCACGGTAGTGGAGGCCTCGACGCCGTCCGGCCCGCCGGGGCGCCCGTCGCCGGCCGCGAGCGCGGCACTCTGGTCGAGGAGCGCCTCGATGTGCTGCCCGAGCCGCCGGTTGTACAGGCGCAGCACGAGGCGCAGCCGTGGGTTGAGCCGGCGGGCCGTGAGAGCGGCGCGGATGTTGGTCTCGTCGTCGTCGTAGACGAGGGCGAGTGCGGCGGCCCGGTCCACACCGGCCTCCGCGAGGACGTCCTCGGTCGGCTCGGCGGCCTCCAGCTCCCGCCCGGTGCCGCCCGCGTCGCCGTTGCCCGCCCGGTTGACGGCCGCGTTGAAGCGGTCCAGCAGCGCCGCCGAGGCCGCGCGGGCCCGGCCCACCACGGGCTGGCGCACCCGGCGCCCGGAGGGCGGGACGACGAGCGTGACCTGCTCGCCGTAGACCCCGCGCAGTTCGGCCGCAAGCCGGTGCGCCAGCCCGTCGTCGCCGCACACCACCATGTGCGCGGACGCGTCGCCGGGCGCACCGCCCGGCGGAACCTGGTTCGGAACGCTCACCACACCGGAGGAGACTGCCCGAGCGGCCCCACCGGTTCCAGAGCACGAGGACGGCATGGAAGACGCGCGAAGATTGCCGGAGCCCGGCAGTGACGGGTCGTCCCCGTCCGTGTCACGATGCGTCTCACCGAAGCTCAGCGACGGGCGGGAGGGGGACGGCACGCAGCGCCCGGTCTCTCGGACCGGGTGTCACGGGGGTCGTGCTGCCCGCCCTGTCGCTGGTCTTCGGGCTGTCGCTGCCGGTCAGATCTCCTCGGCGGGCCAGCCCAGCAGCCGGGCCCCGATGACCGCGGTCTGCAGGGTGTAGCGGTGCACGGGGTCGGCGGGGTTGGCCCCGGTCAGCTGGTGGATGCGGTCCAGCCGGTAGGTCAGCGCCCGCACGCTGAGCGCGAGGCGCCGCGCGGCCTCGGCCGCGGTGCACCCGGCGTCGAAGTACACCTCCAGGGTCCGCAGCAGCGGCTCGGCACCGCCCCGGGCGTCGCGCAGCGGGCCCAGCACGCTCAGCACGAGGTCGGCCATGGCCTGCCGGTCGCGGGTGAGCACCGGGTAGACCAGCAGGTCGGCGGCGCGCAGCACGGGCTCGTCGAGTTCCAGGCGTGCGGCGAGTTCGAGGGTGCTCAGCGCCTCCTCGTAGCTGTGCACCACGCCGCCCGCGCCGGTCCGGGGCCGGCCGATGGCCACCTG
Organism: Streptomyces flaveolus; assembly: GCF_044765825.1. Taxonomy (NCBI): domain Bacteria; kingdom Bacillati; phylum Actinomycetota; class Actinomycetes; order Kitasatosporales; family Streptomycetaceae; genus Streptomyces; species Streptomyces flaveolus. The sequence goes on along the minus strand of NZ_JBIWKU010000005.1, from coordinate 161,137 downwards.
GCTGCCTTCCGTCGCGGCGTAGGCCTGCTTGGCGAAGAAGGCGAGGACGTCGTCCTGGTCGCCGGGCGCGATGCAGATGAGCTGGCCGTTCTTGGTGGCGATCAGGATCCGCCGGTCGCCGAAGCGGGAGATGAGCGCGGTCTCCACGAGCCGGGTGACGGGGGCGGTGTCGTCGTACGCCTCGGGCCCCTGCGCCACCGCCACGGCGTGGGCCCGGGACAGCACCAGACCGAAACGCTCCGCCCGCTCCGCGAGCCGCCCCAGGTCGCTGCGCCCGTAGAGCAGGTCGTCGATGAACTCCCGTCGCGCGGCCTCCTCCTGCCGTACGGCGAGGCGCTGGGCGCGTTCGTACCCCTCGGCGAAGGCGTCCACGGCCTGGCCGACGGCGCCGAGCACGCTGTCGGTCGTGCCCGCGCTCCCCGCCTCGCCGGGCCAGCGGGCGCGCGTGGCCTCCAGATGTCCCCGGACGAGGGTGCGCAGGCTGTGGCCCTGTTCCGCGGCCTGTTCGCCGAGCCGCCGCCGCTCCTCCAGCTCGTCGCGGTTCAGCCGGCGTCCCGTGCCGGCGACCTGCGCGAGGATCTCGGCGTACCCGGTCAGGTACGCCTCCTGCTGTTCCCCCACTCCGCGCCTCCCCTGCCGGTCACGCCCGGTGCGCGGTGCCCGGCAACGAGAGGGTAGTCAGGGCTGCCGGAAACCGGCAACGCGGACGGGCACCTAGGACTGGTACGGCTGCTGCTGCGGCTGTCCGTACGCGGGTCCGCCCTGGCCGCCCGAGGCCTGGGCCAGGAGCTGCTCGGCCTGTTCCCTGGTCACCTGCTGCTCGGCGCCGCAGAAGGTGCACTGGAGCGCGTACTTCGTGGAGAAGGGGAACAGCGGAATGAAGAACAGGGTGAACTTGACGACGCGCTTCCTGAGCGTGTGCGCGGAGGGGGTGTTGCAGGAGCGGCAGACCAGCGTCAGTATCGCGAGCTGGTAGAGGTATCCCTTGGTGCCGAAGATGATCACGGGGCGGTCCTTCCCGGGTGGGTGCCTGTGGGCAAGGAGATCCTCTCCCAGAGTGCGCCCGGGCGGCTCCCCAGGGCCACTTGGGGCTGCGCCCGCCCACGTGTACGGCGTCACTCGCCCACGGAACTCCCGACGCTTGCGGCGCTCCCGGCGTCCCCCGCGCTCTCGCCGTCCCCGGCCTCCCAGCGCAGCAGGTCCCCGGGCTGGCACTCGAGCGCCTCGCAGAGCGCGGCGAGCGTCGCGAAGCGTACGGCCTTGGCGCGGCCGTTCTTGAGGACCGCCAGGTTGGCGGGGGTGATGCCGACGCGTTCCGCGAGCTCGCCCACGGACATCTTGCGCTTGGCCAGCATCACGTCGATGTCCACCACGATCGGCATCAGATCACCTCGGCCAGCTCGGCCCGCATCCGCGACGCCTCGACGTCGCGGGCGACGGCCTGGGCGAGGAGCATCCGCAGCACGAGCACGATCAGCGCGACGCCCAGGACCGCGACGGCGACCCCGCCCAGCAGCAGGACGATGCCCGGGGCGACGGCCTCGCCCGGTGCCAGGACGACCCCGAGCGCGAACACCAGGAGCGCGGCCGCCACGAAGGCACCGGTCACGATGTGCACATAGCGGAAGGCGCCGGGGGAGAACACCGTCCCGCGCCGCACCATCGTCACCAGCCGCCATACGCAGACCAGGACGATCTGTGCCGTCACGACACCCAGGACGACGATCACGAGCACCGGGGTCCGTGCGGCCACCAGGTCCGGGTCCGCCCCCCGGAAATCCTTGGCCAGCAGCGGCACCATGACCGCCTGGACGAACACCGAACCGGCGAGCAGCACCCCGATCACGGCTCGCAGCGCGAGCACGGTCAGCTTTCCCATCACGCCCTCCCTTGATCGAGTAACGATTGAAATCTATCGAAATTCGATAGGTGAGGCAAGGTGGCGGGCAACGACGAGGGGCCGGTCCGACGCCTCGGCGTCGAACCGGCCCCTCGGTCGCGGGTCGGTGGGTCCGTGTCAGTCCGTGCCCGACTCCATCGCGGCGCGGTCCAGCAGCGCGTCCTCGCCGGAGACCTGGCCACGGGAGGCGATGGCCTCGGCGCCGCCCTCGGGCATGGCGCCGATCAGTCCGGTCGCCGCCGCCTGCGCGGCACCGATGGCCGGGTTGGCGGTGCCGATCAGGCCGAGGCCGGCGTACTGCTCCAGCTTGGCGCGCGAGTCGGCGATGTCGAGGTTGCGCATGGTGAGCTGGCCGATCCGGTCCACCGGACCGAACGCGGAGTCCTCGGTGCGCTCCATCGACAGCTTGTCCGGGTGGTAGCTGAACGCCGGGCCCGTGGTGTCGAGGATCGAGTAGTCCTCACCGCGCCGCAGCCGCAGCGTGACCTCGCCGGTGACGGCCGAGCCGACCCAGCGCTGCAGCGACTCGCGGATCATCAGCGACTGCGGGTCCAGCCAGCGGCCCTCGTACATCAGCCGGCCGAGCCGCCGGCCCTCGGTGTGGTACTGGGCGAGGGTGTCCTCGTTGTGGATCGCGTTGACGAGACGCTCGTACGCCGCGTGCAGCAGGGCCATGCCGGGCGCCTCGTAGATGCCGCGGCTCTTGGCCTCGATGATCCGGTTCTCGATCTGGTCGGACATGCCCATGCCGTGGCGGCCGCCGATGGCATTGGCCTCCATCACCAGGTCGACGGGGGAGGCGAACTCCTTGCCGTTGATCGTCACCGGGCGGCCCTGGTCGAAACCGATGGTCACGTCCTCGGCGGCGATCTCGACCGACGGGTCCCAGAACCGCACGCCCATGATGGGCTCCACGGTCTCCACACCGGTGTCGAGGTGCTCCAGCGTCTTGGCCTCGTGGGTGGCGCCCCAGATGTTGGCGTCGGTGGAGTACGCCTTCTCCGTGCTGTCCCGGTAGGGCAGGTCGTGGGCGAGCAGCCACTCCGACATTTCCTTGCGGCCGCCCAGCTCGGTCACGAAGTCCGCGTCCAGCCAGGGCTTGTAGATCCGCAGGTGCGGGTTGGCGAGCAGGCCGTAGCGGTAGAACCGCTCGATGTCGTTGCCCTTGAACGTCGAGCCGTCGCCCCAGATCTGGACGTCGTCCTCGAGCATGGCCCGCACCAGCAGCGTGCCGGTGACGGCGCGGCCGAGCGGCGTGGTGTTGAAGTACGCCCGCCCGCCCGAGCGGATGTGGAACGCCCCGCAGGTCAGCGCGGCCAGTCCCTCCTCGACCAGTGCCGCACGGCAGTCGACCAGGCGCGCGATCTCGGCGCCGTAGGTCTTCGCACGGCCGGGCACCGAGGCGATGTCGGGCTCGTCGTACTGACCGATGTCAGCGGTGTAGGTGCACGGTACGGCGCCCTTGTCGCGCATCCACGCGACCGCGACGGAGGTGTCGAGGCCGCCGGAGAAGGCGATACCGACGCGCTCACCGGTGGGCAGGGAGGTGAGGACTTTGGACATGGAAAAAGTATGCATGACATCGCATGGTCATGCAAGCCCTGCATCCCCCGAGTGCGGGGCGAGGCCCGCCGCCACCGGCCGACGGCACTTCGGCCACTGCCACCCCGCGGCCGGCCGGCCCCAACGCCGCGACCGACGCTGCCGCGACCAGCAGCCCGAAGGTTGACGGGAACCGACGGAGGACCTGTCCGCCGATGATGAGATGTCAGGAACGGCGCGAGGCCGAGCCGGCCACTGTCCGCAGGCGGGGCCCCGCCCACGTGGTGGACCTTCAGTGGCGGCGCACTGCGCGACGAGGCCCAGGAAGTAGAGGCTTCCCGCCCCGGCTTCCTGGGCCTGCTGGACGCGACGGCAGCCGAAGCAGGACTGCGCCGTCCCGTTCGTGAGCCGGCCGGAGTCGCCTACGGCCGGCGCCGGCCGAGGATGCAGAACTCGTTGCCTTCGGGATCGGCGAGGACGACCCACGACTGGTCCCCCTGGCCGATGTCGACGCGCTGTGCGCCAAGAGCCACGAGACGGGCCACCTCCGCGTCCTGGTCGTCCGGCACGAAGTCGAGATGCAGCCGGCTCTTGGCCTTCTTGGGCTCGTCGAGCAGGACGAACTCCAGCCCCGGCGCGCGATCCGGCTCCGGACGGATCGCGAACTCCACATCGGAGGTGTGCACCACGACCCACCCAAGGGCCTCGGCCCACCACTGCCCCAGACCCGCCGGATCCGCCGCGTGCACGATCACGTTCTGCCATCTCAAGGTCATGACCCGACCCTAGGTTGCTGACTTGATCATGGCCTGGCCTTTTCGAAGCTCCGCTCCGGGCGAGCGGATCAGCGCAGTCCGGCGAAGAGATCGTTCTCGGGTACGGCCTCGCCGGTGGCGTCCTGGACCCGCAGGAAGGTCTCCACGCCCATCAGCTCGCCGAACCTCTCCTTGCCCATCCTGAGGAAGAAGATGTTCTCGCCCTGACTGGCGTGCGCGGCCAGCGCGTCGAACTTCTGGCCGCTGAACGCGGTGGTGTCCACCCACGTGGTGATCTCGTCGTCGGGGAGGCCGATCTCGGCCATTGCGGCGGCCTCGGCAGGATCCGGCTCCGGCATGTCCGGATGAAACTCGCGCATGATCTCCCCGAACCGCTGCATGCCCGAGCGGGGCATCGTGGTCCAGTACACCTTCGGTGTCAGCGCGGTCATCTCCAGCGCCGCCATCGTGATGCGGTGGGCCTGGATGTGGTCGGGGTGGCCGTAGAAGCCGTTCTCGTCGTAGGTGACGACCACGTCAGGCCGGTAGTGCCGCATGAGTTCCGCGAGTCGGGCCGCGCCTTCCTCCACGGGGGTCTGCCAGAAGGAGCCCGGGGCGTCGTTGCTCGGCCAGCCCATCATCCCGGAGTCGGCATAGTCCAGCATCTCCAGGTCGCTGACCTTCAGGACGTCACAGCTCGCCTTGAGTTCTTGACGGCGCATCAGTGCGACGGCCGCCGGATCGTGCCCGGGATCGCCCGGCTTGACGCCCCCCGGTCCGTCACCGCAACCGCCGTCGGTACATGTCACCAGAACCGTGCGGATGCCTTCCGCCGCGTACCGCGCGAGGACCCCGCCGGTTCCGGTGGCCTCGTCGTCGGGGTGGGCGTGCACTGCCATGAGCGTCAAGGGCCGGTCGGTCATCAAGCAGTCCTCCTGCAGAAATACGTCGTGGTCCGGTCTCCGAGTCCCGCCCGTGCGTCGCCGGTCCTCGGTCGATGCAACGATGCCGGCCGGACCCCCTGTTCCCGGCGCGGCCGCACATCGCGGTACGCGGGGAGAAACTCTCCGTTATCGCTCCAGCGTGCGTGATGGGCTCAGAGCTGGTCTGCTGGACGTAGGGGTGCCCGTACACGCCTACCACGGAGAGATCCAGATGAGTGCCCATCGAGTGGCGCAGGCCGCAGCGGCCGGCGGCCCGTTGGAGATCGTCGAGCGTGAGGTCCCGCAGCCAGGCCCCGGACACGTCAGGATCGCTGTGGAGGCGTGCGGTATCTGCCACAGCGACGCCGCATTCGTGAACGCCCTCCTGCCTGGCGTCCGGTTCCCCCTGGTCCCCGGGCACGAGATCGCCGGGCGTATCGAAGAGGTCGGCGAGGGAACATACAGCGGCTGGCGGGTGGGCGACCGTGTGGCCGTGGGCTGGTTCGGTGGCAGCTGCCGGCACTGCACACCGTGCAGACAAGGCGACTTCATCGTGTGCGAGAACCTGAAGGTACCCGGATGGGCATACGGCGGGGGGTTCGCCGACACGATGATCGCACCTGCCGACGCCCTGGCACGGATCCCCGACGCCCTGGCGGCGACCGATGCGGCGCCCCTGGCCTGTGCCGGGGTGACCATGTACAACGGACTGCGCCGCAGCTCCGCACGGCCTGGCGATCTGGTCGCCGTACTCGGCATCGGAGGCCTTGGCCACCTGGGAACGAAGTATGCGGCCGCGATGGGGTTCGAGACCGTCGCCATCGCCCGCGGACCGGACAAGGCCGACTTCGCCAAGCAGCTCGGCGCCCACCATTACGTCGACAGCACGGCGGACACCACGGTCGCGGACGCGCTGCAGTCACTCGGTGGCGCCCGAGTGGTTCTCGCCACTGCAGCCAACTCCGCCGCTATCACGGCGACTGTGGAAGGGCTCCGCCCCCGCGGCGAGCTCGTGGTCATCGGCGCCGATGCCGAGCCGCTGGGAATCAGCCCGAACCAGCTCATCATGAGCGGCAAAATCATCCGCGGCCACCCGTCCGGCACCGCCCAGGACGTGCAGGACACCATGGCGTTCAGCGCCCTGCACGGGATCCGCCCGATGATCGAGACGGTGCCGCTGGACCAAGCGGACGAGGCGTACAAGAGGATGATGTCCGGCGCCGCCCGCTTCCGGATGGTGCTCACCACCGGCTGACAAAGGCGAAGTCAGGGAGTGCGCAAGGGTTCCTCCGCGTCGGGCCCCTCCCAGAATTCGGGGCCGAGAGTGTCCTTCAGCAGGGCGTACATGCTCTTACGGAACTGGGCGGTCACAAGCCACGGCCGGGTGAAGATTCGGATCCCGCCGACCTCGCCCGCATCGTTGAGCGTGAAGATCTCGACCAGTTGCTGAACGTGACCGCCGTCCACGTATTCGTCGATCACCACCGCGAATCCCGACTGGCCCTCAATGTCGAGAACCGCACGTACCTTGAGGTCACTGAAACTGTGCGCCGCCGCTTCGAGGACGGGCCCGACGACAGCTTTCCCTGTCGGCTCTTCGCGCAGGATCGGGGAGTACAGGGTGACGTCCTGCGCCAGCGGCGGGACGGCTGGATGGTCCACCCAAACCGGTGTCGGCCCTTCCGGGGCATACGGTCCGGATCCCAGGCTCGGGTCTGCGAGAGCGGGGTCTGTCTTCGCGATCACTTCGCGCAGAACGGCCATGAACGGCCACGGCCGACCGTAGACGTCGATCGTGTCGATCAGACCCGCGGTGTCGCGCCGGGCCAGCGCGACGAGCTCTGTCTCTCGTCCACCGGGGCTTGCGCTGTGGACGACCCCCTCCACATCGTCTCCCTCGAGCCGGACAGTAACTTCGGGCGCGGCGAGCGCCTGCTGGTACGTACCGAGGGCTGCCGAAGCGGCGTCACGACCGGCGATGCGGGGCGCAGCCAGGGGAGTCGCGAGAGAGACGTCTTCGGCAAGCGCTGTGGGGGCCCGTCCCGAAAGTGCGGCGTTCAACTGATCCGACATCACACGCCCTCCGCGTAGTCACGATCAAGGCGAGCCCGGGCTTCGGGGAATACTCGGGCGCGAGGGCGTGCCGGCGCGCTCGGCGCCGGCGCCCTGAGGCCACCAAGAACCTTCCGATGTGCCGCGGCCGTACCCAGGCGGTGCCACGGATGTGCGCCGCAGCCGGGTTCGTCGCTCCCTTTCCAGCATGCGCCTGGAGCATGGCGCGGCGCATGCCGAAGGGCATGGCCGCTCCTTTGCCCGGAATCGTGGCCTGGAGGCTCGGGTGATTCGCAGCCGCCACGGACGCCGCGACCTGTGCAGCCGGCGCACTGGCGGCCGGCCGCGCGACGGTTCGCCACTCACAGATGGCCGGGCACGCGCAAGCCGCCCTCCGCGTCACCTGGCTCGGTGTTGCAGCCCGTGCGCGTCGCAGCAACTCAGCTCGGTTCTCCGGGCGCAGGCATAACACGACCGCGGGCGCTGACTGTCAGCGTTGGTCGGCCTTGGACGGCCCAGGGACGGCCCAGCATCGGCACGGCTCACTCAAGTGGCTGTGCCCGCGCCCGTAGCGGTTCGTTGGCAGACCCCGGCTGCTAGGGCAGGCAGCGACCGGTTGCGCCACGTCAGCGCTCGTTCAGGACCAGTTCGCGGCGCCATCTTTCGATCCCTACCGCCCGGCGCTCAGCAACCGGGTGTGCAGGCAGGGGCAGGAGATCACAAGGTCTTGACCTGGCCGCCATCGATGGTGAACTCGGCTCCGGTGATGTTGCCGGCGAGCGGGGAGGTGAGGAAGAGAGCCAGATCGGCGACTTCGTGAGCTTCGGTGACTCGTCCTGTGGAGATGCCCATGCTCTGCGGCACGACCGCATCGATGGCTTCCTGCGCGGTGGTGCCGGCCTGGGCTGCCGTGGCATCGGCGAAGCCGCCCGGCGCGGTCCAGAAGGGAGTGCGAACCGGCCCCGGGGCGATCGCGTTGACCCGGACGCCTCGCGGTGCGAACTCCTCGGACAGCGACTTGGTCAGGCTGCTCAGCCCGGCCTTGGCCGCGGAGTAGTCCACGACCATGGGGAAGGGCAGGCGCGCGTTGATGGAGCTGATGTTGATGATGGAACCCCCGTCCACGGCCAGCAGGTGAGGAAGCGCAGCGCGGCTGGCCCGTACCGCGCTGAACAGGGTCATGTCGAAGATCCGTTGCCACTCGACGTCGTCGATGTCCAGGAAACTCGAACGAGGCGTCGCGGTACCCAAACTGTTGACCAGGACGTCGACCCTGCCGTACTGGTCCACCGCGTGTCGGACGAGTGCGCCCGGTCCGTCTGCGGTGGACAAGTCGACCGGGACTGCGGTGACGCCGTACTTCTCGTGGAGCTCTTTGAGCTCGGGAGTAATGCTCCGGCTGCCGACGGTGACGTGTGCGCCTTCACGGGCGAACGCATCGGCGATGGCGAGGCCGATGCCTTTGCTCGCTCCGGTGACGACGGCGACCTTGTCCTTGAGCTGGAGGTCCATGGCGGTCCTTTTCCGGGTTGGTGACCCCCTGTACCGAGGGTAGGCAGAACCGGCACCGCCGGCTCAGGCAGGCAGTTGGGCCCCGCCTCGTGTCAAGCTGTGGAGATCAGTCACCGGCTCGCGAAGCACGAGGTTGGAAGATCGCGTAACCGTCGGTCGGCTGAGCTGGCAAAGCGGTGACCTGCGAGTTTGCCAGACCGGTCGAGGCCGTGATCAGGCTCGCTACAGCCGTGATCAACGCTGCCGCCAGGTGGCCCCGTGTGGCTGGCTCGCTCACGACATCGGCCGTGGGCAAGCCGCTCGACGCCACGAACGTCCGGCGCGCTTTCCGTCAGGCGCTCAAGGACGCCGAGGGCATCAACGCCGACGAGTGGACCCCCGGCACGGCCGTGACCGAGGAGGTCTACCGGAAGCAGATCCGGCCTGTGATCCAGACCGGCGCCGTGGTCATGGACGGCATCTCCAAGCGCGCTCCAGAACGGTGGTCACGCAGATAGACACGCACATGAAACAAGTCCCCCGCCTACTCACACGAGTAGGCGGGGGACCTGGTGTTTCACTGTCGGGGTGGCGGGATTTGAACCCACGACCTCTTCGTCCCGAACGAAGCGCGCTACCAAGCTGCGCCACACCCCGATTGTCGCTGCTCGTCGCGGCGACGTCGTTTACTTTAGCCCACCGGCGCCCGGACACGAAATCCGGTTTACCAGCGGCGGCGCAGCGGGTCCGGGCGGATGTGGTCCAGGGCGACGAGGAGGACGGCCAGGGCGTAGACGGCGAGTCCCAGGAGGAGCGCGTTGCCCAGGACGCCCTTGTAGCCGTGCTGGTCGACGTCGAGGAAGGGGTAGAGGTAGCGGCCCTCGGTGCCGGGGAGGAGGAGTTCGCCGCGGGCCAGGGAGAAGCCCAGGTAGGCCAGGGGGTAGAGGAGCCATGCGGCGGCCTGGCGCAGGTGCAGGCGGTCGGGGCCGGTGAGCAGGAGCCAGTCCAGGGCCGCGGCGGCCGGCGTGACCGTGCACGTGAGCTGGACGGCGACGGCGTGCCACCCCGTGCCGCCGGCGTCGGCCACGGCGAACGGGCTCCCCGTGTTGGCCAGGAGCAGGTGGTGCACCAGGCCGGCGACGGCGGCGTAGAGCAGCGCCGCGCCCGTCAGGGCGCCGGACAGGGGGCGCCCGGCGGACCAGGCGCGGCGGGCCGAGGCGAGCATGACCAGTGTCAGCAGGATGCTGCTCTGGACCGTGAAGTAGCTCAGGGCCCGGAGGGCCGGCCCGCCGAGGGTCAGCTCGAGCGCCGTGCCGGTCAGTGCCAGCAGCGCGGTGAGCAGGCGGAAGCCGGCGGCCAGCGGGCGTCGGGCCGGGGTCAGGACCGCGCTCGCCGGGACCGGTGAGGGCAGGATCCTGGGCGGGCGCGGGACTGCGGGCAGGTCCGGGATGTCCCTGGGTATCGGAGCTGTCATGGCCTCACGTTAGAGAGGCCGGACATATCGGACCATACGGGTGGGCCGAGTGGGTTACCTCCGCTGCTCGCGCCCCACCAGTGTCAGCAGCGTCGCCTCCGGCGGGCAGGCGAAGCGGACGGGGGTGTAGCGGTTGGTGCCGCAGCCCGCCGACACGTGGAGGTAGGCCGTACGGCCCTGGGCCGTGTGCGTGGACAGGCCCTTCACCCGGTCCGTGTCCAGGTCGCAGTTGGTGACCAGCGCGCCGTAGAAGGGGATGCACAGCTGGCCGCCGTGGGTGTGGCCGGCGAGGATCAGGGGGTAGTCGTCCGCCGTGAAGGAGTCGAGGACGCGCAGGTAGGGCGCGTGGACCACGCCCATCGAGAAGTCCGCCGCGCCCGACGGGCCGCCCGCCACCTCCGCGTACCGGTCCCGCTTGATGTGCGGGTCGTCGAGGCCGGTCAGCTCGACCGACACCCCCTCGACCTTCAGCGTGCCGCGCGTGTTCGTCAGGTTCTGCCAGCCCGCTGCGTCGAAACCGTCCCGCAGGTCCTCCCACGGGTTGTGGACGGCGCCGACGGCGGGCGCGTTGCCGTTGAGGCCGTGGCGGCCCTGGGCCTTCTCCAGCAGGTACCGGGCGGGGTTGCGGAGCTTGGGGCCGTAGTAGTCGTTGGAGCCGAAGACGTACGCGCCCGGGAACTCCATCAGGGGGCCCAGCGCGTCCAGCGTCTCCGGGACGCCCTCCGGGTCGGACAGGTTGTCGCCGGTGTTGATCACGAAGTCGGGGCGCAGCCCGGCCAGCGAGCGCAGCCAGCGCTGCTTCTTGCGCTGGCCGCCGACCATGTGGATGTCGGAGACCTGGAGCACGCGCAGCGGGCGCATCCCGGAGGGCAGGACGGGGATCGTCACCCGTCGGAGGCGGAAGGACCGGGCCTCGAAGCCCGCCGCGTAGACCAGACCGGCGGCGCCAACCGCCGTGATTCCCAGGGGTACTCCGTATCGCGCGCGCATACCTCCATCGTGTCAGAAGCGGTGGCCGGAGCCGACCGCACGGGGACTCGTCGCGGGGCCTCGTAAATCAGCGGGCGTCCTTCCCGCCGCACCTGCGACAATCGCACCCATGACCACGCTCAAGTCGAAGCTGCACGACGACCTCAACGCCGCGATCAAGGAGCGTGACGAGCTCCGCTCCTCGACGCTCCGGCTGACGCTCGCCGCGATCACCAAGGAGGAGGTCGCGGGGAAGGAGAAGCGGGAGCTCTCCGACGACGAGGTGCAGAAGGTGATCACCCGCGAGGCGAAGAAGCGCCGCGAGGCCGCCGACGCCTTCGCCCAGGGCGGCCGCCCCGAGCAGGCCGAGCGGGAGAAGGCGGAGGGCGAGGTGCTCGCCGCGTACCTGCCCAAGCAGCTGTCCGACGACGAGCTGAACGCGATCGTCGCCCAGGCCGTCGAGGAGGCCAGGGCGGCCGGTGCCGAGGGGCCGCGGGCCATGGGCGCCGTCATGAAGATCGTGAATCCGAAGGTGGCCGGGCAGGCCGAGGGCGGCCGGGTCGCCGCCGCGGTCAAGAAGCTGCTGGCCGGCTGAGCCGAGTCCACTCGTACCGACGGCCCCCTTCCCGGTGAGGAAGGGGGCCGTCGGTACGAGCGGGGTGCGGGGTCTCAGTCGCGTCGGCCGCCGGGGCCGTTCCCGCCGTTGCCTTGGCCCTGGAAGAGGCCGCCCCAGGCGCCTCCCGGGAAGCCACCGCCGCCGCCGTTGCCGTTGCCCTTGTCGGTCCGGCCGCCGCCGTCACCCTTGCCCTTGTCCTTGTCCTTGCCCTTGTCGGCGTCGGGGATGTCGACGAGGGTGAAGTCGGGAGCGGGCTTGCCCTCCAGCGCGCCGGACATCATGTCCCGCCAGATCGGGCCGGGGACCGCGCCGCCGAAGACCTTGTCGTACGGGACGCCGCCGATGGTGATGTCGACCATCTTCCGCTCGTGCTTCGGGTCACCGACCCACACGGCGCCGGCGAGGTTGGGCGTGTAGCCCACGAACCAGGCCGCGAACCGCTCGTCGGTCGTACCGGTCTTGCCCGCGCTCGCACGGCTGCCGAGGCCGGCCTGCGTACCCGTACCGTCCTCGACGACGCCCTTGAGGAGCGTGTTGACGGTGTCGGCCGTGGTCTCGGACATGGCCCGCGAGCACGTGGACTTCGGCACCTCCAGCGACTTGCTCTTGTTCCCGATCCGCTGGCTGATCGACTCGATGGCGACCGGCGTGCAGTACATCCCGCGCGAGGCGAAGGTCGCGTACGCGCTCGCCATGGTCAGCGGGGACACCTCGGTGACGCCGAGCGCGATGGACGGGGTCTGCTCGAGCTTCTTGCCGTTGGCGCGCGCGACGCCCATCTTCTCGGCCATCTGCGTGACCGGGCAGATGCCGATGTCGCTGATCATCTGTACGTAGTAGGTGTTGACCGACTTGGCGGTCGCTTCCTTCATGTCGTACGGGCCGACCTCGGTCTCGTTCTCGTTGGTCAGCTCGACGTTCTTGTCGCCCCACGTCTTGCCGTCGCAGGCCGCGACCGGGGTCGGGTAGTCCATCTTGTACGGCGAGGAGTACGTCTTCGTCGCCGGCATGCCGCCCTCGAGGGCCGCCGCGGCCACGATCGGCTTGAACGTCGAGCCCGGCTGGAAGCCCGCGCCGCCGCCCATGGCCTGGTTCACCGACAGGTTGAGCGTCGTCTCGTGCTGCTTGACGTCGACGCCGTACGGACGGGACTGACCCATCGCGACGATCTTGCCGGTGCCGGGCTGGACGATGGTCGCGGCGGTCGCCACGTCGTCGCCCGAGTTGACGTGGTCCTTGATCGACTGTCGTACCGACTTCTGGGCCTGCGGGTCGAGGGTCGTGCGGATGGTCAGACCGCCCTGGTTCCAGACCTTGGCCCGGTCCTCCTTGGTCTTGCCGAAGACCGGGTCGCTCAGGAAGACGGAGCGCACGTAGTCGCAGAAGAAGCTCGCGCCCTTCACGGCCGTGATGCAGCCGTTCTTGGGACGGCTGACCTTCAGCTCCAGCGGCGCCTTCTGCGCCTTCTCCGCTTCCGCCCGCGAGATGTCGCCGACCTCGGCCATGCGCGCCAGCACCACGTTGCGCCGCTTGACGGCCTCGGCCTCGTCGTTGACCGGGTCGTAGCGGGTGGGCGACTGGACGATGCCGGCCAGGAGGGCGGACTCCTGGAGGTTGAGGTCCTTGGCGCTCTTGGAGAAGTACCGCTTGGCGGCCGCCTCGACGCCGTAGGCCTGCTGGCCGAAGAAGGTGATGTTGAGGTAGTTCTCGAGGATCCTCTTCTTGCCCAGCTCCTCCTCGACCTGGATCGCGAACTTCAGCTCGCGGATCTTGCGGCCGATGGTCTGCTGGGTGGCCTGGGCGACCTTCGTCGGGTCGTCACCGGCCTCCTCGACGAAGACGTTCTTGACGTACTGCTGCGTGAGCGTGGACGCGCCCTCGGAGACCCCGCCGCTGCGGGCGTTCTTGTTGAGCGCGCGCAGCACGCCCTTCAGGTCGACCGCGCCGTGCTGGTAGAAGCGCGAGTCCTCGATGGCGACGATCGCCTTCTGCATGTACGGCGAGATGTCCTTCAGGCCGACTACCGTGCGGTCGCGCGAGTAGACGGAGGCGATGGTGCCGCCCTCGGAGTCGAGGATGGTGGTGCGCTGGCTCAGCGGGGGAGTCTTCAGGTTGGCCGGGAGTTCGTCGAAACTCTCCACCGAACCCTTGGCCGCCAGCCCCAGCGCGCCCACGGCCGGCAGCGCGATGCCGGCCAGGACGGCTCCCGCGAGCACACTGACACCGAGGAACTTGGCGGCCTGCTGCGTTGGCGACAGACCACCGCCCGAGCGCTTCTTTGGCATGGAGGCAGCCTACGTTCTCATTCGCCGGACACGCGTATATGCCTTGGCCTAAGCTGCACTCAACTGTCACAGCAGTGAGGCCACGTATCAATACGTCCGGCGACCCCGAATCGTTCCGGACCCGCTCGACTTTCTTCCGAGAGGCCCCGCTGGGGGCGCGTTGGTGTGTACGAGCGCGTGCCACGGCGTGGGGGATGCGTGTCCGTATCCACCTTGTGTGTCACTTGGTGTCCGTTGTGGCGCAACAGAGATGACTCGAATGCCGGGATCATCACGCATGTCGCCAGCTCACTCCCCCGGGTGATCTGCCGCTTACGCATAGTCCGTTCGGGCCATTCAAGATTGGGCCCGAAGGGGGTGTTGCGCTGTGCCCACCTTCCGTAACGTCCTCAACTGGCGGCGGTGAATATGCCGCTGCCGCCGTGGGGGAGCCTCGATTCGGGAGAGGACGGCGCCGGTATGGGCTGGGTAACCGACTGGAGTGCGCAGGCCGCCTGCCGCACTACCGATCCGGACGAACTGTTCGTTCAGGGAGCAGCGCAGAACAGGGCCAAGGCGGTGTGCACCGGATGCCCGGTGCGGACCGAGTGCCTGGCCGACGCGCTCGACAACCGCGTCGAGTTCGGCGTGTGGGGAGGCATGACGGAGCGGGAGCGCCGCGCACTGCTGCGCCGGCGACCCACCGTGACCTCCTGGCGCCGACTGCTGGAGACGGCGCGGACGGAGTACGAGCGAGGGGCGGGCATCGTGCCCCTCGACGACGACGAGGTCTACGAGAACTACGCGGCCGTGGGCTGAGGCGGCCGGGGGCGCTCCTCGGAAGCGGACGCCCCGGTCGGGTCGGAGGACGGATCAGCCGGGGTCGGCGGTCAGGCCGGCGGTCGGATCAGGCTCCGGGCTCGGGCAGCTCGGGCCGGCCCGTCGCGAGCCGGACCCCGATGTCCCTTAGCCCCGCGAGGTCGTGCACGTCACCGGGCAGCGCGGCCACTTCGGTGACCGCCACCTCGGGGTGACGGGCCGTGAAGCGGTCACGCGTGCGCTGCTCGCGGGCCAGCAGGTGCATGCGCTCCGCGTGCAGCCTCAGCAGGCCCGCGGTGAGCTGGTCGACGGACCGCTCCGGCGTGTCCGGAGCCTCGGGGGAGGGATCGGCGTGGGCGTCGGTCTCGCTTCCGGCGTGGGCCCTGGCGTGGGTCCCGGCAGCGGCTTCCGTGTCGGGCGCATCTGAACTGCCATACATGTCGGGAGAGTTACGAACTCCAGCTTTCCCGTCGTCCTGATCCACAATGCCGGGATCCTCAAGATTTTCCGCCGCGGCGACCGCCCGCTCGGCCGACAGCCCGTCGGCCCCGCTGCCGTGGACACGGTTGAGCACCAGACCGGCGAGCGGCATGTCCTCGGCCGCCAGCCGCTCCACGAAGTACGCGGCCTCGCGCAGTGCGTCCCGCTCCGGGGCCGCGACCACCAGGAACGCCGTCCCCGGTGCCTGGAGCAGCTTGTACGTGGCGTCCGCGCGGGTACGGAACCCGCCGAACATGGAGTCCATCGCGGCCACGAACGTCTGGACGTCCTTCAGGAACTGCCCGCCGAGCACCTTCCCGAGGACACCGGTCATCATCGACATGCCGACGTTCAGGAACTTCATGCCGGCCCGGCCGCCGACCTTCGCGGGGGCCAGCAGGAGGCGGATCAGCTTGCCGTCCAGGAAGGACCCGAGGCGCTTGGGGGCGTCCAGGAAGTCCAGCGCCGAGCGGGACGGCGGCGTGTCGACGACGATGAGGTCCCATTCGTCCCGCGCCCGCAGCTGCCCCAGCTTCTCCATCGCCATGTACTCCTGCGTGCCCGCGAAGCCCGCCGAGAGCGACTGGTAGAAGGGGTTGCGCAGGATCGCGGCCGCCCGCTCGGGGTCCGCGTGCGCCTCGACGATCTCGTCGAAGGTGCGCTTCATGTCGAGCATCATGGCGTGCAGCTCACCGCCCGCCGAGTCGTCGACGCCCTTCACCCGGCGCGGGGTGTTGTCGAGCGAGTCGATGCCCATGGACTGGGCGAGCCGCCGGGCCGGGTCGATGGTGAGGACGACCACCTTGCGGCCCCGCTCGGCCGCGCGCAGGCCGAGGGCCGCCGCGGTGGTCGTCTTGCCGACGCCGCCCGAGCCGCAGCACACCACGATGCGTGTCTTCGGGTCCTCCAGCAGCGGATCGACGTCCAGCACACGCGCGGCGGAGAGACGGCGGCCGCTCTCCTTGCGCCGGTCCGGTTCCGGACTCATGCGATCCCCTGCTTCCGCAGCTCGGTGGCCAGTTCGTACAGGCCCGCCAGGTCCATTCCCTCGGCGAGCAGCGGCAGTTCGTGCAGCGGCAGGTCCAGCGCGCCCAGGACCGCCCGCTGCTCCTGCTCCAGCGCGTACCGCTCCGCGTACTCGTCGGCCTGCGCCAGCAGCGGGTCCACCAGCCGCTCGGCGTGCCCGCCCCGCCGCGCCCCGCCGAGCCCGGCCCCGGACAGGGACCGCGCGAGTGCCGCGCGCGGCGTGCTCCGTACGAGTTCCAGATCGGTCGCGTCCAGCAGCGCGGGCCGGACCATGTTGACGATGACCCGTCCCACCGGCAGCCGGGCCGCGCGCAGCTCGGCGATGCCGTCCGCGGTCTCCTGGACCGGCATCTCCTCGAGGAGCGTCACCAGGTGCACGGCCGTCTCCCGCGACTTCAGCACCCGCATCACGGCCTGCGCCTGATTGTGTATCGGGCCGACCTTGGCGAGCCCGGCGACCTCGTCGTTCACGTTGAGGAAGCGCGTGATGCGGCCGGTGGGCGGCGCGTCCATGACGACGTAGTCGTACGCGAACCGGCCGCTCTTGTCCTTGCGCCGCACCGCCTCGCAGGCCTTGCCGGTCAGCAGGACGTCTCTGACCCCGGGCGCGACGGTGGTCGCGAAGTCGATCGCGCCGAGCTTCTTCAGGGCCCGTCCGGCGCTGCCCAGTTTGTAGAACATCTGGAGGTAGTCCAGAAGGGCCAGTTCGGGGTCGATGGCCAGGGCGTACACCTCCCCGCCCCCGGGAGCGACGGCGATCTTCCGCTCCTCATAAGGCAGCGCTTCTGTTTCGAAGAGCTGCGCGATGCCCTGGCGACCCTCGACCTCGACGAGAAGCGCGCGCTTCCCCTCGGTGGCCAGGGCCAGCGCGAGGGCCGCGGCCACCGTGGTCTTGCCGGTTCCGCCCTTGCCGCTGACGACCTGGAGCCTGCTCACGTATTCGAGCGTAACCAGTCCGCCCGCGGAGTACTCCGGTGGCTGTGGAGAACGTGGCCGCGGTCGGCCGTCTGCCGGGCCCCGGGCAGCGGCTAGAGTCGGCCGCATGACCAAGTGGGAATACGCAACCGTGCCGCTGCTCGTCCATGCCACGAAGCAGATTCTGGACACCTGGGGCGAGGACGGCTGGGAGCTCGTCCAGGTCGTGCCCGGGCCGAACAACCCCGAGCAGCTCGTGGCCTACCTGAAGCGGGAGAAGCAGGCATGAGCGCCGTCGAGGAGAAGCTGGCCGAGCTCGGCCTGACGCTGCCCGAGGTCGTCCCGCCGCTGGCCGCCTACCAGCCGGCCGTGCAGTCCGGCCGGTACGTCTACACCTCCGGCCAGCTGCCGATGGTGGACGGCAAGCTTCCGGTCAGCGGCAAGGTGGGCGGCGAGGTCACGCCGGAGGAGGCCAAGGACCTGGCCCGCACGTGCGCGCTGAACGCCCTGGCCGCGGTGAAGTCCGTCGCCGGTGACCTCGACCGCGTCGCGCGCGTGGTCAAGGTCGTCGGTTTCGTCGCCTCCGCGACCGACTTCACCGGCCAGCCGGGCGTGGTCAACGGCGCCAGCGAACTGCTCGGCGCGGTCCTGGGCGACAAGGGCGTGCACGCCCGCAGCGCGGTCGGCGTGGCGGTACTGCCGCTGGACGCGCCGGTGGAGGTCGAGATCCAGGTGGAGCTCACCGAGGCGTGATCCGCCCTGCAGCCCGCCCGCCTCGTTGCTGGGGCCGGCCCGTCGCCGGGCCGGCGTGGGTGACGGCCCCCCTGCTGCCGACCCTCGTCAGGCCGGTCGGTGGACCGGCCCTGGCACCGCGTAGCCAGGATGCCTAGGGCACCGTGATGCGGGCCCTCGCACAGCGCCCCCTTGCCTTGGCGGCCCTGTGTCACCGACGGGGCCGGGCCCCGCACCCGCCTTGGAGGCCCGGGTCACCGGGCCGGGCCGGGCCTGTGTCGCGCCCCGGGCCCGCCTCGGTGGCCTCGCTCACCGGCTTGGTCCCGGCCCCGCCTCGCGCCCCCGCACCCGCCTCGGTGGCCTCGCCCACCGGCTTGGTCCCGGCCCCGCCTCGCGCCCCCGCACCCGCCTCGGTGGGCCTGTGCCATCCGTGCGTGCCCGGCTCCCAGTGCGTACCCCCCCCCGCTTTCCCCCTCGGCGGCTGGGGCCACTGGCTCCGGCAGGAGCCCCGAGGAGGCCGACCGGCCGGCACCTCCCAGGCTGACGCCCGTCCGGTCCCGGGGGCCACTCGAACATCCGCCCGTCACCGGATAGCCTCCGGCCATGGCGAATGGTCAGTGGTACCCCCCGGAGTGGCCGGACCGCATCCGCGCGCTGGCGGACGGCACCCTCACCCCGGTCACCCCGAGACGCGCGGCCACCGTCATGCTCCTCAAGGACACCGGCACCGGCACCGCCGTCCACATGCTGCGCCGCCGCGCCTCGATGGCCTTCGCCGGGGGCGCGTACGCGTACCCGGGCGGCGGCGTCGACCCGCGCGACGACGACCGTGACATCGGCTGGGCGGGCCCCACGCGCGCGTGGTGGGCGGCCCGGCTCGGCGTCGACGAGGCGGGCGCCCAGGCGATCGTCTGCGCGGCCGTGCGGGAGACGTACGAGGAGGCGGGCGTCCTGCTCGCCGGCCCCACCCCCGACTCGGTGGTCGGCGACACCACGGGCGCGGACTGGGAGGCCGACCGCGCGGCCCTGGTCGCCCGGGACCTGTCGTTCGCGGAGTTCCTGGACCGCAGGGGCCTCGTCCTGCGCTCCGACCTGCTGGGTGCCTGGGCCCGCTGGATCACCCCGGAGTTCGAGTCCCGGCGCTACGACACGTGGTTCTTCGTGGCCGTCCTCCCCGAGGGCCAGCGCACGCGCAACGCCTCCACGGAGGCCGACCGGACCGTGTGGATCACCCCGGCCGACGCGGCGGAGGGGTACGACAAGGGCGAGCTGCTGATGATGCCGCCGACCGTCGCGACCCTGCGCGCGCTCGCGGGGTGCGGTACGGCGGCCGAGGCGCTCGCGTCGGCGCCGGACCGTGACATGACGCCCGTACTGGCCCGGGCACGGCTGGTCGAGGGCGAGATCGAGCTCTCCTGGCCGGGGCACGACGAGTTCACCAAGCACGTCCCGACCATCACGCCGACGCCGGCCACACCTTCCGACCCGACCGGGGGAGCCCCCGCATGACGGACGCAGCAGCACTGCCCGGCCAGCCGCGCGGCGGGGCCCTCTCGGGGCCCGCCACCGCGCGCGCCGTGAACGTCCTCGCGCCCAACGCCTCCGCGATGACACTGGACGGCACGAACACCTGGATCCTCGCCGAGCCCGACTCCGACCTGGCCGTCGTGGTCGACCCGGGCCCGCTGGACGACACCCACCTGCGGAACGTCGTCGACACCGCCGAGCGGGCGGGCAAGCGCGTCGCCCTCACCCTGCTGACGCACGGTCACCCGGACCACGCGGAGGGCGCCGCGCGCTTCGCCGAGCTGACGCGCACGAACGTACGGGCACTGGACCCGGCGCTGCGCCTGGGCGACGAGGGGCTGGCCGCGGGCGACGTGGTCACGGTCGGCGGCCTGGAGCTGAGGGTCGTACCGACCCCCGGGCACACCGCGGACTCCCTGTGCTTCCATCTCCCGGCCGACCGGGCGGTCCTGACGGGTGACACCGTCCTGGGCCGCGGCACGACGGTGGTGGCCCACCCCGACGGCCGTCTCGGCGACTACCTGGACTCCCTGCGCAGGCTCAGGTCGCTCACGGCCGACGACGGCGTGCACACGGTGCTGCCCGGCCACGGACCGGTCCTGGACGACGCCCAGGGCGCCGTCGAGTTCTACCTCGCCCACCGCGCCCACCGCCTCGCCCAGGTCGAGACGGCGGTGGAGGACGGCTACCGGACGCCGGGCGAGGTCGTCGCCCACGTGTACGCGGACGTCGACCGCTCACTGTGGCCGGCGGCGGAGCTGTCGGTGCGGGCGCAGCTGGAGTACCTGGGCGAGCACGGGCTCATCCAGCTGCCCGACTGAGGTCCGTCAGCGGGAGCGCTTGGCGAGCCGCTCCACGTCCAGCAGGATCACCGCGCGGGCCTCCAGCCGGAGCCAGCCGCGCTGGGCGAAGTCCGCCAGGGCCTTGTTGACCGTCTCGCGGGACGCGCCGACCAGCTGGGCCAGCTCCTCCTGCGTCAGGTCGTGCACGACGTGGATGCCCTCCTCGGACTGCACGCCGAAGCGGCGGGAGAGGTCCAGCAGGGCCCGGGCGACGCGGCCGGGGACGTCCGAGAAGACCAGGTCCGACATGGCGTCGTTGGTCTTGCGCAGCCGGCGCGCGACGGCGCGCAGCAGCGCGGTGGCGACCTCCGGGCGGACGTTCAGCCAGGGCTGGAGGTCGCCGTGGCCGAGGGCGAGCAGCTTGACCTCGGTCAGCGCGGTGGCGGTCGCCGTGCGCGGGCCCGGGTCGAAGAGCGACAGCTCGCCGATGAGCTCGCTCGGCCCGACGACGGCCAGCATGTTCTCGCGGCCGTCGGGGGACGTGCGGTGGAGCTTGACCTTGCCCTCCGTGACCACGTAGAGGCGGTCTCCGGGGTCGCCTTCGTGGAACAGCGAGTCGCCGCGGGCGAGGGTCACCTCACTCATGGAGGCGCGGAGCTCCGCGGATTGCTCGTCGTCGAGCGCCGCGAAGAGCGGGTTGCGCCGCAGAACGTCGTCCACGAGTTCTCTCCTTGTCGACCGGCTCAGAGGATCTTGTTCCCCCGGTGTACCAGGGGTCCGTGGTGCCCATTTTGCCGGACAGTCCAAACAGTGTGATCTGTCACAAGGATGCCGCACACATGTCCTGGGGTACGCGGCAGGGGTCCAATTGGACGCCGATCTTCAGGGGCCGGGGCGGATGTCGGTGCCGGGTCGTAGGCTGGCCGGGTGTCCAAATCGCCGGTGAGAGCACAGGCCTAGGGGGCTGCGCGGGTGGTTGTACGTGGCGATTCCGCTGTGGGCGAACAGGGTCCCGATGGCGGTAGGAAAACGGCGAAAACGGCAAAGAAGGCGGCGCCTGCCAAGCGAGTGACCGCGGAGAAGGGTGCCTTGAAGAAGAACGTCGAGAAGACGCCGGCCGCGCCCGAGGAGCAGGCGCCCGCGAAGAAGACGGCATCTGCGAAGAAGGCTGCGTCGGCCAAGAAGGCGGCCCCCGCCAAGAAGGCTGCGTCGGCCAAGAAGCAGGCGGCCGCCGAGAAGTCGGCCGCCAAGAAGCAGGCGCCGCCCGCCAAGAAGCAGGCAGCCGCCAAGAAGCAGGCGCCGCTCAAGAGGCAGGCGCCCGCCAAGAAGCCCGCCGTCGTCCCGGCGAAGGCCGCCGCCGCGGTCAAGGGCGTGGCCCCGGCGAAGACCATCGCCCCGCACTCCCCGCGCGACGAGTCGCGCACCGCCCTGGTCCGCCGCGCCCGCCGCATCGACCGCGAGCTCGCCGAGGTGTATCCGTACGCCCACCCGGAACTGGACTTCGAGAACCCCTTCCAGCTCCTGGTGGCCACGGTGCTCTCCGCCCAGACCACCGACCTGCGCGTCAACCAGACGACGCCCGCCCTCTTCGCCAGGTACCCCACCCCCGAGGACCTGGCCGCCGCCAACCCCGAGGAGGTCGAGGAGATCCTGCGCCCGACCGGCTTCTTCCGGGCCAAGACCAAGTCGGTCATAGGGCTGTCCAAGGCCCTCGCGGAGGACTTCGGCGGCGAGGTTCCCGGACGCCTGGAGGACCTCGTCAAGCTGCCCGGTGTCGGCCGCAAGACCGCCTTCGTCGTGCTGGGCAACGCCTTCGGCCGTCCCGGCATCACCGTGGACACGCACTTCCAGCGCCTGGTGCGCCGCTGGCAGTGGACCGAGGAGACCGACCCGGACAAGATCGAGGCCGCCGTCGGCGCGCTGTTCCCCAGGAGCGACTGGACGGACCTGTCCCACCACGTGATCTGGCACGGCCGCCGCATCTGCCACGCCCGCAAGCCCGCCTGCGGGGCCTGCCCCATCGCCCCTCTCTGCCCGGCGTACGGCGAGGGCGAGACGGACCCCGAGAAGGCGAAGAAGCTGCTGAAGTACGAGAAGGGCGGCCTCCCCGGCCAGCGGCTCAAGCCCCCGCAGGCCTACCTGGACGCGGGCGGCACCCCGGCGCCGCCACTGGGGGCCGGATGACGGAACGATCTCGGAGGCGTCGGGCGTTGGACACGGCAGAACGGGGGTGGCGATGACGCGGGCGGGCAACACACAGGGCGTGGCGCTCAGCGAGGTGGGCCTGCCCGGCTGGCTGGAGCCGGTGGCACGGGCCGTCCGGACGGTCCAGCCGGGACAGCTGAGCCGCTTCCTCCCCCCGGCCGACGGCGCCGGGCGGCAGTCCGCCGTACTGATCCTGTTCGGCGAGGGCAGAGCCGAGAGCGAGGGCGGCCGCGGTCCCGAGCTGCTGCTCATGGAGCGGGCCGGCTCCCTGCGCTCGCACGCGGGCCAGCCCTCCTTCCCCGGCGGCGCCCTCGACCCGGAGGACGGTGATCCGCAGGGGGACGGGCCGCTGCGGGCCGCCCTGCGCGAGGCCGAGGAGGAGACCGGCCTCGACCCGGCCGGTGTGCAGCTCTTCGGAGCCCTGCCCAAGCTGTACATCCCGGTCAGCAGCTTCGTCGTCACACCGGTGCTCGGCTGGTGGCGCGAGCCCAGCCCGGTCGGTGTCGTCGATCCGAACGAGACGGCGCGGGTCTTCACGGTCCCCGTGGCCGATCTCACGGACCCGGCCAACCGCGTCACCGCCGTCCACCCCCGCGGCCACCGTGGACCGGCATTCCTGGTCGAATCGACCCTGGTGTGGGGCTTCACCGCCGGGATCATCGACCGGTTGCTGCACTTCGCGGGCTGGGAGCGGCCCTGGGACAGGAACAAGCAGGTCCCGCTGGACTGGCGGTCATGACAGGGTGACCGGTGTGAGCGTAGGACGACGAGGCGAGGCCTGAATCAGTGAACGTGCTGGACATCCTGCTGCTGCTGGCCGCCGTCTGGTTCGCGATCGTCGGCTACCGCCAGGGTTTCGTGGTCGGCATCCTGTCCGTGATCGGCTTCCTCGGCGGCGGTCTCGTCGCCGTCTATCTGCTCCCGGTCGTCTGGGACGCCCTGACGGACAACGCGGAGGTGAGCACGACCGCCGCCGTCGTCGCGGTCGTCGTCGTCATCATCTGCGCCTCCATCGGCCAGGCCCTGACCACGCACCTGGGCAACAAGCTGCGCCGGTACATCACTTGGTCCCCGGCCCGTGCCCTGGACGCCACCGGCGGCGCCCTGGTCAACGTCGTCGCCATGCTCCTCGTCGCCTGGCTCATCGGCTCCGCCCTCGCCGGCACCACGCTGCCGACGCTCGGCAAGGAGGTCCGCAGTTCCAAGGTGCTGCTGGGCGTCTCCCGGGCACTGCCCGCGCAGGCCGACACCTGGTTCGCGGACTTCTCCTCCGTCCTCGCGCAGAACGGCTTCCCGCAGGTCTTCAGCCCGTTCTCCAACGAGCCGATCACCGACGTCCAGCCGCCCGACCCGGCCCTCGTCAACAGCCCCGTCGCGACCCGCGCCAAGCGTTCCATCGTCAAGGTGATGGGCACGGCCACCGGTTGCGGCAAGGTGCTGGAGGGCACCGGATTCGTCTTCGCCGAGCGCCGCGTGATGACCAACGCCCATGTGGTGGGCGGCGTCGACGAGCCCACCGTGCAGATAGGCGGTGAGGGCCGCAAGTACGACGCGA
This sequence comes from Streptomyces flaveolus, assembly GCF_044765825.1. Lineage (NCBI taxonomy): Bacteria > Bacillati > Actinomycetota > Actinomycetes > Kitasatosporales > Streptomycetaceae > Streptomyces > Streptomyces flaveolus. The sequence goes on along the minus strand of NZ_JBIWKU010000005.1, from coordinate 137,110 downwards.
CGGTCGTCCTCTACGACTGGCAGCGCGACATCGCCGTACTCGACGTGCCGGAACTGCGGGCTCCCGCGCTGCGGTTCACGGACGACGACGCGAACAGGGACGACGACGCGATCGTCGCGGGCTTCCCGGAGAACGGGGCGTACGACGTGCGTGCCGCGCGCGTGCGTGGGCGCATCACGGCCAGCGGCCCGGACATCTACCACCGCGACACGGTCCGCCGCGACGTCTACTCGCTGTTCGCGACCGTCCGTCAGGGCAACTCCGGCGGCCCGCTGCTGACGCCCGAGGGCGAGGTGTACGGCGTGGTCTTCGCCAAGTCCCTCGACGACCCGGACACCGGCTACGCGCTCACCGCGGACGAGATCCGCGAGGACATCACCGAGGGCCGCGCCGCCAACCAGCAGGTGGACAGCGACAGCTGTGCGCTCTAGGAGAGTCCGGCCCCGCGGGCGTCAACCGCGTGGCGCTCAGGTGCGCGGATGACGCAGGCGTACGGAGACCCAGCGGGCCCGGCGGCGCAGAATGCGCGGAATGCCCACCCGTAGATCGGTCCCCGCCAGTTGCGGGGTTCCGCCGCGTCGGTGGGTGCTCGCGCCGCTCGTGGAGCGGCCGTCGCGTGCTACGTCACTGTAGTCGTGCGTCCAGCCCATACCGGGACGTGTGCCCCCGCCCCAAGGTCGATAACCGCTCCCGGGGCCCTCAATTGGCCTATGCGCCGGGCAAGTGGCCGTTCATAGGACAAGCGTTCCGGTGCGGATACCGGGCGCGTCCGTTCGGTCACCGATCGGGTTCGGGATCCTTCAGCCAGTTGATCAGTTCCGTGGAGAAAGTGACCGGATCCTCCTCGTGCGGGAAGTGTCCGAGTCCGTCGAACAACCGCCAGCGGTACGGCGCTTCGACGTACTGACCGGATCCCGCGGCGCTCCGCGTCCGCATCACGGGGTCCAGCGAACCGTGCAGGTGCAGCGTCGGCACGCGCACCGGTCGCTTCATGCGGCGGTAGAACTGGACGCCGTCGGGGCGGGCCAGCGAGCGGACCAGCCACCGGTACGGCTCGACGGAGCAGTGCGCCGTGGACGGGATGCACATGGCCCGGCGGTAGACCTCCACCGCCTTCTCGTCCGGCAGCCGCGGCCCCGACCAGTCACGGATCAGCCGGCCGACCAGCGCGCCGTCGTCCGCGGTCAGCTGCCGCTCCGGGATCCAGGGACGCTGGAAGCCCCAGATGTACGAGCCCGCCCGGGTCTGCCGGACGTCCCCGAGCATCGCCGAGCGCCAGCGCCGGGGGTGCGGCATCGACGACACCGCGAGCCGCCGCACGAGCTTGGGGCGCATCGCCGCGGCCGTCCAGGCCAGGTAGCCGCCCAGGTCGTGGCCGACCAGCGCGGCGTCCGGCTCGCCGAGCGAGCGGATCACGCCGGTGATGTCCAGGGCGAGGCCCGCGGGGTCGTAGCCCCGCGGCGTGCGGTCGCTGCCGCCGACGCCGCGCAGGTCCATGGCGACCGCGCGGAAACCGGCGTCGGCCAGCGCCGTCAGCTGGTGCCGCCAGGTCCACCAGAACTGCGGAAAGCCGTGCAGCAGCAGCACCAGCGGTCCGTCACCGAGCTCGGCGATGTGGAAGCGGGCGCCGTTGGCGGCGACGTCCCGGTGGGTCACTGCGCGCCCGCCGGGGATGTCGGGTCGTACGACCGAGGTGGGTTGCGCCGATGGAGTGGCCGGGTCCGTCATGAGGACGAGCGTGCCACAGCCTCGATGGCCTCGGGGGACCGGTCGGCCGGCAGCTCCGGGCGCGGGTGCGGCTTGGCGTTCTGCAGGACGCCCGCCGACTGCTTCACGGAGGCGGCGACCTTCTGCGGACCGCGGCCCTTCTTGGCCTTCTTGGCGAAGGTGATGCCGATCAGCGCGAGGAGACCGGCGATCAGGACGTTCGCCGCGAACGACAGCAGGAAGCAGACCGCCAGGTTCCAGCCGCTCCAGGTCCGGATCCCGTAGGCCAGGGCGAAGTTCAGCATCGGCAGCGAGAACACCAGGAGCAGGCCCGCCAGCGAGAAGGCGCCCCCGCTGGTCGCCCCGCGCTTGACGTCCTGCCTCAGCTGCGCCTTGGCCAGCGCGATCTCGTCGTGCACCAGCGCCGACAATTCGGTGGTCGCCGAGGCGAACAGCTGGCCGATGCTGCGTTCGGTGCCGACCGGGCTGCCGTCGGGTGCGCTCATCGCGGTCTCCCTCTTCTGCTGGCTTGCTGCGTACGGTTCCGTGGCGGTCGTCGTCTTCCGTCCGACCGCGTACGGTCCCGTCTTTTGTACCGTCAGGTCAGATCATGCCGGACCGTCGCCCTCATCGCCTGCCCCGCCCGGCACTTCGGCAAGCCGCGCCGCCTCCTTCTCCTCGGCGATCCGCCGGTGTTCGGCGGCCTTCCGCTCGTGGATGGCCGCCATCCGCCAGTGGTACGCCGGGTCGTCCTCCTCGTAGATGTCCGGTACACCGCTGAGGTCGTCGTCGCGCTCCTCGTGCTCGATCATGCGGCGGTACTTGGCGTTCCGGATCTTCAGCAGCACGGTCGCTAGGGTCGCCGCGACGACCGATCCGGCCAGGACGGCGGCCTTGACCTCGTCGGTCATCGTCGCCTCGCCCTCGAAGGCCAGCTCGCCGATGAGCAGGGAGACGGTGAACCCGATGCCGGCCAGGGTCGCCACCGCGAACACGTCGGCCCAGGCGAGGTCGTCGCTGAGCGAGGCCCGGGTGAAGCGCGCGGTGAGCCAGGTGCCGCCGAAGATGCCGAGCGTCTTGCCGATGACGAGCCCGAGCACGACGCCGAGCGTCTCCGGTTTGGTGAACACGTCGCCCAGCGCGCCGCCCGAGAGGGCCACGCCCGCGCTGAACAGCGCGAACAGCGGGACCGCCAGGCCGGCCGACAGCGGGCGCACAAGGTGCTCGATGCGCTCACCGGGGGAGTGTTCCTCGCCCTCGCGGGTGTGGCAGCGCAGCATCAGGCCCATCGCGACGCCCGCGATGGTGGCGTGGACGCCGCTGTTGTACATCAGGCCCCAGATGACGAGTCCGAGCGGGACGTACACGTACCAGCCGCGCACGCCCTTGCGGAGCAGCAGCCAGAAGACGGCGAGGCCGACGACCGCACCGCCGAGCGCGGCGAAGTTCAGGCGCTCCGTGAAGAAGACCGCGATGATCAGGATCGCGAAGAGGTCGTCGACGACGGCGAGCGTCAGCAGGAAGGCCCGCAGGGCGCTGGGCAGGGACGTGCCGATGACGGCGAGCACGGCGAGCGCGAACGCGATGTCGGTCGCGGTGGGCACGGCCCAGCCGGCCAGTGATCCGCCGCCCGTGGTGTTGGTGAGCGTATAGACGACCGCCGGGACGGCCATGCCGCACAGGGCCGCCACCACGGGCAGCGCGGCGGCCTTCGGGTCCTTGAGGTCGCCGGCGACCAGCTCGCGCTTGAGCTCGATCCCGGCGACGAAGAAGAAGACGGCCAGCAGTCCGTCCGCCGCCCAGTGCTCGACGGACAGGTTCAGGCCGAGTGCCGCGGGTCCGAAGTGGAAGTGACTGACGCTCTCGTAGCTGTCGTGGAGCGCCGGGACGTTCGCCCAGATCAGCGCGGCGACCGCGGCGACGAGCAGCAGGACCCCGCCGACGGTCTCGGTGCGCAACGCGTCCGTGAGGTAGGTCCGCTCCGGCAGGGACAGCCGGCCGAAGGCCTTGCGGGGGGTGCGGGGCGACGTCACGGGGGACCTCCGGTCGATGGGCAGCACGGAACACGTGCCGACCAGACTTCCCGGCGCACCATGAGGATCTTGTTGTGACTCTTACGCGTTCCTTAGCTTACCTAACGGGTCACTCCGGCGCGAACGGGCTGGACGATGCTCGCGCCGTGGGACGCCCCCGTGCGAAGGGGCACCCGGCGGGTCTCTCGCCGGGTGCCCCTCGGTCCGCTGCTTCAGTCCTGCGGATCAGTCCTCGCTGGGCGCCGCCGGGAGCTTGTCCTGGATCAGCTGCATCACGCTGCTGTCGGTCAGGGTGGTGACATCGCCCAGGGCGCGGTTCTCGGCCACGTCGCGCAGCAGGCGGCGCATGATCTTGCCGGAGCGGGTCTTGGGCAGCTCGGCCACCGGCAGGATCCGCTTGGGCTTGGCGATCGGGCCGAGGGCGGCGCCGACGTGGCCCCGCAGCTCGGCGACCAGGCCGTCGGTCTCCGAGGCCGTGCCGCGCAGGATCACGAAGGCCACGATGGCCTGGCCGGTCGTCTCGTCCGCCGCGCCGACCACGGCCGCCTCGGCGACCGACGGGTGGGAGACGAGGGCGGACTCGACCTCGGTGGTGGAGATGTTGTGCCCGGACACGAGCATCACGTCGTCCACGCGGCCGAGCAGCCAGATGTCGCCGTCGTCGTCCTTCTTGGCGCCGTCACCGGCGAAGTACTTGCCCTCGAACCGCGACCAGTACGTGTCGATGAACCGCTGGTCGTCGCCCCAGATGGTGCGCAGCATCGACGGCCACGGCTCGGTGAGGACCAGGTAGCCGCCCCCGCCGTTGGGTACCTCGTTCGCCTCGTCGTCGACGACGGTGGCGGAGATGCCGGGCAGCGGGCGCTGGGCGGAGCCGGGCTTGGCCTCGGTGACGCCGGGCAGCGGCGAGATCATCATCGCGCCGGTCTCGGTCTGCCACCAGGTGTCGACGACGGGGGTGGCGTCGGCGCCGATGGTCCTGCGGTACCAGATCCACGCCTCGGGGTTGATCGGCTCGCCCACCGAGCCGAGCACGCGCAGGGAGGACAGGTCGAACTTCGCGGGGATGTCGTCACCCCACTTCATGAACGTCCGGATCGCGGTGGGCGCGGTGTAGAGGATCGTCACGCCGTACTTCTGCACGATCTCCCAGAAGCGGCCCTGGTGCGGGGTGTCCGGGGTGCCCTCGTACATGACCTGGGTCGCGCCGTTGGCGAGCGGGCCGTAGACGATGTACGAGTGCCCGGTGACCCAGCCGACGTCGGCGGTGCACCAGTAGACGTCGGTCTCCGGCTTGAGGTCGAAGACCGCCCAGTGCGTGTACGCCGTCTGCGTGAGGTAGCCGCCGGAGGTGTGCAGGATGCCCTTGGGCTTGCCCGTCGTGCCGGACGTGTACAGGATGAACAGCGGGTTCTCGGCGTCGAACGCCTCCGGCGTGTGCTCCGGGGACTGCCGGTCGACGATCTCGTGCCACCACGTGTCGCGGGAGTCGTCCCACGCGACGTCCTGGCCGGTGCGGCGGACGACGAGAACGTGCTCGACGGTGCCGGCGCGCTCGGCCGCCTCGTCGACGGCGGGCTTGAGCGCGGAGGGCTTGCCGCGCCGGTAGCCGCCGTCGGAGGTGATGACGACGCGGGCGTCGGCGTCCTGGATGCGGGTCGCGAGCGCGTCGGAGGAGAAGCCGCCGAAGACGACCGAGTGGGCGGCGCCGATCCGGGCGCAGGCCAGCATCGCGATCGCCGTCTCCGGGATCATCGGCATGTAGACGGCGACCCGGTCGCCCTTGCGCACACCGAGCTCCAGCAGGGCGTTGGCGGCCTTGGAGACCTCGTCCTTGAGCTGGGCGTAGGTGATGGCGCGGCTGTCGCCGGGCTCGCCCTCGAAGTGGATGGCGACACGGTCGCCGTGTCCGGCCTCCACATGGCGGTCGACGCAGTTGTAGGCGACGTTGAGCTTGCCGTCCTTGAACCACTTGGCGAACGGCGGGTTCGACCAGTCCAGGGTCTCGGTCGGCTCCTGCGCCCAGGTCAGTCGGCGGGCCTGCTCGGCCCAGAAGCCGAGCCTGTCAGCCTTGGCCTGTTCGTACGCCTCTGCCGTGACGTTGGCGTTCGCGGCCAGGTCGGCGGGGGGTGCGAACCTGCGTTCTTCCTTGAGCAGGTTGGCCAAGGAATCGTTGCTCACGACATCTCCCTTTCTCAGGGTTGTCCGTTGTGTCCCAGGCCACACCTCATCAGACCCGAGGGGCCGATGACAAGGGCCGACGGGCAATTGGTTTAGACCTGTCAGGGTTGTCCGCCGTCTCCGTGGCCAGTGGTCATCCGTACCCACGGGCGCCGACGGCGCGGGGTTCAGCGTGTGTAACGCCTCTCACACTCCGCGTCCGTCGGCTCCCGTATCGCTCAGGCGGTCAGGTCGGTCTCCCGCACCAGCTCGAACCGCCCGGCCCCGTCCCCCTCGGTGAGCAGGTACGCCTGGGCCTCGCCCACGTGGAAGTACATGCCGTGCAGCTCCAGCTCCCCGTTGCCCAGTGCCCGGGACACCGATCCGTGGGCGCGCAGGTGCTCCAGTTGCTGGACCACGTTGGCCAGGCAGAGCTGCTCGGCGGCGTCGACGGGCCGCCGTCCCGCCAGCCGGGTCCAGGAGTCCTCGTCCTCGGTCAGACGCCGCAGGCTCGGCGCCCCGTGCCGCAGCCACCGCTTCAGCGGCGTCTGTGTGCCCCCGGGCTCGGTGCTGAGCAACGCCTGCATGGCACCGCACCCCGAGTGGCCGCACACCGTGATGGACCGCACCTTCAGCACGTCCACCGCGTACTCGATCGCGGCGGCGACCGAGTCGTCCCCGCTCTCCTCGCCGGGCAGCGGCACGAGGTTGCCCACGTTGCGCACGACGAAGAGGTCGCCGGGGCCGCTGGAGGTGATCATCGACGTGACCAGCCGGGAGTCGGCGCAGGTGAGGAACAGCTGGGAGGGCTGCTGCCCTTCGCGCGCCAGCCGGGCCAGCTCGCCGCGCACCAGCGGGGCGGTGTTGCGGTGGAAGGCGCTGATGCCGCGCGCCAGTTCGCGTCCGCTGGACCCACTGGGGCCGCCGAGGCCGCCGGACCCCTCGGTGCTGCGGTGTCTGCCGGGGTCCGCGGCCTCGCCGGTCCCGCCGGTGTCGCCGGTCCCGGTCCCACTGGCCCCGTCGGCATCGGACTGCCGGCCGGCGCCGGGCGGGCGCGCGGATGCCGTCTGCGGGCGTTCGCACTGGTGGTTGCGCCAGGGTGTCCAGGGGCGGCAGCGGCAGCCGTCCGTGTCGGCCGGCTCGGAGATGCGCAGGCCGGGGCGACGCCCGGTGATCTCGACGGAGCCGCCCTGCGCGGTGTGCGTCTTCTGCCAGTCCTGCAGCGTCTCGTACGCCGCGTGGTCCATGAACGACCCGTCCAACTCCACGACGGCGTCGCCACCGTGAGGCACCTGGTGCAGCACTCTGCTGAGCCGTGGCACCGCCAGGAACGTCAACTGGCCCCGGACGTGTACGTGGTGGACTCCTTCCGTGTCGACGTGCGTGATGCGGGTGCGGGTCAGCCGGTGCAGGGCGACCGCGACGGCCACGGCGATGCCCAGGGCGACGCCCTCCAGGACGCCGAGGAACACCACGCCGCAGGTGGTGACGGCGTAGACCAGGACCTCACGGTGGCGGGTCACCGTGCGGATGTGGTTCAGGGACACCATCTTGAGGCCGACGGCCATGACCAGGGCGGCGAGCGAGGCGAGCGGGATGAGCTCCAGGGCCGGGACCATCAGCAGCGCGGCGATCACTACGAGAACGCCGTGCAACATCGTGGAGTTCCGGCTGACGGCGCCCGCTTGCACATTCGCGGAACTGCGCACGGCCACACCGGCGATGGGCAGACCGCCGAGCGTGCCGGAGACGACGTTGGCCGCGCCCTGGCCGAGCAGTTCGCGGTCCAGGTCGGAGCGTTTGACGCGGCCGGTCAGGCCCGGCCGGGCGGCGACGAGCTTGTCCACGGCCACCGCGCCGAGCAGGGACTGCACGCTGCACACGAGTGTGGTGGTGAGGACGGCGGCGACGAGTCCGAGCACCGGACCGTCGGGCAGCGTGGCCAGGGCGTGGCTGCTCCAGGAGGGCAGGTCGACCTTGGGCAGCCGGAGTCCGGCGAGGGCGGCGACCGCGGTGGCACCGGCGACGGCGACCAGGGCGGCGGGCACCTTGCCCAGGAGCTGCCCGGCCCGGCCGGGGACGCGGGGCCAGAGCAGCAGCAGGGTCAGGGTCAGCACGCTCACCGCCAGGTCGGCGGGCTGCACGTTCGCCAACTGGGCGGGCAGTGCGCGCAGGTTGTCGGGGACCGCGCTCTGCGGGGTGCCGCCGAGGACGATGTGCAGCTGGGCGACGGCGATGGTGACGCCGATGCCGGCGAGCATGCCGTGCACGATGGCGGGGCTGACGGCGAGGGCGGTGCGTGCCACGCGCAGACAGCCCAGGCCCAGCTGGGCGAGCCCGGCGAACACGGTGATGGCGCAGGTCGTACGCCAGCCGTAGCGGTGGATGAGGTCGGCGGTGACCACGGTGAGTCCGGCCGCGGGTCCGCTGACCTGGAGCGGGCAGCCGCCGAGACGGCCGACGACGATGCCGCCCACCGCGGCGGCGACGAGGCCGGCCTGGAGAGGCGCGCCGGTGGCGAGGGCGATGCCCAGGGACAGGGGGAGGGCGATCAGGAAGACCGCGATCGAGGCCGAGACGTCGGCGCCCGCGATGCGGAATCGCCGGGGGCGCTCGGGCGGTGGGCTGTGGGGTGGATGGACGTGCTCGGTCCGGGCCGAATCGGCGCGGGCGGGGACGCAGGCTGACATGTTTCCCGTCTCCTCCGGGGCTGCGCGGTCGCGGTCAGGGGTGGTCCCCCGCTCGGCGGGGGTGGTGTCGCGGCCGTGGATCACGGCGTACAGCGGCGGGATGCTTGAGCGCTCATCGAATGCGCTCAGTAAACGGATCGTAATTCAGAGTAAAGATGAGGCATAGACTTTTCGCGCATATGGAGTAATGAGCCGCTCTGGCGGGTGAATCGGTCTTTTCATCGGCTTGTCGTATTAATTCCTTCTCGGTCTCGTGCCACCTTGACGGCGCTGACGGCACGTCCCGGTACAGCACCCGACATCGCCCTCGTCGGCGTTGGCCCGAGAGAAGGAAGAAGGTGGGCGGAACATGGCCACCACCCACAGGATCGCCACGCGCGTCGTGATCGCCGCGATCTGCGCCGCGTCGTTCGCCGGCTGCGCGATCGGCACCAGCGACAACCATTCCGAGGGAATGCACGGCCCGCAGAAGGAGAAGGGAAACGGGGCCCCGGCGCCCGAGAACGCGGTACGGCTGATCGGTGACGGTTCGACGGCGTACACCGGCGCACAGCCGCATCTGCCCCGGCCCGAGCGTCTCAAGCCCGGTCAGAAGCCCCCGCAGTTCGTGGTGTTCTCGTGGGACGGGGCGGGCGAGGACAGCCAGCGGCTGTTCTCCCACTTCCGTGAGGTGGCCAAGGAGAACAACGCCACCATGACGTACTTCCTGAGCGGCGTGTACATGCTGCCGGAGGAGAAGGCGGACCTGTACCAGCCGCCGCAGCACTCCCCGGGCCGCTCCGACATCGGCTTCAACGACGAAAAGGGCATCACCGACACCGTCACACAGCTGCGTCAGGCGTGGCTGGAGGGCAACGAGGTCGGTACCCACTTCAACGGTCACTTCTGCGGTGCCGGCGGCGGCGTCGGCGAGTGGTCGGTCGACGAGTGGAAGAGCGAGATCAGCCAGGCCAAGCGGTTCGTGAAGACCTGGAAGACCAACACCGGGCTGCGGAACGCCTCACCGCTGCCCTTCGACTACGACAAGGAGCTGATCGGCGCCCGCACCCCGTGCCTGGAGGGCCAGGAGAACTTCATGCGGGCCGCGAGCCAGATGGGCTTCCGGTACGACAGCAGCGGCGTGAACAACCAGGTCTGGCCGAAGAAGAAGTACGGACTGTGGGACGTGTCGATGCAGCTCGTCCCGTTCCTCGGGCACTCCTACGAGCAGCTCACCATGGACTACAACTTCATGGTCAACCAGTCCGGCACCGCCACCCAGGGCGACCCCGCCAAGCGCGAGTTCTGGGGCGACCAGATGCGCGACAGCCTGCTGCAGGGCTTCCAGCGCGCCTACGACGGCAACCGCGCGCCGCTGATCATCGGCAACCACTTCGAGTCGTGGAACGGCGGCACCTACATGCGGGCCGTCGAGGAGGTCGTCGAGAAGGTGTGCACCAAGGAGGAGGTGCGCTGCGTCTCCTTCCGGCAGCTCGTGGACTGGCTGGACGCCCAGGACCCGAAGACCCTGAAGAAGCTGCGCACCCTGGACGTCGGTGAGGCACCCAGCAAGGGCTGGGCGTCCTTCCTGTCGGCCGCCCCCGCGCCGGCGCCGAAGGGCGTGCCCGGAGCGCCGGCGACCAAGCAATAGGCATCACACCGGGGCGACGACCTCCTCGCCGAGCACGAACCCGGGGTCGACCTGCGCGGCGAGGTCGGTCCCGGTCCGCTCGTTGCCCCAGCTCCGGGCGTTCTTCAGGTGGAAGTGCACCATCTGCCGTGTGTAACGCTCCCAGTCCCGCAGCTCGTACGCCGCGTCCGCGGTCGTGTGCAACGTTCGCAGCGCCCGGCGGTTGGCGTCCTCCAGGAGGTCGAACCGGGGCGGGCGGCCCTTCTCCATGGCGCGCACCCAGTCCGAGTGCCCGACGGTCGTCAGCAGGTCGTCCCCGACCTCGTCGCGCAGGAAGTCGAGGTCGTCCTGCCCCTGCACCTTGTTGCCGACGACCTTCACGGCGACGCCGAAGTCGCGGGCGTACTCCTTGTACTGGCGGTAGACGGAGACCCCCTTCCGGGTCGGCTCGGCGACCAGGAACGTGACGTCGAAGCGGGTGAACATGCCGGAGGCGAACGAGTCCGAGCCGGCCGTCATGTCGACCACGACGTATTCGTCACGGCCGTCGACCAGGTGGTTCAGACACAGCTCCACCGCTCCCGTCTTGGAGTGGTAGCAGGCGACTCCCAGATCGGCCTCGGTGAAGGGCCCGGTGACCATCAAACGGACGCTGTCGCCGTCGAGTTCCACCCGCCGGGCACAGGCCTCGTAGACCGGGTTGTCCTCGCGCACCCGCAGCAGCCGCGAGCCCTCGCCGGGCGGCGTCGTCTTGATCATCTTGTCGGCGGAGGCGATGCGCGGGTTGCTGCCGCGCAGATGGTCCTTGATCAGCGGGAGGTGGTCGCCCATCGCGGGCAGCGCGGCCGCGTCCGCCTCGTCGAGGCCCAGCGCGGCCCCCAGGTGCTGGTTGATGTCGGCGTCGATCGCGACGACGGGCGCGCCGGTGGCGGCGACATGGCGGATGAACAGGGAGGACAGGGTCGTCTTGCCGCTGCCGCCCTTCCCGACGAAAGCAATTTTCATGTTCACCAAGCGTAGTCGGCCGATTGCTGAACGTGGCACGAGAGCCGGGAGATGCGTGAAGAAGACCACTCATTCGTGGGGTGCGGCGTCGGGGTGCGTAGGGTCGTACTCATGAGTACGTCAGGCGCGACCGCCGATCCGCTCGCGGCCCTGGGCTCGCTGCCCGGTGTGGCCGAGACCGTGGAGTCCGTACGCAAGGCCGTGGACCGGGTCTACGGTCACCGGATCATGCGGCGACGCAGCAACGAGATCACGTCCGAGGCGGCACTGCGCGGCGCCCGGGGTTCGGCGGCGCTGTCCGGCGCGGACTGGGCGCTGGAGGAGGTGCGCCGGCGGACGGACTTCAGCGGCGACGACGAGGCGCGCACGGTGGGTGCGGCATTGCGGCTGACCGCCGAGGCGGGACAGCTGCTGTCCATCTGGCGCCAGTCCCCGCTGCGGGTGCTGGCCCGGCTGCATCTGGTGGCGGCCGCGGACAAGGCCGATCAGGTGGGACGGCCGCGCCAGGAGGGCGAGCCGGTGGACGAACCGCTCGTCGAGCTGCCGCTGCCGGGTGCCGCGGAGGCCCACGGCCGACTCGACGGCCTGGCGGAGCTGGTCATCGCGGGGGGTTCCGCCCCGGCGCTGGTGACCGCCGCCGTCGTGCACGGCGAACTCCTGGCCCTGCGTCCCTTCACCTCGCACAACGGCCTGGTCGCGCGTGCGGCCGAGCGGATCGTCCTGGTCGGCAGCGGCCTGGACCCCAAGTCGGTCTGCGCCGCCGAGGTCGGACACGCCGAGCTGGGGCGCGCGGCCTACCTGGCGGCCCTCGACGGCTACGTCTCCGGCACTCCCGAGGGCATGGCCGCCTGGATCGCGCACTGCGGCAGGGCTGTGGAGCTGGGCGCGCGCGAGTCGACGGCGGTGTGCGAAGCGCTCCAGCGCGGAGCGGCGTAAGCCGGCGCCGGCGCGGCGCAACGTAATGCGGCGGTACGAGAATTCGTACCGCCGCTGGCATGCTCACCGCGTTACCAAGCGTCCTCGATATATGCCCATCAGGTCGGGACTTTGCCCGTCACCTGGTGCGGCTGGCCCGTAATCGACGGGTCGACGTCGCGTGGGTGCCCGGTGTTCATGCTCGGTCCGTGGGGCCAAATGCGTTCTTAAGGCGATCCTTTCGGATGTCCTTGGTCTCGCGGGCCGTTGAGTCCTTTGTACTCCTGCCCGGGAACAAGCGGAAGCCTTCGCCGCACTTCTTTACTTCCGCGGTCAAACACGGGTGAAAGGGTTCGGATCAGGCCGCTGCCGTCCGGCGTCGGCTCGCGTACCAGACGAGGCCCGCGGTGGCCGCCGCGGCACCTATCGCGGCGGCGGCGACAAGGGCCGGACGCGGCGGCACCGCGAAGCCGGGGATCCGCTGCTTGAGCCGTACGGGCCGGTGGAAATCGAGAATCGGCCATTCACGCGCGAGCGCCTCACGCCGCAGGGCGCGGTCCGGGTTGACGGCGTGCGGATGGCCGACGGCCTCCAGCATCGGCAGATCGGTCGCGGAGTCGCTGTACGCGTAGCAGCGGGCGAGGTCGTACCCCTCGGACGCGGCCAGTTCGCGGATCGCCTCGGCCTTGGTCGGGCCGTAGGCGTAGTACTCCACCTCCCCGGTGAAGCAGCCGTCGTCGCCCACGATCATGCGGGTGGCCACCACCCGGTCCGCCCCCAGCAGCTCGCCGATCGGTTCGACGACCTCGGCGCCCGACGTGGAGACGATGACGACGTCACGGCCGGCGGTGTGATGCTCCTCGATCAGGGACGCGGCCTCGTCGTAGATGATCGGGTCGATCAGGTCGTGCAGTGTCTCGGCGACGATCTCCTTGACCAACTGGACGTTCCAGCCGCGGCAGAGCGCGGACAGGTACTCGCGCATCCGCTCCATCTGGTCGTGGTCGGCGCCGCCCGCGAGGAAGACGAACTGGGTATAGGCGGTACGCAGGGCGGCCCTGCGGTTGATCAGCCCGCCCTGGTAGAACGACTTGCTGAAGGTGAGTGTGCTCGACTTCGCAATGACCGTCTTGTCCAGGTCGAAGAAGGCCGCGGTACGGGGCGAGGAGTGGTTTTCCACGACCCCGAGCATAGGCGCAGCCCATTCGGCGTAAGGTGTGGCGTGTGGGTTTGCCTGAGAAGGCTCTCGGGTACACCATGGAAGTCACGGATCGTTCGCGACCGTGCTAACCCGGTCCGACTCCTCCCCCCCCGAGTCGGCCGTGGAGACGACCCCCGCTCTCCCCCCCGGCGGGGGTCGTCGCATGTCCGGGTGGGTTTTTCCCTCTTGCCGGTGGCGCGGTCGGCGCGCCGGGTCTACGCGAGGCCCGTCAATTGTCATGTGCATGATTATTGACTGTGTGTAGTCGACGGGCTGCTCTGCGGGACTCGCACGCAGGGTGGAGCGGGGTGACTCCGGACTCACCGGTATGGGTGACGGCGATATTCACAGCCTCCGCGTTGTCCACAGTTATCGACCAAGATCCACACGATTTCGCGGACCGCCGCACCGTGATTCCACGCGTTCGGGCCGCGCCGCTCATGACCGGTTCGCTTTGCCGGGCGCATATGGCCGGTTTTCCGGCGAAGCGACGCGCAGGACGCCAACGAAGCAGAACGCGACGAAGCGGAACACAACGAAGCAGTACGCGACGAAGGGGGACGCAGGCATGACCGGGACCGTCACACACGATCCGCCACCCGCCGCCGGTGGGCGGCAGAGCGGGCCACTGATCGTCACCGAGGACACCGAGCTCCTGGACGACCTGCTGCGCCTGTGCGCGGCGGCCGGCGCCACACCCGAGGTGCACCACTCGGTGCCCGGGAAGCCGTCGGAGTCCGGGCAGCGCGGCAGCTGGGAGTCGGCGCCGCTCGTCCTGGTGGGCGACGACGCCGCACGGCGCGTACGCGGGGCAGCGCGCAGACGAGGCGTGGTGCTGGTCGGCCGCGACCAGGACGACTCCGGGGTCTGGCAGAGGGCCGTCGAGATCGGCGCCGACCACGTCCTGATGCTGCCCGACGGTGAGCAGTGGCTGGTCGACCGCATCGCCGACGTCGCGGAGGGCGTCGGCCGTCCCGCCCTCACCGTGGGTGTCATCGGCGGCCGCGGAGGTGCCGGAGCGTCCACCCTCGCCTGCGCGCTCGCCGTCACCTCGGCACGCCAGGGACTGCGCAGCCTGCTGGTGGACGCCGACCCACTGGGCGGCGGACTCGACGTCCTGCTCGGCGGTGAGACGGCCGAGGGGCTCAGGTGGCCCGCGTTCGCGGCCTCACGCGGGCGGGTCGGCGGCGGCGCCCTGGAGGAGTCGCTGCCCGAGCTGCACTCGCTGCGGGTGCTCAGCTGGGACCGGGGGGACTGCGTCGCCGTGCCGGCCCCGGCCGTACGGGCGGTCCTCGCCGCGGCGCGGCGCAGGGGCGGCACGGTCGTCGTCGACCTGCCGCGCCGGATCGACGACGGGGTCGCCGAGGTCCTCGCCCAGATCGACGTCGGGCTCCTCGTCGTCCCGGCCGAGCTGCGCGCCGTCGCGGCGGCCGGGCGGGTGGCCTCCGCGGTCGGCATGGTCCTGCGCGACCTGCGGGTCGCGGTACGGGGTCCGTACGCGCCGGGGCTCGACGACCGCGAGGTGGCCAGGCTGCTCGGGCTGCCGCTGGTCGGTGACGTGCCCGTCGAGTCCGGCCTGCTGCGGGCGGCCGAGGGCAAGCGACCTCCGGGCGCCGCCGGACGGGGGCCACTGGCGCGCTTCTGCCGGGAGTTCTGGGAGCGGGCGCTGGCGGCGGAGACGGGCGGTGCGGGATGAGGACGCCGGTGGGTGCCGAAGACGCGGTGGGCGAGGGTGCGGGCAGGGGAGTGGGTTCCGGGCGGTCTGCCGAGGTGCGGCGCGAGGAGGTGTCCAGGCGGCCCGCGTGGGCGGGTCCGCGGGAGTCCGCGGGGGCGGCCGTCGGGTCGTGCGCGAAGGGGCCGGCAGGGGCCGTCCCAGGTGTTCCGTCGGAGCCGCCTGCGGGGGCGGCCTCCCGAGTGACCACCGCGCTTGCTCCAGGAGAGGGCCCCGAGGCCCCGAGGACGCTTCCGGTCCTGGCTTCCGCCCTCATGCCGGGGCGGGCCCCCGCGGTGGCCCCTGGGGGCGGTTCCGGGATGGCCGCAGGGCCCGTCTCCGGGCTGCTCGACGGTGTGCGGCGGTGGCTCGCCGAGAGCGGGGCGGAGCCGACTCCCGCGCGCGTGGCACAGGCGCTGCGGGAGCAGGGGCGGGTGCTGGGGGACGCGGAGGTCCTCGGCGCCGCCGAGCAGTTGCGGTCGGAGCTCGTCGGCAGCGGACCGTTGGAACCGCTGCTCGCCGATCCGTCGGTGACCGACGTGCTGGTGTCCGCCCCGGACCGGGTCTGGGTGGACCGGGGCGGCGGCCTGGAGCTCACGTCGGTCGCCTTCGCGGACGCCGGAGCGGTGCGGCGGCTCGCTCAGCGCCTCGCCGCTGTCGCCGGGCGCCGGCTCGACGACGCCCGGCCGTGGGTGGACGCCCGGCTGCCCGACGGCACCCGGTTGCACGCCGTGCTGCCTCCGGTCGCCGTCGGCTGCACGTGTCTGTCGCTGCGGGTGGTACGACCGCGCGCGTTCACGCTCGACGAGTTGGCCGCGGCGGGCACCGTGCCGCCCGGCGGGGACCGGGTGCTGCGGGCGCTCCTGCGGGCCCGGCTGTCCTTCCTCGTCAGCGGCGGCACCGGCAGCGGCAAGACGACGCTGCTGAGCGCGCTGCTCGGGCTCGTCGGACCCGGTGAACGGATCGTGCTCGCCGAGGACTCGGCGGAACTGCGGCCGGACCACCCCCACGTCGTCCGCCTGGAGACCAGACCCGCCAACCAGGAGGGCGCGGGCCTGGTCAGCCTGGAGGACCTCGTGCGGCAGGCCCTGCGGATGCGGCCGGACCGGCTGGTCGTCGGCGAGGTGCGCGGCCCCGAAGTGGTGCATCTGCTCGCCGCGTTGAACACCGGCCACGAAGGCGGCTGCGGGACCGTGCACGCCAACGCCGCCGCCGACGTACCCGCCCGGCTGGAGGCGCTCGGCACCGCCGCGGGGCTCGACCGGGCGGCACTGCACAGCCAACTGGCGGCGGCTCTGTCGGTCGTCCTGCACCTGGCGCGGGACCGGGCGGGACGGCGGCGGATCGCCGAGGTGCACGTACTGGAACGGGACCCGTCGGGCCTGGTGCGGACGGTTCCGGCGCTGCGGTGGGGCGCGGAGGCGTTCGTGGCGGAGCGCGGATGGCAGCGGCTGCGGGAGCTGCTGCGCGGCGAAGGACTCGGAGCGCGGCCCGGGGAAGGGAGGCGAACAGGTGATGGGGACGAGTGAACTGACGACGGCCGCTGCCCTGGCGTGTCTGGGAACGGGGACGTGGCTGACGGCCGGGTGGCATGCGGGGGCACGGCGCGCGCGGGTGTTGCTCGCGGGGAGCGGGGCGGTCGGGACCGGGCCGCCGATGGCACGCCGGGTGACGGACGGGCTGCGGCAGGTTCGCGGTCGGCTGCGGGCGGAGTGGTGGTCCTTGGCGGCCGGGCTGGTGCTGGCGGTCCTGGGCGCCTCGGTGCTCCCGGTCGTGGCGGGGGCGGCCGGAGTGCCGGTGCTGCGGCGGGTGCGGCTGGCCGGTCGGGAACGGCGGGACCGGGAGCACCGGCAGGACGCGGTGATCGCGCTGTGCGGGGCGCTCGCGGGCGAGGTCCGCGCGGGGCGCCAGCCGGGCGAGGCACTGCTGTGCGCCGCCCACGACTCCGGAGGACTCGGTGACGCGCAGGCGGCGGTACTGGCGGCAGCCAGGTTCGGCGGGGACGTCCCGGCCGCGCTGGCGGCGGCGGCACGCCGACCGGGCGCCGACGGGCTGCGGGGCCTCGCGGCCTGCTGGCGGGTGGCCGTCGACCAGGGCGCCGGGCTCGCGGCGGGGCTCGAGCGGCTGGAGGGCGCGCTGCGCGCCGAGCGGGACCAGCGGGCCGACCTGCGCGCCCAGTTGGCGGGCGCCCGCGCCACGGCGGTGATGCTCGCCGGTCTGCCGGTGCTGGGCCTCCTGCTCGGTGTCGCCCTCGGCTCCGACCCGCTGCATGTGCTGCTGCACACCGGAGGAGGACTCGGCTGTCTGCTGGCCGGCGCGGTACTGGAGGGCCTCGGAGTGTGGTGGGTGACCCGGATCGTGCGGGGCGCGGAGGCGGCGGCGTGAACGGGGACGTTGTCCACAGGCTGGGGGCAGTGCTGGGGACGGCGCTGGTCCTCGGGTGGCTGGTGAGCCGGGCCGCGGCCGAGCGGCGGAAGCGGACGGTGCGCAAGCGGCTCGCGGCGCTCCTGATGCCGGCACCGGTCCGGGCCGGTCCACGGCGCGGTGAGGTGCTGGACACCGCGCGCGGATGGCTGCCCCTGGTGGGCACGGTGGGCGCCGGGTGGGCCCTGGTGGGCGGCGTCGTCGGCGCCGTGGTGGGGCTGGCCGCGGCGGCGGTGCTGTGGCGGTGGCACGCGAAGCGGTCGGCCGCCGGGTCGGCCGCGGAGGAGACCATCGCCGTGGAGGCCGCCCGTCAACTGCCCTTGGCCGCGGATCTGCTGGCGGCCTGCGTCGCGGCGGGCGCCGGTCCGGTGATCGCGGCCCAGGCCGTGGGCGACGCCCTCGGCGGGCCCGTCGGGGACGCGCTGGTGCGCGGCGCCGCCGAAGTCAGGCTCGGCGGCGAACCGGGTGGCGCCTGGCGCGGGCTGGCCGCGCTGCCGGACGCCGGACCCCTGGCGCGCCTGCTGGAACGCGCCGACGTGTCCGGCATGCCCGCCGCCGGACCGGTCGCCCGGCTCGCCGCCCAGGCCCGCGCCGACCGGGCGCGTGCCACGACGGTCCGTGCCCGCCGGGCGGCCGTCATGGTCACCGCGCCGGTGGGGCTGTGCTTCCTGCCCGCGTTCGTCGCGGTGGGCGTTCTGCCGGTGGTGATCGGCCTCGCGGGAGGGGTGCTGGGCGGCGGAGGAGGTGGTGGGTGACGGAGCGGAGCGGAACGGCGTGAAGCCGGCGAGCGAGTGACCGACGGACGAGCGAGTGAATGACGGAACCGAACCTCACGGGGGTTGAGATGAGTCGATTGGTACGGGCACGGCTGCGTGCCCTGGTGTGCGGGGCACGTGCGGCGTGGCGGCGGGCTGCGGCGCGGCGGGACGCGGGAATGGTCACGTCCGAGTACGCGATGGGCATCGTGGCGGCGGTGGCGTTCGCCGTGGTGCTCTACAAGGTGGTGACGAGCGGGGCGGTCAGCGCGGAGCTCCAGGGCATCGTCAAGAAGGCCCTCGATGCGCGGATGTGAGCGGTCGGCGGGACGGGATGTCCATAGGAGAGAAGTCCGTGGGAGAGCCGACGGGGGGTTCGTGACGGCGGAGACCGCCGTGGTGCTGCCGGTGCTGGTGGTGTTCGCGATGGCGCTGGTGTGGGCGCTGCTGGTCGTGGCCGCCCAGATCCAGTGCGTGGACGCGGCCCGCACGGGCGCCCGCGCGGCGGCCCGTCAGGACTCTGCCGACGCGGTCGTCCAGGTCGCCCGGGAAGCGGCGCCCAACGGCGCGCGGGTCACCGTGGCCCGGGAGGCGGACCGTGTCCGCGTGGTGGTCGTGGCCGCATCGCCGATACTGCACGGCCTGCCCTTCGAGGTACGGGAGGAGGCCGTGGCCTCGGTCGAGCAGGCGGTGAGCCCGGTCGTGGATCGAGCGGGGGATCCGGCAGTGGATCCGGTCCCGGACCGGACGGCCGACGTGCCGGTGGACGAACCGGCGGTGGACGAATCGCCGGTGGACGAACCGGCGGGGGCGGGGCCATGAGGGGCGGCTCCTCGTTCCGCCGGGCGACCGGCCGGGACGCCCCCGGGGGTGGCGACCGGGGGTCCGCCACCGTCTGGAGTGTCGGTGCGATCGCCGTCCTGTGCCTGGTGTTCGGCATCGTGCTGGCATTGGGGCAGGCCGTCGTGGCCCGGCATCGCGCGGCCGGCGGGGCCGACCTCGCGGCGCTGGCGGCGGCCGACCACTGGTCGCTCGGCGGTACGGCGGCCTGTGCCCACGCGGACCGGATCGCGCGGGCCCAGGGCACGCGGCTGGTGCGGTGCGTCCTCACCGGTCAGGTCTCGGACGTGACGGCGGCGTCGGGCCGGGGGCCGTTCAGGGCGGAGATCCGGGCCCGAGCCGGCCCGGCGGAGGCGGCCCCGGCGGATGGGTCGAGTGCGGCCCCGGCGGGGAAGCCGGCAACGCCGTGACGAGGCGCCGCGCCTATCGCCCCTCCGTCCCGGTCTCCGTCCCCGCCCCTGCCTCCGCCGCGCCCCGCAGCAGCACCGTGAGCAGTCGTACGGCCCCCCGTTTGTGGAGCGGTTCGTTGCCGTTGCCGCACTTGGGGGACTGGATGCAGGACGGGCAGCCGGCGTCGCACTCGCAGGACGCGATGGCCTTCCGGGTGGCCGTGAGCCAGGCCCGGGCCGTGTGGAAGGCGCGCTCGGCGAAGCCCGCACCACCCGGATGGCCGTCGTACACGAAGACCGTCGGCAGCAGCGTGTCCGGGTGCAGCGGCACCGACACGCCGCCGATGTCCCAGCGGTCGCACGTGGCGAACAGGGGCAGCATGCCGATCGACGCGTGCTCGGCGGCGTGCAGGGCGCCGCCGAGGATCTCCGGGTTGATCCGGGCCTCGTCCAGCTGGTCCTCGGTGACCGTCCACCACACCGCCCGCGTGCGCAGGGTCCGAGGCGGGAGGTCGAGCTTCGTCTCGCCGAGGACTTCGCCGGTGATCAGACGCCGGCGCAGGAAGGAGACCACTTGGTTGGTGACCTCGACGGAGCCGAGGCACAGGCGTCCGTCGCCCCACGGGACCTCCATGTCGGTCTCGAGGACGGAGATCGACGTCGTGTCGCGGGCCACCGTCGAGTACGACGGCGTGGCCTGCTCGACCAGGGCGACGGAGTCCTCCAGGTCCAGGGACCGCACGAGGTACGTGCGGCCCTGGTGGAGGTGGACGGCGCCCTCGTGGACGGTCGTGTGGGCGGCACCGGCGTCGACCGTGCCCAGCAGCCGGCCCGTCCCGGCCTCGACGACCTGGACCGGGCGTCCGCCCTCCCCGCGGATGTCGGTCAGGTCGGCGGCCCGCTCACGGCGCGTCCAGTGCCAGGCCCGGGTCCGCCGGCGCAGCAGCTTCGCCGCCTCCAGCTGGGGGAGCAGCTCCTCGCAGGCGGGGCCGAAGAGCTTCAGGTCGTCCTCCGTCAGGGGCAGCTCGGCCGCGGCGGCGCACAGGTGGGGGGCGAGGACGTACGGGTTGTCGGGGTCGAGGACCGTGGACTCCACCGGCTGGTCGAACAGGGCCTCCGGATGGTGGACGAGGAAGGTGTCCAGCGGGTCGTCCCGGGCGACCAGCACCGCCAGCGCCCCCTGCCCGGACCGGCCCGCCCGCCCGGCCTGCTGCCACAGCGACGCCCGGGTGCCCGGATAGCCGGCGATGACCACGGCGTCCAGGCCGGAGATGTCGACGCCGAGTTCGAGGGCGTTCGTCGCCGCGAGGCCGAGGAGTTCGCCCGAGTGCAGGGCGCGTTCCAGGGCCCGGCGCTCCTCGGGGAGGTAGCCGCCGCGGTAGGCCGCCACCCGCCGGGTCAGTGACCGGTCGACCTCGGCCAGGCGCTCCTGGGCGATCACCGAGATCAGCTCGGCGCCGCGCCGGGAGCGTACGAAGGTGATCGAGCGCATGCCCTGCACGGTGAGGTCGGTGAGCAGGTCGGCGGCCTCGGCGGTGGCGGTGCGGCGGACCGGTGCGCCCTTCTCGCCCTCCAGTTCGGTCAGCGGCGGCTCCCAGAGCGCGAACACCAGTTCACCGCGTGGTGAGGCGTCGTCGGCGACCTCGGCCACCGGCAGCCCGGTGAGCCGGCGGGCCGCCACGGAAGGCTCGGCCGCTGTGGCGGAGGCCAGCAGGAACACGGGCGACGCGCCGTAGCGGGCACACAGCCGGCGCAATCTGCGCAGCACCTGGGCGACGTGCGAGCCGAAGACGCCGCGGTAGGTGTGGCACTCGTCGATGACGACGTACTTCAGCGACTTCAGGAAGGAGGACCAGCGGGAGTGGGACGGCAGGATCCCGCGGTGCAGCATGTCCGGATTGGTGAGGACGTAGGTGGCGTACTGGCGGATCCACTCGCGTTCCTCGACGGGCGTGTCGCCGTCGTACACGGCGGTCCGCACGGATGTGCCAAGCGGCCGCGCGAGTTCCTTCACGGACCGGCACTGGTCGGCGGCCAGCGCCTTGGTGGGAGCGAGGTACAGGGCGGTGGCGCCACGCCCGTTCGGGGCCTCGGAGCCGTCCAGGAGCGTCGACAGGACCGGCACCAGATAGGCCAGGGACTTGCCGGAGGCGGTGCCGGTGGCGACGACCACCGACTCGCCGTCCAGGGCGTGTTCCGCCGCTCGTGCCTGGTGGGCCCAGGGGTGTTCGATGCCCGCGGCCTGCAGCGCCGCGACGACCTCCGGGCGAATCCGGTCCGGCCAGACGGCATGACGGCCCGCACGCGGGGGCAAGTGCTCCGTATGAGTGATGCGCGCAGCCCGGCTCGGTCCCGCGGCGAGCCGGCCCAGGACCGTGCCCGGATCCGGCCGGGAGCCGTGCCCCGCCGGGGGTCGATCGGATCGGTGATTCATGGCCATCGGCACCGAGTCTGTCACTGGCGTGACGGACAATGGGACCAAGGCGTCGTGCACGCCTGCCGGTAAGTGATTGAATGCCATCGCGGCTGGCGAACCGTCCTGGGGGCTTCAAGCCGAGGTGTCCCGAGGGACGACCGCTCGATAGCAAGGTGCTGGAGGATCCGTGGACCTGTCCCTGTCGACCCGTACCGTCGGCGATCGTACGGTCGTCGAGGTCGGTGGCGAAATTGACGTATACACCGCGCCCAAGCTGCGCGAGCAGCTGGTCGAGCTGGTGAACGACGGGAGTTTCCACCTCGTCGTCGATATGGAGGGCGTGGACTTCCTCGACTCCACCGGGCTCGGCGTGCTGGTCGGCGGACTGAAGCGGGTGCGCGCCCATGAGGGCTCGCTGCGCCTGGTCTGCAACCAGGAGCGCATTCTCAAGATCTTCCGTATCACCGGCCTCACCAAGGTGTTCCCCATTCACACCTCGGTCGAGGAAGCGGTGGCGGCCACCGACTGACGACCGGTCCCGGGCCGTGGGCCCGGGACTACCGAACCAAGGAGGGGCCGGGCTGTCGGCGGCCCGGCCCCTCGAAGCACGCCCGCAGTCCGAGGGGGATGCATGGCCACCGTCGAACTCCGTTTCAGCGCGCTGCCCGAGCATGTCCGCACCGCCCGTCTCGTGGCGGCCGCGGTGGCACGCAGGGCCGGAGTGGACGAGGCCGTCCTCGACGAGGTCAGGCTCGCCGTCGGCGAGGCCTGCACCCGGGCCGTGGGCCTGCATCAGCACGGCGGCATCACGGCGCCGGTCAACGTGTCGCTGATCGAGGAGGAGAAGCAGTTCTCCATCGAGGTCGGCGACAAGGCGCCGCACGCGGTCTCCGGGGCCGGAGCGCCGGACGCCGCCGTCGACGACGCGGAGGCCGAGGAGGACGAGATGGGCCTCGCGGTCATCAGCGGTCTGGTCGACGACGTGGAGGTCTCGGCCGGCAAGGACGGCGGGCTGATCCGCATGACCTGGCCGACCGCGACCGCGGTACTGCCGCCGGCCTGACATCCCAGCATCACCCGAAGGGCCCTACCTCGTAGGGCCCTTTGTCGTGTGCGGAAGATGCCGGCCACGCCTACAGTGGTCCCGTGCGGGCGACAAGTGAATTCATTCACGATCAGTCGCGCGGAAACGGATCAGGTAAACGGACCAGGTAAAGGATCACGGCATTAATGCCGGAGGGGCATTACTACTTCCGGGGCCCTTCCGGTTGACAGGTCAATTCCATTTGTCGTGCACTGTTTTGATCAGGTTCCGGTACCTACAATCCCGTCCACATCTTGAGCTCAGCCCAAGCGTCAAGGAGGACGAATGGCGGAGCTTTCCACCCCTCATCAGTTGGGCGATGCCTCGACCGTCGCCGCCGCCGTACTGACCGACGGAAACCGCGCCCTGGTCGCGGTCATCGCGGTCGTCGCGCTGGCCGCGCTGGTGCTCGCGGGAGTCCTGGTGCGCCAGGTGCTCGCGGCGGGCGAGGGCACCGACAGCATGAAGAAGATCGCGGCTGCCGTCCAGGAAGGCGCGAACGCCTATCTGGCCCGGCAGCTGCGCACGCTCGGCGTATTCGCCGTCGTCGTGTTCTTCCTGCTCATGCTGCTGCCCGCGGACGACTGGAATCAGCGTGCCGGACGATCGGTGTTCTTCCTGATCGGCGCGGCGTTCTCGGCGGCCACCGGCTATATCGGCATGTGGCTCGCCGTACGCAGCAATGTGCGCGTCGCCGCGGCGGCGCGGGAAGCGACACCGGCCCCGGGCGAACCGGAAAAGGATCTCACCCTCGTCTCGCACAAAGCGATGAAGATCGCCTTTCGCACGGGCGGCGTCGTCGGCATGTTCACGGTGGGACTCGGCCTCCTGGGCGCCTCCTGCGTGGTGCTGGTGTACGCGGCCGACGCGCCGAAGGTGCTGGAGGGCTTCGGCCTCGGCGCCGCACTGATCGCGATGTTCATGCGGGTCGGCGGCGGCATCTTCACCAAGGCCGCCGACGTCGGCGCCGACCTGGTCGGCAAGGTCGAGCAGGGCATTCCGGAGGATGATCCGCGCAATGCCGCGACCATCGCCGACAACGTGGGCGACAACGTCGGCGACTGCGCGGGCATGGCGGCCGACCTCTTCGAGTCCTACGCCGTGACGCTGGTCGCGGCGCTGATCCTCGGCAAGGTGGCCTTCGGCGACTCGGGACTGGCGTTCCCGCTGCTCGTGCCGGCGATCGGCGTGATCACCGCCATGATCGGCATCTTCGCGGTGGCGCCACGCCGGGCCGACCGCAGCGGCATGAGCGCGATCAACCGGGGCTTCTTCATCTCTGCGGTGATCTCGCTGGTGCTGGTGGCGGTGGCCGTCTTCGTCTACCTCCCCGGCACGTACGCCGACCTCGACGGGGTCACCGACGCGGGCATCGCCGCGAAGGACGGCGACCCGCGGATCCTCGCGCTCGTCGCCGTGGCGATCGGCATCGTCCTGGCCGCCCTGATCCAGCAGCTCACCGGCTACTTCACCGAGACCACCCGGCGGCCCGTCAGGGACATCGGCAAGACCTCGCTCACCGGTCCCGCCACCGTCGTCCTCGCCGGTATCTCCATCGGCCTGGAATCCGCCGTCTACACCGCCCTGCTGATCGGCCTCGGCGTCTACGGGGCCTTCCTGCTCGGCGGCACGTCGATCATGCTGGCGCTGTTCGCGGTGGCGCTCGCCGGCACCGGCCTGCTCACCACGGTCGGCGTGATCGTCGCCATGGACACCTTCGGGCCGGTCTCCGACAACGCCCAGGGCATCGCCGAGATGTCCGGCGACGTCGAGGGCGCCGGCGCCCAGGTCCTCACCAACCTGGACGCCGTCGGCAACACCACCAAGGCCATCACCAAGGGCATCGCCATCGCCACGGCCGTCCTCGCGGCCTCGGCGCTGTTCGGTTCGTACCGCGACGCCATCACCACCGGCGCGCGGGACGTGGGCGAGAAACTCAGCGGCGACGGCGCGCCGATGAGCCTGATGATGGACATCTCCCAGCCCAACAACCTCGTCGGGCTGATCGCGGGCGCGGCGGTCGTCTTCCTCTTCTCCGGACTGGCGATCAACGCGGTGTCCCGGTCGGCGGGTTCGGTGGTCTTCGAGGTGCGCCGGCAGTTCCGGGAGAAACCCGGGATCATGGACTACACCGAGACGCCGGAGTACGGCAAGGTCGTCGACATCTGCACCAGGGACGCCCTGCGCGAACTCGCCACGCCCGGACTGCTCGCGGTGATGGCGCCCATCTTCATCGGGTTCACGCTCGGCGTGGGCGCGCTCGGCGCCTTCCTGGCGGGCGCGATCGGCGCGGGCACGCTGATGGCGGTGTTCCTCGCCAACTCCGGCGGCGCCTGGGACAACGCCAAGAAACTCGTCGAGGACGGCCACCACGGCGGCAAGGGCAGCGCCGCCCACGAGGCCACCGTCATCGGCGACACGGTCGGCGACCCCTTCAAGGACACCGCGGGCCCCGCCATCAACCCGCTGCTGAAGGTCATGAACCTGGTGGCGCTGCTCATCGCGCCGGCGGTCATCAAGTTCTCCTACGGCGCCGACAAGAGCGTCGGCGTCCGGGTGCTGATCGCGGTCGTCGCGTTCGTCGTCATCGCCGGGGCGGTGTACGTGTCCAAGCGGCGCGGCATCGCGGTGGGTGACGAGGACAA
Organism: Streptomyces flaveolus; assembly: GCF_044765825.1. Lineage (NCBI taxonomy): Bacteria > Bacillati > Actinomycetota > Actinomycetes > Kitasatosporales > Streptomycetaceae > Streptomyces > Streptomyces flaveolus. The sequence goes on along the minus strand of NZ_JBIWKU010000005.1, from coordinate 111,526 downwards.
CACCGACCAGGAACCCAAGTCGCCCGATCCGGCCGTCGTTTCGTAGACGCCGTTCCGGGCGGCCTGTTCAAACACGGGCGGACAGCGCGTACTGACGCGTCGTCCGCCCGTGCGGTGCGTCTGCGCGCCCTCACCGTGAGCCTTCTCTCCCATGGTGCAAATGGCTGCAATACGGTCTTCATGGATGTTCGACCTGCGAGTGTCCCCCATCCGGCGTGTATGTTCCGGGGCCGAGAGCCATGGAAGGGACCAATCCGGTGAACAAGAAGCTCGCGGCCGCACTGTCCGGCGGTGCGGTACTGGTACTGGCGCTGACGGGATGCAGCAGCGACGACGGCAACGACAAGCTGGACTCGTGGGCCAAGCAGGTCTGCGACGGAGTGCAGCCGCAGGCGAAGAAGATCGAGGCCGCCAACGCCGCGATCCAGAAGGAGACCTCGGACAACAGCACGCCGGAGCAGGTCCAGAAGACCGACGCCAAGGCCTTCCAGGACATGTCCGACGCCTACAAGGCGATGGCGGGCACGGTCCAGAACGCCGGGGCGCCGGACGTCGACAACGGCGAGAAGAAGCAGCAGGACGCGGTCAAGGAGCTCAACGGCCTCTCGGCCTCCTACGCCTCCCTGAAGAAGCAGGTGGAGGCCCTCGACACCAAGGACCAGGCGAAGTTCGCCGACGGTCTCAAGGACGTCGCCACCGAGCTGAACAAGCTCAGCAAGTCCGGCAGCGACGCGCTGAAGACCCTCGAGGAGGGCGACGTCGGCAAGGCGATGGCCCAGCAGCCCAGCTGCACGTCGGCCACTCCGTCGGCGCCGGCGGCCACGAGCTGACAGACCACGGCACGGCGGAGCCGGTGGCCGGGGCGAACCCGGCCTCCGTTCGGCGGGCGCGAGGCGGAGCGCGGGCCACAATGGGGGTGTGAGTAACGCCAGCCTCTCCCCCCTGCCCTCCGCCGACCGTCCCGACGTCGCCGCACGGCTGCGGGACGCCCTGCTCGGGGCGTCCTTCACCGCCGACGGACTGCTGGAGCTGCTCGGCGCCCCCGCCTACGCGGCGCTGTCGCGCAGCGAGGTCGTGCCCGCGCTCCGGGCCACCCGCGGCGACACGCCGCTGGAACTGCTCGTCCGGCTGTTCCTCCTCCAGCAGCCGGTGCCCCACGCGCGCGCGGCGGACGTCCTGCCCGTCGACGCGTGCCTGGAGAGCGGATGGCTCGTGTCCGTCGACGGCGAGCTGGCGGCCACCGTGGACGTACGGCCGTACGGCGGGCCCGACGGCGAGGACTGGTTCATCGTGTCCGACCTCGGCTGCGCGGTCGGCGGCGCGGGCGGCATCGGCAACCGCGCGGAGGGCGTCGTCCTCGGCGTCGGCGGCGCCTCCACGACCCTCGCCGGCCTCACCGTCCGCACCCCCGTCTCCGCCGCCCTCGACCTCGGCACCGGCTCCGGCATCCAGGCGCTGCACGCCTCCCGGCACGCCACGCGCGTGACGGCGACGGATGTCAACCCGCGCGCGCTGCACATCACCGCGCTCACGCTCGCCCTGTCCGGGGCCCCGGCCGCCGACCTGCGCGAGGGCTCGCTCTACGACCCGATCGACGAGGGGGACACCTACGACCTGATCGTGTCGAACCCGCCCTTCGTGATCTCTCCCGGGGCCCGGCTGACCTACCGGGACGGCGGGATGGGCGGGGACGATCTGTGCCGCACGCTCGTTCAGCTGACGGGGGAGCGCCTGAACGAGGGCGGGTTCGCGCACTTCCTCGCCAACTGGCAGCACGTGGAGGGGGAGGACTGGACGGACCGGCTGCGCTCCTGGGTGCCGCGCGGCTGCGACGCGTGGATCGTGCAGCGCGAGGTGCAGGACATCACGCAGTACGCCGAGCTGTGGCTCAGGGACGCGGGCGACCACCGCGGCGACGAGACCGAGTACCAGGCGCGCTACGACGCGTGGCTGGACGAGTTCGAGGCGCGCAAGGTCAGGGCCGTCGGCTTCGGCTGGATCACGCTGCGCAGGACGGCGGCCGCGGAGCCGTCGATCACGGCGGAGGAGTGGCCGCACCCGATCGAGCAGCCGCTCGGCGAGACGGTGCGGGCGCACTTCGCCCGCCTCGACTACCTGCGCGACCACGACGACGCGGCCCTGCTCGAGGCGCACTTCGCGCTGGCCGCCGAGGTCGTCCAGGAGCAGGTCGGCCTGCCCGGCGCCGAGGACCCGGAGCACGTCGTGCTGCGCCAGAACCGCGGCATGCGACGGGCCACCCGGGTCGACACCGTCGGCGCCGGCTTCGCGGGCGTCTGCGACGGGACCATGAGCGCCGGCCGCATCCTGGACGCCATCGCCCAGCTGGTCGGCGAGGACCCGGTGGCGCTGCGCGACCGCACGCCCGCGCAGATCCGGCTGCTGGTGGAGCAGGGATTCCTGGAGCCGGCGTAGGGATTTCTCGCCGCGTCGAGAGGCCGGGGCCGGCCGCCCCGGTGCGTCCCGGCACCGGCGGCGGACCCGGCGGAACGCGCCACGGGCAGGGCCCGTCGGCTCCCCGTTCACCTCGGGTTCGCCTGCCTGCCGCCCGCGCGTGACAGCCTCCCGGAGGCTGGGCACTCGCGGACGGAGAAAAGGGGCACGGGGACCATGGAAAGCGGGCCGGCGATCTTCGCGGGATTGGTGTTCGCCCTGTTCGGGAGCGGCCTGCTGGTGTGGACCGTGACACGGGTGCGGCACGGCCGGCCCGTCGCGCTCGGTGTGAGGCCTGTCGCATCGGCGACCGTCGCGAGCGTCGTCTCCCTGGCCGCGCTGGCCGCCGGGGTCTGGTGCCTGACGCGCGTGTGAGGGGCCGGATCCGGACGCCGGCCGCGGCCTCGCCCCGGTAACCGGGGGATCGCGCTCCGGATACGCACATCATGGCTGGTGGACACTCCGGGCGGCAGGAACAGGGTTCGTCGGGTTACCGTTCGAGTGGCCGTTGCGGGCTTTTCCCGTTTGACACGGGGGCGGGAGGTACCGTCACACTCCGCAGCGTCACGACCGAAATGCAGCACGACCCGACCCCGGGAGCACTGCCTGGGTCAGGCCCCAGCGTCGACCGGAGAGAAGAGCGAAGTTGTCCCCGACCAGCGAGACCGCGAACGGCGGCCGCCGACTCGTCATCGTCGAGTCGCCTGCCAAGGCGAAGACGATCAAGGGCTATCTCGGCCCTGGCTACGTCGTCGAGGCGAGCGTCGGGCACATCCGCGACCTTCCCAGCGGCGCCGCGGAGGTGCCCGAGAAGTACACCGGTGAGGTCCGCCGCCTCGGTGTGGACGTCGAACACGACTTCCAGCCGATCTATGTGGTCAACGCTGACAAGAAGGCGCAGGTCAAGAAGCTCAAGGACCTGCTGAAGGACTCGGACGAGCTCTTCCTCGCCACCGATGAGGACCGCGAGGGCGAGGCCATCGCCTGGCACCTCCAGGAAGTCCTCAAGCCGAAGATCCCGGTCAAGCGCATGGTGTTCCACGAGATCACCAAGGACGCGATCCGGGCCGCCGTCGCCAACCCGCGCCAGCTCAACCAGAAGCTCGTTGACGCCCAGGAGACCCGCCGCATCCTCGACCGTCTCTACGGCTACGAGGTCTCGCCGGTCCTGTGGAAGAAGGTCATGCCGCGCCTGTCGGCCGGCCGTGTCCAGTCCGTCGCGACGCGGCTCGTGGTCGAGCGGGAACGCGAGCGCATGGCCTTCCGTACCGCCGAGTACTGGGACCTGACGGGCACCTTCGGCACGGGCCGGGCCGGCGACGCCTCCGACCCGTCGACGCTGGTCGCCCGGCTCCAGACCGTGGACGGCAGGCGGATCGCGCAGGGCCGCGACTTCGACTCCCTGGGACAGCTCAAGAGCGCGAACACCCTCCACCTCGACGAGGCGAACGCCCGCGCGCTCGCCGCCGCGCTGGAGAACACGCGCTTCGCCGTCCGCTCCGTCGAGTCCAAGCCGTACCGCCGCTCGCCGTACGCCCCGTTCCGTACGACGACGCTCCAGCAGGAGGCCTCGCGCAAGCTCGGCTTCGGTGCGAAGGCGACCATGCAGGTCGCCCAGAAGCTGTACGAGAACGGCTACATCACCTACATGCGTACGGACTCGACGACCCTGAGCGACACGGCGATCACCGCCGCCCGCGCCCAGGTCACGCAGCTGTACGGCGCCGACTACCTGCCGGCCCAGCCGCGGACGTACGCCGGCAAGGTCAAGAACGCGCAGGAGGCGCACGAGGCGATCCGCCCCTCCGGCGACCGCTTCCGCACGCCCGCCGAGACCGGACTGACCGGCGACCAGTTCAAGCTGTACGAGCTGATCTGGAAGCGGACCGTCGCCTCCCAGATGAAGGACGCGACCGGCAACAGCGTCACCGTGAAGATCGGCGGCGCCGCCTCCGACGGCCGGGACGTCGAGTTCAGCGCGTCCGGCAAGACGATCACCTTCCACGGCTTCCTCAAGGCCTACGTCGAGGGCGCCGACGACCCGAACGCCGAGCTGGACGACCGTGAGCGCAGGCTTCCGCAGGTCGCCGAGGGCGACGCGCTGACCGCCGACGAGATCACGGTCGACGGCCACGCCACCAAGCCCCCGGCCCGCTACACCGAGGCGTCGCTGGTCAAGGAGCTGGAAGAGCGCGAGATCGGCCGCCCGTCGACGTACGCGTCGATCATCGGCACGATCCTGGACCGCGGCTACGTGTTCAAGAAGGGCACGGCCCTCGTCCCGTCCTTCCTGTCCTTCGCCGTGGTCAACCTCCTGGAGAAGCACTTCGGCCGGCTCGTCGACTACGACTTCACCGCCAAGATGGAGGACGACCTCGACGCCATCGCCCGTGGCGAGGCGCAGTCCGTGCCGTGGCTGAAGCGGTTCTACTTCGGCGAGGGCACGGGCGAGGGCGGCGCCGCCGACGCCGGCAACGGCGACGGGGACCACCTCGGCGGCCTCAAGGAACTGGTGACCGACCTCGGCGCGATCGACGCCCGCGAGGTGTCGTCCTTCCCCGTCGGCAACGGCATCGTGCTGCGCGTCGGGCGCTACGGCCCGTACGTCGAGCGCGGCGAGAAGGACACCGAGGAGCACCAGCGCGCCGACGTTCCCGACGACCTGGCGCCGGACGAGCTGAGCGTCGAGCTGGCGGAGAAGCTGCTGGCCGAGCCCAGCGGCGCCCGCGAGCTGGGCACCGACCCGGCCACCGGTCACGCGATCGTCGCGAAGAAGGGCCGCTACGGCCCCTACGTCACCGAGGAGCTTCCCGAGGGCACCCCGAAGACCGGCAAGAACGCCGTGAAGCCGCGGACGGCCTCGCTGTTCAACTCGATGTCCCTGGACACGGTGACCCTGGACGACGCGCTCAAGCTGATGTCGCTGCCGCGGGTCGTCGGCGCCGACGCCGAGGGCGTCGAGATCACCGCGCAGAACGGCCGCTACGGCCCGTACCTCAAGAAGGGCACGGACTCGCGGTCGCTGCAGTCCGAGGAGCAGCTCTTCACGATCACGCTCGAAGAGGCGCTGGCGATCTACGCCCAGCCCAAGCAGCGTGGCCGGGCGGCGGCCAAGCCGCCGCTGAAGGAACTGGGCACCGACCCGGTCAGCGAGAAGCCGGTCGTCGTCAAGGACGGCCGCTTCGGCCCGTACGTCACCGACGGTGAGACCAACGCGACCCTGCGCTCCGGCGACAGCGTCGAGGACATCACGCCGGAGCGCGGCTACGAGCTGCTCGCCGAGAAGCGCGCCAAGGGGCCCGCCAAGAAGACGGCGAAGAAGGCCGCGGCCAAGAAGTCCACCGCCAAGAAGGCCCCGGCCAAGAAGGCGGCGGCGAAGAAGACCGCGGCCAAGACGACGGCCGCCAAGAGCACGGCCGCCAGGACGACGGCGAAGAAGACGACGAAGACGGCCACCAAGGCGGCCGCTTCCGAGGCTGCGGAGGACTGAGGGCCACCGGGAGGGGACTGAGCCGGTCTCAGGCCCCCCGCGGCACACACTGCCGTTCGCTGAGCGAACGCCCCGGCATCGATTCGGTGTCGGGGCGTGCGTACGTTCGGCCGGGTGCCACGGCCTGTCGGTGCCGCCCGATAGGCTGAACGCATGACGCGAGCCGAGCAGCCAACGGCCCCTCACCCCGCCTCGGACGACGCCCTGGTCGCGGACTCCCGCGAGCGCGCCGTCCGCGCCCTGCTGCGCCGACCGCAGTTGAGGCGGTTGTGGAGCGCACAGCTCGTGGGGGGTGTCGGCGACACCCTCGCCCTGCTGGTGCTGGTCCTCCTCGCCGTGCAGGCCGCCATAGGCGCGGGCTCGTTCGGCGGGGGCTACCGGGGCGTGGCGTTCGCAGTGGCGACCGTTTTCGGCGTCCGCGTCCTGGCGACGCTGCTCTTCGGCGCGGTCCTGCTCGGCCCGCTCACGTCGCTCACCTCGCAGGACGGTCCCCTCGACCGCCGCTGGACCATGGTGGGCGCGGACGGTCTGCGGGCGGCGCTGCTGATCGTGGCGCCGCTGTGGATCGACTGGACACCGGACGACGCCCTCGCCGTCCTCCTGGTGACCGGCTTCGTCACCGGCGTCGCCGAGCGCTTCTGGACCGTGTGCCGGGAGAGCGCGGCCCCCGCGCTGCTGCCCGCCCCGCCCCCGGAGGGCGCGACGGTACGGCCGCTGCCGGACCACATGGACGCCCTGCGCCGTCTGTCGCTGCGCACCGGCTTCGTGGCGATCCCCCTCGCCGGCGCCGTGCTCGTCGTCGCGGGCCTGCTGAACAACCTGCTGGGCGCCGGCGTCGACTGGTTCGCCCAGCACCAGGCCGCACTCGGCTCCTACGTGGCGGCCGGACTGTTCGCCGCCTCGCTGTCGCTGGTGACCTTCCTCGAACTGCCCGGTGCCCGCACCCCGCGCGCCCGGTCGCCGCTGGAGGGCCTGCGCCGCCCGAAGACGGCCGCGGGCGTCGACAAGGGCCGCACCGGTGCCCTGCCGCTGCTGGTGTTCGCCTGCGCGGCCGTCGCCGCCGCCGTGTCCGCCGCGGTCGCCGTGGCGGTGCTGCACGCCAAGGACCTGGGCGGCGGCCCGGTGCTGTACGGGCTGATGGTGGGCGCGCTGACCGGCGGAGTGGTCGTCGGCATCCGCACGGCCCCCGCCCTGCTGCCCTCCCTGTCGCGCCGCCGGCTGCTGGCCCTGGCGATCGCCTTCGTGGGCGTCGTCCTGCTGGCCGCCGGTCTCGTCCCGGACGTCACCAGCGTGCTGCTGCTCCTGGTGCTGGCCGGTGTCGGCGCGGGCGTGGCCGCCAACACCGGGCACGCGCTGCTCGACCAGGAGACCGAGGCTCAGCGCCGGACGCGGACGACCGAGCACCTGCACGCCGTCGTCCGGGTCTGCGTGGCGCTCGGCGCGGTGATCGCGCCCGTGGTGGCTGCGGCGATCGGGCCGCACCGGCTGGAGAACGGCAAATTCGTCTTCGCCCACGGTGGTGCCGCGTTCGTGCTGATGCTGGTCGGCGCGCTGCTGCTGCCGGTGGCCGCGCTGGTGCTGGCGAAGGTCGACGACCGTTCCGGGGTGCCGCTGCGGCACGACCTGAAGGACGCGCTGCTCGGCGGCGACGACCCGGTGCCGACCCCCGCGGCGAACGGTTTCTTCATCGCCCTGGAGGGCGGCGACGGCGCCGGCAAGTCCACTCAGGCGGAGGCTCTCGCCGAGTGGATCAGGGGCAAGGGGCACGAGGTCGTGCTGACGCGCGAGCCGGGTGCGACGCCGGTGGGCAAGCGCCTGCGGTCGATCCTGCTGGACGTGTCGAGCGCCGGTCTGTCGCACCGCGCGGAGGCGCTGCTGTACGCCGCCGACCGCGCGGAGCACGTGGACACCGTGGTCCGGCCCGCGCTGGAGCGCGGCGCCGTGGTCATCTCCGACAGGTACATCGACTCCTCCGTGGCCTACCAGGGCGCCGGCCGCGACCTGTCGCCGACCGAGATCGCCCGGATCAACCGCTGGGCGACCAACGGTCTCGTCCCGCATCTGACGGTCCTGCTGGACGTGCCGCCGGAGACCGCGCGCGAGCGGTTCACCGAGGCACCGGACCGCCTGGAGTCGGAGCCCGCCGAGTTCCACGCGCGCGTGCGGGCCGGTTTCCTGACGCTGGCCGCCGCCGACCCCGGCCGGTACCTCGTCGTGGACGCGGGCCAGGAGCCCGAGGCCGTCACCACCGTCGTACGGCACCGGCTCGACCAGGTGCTGCCGCTGTCCGAGGCCGAGATCAAGGCCCAGGAGGAGGCGCGCCGCAAGGCCGAGGAGGAGGCCCGGCGGAAGGCCGAGGAGGAGGCCGCGCGCAAGGCCGAGGAGGAGCGCCTGGAGCGTGAGCGCCTCGAGCAGCTGGAGCGGCTGCGCGCCGAGGAGGAGGAGCGCAAGCGGCGCGAGCTGGAGGAGGCGCAGCGGCGCGAGGCCGAGCGGCAGGCCGAGGAGGCCCGGCAGCGGGCCGAGGAAGCGCGCCGGAAGGCGGAGGAGGAGCGGGCCCGGCTCCTCGCGGAGGAGAAGGCCCGCGCCGAGGAGGAGGCCCGCCGCCGTGCCGAGGAGGAGCGGCGCCGCAAGCAGGCCGAGGAGGAGGAGCGGCTGCGGGCCGAGGCCGAGGCCCGGCGCCTGGAGAAGCAGCGCAAGGCCGAGGAGGCCCTGATGCGCGCCGAGGAGGCACGCCGGGCGGCGGAGCAGGCGGCGGCCGCGGCCGCGGCGGGCCCCGGGCCGGCGGCTCCGCCCGTGGCGGACGCTCCCCGGCGCACTCCGGCCGCTGCCGATCCCTCGGACGCGCTGACCGTTCCGACGCCCCTCGTGACGCCGACGAACGCTTCCGGCGGTCCGGTGGAGGACACGGCGGTACTGCGGCCGGTGCGGGACACACGGGACGACGAGCGCGGTGACGCGGAGGACCGGGCCCGGGGCGGGCGCGGCGACGACGGCCGGGCGTCCGGCGTGTCCGAGTCCGAGGTGACGGCCGAGCTGCCCGTGCCGCCGGTGCCGTCCGGCGCGGCGGACGAGACGGCGGTGCTGCCGGCGGTGGAGCCCGGGGCCGCCGACGAGACGGCGGTCCTGCCGCCCGTGACGCCGGGAGCCGCCGACGAGACGGCGGTGCTGCCCCCCGTGCGCGGGGACGATCCCGCCGACCGGGTTCCGCCGGGCTACTTCCGGGAGGAGGGCCCGGCCGGTGCCGACCGGTCCGGGGAACCCCAGGAGACCACCCGCGAGCTGCCGCGGGTCGACCCCGACCAGGTGCCGCCCCGCAGGCGTCGCTCCGACTGGGCCGAGGAGACCCCGCTGGACGATCTGCCGACACTGGCGGACGAACTGCTCGGCCCGCGGGACGACGACCGCGACGAGGGCCGCGACGGCGACGGGGGAGGCCGCGGCAAGGGCCGGGGACGGCGCTGACCGGCGCCCGCCGACCGGCCCGGGGACGACGCTGACCGGCGCCCGCCGACCGGCCCGGGGACGGCGCTGACCGGCGCCCGCCGACCGGCCCGGCGCCCGTTGTCGGAGGCGGCCCCCACAATGGAGGGCGTGGCGCAGAGTGTGCGGCGGAGTGTGACGGAAGGACGGCGTGACCCATGACCGTGTGGGACGACCTCGTCGGGCAGGAGAAGGTGAGCGAGCAGCTCGCCGCCGCCGCCCGGGACGCCGACGCCTTCGTCACCGCCGCCGCGACCGACGGCCCCCTCCCCGAGACGTCGAGCATGACGCACGCCTGGCTGTTCACCGGCCCGCCCGGTGCGGGGGTGACGCAGACGGCGCGGGCCTTCGCCGCCGCGTTGCAGTGCGTGAGCCCCGACCGCGCCCTCGGCGGCTCACCGGGCTGCGGCTTCTGCGACGGGTGTCACACGGCGCTGATCGGCACCCACGCGGACGTCAGCACGGTGGTCGCCGTGGGTGCGGAAATCCGTGCCCAGGACATGCGGGACACCGTCCGCAAGTCGTTCACCTCACCCGCGAACGGCCGTTGGCAGATCATCCTCGTCGAGGAGGCCGAGCGGCTGAACGAGAAGTCGGCCAACGCCGTCCTCAAGGCCGTCGAGGAACCCGCCCCCCGCACGGTGTGGCTGCTGTGCGCCCCGTCCGTCGAGGACGTGCTGCCCACGATCCGTTCCCGCTGCCGCCACCTGAACCTGCGCACGCCCCCGGTCGAGGCCGTCGTCGACATGCTCGTACGCCGCGAGGGCATCGAGCCGGAGGTCGCCGCCGCAGCCGCCCGGGCCACCCAGGGTCATGTCGACCGCGCCCGCCGCCTCGCGACGGATGCGGCCGCCCGGGACCGCCGGGCCGCCGTGCTGAAGCTGCCGTTGCGAGTCGACGACGTCGGCAGCGCGCTGAGGGCGGCGCAGGAGCTGGTGGACGCGGCGGCGGCGGACGCCAAGGAACTCGCCGAGGAGATGGACGGCAAGGAGGCGGAAGAGCTCAAGGCGGCCCTGGGCGCCGCCCAGGGCGGCCGGCTGCCGCGCGGCACGGCGGGTGTGATGAAGGATCTGGAGGAGAACCAGAAGCGCCGCAGAACGCGCACGCAGCGCAACAGCCTCGACCTCGCCCTGAGCGACCTCACCACCTTCTACCGGGACGTCCTGGCCCTCCAGCTCGGCTCCCGCGTGGCGATCGCCAACGCCGACTCCATGGACGTCCTGGAGCGCCTCGCCCGCGCCGGCTCGCCGGAGGCCACCCTCCGCCGTATCGAGGCGATCGCCGCCTGCGGGGAGGCCCTCGACCGCAATGTGCCGCCACTGCTCGCGGTGGAGGCCATGACGATGGCGCTCAGATCGGGCTGACGAGTACACCGACAGCGGTTGACCGGGGAACCCGTTCGGGGCACGACGGGTACGTAGAGCGTTCGTGTCGTCGCGGAGAGTTACGCTCGCTGGATGGACACCAGGCGTACCCACCGCAGAACCCGTACCGGAACCACGCTGCTCGCCGCGGCGTTGCTCGCCACCGCCTGTTCGGCCGGGGGCGCGTCGTCCTCGGCCGGTTCTCCGGCCGCGGAGGAGGCGGCCGGAGCGACCAAGGCGGCGCGGCTGACCCTGGCCGCGCTGCCCGCGTCCACGCCGTCGTCCCTGGCCCCGTACTACGGGCAGAAGCTGAGCTGGCGCGACTGCGGCGTCCCGGGCTTCCAGTGCGCCACGATGAGGGCGCCGCTCGACTACGCGAAGCCGGCCGAGGGGGACGTACGCCTCGCCGTGGCGCGCAAGAAGGCCACCGGCCCCGGCAAGCGGCTCGGCTCCCTGCTGGTGAACCCGGGCGGGCCGGGCGGCTCCGCGATCGGCTACCTCCAGCAGTACGCGGGCATCGGCTACCCGGCACAGGTCCGCGCCCGGTACGACATGGTGGCGGTCGATCCGCGGGGCGTGGCCCGCAGCGAGCCGGTGGAGTGCCTCGACGGGCGCAGGATGGACGCGTACACGCAGACGGACGTCACCCCGGACGACGCCAGGGAGACCGACCGGCTGGTCGACGCCTTCAAGGGGTTCGCCGAGGGCTGCGGAGCGGACGCGCCGAAGCTGCTGCGCCATGTCTCGACCGTCGAGGCGGCCCGGGACATGGACATCCTGCGGGCGGTACTGGGCGACGAAAAGCTGTCCTACGTCGGCGCCTCGTACGGCACGTTCCTGGGGGCGACGTACGCGGGTCTGTTCCCGGGCCGGGCGGGCCGCCTGGTCCTGGACGGCGCGCTGGACCCGTCCCTGTCCGCGCGCCGGCTGAACCTGGAGCAGACGGCGGGCTTCGAGACGGCGTTCCGGTCCTTCGCGAAGGACTGCGTCCAGCAGCCGGACTGCCCGCTCGGCGGCAAGGGCACCTCTCCCGCCCAGGTCGGCAAGAACCTGAAGGCCCTCTTCGACGACCTGGACGCCAAACCCCTCCCCACCGGTGACGCCGACGGCCGCAGGCTCACCGAGTCGCTGGCCACCACCGGCGTGATCGCGGCGATGTACGACGAGGGTGCCTGGCAGCAGCTGCGCGAGTCGCTGGGCTCGGCGATGAAGCAGCACGACGGCGCCGGCCTGCTGGTCCTGTCGGACAGCTACTACGAGCGCGAGGCCGGCGGCGACTACAGCAACCTGATGTCGGCCAACGCGGCGGTGAACTGCCTGGACCTCCCGCCGGCCTTCTCCTCCCCGGACCAGGTGCGCGAGGCCCTCCCCGCCTTCGAGAAGGCGTCCCCCGTCTTCGGTGAGGGCCTGGCCTGGTCCTCGCTGAACTGCGCCTACTGGCCCGTGCACCCGACGGGCGAGCCGCACCGCATCGAGGCCGCGGGAGCGCCGCCGGTCGTCGTGGTCGGCACCACCCGCGACCCGGCGACCCCGTACCGTTGGGCCCAGGCCCTGGCCGACCAGCTCTCCTCCGGCCGCCTCCTCACCTACGAGGGCGACGGCCACACCGCCTACGGCCGCGGCAGCACCTGCATCGACTCGGCGATCAACACCTACCTCCTGCGCGGCACCCCTCCGGCGGACGGCACGCGCTGCTCGTAACCGCCTCGCCCGCCCCGGAACCCCACCTCCGGGGCGGGTACGAAGCACCCCTGGAAACTGTGTAGACTTACCGACGTTGCTGATCGCACCATGGTGCGCACAGCGCGCCGCCTTAGCTCAGATGGCCAGAGCAACGCACTCGTAATGCGTAGGTCTCGGGTTCGAATCCCGAAGGCGGCTCCACTTGAAGCCCAGCTCGGACACTGTCTGAGCTGGGCTTTTGCGTTCAGTGGACCGCGCAGTGGATTCACTCGTTCGGCGGATGCCGAGTAGCTCGAACGGCTCAGCGGCCCGAGGCTTTATACGTACGCCCGAGATTGGACGATCCGAGCGACCGACGAATTCTCCTCGGAGGTGCGCATGTCCACGCTCATCATGGAAGAGTCCCGGCCCATCGAGGCGTTCCACCCCGATGACGGCTCGTACACGGCGTATCCCACCACCTCGGTGAACGTCATGATCAAGGGCCTCCAGACTCCCCCTCCACCCGACGGCTGGGACGTGTGTGTCCACGTCGGGCTCGCCCGCCACGAGGCCGAGCACGCGGAGGTGGGGATCATCTCGGTGGCCAAGGTGGGCCTCGGGCCGAGTGTGACGTTCGATCCGTGGGAAACAGCGGCCTACGGACAGATCCTGGGGTTCACGGTGGGGGCCTACGCCCGCCACGGAGCCATGCGGGGCTGGTGGCTCTGGCAGCTGTGGAAGACCTGACCGCTGCTCACTTGGCGTCCGCGTAGCACTCCACCACGGCCGTCGTGAACGGGAAACGTACCGGCGTCCGGCCGAAGGTGAGGCGGCCCGCCAGGTCGGCCGCCTCGCGGATCGCCGCGACGACGGTGTCGGCCTCCTGACGCGGACAGTGCACGATCACCTCGTCGTGCTGGAAGAACACCAGCTCGGCCGCCATGTCCGCGCAGGCCTGCCGCAGCGCGGCGAGCATCAGCAGGGCCCAGTCGGCGGCGCTGCCCTGGACGACGAAGTTGCGGGCGAAGCGGCCACGCGCGCGGGCGTTGGTGGAGGCGTAGCCCGGCACCCACTCCTGGGCGTCGGGCGCGTCCTGGGGGATGCCCGCCTCCTCGGCGGGGTCGTCGCCGTTCGCCCCCGCCGCCGGCGGGCAGGTGCGCCCCAGCCAGGTCCGCACGAGCCGGCCCTCCTCACCCGCGCGGGCCGCGTCGTCGACGTACGCCACCGCCCTCGGGAAACGGCGTCTGAGTGCGGCGAGGTTCTTCAGGCCGTCGCCGGAGGTCTGGCCGTACACCGCGCCGAGCACGGCGATCTTGGCCTGGGCGCGGTCGCCGGAGAAGGCCCGGTCGGACACCGACTGGTAGAGGTCGGTCTCCCGGCCGGCCACCTCCATCAGCCCGGGGTCGCGGGAGATCGCGGCGAGGACGCGCGGCTCCATCTGGTCGGCGTCGGCGACGACGAGGCACCAGCCCGGGTCGGCCACGGCGGCCCGCCGGATCACCTTGGGGATCTGCAGCGCGCCCCCGCCGTTGGTCACCCAGCGTCCGGTGACGGTGCCGCCGGCGAGGAACTCGGGGCGGAAGCGTCCGTCGCGCACCCAGTCCTGCAGCCAGGACCAGCCGTGCGCGACCCAGATCCGGTACAGCTTCTTGTACGCGAGCAGGGGCTTCACGGCCGGGTGGTCGACCGATTCCAGTTCCCAGCGGCGGGTGGAGCCGACCTTGATCCCGGCCCGGGCGAACGCCTTGACGACGTCGGCGGGCAGATCGGGCCGCACCCGGTGCCCGAACGCGGCGGACACCTCCTCCGCCAGCTCGGCCAGGCGGCGCGGCTCGCCCCCGCCCGCGTACCGCTCGCCGAGCAGGTCGTGGAGTACCTGGCGGTGCACGTCGGCCCGCCAGGGCAGTCCGGCGCGGTTCATCTCGGCGGCGACCAGCATCCCCGCCGACTCGGCCGCCGTCAGCAGCCGCAGCCGGTCGGGGTGCGCGGACCGGTCGTGGCGGCGCTGCTGCTCGGCGTAGACGGCGAGGAGGTCGTCCAGGGGCAGGTGCACGCCCTGCGGTTCGAACAGCGGGGACTGCGCGCCCGGTTCGGCGGACCGCTGGGGCGGGTCGGGCGGCACGGGGCCGCCGCGCAGACGGGCGAGGGCGGCGGCGGCCGAGTGCGGCTGCCCGTACCTCCCCTCGTGGCCGAGCAGGAGGGTCTCGGCGGCCTCCATGTCGTAGCACCGCTCCACTCGCACCCCCGCGGCGAGCAGGCGCGGACAGATCTCGGCGGTGGACCGCCACACCCACCGGGTGACGTCCGGCCGGCCGCGTACGGACTCGGCGAGGTCGGGCTCCCGCCGCACCGGTCCGGCGGGCAGCCCGTCGGGACCGAGGGGGGCGACGTCCACGCCACCGTCCTCGGCCACGGCGAGCGCCCACCGGTCGGCCATGCCGCGAGTGTGACAGGAGGGTCTGACAACGGCCCGCGGAGCCGGGGCGCGGACCGGGGGCTCGGTTCGGAGGCGTGGTTCGGGCGTCGGCCCCGCTCAGGTGCCCCGGCCTCAGGTGCCCCTACCTCAGACGTCTCCCGTCTCTGACGCAGCCCGCCTCAGCTGCCCTCCGCCCCGGCCGCCTCCTGCCCCGACTCCTCTGCCGCCTTCAGGAACTGGGACACCGTCTCGGTGACGTACCGCTCGATCGCCTCCTTGCCGATGCCGAGGCCGCTCAGCACGCCCTCCCCGTGCTCGTGCTCCAGCAGGGCGAGCAGGATGTGCTCCGTGCCGATGTAGTTGTGGCCGAGGCGCAGGGCCTCGCGGAAGGTGAGTTCCAGGACCTTCTTGGCCGCCGGCCCGTAGGGCACCAGCTCCGGGACCTCGTCGGCGGCCGGCGGGAGCACCGCCGTGGCCGCCTCCCGGACCGCGTCGAGCGGGACGCCCTGCTGGGTGATCGCCTTGGCGGCGAGGCCGTCGCGCTCGGTGAGCACGCCGAGGAGCAGGTGCTCGGGCAGGCCCTCGGTGGCGCCCGCGGCCACGGCCTCGTTGTGCGCGGCCATCACCGCGTTGCGCGCGCGGGGCGTGTAGCGGCTGAAGCCCTGGCTCGCGTCGAGGTCGGCCGACTCCTTGGGCACGAAGCGCTTCTGCGCCGCCTGCCGGGTGACGCCCATGCGCCTGCCGATGTCCGTCCAGGACGCGCCCGAACGCCGGGCCTGGTCCACGAAGTGGCCGATGAGGTGGTCGGCCACCTCCCCGAGGTGCTCACCCGCGATGACGGCGTCCTGGAGCTGTTCGAGCGGCTCCGCGTGCGCCTTCTTGATGGCGTTGATGAGTTCGTCGAGACGTACGGATGACGTGATGCTGCTCGGGTTCGTCGTCATGTGTCAACCGTAGGTTGCGCTTCAGAGGCTGTCAACCGATGGTTGACAGTGCTCGACAGTGACCGACAGGGCCGGCGGCGACTACTTCGGCGAGGCCACCACCAACCGCACCGCCAGCCCCGTGAACACCGTCCCGGAGGCGATGTTCAGCCAGCGGTTCACCCGCGCACTGCGCCTGAGCAGGCCCGCCAGCCGGCCGGACAGCAGCCCCACGAAGCCGTCCCACAGGAAGCCCATCACCACGAGCGTGCCGCCGAGCAGCAGTAGCTGACCGGGCACGTGTCCGAGGGCGGGGTCGACGAACTGCGGCAGGAACGCCACGTTGAAGAGGATCACCTTCGGGTTGAGCAGATTGGTGATCGCGCCCTGCCAGAAGGCCCGCCGCATCCCCGCTCCCCGGGGCGCCGCGTCCTCACCCGGCACCGACCGGTCCCGGAAGGCCTTCACCGCCAGGTACAGCAGATAGGCCGCGCCCGCCCAGCGCAGCACGTGGTACAGCGTCGGCAGCGTCGTGAACAGCGCGGACAGGCCGAGCGCCGCGGCGACCGCGTGCACCAGCATCGCGCAGGCCACCCCGGACGCGGCCATGACGCCCGCCGCGGGCCCGCCCCGCCCGCCCATCGCCACGATGAACATCATGTCGGGCCCCGGAGTGACGCACAGCGCGAAGGCGGCGACGAGGAACGCCGCGTAGAGAGTCGTGTCCACCATGCGCGCCATGCTCGGCGGTGCGGGCCGCGGCCGACGACCGAATTCCGCGGACCGAGACACGCCGCGGGACCGGATCCGGGGACCGTGGCACCATCTCCGGGTGAGTACGTCCACCACCGTCGACCGCGCCTTCGGGGCCGCCCTGTACGACACCGCCGACACCGCCCTCGACACCGCGGCCTCGCTGCTCGCGGCAGATCCGGCGGCGGACGCCGAACTGGCCCGGCGGGGCGAGGAGTTCGTGGCCACGGCCTGGCGGCGCGGTTGGCAGCCCGCCGACGTCGTACGGATCGTGCGGCGCGAGCTCGACGACGTGCACGTACGGCTGGTGGCCGGGCTGATCCGGGCCCAGGCGGCGCACGAGCGCCCGCGCGGCCCCCGCTGGGCCGGGCAGCTCGACGACCTGCCGGACCCGGCGGCGGCGCCCCGCACCGACCGCTTCTCGCACGCCACCGCCGTACTGGAGCTCTACCGCCTGCTGCTGCGCCTGCCCGTGCTGGAGCCGCTGGAGGCGGGGGCGCCGCGCCACGAGCCCCGGCCGGAGTCCCGCGCCCTCGCCCGCATCCGCGCGCTGCTCGCCAAGGCGGAGGCGACCGGCTATCCGCAGGAGGCGGAGGCGCTCAGCGCCAAGGCGCAGGAGCTGATGGCCCGGCACAGCGTCGACGAGGCGCTGCTGTCGGCGCACGCCCCCTCGCCCGACGCGCCCGGCGCCTGCCGGATCGGGGTGGAGCCGCCCTACGAGCAGGCCAAGGCGGTGCTGCTGGACGCGGTGGCCGCCGCCAACCACTGCCGGGCCGTGTGGAACGAGGCGTTCGGTTTCTCCACCGTCGTCGGCTTCGAGGCCGACCTGGAGGCGGTCGAACTCCTCTACACCTCCCTGCTGGTGCAGGCCGAGACGGCGATGACGAAGGCGGAGGCCGCCCAGCGCGCCGGCGGCCGTAAGCGGACCAAGACCTTCCGTCAGTCGTTCCTCGTGGCCTACGCCCACCGCGCGGGCACCCGCCTGCGGGCCGTCGCCGAGCGGACGGCCGCCGAGACCGGGGCGGCGGACGCCGATCTGCTCCCCGTGCTCGCCTCCCGCGAGGTCGCGGTCACCGACCGCCTGGAGCGGATGTTCCCGGAGACGACCACGACCCGGCTGCGGGGCGCCGACGACGCGGCGGGCTGGACGGAGGGCACCCGCGCGGCCGACCGGGCCCAGGTCGGCCGGCGGCGCCCGCTGCCCGGACAGTAGACCCGGGCACCCGTGCGGTCAGTCCCCGGCGCGCTGGAACGCGCTCACCGTCGCGTCCGGTGCCCCGCCCTTCATCGCCACCTCGCCGTACGACCACGGGAAGCGGTGGGTGGTGGCGGCACCGGGCAGGGCGAACTCCGCGGACGACACGACGAGACCGCCGGTGCCGCCCCGTACGTAGGTCAGGGTGAAGGTGGCCGTGCCCTGCGCGGCGAGGGTCATCCGCTGCGGGACGGCGGCCTCGTCCACGGGGACCTCGGCCGGGGTGCCGTCGGCGGTGAGCGTGACGGCGGGGGAGCCGTCGAGCGTGCACTCCGGGCCGCGGTTGGTGAGGTTCACGGAGACGGTGCCCGTGTCCCCGGCGGCCGGAGCGGGGCTCGGCGCGATGTCCACGCCCATCTCCCCGATCCGGCAGGCGGCGGGGCCCCGGTCGTCGGTACTGCTCTTGCCGGCGTCGTCGTCGCCACCGCCGTCGCAGGCGGTGAGGAGGAGTGCCGCCGTGACGGCGGCCATGGCCATGACGGCCGGCTTGATGGTGCGCATGGGTGTTGTTCCTTCGTGCGTGCGGTTCAGGACCCCAGACCGGCCGTCGGCAGTCCGGGTGGCAGCGATCCGCCCTCGGACCTGGTGTAGGACTCCTCGCCCACGGCGCCCTGCCACCTCACCTTCAGTGACGTCCCGTCGACCGACTCGACCGTCCCGTCGGTCCGGTCGTCGCTGCCGTCGGTGCACTTCAGGCGGATGGTGCGGGTGCCGGACTCCTCGCCCGCGGTGCCGCTGCACACGGACCCGCCCGTGGCGAAGAGGGCGGCCTTGTCACCGGTGACCATCAGGGCGACGGCGTGGCCATCGGTGGTCGCCAGCCAGCTGCCCTCCAGTTCACCGGCGGCGGCGGACGGCGAGCCGCCGTCGGCACCGCCCGTGTCCGCGCTCGCCGAGGCGCTGGGCGCGGCCGAGGACGTGCCGTCCTTGGCGGAGTCGCCGTCGGAGTCACCGCCGTCGGTGCACGCGGTCAGCGCCAGCGCGCCCACCAGGGCGAGGGCCGCGGCGGCCGCCCGGACGGAGCGCCGCGCGCGCCCGCGGGCGCCACCGGAGCCGTCCGCGCGGACTGCCGGGCAGGCCGCGTCCGCCGTACTCGTCGCGTTCGCCGTACTCGCCGTGCTCCGCGCAGTCACCAGTGTCACCGCAAGCTCCAAGCTGTAGCCGGACGGCCGGGTGGGCCCCACGTCAGCGGCAAGCTACCAGGACGACGTGCGAACTCCCGGCAGATGCCCGGCGTGTGCCTGCTCACGCAGGTTCAGCCGGGACAGGCCGAAGGCGCGGAAGTAGCCGCGCGGGCGCCCGTCGACCTGGTCTCGGTTGCGCACCCGTGTGGGGCTCGCGTCCCGGGGCTGACCGCGCAACTCGCGCCGCGCGGCGAGTCGTTCGGCCTCGGTGGACGACGGACTGCGGATGATCTCCTTCAGTTCGGCCCGCCGTGCGGCGTACCGCGCGACGGTCTTTCGGCGTTGTTCGTTCTTCGCGACCTTGCTCTTCTTCGCCATCAGATCCGCACCCCTCGCGCGCGGATGCGCGCCACGGCCGCCTCGACGCCGATCGCGTCGACCGTCCTGATCGCCTTGGTGCTCAGTCGCAGCCGTACGTGCCGGCCCTCGCTCGGCAGCCAGTAGCGCCTGGTCTGGATGTTGGGGTCGAAGCGGCGCGAAGTCCGCCGGTGGGAATGGGAGATGCGGTTGCCGAAGCCGGGCTGGGCGCCGGTGAGCATGCAGTGCGCGGACACGGTGACGTACCTCTCGTCAGGTGTGGATGCTAATGGAATTCATTTTCAGTAAGGTACCAGCATGGCACGCAACGAACTCCGCCCGGTCATCAAACTCCGGTCCACCGCCGGGACCGGCTTCACCTACGTGACCCGCAAGAACCGCCGCAACGACCCGGACCGCCTGACGCTGCGCAAGTACGACCCGGTCGCCGGCCGCCACGTCGACTTCCGAGAGGAGCGCTGACCGCCGCCATGCGCAAGGGAATCCACCCGGAGTACCGCCCGGTCGTCTTCCGCGACCGCGCCGCGAACCACGCCTTCCTCACCCGGTCCACGATGACCGGTGAGCGGACGGTCGAGTGGGAGGACGGCCGCACCTACCCGGTCGTCGACGTCGAGACCTCGAACGTGAGCCACCCCTTCTACACCGGCACCGCCCGCGTCCTGGACACCGCCGGACGCGTGGAGCGCTTCGAGCGCCGGTACGGGAAGCGGGGCGGGGCATGAGCTCGTCGACGGCCCTGCCGGTGGTGATCGTCGGCGGGCTGCACGCCGACGCCCGCCGGGCGGCCGTGGCGCGGCTGCTGACCGACGTGCCCGGCAGCGTGGTCCTCCACCACGACCTGGCGACGGCCACCGCGGGTACGGTCGTCCGCACCGTCCGGGACGCCACCGGCGTCCTGTCCACCGACGAGGCGCCCCTCGTCAACGACTGCGCCTGCTGCGCCCTGCGCGAGGACCTCGTCCCGGAGCTGGAACGGCTGGCGGACGCAGGCGGCACCCCGCTCGCCGTGGTCGAGCTGTGGGACTCGGTCGAACCAAGGGCGATGGCCGAGGTGGTGACAGCCGGCGGCTTCACCGTCACCGGCGTGATCACGGCCGTCGACCCGGCACTGGTGCTGCCGTACCTCGGCAATGGCGACGACCTCGCGGAGGGCGGCCTCGCCGCCGCGGCCACCGATCAGCGCACCGTCGCCGACACCTTCGCGCGCCAGCTGGAGTACGCCCCCGTCCTCGCCGTCGCCGACTCCCCGGAGGCCGACGACGAGGACCGGGAGCTGCTGTCCCAGCTGCACCCGACAGCCCGCCGGGTCCCGATCGGCCACGGTGACCCGGCGGGCGCTCCCTCCGCCCTGGCGCGGGCGGCGTTCGCCGGCTTCGACGTGGAGGCCGCGGCGGCCGCCCAGCACCCGGCCTGCGCGCTGCTGCCCGCGGAGGCCGACGCGCACGGTGTCGCCACCTTCGTCTGGCGCCGGCACCGCCCCTTCCACCCGGAACGGCTGTACCAGGCGCTGGAGGACCTGACCTGCGCCGCCGCCCGCAGCCGGGGCCGGTTCTGGCTCGCCGACAAGGCCGACGCGCTGCTGCACTGGGACGCCGCGGGCGGGGCCCTGTGCGTGGAGAGCGCGGGGCCGTGGCTGGCGTCGCTTCCCGACGCGGCCTGGGAACTGGTCCCGCCCGTGCGCCGCGCCGCCGCCGCGCTGGACTGGCACCCCGAGCACGGCGACCGCTGCCAGCACCTGGTCTTCACGTCGCCCGGGCTCGACCGTGACGGACTCGAACGGCTCCTGGAGTCCTGCCTGCTGACCGACGCCGAGTACGCCGCCGGGCGCGCGGCCTGGCGGCGGCTGCCCCCCGCCTTCGACACCCTCCTGGAGGTCTGACCGCCATGCCCCGCACGAGTGACCGCAAGCCCGCCAAGCACCGGCCCAATCCGCTGGACCGGGACGGGGTGACGTACGTCGACTACAAGGACACCGATCTGCTGCGGAAGTTCCTCTCCGACCGCGGCAAGATCCGCAGCCGCCGCGTCACCCGTGTGACGTCCCAGCAGCAGCGGCAGCTCGCCAGGGCGGTCAAGAACGCGCGGGAGATGGCGTTGCTGCCGTACGCGGTCCGCTGACGGCGGCGTCTTCGCCGGCGCACCGACGACACCGGGGCCCACTCCGTCGGGCGGGCCCCGGTGTCGTCGCATGTTCTCCTGATCCCCGGGCAGACGCGGGAACGGCTTCCTCGGAGTGGGCGTCAAAGAGGGCAAGGGCTTTCGGCGGAGCGGTCGGCAACGCTGTAACCGGAGGAACACCCCGCGTGCACGTGCATTTGCTCATGCATCTGCACGTGGACAGGGTTATGATCCGAACCAGTTGACCGCTGCATCAATGGCCACACCAGCCAGTGCACCACCGGGGAGCGACCTGTGGACCACGACGTGTACGACGTTGACGACGCGTCCGGCGTGTACAACGGCATGGCGGCCACGCAGCTGCACGACGTGGCCTGGCAGAAGAGCCGGCACAGCAACTCGCAGGGATCCTGTGTGGAGTTCGCACGGCTGCCCGACGGCGGTGTCGCCGTGCGCAACTCCCGTTTCCCCGACGGTCCCGCGCTCGTCTACACGCGCGCCGAGATCGAGGCCATGCTGCTGGGCGTCAAGGACGGGGAGTTCGACCACCTGATCGCGAGCTGATGCGAGCTGACGGCGAGCCGGCCCGCGTGCTGATCGCGAACGGTCAGTCGGCGGTCTGCTGAAGCCGGAACAGGGCCCAGACGACCTTGCCCCCGAGCGTCCCGGCGAGCGGGTGCCAGCCCCAGCTGTCGCTGAAGGAGTCGACGAGGAACAGGCCGCGGCCCGACTCCGCCGAGAAGTCGTCGGTGTCCCGGGCGACCGGGCTGTCGTGGCTGGGATCGCGCACCGCGCACACCAGCCGCTCGGTCCAGCGCATCAGGTGCAGCCGTACCGGGCCGTTCTGGTCGGCCAGTCGCGGGGCGTTGGCCGGCAGCGCGTGCCGCAGCGCGTTGGTGACGAGCTCGGACACGACGAGGCAGACGTCGTCGAAACGGTCGCCCATCTCCCAGCCGTCGAGCGTTCTGCGGGTGAACCGGCGGGCCTCGCGCACCGCCTCGTAACGGGGTGGCAGGGCGCAGGAGGCGGCGTTGGAGACGGCCGCGGGGTCGAGTGGTGGAAGGCCCTGCCGTAACGGCTCGAGCATGGTCGATCCATTCGTCCCCATGCGAGGCACTCCCGGGAATTCGCGGTCGTAGCGATGCGGCGCGGTGGTGCGGGACCATGGTTTCGGATGCGTACCGCAGATGCAAGGGCAGATGCACGTGCACGTGACCGAAATGGACCTGCCCGTACCGCTTGTTGGGCAATTTTTCCGTCGTCTTCGCGCCGTCTTCACCTCACATCGCGAACGGACGGCGTCAACTCCCGGTCCGTTGCTGCGCGTTCCCTTTGGCTCGATTCCGTTTCCGTAACCGGACGAGTACTGCTCGGAGTGTTTTAGTGGCAGACTTCGGCCCCTGGAGACGGCTGGGGAGGCTGGCGAACGTGAGCGCGGGAGAGCCCGGATCGGTGGTGCGGCGCATGCTGCTCGGATCACAACTCAGGCGACTGCGTGAGACGCGGGGGATCACGCGCGAGGCGGCGGGCTACTCGATCCGCGCCTCGGAATCGAAGATCAGCCGGATGGAGCTGGGCCGGGTGAGCTTCAAGACGAGGGACGTCGAGGACCTGCTGACGCTGTACGGCATCACGGACGAGCAGGAGCGCGCCTCCCTGCTCTCCCTGGCCAAGGAGGCCAACGTCGCGGGCTGGTGGCACAGTTACTCCGACGTGCTGCCCAGCTGGTTCCCCACTTATGTGGGCCTCGAGGGCGCCGCGTCGCTGATCCGCGTGTACGAGGTGCAGTTCGTCCACGGCCTGCTGCAGACCGAGGAGTACGCCCGCGCGGTCGTCCGGCGCGGCATGAGGGGCGCGAGCGAGGCGGACGTCGAGCGGCGGGTGGCGCTGCGCCTGGAGCGGCAGAAACACCTCGTCGGCGAGAACGCCCCCGAGTTCCACATCGTCCTGGATGAGGCCGCGCTGCGCCGTCCGTACGGCGACCGCACGGTGATGCGCGGGCAGTTCCAGCACCTGATCGACATGTCGGAACGCCCCAATGTGCGGCTTCAGGTCATGCCGTTCGGCTTCGGCGGGCACTCGGGCGAAAGTGGCGCGTTCACGCTCCTCAGCTTCCCCGAGTCCGACCTCTCGGACGTCGTGTACCTGGAGCAGCTCACCAGCGCCCTGTACCTGGACAAGCGCGAGGACGTCACCCAGTACGAGACGGCGCTCAAGGAGCTCCAGCAGGACAGCCCGGGTCCGGACGAGAGCCGGGACCTTCTGCGGGGGCTTCTCCAACTCTCCTAGGACTTCTCCAACTCGCCTTAAACATAAGTACGATGACGCTCGATCAGGCGGCTCGCTCGCGGCAGCTGCGGCAGCTAGGGGATTGAGGGTTCACATGTCGTCGTACTTCACCGACCTCGCCCAGCAGTACATCGACGGCGAGTGGCGTCCGGGCACCGGGTCCTGGGACATCATCGACTTCAACCCGTACGACGACGAGAAGCTCGCCTCGATCACGATAGCCACCGTCGACGAGGTCGACGCCGCCTACCGGGCGGCCGAGCGGGCCCAGAAGCAGTGGGCGGCGACGAACCCGTACGCGCGCCGCGCGGTGTTCGAGAAGGCGCTGCGCCTCGTGGAGGAGCGCGAGGCGGAGATCAGCGAGGCGATCATCGCCGAGCTGGGCGGTACGCGGCTGAAGGCGGCCTTCGAGCTGCACCTCGCCAAGGAGTTCCTGCGCGAGGCCGTCCACCTGGCGCTGCGCCCCGAGGGCCGGATCATCCCCTCGCCGGTCGACGGCAAGGAGAACCGCGTCTACCGGGTGCCGGTCGGCGTCGTGGGCGTCATCAGCCCCTTCAACTTCCCCTTCCTGCTCTCCCTGAAGTCGGTCGCCCCGGCCCTCGCCCTCGGCAACGGTGTCGTCCTCAAGCCGCACCAGAACACGCCGATCGTCGGCGGCACCCTGGTCGCGAAGCTCTTCGAGGACGCCGGCCTGCCGGGCGGCCTGCTCAACGTCGTGGTCACCGACATCGCGGAGATCGGCGACGCCTTTCTGGAGCACCCGGTCCCGAAGGTCATCTCCTTCACCGGCTCGGACAAGGTGGGCCGCCACGTGGCCACCGTCTGCGCCGCGAACTTCAAGCGCTCGGTACTCGAACTGGGCGGCAACAGCGCCCTAGTGGTCCTCGACGACGCCGATGTCGACTACGCGGTCGACGCCGCCGTCTTCAGCCGCTTCGTCCACCAGGGTCAGGTCTGCATGGCCGCCAACCGGGTGCTGGTCGACCGCGCGGTCGCCGACGAGTTCACCGAGAAGTTCGTCGCCAAGGTCAAGACCCTCAAGGCCGGCGACCCGCGTGACCCGTCGACCGTCATCGGTCCGGTGATCAACTCCTCGCAGGCGGACGCCGTCTCCGGAGTAGTCGAACAGGCACTCGCCGAGGGCGCGACGGCCCTGGTGCGCGGCACGGTCACCGACAACCTCGTCACGCCGTCGGTCCTGACCGACGTCCCGGCCGGATCCGCGCTGCTCCGGCAGGAGGTCTTCGGCCCCGTCGCCTTCCTCGTCCCCTTCGACGGCGAGGAGGAGGCCGTACGCCTGGTCAACGACACCCCCTACGGCCTGAGCGGCGCCGTGCACACCGCGGACGTCGAGCGGGGCGTCGCGTTCGCCAAGCGGATCGACACCGGCATGTTCCACGTGAACGACGGCACCGTGCACGACGAGCCGATCGTGCCCTTCGGCGGCGAGAAGCACTCCGGCATCGGCCGTCTCAACGGCGACACGATGCTGGACGCCTTCACCACCCAGAAGTGGATCTCGGTGCAGCACGGGCGGAGCGGTTTCCCGTTCTGAGCGGCGCGGGCCGGACCGGCGTCGGGTCCGGCCCCTTCCCCGCCTAACCTGGACCCCATGTCAGTGATCCGTCTCCTCGTGCTCGGCGCGGTGCGTCAGCACGGGCGGGCCCATGGCTACCAGGTGCGCAACGACCTGGAGTACTGGGGCGCGCACGAGTGGTCCAACGCCAAACCCGGATCGATCTACCACGCGCTCAAGCAGATGGCCAGGCAGGGACTGCTGCACGCCCACGAGGTCGCCCCGTCGACCGCGGGCGGTCCGCCGCGCACGGAGTACGAGATCACCGAGAAGGGCACCGAGGAGTACTTCGCCCTGCTGCGGGAGTCCCTCACCGCCTACGACCAGAAACCGGACGTGCTCTCCGCCGGACTCGGCTTCATGGTCGACCTCGGCCGCGCGGAGGTGCTGGCCCTCCTGGAGGAGCGGATCCGGGCCATCGGGGAGTGGCGCGAGTCCGTCACCACGTACTACACGCCCGAGGACGGGCCCGGCCAGCTCGGGCACATCGGCGAGATCATGAACCTCTGGGTGCACTCCGCCGACACGGGCGCCGAGTGGACCCGCGCACTGGTGGAGCGCATCCGCGGGGGCGCGTACACCTTCGCCGGGGAGGGCGAGCCGTTCGTCGGCGTCCTGGCGGAGGGCGAGGAGAACCCGTACGCGACGGGGGAGCGGCATCCCCGGGATGCCGACTAGTCAAGTTTGACCAAACTCCTGAGCGGGTGTACCTTCGCCAGTCGAGTAGTCAAGTTTGACTAGCTGGGGGAGGCTCAATGGCCGACGCGGCGATCACCGTCGAAGGGGCACGCAAGAGGTACGGCGGCAAGAACGCGCTGGACGGACTCGACCTGACGGTCACGCGTGGCACGGTGCACGGGGTGCTCGGGCCCAACGGCGCGGGCAAGACCACCCTCGTCCGGATCCTGTCCACCCTGCTGCGGCCGGACGCGGGCCGGATCGAGGTGGCCGGGCACGACGTCGTCACCGAGGCGTACGCCGTACGGCTGCGCATCGGCCTGCTCGGCCAGCACGCGGCGCTCGACGAGGAACTCGGCGGCCGGCAGAACCTGGAGATGTTCGGCCGCCTGCACCACCTCGGCGCCCGGCGGGCACGCGCGCGTGCCGGTGAACTGCTGGAGCGCTTCGGCCTCACCGCCACCGGACGCAAGTCGGTCAGCGCCTACAGCGGCGGCATGCGGCGCCGTCTGGACCTCGCGGCGTCCCTGATCACCGAGCCGGAGGTGCTCTTCCTGGACGAACCGACCACCGGACTCGACCCGCGGGGCCGCGCGGAGGTGTGGGACTCGGTCCGCTCCCTGGTCGGCGGCGGTACGACGGTCCTGCTCACCACCCAGTACCTGGAGGAGGCCGACCAGCTCGCCCACCGCATCTCCGTCGTGGACGCCGGCCGGGTCGTCGCCGACGGCACGGCGGACGAACTGAAGGCCGCCACCGGCGGCGACCGCATCGACGTCGTCCTGCGCGACGCCGGCCGACTGGGCGCCGCGGCCGGCCTGCTGCCGCTCACCGGCGTCCGCGTCGACCCCGACCGCCGGCTGCTCAGCGCGCCGGTAACCGACCGCATGGCGGCGCTCTCCGGCGTCGTACGGACGCTGCGGGAGGCCGGGATCGAGGCCGAGGACGTGGCCCTGCGCCGGCCGACCCTGGACGAGGTGTTCCTGCACCTCACCGACCACGCCGAGGAGGCCGTGTGACCGCCTTTGCCCTGACCGACTCCTGGACCATGACCCGCCGCGAGCTGGCCCGCTGGGCACGGCAGCCCGTCACGGTCGTCGTCAACCTGGTCTTCCCCGTCATGCTGCTGCTGATGTTCGGCTACCTGGTCGGCGGCGGCCGGGGCGTGAGCGGCGACTACGTCGACTACCTGGTCCCCGGGATGCTGGCGCTCACCATGGCCTTCGGCCTGGAGGGCACCATGATCGCCGTCACCAGGGACCTCGACAAGGGCGTCATCGACCGCTTCCGCTCGCTGCCGATGGCCAACGGCGCGGTGCTGGTGGGCCGTTCGGCCGCCGACATGCTGCAGTCGGCCGCCGGGCTCGCGGTGCTGATCGCGGTCGGGTACGCGCTCGGCTGGCGCGCCCACGGCGGCCCCGGCGCGTTCCTGGGCGCGGTGGGCCTGCTCCTGCTGTTCCGGTTCGCCATGCTGTGGGCCGGCATCTTCCTGGCTCTGGTGGCGGGGAAGCCGGAACTCGTGCAGGCGGTGCAGATCCTGGTCTGGCCGGTCGGCTTCCTCTCCAACGCCTTCGCCACACCGGAGTCCATGCCCGGCTGGCTGGGCACGGTCGTCCAGTGGAACCCGCTGTCCCAGACCGCCACGGCCGTACGCGACCTGTTCGGCGGCCCCGGCGGCGAGCCCGGGCACCTCTGGGCGGCCGTCGTCTGGCCGCTGGCCCTGCTCGCGGTGTTCTTCTCGTCGGCGGTCCGCAGGTTCGCGCACCTGAGCCGGTAGATCCGCCCGGTCCTAGTGATGGAAGCCGGTGGCCGCGCCCTTGTCGCGCGTCAGGGGGTGCGGCTGGCGGCGCAGGTCCGGCAGCAGCCGCTCCAGGTCCTCCAGGAGCAGGTCCGCCATGTCGGCCGAGAAACCGTTGCGGCACACCACCCGCAGCACGGAGAGGTCCTCGCGGTGCGGCGGGAAGGTGTACGCGGGCACCAGCCAGCCGCCCTCGCGCAGCCGGCGGGACACGTCGAAGACGTCGTACGCCGTCACGTCGTCCGCCGTGGTGAAGGCGAACACGGGCAGCTGGTCGCCCCGGGTCAGCAGCCGGAAGTCGCCGAGCGCTTCCACCCGCTCCGCCAGCCCCTGGGCCACGTCCCGCGTCGCCTGCTGCACGGCCCGGTAGCCCTCGCGGCCCAGCCGTAGGAAGGTGTAGTACTGCGCGACCACCTGCGCCCCCGGGCGGGAGAAGTTCAGGGCGAAGGTCGGCATGTCGCCGCCCAGGTAGTTGACCCGGAACACCAGCTCCTCGGGCAGGGCGTCCGCGTCCCGCCACAGCGCCCAGCCGACGCCCGGGTACACGAGCCCGTACTTGTGCCCCGACGTGTTGATCGAGGCGACCCTCGGCAGCCGGAAGTCCCACACCAGGTCGTCGTCCAGGAAGGGTGCGACCATGGCCCCGGAGGCCCCGTCGACGTGCACGGGGATGTCGAGGCCGGTCCGCTCCTGGAGGGCGTCCAGGGCCGCGCACAGCTCCGCGACCGGCTCGTAGGACCCGTCGAAGGTGGAGCCGAGGATGCCGACGACGCCGATGGTGTTCTCGTCGCACAGCTCCGCGGCGGCCTGGGGGTCGAGGTGGAAGCGGTCGCCCTCCATCGGCACCTGCCGGGCCTCCACCTCCCAGAAGGTGCAGAACTTCTCCCAGCACACCTGGACGTTCACGCCCATCACCAGATTGGGCCGCGCCCCCGGATACCGGTCGGCGTTGCGCAGCGCCCACCGCCGCTTCAGCGCCATCCCGGCCAGCATGCACGCCTCGCTCGAACCCGTCGTCGAGCAGCCCACGACCGCCGACGGGTCGGGCGCGTGCCACAGGTCGGCGAGCATCGCCACGCAGCGCCGCTCCAGCTCGGCGGTGCGCGGATACTCGTCCTTGTCGATCATGTTCTTGTCCCGGCACTCGCTCATCAGCACCCCGGCCTGCGGCTCCATCCAGGTGGTGACGAAGGTGGCCAGGTTCAGCCGGGCGTTGCCGTCCAGCATCAGCTCGTCGTGGACCAGCTCGTAGGCCGTGAACGGCGGCAGGGGAGAGTCCGGCAGGCGGTGCGTGGGCGGCGCCTCGGTCATGCCACTGGTCGGATTCGCCGAACCGTGGAACGGGTTCGCGGCGAGCCGACGGCGGTCGGCGTCCTCGCTGTGCGGGTGGTGCCCGTGATGCAGTGGCATGCGTCCGACGGTAGGTCCGGGCCGTGCGCCGCGCATCCGGGCTTGCACCTCACGTGACGTGAGGAGGCAGCGTGGACGGCGTCACAGAAGGGAGCGGAAGTGAGCTACTCCGTGGGACAGGTGGCCGGCTTCGCCGGAGTGACGGTGCGCACCCTGCACCATTACGACGACATCGGCCTGCTCGCCCCGAGCGAGCGCAGCCACGCGGGCCACCGGCGCTACAGCGACGCCGACCTCGACCGGCTGCAGCAGATCCTGTTCTACCGCGAGCTCGGCTTCCCGCTCGACGAGGTCGCCGCCCTGCTCGACGACCCGGACGCGGACCCCCGCGCGCACCTGCGCCGCCAGCACGAGCTGCTGACCGCCCGGATCGAGAAGCTGCAGAGGATGGCGGCGGCCGTGGAGCAGGCCATGGAGGCACGCAGCATGGGCATCAACCTCACGCCCGAGGAGAAGTTCGAGGTCTTCGGCGACTTCGACCCCGATCAGTACGAGGAGGAGGTTCAAGAACGCTGGGGCGACACCGACGCCTACCGCCAGTCGCAGCAGCGGGCCGCCTCGTACACCAAGGAGGACTGGCAGCGCATCCAGGACGAGGCCGACGAGCTCACCCGGCGCTTCGTCGCCCTGATGGACGCCGGTGAGCCCGCCGACTCCGCAGCGGCCATGGACGCCGCCGAGGACCACAGGCAGGGGATCGCCCGCAACCACTACGACTGCGGGTACGAGATGCACACCTGCCTGGGCGAGATGTACGTCTCGGACGAACGTTTCACGCGAAACATCGACGCCGCCAAGCCGGGCCTCGCCGCCTACATGCGCGACGCGATCCTCGCGAACGCCGCCCGCCACACCTCCTGAGCGCCGTGGCCCGGATCACTCCCGGGCCACGACCACCGCCGTCCCGTACGCGCACACCTCGGTGCCCACGTCCGCCGCCTCGGTCACGTCGAAGCGGAACGACAGCACCGCGTTGGCGCCGCGCGCGCGTGCCTGCTCCACGAGCCGCTCCATGGCCTGGTTGCGGGTCTCGACGAGGGTCTTGGTGAGCCCGCGCAGCTCACCGCCGACCAGCGATTTCAGCCCGGCGCCGATCTGGCTCCCCAGGTGCCGGGAGCGTACGGTCAGTCCGAAGACCTCCCCGAGCACCTCCTGCACCCGGTGGCCGGGCAGGTCGTTCGTGGTCACGACGAGTACGTCGGGCTGGGGTCCCTGTCCGCCGCCGTATTCTTCAATGCCCATGGTTCACAGGGTTCCCCGGCCGGGAGTCCAGCGCACCCCTTGGACGTCCGTGGAACCTGGGCCCCGACGGCCGCGTTGATACGTTGGGGCAGCCAAGCCCCAGCCCGCCCCCCAGTGCAGGAGCCACAATCCCGTGACCACGCTTGCGCTCGGCCCCGAGTGGCTGAGCCCGGACTACCTGATCGAGACCTTCAGCCTGGCAGGCATCCTGCTGATCGTCTTCGCCGAGTCCGGTCTCTTCGCGTTCCTGCCCGGCGACTCGCTGCTGTTCACGGCAGGCCTGTTCGTCGCCCAGGGGCAGTACATCAGCCAGCCGCTGTGGCTGGTGTGCACGCTGATCGTGGCCGCCGCCGTCCTGGGCGACCAAGTGGGTTACATGATCGGCAAGTTCTTCGGCCCCAAGCTCTTCAGCCGGCCCAACTCCAGACTCTTCAAACAGGAGAATCTGGAGAAGGCCCACGAGTTCATGGAGAAGTACGGCCCCAAGGCGATCGTCCTGGCCCGCTTCGTGCCGATCGTGCGCACCTTCGCCCCCATCGTGGCGGGCGCCGGCCGCATGAAGTACCGCACGTTCCTCACGTACAACGTCATCGGCGGCGTGGCCTGGGGCACGGGCGTCACCCTCGCGGGCTACTGGCTCGGCCAGATCGAGTTCATCCGCACCAACGTCGAGGCGATCCTCGTCCTGATCGTCGTGGTCTCGGTGGTCCCGATCGCCATCGAGTTCCTGCGTGAGCGCGGCAAGAAGAAGCGCGCCGCCGCGAACGCACCGGTGCCTCCGGCGGCCCAGCAGTCCCAGCAGCCGCAGTACCCGGTCATGGACGACGCGACGACCCAGCTCCGCCGCGTGGACCCGTACCAGCAGCCTCAGCAGCAGTACGACCAGGGCTACGGCAACCAGTCCAACGGCAACCAGGGCTACGGCGACCAGTCCCATGGCAACCAGGGCTACGGCAACCAGCAGCAGCCGTACGCACAGCAGTACCCGCAGAACTACGGCCAGCAGCCCTACGGCGACCAGCAGAGCGGCCAGTACCCGTACAACCAGGGCCACTGAAGCGCCCGAAGGGGCGCGGGGACTGCGCTGGACACCACGACGCACCCGTACTCGCCGTCGTACCGCACCCCCGCCCCATGGGGCGCCCTAGAAACCCCGGGTCCGTTTGGCCGCCCGCCTGCCGGCGGCACTCGCCGCGCCCGGCACCTTCAGGAACAGCCGCGAGATCTCCCCACCGAGGTTCACCCCGATGGCGATGGCCATGGCGAGCGCCACCGCCTTCGACAGCGACAGCAGCCCCGCGTCCACCTCGCTCTGCGCGATCGCCAGCAGCCCGAAGTACGTCGCCGAACCAGGCAGCAGCGGCCCGATCGCCGCGGTGGTGTACGGCAGCGCCGACGCGAACCGGTACCGGGACATCAGCTGCCCGAACAGGCCCACCAGCCCCGCCGCCGCGGCCGTGGAGGCCACCGGCGAGATGTCGCCGGTGTAGTGCATGGCGCCGTACACGCACCAGGCGATGCCGCCGTTCAGGGTCACCGCCAGCACGGTGGACCGTTCCTGCTGGAGCAGGATCGCGAAGGCCAGCGACAGCAGCATCGACGCGAAGATCTGCACGACCGGCTGGTCGCCGGTGCCCAGCGCGGCGTCCGGATTGAGCTCGGCGCCGAGCTGGACGCCGAAGTACAGCACCACCAGCACCCCGGCGACGATGCTGACGAAGAAGTACATGACCTCCAGCAGGCGCGCGGCAGCCGTGATGTAGAAGCCGGTCAGGCCGTCCTGCACGCCCGCGACCAGTGCCCGCCCCGGCAGCAGGGCGAACAGGCCACCGGTGATCACCGCGGACGACTTCACGTCGACGTGCGCGAGCGTCAGCGCGATGCCGATCGCGGCCGGCGGCATCGCGGCCACCGCGAACTGGTAGAACTCCGGCAGCCCGCGTCCCGCGCACAGCCATGCCAGCCGGTCGCCGAGCATCGCGCCGAACAGCGCCGCGAAGAACACGATCACGTCACCGCCGACCAGCAGCGAGGCCGCGCCGGCCAGTGATCCGCTCGCCACGGTCAGGACCCAGGTCGGGTACGGGTGCCGGTTGCGGCGGATCTCCGCGAGGCGCCGGTAGGCCTCCTCCAGGGAGGTCTGCGTGTCCGGGTCGCTGAGGTCGTCCACCAGATGGAACACGGCCGCGAGCCGCGTGTAGTCGGTGCCCCGGCGGCGCACCGTCCGTGACGCCGTCACCGGGTCCTCGACCAGGGACGGCTGGTGGGAGATCGACAGCAGCGTGAAGGTGACGTTCGGCTCGCAGCGGTCCAGGCCGTAGGAACGGCAGACCGCGAACATCGCCGCCTCCACGTCCTCGGCGCCCTCACCGCCCGCCAGCAGCAGCTCCCCGATACGCAGCGTCAGGTCGAGCACGCGCGGCACGGCGGGGCCGGTGTCGTCGTCGTGCCGCTGCGGTGTCTCCGGCGCGGGCCGCTCGGCCACCGGCATGCGCAGCATCGCGCGCATGCGGTCCTGCCAGGGCACGTCCTTGGTCAGGCTCACCAGCGGGACGCCGCTCGCCGGGGTGAAGGCGGTCGGCGCGGTCCACGCGCTGTAGGTGCTCGGCGTGCTGAACGCCGATCCCTCCGACTCCGCAGGGGGTGCCGGGGGCACGTCCAGCCCTTCCGGCAGCGCGAACTCCGAGGTCGTCTCGGACTCCGATCCGGCGGGCCGGGAGACGGCCAGCCCCTGCGGAATCTCGAATTCGGACGTCGTCGACGACTCGCCGTCGGCCGACGCCGCGACCCCCGGCGGCTGCCGGAAGGCGCTGTGCGCCTCGTCCGACTGCGGCTTGCGGTCCTCCGCCTCCGTCACTTGCGTTGCGCTCCCTGGGTACGACACACCCTCCTGTAGCCCTCAGTATGCGCATCCAAACGTCGACGGGCCGCACGCGTCTCGCGTGCGGCCCGTTACGGGAGGGGCTCCTGCTCAGTGGCCGCCCTGGTCCTTGAAGCGCTTGTAGGACCGCTCGATCTCGGCCTCGGCGTCGGTGCGGCCCACCCAGTCGGCGCCCTCGACGGACTTGCCGGGCTCCAGGTCCTTGTAGACCTCGAAGAAGTGCTGGATCTCCAGGCGGTCGAACTCCGACACGTGGTGGATGTCACGCAGGTGCTCCACACGCGGGTCCGTCGACGGCACGCACAGCAGCTTGTCGTCGCCGCCGGCCTCGTCGGTCATGCGGAACATGCCGATGGCGCGGCAGCGGATGAGGCAGCCCGGGAAGGTCGGCTCGTCCAGGATGACCAGCGCGTCCAGCGGGTCGCCGTCCTCGCCGAGGGTGTTCTCGACGAAGCCGTAGTCGGTCGGGTAGGCGGTCGAGGTGAAGAGGCGGCGGTCCAGGCGGATACGACCGGTCTCGTGGTCCACCTCGTACTTGTTCCGCGAACCCTTCGGGATCTCGATCGTGACGTCGAACTCCACCGGACGCTCCTCCATGATCAGCACATAGTTCTGGTGGTTAAGTGTCCCTCACGCAGGTGTGTGATCGCGAAAGGGGCTGGTGGTAGTGCCAGAGCTGAGGCCTTGGCGGGCCGCGAGACCGCACGTGGTGCGGGCCGCCGGTGCCGTACGACCGCGCCTCGCCCGCGCCGCGCGGGCCGCCCGACCGCGTCTGACGCGGCTCGCGCGGGCCACGACGCCGCAGCTCACCCGCGGGCCGAAGACCTGGCAGTACACCGCCGGTGCCGCCACCGCCGGGCTGGCACTGGCCGCCGGTGTGGTGACCGCCGCCGGCCCCTGGGACTCCACGGGTCAGCGTACGGCCGAGCGGGACCGGGCAGTCGCCCTGGAACGCACGGGTGGCGCAGATCACGGACCCGCCGGGCCCGGCGCGGCCTCCGGGACCCCCCGGCCGGCCCCCAGCGCCGCGTCCGTCCTGACCGCGCTCGCCGGTGCCTCCGGCGCCGACCCCGGCGGCGTCAAGGCGGCACCGCGCGGCGAGGCCCTCGCCGACGCCCTCGGGTCCCTCCTCGACGACCCGGCGCTCGGCACCCGGCGCGGGGCGGCGGTCGTCGACATCACCACCGGCAAGCGGCTGTACGGCGTCGGCGCCGGCACCGCGCTGACGCCCGCCTCCACCACCAAGATCGCCACCGCGGTCGCGGCCCTCAGCGCCCTCGGCCCCGACCACCGCCTCACCACCCGCACCGCCCTGGAGTCCGGCACGGGCGAACTCGTCCTGGTCGGCGGCGGCGACCCCACCCTCACCGCCCGCCCGCAGGCCCGCGGTCAGGCGAGCCTGCGCACCCTCGCCGAGCGGACCGCCGCGGCCCTGAAGAAGCGGGGGGTGCGCGAGGTGACGCTGTCGTACGACACGACGCTCTACGCCGGTACGGAAATGCACCCGATCGGGGTCAACGAGAACCTCGCCCCCGTCACCGCCCTGATGGCCGACGAGGCCCGCACGGACGACTCCACCAGCGGCCCGGCCCCGCGCGCGGCGGACCCGGCGGCGGACGCGGCCCGCGCCTTCGCGGGCTTCCTGGGCGGGCACGGCATCAAGACGTCGGCGCCGGGCCCGTCCAAGGCCACGGGCCGCGCGGCCACCCTCGCCACCGTCTCCTCGCCCCCGCTGTCCGCCCTGGTCGAGCGGATGCTGACCAACAGCGACAACGACCTCGCCGAGGCGCTGGCCCGCCATACGGCCGTGGCGACCGGACAGCGCGCCGACTTCGGCGGTGTCTCCGCCGCCGTCACCGCCCGGCTGAAGCAGCTCGGTCTGCCCGTACGGGGCGCGGTGTTCCACGACGGCAGCGGTCTGGACCGCACCGACCGGCTCACCGCCGACCTCCTGACGGCCCTGCTCGCCAAGGCGGCCGACCCCGCCCGGCCCGAGCTCCGCCCGGTTCTCACCGGTCTCCCCGTCGCCGGCTTCACCGGCACGCTGAGCGGCCGCTACAGGAACGGCGCGGCCGGCCTCGTCCGCGCCAAGACCGGCACCCTGACCGGCGTGAACACCCTCGCCGGCACCGTGGCCACCCCCGACGGCCGCCTCCTGGCCTTCGCCTTCCTGACCCAGGACACGACAAACCCGCAGGCAGCGCAGACGGCCCTGGACAGAGCGGCAACGGCCTTGGCGTCGTAGGGGCGGCGTCGGGGCCGGGCGCGGCGGCACCCCGTCCCGCCGGGCCCCGCACCCGCCCGGCCCCGGTGCGGCCCCCCTCAAACCTGCCCCACCCCACCGCCCCACACAGCCTGCCCCCAGCGGCGGCGCTCACGTACCGTTGAGGAATGACGAGCATCGGCGCATCTTCCGGCATGGTCGACTGGAATCTCGCGGTGGCGACCGCGACCCGGCTCGTACGGCCGGGCCCCGAGGTGAGCCGCGACGAGGCCCGGGCCGTCGTCGCGGAGCTTCGCCGACACGCCAAAGCCTCGGAGGAACACGTCCGGGGCTTCACTCGTATGGCCACCGACGAGGCCCACGACACCCCCGTCCTCGTCGTCGACCGCCCCGGCTGGGTCCGGGCGAACGTCGCCGGCTTCCGGGAGATCCTCAAGCCCCTGCTGGAGAAGATGCAGGAGCGCCGCGGCAGCTCCCCCGGCAGCGCGGTCCTCGGCGCCGTCGGCGGCAAGGTCACCGGCGTGGAGCTGGGCATGCTGCTGTCGTTCCTGTCCTCCCGCGTCCTCGGCCAGTACGAGACCTTCGCCCCGGCCACCCGCGAGCTCCCCGCCGGTGCGAACGGCGGCGGCCGGCTCCTGCTCGTCGCGCCGAACATCGTCCACGTCGAGCGCGAACTCGACGTCGAACCCCACGACTTCCGCCTGTGGGTGTGCCTGCACGAGGAGACGCACCGCACGCAGTTCACCGCCGTGCCCTGGCTGCGCGACCACCTCGAGGGCGAAATCCAGTCGTTCCTCGCGGAGACCGACGTCGACCCCATGACCGTGCTGGAGCGCGTCCGTGAGGCCGCCCAGACGCTCGCCGGGGGACGCCCCGAGGGCGAGGAGGACGACGGCGGCCGGTCGCTCGTCGAGCTGGTGCAGACCCCCGCCCAGCGGGAGGTCCTCGGCCGGCTCACCGCCGTGATGTCCCTGCTGGAGGGCCACGCCGACTTCGTGATGGACGGGGTCGGCCCCTCGGTCGTGCCGAGCGTCGGGGAGATCCGCGAGAAGTTCCAGCAGCGCCGCGCCAAGGGCGCCTCCCGCCTCGACCTGGCCCTGCGCAAGCTGCTCGGCCTGGACGCCAAGCTCCGCCAGTACCGGGACGGTGAACGCTTCGTCCGGGCCGTCGTCGACGAGTGCGGCGTCGACGGCTTCAACCGCGTGTGGACCTCGCCCAACACCCTCCCCACCAAGTCGGAGATCGCCAAACCGGCGGACTGGATCGCACGGGTGCACCGCAAGCCGGAGTCATGAGCCCCGCGGACGGGTCGTGAACGAATCCGGCCGACGGCAGGCGAACGCCCCTTCAATCACCCGTCCGAGGGACCGTGAGCCCTCGACAGGCGTGCGATGCTCGGGGAACGGCCCGTTTCTGTCACCATCTAGGCACTCTGCGTGACCGAACCTCGGGCTCACCCCCCGAAAACTTCATGAAGGGCACCGGACATGGGTCCCCATCCTGCGGTCGCGGCGATACGCCTGGCGGTCCGCCGCGTCCTCCACGACATCCTCACCGAACTGGACACCACGACCGCCGTCCCCGCCGGGACGGCCACCGAGCGCGTGCCCGGGCGTCCGCCGTCGCCGCTCGTGCTCGTGGCGTGCTCCGGCGGCGCCGACTCGATGGCGCTCGCCTCCGCCCTCGCCTTCGAGGCCCCCCGGCTCGGCATCCGCGCCGGCGGCGTCACCGTCGACCACGGCCTGCAGAACGGCTCCGACCTGCGCGCCGAAGAAGTCGTCCTGCGCCTGCGCGAACTCGGCCTCGACCCCGTCGAGGCGACCGCCGTGACCGTCGGCCGCGCCGGCGGACCCGAGGCGGCCGCCCGCGACGCGCGTTACGCCGCCCTGGACGCCGCCGCCGCCCGGCACGGGGCCGCCGCCGTCCTGCTCGGCCACACCCGCGACGACCAGGCCGAGACCGTCCTGCTGGGCCTCGCCCGCGGATCCGGCATCCGCTCCCTGTCGGGCATGGCCGCGGTCTCGGGGGCCGGCGGCCGTTACCGGCGCCCCTTCCTCCAGGTCGACCGGCAGACCGCCCGCAAGGCCTGCATGGTCCAGTCCCTGCCCGTCTGGGACGACCCGCACAACGCCGACCCGGCGTACACCCGTTCCCGGCTGCGCCACGAGGGCCTGCCCGCCCTCGAGAAGGCCCTCGGCAAGGGCGTCGTCGAGGCCCTCGCCCGTACGGCCCAGCTCTCCCGGGACGACGCCGACGCCCTCGACACCTGGGCCCGCCAGGCCGAGGCCGGTGTCCGCGACGCCACCGGCGTACTGGAGTGCGCCAAGCTCTACGCCCTGCCGCCCGCCGTACGCCGCAGGATCCTGCGCCGCGCCGCCATCGACGCCGGTGCCCCGGCCGGTGCGCTGTTCGCCCGCCACATCGAGGAAGTCGACCGGCTGATCACCGGCTGGCGCGGTCAGGGAGCCATCAACCTCCCCGGCAAAGTCGTCGCCCAGCGGCAGGGTGGCAGACTGGTGATTCGGCAAGGCTGAATCCGGACCCTCCCACCGGCCCCGACCGGGGTCACCGGGGTGATCCGGAATGGCCGGTGGGACGACCGAAAGTGATGCGGGTGGACGCGAACGACATGGGTGCCGACCTCGAAAAGGTACTCATCACCAAGGAAGAGATCGACGCGAAGCTGGCCGAGCTGGCCGCGAAGATCGACGCGGAGTACGAGGGCGAGGACCTGCTCATCGTCGGTGTCCTCAAGGGCGCCGTGATGGTCATGGCCGACCTCGCCCGGTCGCTGTCCACCCCCGTCACCATGGACTGGATGGCGGTGTCCTCCTACGGCGCGGGCACCCAGTCCTCCGGCGTGGTGCGGATCCTCAAGGACCTCGACACCGACATCAAGGGCAAGCACGTCCTGATCGTCGAGGACATCATCGACTCCGGCCTGACCCTGTCCTGGCTGATCTCCAACCTCGGCTCGCGCGAGCCCGCCTCCCTCAAGGTGTGCACGCTGCTGCGCAAGCCCGACGCCGCCAAGGTGGCCATCGACGTGGAGTGGGTCGGTTTCGACATCCCCAACGAGTTCGTCGTCGGCTACGGGCTCGATTACGCCGAGAAGTACCGGAACCTGCCGTTCGTCGGTACGCTCGCGCCCCACGTCTACGGTGGCTAGCACAGCCCCGTAGCGCGGACCGGGAACCCCGGCGGCCCCCGCGCCGTTGAGCAGGCAGACGGGAACGTCGGCCGTCCTGTGCGGCTTCGGGCCACCAGGCTGGGGTACCGTCAGAAGAACTGTCTTATCAAACTCACTATGGCAGGAGGGACGGGGCGGCACCGCTCCGTGTGGATGGACGTGAAGCGATACTTCCGTGGGCCGGTCATGTGGATCGTGCTGGCCGTCCTTGCCGTGGTCGTGTTGATGCAGGTCGTCGGCTCGTCCGGCGGCTACAAGACGGTGGACACCGGCCAGGTCGTCCAGGCGATCAACGACAACAAGGTCGAGTCGGCCAAGCTCACCACCGGTGACGAGCAGACCATCAAGGTCCAGCTCAAGGATGGCGAGAAGATCAAGGGCAGCTCGAAGATCCAGGCGAGCTACATCGGCGACCAGGGTGTGACCATCGCCGGCACCCTGCAGAACAAGTTCCAGGACAAGCAGATCCCCGACGGCTACACCGTGTCGCCGTCCAAGCAGAACGCGTTCGTCGGCATCCTGCTGTCCCTGCTGCCGTTCGTCCTGATCGTGGTCGTCTTCCTGTTCCTGATGAATCAGATGCAGGGCGGCGGCTCCCGGGTCATGAACTTCGGCAAGTCCAAGGCGAAGCTCATCACCAAGGACACCCCGAAGACGACGTTCTCCGACGTCGCCGGGTCGGACGAGGCCGTCGAGGAGCTCCACGAGATCAAGGAGTTCCTCCAGGAGCCGGCGAAGTTCCAGGCCGTCGGCGCCAAGATTCCCAAGGGCGTGCTGCTGTACGGCCCGCCCGGTACCGGCAAGACCCTGCTCGCGCGTGCCGTCGCGGGCGAGGCGGGCGTGCCGTTCTACTCGATCTCCGGTTCCGACTTCGTCGAGATGTTCGTCGGTGTCGGTGCCTCCCGAGTGCGTGACCTGTTCGAGCAGGCCAAGGCGAACGCCCCGGCCATCGTCTTCGTCGACGAGATCGACGCGGTCGGCCGCCACCGCGGCGCCGGCCTGGGCGGCGGTCACGACGAGCGCGAGCAGACGCTGAACCAGCTGCTCGTCGAGATGGACGGCTTCGACGTCAAGGGCGGCGTGATCCTCATCGCCGCGACGAACCGGCCCGACATCCTCGACCCGGCGCTGCTGCGCCCGGGCCGCTTCGACCGGCAGATCGCGGTCGACCGGCCGGACATGCAGGGCCGTCTGGAGATCCTCAAGGTCCACCAGAAGGGCAAGCCGGTCGCCCCGGACGTCGACCTGTCGGCCGTCGCCCGCCGTACGCCCGGCATGACCGGTGCCGATCTGGCCAACGTGCTGAACGAGGCCGCCTTGCTGACGGCCCGCAGCGACCAGAAGCTGATCGACAACCACATGCTGGACGAGGCGATCGACCGCGTGGTCGCGGGCCCGCAGAAGCGGACCCGGATCATGTCGGACAAGGAAAAGAAGATCACCGCGTACCACGAGGGCGGTCACGCCCTGGTCGCGGCGGCCTCGCCGAACTCCGACCCGGTCCACAAGATCACGATCCTCTCCCGCGGCCGTGCCCTCGGTTACACGATGGTGCTCCCGGACGAGGACAAGTACTCGACCACGCGCAACGAGATGCTCGACCAGCTCGCCTACATGCTGGGCGGCCGCGCGGCCGAGGAACTGGTCTTCCACGACCCGACGACGGGTGCCGCCAACGACATCGAGAAGGCCACCAGCGTGGCCCGCGCGATGGTCACGCAGTACGGCATGACCGAGCGTCTCGGCGCGATCAAGTTCGGTGGCGACAACACCGAGCCCTTCCTCGGCCGTGAGATGGCCCACCAGCGCGACTACTCGGAAGAGGTCGCCGCGCTGGTCGACGAAGAGGTCAAGAAGCTCATCGAGACGGCGCACAACGAGGCCTGGGAGATCCTGGTCGAGAACCGCGACGTCCTCGACAACCTCGTCCTCGCCCTGCTGGAGAAGGAGACGCTCGGCAAGGAGGAGATCGCCGAGATCTTCGCCCCGATCGTCAGGCGTCCGCCCCGGCCCGCCTGGACCGGCTCCTCCCGCCGCACCCCCTCGACCCGTCCGCCGGTGCTCTCCCCCAAGGAGCTCGCGCTGACGAACGGGGCGAACGGTGCGACGGCGGCGATCTCCACCGCCAAGAGCACCACGGCGGAGCCCGCCCCGGCACCGGAACGAGCCCCGGAGGACCGCCCGGAGAGCTGATCCTGGCCCTCCCCGCGGGCCCACCAGGCCCGGAATGTATGCCGCGCCCCCCAGGTTCTAGCCTGGGGGGCGTGGCATTTTCGTATGCCGGCACGTGAGAAGACAGGAACGAGGCACAGATGACCGACCCCGTGACGCTGGACGGCCAGGGCCCGATCGGCGAGTTCGACGAGAAGCGGGCCGAGAACGCCGTGCGCGAACTGCTGATCGCGGTCGGCGAGGACCCGGACCGCGAGGGACTGCGGGAGACGCCGGCACGCGTGGCGCGGGCGTACAAGGAGATATTCGCGGGACTCCGGCAGGAGCCCGAGGACGTCCTGACGACGACCTTCGACCTCGGTCACGACGAGATGGTGCTGGTCAAGGACATCGAGGTGTTCAGCACGTGTGAGCACCACCTGGTCCCGTTCCGCGGTGTCGCTCACGTCGGGTACATCCCGTCCGCCACCGGGAAGATCACCGGCCTGTCCAAGCTCGCCCGCCTGGTGGACGTCTATGCTCGCCGACCGCAGGTGCAGGAACGTCTCACCACGCAGATCGCGGACTCCCTGATGGAGATCCTGGAACCGCGTGGCGTGATCGTCGTCATCGAGTGCGAGCACATGTGCATGTCGATGCGCGGCATCCGCAAGCCCGGTGCCAAGACCATCACCTCGGCCGTGCGGGGGCAGCTGCGCGACTCCGCCACGCGCAACGAGGCGATGAGCCTGATCATGGCGCGCTGAGTCCGCCCGGGGCGGCGACGGGTCAGGTGGTGGGGGCCGCGCCCGAGTTGTCGTCGTCGTCCTCCGGGAGCTTGCAGACCCGCTCGAGGAACACGGCGGACGCTATGACGCCGATGCCGCCGAGGACCGAGAAGCCGGCGTAGATCGCCTGGTCGCGGCGGGCGGGAATGTCGAGGTACTCCAGGAGGAAGACGCCCGTGCCGCCGTACATGCCGGCGACCAGGGCGGCCACGAGGGCGCTGGCCTGGCCGAAGACGACCGCGCGGGCCGCCATCAGCGGGTCGACGCCCTTGGCGCCGGGGACCCGGTCGCGCTGGGCCTTCAGGCGGGCACGGATCGAGAGCGCCGTGGCCAGCAGGACCACGGCGATCAGCGCGAGCACGATGGGGGCCGCGAGCGGGACGCCCGGAAGGGTCCCGATCGAGTTCCACAGGCGGGCGCCCGCCCAGGACAGGACTCCGGCGACGACGAACACGCCGGCCAGCATCCTGATGCGCAGCTCTTTCACGGTGCCCCTTCGCTCCCCCGGATGTCCGGCTCAGGCGCCGGCTGCCGCACGCCCGGACGGTGGGCGTCCGGCGACGGACTTCGGTCGACTCGACCTTAACGACTACTCGGGCAGGTGAAGTTCCAGGTCCGTCCGGGGCGCGACGCCCTCGCGCGTCACCGCGTCCAGCAGGCCGGCGACCGGACCGTGGCCGGGCAGCTGGGCCTCGGGGTCCACGTCGTGCCACGGGGCGAGGACGAAGGCGCGCTGGTGGGCGCGCGGGTGGGGCAGGGTGAGGTGCGGGTCGTCGGAGACCACGTCGGCGTAGGCGATGATGTCGACGTCCAGGG
The DNA here is from genome assembly GCF_044765825.1 of Streptomyces flaveolus. NCBI lineage: Bacteria > Bacillati > Actinomycetota > Actinomycetes > Kitasatosporales > Streptomycetaceae > Streptomyces > Streptomyces flaveolus. The sequence goes on along the minus strand of NZ_JBIWKU010000005.1, from coordinate 69,063 downwards.
TGCGCGGGCCCCAGTGCTCGTCCCGGACGCGGTGGAAGGCCTCCTCGACGGCGTGCGCCCGCTCCAGGAGCGAGGACGGCGGCAGGGTGGTCTTCAGGACCACGACCGCGTTGAAGTACGACGGCTGGGTGCCGGGCTCGACACCCCACGGCTCGGTCTCGTAGACCGGCGAGACGCCCTTGATCCGCACGCCGGGGGTCTCCTCCAGGGCGTCGATGGCGCCCTGGAGGGTCTCCAGGCGGTTGCCGAGGTTGGCGCCGAGGGCGATCACGGCGCGTTTGGGGTTGGACAGCGTGCTGTCGGCCGCGTCCACCCTCTCGACGACGGACGCGGGCACCGGCTGGACGGTCGGGTCGCTGGGACCGTTGGTGAACGGGACACTCATACACGGCTCCGGATGATGGTGACGGTCACGTCGTCGAAGGGCACCGTGATCGGCGCGTCCGGCTTGTGGACGCAGACCTCGACCTCCTCGACCCCTTCGTGCTTCAGGCAGACCTGGGCGATGCGCTCGGCGAGCGTCTCGACCAGGTTGACGGGCTCGCCCTCGACGACGGCCACGACCTCCTCGGCCACGATGCCGTAGTGCACGGTCTTCGCCAGGTCGTCGTCGGCCGCGGCCGGTCGGGTGTCCAGGCCCAGGACGATGTCGACGAGGAAGGTCTGGCCCTCCTCGCGCTCCTTGGGGAACACACCGTGGTGCCCGCGGGCCTTCAGGCCGCGCAGCGCGACACGATCCACACGAATCACTCCTGCAGTCGTCGGTCAGGGCCGGGCACACCACGTGCGGGCAGTGCCCCGGCCTCAGTCGAATCTACCCGCGGGCACTGACAGCGCCGGGCCACGGGTGGTGCGGGTCCGGGCGGACGTCCGGAGGTTTCACCGTGCGTTTGCCCTGGCGGACCCGGTGGGTCACGGGTTGGTAGCCGCCCATACCCGGCGGTCCGTGATTCCAACCACTTCTTGCTCCTGGCGGCTCAGGGGGGTGTCTCCTCGGCGTCCGGGCCGCCCTCGTCGTCGCTCTCCGCCAGGACGGGCGACGCGTGGTGCGACCAGAGTTTCCAGCCCGAGGATGTGCGGCGGTAGGCGTTGGTGGCGACCACGAGCTGACCGACGAGCGGTCCGAGCTCGTCGTCGCCCTCGGGGGCGGGGCCACCGCTGAGGATGTTCTCCGTGCAGGTCACCAGGGCGGTGTCGCCGGTGACGGAGACGTGCACGTCGGTGAGGAAGAACTGGATGTAGTCGGTGTTCGCCATGATCAGCGCGTACGACCGCAGGACCTCGCCGCGGCCGGTGAGGACCGGCCAGCCGGGGTGCACGCAGGAGACCACGCCGGCGTCCGCCGGGTCGTGGTAGGTCTCGTCGATGCCCAGGTCGGACGGGGTGAGCCAGAGCTCGGAGACCTTTTCGAAGTCGCCCTGTTCGAGAGCTTCGTAGAAGGCGGTGTTGGTGGCCTCGACCTCTTCGACGTCGATGTGAGGGGCGTTCACCGGGCTCCTTCCCGGCTGCCTCTGTCCGACGCCGTTGCCTCCGGCTGGGGCTGGGGCTGGGGCCGGCGTGCTTCTTCCACCGCGCGGGCGACCCGTACCGCGTCCGCCGTCGCGCGCACCTCGTGCACGCGCACCGCCCACGCGCCGGCGTGCGCCGCGAGCGCGGAGACGGCGGCGGTGGCGGCGTCGCGTTCGCGCGCGGGCGGCGGGGAGGCCTGCGGGCCGGCGAGGACGCGGCCGAGGAAGCGCTTGCGGGAGGCGGCCACGAGCAGCGGGTGCCCGAGGGCGAGCAGGCGGTCGAGGTGGGCGAGGAGGACGAGGTCGTGCTCGGCGTCCTTGGAGAAGCCGAGGCCGGGGTCGACGACGATGCGGTTCGCGGCGATGCCGCCCGCCAGGACCGCCTCCACGCGGGCGTGCAGCTCGTCGACGACCTCGGTGACGACGTCGGCGTAGGTGCCGCGGACGTTGCCGCCCTCCAGGAAGCCGCGCCAGTGCATGACGACGAAGGGGGCGTCGGCGTCGGCCACGACCGGGATCATCCGGGGGTCGGCGAGGCCGCCGCTGACGTCGTTGACGAGGGCGGCGCCGGCGGCGAGGGCCTGCTCGGCGACCGAGGCGCGCATCGTGTCGACGGAGATGGTGACGCCCTCGGAGGCCAGGCCGCGGACGACCGGGACGACCCGGCGGAGTTCCTCGTCCTCGTCGACGCGGGTGGCGCCGGGGCGGGTGGACTCGCCGCCGACGTCCACCAGGTCGGCGCCCTCGGCGACGAGGTCGAGGCCGTGCTTGATGGCGGCCGTGGTGTCGAAGAAGCGACCGCCGTCGGAGAAGGAGTCGGGGGTCACGTTGACGACCCCCATGACCGCACAGCGGTCCCATGCGGTCAGTCCCGCCAGGTGGCGGCGGCCGGTCTGCTTGCTCATGTGTTCAGCGTAGGCCCAGTGGGTGGGTGCGTTCGGTGGTGGTGTGGGGTGCCTGCGGCGGCCTGTGGGGGTTCGGTGGGGGTGCGCGTAGCGCCTTCGGTGGTCTGTGGGTCGGGGCCGTGCCGGGGGGTGTCCGTCCTCGGAACGGCGCGGAATCGGTCCCTTTCCAGCAGGCGGGGCGTTGACGCGCCAACCGCTGCGGGCGGACACCCCCCGGCACGTCCCCTTCCCGCCGTACGCGACTGACCGCCGTCGTCGCACCCCGACGCGCTACGCCGTCCCGGCTGCCGCCGTGCCGCCCTAGCTGCGGGCCGCCGCGCTACGCCGCCGCAGCGGCACCCCGGCAGCGCCGGGCCACCGGCCCGCACCCACGCCGGGGCGCCCCGCCGTCACGCCGCCCGGGCCTCCCGCTCCGGCGCCCCGTGCACGCACGGCCGCCGACCGGTCGCCCTGCGGCGCAGAAAGCGGGGGAGCGGTGGCGTGAGCGTCACGAAACCCTCCGCCTGCATCGCGGCGAAGCCGATGCGCGGCAGGTCGGCGGAGGCGCGGTAGACGACGAAGCGGGGCTCCCAGCGGGGCTGGAACTTGGCGTTGAACTTGTACAGGGACTCGATCTGGAACCAGCGCGACAGGAACACCAGCAGACCACGCCACGCCCGCAGCACCGGTCCCGCGCCGATCTTCTCGCCGCGCGCGAGCGCCGCGCGGAACATGGCGAAGTTCAGGGAGACCCGTGCGATGCCCAGCTTCGGGGCGGCCTGGAGTGCGGCCACGATCAGCAGTTCGTTCATGCCCGGGTCGGCCGAGCGGTCGCGGCGCATGAGGTCGAGGGAGACGCCGTCGGTGCCCCACGGCACGAAGTGCAGGATCGCCTTGAGGTCGCCGTACTCGCCGGGCTCCGCGTCCTGCTTGTGCGCCGTCGCGATCAGGCAGTCCCCGTCGGCGGGGTCGCCGATGCGGCCCAGGGCCATGGAGAAGCCGCGCTCGGTGTCGGTGCCGCGCCAGTCGTCGGCGGCGCGGCGGACGCGGTCCAGCTCGGCGTCGCCGAGGTCAGCCACGCGCCGTACCCGGGTCTCGTAACCGGCGCGCTCGATGCGCTTGACCATCTGACGCACGTTGCGCATCGCGCGGCCGGCGAGGGAGAAATCCGCTACGTCCACCACCGCCTCGTCGCCCAGTTCGAGGGCGTCGAGCCCGGTCTCGCGGGTCCACACCTCGCCGCCGGTCTCGGAGCAGCCCATCACGGCGGGCGTCCAAGAGTGGGCGCGCGCCTCGTCCATGAAGCGTTCGATGGCGCCCGGCCAGGCCTCGACGTCCCCGATCGGGTCGCCGCTGGCGAGCATGACGCCGGAGACGACGCGGTAGGTGACGGCGGCCTTGCCGCTGGGGGAGAAGACGACGGCCTTGTCGCGGCGCAGCGCGAAGTGGCCGAGGGAGTCGCGGCTGCCGTGCTTGGCCAGCAGCGCGCGCAGGCGCGTCTCGTCGTCCTCCGTCAGGCGCGCGGCCGGGTGTTCGGGGCGGAAGGCCAGGTAGATGGTGGTGACGGCGGTGAGCAGGCCGAGGGCACCGAGGGAGAAGGCGACCGTCCAGGAGGTGTTGCCCCGGTAGTCGACCGGCCCCTCGAAGCCGAACAGCCCGTAGAGCACGTGCGCGATCCGGTCGGCCAGGCTCGGGTCGCCGACCATGCGGTGCGGGTGGACACTGACGATGACCAGCCCGAGGGCGAGAGAACCGGCGCCCATGAGGACGAAGTTGGCGAGCGCCTTCCAGCGGCTGCGCGGGTCGGGCAGCGCCGCGAACTGGTCGCGGTGGCGCAGCAGCGGAGCGAGCAGCGCGAGGGAGACGAGCACCCCGGCGACGGAATGACGGTAGGTGAACTGTGCGGCGGCGCCCAGCGGCAGGAGGGCGACGGCGGCCCTCCAGGCCCGGCGCTTGCGGCGCTTGAGCCCGTGGGCGAGGAGCAGGAGCAGGACGCCCGCGCTGAGCGAGAGCGCCGCGGCGAACGGGCCGAACGCGCCGGGCAGTATCTCGGCGAGGGCGTGCATCCGGCTGTGCCGGAAGCGGGGGAAGACGCCCGCGGCGACGTTCAGCAGGCCGACCAGCGTGCAGGCTCTGCCGACGAGGACGGGCACGGACTCCGGGCGCGGACCGCGCAGCACCCGGCTCGCGCGCGTGGGGCCGGCGGTCTTGGGGGCGGCGACCCCCGGAACCGCACCCGACATTTCCTCATCTGTCCTGACAGACATCGCACCCGTAGTTCTGCGAGAGACCGTGGATCCGGGCCCGTTTCGGGCATCCGGCGACATTGCGCCCTCTAGGACGGTGTCTTGGGGAGAGAGGTTCACTCCCCTTCTCAAAGCCACGACAAAGGCCGAGGAAAGTTACGGGACACCCCTCGCGAATCCGACGGGGGGCCGGACACCCTGTGGGAAGCGTAGGCAGGTAGCAAGGCATGGGTCTGACAAGCAACAAGGTGCTGGCGCTGGCGGTTCTGTCCGGCGTGCTGCTGTTCGTCGGCACGGTGTGGCTGTGGCCACGCCTGGCCGGGCGGAGCTGGCGTGCCGTCATAGGACGGACAGGCCTGCTGTTCGCCACCCAGTTGGCGGTCTTCGCCGCGGTCGCTCTCGCCGCCAACCAGTCCTTCGGGTTCTACGCGAGCTGGGCCGACCTGTTCGGGCGGGAGACCGGCCAGGGCGTGGTGGTCGACCACTCGGCAGGCGGCGGCGGTCCGCTCCGGGTGGTCGGCGCGGGCCGGGTGAAGCAGGCGGGCGGGGCCCGGCCGGAGGTCGGCGGTCAGATCCAGCACGTCAGGATCGTCGGCCGTACGACGCACATCGCGACGCCCGCCGAGGTGTACCTGCCCCCCGAGTACTTCCAGCCGCGGTACCGCACGCGCACGTTCCCCGCGGCCGTCGTCCTGACCGGCTACCCGGGGACGACCGAGGCGCTGGTGAGCAAGCTCCACTATCCGCGCACGGCGCTGGACCTGGCCGAGGACGGCCGCATGCAGCCGATGGTGCTGGTGATGCTGCGGCCCACGGTGGCGCCGCCGCGCGACACGGAGTGCGTGGACGTGCCGGGCGGCCCGCAGACGGAGTCGTTCTTCGCCAAGGACCTCCCCGAGGCCGTTCTCGCCCACTACCGGGTGGGCCGGAAGCCGGGCAGCTGGGGCATCGTCGGCAACTCGACCGGGGGTTACTGCGCGCTGAAGCTCGCCCTGCACCACCCCGGTGTCTACGGCGCCGGCGTCGGTCTGTCCGCGTACTACGACGCCCCCAGCGACCCGACCACGGGCGACCTCTTCCAGGGCGACAAGGAACTGCGCAATCGCGCCGACCTCTGGTGGTACGTCAAGCACATGCCCGCGCCCGCCACTTCGCTGCTCGTCACCAGCAGCAAGTCCGGCGAGACGAACTACAAGGACACGCTGAAGTTCATAGAGCAGGTGAAGGACAAGAAGCCGACCCGGATCTCGTCGATCATCCTCGAAAGAGGCGGGCACAACTTCAATACCTGGCGGCGCGAGATCCCCGCGACGCTGCAGTGGCTCAGCGGGCGGCTGAGCAGCCGCTGACGGGTGGTCGCTGATCAGCGGCCGGGGCTTTCCTGGAAATGATCTTGAGTAAATGATCTTGAGTTGATTTCGGCTGTCCGTGGGCAAGTGGAATCCTGATGCCGTGTGAACGCGTCGGAGACGGCCGAGTTTTTGCGGGGCGGGGCGCCAAGATTCGCCTACGCGCGGTAAGTTTCTGGCCATGCCACGTGGACGTCACCGTCATTCCCCGCCTCTGCACAGGCTGCTTCCTCCGTCGGCGATCGCAGGCGTATCGGTCGTCTGCGCGGCCGGCCCCTGGGTGTTCAGTGAGGCGGTGATCCTCCGCGCGCTCGCGGCGGCCGCCGCGGTGACGGCGGTCGTCGGCGCGGTCGTCATGCGTCACTGGGACGCGCAGGCGGGCAAGCGCGTCGCCGACCTCACGCGCGCGCGGGCGAGCGACGAGTGGCGTTACGAGGAACGGGTCGCCGAACTGGAGTCCGACCTGGAGGAGTCGCGCGAGCTGCGCATGAAGCTCGAGACCCGGCTGCGTGCCAAGCGCACGGAGCTGGCGGGGCTGCGCAACGAGCACGCCTCCCTGCTGCGCCGGTACGCCACCGCGGAGACCGAGCGCGCCAGCGCGCTGGAGGGCCGCCGCCTGCTGGAGATCGAGGCCGCGCCGACGGCACCCGCGCTGCCCGCGGCCCGGCCGGCTCCGGCGGAAGAGACGCGCGCGCCGGAGGCCGGCGACTCCCAGGCCGCCGAGTCCACGGAGGCCGCCGAGGAGACGCCCGAGACGCCCGCCGTCTTCTCTCCGGCGGGCTCCCGGCTGTTCCTGCGGGCGAGCGCCGCACTGGCACGGTTCGACGACGAGGCGCCCGCCGGTGAGGACCGTGAGCCCGTCGACGGTGACGACGGCAGCGGTGACGACGGCGGCGACGACGGTGACGGCGGTGGCAACGGCGGCGGCGAGAGCGCCGCGGCGGCCGAGCCCGCGCGGGAGGACGAGGCCCAGGGGCAGCCCGAGGCGGCCGACGGGCACGAGGCCGCGCCCACCACCGCGCCGGGCCGTCCCGACGACCGGCCCGACCAGCCGGCGCAGCAGCCCGAGCAGCGGTCCGCGCGGCAGCCCGCCGGTCACTACACGGTGCCGACCGCGGTGGCCGTCGTACCGGCCGCTCCCGCGCGGCGTCCGGTGGTCGAGGGCGGTTTCGACTTCTTCGGCACGAAGAACGCCAAGGACGCGACGGCGTCACCCGCCGCCCTGGAGGCCGTCCAGAACGAAGACCTCGCCGACGTCGTCGGCCAGGAGGCCCTGGCGCTGCACAAGGCCGAGACGGAGGCCGCCTTCAAGCCGGCCGGCGAGGAGTCCCGGGGAGTGGGCCAGGTGATCGACCTGACCGCCCACGACGAGACCGAGCAGATCGACGTACAGGGGCTGCGCAGCGCGGTGTCCTGACCGGCACGAATGCGGCGGGGCCCGGCACCGGGGCGCGTCGTCGTGCCGGGGCACCGGTCTTGTGGCGTCGTTCCGGCCGGCCGGTTCGTGTCTTCGCCGGCTGTCACCGGTTCGCGCTCACGCCATCCACCGGTCCGGCAGCGCGTCCCGGCGCCCCGTGCGGGAGCGTTCCGCCTGGCCGCGCAGCAGCTCCGCCGCCTCGTCCGCGTCCCGCAGCCGCGCGGTCACGGTCTTGTTCGCCCCCGTGTCCACCCGTACGTCGGCGACCCGCCGGGCCCGCTGCCACGGACCCTGTGTCAGGCGGACGCTCTGGACCTTGGCGTGCGGCACCAGGGCCAGGCTCCGCCGCAGCAGCCCGCGGCGGGCGGCGAACACCGCGTCGGTGACCGCCAGCCCCTGGCCGCGCCACCACAGCGGCAGGCACCACCGGGACCGCCGCGGGGGACGCGACAGCGCCGTCGGCGCCGGCACGGTCACCCCGGGCAGCACGCGCGCCACCACCGACTCGGCGATCTCGCGCGGGGCGACCGGCAGCAGCACGGAGTTCGACGACCCGGCCACGTCCAGCTCCACCCGCACCCAGCCCCGCCGGCGCCACAGCAGCGGCTCCACGATCCGCACCGTCTGCACCCGGCCCGGCGGCACCGTCTCGTGAGCCCGGTCCAGCAGCCCGTGGTCGATGCGCAGCCCGTCCGGCGACTCGGCCACCGTCCAGTCGTACTCCCCGACGAACCGCCCCACGCTGCTCGCGCCGGCCGCGCCCAGCAGCGGCAGGGCGGTCGCCAGAATCGTCCACAGGCTGTGGGTGGCCGACCACAGCAGCGCCGGTACGACCACGGCGGCGGCCAGCGTGCCCCAGGTCGCGCCGGTCAGCAGCAGCGAGACGGCGAGGACACCGGGCGGCACGCGCAGCAGATGCCGGGACGGCGCCTCACCGACCTCGTGCGCCGTCTCGGGCGCGAAGCCCGCCGCGCGCGCGAGCAGCTCGGCCCGCAGCGCACGTGCCTCGGCGGCCCCCAGGAAGGCCAGCTCGTCCTTCTTGTCGGCGCCGATGACGTCGAGCTTCAGCTTGGCGACCCCGGCGACCCGGGCGAGCAGCGGCTGGGTGACGTCGATGGCCTGGATGCGTTCGAGCCGGATGTGCGCCGTGCGCCGGAACAGCAGGCCGGTACGGATGCGCAGCTCGGCGTCGGTTACCGCGAAGTGGGTGAACCACCAGGTCAGAAAGCCGTACAGGGCGGCGGCGGGGATCAGGACGGCCAGGCCTATCAGCAGCGTGGTCGTGGTCAGCCTCGTCAGCTGGCGCTGCGCCTGGTCGGGGTCGTGCACGGCCCACCCGACGATCACGGCGACCGGCGCCCAGGCCCGCCGCAGCGGGGTGACGGGATGCAGCCGGCGCTCGGTCACCGCATCCTCGGCGTCCGTGCCGCTCACAGCCCCGCCGATCGGGCCTCGCCCAGCGCGGTGAGCCGGTCGCGCAGGCGTTCCGCCTCGGCCGGGTCCAGCCCCGGGATGGTCGCGTCGGTCGCGGCGGCGGCCGTGTGCAGCTGCACGCTGGCCAGCCCGAAGTACCGCTCGACGGGCCCGGAGGTCACCTCGACCAGCTGCATCCGCCCGTACGGCACGACGGTCTCCTCCCGCCACAGCACGCCCCGGCTGATCAGCAGGTCGTCGGCGCGCTCGGCGTACCGCCAGGAGCGCCAGTTGCGCTCCAGCATCAGCCGGCCCCAGACCAGCACGGCCAGCGGCAGCAGCGCGAAGAGTGCCCAGGCAGGGCCCGCGAACAGGGCGGGCAGGAGACCGGCGGCGAGAGCGAGCAGGCCCATCCACACCACCAGCAACAGCCGCCGCATCCGCAGCAGTCCCGGCGGCAGCCCGGTCCACACCGGTTCGCCCGCCGCTGTGCCTGCCCCGGCCCCCGCCGTCCCTGCCGTGCCCGCCGTGCCCGCCGTGCCCGTGTGGTCAGGGCTCCCCGTCTCCATGGACCCAGCGTACGTAGGGGAGACTGTGCGCATGACTCCCAAGACGGAGACCATGGTCGGTATCGGCGGCGCCGCGGAGAGCACCGACATGGTGCTCAACATCGGCCCCCAGCATCCGTCGACGCACGGCGTGCTGCGGCTGCGGCTCGTCCTGGACGGCGAGCGCATCACGAGCGCGGAGCCCGTGATCGGCTATATGCACCGCGGCGCGGAGAAGCTGTTCGAGGCGCGTGACTACCGTCAGATCATCGTGCTGGCCAACCGGCACGACTGGCTGTCCGCGTTCTCCAACGAACTGGGCGTCGTCCTCGCCGTGGAGCGCATGCTCGGCATGGAGGTCCCCCCGCGCGCGGTGTGGACGCGGACGCTGCTCGCGGAGCTGAACCGGGTGCTGAACCATCTGATGTTCCTGGGGTCGTATCCCCTGGAGCTGGGCGGTATCACCCCGGTCTTCTACGCCTTCCGGGAGCGGGAGGTCCTCCAGAACGTCATGGAGGAGGTCTCCGGCGGGCGCATGCACTACATGTTCAACCGCGTCGGCGGCCTCAAGGAGGACCTGCCGTCGGGCTGGGCGGCGCGCGCGCGTGCCGCCGTCGCCGCCGTGCGCTCGCGCATGGACGTCTTCGACGACCTGGTGCTCGGCAACGAGATCTTCCGGGGGCGGACGCGCGGGGTGGGCGTCCTGAGCGCCGGGGCCGTGCACGCGTACGGGGTCAGCGGGCCGATCGCGCGCGCCTCCGGCGTCGACTTCGACCTGCGCCGCGACGAGCCGTACCTCGCCTACGGTGAGCTCCAGGACACCCTGAAGGTCGTCACCCGGACCGAGGGCGACTGCCTCGCCCGCTTCGAGTGCCTGCTGGAGCAGACGCACAACGCCCTCGACCTCGCCGACGCCTGCCTGGACCGGCTGGCCGAGCTGGAACCCGGGCCGATCAACCAGCGGCTCCCGAAGGTGCTGAAGGCGCCCGAGGGACACACCTACGCGTGGACCGAGAACCCGCTCGGCATCAACGGCTACTACCTGGTCAGCAAGGGTGAGAAGACCCCGTACCGGCTGAAGCTGCGCTCGGCCTCGTTCAACAACATCCAGGCGCTGACGGAGCTGCTGCCCGGGACGCTGGTCGCGGACATGGTGGCGATCCTGGGGTCACTGTTCTTCGTCGTCGGCGACATCGACAAGTAGCCGGGCGGCGTCGAGGGGCCCGACCGGCTGGAGCAGCCACACGAAGTCGCCGAGCCCGCCGGCCGCGGTCAGCTCGGCGGCCTCGGAGGCGTTCGCGAGGGCGCGCACGTACGCCGCCGGGTCGGTGGAGGCGAGGGCGAGCGGGGGACGGGCGCCGGCGACACCGAGGGCACGCAGGGCGTCGCGCTGGGGGAGCAACCGCGCGCCGGGGGGCGTGCACGCCGGCGCGCACCCCACGCCGCCGGCATCGCGGCCGGGTTCGGCTGCAGCGCGCCCGGCGTCGCCCCTGTCGCGCCCCGCACGGTCCGCGCCGGGCCCGGCGACGTCCGCCCCGCAGGCGGGGTCGCCCGGGTGGGGCGTGGCGCCGCTCCTCTCGCGCTCCGCGGGGGCTGTGCGGGGTCCGGTGTCGCCCGTGCCGGATGCCGTGGCGCCCGGGCGGGACCCGGACCCGGTGTTTCCCGGCCCGGACCCGGTGTTGTCCGGGCCGCCCTCCAGGCCGTCCTCCACGCCGCCCCCGGTACTCGCGCCGTCCTCCACGCCGCCCCCGGCACGCCCCGCGTCGCCCGCCGTCGCGCACGCGTCCAGGGCCACGTGGGACGTGATGTCGCACGAGCCGTCCGGTACCGGGGGCGTCTCCCGGCCCTCCCGGAAGCCGGTGAGCGTGCCGAAGGGCGGGCGGGTGTCCCGCGTGTGGGCGTAGTCCGCGGCCACGGCCAGTCCCCGTTCGAGCGTGGAGACGGCGGACGCCCACGCGCTGTCCCGGGGGAAGCCGATCTCCGCCCGCAGCCCCTCCTCGCCCGCCAGCGGCCACCAGCGGGCCAGCCACTCGGCGTCCGCCCCGCCCACCGGCTCCCCGAGCCGCTCCGTCCCGTCGCCCCGGACGAGCACCCGCCGTGCCACGCCGTCGGCGTCCACCTCCGCCACGTCCACCGGCACGTTGTCCAGCCACTCGTTGGCGAACAGCAGCCCCGTCACCCCGCGCGGCGGCTCGGCCAGCCACTCGATCCGCCGGTCGAGCCCGTCGGGGCGCCCGGCGACATCGACGGCGTACGCGCGCGTGCGGGCGGCCACGTCCGCGGGCAGCGCGGCCAGCACGCCCGTGACCAGCTCTCCCCGCCCCGCGGCCATGTCCACGAACGCGAGCGACGCGGGCCGGCCCAGTGCCTCGTCGACCCGGCACAGCAGCCGCGCCACGGCCCCGGCGAACAGCGGCGACGCGTGCACCGACGTACGGAAGTGCCCGGCGGGCCCCTCGGACCCGCGGTAGAACCCCGCCGGCCCGTACAGGGCGTCCGCCGTGGCCTCCCGCCAGCCACGCCAGTCGTCGCCCGTCCCGTGGGCCTCTGCCGTCCCCGCTGTCCTCGCCGTCACAGGCCCAGGCTAGGCGCACAGGCGAACGGAGCCTCCACCTTGCGGAGTATGCGCGGGAGACGCGGATCGGCCCTCCGGTTGACCCCTGCACCTATTCCGCTTCCCTACGCTGGCTACGTGCAGCGCCTCTACGATTTCCTCCGCAGACACCCGACCGGGGTCGACTGTTTCTGGGCCCTTGCTCTGCTCGGAATCTCCGTGATGTCCGTGACCACGCAGCAGGAGGCCCACGGGAAGGACGTCACGGCGCTGGTCGTTCCGTTCGTGGTGCTGCTGTGCGCGGTGATCGCGCTGCGCCGGCGCATGCCGGAGAAGATGCTGCTGCTGGCCGCCGCGCTCGGGGTGGGTCAGCTGGCGCTGGACATCCCCACGATGTCCGCCGACTTCGCCCTGCTGGTGATCGTCTACACGGTCGCCGCGACCGGTGCCCGCTGGGCCTCCCGGGTCGCGCTCACCACGGGCCTGTGCGCCGCGCCCTTCGCGCAGTTGCGCTGGCCCAGCGAGAACACCGGCATAGCCGGCAACATCGCCATCACGGTCTTCCAGGCGGTGCCGTTCGCCCTCGCCTGGGTGCTCGGCGACTCCATCCGCACCCGCCGTGCCTACTTCGCGCAGCTGGAGGAGCGCAACGCCCGGCTGGAGAAGGAGCGCGAGGCGCAGGCCAAGGTCGCGGTCGCCGCCGAGCGGGCCCGGATCGCCCGGGAGCTGCACGACGTCGTCGCGCACAACGTCTCGGTCATGGTGGTGCAGGCCGACGGCGCCGCCTACGTTCTGGACGCGGCCCCCGACCAGGCGAAGAAGGCCCTGGAGACCATCTCCTCCACCGGCCGGCAGGCCCTCGCCGAGATGCGCCGCCTGCTCGGCGTGCTGCGCACCGGCGAGCACCAGGAGGCCGGGGAGTACGTTCCGCAGCCCGACGTCCAGCAGATCGAGGAGCTGGTCGAGCAGTGCCGCACCTCCGGGCTGCCCGTCGACTTCAAGGTGGAGGGCAACCCGCGCCCGCTGCCCAGCGGCGTCGAGCTGACCGCGTACCGGATCGTGCAGGAAGCGCTCACCAACACCCGCAAGCACGGGGGGCCCAACGCGGGCGCGAGCGTGCGCCTCGTCTACTTCGACGACGGGCTCGGCCTGCTGGTCGAGGACGACGGCAAGGGCGCCCCCCACGAGCTGTACGAGGAGGGCGGCTTCGACGGCCAGGGCCACGGACTGATCGGCATGCGGGAACGCATCGGCATGGTCGGTGGCACCCTGGACGCGGGTCCGCGGCCCGGCGGGGGATTCCGCATCAGTGCGCTGCTGCCGCTGAAACCCGCACACTGACCTCCGCGCCCGTACGCAGGTACGGCGTTGACACCTGTCACACCCCCCAGCCGGATCGCCGGCCGGAGAACGGAAGAGGCCCCCATGACGATCCGCGTGATGCTCGTCGACGACCAGGTGCTGCTGCGCACCGGGTTCCGGATGGTGCTCGCGGCCCAGCCGGACATGGAGGTCGTCGCGGAGGCGGGCGACGGCGTCGAGGCCCTCCAGGTGCTGCGCTCGACCGCCGTGGACGTCGTCCTGATGGACGTCCGCATGCCCAAGCTCGACGGGGTGGAGGCCACCAGCCGGATCTGCGTGGACCCGAACGCGCCGAAGGTGCTGATCCTGACCACCTTCGACCTGGACGAGTACGCCTTCTCGGCGCTGAAGGCGGGCGCCTCCGGTTTCATGCTCAAGGACGTGCCGCCCGGTGAGCTGCTCGCGGCGATCCGCTCCGTGCACAGCGGTGACGCGGTGGTGGCCCCCTCGACCACGCGCCGGCTCCTCGACCGGTTCGCGCCGATGCTGCCGGCCACCGGCCAGGAGCCCCGGCACGCGGAGCTTCAGCGGCTCACCGAACGCGAGCGCGAGGTGATGGTGCTGGTCGCGCAGGGCCTGTCCAACGGGGAGATCGCGGCCCGGCTCGTGCTGTCCGAGGCGACCGTGAAGACGCACGTCGGCCGCATCCTGACCAAGCTCGGCCTGCGCGACCGGGTGCAGGTCGTGGTCCTGGCCTACGAGACCGGGCTGGTGCGGGCCGGCGGCGGACACGGCTGAGCACGCCCCGGCGCGGGTGCGGCGTCGGGAGGGTGCCGCGCATGCTCCTGTGGATCAATGGCCCTTACAGGGGCGGCGATCCGTCCAGTCGCTGCCCGCACACGAGCTACGCCGCCCGCTGCCCGGCACCGACCGTCCCGAGGACCGCCGACCGGATCGCCTGGCCGGGCTCACCCTGGAGCCCGACAACGAGGGCGCGCTGCGCACCCGCCTGCGGCAGGCGGGGGTGGGGCTGCGGCACGTCCGCCTCGGCCGAACGCCGCCCATTCCCGCCCGGGCGGCGCCGGGCTACCGGAGGAGGCCCTCCAGGAAGTCGCTGCCCAGCCGGGCCACCACCGTCACGTCCAGCTGGTGCAGGACGTACCGCCCGCGGCGGCGCGTGGTGATCAGGCCCGCCTTCTTCAGGACGCCCAGGTGCCGGGATATCTCCGGGGCCGTCATGCCGTGCGCCTGCGCCAGCTCGCTCGTGGTGTACGCGCTGCGGGCCAGGTGGCGGCAGATCCGCATCCGCACCGGGTGGGACAGCGCGGACATCCGCAGCGTGAGCTGCTCGACGGACGGCGGGGAGACCGGCTCGGCGGCGCCGACCGGGTAGTGCAGGACGGGCTGCCAGCCGTACCGGTGCAGGACCGACAGGTGCGGCCAGCCGAAGCTGGTGGGCAGGAGCAGCAGGCCGCCGTCCGCGGTGGCCGTACGGCCGTCGCCCAGTTTGTCGATCGTGATCACGCCGGCCGCCTCGTCCAGCGCCACCGCCGGGGACACCGCGGCCAGTGCCTCGGCCAGGCCCCGGCGCCGCAGCAGGTCCGTCTTGTGGCGGGCGTCGGCCGCGAGCTGGTGGCGCAGCCGGGACCAGGCGTCCGCGAAGAACGCCTCGTCGCAGTCGTGCAGGAACTGGCGCAGCCAGGCCCGGATCCGGGGCGGGTCGGCCAGCAGCCGCTCACTGAACCGCAGTTGCTGCGGCCCCCGCGCGGCCGCCAGGTCCAGGGCGCGCCGGCGCACCACGGCGTCCGAGAGCACGGAGGCGCCCTGGGCGCCGTAGGGCATGGCGCAGGTGAACTCCAGCGCCGCGTCCACGAACTGCTCGTCCGACAGCTTGTCCAGCAGGTCCAGGTCCTCGGCGAGGGTGGCGCCGGGCAGCGCGCTGCGGCCGGGGATGCCGGCGAACGGCAGGAACAGGTCCGAGAACGTCGTCCGCCACAGGAAGTCGGCCTCGCACATCCGGTCGGCCAGGTGCGAGTCGAGCCGGGCGGCGACACCGGTCACCCAGCCCTGGAGCCCCGGGTGGTGACCCGGCTCGGACAGCGCGTGCAGCGCCATGCACAGCTCGGCCAGGGGTGAGGGCACGACGGCGACCCTCTCCGGCCGCAGCCCCGCGATGTCGATGCGCACGCTCATGCCCCCATGGTGCACGCCGCCACCGACAACGCCGTCGCCGATTGACCGCCGCCGTCAATCGGCACGACGCCGCCGGGGTGGCCGGAGCAGTCTGGGACGACCGGGGCGGCCGCGGAGCCCGCTCACCGGCCCGTCAGCCTTCGTGCCCTGAAAGGCGATCCGCCATGAGCATCACGCAGCAGTACCTCCTCGACACCTACCGCGCCCAGCGGCTCGGCGAGCCCGCGCCGCCCGCGCCGGGCACCCACGACCGGCAGGCCGTGCGCGCGTGGCGCGACCGCCGGCGGTTCCGCCGGGTCCTGGCCGGCCGCCCGGCGCACGGCCGGGCACGGCGGGCCCTGCGCCGGTGGTGGGCCCCGCGGCCACGCCCCCTCGGCTGACCACCCGGCTCGGCCGCCGGGCGGCCGACCAGCGCGGCAGCCGGTCAGCCGGTCAGCCGGTCACCCGGTCAGCGGGGCAGCCGTGCGGCGAAGTCCGCGACCGCCGCCTTCACGTCGTCGGCCGTCCACTCCAGGCCCTCCGCCTCCACCCCGACCTCGGTGACGGCGATGCCCGGTCCGGTCTCGTCCCAGGGCCGGCCGAAGAGCAGGGTCCCCGTCTCCTCGCCCTGCCGGATCGCGATCTCCCCGACGACATCGGCGGCGTACGGCAGCCAGACCTGGAACTCGTGGGTGTGCGGCACCTCGGGGTGCACCCGCGCCCACGGCAGCCCGGCCGCCGCGAAGCCCTCGCGCAGCGCGGCGGCCACCACGCGCGCGTGCTTCACGTACTCCGGCAGCCGGGGCAGCTCCCGCTCCAGGCCGGCCAGTGCCGACAGGGCCGTGGGGAACTGCTGGAACACGTTGCCGCCGTACCGGTGCCGCCAGGCCCTGGCCTCCTCCACCAGCGTCCGGGGGCCGGCCAGCACGGCGCCGCCGTAGCCCTTGAGGGACTTGTAGAACGAGACGTACACGCTGTCCGCGACGCCCGCTATCTCGTCCAGCGGGCGGCCGAAGTGCACGGTGGACTCCCACAGGCGGGCCCCGTCGAAGTGCACCACCGCGTCGCGCTCCCGAGCCGCCCCGACCACCTCGGTGAGCTCCTCCCACGTGGGCAGCAGATATCCGGCGTCCCTGAGCGGCAGCTCCAGCATCAGCGCCCCGAACGGCTCCTCGAAGTCGCGCACCTCGTCGGCGGTCGGCTGCCGGGGCTCGCCGGTCAGCCGGACCGGGCGCAGACCGCCGACCCGGCTGAAGGCGTTCCGTTCGTGTACCTCGGGATGGCCGAGCCCGTGCAGGGCGACGACCGGGTTGCCGGTGCGGCCCGCCCAGCAGCGCAGCGCCACCTGCTGGGCCATGGTGCCGGTCGGGAAGAAGGCGGCGGCCTCGTGGCCCAGCAGGGCGGCCGTCCGCTCCTCCAGCGCCGTCACGATGCCGTTGCCGTACAGGTCCGACGGCTCGTCGAGGTCGTAGAGCTCCTCCGCTCCGTCCAGCAGGCCGATCCGTTCCCGGAGGGTGGCGCCGTAGCCGGGGCGGGCGAGCAGGCGCTTCGCGCTGCGATGGACGGCCACGCGCCGCTCACGCATGCGCCTGTGCTGCTCCTCCCGCCGTTCCGGTGGCTCCGTCTCCGCCTGTTCCGCGTTTTCCCCTGCGTCAGTCATGCCGGGATCATGCCGTGCCGGAACCCGCGGGGGCACCGGGGTTTCCGTCCGCACAGCGCACGTACCCGGAGAAGGCGGGCGCCGGGTGCCGGACGGGTGTGGAAACCCACAGCCTGTGGACAACCGGACGCCCGCGGAACCGATCGCGTTAACATGACGAGAAATCGTCCGGTACCCCGAGCGGACTGGAACGGGAAGGCCGCCGTCGCGTGAACACAACCCCACAGCCAGACCCCAAGGACCGCCCCGCGCGGCTCACCGTAGGCGTCGTCGGCGCCGGCCGGGTGGGCCCCGCGCTGGCCGCGGCCCTCCAGCTCGCCGGGCACCGCCCGGTGGCCGTCTCCGGGGTGTCCGAAGCCTCCAGACGGCGTGCCGCCGCCCTGCTCCCCGACGTGCCGCTCATGACGCCCGCCGAGGTCCTCCAGCACGCCGAACTGGTGCTGCTGACCGTCCCCGACGACGCGCTGCCCGGCCTGGTGACCGGGCTCGCCGAGACCGGCGCGGTACGCCCGGGCCAGCTGCTCGCGCACACCTCCGGGCGCTACGGCGCCAAGGTCCTGGACCCCGCCCTGCGCGCCGGCGCCCTGCCGCTCGCCCTGCACCCGGCGATGACCTTCACCGGCACCCCCGTCGACGTCCAGCGCCTGGCCGGCTGCTCCTTCGGCGTCACCGCGCCCGAGGAACTGCGGCTGGCCGCCGAGGCCCTGGTCATCGAGATGGGCGGCGAGCCGGAGTGGATCGCCGAGGACAAGCGCCCGCTGTACCACGCGGCGCTTGCGCTCGGCGCCAACCACCTGGTCACCCTGGTCGCCCAGTCCCTGGAGCTGCTGCGCACCGCCGGCGTCGAGGCCCCCGCCCGGATGCTCGGCCCGCTGCTGGGCGCCGCCCTCGACAACGCCCTGCGCTCCGGCGACGCGGCGCTGACCGGCCCCGTCGCGCGCGGCGACGCGGGCACGGTCGCCGCGCACATCGAGGAACTGCGCGCGCACGCCCCGCAGACCGTTGCCGGTTACGTGGCGATGGCCCGCGCGACGGCCGACCGCGCCCTGGACCACGGCCTGCTCAAGCCCGAACTCGCCGAGGACCTGCTCGGAGTACTCGCCGACGGAAGCGGCCGGGCCGCCGGGACCGACGGGACCAACGGCACCGAGGGAGACGCCCGATGACCACCACCCTGCTGCGCACCGCGGACGAGCTGCACGCGCGCGTACGGCACGGGCGCCGGGCCGTCGTGATGACCATGGGCGCCCTGCACGAGGGCCACGCCACCCTGATCCGCACGGCACGGCGCATCGCCGGCCCGGACGGCGAGGTGGTCGTCACCGTCTTCGTCAACCCGCTCCAGTTCGGCGCCGGGGAGGACCTGGACCGCTACCCGCGCACCCTGGACGCCGACCTGAAGATCGCCGAGCAGGCGGGGGCGGACGTCGTCTTCGCCCCGTCCGTCGAGGAGGTCTACCCGGGCGGGGAGCCCCAGGTCCGCGTCACGGCGGGCCCCATGGGCGCCCGCCTGGAGGGCGCCTCCCGCCCCGGCCACTTCGACGGCATGCTCACCGTCGTCGCCAAGCTGCTCCACCTCACCCGCCCCGACCTGGCCCTGTACGGCCAGAAGGACGCCCAGCAGCTCGCCCTGATCCGCCGCATGGTCCGCGACCTCAACTTCGGCGTGGAGATCGTCGGCGTGCCCACCGTGCGCGAGGACGACGGGCTGGCCCTCTCCAGCCGCAACCGCTATCTCTCGCCCCAGGAGCGCCGCACCGCCCTCGCGCTCTCCCAGGCCCTGTTCGCCGGCCTCGACCGGCACGCCGCCCAGGAGGCGCTGCGCGCGCGGGCCCGCGAAGTGCCCGCCACGCGCGCGCGTGCCGAGGCGCTCAGCGCCCTCGGCGAGTCCCGCGCGGCGGCCGACGCACACGCCGTCGCCACGTCCGCGCCGGGCGGCGCCACGGCCGTCCGCGCCGCCGCCCGCCTGGTCCTGGACGACGCAGCCCGCCTCGACCCGCCGCTGGAGCTGGACTACCTCGCCCTGGTCGACCCGTCCGACTTCACCGAGATCGGCGACGACCACACCGGCGAGGCCGTCCTCGCCGTCGCCGCCCGGGTCGGCGCGACCCGGCTGATCGACAACGTCCCCCTCACCTTCGGAGCCGCCTCGTGACCAGCACAGGCATACGACTGCACGCACCCGCGCCCGGCTGGGCCCTCACGGCGGACGTGGTGGTCGTCGGCTCCGGCGTCGCCGGTCTCACCGCCGCGCTGCGCTGCGAGGCCGCCGGCCTGAACACGGTCGTCGTCACCAAGGCCCGCCTCGACGACGGCTCCACCCGCTGGGCACAGGGCGGCGTCGCCGCCGCCCTCGGCGAGGGCGACACCCCCGAGCAGCACCTGGACGACACCCTGGTGGCCGGCGCGGGCCTGTGCGACCCGGAGGCCGTCCGCATCCTGGTCACCGAGGGCCCCGACGCCGTACGCCGGCTCATCGAGACCGGCGCGCACTTCGACGAGTCGTCCGAGGGCGGCCTCGCCCTCACCCGCGAGGGCGGCCACCACCGCCGCCGCATCGCCCACGCGGGCGGCGACGCCACGGGCGCGGAGATCTCCCGCGCCCTGGTCGAGGCGGTCCGCGCGCGCGGGATCCGGACGGTCGAGAACGCCCTCGTCCTCGACCTCCTCACGGACGCCGACGGCCGCACCGCCGGCGTCACCCTGCACGTCATGGGCGAGGGCCAGCACGACGGCGTCGGCGCGGTCCACGCGCCCGCCGTGGTCCTGGCGACCGGCGGCATGGGCCAGGTCTTCTCGGCGACGACGAACCCGTCCGTCTCCACGGGCGACGGCGTCGCCCTCGCCCTGCGCGCCGGCGCCGAGGTGAGCGACCTCGAATTCGTCCAGTTCCACCCCACGGTCCTGTTCCTCGGCCCGGACGCGGAGGGCCAGCAGCCCCTGGTCTCCGAGGCGGTACGCGGCGAGGGCGCCCACCTGGTGGACGCCGACGGCGTGCGCTTCATGCAGGGGCAGCACGAACTGGCCGAACTGGCGCCCCGGGACATCGTCGCCAAGGGCATCACGCGCCGCATGCAGGAGCGGGACGCCGAGCACATGTACCTCGACGCACGCCACTTCGGCGCGGAGATGTGGGAGCACCGCTTCCCGACGATCCTCGCCGCCTGCCGCGCGCACGGCATCGACCCGGTCACCGAGCCGATCCCGGTCGCCCCGGCCGCCCACTACGCCTCCGGCGGCGTCCGCACCGACGCCTCGGGCCGCACCACGGTCCCCGGGCTGTACGCGTGCGGCGAGGTCGCCTGCACGGGCGTGCACGGCGCCAACCGCCTGGCGTCCAACTCTCTCCTGGAGGGCCTCGTCTACGCCGAGCGCATCGCCGCCGACGTCGCGGCGAGCCACGCCGACGGCACGCTCCACGCGCGTGTGCCGGCGCCGCTGCCGCACGCGGCCCAGCCGACGCACCCCCTCCTCCCGCCGGAGGCCCGCTTCGCCGTCCAGCGGATCATGACCGAGGGCGCCGGCGTCCTGCGCTCCGCCGACTCCCTCACCCGAGCCGCCGACCAGCTCCACCACCTGCACACCGAGGCCCGCGACGCCCTGCGGGAGAACGGCAAGACGGCCGAGCCGGGCGTCGACACATGGGAGGCGACGAACCTCCTGTGCGTGGCCCGCGTCCTGGTGGCCGCGGCGGCACGGCGCGAGGAGACGCGGGGCTGCCACTGGCGCGAGGACCACGCGGACCGCGACGACGCGACGTGGGGCCGCCACATCGTCGTACGCCTGAACCCGGACCGAACGCTCGCCGTGCACACCACGGAGACGCCAGAATTCCCCCCGACCACCCCAAGCCCTCAGCCGGCGCAGCGCCCCCAGGAGCAGTGACCACAGTGAACACCCCCGACCTTCCCCTCGCCTCCGGCGGAGGCTGCGGCGACGGCTGCGCCTGCGGCGCGGACACCGACGCAGAGGCGTACCTGGAGTGCGGCCTCGACCCCGCGCTCGCCGCCCTGCTGCTCGACTCCGGCCTCGACCCCGTGGAGGTCGAGGACATCGCGAACGTCGCCCTCCAGGAGGACCTGGCCCACGGCGTGGACGTGACGACGGTCGCGACCATCCCCGAGGACGCGGTGGCCACCGCCGACTTCACCGCGCGCGAGGCGGGCGTCGTGGCGGGCCTCAGGGTCGCCGAGGCGGTCCTGTCGATCGTCGCGACGGACGAGTTCGAAGTGGAACGCCACGTGGCGGACGGCGACCGGGTGGAGCCCGGCCAGAAGCTCCTCACGGTCACCACCCGCACCCGCGACCTCCTCACCGCCGAACGCAGCGCGCTCAACCTCCTGTGCCGCCTGTCGGGCATCGCGACCGCCACGCGCGCGTGGGAGGACGCCCTCGAGGGCACCAAGACCCGGGTCCGGGACACCCGCAAGACGACCCCGGGCCTGCGCTCCCTGGAGAAGTTCGCGGTCCGCTGCGGCGGCGGCGTCAACCACCGCATGTCCCTGTCGGACGCGGCCCTGGTCAAGGACAACCACGTGGTCGCCGCGGGCGGCGTGGCGGCGGCCTTCCAGGCGGTCCGCGAGCGCTTCCCGGACGTCCCCATCGAGGTCGAGGTCGACACGCTGCACCAGCTCCGCGAGGTCCTGGACGCCGGCGCCGACCTGATCCTGCTGGACAACTTCACGCCGGGCGAGTGCGAGGAGGCGGTGGCCCTCGTCGACGGCCGCGCCGCCCTGGAGGCCTCCGGCCGCCTCACCCTCACCAACGCCAAGGCGTACGCCGACACGGGTGTCGACTACCTGGCCGTGGGCGCCCTCACCCACAGCTCTCCCATCCTGGACATCGGCCTCGACCTGCGGGAAGCGGAGTAGAGGCATGCTGCTGACGATCGACGTAGGCAACACGCACACCGTCCTGGGCCTCTTCGACGGCGAGGACATCGTCGAGCACTGGCGGATCTCCACGGACTCGCGCCGCACGGCCGACGAGCTGGCGGTCCTCCTCCAGGGCCTGATGGGCATGCACCCGCTCCTCGGCGACGAGCTGGGCGACGGCATCGACGGCATCGCCATCTGCGCGACCGTCCCCTCGGTCCTGCACGAACTGCGCGAGGTCACCCGCCGCTACTACGGCGACGTCCCCGCGGTCCTGGTCGAGCCCGGCGTCAAGACCGGCGTCCCGATCCTCACCGACCACCCCAAGGAGGTCGGCGCCGACCGCATCATCAACGCGGTCGCCGCGGTCGAGCTCTACGGCGGCCCGGCGATCGTCGTGGACTTCGGCACGGCGACGACGTTCGACGCGGTGAGCGCGCGCGGGGAGTACATCGGCGGGGTCATCGCCCCCGGCATCGAGATCTCCGTGGAGGCACTCGGCGTCAAGGGCGCCCAGCTCCGCAAGATCGAGGTGGCGCGTCCGCGCAGCGTGATCGGCAAGAACACGGTCGAGGCGATGCAGTCCGGGATCATCTACGGCTTCGCGGGCCAGGTCGACGGGGTCGTCAACCGCATGGCCCGCGAGCTGGCCACGGACCCGGACGACGTGACGGTCATCGCGACGGGTGGTCTGGCGCCGATGGTCCTGGGCGAGTCGTCGGTCATCGACGAACACGAGCCGTGGCTGACGCTGATGGGCCTCCGGCTGGTCTACGAACGCAACGTGTCCCGCATGTAGGGGGCGCGCCCGGTGCGGGTGCGGGTCGGTGGCCCGGCGCCGGTGCGGGGCGGGGGTGGGCCACGTGGCCCGGCGCCACCCGGGGGTGCCCGGCGTCGGCGCGAGGGGTGGGTCGGGTGGCCCGGCGCTGCCGGGGTGCCGCTGCGCCCACCCGTGCCGCCCCAGCGGCACGACTGCCCGCAGCTACGGCCGTATGGGCAGCGGCCCGCGGCTGCGGCGGCGTAGCGCGTCGGGGTGCGACGACGGCGGTCAGTCGCGTACGGCGGGAAGGGGTCGTGTCGGGGGGTGTCCGCCCGCAGCGGTTGGCGCGTCCGCGCCGGGTACTTCTGTGGCCGACCGATTCCGCGCCGTTCCGAGGACGGACACCCCCCGGCGCGGCCCCGACCCACCCACCACCGAAGGCGCTACGCGCACCCCCACCGAACCCCCACAGGCCGCCGCAGGCACCCCACACCACCGCCGGAGGCACCCGCACAGGCCGCCGCAGGCACCCCGCCCCACCGCCGGAGGCACCCGCAGGCACGACGCTCACCCGCCGGACGAGTGGCCCCCGGCGCCACACCCGCCCGCTATGCAAAATTTGTCTGATTAGCGCGTATCGTCGCCGCATGCCCACGCCATACGGATCCCGAGGCGGCATGGCGTTCGGCGCTCAGGAGCTGCGTGTGCTCCGGCGCGCCCTCGCCCTCGCCCTGAACCCCAGCCCCGCCTCGGCCGAGGACGTCCAGGACTGCCTCCGCCTCGCGGAGTCGCTCGACGAGGCGATGGAGGAGAGCGTCCGGCTGCGCGACTTCCTGCTGGCCGACCTCGCCCGGTACCGCGCCGCCCTCCCCGGCAGCATCGCCGGCTACCTCACCCTCCTCGACGAGGCCCTGAGCGCCGGCCACCGCCCGACCGCGGACGACCTCGCCGCCCTGCGGGCCCTGCGCGGCAACCCCACCGCCGCCGCCCTCCTGTCCCGCTGCGCACCCCCGGCGGCCACCGTCACCGCCACCGTCCCCGCCGCACGCACCCGCCTCCTCGCCCTCCCCGGCGGCCGCTGCGCGGGCGGCGGCCAGGACCCGGCCGCCCGTCCCGGCGCGAAGCCCCCGCAGAAGCCGGCCCCCAGCCCCGCCCCGGCCACCCCGGCCAACCCGAAACGCCCCGTTCCCACCCCCGGCGAGGTCTTCCCCCGCCGGAAGCCGGCCCCGCCCCCCGCCGGCTCCCGGCACCACCTCGCCGCCGGCTGACACGCCCTGGCTACCCTGGATCCATGGACTACGTCTCCGCGCTCCTCCCCCCGGCCGTCATGGCGGCCTTCTTCATCGGCGTCGTCAGGGTGATCGTGAAGACCCAGGGCGGGGCCAGCAAGACCAAGGAGGACGCGGCCGTCGACGCCGCCCTCGCACGGGCGGAGGGCGCCCACCAGCCGGCCGCGCACCCGAAGGCCTGACCCCGCCACCGGCACCGCCGCACCACCACCACCGCCGCCCCACCGCCCGCACCCCGCGTACGGCTCTCCGCGCACCCGCGCCGACGAGCCGTACGCCCTTTTTGCCCCCTCTCGCCCACGAAAGCGGGCGAAAGCGCACGTCCGTCACGCCATCGGCCTGATTCCCCACTATTGTCGTGAGGGTGCCTCGCCCATTGGGAGAACTCGAAGACGCGGTCATGACGCGGGTGTGGAAGTGGAACCGCCCGGTGACCGTTCGAGAAGTCCTGGAAGATCTCCAACAGGAACGGTCGATCGCGTACACCACCGTCATGACCGTCCTGGACAATCTCCATCAGAAGGGCTGGGTGCGCCGCGAGTCGGAAGGCCGGGCCTATCGATATGAGGCGGTCTCCACCCGCGCCGCCTACGCAGCCGCGCTGATGAACGAAGCGTGGTCGCAGAGCGACAACCCCGCGGCCGCTCTCATCGCCTTCTTCGGCATGATGAGCGAGGAACAGCGCCAGGCACTCAGGGACGCCATCCGCATCGTGCAGGGCCCGGAAACACCCGCGCCGGGCCCCGGCTCCGTGACGGACACCGGCGAGCGATAGCGTCCCCACATGTCAATTGCCATCACCGTCCGGCGGGCCCGCACCAGCGATGTCCCGGCCGTACGCCGGCTCCTCGACGAGTACGTCCACGACCGCATCCTGCTCGACAAAGCGATGGTGACGCTTTACGAGAGCATCCAGGAGTTCTGGGTCGCGGAACGGGACGACAACGCCGAGGTGGTCGGCTGTGGCGCCCTGCACGTGATGTGGGAAGACCTCGCGGAAGTCCGGACTCTCGCGGTGAAGCCGGGCCTGAAGGGCGCCGGTGTCGGTCATCAGTTGCTGGAGAAGTTGCTGGAGACCGCACGCCGGCTGGGTGTTCGCCGCGTTTTCTGTCTCACCTTCGAAGTGGACTTCTTCACCAAGCACGGCTTCGTGGAGATCGGAGAGACACCCGTGGACACGGATGTCTACGCCGAGCTGCTGCGTTCCTATGACGAGGGCGTAGCGGAGTTCCTGGGTCTCGAACGGGTGAAACCGAACACCCTGGGCAACAGCCGGATGCTTCTGCATCTGTGATCGACCGCCGAGAGCCGCCAAGAGACGACCCGTCGGGAACCGCAACCGCATCCGCAACCCGTCGCCAGGTTTATTCCACCGGTGGACCGCGCGCGGGTTCCCTATGTCCGAAACGCGCATCTTTCCGGGCCGGAGGCGGGTCGCGGGTTCGCACCGGGGGTTTGTGTTTTTCCGGCAAAAGCGGTTTGCTTTCCGGCGTACTGCAGTACTGCATATAACAAGGGGCGGCGATACGGCGGACGCCGGCGGAGCTCCGGCCCTCACGTTATCTATGAAAGGAAATCCGGTGGCACAGAAGGTTCAGGTCCTTCTTGTCGATGACCTCGACGGCGGCGAGGCGGACGAGACGGTGACGTTCGCGCTGGACGGCAAGACGTACGAGATCGATCTCACCACCGCCAATGCGGACAAGCTCCGTGGTCTTCTCGAGCCTTACGTGAAGGGCGGCCGTCGGACCGGGGGCCGCGCTTCGGGCGGCCGCGGCAAGACGCGCACTTCTTCGGGCGGCAGCCAGGACACCGCGGCGATCCGCGCCTGGGCGAAGGCGAACGGTCACGACGTCAACGACCGCGGCCGGGTCCCCGCTGCGATTCGGCAGGCGTACGAAGAGGCCAACGGCTGATCAGGGGCCACGTCACCGACCCGGCCCGCACACTCCCGGTCAGCGCGCTCTCGGCCCGCATGCCCTCAGCGCGGCGCCCGGGAGAGCCGGAGCCGGTGGCACTGCGTCGCGAGCGTGTGCACCAGCCGTGCGAGATCGGGGGCGGTCCCGGCGCCCCCCAGGGCCGACAGTGTCGGCAGCGAGGCCCCGACCTCGCTGCCCGTCCCGGGGGGCCGCAGCCAGACGGCGGCCCCCTGCGAAGCGTCGCGGCCCGACGGCGGCAACGACGACGGACCGGCCGGCCCGGACTCCGGGGGCAGGGGCGCGTCCATGAGACCGCCCGCGCCGACCGCCCGCAGGTCGAGCGCCAGGGAGCCCCACTCCAGCCAGTCCAGCAGCCCGGGCAGTTCGTCAGCGCCGCCCGCGGCCACGAGCAGCAGCATCCGCTCGCCCCGGAGCGCCACCGGAAAGCCGCGTGTCTGGCGCCGCAACGCCGCGTGACCGGCCTCGGCCGGTACGTCGAGGACGTCGAAGCGGACACCCACGCGAAGCCGTACGGGGGTCCCGGCCGCCGTCGGCCAGCCGAGCCCGCTCTCGTACCACGACCGCACCCGCTCCCACGCACCGCTCGCTTCGAGCGGCCGACGGGGGAACGGCACCGTGGAGGTCGTGGGCAGGACGCCAGCCATGCCAAGTGCAACCGTCGAAAAGACGCCCGGGTTACGCTGGGTGGCCACATGGTTGCGGTCGGTTCCGGAAATGGGGGCGCGCGGGGGTGTGGGGAGGCGCAAGGTTGTTCGCCCGTAGCGGAGGGAACCGGTGCGCGCGGCATGGAGTGTCAGTCCCAGCGGGTAAGACATCCCTAGTGGGAGGGGGCGACACGCAGATCGGGCCGTCTCACGTTCGCCATCGGCGTACTGGCGAGCGGGGTAAGTGCCTGGCCTGCGGGAACATCGTCTCGCACCATCGGGTTGTGGCAGATGTCGGCGTCAGGGGTCAGGAGGCCATCGACGGTGTCGGCAGTTGGAATGAGCGGTCCCCGCTTGCGGGACTAAGCTGCGGAAGGACAGGGAGGGGAAGTTCCCCCCACTGCCTGACCGCTCTGAGGAGCGATTAACGATGTTCGAGAGGTTCACCGACCGCGCGCGGCGGGTTGTCGTCCTGGCTCAGGAAGAAGCCCGGATGCTCAACCACAACTACATCGGCACCGAGCACATCCTCCTGGGCCTGATCCACGAGGGTGAGGGTGTCGCCGCCAAGGCCCTTGAGAGCCTCGGGATTTCGCTCGAGGCGGTCCGCCAGCAGGTGGAGGAGATCATCGGGCAGGGCCAGCAGGCCCCGTCGGGTCACATTCCCTTCACCCCCCGTGCCAAGAAGGTCCTGGAGCTGTCGCTCCGCGAGGCCCTTCAGCTGGGTCACAACTACATCGGCACGGAGCACATCCTGCTCGGCCTGATCCGTGAGGGCGAGGGCGTCGCCGCCCAGGTCCTGGTCAAGCTGGGCGCAGATCTGAACCGGGTGCGGCAGCAGGTCATCCAGCTGCTCTCCGGTTACCAGGGCAAGGAGACCGCCGCCGCCGGCGGGCCTGCCGAGGGCACCCCCTCGACGTCCCTGGTCCTCGACCAGTTCGGCCGGAACCTCACCCAGGCCGCTCGTGAGTCCAAGCTCGACCCGGTCATCGGGCGCGAGAAGGAGATCGAGCGGGTCATGCAGGTGCTGTCCCGCCGTACCAAGAACAACCCGGTCCTGATCGGTGAGCCCGGTGTCGGCAAGACCGCCGTCGTCGAGGGCCTCGCGCAGGCCATCGTCAAGGGCGAGGTGCCCGAGACCCTCAAGGACAAGCACCTCTACACCCTGGACCTCGGCGCGCTGGTCGCCGGCTCCCGCTACCGCGGTGACTTCGAGGAGCGCCTGAAGAAGGTGCTCAAGGAGATCCGCACCCGCGGCGACATCATCCTGTTCATCGACGAGCTGCACACGCTGGTCGGTGCGGGTGCCGCCGAGGGCGCCATCGACGCCGCTTCGATCCTGAAGCCGATGCTGGCCCGCGGTGAGCTGCAGACCATCGGTGCGACCACGCTGGACGAGTACCGCAAGCACCTGGAGAAGGACGCGGCCCTCGAGCGCCGCTTCCAGCCGATCCAGGTCGCGGAGCCGTCGCTGCCGCACACGATCGAGATCCTCAAGGGTCTGCGCGACCGCTACGAGGCGCACCACCGCGTCTCCATCACGGACGAGGCGCTGGTCCAGGCCGCCACCCTGGCCGACCGGTACATCTCCGACCGCTTCCTGCCGGACAAGGCGATCGACCTGATCGACGAGGCCGGTTCCCGGATGCGCATCCGCCGGATGACCGCGCCGCCGGACCTCCGCGAGTTCGACGAGAAGATCGCCGGCGTCCGCCGCGACAAGGAGTCCGCGATCGACTCGCAGGACTTCGAGAAGGCCGCCTCCCTGCGCGACAAGGAGAAGCAGCTCCTGGCCGCCAAGGCCAAGCGGGAGAAGGAGTGGAAGGCCGGCGACATGGACGTCGTCGCCGAGGTCGACGGCGAGCTGATCGCCGAGGTCCTCGCGACCGCCACCGGCATCCCGGTCTTCAAGCTCACGGAGGAGGAGTCGTCCCGCCTGCTGCGCATGGAGGACGAGCTCCACAAGCGGGTCATCGGCCAGAAGGACGCCGTCAAGGCGCTCTCGAAGGCGATCCGCCGTACGCGTGCCGGTCTGAAGGACCCGAAGCGTCCGGGTGGCTCGTTCATCTTCGCCGGCCCGTCCGGTGTCGGTAAGACCGAGCTGTCCAAGGCGCTCGCCGAGTTCCTCTTCGGTGACGAGGACGCGCTGATCTCCCTCGACATGTCGGAGTTCAGCGAGAAGCACACGGTCTCCCGCCTCTTCGGTTCGCCCCCCGGTTACGTGGGCTACGAGGAGGGCGGTCAGCTGACGGAGAAGGTGCGCCGCAAGCCGTTCTCGGTCGTCCTCTTCGACGAGGTCGAGAAGGCCCACCCGGACATCTTCAACTCGCTGCTGCAGATCCTGGAGGACGGTCGCCTGACCGACTCCCAGGGCCGGGTCGTGGACTTCAAGAACACGGTCATCATCATGACGACCAACCTCGGCACCCGGGACATCTCCAAGGGTTTCAACCTGGGCTTCGCCGCCGCGGGCGACACGAAGACCAACTACGAGCGCATGAAGAACAAGGTGTCGGACGAGCTCAAGCAGCACTTCCGCCCCGAGTTCCTCAACCGCGTCGACGACGTGGTCGTCTTCCCGCAGCTGACCCAGGACGACATCCTCGCGATCGTCGACCTGATGATCGGCAAGGTGGACGAGCGCCTGAAGGACCGGGACATGGGCATCGAGCTCTCCCAGTCCGCCAAGGAGCTGCTGTCCAGGAAGGGCTACGACCCCGTGCTGGGCGCCCGGCCGCTGCGCCGGACCATCCAGCGCGAGATCGAGGACTCGCTGTCGGAGAAGATCCTCTTCGGCGAGCTGCGTCCCGGTCACATCGTGGTCGTGGACACCGAGGGCGAGGGCGAGGCCAAGACCTTCACCTTCCGGGGTGAGGAGAAGTCGGCCCTCCCCGACGTCCCGCCGATCGAGCAGGCGGCCGGTGGCGCCGGTCCGAACCTGAGCAAGGAGGCGTAGCCCTCCGGGGTTGAGCCTGTGAAGGGGCCGCTCCGGGACTTCGGTCCCGGAGCGGCCCCTTCGCCGTGTCAGCGGTCGCCCACGGTCACCTCGGCGCCGGGGAACAGGGCCGTGAAGGCGGCGGTGTCCGGACGGGGCCCGGGGACGCCCCGGACGTCGACGACACGGACGCCGGGCAGACGCGAGGGCAGCGCGGAGAGGTCCTCGCCGCCGCGGAGCTCGGCCAGGCGCAGCTCGGTGATCCCGGGAAGGACCGGCATGGGCCCCAGTCCGTCCGGGAAGAGCCGGGCGTTCAGCTGGAGCCGGGTCAGCAGCGGCAGCCGGGCGATCTCCGCCCAGTCGTCCGCGGTGAGCGGCGCCGTGGGGGACAGGCTGAGCACCTTCAGGCCGGCCCAGTGGGACAGGCCGCGCAGCCCGGTCCCCTCCGTCGTGCCGCGGCCCAGGAAGAGGAACTCCAGGGGAGCGGCGGCGGGCAGGACGTCCGTCAGACGCGTGCCGGTCAGTGCGTGCGTCAACGACAGCAGACGGAGCGAGTCCAGCCGCCGCAGGCCGTCCACGTCGGCGACCCGGCCGACGACGAGCTGCTGGAGCGGCAGCCCCGCGAGCCGTCCGAACCCGTGCGCGGACGCGCAGTCGATCACCACCAGGCGCCGCAGCGAGGGGAAGGCCGTGAGCGGACCCAGGTCGCCCGCTTCCGGGTTGTAGAGCAGGCGCAGCGTCTCGACGCCGTCCGGGCCCGTCACCGCGGCGGTGACGTCCGCGAGGCCGTGCCGGCCCCGGAACTCCCAGCGGTGCCACGGGCGCAGGCCCGCGGCGGCCGCGCGCTGGGCGTCGGTGGCGCAGGTCAGCGTGAGGTCCGTCCGGACCAGGTGGTCCAGTACCTCGACCGCGTACTCCCGCGCATCGAACCGCTCCCACGTGCCCACCAGCTGCCGCCGCACGTCGAGCGAGGGATGCTCCCGGAACCGGCGCAGCACCGCCAGAGCGCCGGCCGGCTCGTGCGTGGCCAGGAGCGAGGCCGCGACCGTCACCCCGTGCGCCTCCGTGTCCGTCAGGTCCTCCGGCCCCGGCAGCAGCTCCAGGACCAGCGGGCCCGCCTCCGCCAGCGCCTTCGCCTCCTCCTTCGTCCCCGGGGGGATCAGCGCTCCCGCCCGTGTCTCCACCTCCGCCCGTACCGCCGGGTCCAGCGCGGTGGCGTGTTCCAGACAGGCCAGGGCGAGCAGCGTCAGCCGCGGGGTGTCCTCCGCCAGCAGCCGCCGCAGCAGGACCGCCCGCTCGCCGGGCCGGGCGTGGGCCACCGCCATGCGGATGACGTCCTCCCACTGCGTGTCGTGGGCGTGGCCGGCCAGGACGTCGAGATGGCCCTCCTCCACCGCGTACCGGGCGCCCAGGTAGTCCTGGAAGGTGCGGTGGA
Source organism: Streptomyces flaveolus (assembly GCF_044765825.1). Lineage (NCBI taxonomy): Bacteria > Bacillati > Actinomycetota > Actinomycetes > Kitasatosporales > Streptomycetaceae > Streptomyces > Streptomyces flaveolus. The sequence goes on along the minus strand of NZ_JBIWKU010000005.1, from coordinate 38,133 downwards.
CGAAGTCCAGCACGCCTTCTCCGGGCCGGCGGAGCAGTCCGCTGCGCAGGAGCAGGGTCCGCAGGACCGTCGCCGCGTCGCCCTGTCCCGCCGCCGAGGCGACCGACGGCAGGCAGCGCTCCACGATGCCCTCGGCCGTCTCCACCTCCATCTCCGTGCGCCCGCTCAACACGAGGGCGTACGCCAGCCGTTGGAGCAGCTCCAACTGGGCCTCCTCGCCCAGCTCCAGCGCATCCATGCCCCGCTCCCGGTCCCGGCGGGCGAGCAGCATGGTCAGGGCGGCGTCGTACAACTCCTTGCGGCCGGTGGGGAGATAGCCGCGCCGCTCACGGTGCAGGGCGCAGATCAGGCCGCACATCAGCGGGTTGGTGGCGAGGCGGGCCAGATCGCGCTTCGTGCGCAGGGCGTCGAGCAGCTTCGCCTCGTACTCGGGCGCCTGCGCCGCGGCGTGCCAGCGCCGGACGAAGGTGGCCACGTCGGTCTGCCGCATCGGGGTCAGCGCCAGTTCCCGGAAGCCCTCCGCGGTCAGCCAGTCGGGGCGTACGGCGGTGGGGCGGGAGGTGAGCAGCCAGCGGTTGCCGGGGAAGGCGCGGACCAGGGCGAGGAGCCAGTCGCGGGCGCGGTGCCGGTCGGCGGCGGGGATCTCGTCCAGGCCGTCGACGAGGAGGAGGCCCCTTCCGGCCGTGAGGACGCGCTCCGCCCATCCCTCGGGCGGGGTGAGCGGGCAGCCCACGGCGGTGAGGAGGGCCGCGGGGGAGGGCAGGGCACCCGCGCGGATCAGGGTGCGCAGGGGAAGGACGTACGGCACCCGGTCGCCGGCGTGCGCGGCGGTCACCGCCAGCCACTGCACCAGCGTCGTCTTGCCGGAGCCCGCGTCGCCGCGCAGCAGCACGCGGTCGTGGGCCGTGAGGGCGTCCTCGGCGGGGAGACGCACGGCCACGGGGCCTCCGGCGTGCTCCCCCGGCAGGGCGGTGGGCCGCTCCTCCTCCGTGGTCGCCTCCAGGCTCAGGTAGGCGACTTCGAGGGGCCAGCGGTCGGGGGAGTCGCGCAGGTCGAGGCCGTAGATGGTGAGGTGGTTGTGCCGCTCGGCGACGTACGGCAGGTAGCGGCGCTCGAACGCGGTGTCCCGGGCGTCCGGGCGCGGGGTGCGGGCGATCAGCTCGTCGACCTTGGCGATCAGTTCCGTCTGCGCGCGGGTCTGCTCCACCAGCGTCCGTGCGACGAACGTCGAGCGCCGGGTGAAGAACTCCAGGATGTGCAGGCAGGCCCACTCCGTGGCGGAGTCGAGGAAGTAGCGGGCGTCGGCGGACAGGCCGTCACCGGCCCCGGGAGCGTTCCGCCGCAGCCGGGCGGCCAGGTCGCGGTGCCCGAGCCGGACCGCCTGGACGTCGTCCATGTCCAGGTCGCCGAGGGCGAGCAGCCGGGCGGCCAGGGTGTGGGCGACGGCCGTCTCCTCGTCGCGCGGGAAGGGAGGCTCGCCGGGGGAGTCCAGGGCCGCACCGACCAGCCGCCCGGCGAGCGCCCGTACCTCCGTCTCCCCGAGGTGGCGCTGCTCGCCCCGGAAGGACACCAGGCGGGTCAGCCGGACGGGCCTGTCGACCATCCCGGCGCCCGGCCCGTCCGTCACGAACAGTTTCTTCACCAGCGGGGCGACCAGACTGGACGCCAACTTCCCGCCGAGCACCGCCGGTTCCATGCGCCACCCCCGTGGTCGGTCGACGGGAGGAGCCTATCGAGGGTCAGGACAACTGGCCGTCGTAGTCGGGCAGCTTGAACGCCTTCTCGGCGTGGCCGCCCGACAGGTCGGTGGGGGTGTTGCCGATGTTGGCGATGATCGTGTAGCCCTTCGACTCGATGTGGGCGCGCTGCGCGGTCTTGTACTCGGCGACGTTGCGGAACAGGTCGAGGAAGCCGCGCACGTAGAGGCCGGAGGACTCGTAGCCGGCGTGGTCGAGGTTCCACTCGGTGGGCGCCCCGATGATGCCCGGCCGGGCGGTCACGAAGAAGAGGGCGACACCGTGCTCCTGGGCGTACCGGGCGGCCTCCAGGACCGGACGGTTGGCGGGCTGCGGGTAGCTGAAGCCGAAGTCGGTCTCCAGGGAGGTGTTGTCGATGTCGAGGACGATCGCCTGCTTCTCGCCGGGCGCGGCGCCGGCGATCCGCTCCTTCAGATACGGCAGGGCCTGGTCCATCACGGCCCGGCAGTCCCGCTGCCAGGTGGCGTAGTCGGCGGCCGCGGCGGCCGTACCGGTGGTCGTGGCGGGGGCCGCGTCGGCCGGTGTGACGGCCACGGTGAGTGCGGCCGCGGTGACGGCGGCGGTGCCGAGGGCGCGCTTCCAGGTACGCCCGGACCGTCTCACGCGGCCGGCTCGCCCTGCCTGTCCGGTCTGTCCGTTCTGTTCGGTCATGGGGGGTGGGGTCCTCTCATGCCTGCGCGGATGCCTGACGGCACAAAATTGACGCGTGCATGTTCGCCCGGACAAGTGGCGGGAGGGCAACGATTGGGTTACCGGCGAGTAGTGGCACGTGGCGGGCCCGATCGGTGTGGTCTCGGCCACGATCAGGGGCGACTGAACGGCCTTGCGTGCGGGGTCCGTCAGCCGGAAACGGAGTAGCCCGGGTCACATCCAGCGGCCCCTGGATCATGGTCGCCGGTGATGTGCCGCACAGGCGATTTGCCCGGTACTACGAGGAATAGTGGAAGCCGCAAGAACTACGAAAACGGACAGATCCCCCTGAAGTGATGGCCTGATTGCAGGGCTCTGAGCTGGTTTTGTCTGAAATGGGGGCTCTGTCAAGGCTCGGGAAGTTTTGCGTGGAAGTACTACATAGGGTCGTAGGTCACACCTTTGTGCGGTTACGGCCCGGCGGGTTACCAATGTGGAGCCCGCCCGGTGAGTGCCTGTGCATCCGCCGAGGGGCGTTCCTGTGTTCCCGTCCCCATGAGGTTCGAATGTTCTCGCGTGTCACGTCCCGCTCTTCCCGTACGACCACCGTCCGCACCCGCGCCGCCGTGATGGCTGCCGGCCTCGGAGCCTCGGTCGCGCTGGGAGCAGGGGTCGCGGCCGCCAGCAGCACCACGGCGGCCTCCGGTACCTCCACTGTCGCGAACGCCGTCGAGGCCCAGGCCGCGGCGCAGGCCAAGGCGGCGAAGGCCGAGAAGGCCGCCGCGAGCGCCAAGAAGGTCGCGGCCAAGAAGAAGGCGGCTTCCTGGGTGGACCCGGTCGAGAAGTACGCGCTCAGTGCCAAGTTCGCCCAGAACGGTGGCATGTGGGCCCACAAGCACAGCGGCCAGGACTTCGCCGTGCCGATCGGCACCAACGTCATGGCCGCCCACGGCGGCACCGTCGTCAAGGCCGGCGGCAACGGCGCCGGTGACGGCCCCGCCTACGGCAACGCCATCGTCATCAAGCACGGCAACGGCACGTACTCCCAGTACGCCCACCTGTCGCGGATCGACGTGCAGATCGGCCAGGTCGTGAAGACCGGCCAGCACATCGCCAAGTCCGGCAACACCGGCAACTCCAGCGGCCCCCACCTGCACTTCGAGATCCGCACGACCCCGAACTACGGCTCCGCCGTCGACCCGGTCGCCTTCCTGCGCGCGCAGGGCGTGAGCGTCTGAGTATGACGCGACGCGACCGGCAGGTCAGGGCCGTCCGGTCCTGACCGGCCGAACGTGGCCGGTCAGGAGCCCTCGGCTCCCCGGTGCGCCTGGGTTATCAGGTCGGTGGCGACCTCGAGCACGGCCTCGCGCCTCTTCTCGGGGTCGCCCTCCATGTCCTGGAGGACGAACATCCCGGCGTGCAGCGTGAACATCGCACTGACACAGCGGACCTGGTCGACCAGGTCCGCTTCCGGGTCTATGAGGATGTCCCGCAGTCCCAGCATGCGGGTCTTGAACATCTCCCCGATGCGCAGCTCCCGGATCGCCGCCTGGTTCTCCTGCATGAAGCGGAAGAGCGGTGCCGCACCCGCCAGCGCGTCGCTGTAGCGGCGGACGATCTCCTGCTTGGTCTCCAGGGTGTGCGGCTGGAGCCGGCCCCACTCGATCAGGTCCTCGATCGGCCGCGAGAGGTCCTCGAAGATGCTGACGAGGATCTCTTCCTTGGTCTTGAAGTGGTAGTACAGCGCCGCCTTGGTGACGTCCAGGCGCTCGGCGATCTCGCGGAGCGAGGTCTTCTCGTACCCCTGCTCGGCGAAGAGTTCGAGCGCCACGTCCTGGATGCGCTGGCGGGTGTCCCCGCGGCGCCGCTGCTGCTTGGTGCTGTCCATCGTGCCGCCCATCCTCCTACGCACCTCCTGCTCCGCGCACGTTCCGGAAAACTTACTTGACGACCGGCTAGTTACGCGTCTACCTTCCCGAGTGTAGTCAACTTGCCGGGCGGCAAGTAAGTAGCGGATGCACAGCGGGTAGCTGGGGGAGTGGCAGCGATGGCGGACACACCGACGGACAAGGCCGTCGACACCGACGGCGGGAAACAGCCGAAGAGCGTGCGGGTGGTCCTGCTCGCACTCATGATCGCGATGATGCTCGCGATGCTCGACAACATGATCATCGGCACGGCGATGCCGACGATCGTCGGCGAGCTGGGCGGTCTGGAACACCTGTCCTGGGTGGTCACCGGATATACCCTCGCCACCGCCGCGTCCACCCCGCTGTGGGGCAAGATCGGCGACATGTACGGGCGCAAGGGCTCGTTCATGACCTCCATCGTGATCTTCCTGGCCGGCTCGGCGCTCAGCGGCATGGCCCAGGACATGGGCCAGCTCATCGGCTTCCGCGCCGTCCAGGGGCTCGGCGCCGGCGGTCTGATGGTCGGTGTCATGGCGATCATCGGCGACCTGATCCCGCCGCGCGAGCGCGGCAAGTACCAGGGCATGATGGCCGGCGTCATGGCGCTGGCGATGATCGGCGGACCGCTGGTCGGCGGCACCATCACCGACCACTGGGGCTGGCGCTGGGCCTTCTACATCAACCTGCCGCTCGGCGCGGTCGCGCTGGTCGCCATCAGCGCCGTCCTGCACCTGCCGAGGAAGCGCAGCGACGCGCGCATCGACTATCTGGGCGCCGCTCTGCTGACCATCGGCATCACCGCCATCGTGCTGGTGACCACCTGGGGCGGCACGGAGTACGCCTGGACGTCCGCGCGCATCATGGAGCTGATCGGCATCGGGGTCGCCGCGCTGGTCGGGTTCGTGTTCTGGCAGACCAGGGCCGCCGAGCCGGTCGTGCCGCTGCACATCTTCCGCAGCCGCAACTTCACGCTGATGTCCCTCATCGGCTTCATCACCGGCTTCGTGATGTTCGGCGCCACCCTCTTCCTGCCGCTGTACCAGCAGGCGGTGCAGGGCGCCTCCGCCACCAACTCGGGGCTGCTCCTGCTGCCGATGCTGGGCGCGATGCTCGTCACCTCGATGGTCGCCGGGCGGGTGACCACCAGCACCGGCCGCTACAAGATCTTCCCCGTGGTCGGCGGCGCGCTGATGACCGTCGGACTGTTCCTGCTGTCGCTGATGGACACCGGCACCAGCCGCTTCACCTCCGGCCTGTACATGGCCGTCGTCGGTCTCGGCATGGGCTGCCTGATGCAGATCACCATGCTGGTGGCGCAGAACAGCGTGGAGATGAAGGACATGGGCGTCGCGTCCTCGTCCACCACCCTCTTCCGCACCCTCGGCTCGTCCTTCGGCGTCGCGATCATGGGTGCCCTGTTCAACCACCGCGTCCAGGACGTCATGGCCGAGAAGGCCGGGGCGCTGGGCTCCAAGGTGACCGAGCAGTCGGCACAGCTGGACGCGGCGAGCCTGGCCAAGCTGCCGGACGCGGCGCGCGAGGCCTACCAGCACGCGGTGTCCTCCGGCACGCACGGAGCGTTCCTGCTGGGCGCGGCGGTGGCCGTGTTCGCGCTGGTCGCGGCCGTGTTCGTCAAGGAGGTCCCGCTGAAGGGGACGGGACCGAAGGCGGCGGACGGCCCGGCCGGCGGCGACGCCGACGCAGCGACGGCCAAGACGCCGGTGACCGAGTCGGTCTGATCCGTCCGATCCTGCTGCCGAAGGCCCCCGGGCTGTCCGCCGGGGGCCTTCGGCATGCCCGCGCCCGGGCGGGCAGCGGCCGATGTCAGTGCCGCGTGCAGACGCCCTGCGACGACCGGTCCGGCAGCATCGGATAGCTCCCGGTGTTCGTCGGCGCGTGTTCCGGCAGCCACAGCACCGCCACCGCACCCTCGGCCGGTATGTGCTCGGGCGCCCCGGCGGGCCGGACGTTGCGGAAGGTGAGCCGGGCGCCGAGCACCCGGGCCTGCCCGGCCGCGATGGTCAGCCCCAGCCCGTGGCCGCGGCCGGCCCGGTCCGCGCTGCCGGTGCGGAAGCGGCTCGGGCCGTCGGCGAGCAGGTCCTCGGGGAAGCCGGGGCCGTGGTCGCGGACCCGGATCACCCGGCCCTCGACGCTGACCTCGATGGGCGGCCTGCCGTGCCGGGCGGCGTTGGCGAGCAGGTTGAACAGGACGCGCTCCAGGCGGCGCGGGTCGGTGGTGACCTCCGACTCGTGCACCACCAGCACCCGCACGCCCGGGTCCTTGGCCGCCACCCGGCGGCTGACGAAGTCGCCCAGCATGATGTCCTGCAGCTCGGCGCGCTCCGAGGCGCCGTCCAGCCGGGCCACCTCCAGCACGTCCTCCACCAGCGTGCGCATGGCCTTCGCCCGGTCCAGCACCAGCTCCGTGGGCCGGCCCGGCGGCAGCAGCTCGGCGGCGGTCAGCAGCCCGGTCACCGGGGTGCGCAGCTCGTGCGCGATGTCCGCGGTGACCCGGCGCTCGGCCTCCAGCCGCTGCTGGAGGGCGTCCGCCATCGCGTCCACCGCGCTCGCGAGGTCGTCGGTCTCGTCCCGGACGACGCCGCCGATGGCGTCCCGGACACGGACGTCCGGCTCGCCCTTGGCGACCTGGTTCGCGGCGGTCGCGGCCTTGCGCAGCCGGCGCGACAGCTGCCCCCCGATGAGCACGCCGAGCGCGCTGCCGCCGAGGACGACCGCGATGGAGCCGATGACCAGGGCCTGGTCGAGGTCCTTGAGGATGTCGGCACTGCGGTCGGTGAAGCCGGAGTGCAGGGACATGACGTGCCCGTCCTTGAGCGGCACGGCGGCCCAGATGTCCGTCACCCCGTTCTCCTGCTCGGAGACGTAGGTCGCTCTGCGTCCGTCCTCGACCTTCTTCCGCAGCCCGGCCGGCAGCTCGGGGTCGTCGATCTGGGCGTTCGGGAAGTTCAGGCGGCCGGAGAGCTCGTAGTTGCGCTGGGCGATCAGGACGCGGTCGTCCGCGAGGTCGCGCGCGTTGTCCAGCATCGACACCCGGGCCGCGTTGTGCACGACCAGGCTCAGGGCGACCGCCACCAGTGCGCCGACCAGGGCGATGGCCGCGCTGAGCTTCCACCGCAGCCCCGTACGGATGCCCGCGCGCCTCAGGGGCGAGGCGGCCAGGCGTCGGATGAACCCCCGCATGTCCCCGCTCAGGCCTTCAACTTGTAGCCGAAGCCGCGGACCGTCTCGATACGGTCCTGGCCGATCTTCGTGCGCAGCCGCTGCACATGGACGTCGACGACGCGGGTGTCACCGCCCCAGCCGTAGTCCCAGACGCGCTCCAGGAGCTTGTCGCGCGAGAGCACCGTGCCCGGCGCGGAGGAGAACTCGAGCAGCAGCCGCATCTCGGTCGGGGTGAGCGCCACCGGGTGCCCGGCCCGCCGCACCTCCATGCCGTCGGTGTCGACCACCAGCTCGCCGAAGGTGAGCACGCCGCCGGTGTCCGCGCCGGCCCCCGCGTCGGTCCGGTCGCCGCCGCCGGCGTGGCCGAAGCGGCGCAGCACCGCACGGATGCGGGCCACCAGGACGGCTCCGTCGAACGGCTTGGTGACGTAGTCGTCGGCGCCCGCCTCCAGACCCAGCACGACGTCGATGGAGTCCGCCCGCGCCGACAGCATGATCACGGGCACGGTGGACGCGTCCCGGATCCGGCGGCACAGGCTGACGCCGTCGAGGCCGGGGAGCATGACGTCGAGCAGCGCGATGTCCGGGCGGTCGGCGCGGAACGCCTCCAGGCCCGACAGCCCGTCGGGCATCGCGGTGACCGCGAAGCCGTCCCGCTCCAGGGCGAGCTGCGTGGCCTCGCGGATGACGTCGTCGTCCTCGACGAACAGGACGTGGGTCTGGTCTGCCATCCCGGTGCTCTCAGTCCTCGTTGTCATGGTCGGTTCCGGCGCGGTCACGGTCGCCGGACGCATGTGCGGTCACTAGGCAGACGCGGAGATCGCGCAGCGCGTTCATTTGTCCATCGGTCCGAGCGGTCCGATCGGTTCACCCGCCGTGCGCGTCAGCTGTCCGGCACGGGAGTCGGCGCGGCCCCGACGGCGTTGCTGTAGTCGTTGTGCGCGCGGTAGGCCTCGGTGAAGCGGCCCGCGGACCAGCGGTACGTGATCACGGTCTCGCCGGACGGGCTCGACACCGGGTCGCCCTTCTCGTACACCTGCTTGCTCACCACCAGGTCGCCTCGGTCGATCTCCGCGTAGACCGGAGGCTCCTCGGCCTGGAACACATTCTGGTACCCGCCGTCCTTCTCCCGGTACACGTAACTTCCCACGCCCACCCCGTCACCGCAGGTCAGCACGTTGACTACGACGTCCTCGGCCGTTCCCGAGGTCAGCTCCCCGTACGACACGTCGACGGGGTACTCGTCGGCGACGCACGGCTTCAGCTCGCGCTTGACCTCCGCGGAGACCTTGGGGTCGGCCTTGACGAGCCGGACCGCGTCCACCCGGTCGGGGACCTTGGACGGGGAGACCACGGGTGTCGGGGAGGCGGCGGCGCCGCCGACCGCGTCCGCGTGGGCCGGTCCCTCGTCGCGCGCGCCGGTGCCGCCGGCGGCACAGCCGGAGAGGGAAACGCCGACGGCGACGAACACGGCCACCGCCGCACTCGTCGCCTGCACGCTCTTCCGGGTGTCCCCGGGTGTCCGACCGTCGGTCAGGCCGCGCAACGCTCCCGCTCCTCACGCTCCAGCGCCCGTGCGTCCAGATCGCGGGCGACCAGCTCCTCGCGGAGCCGGGCGAGCGCTCGGTGCAGCGTGCTCTTGACCGTTCCGGCCGACATGCCGAGGGCGGCGGCCGTCTCCTCCGTTGACATCTGCTCCCAGTGTCGCAGCACCACGACGCTGCGCTGCTTCGGGGCGAGCACCTTCATGACGTCCATCAGCAGGGCGCGGTCCGCGTGCTGCTCGGTGGAGTCGTCCACGCAGGACTCCGGGAGCTGCTCGGTCGGCACCTCCTCCAGCTTCCGCGCCCGCCACCACTCGGTGCGGGTGTTGATCATCACCCGGCGCAGATAGGCGTCCGCCAGCCGCTTGTCCTCGATGGTCTCCCAGCGGCCGTACGTCCGTGCCAGCGCGGTCTGGAGCAGGTCCTGGGCGTCGACGGGGTCGGGGACCAGGCGTCGGGCGCTGCGCAGCAGCGCGTCCTGCCGGGTGCGGACGTACTCCTCGAACTCGAGCACCTCGCCCTGCGCCATGGTCAACCGCCTTCCGATCCCCGTTTACCGGCGGCTGGTCACCCGCCGGTCCACTGCCTGTGGTTCCTCGTCGTCCCGTGTCCCCCGGGCACGGATACGAAGGTAGGGAAGCGTTGTCACGGCGCTGTGCGAAGCAGCCTGCGGCTAACCCTCGGCTGTCCGTCGGTTGTGTAACGGACCGGGGAACGAGGCGCCGCAGTAGGCGACTTGAGTACGTTAAAGAGGGATTTGTCCGGTGGTGCCGTTGTGACGGAAGCCCGTACGGACGACGGCCGCGGTGACCTGTCCGCTGTGACCCCGCTGTGCGTCAGCTCAGCGGCAGCCGGTACATCCCGTCCGCCAGCGGCTCCACCAGTCCGTCGGCGACCAGGCCGTCCAGGGCGCGGGCGCGCTGGACCGGCTCGTGCCACACCCGGTCCAGCGCCGCCTGCGGCACCGGCCGGTGCGCCTCGCGCAGCACCGCGAGCAGCCGGCCGCGCACCTGCCGGTCGGTGCCCGCGTACGTCTGTCCGCGGCGCGGCGGCCCGTCGTGCTCGGGCTTGCCGGCGAGCCGCCAGGCACACTGCGCGGCGATCGGGCAGCGATGGCACGACTCGTTGCGTGCCGTGCACACCAGCGCGCCCAGTTCCATGGACGCGGCGGCCCAGCGGGCGGCGCTCGCCTCGTCCTCCGGCAGCAGCGCGCGCGCCAGCTTGCGCTCGGCGGCGGTGGTGGCGTTCGGCGGGTACTGCACGCCGGTGACCGCCCGGGCGAAGACCCTGCGGACGTTGGTGTCCAGCACGGCGTGCCGCTGGCCGTAGGCGAAGGAGGCGACCGCCGCGGCCGTGTACTCGCCGATGCCGGGCAGCGCCAGCAGCTGTGCGTGGTCCGCCGGTACGTCCCCGCCGTGCCGTTCCGTTATGGCGGCGGCGGCGCCGTGCAGGCGCAGGGCGCGGCGCGGGTAGCCGAGCCGGCCCCAGGCGCGGACGGCCTCGCCGGGGGCCTCCGCGGCGAGGTCCGCGGGGCGCGGCCAGCGGGCCATCCACTGCTCGTACACGGGCAGGACCCGGCTGACCGGCGTCTGCTGGAGCATGAACTCACTGACCATCACGCCCCACGCGCCGGCCTCCGGGCGCCGCCACGGCAGGTCGCGGGCGTGCTCGTCGAACCAGTCGATGACGGGGGAGTGCAGCGCTTCGCCGGACACGGCCGGGGCGGCGGTCGCGGACACGGACGGGGTGGCGAGGGCCGAGGGGACGGCGGCGGGGTCGGTCGGGCCGGTGTGCGAGGGCTTCGTGGGCGCAGTCATGACCCTCCGATCCTGCCACGGGAGGAGGGCCCGGCGGGCGCACCGCCACCGACGGCGGTCGCGGCACCTGACGATCGGCAGGGGCGCCGCCCCGCCCGCCGCTTGTAGCGTCGGACGCATGGAACGCCCTCGCCGGTCCCCTCACCCCGAGCCAGACAACCGCGGGACGGGCACCGAAAGCCGTACCGACGCCGGCGGCCGCCCGCGTGTCGGCAGCCGCGCACCGTCGGTGCGTCCGATCGGCAGAGGCGTCCTGCTCTGGGCGGTCCTCGCCGCCCCGGCGGTCACGGCGGACCGGCTCGGGCTGAACGAGCCGCGGCCCCTGTGGCAGCAGACGGCCGGTCTGGTCGTGCTCGCCGCGGCCGCCGTGGTCGCCCGCCGCCGTCCCCTCGCCGCGTTCGCCCTGGCCGCGGGCCTGGGCCTGGCCGCCGCGCCCGCCCTGTTCAGCCTCTCCTACGGCCCCGCGCTCGGCGTCTTCGCCCTGCTCCTCGGCCTGCGCGCGGCCCGGGCACGCCCCGCGGTGGCCGCCTTCGCCGCGGTGGGCGTCGCCGGCACGGCGCGGATCGCGCTGGCCGGCGCGGACCCGGCCCCGGAGTGGCTGGTCATGACCGGCACGCTGCTCTTCGGCTGCGTCTTCCCCTGGCTCGGCGGACGCTACTGGCGGCAGAGCCGCGCGCTCGCCGAGGCCGGCTGGCTCAGGGCGGCCCGGCTGGAGGACGAGCAGCGGCACGCCGAGGAGCGGGCCCGGCTGCGGGAGCGGGCCAGGATCGCCCAGGACATGCACGACTCCCTCGGCCACGAACTGAGCCTGATCGCCCTGCGCGCCGGCGCTCTCCAGGTCGCCCCCGGGCTCGCCGCCGACCACCGTGCCGCGGCGGCCGACCTGCGGCTGGCCGCCGCCGACGCGACGGACCGGCTGCACCGGATCATCGGCGTACTGCGCGAGGCCGACGAGCCGGCCCCGCTGACCCCGGCGGGCGAGAGCGTCGAGGACCTCGTCGCCCGGGCCGCCGAGTCGGGGCTCGCGGTGCGCTGGGAGCCGTCGGACGCCGCACCGGTACCGGACCCCGCCGGGATGGCCGGGCGGCTGCTGCACCGCGTGGTGCGCGAGGCGCTGACCAACGCGGCCCGGCACGCCCCGGGCGCCCCCGTCGTCGTCGCGGTCACCGGGCAGGCGCACGGCACGACGGTGACCGTCACCAACGGCCCGGCCACCGAGGCGGCTTCGCCCTCGGCGGGCGGTTCCGGCCTGCTGGGGCTGCGCGCCGCCGTGACCTCGGTCGGCGGCGACCTCGACGCGGGCCCGCACGGGGAGGGGTTCCGGGTCCGGGCGTACGTCCCCGCGCAGGACACCGCCGCCCCGCCCGTCCCACGCCTGCCCGCCACGCCCGCCTCCCCCTTCGCCCGGGCCCGCCGCCGCGTCGCCCTAGGGCTGGGCGCCGCCGCCGGTGCCGGGGTCGTCCTGGTCGGCGCGGCCTTCGGCTGGTACGCGTACACGGAGACGCACTCGGTGCTCAGCCCCGGCGCGTACGCCGAGTTGTCCCTGGGGACACCGCTCGCGCAGGTCGCGGACGTGCTGCCGGACCGCGCGGTGCACGACCCGCCGTCCGACCGGGCGCCCGCGCCACCCGAGGACGCCGACTGCCGCTACTACCGGGCGAGCGGCGAACTCCTGGTCTCCGTCGACCACTTCCGGCTCTGTTTCGACGACGAGGGCCTCCTCGTCGCCAAGGACGTCGTCCCCCGCGTCGGGCTGCCCGGCGAGGGCCGCGAGGAATACGAGGAGTTCGTACGGTGATCCGGGTCCTGCTGGCCGACGACGAGGCGATGGTGCGGGCCGGGGTGCGCGCGATCCTGGCGAGCGGCGGCGAGAGCGAGGTCGTCGCGGAGGCCGGCGACGGCCGAGAGGCGGTCGAACTGGCCCGCGCCCACCGCCCCGACGTCGCCCTGCTGGACATCCGCATGCCCCGCCTCGACGGCCTCGCGGCGGCTGCGGAGATCGTGCGCACCGTCCCCGGCACCGCCGTCGCCATGCTGACCACCTTCTCCGAACAGGCCTACGTGGCCCGGGCGCTGGCCGCCGGGGCCACCGGCTTCCTGCTCAAGTCCGGTGACCCGTACGAACTGATGGCGGGCGTACGGGCCGTGGCGGAAGGCGCCGCGTTCCTGTCGCCGAAGGTGGCCCGGTACGTCATCGAGGACCTCGGCAGGGGCGGCGGCCGGCTCGCCCGCGAGGAACACGCACGCACCCGTGTGGCGCGGCTGAGCCCACGCGAACGCGAGGTGCTCGGTCTCGTGGGCGCCGGCCTGTCCAACCCGGAGATCGCCGCCCGGCTCCACCTCGTCGAGGGCACCGTGAAGGCGTACGTGAGCGCGGTCCTGGACCGGCTGGAGGTACGCAACCGGGTGCAGGCGGCGATCGTGGCGTACGAGGCGGGACTCGTCGAACCGGACGCGTGAGGTCTCACCGCCGCCGGTCCGTGCCGGCGTACGCCGCCGCGGGCGCGGTGGCCGCCCCCGGCCCGGCGAGCCACCGGGCGGCGGGCGCCGACGAGGCGCGCAGGGCGTCGGCCAGCCGGGTCGCCGGGCGCGTGCCCAGCCGTACGGCGACGACGGCGACGACGGCACCCAGCAGCAGCCCGGCGGCGACGTCGTGCGGATAGTGGACGCCGACGAAAACCCGGGAGAAGGCCATCAGGAGGGCCAGGGGCGCCGTCAGCAGGACCAGCGCACGCCGGACGAGGGCCAGGGCGACGGCCGCGGCACCCGCGATGGTGGCGTGATTGCTGGGGAAGGACCAGTCGCCGCTCACCGGGCACTCGGCCAGCGACGTCACGGCCCCGGTGACCGCCCGGCACGGACGCTCCTCGGTGATGCCGGACTTGAGCAGCTCACTGCACACGTACGCCACAGCCGTGGCCAGGGGTGCAAGGACCGCGATCGCGAACGCCCGCGAGCTGCCGCCACGCGCCCTCCACCAGGCGGTGACGAACAGCGCGGCGAACACCAGGAGTCCGGCCTCTGTCCACACCTCCGCCGTGTGCTGTACCCACGGAGGGGTGTCGTGGGCGAAGCCGGTGATGTCACGGTAGAGCGCGTCGTCATCGAAGGTCATGGTCACGGACCGTAGGCGATCGGGCGGTACGGTCACACCCTGCGATCGACACGTGCGGCACCTGACGATCGGCAGGGGTGCCGGGGGCATCTCCGGAATGATGATCCGGAAAAGTTGCGGGCTCAAGCGGCGGGTGGGACAAGGGAATGCGCTGATCTCTCGTACAGTTTGCGCCGTGGGATCTCTGCGCAATCCGGTCGGGCCGCTTCCCTCCTCCATCTACTGGCGACGGAGGGCCGTACTGCTGTCCGTGTTCGCCCTGTTGGCGCTGCTGGTCACGTGGATCGTGGTCGCCGGCGGCGGGGGCGGCGGAAAGGGCCACGAGGACGGCGCCGACGGCAAGCACCCCGCGCCGTCGATCACCCCCGGCCCCTCGGGTTCCGGGCCGGCGATCAGTCAGGCGCCGGGCGGCCGGGACGAGTCGGGCGGCGGTGACTCCAGCGGCTCGGGATCGGGTTCCGGTGAGGGTGACGGTTCCGGCGACGGGTCCGGGGGCGGTTCCGGTGAGGCCGGCGGGGACGGTTCCGGCGGTTCGGGTTCCGGTGGTCCGGGTTCCGGTGGTCCGGCGACCGGGGTCGGTGCGGGCGACGCGCTGCCGGCGGGGTCGAGCCTGCCCGACTGCACGGCGAACGCGGTCAAGCTGAGCGTGCGCAGCGTCCGCAACTCCTATTCGCCCGGGCAGACGCCCACCTTCGAAGTGACCGCCCGGAACACCTCCGGCAGCGACTGCAAGATCGACCTCGGCCCGAAGCACGCCGTGCTGACGATCACTCCGGCGAGCGGTGACGACGCGTACTGGTCCTCCGACGACTGCCCCAAGGGCTCGGGGAGTCTCACGTACCGGGTGGCCGCCGGCAGCGGCATCACCGCCACCGTGAAGTGGGACCGCAAGCCGAGCGCCCCCGAGTGCGGGACGCCCCCGGCGGGTTCGGCCGGGGCGGGGACGTACCTGGTGGAGGCGAAGGCCGCCGGGTTCGGAGAGGTGCGGACGTCGTTCGTGCTGAAGGACGACTGACGCGGACGGTCAGACGTACCGCTCCAGGATCGACGACTCCGCCAGGCGCGACAGGCCCTCCCGCACGCTGCGGGCCCGGGCCTCGCCGACGCCGTCGACGGTCTGCAGGTCGTCCACACTGGCGGCGAGCAGCTTCTGCAGTCCGCCGAAGTGCTCCACCAGCCGGTCGATGATCGCGCCGGGCAGCCGCGGCACTTTCGCCAGCAGCCGGAAGCCGCGCGGCGACACCGCCGAGTCCAGCGTCTCCGGAGACCCGGTGTAGCCCAACGCGCGGGCCACCGTGGACAGTTCGAGCAGCTCGGCGTGGCTCAGCTTGTCCAGCTCGATGAGTGCCTCGTCCACCGTGCGGGAGCGCTTGGCGGTCGGCTCGGGCACGTAGTCGCGCACGACCAGTTCACGCTCGGGCTCCACGCCGGCGATCAACTCGTCCAGCTGGAGCGCCAGCAGACGCCCGTCCGTGCCCAGCTCCACCACGTACTCGGCGATCTCGGTCGCGATGCGGCGCACCATCTCCAGCCGCTGGGACACCGCCGAGACGTCCCGGACGGTGACCAGGTCCTCGATCTCCAGCGCCGACAGCGTGCCCGCGACCTCGTCGAGCCGCAGCTTGTACCGCTCCAGCGTGGCCAGTGCCTGATTGGCCCGCGACAGGATCGCGGCGGAATCCTCCAGAACCCGCCGCTGCCCGTCCACGTACAAGGCGATCAGCCGCATGGACTGCGAGACGGAGACGACGGGGAAGCCGACCTGCTTGCTGACCCGGTCCGCCGTACGGTGCCGGGTGCCCGTCTCCTCCGTGGGGATCGTCGGATCCGGGAGGAGCTGCACGCCCGCCCGCAGGATCTTCGACAGGTCCGAGGACAGCACGATGCCGCCGTCGAGCTTGCACAGCTCGCGCAGCCGGGTCGCGGTGAACTCGACGTCCAGCACGAAGCCACCGGTGCACATCGACTCGACGGTCTTGTCGGAGCCGAGCACGATCAGGCCGCCGGTGTTGCCGCGAAGGACCCGTTCGAGGCCGTCACGCAGGGGCGTGCCGGGCGCCACGGCGCTCAGTGAGGCGCGCATCAGGCCATCGGCACCGGCACTCCCACCGGACTTTCCGGGAGCTGCTGCCCGGTCGTTGGCTGCCACTGCACTCCTCCGGTCGCAGGTTCTTCTGGCGCTGCCGTGTCGCACACTCGGACGTACGGACGGGCGAGACCAGGGCAAAGTCTACCGGCGGTCCTCCTCCTCCCGTGGGGCCTCTCGCCGACGGGAGCGCGGAAGGACCCGCAGGGCGTCCCCCATGTCCGCGACTTCCAGGACCTTCATGCCGTCAGGGACCCTGCCCGGATCGGTCGGTA
Organism: Streptomyces flaveolus; assembly: GCF_044765825.1. NCBI lineage: Bacteria > Bacillati > Actinomycetota > Actinomycetes > Kitasatosporales > Streptomycetaceae > Streptomyces > Streptomyces flaveolus. The sequence continues at coordinate 21,816 of NZ_JBIWKU010000005.1, read as the reverse complement.
CCAGGGCATGCGTGAATCCCAGCCGGTGCGCCTCGGCGAGCCTGCGCTGCACGCCCGTGACCCGTCTCACCTCGCCGGCGAGGCCCACTTCGCCGATCGCGACGAGGTTCTTGGGGAGCGGGGTGTCGCTGGCGGCCGACGCGAGGGCGAGCGCGATGGCGAGGTCGGCGGCCGGCTCGGAGAGCTTCACCCCACCGACCGTCGCACTGTAAATGTCCCTTTTGCCCAGTGCGCTGATCCGGCCCCGCTGCTCCAGCACGGCCAGCATCATCGACACCCGGGACGTCTCCAGACCGGACGTGGTGCGCCGAGGCGAGGGGATCTGCGAGTCGACGGTGAGCGCCTGCACCTCGGCCACCAGAGGCCGGCGCCCCTCCAGGGTGACGGTCAGACAGGTGCCGGGCACGGGCTCGGCACGGCGGGTGAGGAACAGCCCGCTGGGGTCGGCGAGGCCGGTGATGCCCTCGTCGTGCAGCTCGAAGCAGCCGACCTCGTCCGTCGTGCCGTACCGGTTCTTGACGCCACGCACCAGCCTCAGCCGGGCGTGCCGGTCGCCCTCGAAGTGCAGGACGACGTCCACGAGGTGTTCCAGCAGCCGGGGGCCGGCGATGGCGCCGTCCTTGGTGACGTGGCCCACCAGGAGCGTGGACATGCCGCGCTCCTTGGAGGCGCGGATGAGCGCGCCCGCCACCTCCCGCACCTGCGCCATGCCGCCGGGGGCGCCGTCGATCTCGGGGGAGGCCACCGTCTGCACGGAGTCGAGGATCAACAGTGACGGCTTGACCGCGTCCAGGTGCCCCAGCACGGCCGCGAGGTCGGTCTCGGCGGTGAGGTACAGATGGTCGTCGATGGCCTTGATCCGGTCGGCGCGCAGCCGCACCTGGCTCGCCGACTCCTCACCCGTGACGTACAGGGTCTTGTGCTCCTCGCTGGCCGACTTGGCCGCGACGTCGAGCAGCAGCGTGGACTTGCCGACGCCGGGCTCGCCCGCGACGAGCACCACGGCACCGGGCACCAGTCCGCCGCCGAGCACCCGGTCCAGCTCGGGCACGCCGGTCGGGCGGGCGGTCGCCTGACGGCCGTCGACCTGGCCGATGGGCAGCGCGGAGGTGGTGACGCGCCCCGGCGTCGTCGTACGGACCGCGGGCGCGCCGTACTCCTCGACCGTCCCCCATGCCTGGCACTCGGGGCAGCGGCCGAGCCACTTGGCCGTCTGCCAGCCGCACTCGGTGCAGCGGTAGGACGGCCGGTCCTTGGTGGTCTTCGTACGGGCAGCCATGTACGAACGGTAACCGGCCCCACTGACAACGCGCCGCGGCCCGGTCTTCCCCGTGCAGCGGGCGTGGGTGTGCCCGGGGTGGGGCACGTGCCCCGGCGTTTCGTTCAGCACCCGGCGCGGCGCGTGGGCCGGCGCCCGGGGTGCCCGGCACGGGGCCGGATCGGGTGGCCCGGCGCTGCCGGGGTGCCGCTGCGCCCACCCGTGCCGCCCCAGCGGCACGACTGCCCGCAGCTGGGGCGGGATGCGGCGGCCCGCAGCTGAGCGGCCGTGTGGGGCAGCGCAGCTGCAGGCATCTGGGACGGCGAGACGGCGGTCAGTCGCGTACGGCGGGAAGGGGACGTGTCGGGGGGTGTCCGCCCGCAGCGGTTGGCGCGTCCGCGCCGGGTCCTTCTGTGGCCGACCGATTCCGCGCCGTTCCGAGGACGGACACCCCCCGGCGCGGCCCCGACCCACCCACAACCGCACGCGCTACGCGCACCCCCACCACACCCGCACAGGCCGCCGCAGGCACCCCGCACCACCGCCGGAGGCACCCGCACAGGCCGCCGCAGGCACCCCGCGCCACCACCGCAGGCACCCGCACGGGCCGCCGCAGGCACGACCCCCCACCCCCCACCGCCGGAGGCACCCGCAGGCCCCCCGAACGGGCCACCCCCACCCTGCCCCGGCCACGGAACAACAGGCTCCTGTCCTCTTATGAGGGATCGTTTCACCCGTACGGATTAAAAGTGTCCAACGCGCCAGTTCGCGCCACCCATAGCCGCCTACGGTCGCCGGGTGATGAGGAGCAGTCCGGAGACCACGACCCGCACGACCGGCACCCACCGGGCACACCGGGAGCACCGGGAGGCGCGTGACCGCGCGGCGGCGCGCACGCTGGCGCAGCGGCCGCCCACGCGCTACGAGGCATACCTGGACGGCCTGTTCACCTACTGCCTGTCCGTCCTGTGCGACCACGACACCGCGACCGCCGCCCTCGGCGACGTCCTCGCACTCGCCGAGCGCCGCGAGCGCCGTGACCACCGCGGCAACCGCGGCCCCGAGCCCGCGGACCGCAGGGCCTGGCTCTACGCGCTGGCCCGCTGGGCCTGCCTGCGCAAGCTGACCGAGGCCAAGCAGAAACGTCCGGGCAGCCACGCCGCGGGCCGCCCCACGGCGGACCGCACGGGCCCCGACCGCCGGCGCCCGGCGCAGCCGCCCGCGCCCCCGCAGCCGTCCCGCGAGGAGCAGGAGCGCCGCCGCCGCGAACTGGCCCTGCTGGCCTGGCCGGAGGCCGCCGGCACCACCCCGGAGCAGCGCGAGGCACTCGAACTCGCCGTGCGCCACCACCTCGCCGCCCACGAGGTCGCCGCCGTGCTCGGCATGGACCTCGCCGCCGCCCGGGAACTGCTCGCCGCGGCCGCCTGCGAGGTCGAGCGCACCCGCGCGGCCCTCGCGGTCGTCGAGACCGGCGCCTGCCCGGGCGTGTCCCGCCTCACCGGCGAGAACCGTTTCGTGCTCAGCGCCGCCCTGCGCCGCGAACTGGTCCGGCACGTCGACGACTGTCCGCGCTGCCGCCGCGCGGCCGAGCGCGCGATTCCCGGCCGCTGGCCCGGCACCACCGTCACCCCCGCCGAACTGCCGGTGCTGGAGGCCCCGCGCGCGGAGCTGCACGTCGCCATGGCACACGGCCCGCGCGCGCGGGGCGCGGCACCCCGTTTCGACCGGCGCGGCTTCCCGATGGACCCCAAGGACCGCGCGGCCCGCCGGGACCGCCTGCGCGCCCGAGCCGTCACGACCACGGTCGTCGCCACCGTCGTCGCGGCCCCCGTGCTGGCCCTGTGGGCGGCCTACCGCGGCACCCCGGTCGGCGAGGGCGAGGACGGCCGCTCGGCCAGCGCCAGCGAGGCCCAGGGCCCGGACGGCCTGAACGGCGAGTCCGCGGACGGCTACGAGAACGCCGGCAACGCGAGCAGCACACCCGGCCCCCGCTTCGGCAAGGACGGCAAGGCCGACGTCTCCGTCGAGGTCGTCAGCGTCTCCGGAGCGGGCGCGCGGGGCGCCGGCCGCCTCGACGTGACGGCGGGGAACCACGGCGACACCACGCTGGTCACGCTGGCCGCGACCGGCGACGCACCGGTGCGCTGGTCCGCCTCCACCAGCGCCCCCTGGCTCTACCTGAGCCAGTCGTCGGGAACGCTCCGCCCCGGCGAGGTGCTGACGATCAAGGTGTACGTCGACCATCTGCGCGAGCCGTCCGGCCCCTGGAGCGCCAAGGTGGCCGTCTCGCCCGCGGGCGCCGTCGTCTCCATCCACGGCTACGGCACCGCGCCGAGCCCGTCCCGCCCGGACCCGCGCCCCAGCACGCCGGACGACCAGTCGTCCCCGTCCGGCCCGGGCCCGGACCCGTCGACCCCGGCACCGCCCGACCCCACGCCGACCGTCGACCCGACGCCCACGTCACCCGGCCCGGACCCGACCCCCACCGAACCGGCCCCGACCGGCGGCACGGGCGGCTCGACACCCCCGCCCGACGACGGCGGCGCCGCGAGCCCGGCCGCTTCCTGACCGCCGTCTCAGCGAGGCGCGGGATCCGCCGGATGCGGCGCCACCAACGGCAGCTGCGAGGCCAGCCGTGCCTCGCACAGCTCCACCAGCCGGTCGTAGCCCGCCTTGCCCATCAGCTCGATCAGCTCCGGCCGGTAGCTGACGTACACCGGGTCGCCCGCGCCGTGCGCCGAGGTCGCTGACGTGCACCACCAGTGCAGATCGTGCCCGCCCGGCCCCCAGCCGCGCCGGTCGTACTCACCGATCGACACCTGGAGGACGCGGGTGTCGTCGGGCCGGTCGATCCACTCGTACGTCCGCCGCACCGGCAGCTGCCAGCAGACGTCCGGCTTGGTCTCCAGCGGCTCCCTGCCCTCGCGCAGCGCGAGGATGTGCAGCGAGCAGCCCGCGCCGCCGGCGAAGCCGGGCCGGTTCTGGAAGATGCACGAGCCCTCGAAGGGGCGGGTCTGCCGGGAGCCCTCGTCGTCCTCGGAGACCCAGCCGTTCCGGGTGCCCTCGGCGTGGTGCTGCCAGATGTCCGGCGTGAGCCTCGCCACGTGCCCGGCGACCCGCTGCTCGTCGTCCTCGTCGGAGAAGTGGGCGCCCAGCGAGCAGCACCCGTCGTCCGCGCGGCCCGCCTGGATGCCCTGGCAGCCGCTGCCGAAGATGCAGTTCCAGCGGGAGGTCAGCCAGGTCAGATCGCAGCGGAAGACCTGCTCCTCGTCCGCCGGATCCGGGAACTCCACCCACGCGCGCGCGAAGTCGAGACCCTTCTCGTCGTCGGAGGCAGGACCCGGCGCGGCGCCCGGCTCGGGACCTGTCGGAGAGACCCCGATGACCCCGGCCGACTCGCTCAGCCCGACCTTCTTGTCCTGCTTGTCCTTCTTGGGCGACTTTCCGTCCTTCGCCTTTTTCGTCTTTGGCACGGCTCCAGGGTAAGTCGCCCGGACCGGACGACGGCACTACTGCCGGCGGGGCGGGCAGTAGCGTTCCCTTCATGAGACTCGGTGTCCTCGACGTGGGTTCGAACACGGTGCATCTGCTGGTGGTGGACGCACACCCCGGCGCACGCCCGCTGCCCGCGCACTCGCACAAGGCGGAGCTGCGCCTCGCCCAACTCCTCGACGGCGACGGCGCCATCGGTCCCGAGGGCGTGGACCGGCTGATCACGGTCGTCCACGAGGCGCTCCAGGCCGCCGAGGACAAGGGCGTCGAGAACCTCCTGCCCTTCGCCACCTCCGCCGTGCGCGAGGCCCGCAACGCCGACGACGTCCTCGCGCGCATCCGCGAGGAGACCGGCGTCGAGCTCACCGTGCTCAGCGGCGCCGAGGAGGCCCGGCTCACCTTCCTCGCCGTCCGCCGCTGGTTCGGCTGGTCGGCGGGCAAGCTGCTGGTCCTGGACATCGGCGGCGGCTCCCTGGAGATCGCCTACGGCATCGACGAGGAGCCGGACGCCGCGGTGTCGCTGCCGCTCGGCGCGGGCCGGCTGACCGCCGCCCGGCTGCCCGGTGACCCGCCCGACCCGGAGGACGTCCGGGCGCTGCGCCGCCATGTCCGTACGGAGATCGCCCGCACGGTCGGCGAGTTCAGCCGCTTCGGCGCCCCGGACCACGTGGTCGCCACCTCCAAGACCTTCCGGCAGCTCGCCCGCATAGCGGGCGCCGCCCGCTCGGCGGAGGGCCTCTACGTCCAGCGCGAGCTGAAACGGGCCTCGCTGGAGGCCTGGGTGCCCCGCCTGGGCGCCATGACCGCCGCCGAGCGCGCCGAGCTCCCCGGCGTCTCCGAGGGCCGCGCGAACCAGCTCCTGGCCGGCGCCCTGGTCGCCGAGGCCGCGATGGACCTCTTCCACGTGGAGAGCCTGGAGATCTGCCCGTGGGCCCTCAGGGAGGGCGTGATCCTCCGCCGCCTGGACCACATGGGCCAGGGCTGACACGTGCCGAAGGGCCGCGGGCCCGTACCGGCGTACGACGCCGCCGCGGGGCGCGACGAACGAAGCCGCCCGGCTCCGAAGCCGCCCCCGCGCCTATGGCACTCGCCACAACGGCGACCACGCCCCCCGCACCCTCCGACCGCCACCCCGTAACCTGGCCCCCGTGGCAGAACCAAGGGACGTAGTCCGCATCCCGGATGCGAAGGTCGCCCTGTCGACGGCTTCCGTCTACCCGGAGTCGACGGCGACGGCCTTCGAGATCGCCGCGCGCCTCGGGTACGACGGCGTCGAGGTCATGGTGTGGACCGATCCGGTCAGCCAGGACATCGAGGCCCTGCGCCGGCTCAGCGACTACCACCGGATGCCGATCCTGGCCGTGCACGCGCCCTGCCTGCTCATCACCCAGCGGGTCTGGTCCACCGACCCCTGGACCAAGCTCCAGCGCGCCCGGGCCGCCGCCGAGAAGCTGGGTGCGAGCACCGTCGTCGTGCACCCGCCGTTCCGCTGGCAGCGCCAGTACGCCCGGGACTTCGTCAGCGGCATCTGGCGGATGGCGAACGAGACGGACGTGCGGTTCGCGGTCGAGAACATGTACCCCTGGCGCTACCGGGACCGCGAGATGCTCGCCTACGCGCCCGACTGGGACGTGACGAAGGAGGACTACCGTCACTTCACGATCGATCTCAGTCACACCGCCACGGCCCGCACCGACACCCTCGACATGATCGGCCGCATGGGCGACCGCCTCGGCCACGTCCACCTCGCCGACGGCAAGGGCTCCGCCAAGGACGAGCACCTCGTGCCCGGCCGCGGCGACCAGCCCTGTGCCGAGGTGCTGGAGGGCCTCGCGCACACCGGTTTCGACGGCCATGTCGTCATCGAGGTCAACACCCGGCGCGCCATGTCCAGCGCCGAACGTGAGGCCGACCTCGCCGAGGCGCTGGCCTTCACGCGCCTGCACCTGGCGTCGGCCGCCTCGGCGGCGAGGTCGCCGCGGCCGTGAGCGACGCCACCGAGGGGGCCCCGGGCGCCTCCGACACCCCCGCAGCCCCCGCCCGCCGCCGCGGACGCCCGCCGCGCACCGAGTCCGCCGGGACCCGCGACCGCATCCTCGCCGCGGCCCGCGAGGAGTTCTCCGAGCGGGGCTACGAGAAGACCTCCGTACGCGGCATCGCCAAGGCGGCGGGCGTGGACTCCGCGCTGGTGCACCACTACTTCGGCACCAAGGAGCAGGTCTTCGAGGCGGCGATCGAGGTCGCCTTCGCGCCCGCCCTCAAGGCCCCCGAGGCGATCGGCGACGGCCCGCTCGAAGGGGTCGGCGAGCGCCTGACCCGGTTCATCCTGGGCCTCTGGGAGAACCCCGGCACCCGTGCGCCGCTGCTGGCCATCGTCCGCTCGGCCGTGAACAACGAGACCGCCGCCGCCGTCTTCCGCCGGCTGATCGCCGCCCAGCTGCTGCGCCGCATCGCCGACCAGCTGGACCTGCCGGACGCGGAGCTGCGCGCCGAGCTGGCGGCGGCGCAGCTGGTGGGGTGCGCGATGCTCCGGTACGTGATCAAGGTGGAGCCGCTGGCGTCGGCGGACCCCGAGCGGATCATCGCGCGGCTGGCACCGGTCGTCCAGGGCCATCTCACCGGCCCCTGAAGCCCCGGCGGCGAGACAGTCATCCCGCATTCCGGACACCTTGTCCCGGTCCCTGGATGACCGGCGTACGCTCGTCGAGAGTCAGAAAACTGTCAGCGTTTCCTGGCAGAACTCTCCGAAGGAGCGAGCGACGATGCCCGAGCTGAGGTCCCGCACAGTCACCCACGGCCGCAACATGGCGGGCGCCCGCGCCCTTATGCGTGCCTCCGGTGTACCCGGTGCGGACATCGGGCGGAAGCCGATCGTCGCGATCGCCAACAGCTTCACGGAGTTCGTGCCGGGCCACACGCACCTCGCCCCGGTCGGCCGGATCGTCAGCGAGGCGGTCGTCGCGGCCGGCGGCATCCCGCGCGAGTTCAACACGATCGCCGTCGACGACGGCATCGCCATGGGCCACGGCGGCATGCTCTACTCCCTGCCCTCCCGCGACCTGATCGCGGACAGCGTGGAGTACATGGTCGAGGCCCACTGCGCCGACGCCCTGATCTGCATCTCCAACTGCGACAAGATCACCCCGGGCATGCTCAACGCCGCCCTGCGGCTGAACATCCCGACGGTCTTCGTCTCCGGCGGTCCGATGGAGTCCGGCCGCGCGACCCTGGTCGACGGCACGGTCCGCACGCTCGACCTGGTCGACGCGATGTCCGACGCCGTGAACGACAAGATCTCCGACGAGGACATGCTCCGCATCGAGGAGAACGCCTGTCCGACCTGCGGCTCCTGTTCCGGCATGTTCACCGCCAACTCGATGAACTGCCTGACCGAGGCCATCGGCCTGTCCCTGCCCGGCAACGGCTCGGTCCTCGCCACCCACACCGCGCGCAAGCAGCTCTACGTCGACGCCGCGCGCACCGTGATGGACCTGGTCCACCGCTACTACGAGCAGGACGACGAGTCCGCCCTGCCGCGCAACATCGCCACCTTCCAGGCGTTCGAGAACGCCATGGCCCTCGACATCGCGATGGGCGGCTCCACCAACACGATCCTGCACCTGCTGGCCGCCGCCCAGGAGGCCGGCGTCCCCTTCGGCCTGGAGCAGATCGACGCCGTCTCCCGCCGGGTGCCGTGCCTGGCCAAGGTCGCGCCGAACGTCGCCAAGGACCGCACGTACTACATGGAGGACGTGCACCGCGCCGGCGGCATCCCCGCCCTCCTCGGCGAGCTGCACCGCGCGGGCCTGCTGAACGAGGACGTCCACTCCGTGCACAGCCCGTCCCTGGCCCACTGGCTCAAGACCTGGGACGTGCGCGGCGGCTCCCCGTCGCCCGAGGCCCTCGAACTGTGGCACGCGGCGCCCGGCTGCGTCCGCTCCGCCGAGGCCTTCTCCCAGTCCGAGCGCTGGGAGGCGCTGGACACCGACGCCGAGGGCGGCTGCATCCGCTCGTCCGAGCACGCCTATTCCAAGGACGGCGGCCTCGCGGTCCTCAAGGGCAACCTCGCCGTCGACGGCTGCGTCGTGAAGACCGCCGGCGTCGACGAGTCCATCTGGACCTTCGAGGGCCCCGCGGTCGTCTGCGAGTCGCAGGAGGACGCCGTCCAGAAGATCCTCACCCAGCAGGTCAAGGAGGGCGACGTCGTCGTCATCCGCTACGAGGGCCCCAAGGGCGGCCCCGGCATGCAGGAGATGCTCTACCCGACCTCGTACCTGAAGGGCCGCGGCCTGGGCAAGGCGTGCGCGCTGGTCACCGACGGCCGGTTCTCCGGCGGCACGTCCGGCCTGTCCATCGGTCACGCCTCCCCGGAGGCGGCCTCGGGCGGCACCATCGCCCTCGTCGAGGACGGCGACCGCATCCGCATCGACATCCCGGGCCGCTCCATCGAGCTGCTGGTCGACGACGCCGAGCTGGCCCGCCGCGAGCAGGCCCTGAACGGCGTGTACGCCCCGAAGAACCGCGAACGCAAGGTCTCCGCGGCGCTGAAGGCGTACGCAGCGATGGCGACGAGCGCCGACAAGGGCGCCGTGCGGGACGTGAGCAAGCTGGGCTGACCGGCCCCGAGGGGGCCCGGCTACCAGGCGGCCGGGTCCCGCCCGTCCACGCCGAACACGGTCCCGTCCGGCGCACCGGCGTAGACGTGCCCGCCCGCGAGCACCGGTACGTGCAGTGTGGCGGGCACCCGGTCGGAGTCGGCGGCGAGCCGCGGCCGGGTCTGCCCGAGGAGCTTTCCCGTGCGGGCGTCGACCCCGAGGAGCCGCCCGTCGGGAGCGGTGACGTACACGTGCCGTCCGTCGGAGGCGGGCGCCGAGCCCCGGCTCACCCCGGTCTCCAGCCGCCACCGCTGCTTCCCGGCCGCCATGTCGACGGCGACCAGCGAGCCGCCCTCGCCCATGAGGTACACGGTGTTCCCGCGCACCCCCGCCTGCGCCTGCGCGACCGGCAGGTCCAGCCGCACCCGGCGGACCTGCCGGGTGCCGGGCGTGTAACGCACGACGGCGGTCGCGTCGCCGTGGACCTCGCCGTCGGCCAGGAAGTACACCGAGCCCTCCGCCGTGCCCACCGGCGTCAGACTCCCCTCCAGACCGGCGTCCCACCGCACCTCGCCCGTGGCCGGGTCGACCGCGGTCGTCCGGGTGCCGGTACCGTCCGCGGACACGCTCGCCGCGTACGCCGTCGGGTCCCCGGCGAAGGCGGAGAAGTACGGCACGTCCTGCCCGGGGATCCGGCGGGACCAGGCGGTCTCGCCGGAGGCGCCGTCCACACCGGTGACCCGCCCGTCGGCGGCGGTGAGCAGAAGCATGCCGCCCGCGCACCGCAGCCCGTTGTACTCGGGCATCCCCTGGTGCCACGCCACCTCGCCGGTGGCGGGGTCGAGCGCCTCGAGGTCACCGATCAGGCCGACCTCGGGCTGCACGAGACCGCCCGCCAGGACCGGCGGTTCGCTCCGCGTCGCCTCCGTGACGTCGTGGCGCCACAGGGTGTGGCCGTCGGCCGGATCGAGGGCGAAGACCAGCCCGGGCCGCCCGCACATCAGCTTGCCCGCGCCGTACGAGCACTGCGGCACACCGCTCCGCGGAGCCGCCTCCGTCTCCCACGCGCCGAAGCCCGATGCGTCCTGCGCGACAGCGGTCTGCCGCGCCGGATCGGAGCCGCCGGACCACTGGAGCGAGGCGAGCCCGCCGAGCACGGCGAGGCAGAGCACCCCGGCGACCAGCACCGTCCGCCGGCCGAGGCGGCGTGCGGGCCGCGCGGCGGGCTCGTCCGCCCGGGGCTCCGGCGTGCCCGTCCCCGGCGTGCCCGTCCCCGGGGTGTCCGTCTCCGGTCCGTCCGCCTCCTCGGTCCGCGGCGCCCGCAGGAAGGCCTGCGTGTCGTACGACGCCGCCACCGACCGCAGCTCCCGCATCAGCTCGTCCGGTGTGGGCCGCTCCTCCGGCTCTTTGGCCAGGCACCGCAGCACCAGCGGCGCCAGCGTCTCCGGCACGCCCGTCAGGTCGGGCTCGTCGTGCACGACCTGGTAGGCGACGACGTACGGGCTGTCCGAGTCGAAGGGCCCGCGCCCGGTCGCCGCGTGCACCATCAGCGAGCCGAGGGCGAACACGTCGGCCGCGGGGCCCACCTCCCGGGGCCGGCGGAACTGCTCGGGCGCCATGAACGGCGGCGTGCCGATCAACTTCCCGGTCTCGGTCCGCAGTTCGCTGTCCGTCGGCCGGGAGATGCCGAAGTCGATGACCTTCGGACCGTCCTCGGCGAGCAGCACGTTGCTCGGTTTCAGGTCCCGGTGCACGACTCCGACCCGGTGGATGTCCCGCAGTGCCTCGGCGAGCCCGGCCATCAGCCGGCGCAACTGCGCGGGGTCCATGGGCCCGTTCCGCTTCACCTGCTCCGAGAGGGTCGGCCCGGGGATGAACAGGGTGGCCATCCAGGGCCGCCCGGCCTCTGGGTCGGCGTCGACGACCGGCGCGGTGAAGGCACCGCTCACCCGCCGCGCCGCGGCCACCTCCTGCCGGAACCTCCCCCGGAACTCGGGGTCTTCGGCATAGCGGGCGTGGACGACCTTCACCGCCAGCTTCATCCCGGAGGTGCTGCGGGCCACGTGCACGACGCCCATGCCGCCCGATCCCAGACAGGACTCCAGACGGTAGTGACCGGCATATTCCGGACGTTCCGCTTCCGCGCCCGCTCCGTCGTACTCCCGTGGCGCCATGGGACCACCCCCGTGCTGTTCCTCTGCGCGCGCGACGCTCGGAGCCTAGTCGATGACTCGTACGGGGCCGAGGCGGCTTGCTAGCCTCCGCGTGCGAGTCGCGAACTCGTGTGTGGCGGCCTGTTCCGGACAGCTCGTCACAGCGGAATCGACGGGACCCCACGGCACACGCGGGGTCCCACGGGGGAGAACACATGACTGTCGACCATGTCGGCCAGCTGGAACACACCGACGGCGGCACGGAAGCCGTCACGACGACGGCGACCGCGGCGGCCGTCTCGTCCTACCCGGTCGCCCCGGGCGTCCGTCTCAACGTCCGCAGCGGCCCCGGCACCGGCTACGGCATCGTGCGGGTCCTGTCGGAGGGAGCCCGCGTCGCGATCCACTGCCAGACGCCGGGGACGACGGTGACGGGCCCGTACGGCACCAGCGGCATCTGGGACAACATCGGCAACGGATACGTCTCCGACACGTACGTGCGCACCGGCAGCGACGGCTACGTCGCGTCCCGCTGCTCCTGAGCCCACCCGGGGGCCCGCGGCACGTCCGGCGCCATAATCGTTCCGTGAGCGCAGAGAACGGCACGAACGGCATCCCGGACACCCCCGCGGGCCCTCGCCCCGAACCCCTCAGGTTCTTCGGCACGACCTGGGTGAACCACGACCACGGCTACGCCGCCCGCCGGGCCGGCCTGGCCGTCGGCTCCCTCGCCGTGGCGGCTGCCGCCTGCTTCGTCCTGCGCATCGCCTACGAGGGCCTCCAGATCGCCGACATCGGCGGCTTCGTGTCGCTGCTGATGGTCGTGATGTTCGCGGTCTGCAGCGCCCTGGCCTTCCGGCACACCTGGTCCGGCTTCAGCAGCCGCCCCGACCCCGACCGCCAGTCCTCCCTGCGCGGCCTGCTCACCATCGGCTTCGTCGGCACGCTCCTCGCCTACTTCTTCCGCACCTTCACCGAGGCCCCGGGCGAGGCACTCCACCGCACCGAGTACGACGCGGCCCGCGAGGAGTACGAGAAGCGCACCACCCGCCGCTCCCGCAACCCGTCGAAGAAGCGCCGCCGCTCCTAGCCCGCGCCATGGTCCCCTCCGGGTGCCACACGCCGGCTGCGGTTGGCCCGGGTCACCGGGGCGCCACGTCGGCCGCCCCGAGGACATCGCCAAGGCCGGCAACGCCTCGTACGTCACGGGTGTCGACAGCGGCGGTCACCTGCTCGGCCGAGAGACGTCCCGGCCACGGACCGCCACGATCCGCGGCCCGACCGCGGCGCGGGTGACCGTGCGCCCCAAGACGAGACCCTCCGCGGAACGGGCCGCCGGCCTGCCGACTCCACGCACCGGGCCCGGCCGGCACGCTCCCCACGGAAAGCCCCCCGCGCCCCGCGGTCACCCGGCCACCATGGCCGTATGACGACACCGAGGGCCGACTCGCCGGCCGGCCACTCCGCCCGCGCCCACTCCTTCAACGCGGCAGCGGCCCAGTACGCCGCCAACCGCCCCTCCTACCCGCCCGCCCTCTTCGAGGCGATCGAGGAGCTGTCCGGCCGACCCCTGGCCGGCTCCCGCGTCGCGGACATCGGCGCCGGTACGGGCATCGCCACCGCCCGCCTGCGCGAACGCGGCGCCGACGTCATCGCCGTCGAGCCCGGTGAGGGCATGGCGGCCCAGTTCCGCCGGGGCCTTCCCGATGTGCCGATGATCCGCGGCAACGGCAACGCCCTCCCCCTCGCCGACCACCGCCTCGACCTCCTCACCTACGCCCAGGCCTGGCACTGGACCGACCCCGTCCGGTCGGTCCCGGAGGCGCTGCGCGTGCTGCGTCCGGGCGGGGCGCTGGCCCTGTGGTGGAACACCGACGCCCTCGACGTGCCGTGGACGGCCGAGGCGGCCGCACGCACGGAGCGGCGGTTCGGCCTGAACGTCTCCGCCGAGAAACGGGACGTCAACGCCCGCGTCGCCGACCCCTCCGGCCGCCTGGCCTTCACCCGCCGCACGATCCGCTGGAGCCGTCGCGTCCCGCTGGACACACACCTGGCCAACCTCGCCAGCCACTCGGTCTTCCTGATCCACGGCGAGGAACGCAGCGCGGCCTTCCTGGCCGAGGAGCGGGAGCACCTCCTGGCCGTCTTCCCGGACGGGATCGTCGAGGAGACGTACGACGTGATCCTGCTGCTCGCCAGGACTCCCGCGACTGCTTGACGCGACGGGAGGGCGGGAGCAGTATTCATCACATGATGAATTACTCGCCCCACCCTCCCGGCGACCGGACGACAGCCGTCGACGCCGCCGCCCCCGACGGGGGAACCACCCCCGCCACCCCCGCCGTCCACGCCGAGAACCTCACCGTCGCGCGCGGCTCCCGCACCGTCCTGCGCGGCCTCGGCTTCACCGTCCCGCGCGGCCAGATCACCGGCCTCCTCGGCCCCTCCGGCTGCGGCAAGTCCACCCTCATGCGGGCGATCGCCGGCACCCAGGCCAAGGTCACCGGCACCCTGGACGTCCTCGGCCGCCCCGCCGGCCACCCCAACCTGCGCACCCGCATCGGCTACGTCACCCAGGCCCCGTCCGTCTTCGACGACCTCACCGTCCGCCAGAACCTCGACTACTTCGCCGCGATCCTCGACCCCGGCCGCGCCTCCTCCGACCGCCGCCGCGAGACCGTCACCCGGGCCATCGCCGACGTCGACCTCACCACCCACACCGACGCCCTGGCCGGCAACCTCTCCGGCGGCCAGCGCAGCCGCGTCTCCCTCGCCGTCGCCCTTCTCGGCGCCCCGGAACTCCTGGTCCTCGACGAACCGACGGTCGGCCTCGACCCCGTACTCCGCCGCGACCTGTGGACCCTGTTCCACTCGCTCGCCGCCGACCGCGGCGCCACCCTCCTCGTCTCCTCGCACGTCATGGACGAGGCCGAGCGCTGCCACCGCCTCCTCCTGATGCGCGAGGGCACGCTCCTCGCCGACGACACCCCCGACGCCCTGCGCACCCGCACGGACGCCGAGACGGTCGAGGAGGCCTTCCTGCACCTGGTGGACGAGGCCACGGCGGCAGCCCGCACGAAGGAGACCACGCGATGACCACCACCACTCCCAGCACCCGCACCACAGGGACCACCCTCCACCCCGCCCCCGCCGGCGCCCTCAACCTCTCCCGCACCACCGCCACCGCGGCCCGCGTCCTGCGCCAACTCGCCCACGACCCGCGCACGATCGCGCTGCTGCTCCTGATCCCCTGCCTGATGCTGTTCCTGCTGCGCTACGTCTTCGACGGCAGCCCGCGCACCTTCGACAACATCGGCGCCTCCCTGCTCGGGATCTTCCCGCTGATCACGATGTTCCTGGTCACGTCCATCGCGACCCTGCGCGAGCGCACCTCGGGCACCCTCGAACGGCTCCTCGCCATGCCCTTGGGCAAGGGCGACCTCATCGCCGGCTACGCCCTCGCCTTCGGCGCCCTCGCGATCGTCCAGTCGGCCCTGGCGACGGGCCTGGCGGTCTGGTTCCTCGGCCTCGACGTGACCGGCAGCCCCTGGCTCCTTCTCCTGGTCGCCCTGCTCGACGCCCTCCTGGGCACCGCACTCGGCCTCTTCGTCTCGGCCTTCGCGGCCTCGGAATTCCAGGCGGTCCAGTTCATGCCGGCAGTGATCTTCCCCCAGCTCCTCCTCTGCGGCCTCTTCACCCCGCGCGACCGCATGCACCCCGCCCTGGAGGCCGTCTCCGACGTCCTGCCGATGTCCTACGCGGTCGACGGCATGAACGAGGTCCTGCGCCACACCGACATGACGGCCACCTTCGTACGGGACGCCCTGATCGTGGCGGGCTGCGCCCTCCTGGTCCTGGCCCTGGGCGCGGCGACTTTGAAGCGCCGCACGGCATAGTCAGCCCGTCCGGCGTGTGGATCCGAGGCCGTCCAGGCCGAAAGCGGGGGCCTGGGGGGCGGCAGCCCCGGCGTCCCGCGGACTGGACGCCACACCCCAGCCGCCCCCGCGAGTGCGAGGATGACGACGACGGACGACACACCCCAGACAGGGCACCGGAGGGCACCGAAACCCATGACCCAGAAAGTCGCAGTCCTCGGCACCGGCAAGATCGGCGAAGCCCTGCTCAGCGGAATGATCGGAGCCGGCTGGGCACCCGCCGACCTCCTGGTCACCGCCCGCCGCCCGGAACGGGCCGACGAACTCCGCACCCGCTACGGAGTCACCCCGGTCACCAACGCCGAGGCCGCCAAGACGGCCGACACCCTGATCCTCACGGTCAAGCCGCAGGACATGGGCACCCTCCTCGACGAACTCGCCCCGCACATCCCCGCCGACCGCCTGGTCATCAGCGGCGCCGCGGGCATCCCGACCTCCTTCTTCGAGGACCGCCTCGCCGCCGGCACCCCGGTGGTCCGCGTCATGACGAACACCCCCGCCCTCGTGGACGAGGCCATGTCCGTCATCTCCGCCGGCACCCACGCCACCGCCGCCCACCTCGCGCACGCCGAGGAGATCTTCGGCGCCGTCGGCAAGACCCTCCGCGTCCCCGAGAACCAGCAGGACGCCTGCACCGCCCTCTCCGGCTCGGGCCCGGCCTACTTCTTCTACCTGGTCGAGGCCATGACCGACGCCGGCATCCTCCTGGGCCTGCCCCGGGACAAGGCCCACGACCTGATCGTCCAGTCCGCGATCGGCGCCGCGAAGATGCTCCGCGACAGCGGCGAACACCCGGTCAAGCTCCGCGAGAACGTCACGTCCCCCGCCGGCACCACCATCAACGCCATCCGCGAACTCGAGAACCACGGCGTCCGGGCGGCCCTGATCGCCGCCCTGGAAGCCGCCCGCGACCGCAGCCGCGAACTGGCCTCCGGCACCAAGGACTGACCCTCCACCGACCGGACGCCCGGCCCGGCGGCGCTCCCCAAGCTCCCGAATCGCCTTGACGCTGCGTGAACACGGAGATTGAATCCGTGCACATGTCAAGATCGTGAAGGAAGAGGGAGCATTCCGTGACGCTGGGGTGGGGACGAACCGACGGGGACGGACGGGACCGGAGACGAAGGCGGAGGGCCGGCACCGCAGCCGCCACGCTCGCCATGGCGGCAGCCGCTCTGTCGTTGCCCGCGACGACGGCCCATGCGCTGCCCGCCGCTCCGGACGGCCCGCCGTCGTCCCACCCGAACGAACGGGCCAAGGCGGCGCTGAACCGGGCGTCCCGGCACGGCGAGGGCCCCGAAGCCGACACCACGGCGCCGCTGCCTCCCCGGATCAGGCTGGCCGCTCCGTACACGTCGTGCACGACCGTGTGCCAGGCGGCCGGCGCACCGGGCGTGCCGGCGACGTTCACGTTCGCGCCGAACCCGGCCGACACGGACATCGTCGCCTACCGGTACCACCTCTCCTCGGAGGCCACCTGGTCGTCGGTGACCGGTGAGACCGCCACGGTCACCCACGTCCCTCAGCAGGGCGGGCTCTACCGTCTCGAAGTGCAGGCCATCGACGAGGTCGGCCGGGCCGGCGCCGCCGCCCAGGCGGAGTTCCTGGTCGCACGAGGTGAGACCCCCCTCGGCCGCTGGCGCTTCGACGAGGCGAGTGGTCCGGCGCGCGACTCCGCAACCGCCGAGGGCACGACGCGCAACGACGCGACGCTCTCGGGCGGCGCGACCCGCGACGACCGCGGGCGGCGTGGCGTGCAGACCCACGACGACTACGAAGTACCGCTGCCGGAACCGGTCACGGACCGAGGGCTGACCCTAGACGGCAGCGGCGGGTACGCGGCGACGAGCGGTCCGGTGCTGGACACCCGCGGCTCCTACACCCTCTCGGCCTGGGTGCGTCCCGACACGCTGGATGCCACCGACCGGACGGTGCTGGCTCAGGACGGCGGCTTCCGTCTGTCCTACGACGCGACCCGGAGCACCTGGACGTTCCGGCCGTCCCTGCCCGCCGGTGCCGACCACCTGACTCTGGCGGCCGACCGCCAGGCGACACCCGGCGTGTGGACCCATCTCGCCGCTGTCTACGACGCATCCGCCGACCGGACCCGGCTGTACGTCAACGGCCGACTGCGCGCCACGGGCACCGCGCCCGGCGTGGGCGCGGCCGACGGACCGCTGCAGTTCGGCCGGTCACTGCTGGACGGCTCGCCCGAGGAGTACGGCGACTATTTCGACGGCTCCCTCGACGAGGTCGCGGTCTGGCGTAGACCCCTCACCGACAGCGAAATCGCCGCCGAGGCCCGGATCCCCAACGGCGGACGCAACGCCGTGGAACTGGTGGCCGACTGGTCCGCCGACGGGGAGAGCGGCACCGCACTCACCGACACGGTGTCGGGTTACGGCCCCCGGTTGACGCTGTCCGGCGGCGCGGCCCTGGACGGCCGCACGCTCACGCTGGACGGCGTGAACGCCGCGGCGGTGGCGGACGGGCCACTGGTGGACGGCACCGGCTCGTTCACGGTGAGCACGGACGTCACGCTGGACGGCTCCGCGGTCGCGTCCTGGCCCAAGGGCCGTGTCGGTCACGTCCTCGGCTGGCGCGCGGCCGACGGCTCCACCTTGGGGCTGTGGTACGAAGCCAGAGGCATGGTGACGACCTGGGATCCGGACGCCCTCGAGGAGAAGCTGGTTCCCGTAGGGTCCTGGCGCTTCGGCCGCCTGGACGCCGACGGCACGTACGTCGCGAGCACCTCCGACGAACCTGCCCGCACGGACGAACCCGTACGGCTGACCGGTGTATACGACGCACAGGCGGGGACCATAGCGCTCTACATCGGAACCAACCCGAACGGCACCCCGCGCCTCATCCCCGACCCCGTCGGCTCGGGTCCGTTCACCGTGGGAGCCGTCACGGACGGCACCGCCTGGACGAACCACGTGCCGGCCCGCGTCAAGGACGTCCGGGTCTGGTCCGGCGCCGTGGCCTCGCCCCAGCAACTGTCCGAAGTGCTCGGGGCCTGACCGACTGCCCGGCCGGCGCCTCGGCGCGCCGGCCGGGCACCCACCGGCCCGGCCGTGTCACTCCGCCGCGGCCACCACGTCCCCCGTGGTCACCACCCGCGCGAACCCGCCCCCGTGCAGCGACACCGCCGACGCGCGCGCCAGCTCGTCCGCGCTCTGCCGCCAGCCGAAGGGCCCCTCCAGGCCGAAGGTGTACGTCGCGTCGAACGCGACCAGCACGTCGTACCCGAGGTTCCCGCCCATCCGGGCCGTCGTCTCGACGCACATGTTCGTCTGGATCCCGGCCAGCACCACCTGGTCGATCCCCTGCTCCCGGAGCCACGCCCCCAGGTCCGGCGTCCCGAGGAAGGCCGAGTTCACGGTCTTCGTGATCAACAGCTCGGCCCCGCTCCCCTTCCCGCGCCGCCTCTCCACGTACTCCTTGAAGTCGTTGCCCTCGTACCCCGTCCGCAACGGCGACCCCGGCTTGGCCGAATCGTGCCGCACGAAGACGACCGGCCGCCCGGTCGACTGCCATACGTCGATGAGGGCGGCGATGTTGTCGTCCGCCGCCGGGTTGTTGCGCGTCCCCCAGAAGTCGAGCTCCTCGAAGCCCTTCTGCACGTCCACGACCACCAGCGCTGCGTTCTCTGCGATGTCCATGCCCACGATCGTGCCGCCGGACGGCCACGCTCCCCAGAGGTACAGAAGTCAGCGATCGATGGTTTACTGCCACCCATGGCAGTGCAGGCCATCGTCCAGGCCCCTTACCGCGTCGCCCTCGTCGCCTTCCCCGGCATCCGGGCCTTCGACGTCTCCGTCATCACCGAGGTCTGGGGCACCGACCGCACCGACCGCGGCGCCCCCGCCTTCGACCTGCGCCGAGTCGCCGCCGACGGCACCACCGCAGTCCCGATGCGCGGCGGCCTCGCCCTCCACCCCGACCGGCCCCTCGACTGGCTGGACCACGCCGACCTCGTCGTGGTCCCCGGCCTCGACGACCACCTCACCCCGGCCCCCGCCCCGGTCCTCGACGCCCTCCGCCGCACCCACGCCCGCGGCACCACCGTCGCCGCCCTGTGCGGCGGCGCGTTCACCCTCGCCCAGGCGGGCCTGCTCGACGGCCGCCGCGCCATCACCCACTGGCGGCTGATCGACCTCCTGCGCACCCACCACCCCCGCGTCACCGTCGTCCCCGACGCCCTGTTCATCGAGGACGACAACCTCTGGACCGCGGCCGGCACCGCGGCCGGCATCGACCTCTGCCTCCACCTGGTCCGCCTGGCCCACGGCGCCGAGGCCGCCGCCACCATCGCCCGCTCGATGGTCACCGCCCCCTTCCGCACCGGCACCCAGGCCCAGTTCATCGAGCACCCCACCCCACGCACCGACCGGGACGCCGACGCCCTCGCCGCCGTCCGCGAGCACGCCCTGCGCCACCTCCACGAACCCCTGACCGTCGCCGACCTGGCCACCCGCGCCGGCATGTCCCCCCGCTCCTTCGCCCGCCACTTCACCGCGGCCACCGGCACCACCCCGCTGCGCTGGCTCCTCGACCAGCGCATCGCCGCCGCCCAGAAACTCCTGGAGCGCACCGACCTCCCCATGCCCGAGATCGCCCGCCGGGCCGGCTTCGGCAGCGAGGTCACGATGCGCCAGCACTTCGCATCGCGCCTCGCCACCAGCCCCCGCGCCTACCGGGCCGCGTTCACCACGGTGTCCGCCATGGGAGGCAACAGCCCGATCGCGCGATAAGCGGCATCCACGGTCGGCCGGGCCATCGCCCGCGCCTTCTCCGCGCCGTCCCGCAGCACGCCCTCCACGTATCCGGGATCCGCGCACAGCTCCTGGTGCCGCTTCCGCAACGGCCGCAACACCTCCACCACGGCCTCCGCGACGTCCTTCTTCAGCGCGCCGTACGAGTCGTACGCCTCCGCCAGCTCCGCCGGCTCCCCGCCCGTGCACGCGGCGAGGATCTCCAGCAGGTTCGCGAGCCCCGGCCGCGCCTCCCGGTCATACACGACCTCACGCCCGCTGTCGGTCACGGCCCGCACGACCTTCTTCCGCACCACGTCCGGCTCGTCCAGCACATAGACGATCCCCGGCCCGACGTCGTCGCTCTTCCCCATCTTCGACGCCGGCTCCTGAAGGTTCATCACCCGAGCCGCCACCGCCGGATTCGTGGCCCTGGGCACCACGAACGTGTGCCCGTACCGCTGGTTGAACCGCACCGCGAGATCCCGGGCCAGCTCCACGTGCTGCGTCTGGTCGTGCCCGACCGGCACCTCGTCCGTCCCGTAGGCCAGGATGTCGGCCGCCATCAGCACGGGATAGGTCAGCAGCGACAGCCGCACACTCCCGCCCCGCTCCCTCTCCCGCGCGGCCTTCTCCTTGTACTGGATCATCCGGCGCATCTCACCGTCCGTGGCCACGCACTCCAGTACGTACGACAGCCGTGCGTGTTCGTCCACATGACTCTGGACGAACACGGTGCACAACTCCGGATCCAGCCCCGCCGCCAGCAGCAGCGACGCCGCCTGCCTGCTCAGCCGGCGCACCCGTGCCGGATCGTGGTCGACGGTCAGCGCGTGCAGATCGACGACGCAGAACAGCGCGTCGGACCGATGCTGATCCTCCGCGGCCCATTGCCGCATGGCTCCCAGGTAGTTCCCCAGCGTCAGATGCCCGGTCGGCTTGACCCCACTGAAGACCCGCGTCATTTCTCCACCTCCTGGTCAGGGCCGCCGCCACCCGCCGGCCGCCCCTCCTGGAGGGAGATACGAGAACGGCCGCCGAAGCGGCGGCCGTCGAGTGCGTACGTGAGCGCGGCCGCCGTCAGGCGGCCCACCAGAACTGGTTGCACGTACGCGTCATCACGCCGCCCACGCTACGCGTCGGGCAGCCGCCTCGCCATGGAGTTGACACGGCATGCCCCCATCCGTACTGTTCTCCGAGTTGTCCGACGTGAGCGCCGACTCCGGTCGGTCCCCGGACAGCGATTCCGCAAGTACCAACCACTCCTCGACGAACAGTCGCGCTGTCGGCGTCGTCGTGTCATTGGCACGCGTATTCGCGGAATGAGGAATCCACGTTCGAAAGAACGCGGCCCCCGATTAGCTCGGGAGTCGGGAATCCGCTAGAGTCTCACTCGTCGGAACGGCCCAACAGCCGGGAAGACAACCCCCTCTGACGGGGAATCAGAGCCCGAAAGGATCTGATAGAGTCGGAACCGCCGGAAAGGGAAACGCGAAAGCGAGAACCTGGAAAGCACCGAGGAAATCGGATCGAAAAACGGTCTGATAGAGTCGGAAACGCAAGACCGAAGGGAAGCGCCCGGAGGAAAGCCCGAGAGGGTGAGTACAAAGGAAGCGTCCGTTCCTT